>CAVUXE010000069.1:0-55342 GCA_963745235.1 uncultured Spirochaetota bacterium | reverse complement strand
CCGTCGATCAGCTCGCCCATCTTCGCGCAGGCCAAGGTGATTTGATCAAGGAACCCGCGAGCTTCCCCTTTCAAATCTGCTCCGTAATCTTCACGCAACGCATGGCTGAAGCCGCTGAGTGCTCGCAGCGGCGCACGAAGGTCATGCGAGACCGCGTATGCGAAGGCCTCGAGCTCCTTATTGGCGGCCTCCAGCTCCGCCTGTGCTTCGATCAGCTCCTTGTTGCGCCGAACGGCACTCTCGTAGGTGGACAGCAGCAAATTGACCAGCCGACGGTGGCTGGATCGCACCGTGCGCGTGCTGCCCGCGACTGTGACGCTAAACTGCTCTTCCGCATCGCAACTGTTCGGAGTGAAGGAAAGCACAGCTTCAAGTTTGGAAAGGAGCGCCTCGGTCTGATATGGCTTTGTCAGATAGTGGTCGACTCCGGCCTCGATTCCGTGGATGACATCCTGGGGATCCGAAAGTGAGGTAAGGAGAATCACGGGTATCTGGCAGAGAGACACGTCATCTTTGATTGTTCGACACATTGTGTATCCGTCCATGACCGGATCACTGCGTCGCTGATGATGATGTGGGGACGAGCCTCCCGAACCGCCTGGAGGGCCTCTGCTCCGTTGCCGGAACGCGAACCATGTAGCCGGCCTGTTCCAGTGTGTGTGAGAGCTGCGCTGCCTGTGTCGTGCTGTCCTCCACGATGAGGATCTCGGTTGTGGTCACACCTTTCTACTCCGCGCTCATATTGCCGTCCCCCCCATCAAGCTTCCCGACTCTGCAAGGTTCACGATGGCCGAAGCAATGGCTTCCGGCGACATGGTGTACGATGCTCCGCCCAACCTCGCTGCCTCGCCGGGCATTCCGAAAACCACACAAGACTCCCGATCCTGTATGAAGGTCACGGCCCCTATGTCTCTGAGACCTTTCAACTCCTCAGCACCGTCCCTGCCCATACCCGATAGAAGGATGCCCACTGCTTTTCTCCCGTATATCTTCGCCGCAGATCGGAAAAGATGAGAGACGGAGGGACGCAGCCCATTCTCCGGCTCCCCATGCCCTAGGATGATGCGCGGTCCCTCTCGTACTCCCATGTGCGCCTCATCCGGGGCGATGTAGACGTGGCCGGACATGATGGGCTCTCCCTCAAGAGCGACGTGTACGGGGAGTCGTGACTCGCCCCCCAGCCACTCAGCGAAGCCAACTCCGAAGCCTGCGGCAATGTGCTGGACCACGAGCACTGCCGCCGGGAAGTCAAATGGCAAAACAGAGAGGATTGTCTTGATTGGAAGAGGTCCGCCGGTGGAGGCGCCGATCAGGACCGCCTCGCATGGCCATGAGCCGTTTTGCATTCGCTGCGGACGGGGCAACGTTCCGTCCAGGCCTCGTGCAACCTGTGGACCAGTCACCGCGGCCGGCGGAGCTATCTTTCGCGACCACCGCCGAACGACCTTCACTTCTGCCATGAGTTTTACCATCAGGACCAATTCCCTGGATTGCGACACAGAGACGGGAGAATCGCCCCCGCGCGGCTTGGGGACCACCGCCAGAGCTCCCGACTCCATGGCTCGGAAGCTCATTTCCACTTCCCCAGTGTCATCAGCCGCGCTCACCACAACGATCGGTGTCGGGGATGATTCCATGATCCTTCGGGTGACGTCGTAGCCGTCCATCCCCGGGATGTTTATGTCCATGGTGATCACGTCAGGCCGCAAGGTGGTCACCGCCTCGAGCGCTTCCGCACCGTCCTGCACTGCCCCCGCAATCTCGATCTGCGGATCGGAGGCGAGAATGTGCGCGAGAAACTCGCGATAGACCACCGAGTCGTCGACGATCAAGACCCGAAATTTCGGTTTCACGTGCCGGGCCTCCCCATCCCGCATTTCGACTAGACATATCGACGCAAGGCTTCGAGTAGGTTGCTTTGCTCGAAGTTGCTCTTCACGATATAGGCGTTGGCTCCCACATCAATTCCTCTCTCCCGGTCCTGCTCGGGATTCCAGCGCGGTGACCAGGATCACGGGGAGGTCGGCCAGTTTCTTATCCGAGCGGATCCTTGCGGTCAAGTCGAAGCCGTTCAATCGTGGCATATCGACGTCAGAGACAAGGACATCGAACTCCATTTCGCGAAGGGTCGCAAAGGCTTCCGCTCCATCCACTGCCGTCCTGACCAGGTACCCAGCAGCCTCAAGGATGCTCTTCAAGAGTGTCCGTGCAGTGATAGAGTCATCCACGACCAGAATCGAGCCTCTACGGGAAGCCGGGACCTCCTGCGGGGAAGCGGGCAGGGATGTCGTCTTGATGGCGGACTTCATGAGATCGGCGACGTTCAGGATGGGCACGAGCTTCCCCGTATCCAGAACAGCCGCTCCTCCAAGATTCCGCACCCGCACGAGCTGCGGTCCGAGGCTCTTCATGAGGACCTCCTCCTCGCCAATCACCTCGTCCACCAAGAAGGCAATGCGCATCTCGGAGGCGGCAAGGACGACCATCGACAGGCTCCCAGGGTCTTCGCGTCCCGATCCAGGTGGAGAAAGGTCCAGGACATCGTGAAGGCGGACAAACGACACTGCCTGGCCTCCCACCATCACCGTTGCCCGGTTCTCGACTGTCTGAATCGACTCCTTTCTCATCGACGCGACTCTTTCCACAAAGGTCACGGGGATAACGAAGTTCTGTTCTCCCACGCGGATCAGGAGTCCTCGCACCGTGCTTACGGTGAGGGGAAGCGATAGCCGAATCGTGGTGCCTGCCCCCACGCGCGTATCCAGGGTGACCTCTCCTCCGAGCCTCTCCACCTTTTCGCGAACGATCGCCATACCCAGCCCTCGACCCGAGATGTCCGTGACAATCGGGCTTGTCGAGACGCCTGACTGAAAAATGAATTGCAAGATTTCCGACTCCCGAAGGTCGTGCACGGATTCGGCGGAGACCGCTCCCGCTCTCACTGCCGCATCCCTCACGCTCTGCGGATCTATCCCTGCACCATCGTCGGAGATCGCGATCTCCACCCTATTGGCGCTCTTCTGTTCGATAGCGATAATGATAGCGCCTTGCGGCGCTTTTTTTGCGCGCGTGCGATCCTCGGGCTTCTCAACACCGTGGTCGATGCAGTTACGCAAAATATGGATGAGCGGATCCTTGATCTCCTGCAGGATCCTGCGGTCAATTTCGATGTCTGCGCCCCGCACTCTGAGTGACACCTCTTTGCCCTGTTGGTGGCAGAGGTCCCGCGCGATCTTGGGGAAGTTTTCGGTAAGCGAGGAAAAGGGACGCAGGAGGAGCAGTTTCGTGTCGCGAAGGAGGGAATCCACCATCGCGCCCAGGGAGCGCTGATCACGCTCCGAAGATCGGGAGAGACTGTTCAACTTCCTTTCCAAGGTCTTGAAAAACTCGTCATTCCATTCCAGGAACTCGAAGAGCCTCCGCAGTCCGGTGCCCCGTCTGTCCAGGGCTTTGGCGGCAAACTGCACCTTCGCCCATTCATGTTTCCACAGTGAGACGTCGGCCAACAGCTCCCGCAGTCTGGCCGAGCTGTGCGCCACTCCCATGCTCTCCGGGACAAGTTCCTCCACCTGGAGAAGCAGTCGGTCTAGCTGGTCCGAGGGGACTCTGACGGTCTCTGCTGCGACTTTCGGCTCCTGTCCTGCCGAAGGCATGGTAACCTCAATCCTAGGTCCAGCGGGCGCCTCGATCCCAGCCGGGCCGCGGGAGAGGGATAGCAACTGGTCCGGCAGATCACGACTGCTTCGCGGCCCCTGCTCGAGCCCTTGCTGCCCAGGCTCCCCTATGAGGCGTTCAATCTCATCCACTGCGCGGTGCGTCACGTCAAGCGCTTCAGCTGAAAGCTCGATTTCCTGGCGCTTCGCCCGGGCGAAAACCTCCTCCAGGGACTGGCAGATAGTCTCGATTTCCTTCAGGTTGACCGCCCGCGCAGCACCTTTGAGGCTGTGGGCTTCTCGAAAAATCTTCTCGACGATCGCCGCCTGATCGGCGAGCCTGGGCGTCTGCTCAAGTTCAATCAAACCGCCGGAGATGGCGCGTACGTGCTCCTCGGCTTCTCCCCTGAAGGTCGCCAGGAGTCGCTGCTGAAACTCCCTATCCGGCTCGGGCATCCCCTGGCTCCTCCAGCCGGTATCGTGCCACGAGTTGCTTCAGCCTCTCTCCCAAGTCGTGAAGCTGCTGCGCCGCCACCGCCGCCTGCTTCGTGCCTGCAACATTCTGTGCACTTGCCACCTTGATGCTCTCCATCGCGTGCGCCACCTGGTCCATACCCACCACCTGCTGCTGGCTGGAGGCCGCAATCTGTGTCGAGGACTGCGCCGCCTCGGCGATGCTCTCACTCAGCTGTCGAATGGCCTCACTCACTTCCGCCGATTGCTTCACCCCCGCCTCCACCACCTTGCTGCCCTGCTCAGTGGCCATCACCGCAGCGCTGGTTGCCTTCTGCACTTCCCCCAGGATCCCCCGCACCTGCGCCGTGGCCTGCTTGGACTGGGCCGCGAGGCTCTTGACCTCCTGCGCCACCACCGCAAATCCCTTGCCTTGTTCCCCTGCCTTCGCCGCTTCGATACCCGCGTTCACTGCAAGCAGATTCGACTGCTCAGCAAGGTCGTTCACCGTGGCGATGATCTCCCCGATGGCCTGGCTCTGCTCGCTCAGCCGCACGATGCTGCCCGCGATGAGCTCCATCTGTTCCTGAATGCGGTTCATCCCCCCCTGTGTCTCTTCCACTGCCTTTTTGCCTGCCTGGGAGACCTGCACTGAGCGCTGCGCCCCATCCATCACTGACTTCGCCTTCTGGCTTGCAACCTGTGCCGTCTGCTTGACCTCTTCCATCGTGGTGGTCGTCTCGCTGACCCCAGTGGCCGTCTCCGCGGCTCCGGTGGCAATCTGCGTCGTGGTAGCCAGAATCTCACTTGCTGAGGTCCCCAACGTCCCGATCCCCTCCTGCAGCTCGCGCGTCATGCGCCGGAGGTTTGCCACCATGTCGGCAAAAGCCCTCCCCAGTACATCACTGTCGGAAAGAGAGTTGACCCTGGTGGTGAGGTTGCCTTCGGCGATCTGCCTTGCCGACTCCGCCTTCTCCTGAAGGAAGACAGCCATCCTACGGAATGTCCGAGAGAGAATGCCGATCTCATCCTGCCGTTCCGGCAAATCAATCGTGCCTTGAAGGTCGCCTCGGGCGATTTTCTCTGCCGTTCTCGTGATATTCCCAAGAGGAATCGAGATGTTGCGGATCAGGAGCACGGCCACGACGGCCAGGAGAAGGAATGCAAGCGGGATGCCGTACAGAATGACCGACACGGTCACACCGGCGCTTGCCTTTGACGCCGCGTCCCGCTCTTTCAGCAGACCATTCTCCTCGTCGGCCATCGCCGCGATCATCTGTCGGATCTCGTCCATGATCCTTTCGCCTTGTCCTGTGGCGACCATCTCCTGCGCAGCTTTGAAACCAGCCGTTCGCCGGGCGTCGACAATGGCTTTGACGTTTTCCAGCCGTGAGGCGATAAGCGGCTCCAGCGCATCCAGCCGTTTCTGCTGGGCAGGGTTGTCGGAGGTCAGCTGACGCACTTCCTTCACGAGCGCTCCGACATTCGCGCTCCCGGCGGTATAGGGCTCCAAAAATAGGTCAGCCCCCGTAATGACAAAGCCGCGCTCGCTCGTCCCCGCGTCGTCCATCAACTTGATAATCCGCTCCAGCCCAGCAAGGACTTGATAGGTATGCGTGACCCAGTCGGCCGAGGCGATCAGCCCTTTCGAATCTCGATACGAGACCACACCCAGAACGACCAGGATCGCCAAGCCTAGCGCGAAGCCGCCACTGATTTTTGCGCCGATCGACCATTTCATTTCCCCGCTCCTTGCCTTGCCGTCCGCCAATAAGAGGGACGCAACTCATGCTTCTTCCCGCACGATCATCTTTTCGTCTGAGAGAAGCTTCGCTCCGTCAAGTATGGCTACGCGATCCCCGGTGACTCCCTTGAGATATTTCGCGCGAAGATCTGTCAACGTGGGAAGGCCGGACTGCAACTCACTCGTTGGGACTTCGACGACCCCGAGGATTGCATTGCAAAAGAGAGCGAACTCCATCGAGCCGTGTTGGAGAACGATGAGCCGGTCCAGATCGCCTACTCCTCTTTGCGGCAGATCGAAGAACTCCCGGATGTCAATGACGGAAAGGACTTTCCCATGCATGTTTACAATGCCCAGGACGAAGGACGGCGCTCCGGGCAGAAGTGTCAGATCATTCAATGGGCACACCTCACGAACGTAGCGCGATTCGATGCCATATTTTTCCTGCCCAAGTAGGAAGCACACTACCTCGAGCGACGCCTCTTCCCGTGAACTTCCCTCGATCTTGCGCGCAAGGGCTTTTGCCCGCGCCTTCAGAATCGCCAGGGTTTCATCGTGCGTGGCGTGTCCATTGCGCGCGATCGCCGCCTCAGCCGCCGCCATCCGCTGATGGATCTCCGCCCAATCGATTCTTTGTGCGCTCATGAGATTTCCGTAACTCCCTCCGACGTCGATTGCATGATCTCGGTCAACCGGCTTGCGGTAAGCCCGGCGGATTCGGGTACCGGCGCATCCGGTTCCAGTCGTTGCAGCAGTCTCAAAGCGGAGCGGAAATGCTTCCGCGAAAGCACGTGTCGGCCAATTCTCTTCGTGAGGTTGCCAAGCGCGAAGTGCGCCATGACGAAATCCTGATCAAGGTACAACGCCTGTTCGAGGGACCTCTTTGCCTCATCGAGCCTTCCCAACTCTTGCGCTACTATCGCACGCAGGAAGCGGTGCGTGGGGTTCAGGACATCGCCTGATATGGCCCGATCGCACCATGCGAGCGCTTCCGTGAGCTCTCCACGATTTGCCAGAATCTGTGCCATTAGAATCGGAGGGTCCGTATCCCGAGGGCCGGCGGAGAAATAGCGTTCTTCACGCCGACTCACGCCGGGAGAGGGCGTCGGCTTCGGAAGAGCGGAGGGTTCAACGACAGTGGACGGTGCGGCATCGGGGTTCGCGAAGCTGGGAGGAGAGAGCGAAGACTTGCGATAGAAAATCGCATCGGGAAAGTTGACGATCGTGAAGCGTGAGAAAAGGATCTGCGACGTTTCACTCGGCGCGACAAGCAGCCATCCGTTGTCGACGAGCGCAGCGTGGAGATTTTCAACGACCCGGGCGGCATGTTCCGCGGTGAAATACATGAGAACATTCCGACACAGCACGACGTCCATGGCATTCGTGTTGTTCAGCAGGGAAGGGTAGAGGTCTTCGGCAAGGTTGAGTAAGGAGAAGCTCACCATGTGGCGAATCCGCCGTGATATCTGCGTCTTTCCATCGGACAGTGACAAAAAGTGGCGTTCTCTGATGCCCGGAGGAATTGCCCGGAAAGACCATTCCCCGTAGATGCCGAGAGAGGCCGATTCGAGGAACTTTGGGTTGATGTCCGTTGCAAGGATGGTAACGTTCCAGTCGAAAAGGTTTGGAATCATCTTGTCCAGGAGCATTGCGACCGAATAGGCCTCTTCTCCGGTACAGCATCCCGCGCTCCAGATCCGCAGCCTCTGATCGCCCCTTTGGTGAGCTCGGATCAGCTCCGGGATGACCTCATCTTCGAGAATCTCGAAGCTCCTTTTCTCGCGGAAAAAGTACGTTTCGCCCACAGTCAGGTGGCTCGCCAGAGTTTCGATCTCGCGCCGTGTGAGTGCGGCCGACAAGAGCCACTGAGCGTATTCCTCTACATCCTTCAGCCCATGCTCCCTAGCTGCCAAAGCGAGGCCGTTCGCGAGGTCTCCCCATCGTTCCTGCGGGAAATGCAGCCCCATGCGCGCAGCAACAAACTGGCTGAGCCGCTCCAGAAGGAAAGGAGGAATAGCGCTCATTGAATACTCACTGGCAGGATCGCCTCGAGGGCATCTTCTTCCTCCGGGGAGAGGAAGGTTCCGAGGTCGTGGATCAGAATCAGTCCATCGTCGGTCCTTGCCACCCCTTCCAGATGTTCCAGGCCCGGCAGTATCGCCGCTGCAGAAGTCGTTTCCTGCGCCAAGATTTCGCGCACACCGACCACCGTATCTACAACCAATGCGAGAAGCCGGCCGCCGTCTTCGTGCAAGTCACGCCTGAGGGCCGTGGCCACAATAAACTGGTCGGAGAGCTCCAACTCGCGCTCGGGGAGCCGGAACCGCCGGCGAATATTAACAACGGGAATTATCAGTCCGCCGAGGTTGATGACTCCTTTCACAATAGGAGGAGCATTCGGCAGAGGGGTGAGCTCAACGGCTTGCACGACGCGTCGTACGGCAGAAAGGCTAATCGCATAAAGCCGCGTGTCCAGGGAGAAAACGACGCTCTGGCTCATCTCACCGGTCTCCCTCATCCGTCCGCTTACGTCAGCTGTTCACGGATTGAAGCGAGGGAATCAATAAGCCAGTCTTGCTCGCGTACACGATCAAAGAAGTACATTGCCCCAGCCTCCGCGCAGCTCGCCCGGTATTGCAGCGAAGCGATGCTGCCAATCGCCATAATGACAGGAACACGTTCTCTCGGTAGCTTGCGGAATTGTCTGATAGTTTCGAGACCGCGGCCGCGCGATTGATCCATATCGATCAGGATAACGTCGGGATGGACTTCCATGATCTTTCGGTCTTTCAGCCCATCAGGCTCACAGATCTCAACTTGCACCCCCGACAATTCCGAGATTACCTCCGCCAAACGCTCTCTGGTCGGAGAGGCGCCTGCGATGAAAAGAACCTTCATCTCGCCAGTTTATATCGAATGGGTCAAAATTGACGGTCAGCGTCGTCTGAATTATTTGTCAGAGTGACGGCAAAGGTTTTGTCGGTGTTTGTCCTACATCGGGAAATCTCCTTGATTTCTCGCATCGGGGTTGCAGAGAGAGAGGGCCACTCCCACCCTTGAGCGCCGGCCCGATTTTCCTTCGATGGCGAACGGTGGTACTATTCTGTTTGCGGGAGCGTATGGAATGCTTGTGAGCCGAGTTGGGCCATCTGCAAGGCCGCCCAGTCATCTTCTTTCCGAGCAGTTTGAGACTCTAGATCCGGCAAACCCGATCAGCGAGGTACGACTGCCTCGCGTTGTCCGCCATGAAAAATGATTACGTTGGCGAATACGCGCACGTAATTCCCACCTTATGCTGCCTTGCGGCAGCCGGCATATCCGCGTGGTTTCGTTCGCCTCAGATTCCCAGACCTCTCGTTCTTGAAGGTGTGTCTGACAGCATACTGGCTGTACTGCCTTTCGCTATTGCCTTCCTGGCCGCGAGAAGTTATGTGCATCGCGGGTCGCGCATATTCCTTCTCTTTGGGTGCGGCATGTTGGCCATCGGATTAGGGGACATAGTGAGCATCTGGGGGCTCCCGAAATACGGTGCAAACTTTACCTCCACCCTTTTTGACAGCAGCATGCTCCTTAGCTCCGTTTATCATCTCAGCGGCGTCGCCTTATTGACTTTTGGTTCTACCGCGAACGTGCGATCCTCGAAGCGAAGCGCAGTTTTGACGTGCGTCGCAGTCTATCTGGGTGCTGCGCTGGCTCTGCTGCTGATTTCGTTTCTCGCGATCAAGGGCGCGTTCCTGATTTTTCTAGACCAACGCCAAGGCCCGACCATGAGTCGCCAGGTGGTGATGACACTCGCAGGGATGGCGTATGCCATAAGTGCAGTCCTCCTCGTCTCCCTTCACGGCCGGACGCGAATGCGGTTTCTCAGCCTTTATTCCAACGGCTTGTTCCTCACAGGACTCGGGATTCTGACCCTTTTGAGCCCGATCCCATTCGACAGTCTTCTCAGCTGGGTGGGAACAATTTCCAGGTATTTTGCGGATTTCTATTTTCTTGCAGCGATCATGGCGGGAATCTGGGAAACGAGGATTCATGGGACAACCCTTCCCGAGTACCTGAGTGAGTTGTTTCGCTTGCATCTCGATGACCAGGTGAAGGTCCGAACGAAGGCACTTGCGGAGACAAACAAGAAGCTGGAGCTCTCGCGCCTGGAGATGAGGAATCTTGCAACCAATCTCCTCCGTGTCAGGGAAGAGGAACGCCGCAAGATTGCCCAGGAGCTTCATGACGAGTTCGGCCAGACACTCATTGCTCTCAAAATGGACCTGCACTGGGTGGCGAAGCATCTGGGGGGAGACACGGCATCTTTGCGTGAAAAGATTGCGGGAACGATAGAGCTCGGGGAGCAGGCCATCAGTACTGTGCGGCGTCTTGCTTCGGATTTGCGCCCGCGGATGCTTGATGATCTCGGGCTGGAGGCGGCCCTGGATTGGCTATGCACCGATTTCATGCGACGAACGAAGATCACTTGCAAGGTAACCACGGATATTCCCCAAGGGATGGTTGGAAAAAACGCCGCGACGGTCTTGTACAGATTCACCCAGGAGGCTCTGGCAAACATCGGGCGGCATTCCCGCGCGGATCATGCCGCCGTTCACGCGTTCGTCGGAGACGGCATGCTGAATCTCCAGATTGAAGACGACGGAATTGGAATTACGGCTCAGAAAGCGGCGGCGCCTGACTCCTATGGCCTTATCGGCTTGCGCGAGAGTGTTGTGGAATTGGGAGGAGATCTTTCGATCAGGGGGGAACCGGGTTCCGGGACTGTCCTTTTGGCACGCGTTCCTGTTCCCGAGGAAGGAAAGCTATCATGATTCGTGTTCTGGTGGTCGACGACCACAGCGTCGTCAGAAAAGGGATTGTACAGATCGTTTCGGACAGCCCTGATATAGAGGTTGGCGGCGAAGCAGCGACCGGGCAGGAGGCGTTGGAGCTGGTGCGTTCCCTTCCGTTCGACGTTGCCATATTGGACATCACGATGCCAGGCCGGGGTGGATTGGACATCTTGCGGGAGCTCAAGGCGGAGAATCCCGAGTTGAGAGTGCTCGTGTTGAGCATGCATTCAGAAGCGCAATACGCGATTCACAGCCTTCGGGACGGGGCTTCCGCGTACCTCACAAAAGGACGCCCGCCCGAAGAGCTGCTTGAGGCAATCAGGACGGTTGCGGCGGGCAGAAGGTATATCACTCCTTCGGTAGCGGACATGCTCGCCTCCTATGTCGAGGACGAGAGCCGGCAGTCACCGCACGAAAGCCTCTCTGACCGGGAGATGCGCGTTCTCGTTCTCATCGGAGCCGGGAAGCAGGTGTCGGACATCGCGGAGGAGATGAACCTCAGCATCAAGACGGTTAGCACCTATCGATCACGAATCCTCTCAAAGATGGGCATGGAGACAAACACCCAGCTCATCCGCTATGCGCTTCAGCACGGGCTCGTTTCGTAGCACGGACACTGTCAGCAGACCGAGAGCGGTGAAGTTCCGTACGCGGCTCGTCGCATAAGATACCTTTAGTAACAATAGTAACAATTTGAGCGTGGCATTTTTCATTTCATCGAATTTTGCTATAATTACCTATATGCGTTCCGAGATACTGGCGTTCAGTGCTTCCCTGAGCAATACCATATCCCTCTTTTCTAACCATTCCGGTTGATCGGCGTCTGCATGGGTGAAATCAAGCCCGAGCACGACGAGGAGGAGCTGCGGAAGAGCCACCGGCTTCTGCTCGACGCAGAATCAATCGGGCAGATCGGGAGCTGGGAGATCGACCTCGTAACCGGCGACGTCATCACGACAGGAGGGAACCGCAGGCTGTTCTTCGGTGACGACGCCTCCCAGGGCGCACGCTTCGAGGAATACTCCGAGGCTGTCCATCCTGACGATCGAGCGTGGGTGCTCAAACGCCGTGAAGAATTGCTCCGCGGAACGGGATCGCCGGAAATCGAGTACAGGATCATCCTGCCTGACGGCGAGGTGCGCGTGATCCGCGGCCTCCAGCGGGTTGTCCACGACGCGAATGGCACCCCAGTACGCGCTTTCGGCACGAACGTCGACCTCACCGATCGCAGGCGCGCCGAGGATGAGCTGGGCAGACGCGTACGGCAGCAGGCCGCGGTGGCGCAGCTCGGCCAGAGCGCGCTGCAGGGCGGTGACATCCAGGCACTTTTTGACGAAGCGCTTGCGCTCGTGGTGCGCACGTGCTCGGTCGAGATCGCCGAGGTTGCTGAGCTTCTTGGGAACGACACACTGCTTCTGCGTGCCGCAATCGGGTGGAAAGCGGGACTGGTGGGGAGCGTCACTCTGCCTGCGGGCAGCGGGTCACAGTGTGCCTACACACTGGTGTCCGACGAGCCTTGCGTCATGGAGGATCTATCAACCGACGCGCGCTTCTCCGCCGACCCGCTGCTCCTTGAGCAGGGGATCGTGAGCGGGGTGAGCGTGCTCATCAAGGGTGACAGGAAGCCCTTCGGGGTCCTGGGCTTCCACTCCAAGACCCGTCGGGCTTTCGCCCAGGAGGACATCAACTTTCTGCAGTCGATTGCCAACGTGCTCACCGCTGCCATCGAGCACGCGCGGGCGTCAGCGGAGCTGCTGGAAAAGCGCGAGCAGCTCAGCGTGCTTTCCCGCAAGCTGATCGAAGCGCAGGAGGCCGAGCGGCGAGCCATCGCCCGGGAGCTGCACGACGACTTCGGCCAGGTGCTTACTGCCCTCCGCACAAACCTGCAACGCGACGGAGCCTCTCCGGCCCAGAGCAGGGCCGAGAATGTCGCGCTGATTGACGCCGCGATAGACCGGTTGCGCAACCTCGCATTCGATCTACGTCCACCTGTGCTTGACGACCTCGGGCTGGCCGCGGCCCTCCGCTGGTACGTCGAGCGTGAGGGAAAGCGGGCGGGACTCGCTTTCGAGATCGACATCGAGCTCGAGCAACGCCTCTTGCCCGCTGTCGAGACGACATGCTTCCGCGTTGCGCAGGAGGCGTTGACAAATGTCGTCCGCCATGCGAACGCCCGCTGGGTCGGCGTTTCTCTTCGAGTCGTCTCGAACGAGGTGGAGTTGGTGGTCCGAGACGACGGCAGCGGGTTCGATGTTCAATCAGCCCGCGCAAGCGCCATCGCGGGAGCCAGCCAGGGATTGCTGACGATGGAAGAGCGAGCCTCCCTGGCTGGTGGGTCGCTGTCAATCGAGTCGGCACAGGGCCGGGGCACTACTGTGCGCGCTCGTTTCTCTGAGCCACGGAAGACTTTGTGAACCCCGCGCGATTCCAGTCACAGACGATCATAGCTCTTCACTTCCAGCTATGTTCACGCAGTTCCCTTGGCAATTCTCTGCGCACCTTCCTGGGAAGGGTTACGAGATGGTTGCCCACGCTACTGCACTTCGTGCTGGAGGACGGGCCGCTGTACGCCATTGTATCCTATGTGTAGGAGGGCGCCACATCGCTTGGGGCTTCGTTTGCCTCCCCGTATGAACCAGGTTGCCGTGACGAGAACGCACACATTTGGCGACAATAGCCGGATCGGCATCGACCCCTTCCTCCATCGGGACGGAGACTTCAGGACTCACTCCGTCAGGGAAGGAATCGTTGTCATCCCATAAGGCACGGTTCTCCAGCCGGGGCCCGTCACATGGCCAATCACGCCGCAAGGACTCACCTATGCCGAAAGCCTCACCCCGTTCGCCGAAACGCACCGCGGGCAAGGACCGCAGCATCTTCGAGCATTCCGCAGTTTCCCTGTGGGAAGAGGACATTTCGGGCCTGCGCGCCCTCCTGCGGGAGTGGTCGTCCCGCAGGATCCCTGACCTGCGCACCTATCTTCGAGCGAATCATACCCTGATCCGAAAGGGCATCAGGGCTGTTCGCGTAGTGGACGTCAACGACGCCGCCGTTCGACTGTACGGCGCGAAGAGCAGGAAGGATCTCCGGGGACCACTGGACACCACTCTGGACCCCGAGTCGCTCGAAGATTTCATCGAGCTGTTCACGGCGGTCGCGGAGGGCCGTACTCTGCTCGAACAGGAAAGCACTGCTCTCACACTCAGCGGGAAAAAGCTTTCCATCCTTGTTCGTGCCATCATCCCGGGAGAGAAAGACGCCTATCAATACATGCTCGTCAACGTCATCGACATCACGGAGCTCAAGGAGCTCCAGGATAAGCTCGTTCGTGAGCAATCGATGGTCCGCACCGTCATAGACACGGTGCCGGACCAGATTTTCGTCAAGGACAGGGCCGGGAGGTTCACCCTCGTCAACCGGACTCTCGTGAACCGCATGGGGAAAGAATCGCCCGAGGACATCATCGGAAAGACAGAGCATGATTTCTTCCCGAAGTCAGTGGCAGACGGATTCCGTGCTGAAGACAAGGAGATGTTGAGGACCGGGGCAACCAGGACCAACTTCGAGGAAGAGATTGTCTCTGCCGATGGAGCGCAGGGCTGGGCCCTCACCACGAAGGTTCCGCTCAGGGATTCCTCCGGGCGGATCACCGGGATTGTCGGCGTGGTCCGTGACATAACGGAGCGGAGAGACCTCCAGCGCAGGATCGAAGAGGAAAGATCGCTCCTGCGGGAGGTCATCACCAACGTTCCGGACGGCCTCTTCCTGAAGGACAGGGAAGGGCGGTTCATCGTGGCCAACAGGGCCATTGCGGAAGTCATGCAAGCAGGCGCGCCGGAGGAGCTCATCGGGAAAACGGATTACGATTTCTACCCCTGGGACCTGGCCGCTGAGTTCGAAAGGGATGACCAGGAGATTATTCGAGAGGGGAAGAGACTCATCAACAAGGAAGAGCCCAAGAACGTCGGAGGCGAGCTGCGCTCCATCCTGACGACAAAGGTGCCGGTCCGCAATGCGCAAGGCAAGGTCACCAACGTGGTCGGAATCACCCGGGACGTCAGTTCTCTCAAGCATGTCGAGGAGGCTCTCCGCCAGAGCGAGAAAGAGTACCGCTCCATTTTCATGGAGGCGCCGGTGGGGATCTTCCGCTCGACCTTTGATGGCAAGCTCATCAGCGTCAATCCCGCCTTTGCCCGAATGCTCGGTTACGATTCCCCGGAGCATCTCATCGAGACCGTCAACGCAAAAAGTGCCGCGGAGGTAGTCTACGCAGACCCCACGCGAAGATCGCACGTGGTCGAGGACATGGAGCGCTCTCCCGGCTGGCTCAAGATCCAGAACCGCTACCGGCACCGTGATGGTCGGGTGGTCGTCGTGAACCTGATGACCCGTGTCCGCATCAACCCTGATTCCTCCCGGAAAGAGCTCGAGGGATTCGTGGAAGACATCACCGAGCGAATCGAGGCTGAAACCGCCCGCCGCCAGAGCGAGGAGGAGTACCGCTCCATTTTCATGGAGGCGCCGGTGGGGATCTTCCGCTCGACCTTTGATGGCAAGCTCATCAGCGTCAATCCCGCCTTTGCCCGAATGCTCGGTTACGATTCCCCGGAGCATCTCATCGAGACCGTCAATCAGAAGAGTGCCGCGGAGGTCGTCTACGCGGACCCCACGCGAAGATCGCACGTGATCGAGGACATCGAGCGCTCTTCCGGGTGGCTCAAGATCCAGAACCGCTACCGGCACCGTGACGGTCGGGTGGTCGTCGTGAACCTGATGACCCGTGTCCGCATCGACCCTGATTCCTCCCGGAAAGAGCTCGAGGGATTCGTGGAAGACATCACCGAGCGAATCGAGGCTGAAACCGCTCTGGCTCGAGAAAGGGCCTTCCTGACTGCGCTGATGGACACCGTCCCGGATCACATCTATTTCAAGGATCGGGAAAGCAGGTTCATCCTGCTCAACAAGGCTCACGCAAAGGACCTGGGAGCCGCGGATCCCTCGGAAATGCTGGGGAAGACGGATTTCGACTACTTCCCCCTTCCTCTCGCCCGGAAGGCGTTCGAGGACGAGCAGCGAATCATCGCTGCGGGAGTGCCGCTCATCGACGCCGTGGGGCAAGAGTTGTGGGCCGGGAGCGACCCGCTGTGGATCTCCGCCACAAAGATGCCCCTGCGCGATGCAAAGGGAGAGATCATCGGCACCTTCGGGATATCTCGCGATATCACGGACCGCCGCCAGATGGAAGAGAGGAACGTCCGCCTTGCGGAGATGGTGGATTCTTCCAACGACGCGATCATCGGCATGGACACGGCCTACTCGGTGACGAGCTGGAACAAGGGAGCGGAAAAGATCTTCGGGTACACGGGTGAGGAAATGATCGGCAGCCCGATCACCCAGCTTCTTTCTCCCGAGCTCATGGCCCGGGAACCCGAGATCAGGGAACTCGTCAGGCAGGAGGGCGAGCTGCAGCACCTGGAAAGCACTGTCACGCGGAAAGATGGGCAGACGGTGTTTGTTTCCACCTCGATCTCTCTCGTCAAGGATGCATCGGGACAGACGGCCGGAATCACCTGCATTTCCCGCGACGTGACCGCTCAGAAGGCGATGCAGGTTCAGATCATCAGGGCGCAAAGGCTTGAAAGCCTCGGGACGCTGGCTGCCGGCATCGCGCACCAGTTCAACAACATCAACACGGCGGCCAAGGGGTACCTCGATTTCGTCGCCCGGGATCAGAGCCTCGCCGCCAGCACGAGGTCGTACATCCGGGAAGCCTTGAAGGCCGTGCAGCGTGCAGTGGACATCACTGAGCGCCTCCAGGGTCTGACGAGCGCCTCTGCCTCATCCCCCGAGCAGATGAAGCTGGATGAGGCGGTACGGACCATGCTTCCCCTGTTCCAGAAGCAGATGGAGGAAGAGGGGATTTCCATGACCGTGGATCTGGGCCAGACCGCCCCGGTCCTGGCGTCTCATGGGATGCTGAGCTTCGTCCTGACGAGCCTCATCTCCAATTCCGTCCATGCCCTCATGGGCCGCGCATCCCCGACAATCACGGTGCGCACCCGCGCGGCTGGCGGCTTCTCATCCCTGGAAGTGAGCGACACCGGATGCGGGATTTCCCCTGAAAACACTCCGCGGATTTTCACCCCTTTCTTCACGACGAAAGGCGAATGGGCAGAACCGGGATCCACGCAGGCGCGGGTGAAGGGAATCGGCCTGAGCCTTTCCGTCTGTCAGAGCACCGTTGCGGAAAGCGGCGGGCGGATCGAGGTGGAGAGCACGAAGGGGGTGGGGACAACCTTCCGGGTCTGGCTTCCAGTGGCGGCTCCTGACAAGACGTAGAGACGTGGTGAGCATGCAACGAGGTCACGCGCGGGTATGATAGACGTCGAGGATGATCCTCGCGATGCGAGCTTTGTACCGAGACCTTGCGGGCGACCGAGCCCGATGGCGTGGCGTTCCTCCCCTTGGATGGCCCGGTCATGCAGACGCAGCGCGGCCTCCGCTCGTTTTCTGTCGCTGGTGTCCCGTGCGACAGCTATGATGTAGTCACGGTTCAAATGGATGTAGACGAAACTGACTTCTACAGGAAACGTTAAGCCGTCATTACGTCGATGACGACTCTCCACCTCACAGTGTCCATCGCGTCGGATCTTCTCCGCGACCTTTTGCCAGGGCTGTTCACCCAGGATATCGATATCGCAAGTTCCGAACGACAGGTATTCCCGCCGGGTGTAGCCGTAAGTGACGCGGGCTTTCATGTTCACATCCAGGAACCGGCCCGTTTTCGGGTCTATTACATGAATGGCGTCGCTCGTATGGTCGACGAGCGAACAGAACAGAGTCAGCTCTTCGTTGACCTTCCGTTGCCTCCCGGTTAGCCGGGCGACGGGAAGGGCGGCCACTGTCCACAGGAGGAGGCAAATCGTTGAGGTCAAGTCCCCATGGAACGACTCCCTTCGAGGCGAGGTAAACGATGCTGCAAAGAATCGATAGTACAGCCGCGACCACGCCCAGTCCGATACCGCCACCGAGCACTCACAGGGATTGCGGGATGCTCGTTATGACGTATTCTGGCCAGATTGGGCACTCAAGGGCTCGCGCATGCCGTGGGAATAGGAACTGCCCCCATCACGGGTCCACGGTCATCGTGGCTTCTGAAACCCACTCTTGACAGGAAACCACCAACGCTGTAAACCCTATGCACATTTGACGATCCAACGATCGGCGTCCCGATAGAATCGGGACTTAATAGGGAAGCCCGTTGAAGCCGGGCGCGGTCCCGCCGCTGTAATAGGGACGAAATCCGCGTATGCCACTGTCCACGACCAATCGGGATGGGAAGGCCGGAGAGTAGGGTGAACTAGAGCCAGAAGACCTGCCGATCGTTGAACGTGGCCTCGGGAGATGGCAAATCCCTGGGTTCCGATTTATCGGAGCTCAGGGTTTTTTTTGGCCTAAGGGAGGTGGATTGCCGTGATTGACACGATTCTGGTTGTTGTCTACTTCGTCGTCATTTTTGTGATCGGCGTAATGATGTACAGGCGCTCCAGCAACTACGATGATTATCTGGTTGCAGGGCGCAAGTTCAACGCGTTCTTCATCGCTATGACAATCGCGGCGGGCATTTCGAGCGCCACAGTGGGTGTCGCAGGGTTAGGATACTCGTTTGGGATGGTTGGCGCATGGTTCTTTATCATGCTGGCGGTTGGCGCCTGGATTCTCCTTCTCACAGTGGCCGGTAGGCTGCGAGCGTTGGCTCAATACTCCCTGATCGATGTGTTCAATATGAGATACGACGCTCGCGCGCGCGTCACCCTTTCCATTCTCGGCACCATCGCCTACGTTATTCTCCTAAGCATCGGCTTTGTCGGCGGAGGCCAGGTGCTCAAATCGCTGTTCAATATCCCTCTGTTCCCGGCCATGCTCATCATGGCGGTCCCGTTCATCACCTATACGGCGCTGGGTGGGTTGTGGGCGTCTGCCGTAACCAACATCATCAAGTTCTGCATCCTTTTTGTGGGGCTTGTGATCCTGGTTTCCTTCGCTATCTCGAGGGCAGGCGGCTGGGCGCACCTCACGGCCGCTCTGCCGCCGGGCTCCTTCAACCTCTTTTCGGCGGGCGCGTGGCCGTTCGTCTGGGCCTTCTTCTGGGTGATGACCCTGAGCATGTGGGTGGCAGCGGATATCTACCAGCTCGTTTTCTCCGCAAAAAACGCGCGCGCCGCCAAGGTGGGACTGAGCTTCGCCGGGGTCATCATCGCCGTGGTGGGGTTGGCGGCCGCTTTCATCGGCATGGGCGCCAGCGTCCTCTTTCCCAAGATTGACCCCGAGGCGGCCATGCCCACTCTGGCGGCAACCCTGGCGCCGGGGCTGCGGGGCCTGGTGGCCATTGCGATGTTGAGTGGCAGCGCCATTGCGGTGGTGATATTCCAGATTGTGGCCGCGACACAGCTTGTCAGGGGCATCTGGCCGCAGAAGCGGGTGAGCATGAACAAGGTGCGCTGGATAAGCGCCTTGATGGGTGTGCTCGGATTGCTCTTTGCGTGGCTCGACCCGAACGTCGTCTCGCTGACCGAGCTTACCTTCCGCATCTTCATACCGGCGACTTTCATCCCGACCCTGGCCGCTTTCTACTGGAAAAGGGCGACCGCGGTCGGCGCGCTGCTTTCGTCCTTGGTCGGAGTGGCGGCATCGGTGCTGTGGCACTTCCTGGTGCTGCCCAAGCTGACTCCGCCTTCGGACTCCTGGTTCGAGCCGGCCTTCATCGGCGTTGCCGTATCGTTTGTCGTGTTGGTCGTGGTGAGCTTCCTATCCAAGCCATCCACTGCCGAAAAATGGCAGCAGTTCATGCCTCAGCGCTCGCGGACGTGACGGCTTTCGTGCGGGCAACAATCCAAGAGGCTCGGGTGACCGCGGACTATGCGAAGGGGAAAAGGCGGGCTGAGCGGGGTTGAGGTGGCCGGAAAAATCGGCGTACGGCGTTTAGTTGTCCCAAACAATCTCTAGGCCGAGTGCATCAGTTCCTTTCTTGAATGCTATTTGGCAAAGTACCGTCGAACTTTCGCCGCAATCTGCCGATCCGTCATCTTGTCAACTGTTTCAACACTTATGATGCGTCCGCCAAGGTTGATTCTTTCAAGACGTTTTTTCAGTTCGCCCTTTGCCTCACCAGGACCGAAGATCAGAATGGATTCCGCAGCACGAATGCTCGCGATGACCGCATCGTAGTAGATGTTGAGATGTCCCGTAAAGGCTTTCTGTCGACTATCGTCTGCCGGTACTTGTTGTGGTTCGTAGTGACCCAAATGGCGCGAACTTTGAGAACGACGGGCCTGTTTTTCAATCGCAGATATCACCAGTCCTGTCTCTTCGCCTTTGTCAGTGACAGCGACTACAATCGCCTTCCTGTGATCAATCCACAAGCCCACTTTCGCTTTCATCTTTGATCTCCTTTGGCCTCCAAGCCCCACTAGCGTGATAGCTCTGACCGTTGTTCCCAAACGGACCGGAGTTCTCGTGGTCGCAGATCATTCGGCTCAAGGCAGCGGCTATTCGAAGTTCCTATCTTTTTGCCCTCACCATGGTTACATTGTATCTAGATAAAAAAGGAGGGTACATAGATGCCCGAAAATCGAATGAAAGTTGCCCCTGACAATGTGGCGTATGCTGACCCGGAGAACCGCAAGCTGATACTGGAGTTCGCCATCCCAGGAGCGCCGGCGGATACCATCGATCTCAAGATGCTGGAGGACAGTGTCCATCTGTCAGCGCTGGCGAGGGACGTCGAGTATGTTGCATCCTTGGCTTTGGGCTGGGCGGTGAAACCTGACAAAGCCGAGGCGACATACGAGCACGGACTGCTTCGAATCGAGGTGCCCTTCAAAGACCCGATGGAAGATGCGGTGAAGGTCGTTATCAAGGTTGGTGGCGAAGGGACCAAAAAGATCGCCGGCAAGTGACCCTCCAAACTGTTTGAGCTTGTAAACTCGAAGTGGAGGCACGCGCCCGGGTACCTTGCATCTGTGAGGTCACATAGAGGCCCGCCACCTCAATACGCGTTTCGTGTCGGAGGGTCACAGTGGTTGAGGTATTGCAGAGGAGCCATGCCGCAATTGTCGCCGCCTGCGCGCGCCACCATGTGGCCACGTTGGAAGCCTTCGGCTCGGCACTTCGTCAGGACTTCAAGCTTGGAGAAAGTGACCTTGACCTCCTGGTTGACTTTAGGCCAATGCACCCCTACGCGCGCGTCGAAGCCTATTTCGGACTCCTGGAAGAACTGCGGTCCTTGTTGCAGGGGAACATCGACCTTGTAATGGTCGGCGCGGTCAAGAACCCCTACCTCGCCCGCGATATTGAGCGTACAAAGCAGCTGCTCCATGCCACGTGACCAGCGCGCCTACCTGGCGGATGTCATCGATTCCTGCGAAGCCATCGAGCTTGCTGCCGCAAGTCGCTTCCGTCTTCTTTTGAGGGAGTCCGCGTACATCGCCACCAATATGATGCCTCCACGAACAAACGGATAAAGATAGGGCGACGCGCCTATGTGATTAAGCCCATTCTCGATTATCCCCAATGTCAGCACGCCGAGAAGGTAGTTAGGGAGAATGGCTCCGTCGCCACCAAAAAGGCTTATCCCACCGATCACAATCGCTGCAATTGCGGTGAACTCAAGCCCCGAGCCCATCTGATTCGTCACGGCTCCGATCTGAAAGACTGAGAAAAGGCCCCCAATTCCTGCGCAAAGTCCTGAGATCACAAAAGTTACGAGGCTCACCTCACGTACCCGCACGCCAAGCTTTGACGCAGTCTCGGCGTTGGTGCCAATAGCCATGACGCGTCTGCCAAAGGCCGTTCGTGTATGCAGGGTGTGGATGAGCAGCAGAAAGAAGCCGGCAATAAGTATGTCGACAAAAACAGGTCCGATCCTGTAATTCCCAAAATCGCGCAACCCTTGAGAGACACTAATCGCCCGAGAGCCCGTGAGCTGCAAAGCCATGCCCCGGAAAACAAACATGGATCCCATTGTGGTAATGAGCGGATTGACGCGCAAATAGACGCACAACACTCCATTGACTGTGCCACACAAAGCTCCCGTCGCAATGACGACGGGCAGACCTATCGCGGGCGAAACATGAAGTCGAGTCATGAGTATTGCGCCAACCGCGCCGCTCAGGAAGGACGCTGATCCTATCGATATGTCAAGCTTCCCCGTCATGACTACCAAAGCCAGCCCCGCAGCGACTATTATCAGAGGCACAGAGGTGTGCAACAGTCCAAGGATATTGGTCAACGAAAGGAATGTCTTCGACAATACCGAGAATATGACAATGACACTCATCAATATAGCGACAAAACCGTACTCGCGGAGAAACTCGATGCATTCATCCAACCAAGTTCCGCTTGGTTTCACCTAAGCCCCCCCTGAGCGATGCCAACTGCCGCGCTGAGAAGGCTCTCCTTGTTCGCCTCCGGACCAAGTTCTGCAACAACGCGCCCCCGATGAAGCACGATATAGCGATCGCTGACGCTCATTATTTCTTCAATCTCCGACGAGATGACCAGAATCGCGGAGCCTTTCGCTGCCACTGAAGATATCTCTGACTGAATTTCCAACTTCGCCCCGACGTCCAGACCCCTCGTTGGCTCGTCCATAATCAGGATAGGAGGGTCTCTCTGAAGCCAACGACTAAGGATGACTTTCTGTTGATTGCCGCCGCTCAGTGTCGCGACTGTCTGCTCTATGCTTGTGCTCTTCACCCCCAGCTTCTCGACAAGTTTGCGCGCCTCGGCCTTCTCTCTTCGCTCATCTATGAACGGCCAAATAGCAGACAATAAGGACGGAAGACTCGCGAGAGAAATGTTCTTCCGAACGGACGCCCCCCCCAAGAGTCCATCCTCTCGCCGGTTTTCCGTGATCATGCCAATCCACTTTTTCGCCGCTCGGCGCTTTATCTTTCGAAGTTTTCCTTGCACCCGCACTTCTATGACTCCGCGGTCGATGGTGTCGAGGCCTGCTATGGCTCGTGCGAGCTCGCTTCGCCCAGAACCAAGAAGGCCCCAAAGACCGACGACTTCCCCAGAATGCAGCGCAAGGTTCACACCTTCAAACGATCCTTTCTGTTCCAAGTTGGTCACCTTGAGCCTGATTTCTCCTATCCTCCGTTCCTTCCTCGCGTTCGCCCTCGACAGCGCGAGATCGGAACTGCCGAGCATGAGCTTGACGACCTTCTCGTAATCGAGCTCCGAGATCTTCCCTCCTCCTGCTATCTCCCCGTTTCGAAGGACAAGAGCCCTGTCGCAGAGCGTGAAGATCTCGTCTAGAAAATGAGTTATATAGATAATTGCGCATCCACCATTCCTGAGAGAATGAATGACCTCGAAAAGCTTAATCTTCTCCGTGCCTGATAGTGAGGACGTAGGCTCGTCAAATATTATGATCCTTGGTGCTGACAGCAAGGCTCGAGCGATCTCGACGATTTGGCGGTCGCCGGCTCCGAGACTTCGGATTCTCGCCCGCGGCGAGAGAGAGCAGCCAAGAGTCCTGAGCACCTTCAAACAGCGCGATTCAATCGTCTCATAGTCAATGAGGCCTCTCCTTGTCTTTGGGAAGTCCGAGATGTACATGTTGTCGGCTATGCTCATCGAGGGGAGAAGAGCCATTTCCTGGTGTACAAAGGCAATGCCCCTTTGCTTGGCGTCAAGGGGATTCCTGAGCTCAACCGCTTTTCCATCTATCTCGATCAGGCCGGAGTCCATCCGGACGATTCCGCCAAGCACGTTCATAAGAGTGCTCTTGCCTGCCCCGTTGGCACCGATGAGCGCAAGCACTTCATTGCATTGCAATTCCAGATTGATGCCGTTGAGAGCCACTACGCCGGGGAATCTCTTTCGAATTTCGACAAGTTTCAAACATGCCGAGGACACAATCACCCCCTACGCCCTCCTAGAGCGCGAATCAATCGCAACGACAGTAATTATCACGAGCCCCTTAACGATTAGAGTGGCATAGTATGAGAGATGTGCCATGTTCATTATGTTGCTGATCATCGTTATGATGACAGCTCCGACAACCGCCCCGGCGAATGACCCTGCCCCTCCATAAATGCTTACTCCACCGACGACGGCCGAGCCGACGACATTGAGAACTACGCCCTCCTCCCCCATCGTTGGTGAGGCAGAAGCAAGCCTCGCGGTCACGACGATTGCAGCGAGGCCAGCGAAAAGACCAGCAAATGCGTAGGAGCCAAAAAGAACTCGGCCCTTGGGAACCCCACTCACGCGAGCAGTTTCCGAGTTCATTCCGACAGCATAGAGCCAGCGCCCAACGAAACTCTTCTTTGACAAGACGCCTACAATTAGCGTCACCGTCCCGAGAGCCACAATCGGCGTTGGGATCTGCAGTATTCTGGACATAACGGTGTCAAGAAACGACTGCTTCAGCCCGAGAACACTGACTGAGTTGGTGATCATGACGCAGGCGCCCATGGCTATCGCCTGGGTGGAAAGTGTGACGACGAAGGGGATCATGCCTAGAAAGGCCACAGCAAGACCGTTGAGCGCCCCCCCCGCCACACCTGCACCTATCATGATGGCCGCGGCGATCAGCGGATTGCCACCCTCGCGCATGTACATTGAGCCGAGGATTCCGGCAAATGCCATAATGGCCGGGATAGAAAGGTCGATTCCTCCTGTTAGCAAGACTGCGGTCATGCCAATGGCCATGAATCCAAGCGCTGACGATTGCATCAGAATATTCAGCAGGTTGTTGGCGGTGAAGAACCGATCGACCGCAAATCCCAGAAACACGATCACAGCAACGAAAAGAGCAACCGGTATGAAACGGAGCACAAGTCGGGAGCGTCCCAGATCGGCGTTCGCTTTCGCCTCTAGTGTCGTGTTTGCCATTGGAGACTCTCCATGCGGAAAATTGCGTTGCAGTCCGGCGCTGCTTGAATGGCGCCGGACTGTCGGAACGCGCGAAGGTCTCAATCCTTGTAGTCGCGAGCCCACATGTTGTTGAGCTTCTCAACGTTGGCCGGTGTTGCGACACGGCCAGGCACTAGGAAGTCCTTGCCCTTGAGGTCCTCGCCTGAGGCGAGCCGAACAGCGACCTTGACCAGCTCCACCGCATGGAAATAGGCGTCGTAGGTAGTTGCTACATCGATGTAGCCGCCCTTCATAGCCTCGTAGCCTTGTGGATTCACGTCCTGCGCCGCGATATACACATGATTCGGGTCGCCAACCGGAGCCCACCGATTCGCGTTCTTGAGAGCAGTCTCCACCGCGGAAAAGCAGAAATCGCTCGCCACGAAAATGCAATTTGCCTCAGGATGAGCCTGGAGAGCGTTGGTCGTGCCTGTCAGGAACTTCTCTGGGTTCCATTCAGTGGGCACTTGGATCACCGTCTGCCACTGATGCAGATCGTTTTCGACTTTGTGCCAGCCTTGCGAGCGCTGAACGGCGTTCATGTCGCGCAAGTCGCCCATTAGCTCAATAGCTTTTCCCTTGATACCCGCGTCTTTCAAAATCTTCGCAAATGCCTGCGCCGTCGTTATCGCCTGGTTGTAGCTGTCCGCACCCACATGGGCGTCTGGTTGTGCCCCCGAAGATTTCCTGTCGAAAGTAATGAACTTGATCCCTGCCTTATGCGCCGCTGTAATCGACGCACCGATCGCTGCAGCGTCGTGGGGACGCGCGATGATTACGTCGACCTTTTGGCTGATCAGATCTTCAATGTTGGAAGCCTGCTGCGAAGGATCGCTGTCCGCGACATTGGTGATCCATTTGATTGTGATTCCGTTCTTGGCCCCATATTCCGAGGCATATTGCTTCATGTAGTCGTCCCAGGCCTGGACCAGGGATTGCATCTTCTCGTTCCACGAAAGACCAATTGTGATGGTCTTTGGTTCCGAGGCCTGGGCGCTTGCCGTCGCGGCGCTCAAGATCACCAGGGAAAGCACGACACCGAGGATCGTTTTGATCTTCATGTTCTCCTCCTTGGAAGTCTTTGATGGACCCGTCGAGTCGGCGGCGTCAGCCAGCGTCCTCGCGTCCTCCATCAGTGACGCATCTTCCCACATTCATCAAGATTTGTCAATAAATATCATTATATATCATGCGTAATAATCAGGACGGCCGCCTGCAGCCTCGCTTTGGTTTTGAGCTTGAATTCCGGCATGGAAAGGAGTTTCCTACCTTTAACTATTTAATAGACAAATAAATAAGATCCGTTGTCGATTTGGCCTCTTTGACCCTCAGAAGAAATGATTGACGGTTATCTCACAATTTCATTTGCCAAGTATTGTCAATACTACTGTACCTTAATTGACATATGATGACGAATGCGACATACTGCCGTACCATATGGTTCACGAATCATGTGCGCCTTCGCCCTCGCAAAAAGATTTGTCTCAGGCGGACAGGTGGTCGCCTCGGAGTCTGATCGTCCCCACTGCCCGCGGGCCCGATTCGCACATAGTCAAAAAAGCTCACTCGCTGTTTCCAAGAGGTCGATCTAAATGAAACTGCCGAGAATCTACCTTGCTATCGACAACTGTTTTGCTTCCAAGCGTTGGATACTACCCCGAGAATGGCTGGGTCTCGTCGCGGACTTTGGTCTAAGAAAGGTTGAAGCAAGTAGCGACACGGAAGCAGATCCACTCTTCAATGGCTCCGACTACATGCTGGACTGGAGGCGAGACGTCAAGACTGCCTCCACAGAGATAGGTGTTGATGTCGTCAATCTCTACTCCGGCCACGGCACATACGCAACACTCGGGCTCGGTCACCCCGATCGACGGATTCGAGATCGCATGCAGAAAGATTGGATCAAACCAATGATAGAGACCGCCGCCGATCTGGGGGCGGGGTTTGGGTTTTATTGCCATGGATTCCCGCACGCGACGCTGCAGGAGCCTCAGTTGTACGAGACGGCGAGGATGCTCCTCTTCGACTCGCTGGCAGAGGTCGCAGCATTTGCGGGGCAACGCGGAATTCACTATGTTTCAGTTGAGCAAATGTATGCCCCGCACCAGACCCCATGGACTATCGCGGGAACAAAGGAGTTGATGAGAGAGGTGCATAGTCGCGCCGGCGCGCCGATGTATGTTACAGTGGACACAGGCCATGCGTTTGGACAGCGAAGCTTCGGACGGCCAACGGTTTCTGAATTGCGGAAAGCAGCGCAGAATATGCCAGAAGCCGCGACGACCTCAGGCTTGTGGCTGGGATCAGAAGCCACACGGGCGAGTTTTCTCCGGGCAGCCAAGGAAAAAGACTTGATCGAACGAGAAGAGAGACTCTTGGAAGTAGTTGATAGCATGCATGCGCACCCTTATCTGTTCTCTGAAAGCGAAGATGGTGATCCGTATGCGTGGTTGTCAGCCCTGGGAGCATACTCGCCCATTGTACACCTCCAACAAGTGACGAAAAACTCCTCGGCCCATGAACCGTTCACGCCAGAGTTGAACCCGAAAGGTGCGATCGACCCCGGCAAGGTCCTGCAGTCCATCGCAGCGTGCTACGAGTCGGCGATTGACCCTAGTCTTCCCCCGCCTTGCGAATCAATCTTTCTCACACTGGAGATCTTTGGACGCCCTGAGGTGCATCCCCGCAAGCTGCTGCAACAGCTTGCAGACTCGGTCCGCTACTGGCGCTGCTGGGTGCCTGAAGATGGCAAGCGGATAGACACTTTACTGGAGTCAGCGCCGAAGTCGGGAGGAGCATGAAGCCTTTGCCTGATCGCCAAGCGGGCTCTCAAAACGCAGCCGCAAGGAAAAGCAAAACTGGAACTCCAATCATGGGGAGACAGGGGACTCACGCGGACAGCCAAATCAAGTCACTCTTTGTCGAGGAGCGGAAGGCTAAAATCCTCGAATTGCTTTCCGAGCGTGAGAAGCTCACAGTAGCCGAATTGTGTAAGTTGTTCAACGTTTCCGGCGGCACGATTCGGAGCGACCTCAATGACCTCGATGTTTCTGGACTGCTCATCAAGACTCATGGCGGGGCCATCAGGCACACCAAAGCGGCCTTTGAGCCCAAAACGGGTGAGCGAGAAATAGACGAGCTGGCAGCCAAGCAAAGTATCGCTAAGGAGGCATTGAAGCTGATTGAAGACGGCGACGTCATCTTGCTGGACGCCGGCACGACCGTCTTCGAGTTGGCCAAGATTCTTGGGTCGCGCCGGAGCCTGAATATCGTCACAAATGACACGCGTACTGCAGATTTTCTCGAAAAGATTCCGGGGATGAGCGTCTTTCTGATCGGCGGCTTGCTTAGACAGAACTTCCACTGTGTAGTGGGGACTTTGGGCACCGACCTCCTTTCCAAGATAACCGTGGACACGGCGTTCATGGGAACCAATAGTTTCTCGGCTCAGAAAGGAGCAACTTCTCCGGATATTCAACAGGCTGAGATCAGGAGTAAGATGATTGAATGCGCCAAGAGAGTTGTACTACTCTGTGACCATACTAAGATCGGCAAGACGTCTTTCGCCCAATCGGTACCCACCGATAGAATAGACGTCCTGATCACGGATCATATGTCGAATGAAGAGAAGGCCGAACTTGAGGAGAGCGGTGTCAAGGTAGTCGTGACTTCACACGAAGCCAGCTGATCATTCGGCCTCGCCTGGAGAGGAATAAGGCCCGAAAGAGGCAAGGCGATGTGACCTACTGCGCCCTCGTGGATACCTTCTGTCCGGTGGTCGCCAAGTATCGTTGGTAGGCACCGTCACAACCTGCTCGGTCCTTTGGGTTGAATAGGGGCGGGGGGAAAGCGGACAAAACGAGACGGCGCGCGGATGAAAGCTCCGGGAGCATCCCAAGAGCAATTGGGTGTCCCCCCATAGGAAGCAGACAGCCCGCTCCAAGAGCCTCTTCAGTGATGAGAATGAACTCGGCAAGGTGTCCGGGCAACGTTCACCCTGCGGCGATTTTCTCGATTCCCTCGCCATCACGAGGGTAGCGGGAGAGATTCCAAAGAGGTCGACAGTTGATGGACGGCTGCAGAACGAATCTTTCGCCGGGATGGGCGTACCATGCCTCTTAGGCAGAGGCCCGCCGTTCAGGTGGGCCTCTGCTTCTCTCAGGGGCGTTCCCCTTTCAATCGTAAAGCAGCTGAGCGATATCAGCCTCGTCCATGTTGGTCGAGTCGTAGAACTTGGCGCCCGTGTCCACGTCCGCAACCGGCTCGCCCTTGACAGCCTTGTACGCCAAAGTCACAGCCTGAAAACCGATGTTGTACGGGTCCTGCGTGATAGACCCCAGGAAGTACTTGCTACGCACCGCCTGCTTCTGCAGCTTGCCGGCATCGAAGCCTATCACGATCAAGCCGGGGTACTCAGTCGGCAGGGCGCTACCGTCATTGGTCGATGTAATCATCCCCTTCACAGTGCCTTCATTGGAGCAGAATACCCCGATGATGTTCTCGGACTTCACCCGGTTCAGCATCGCATGGACTGCAGCCGCAACGTCAGGATCTTTCGCTGTAGCAGGGACCACCACGCTGATGATGATGGCCTTCCCGCTCGTCGGGCTATCCGGTGCGATGTACGCAGGGTTGCCTTGCACCCGAATGTCTGCCTTCGTGTGGTTGGTCTGCGTCGTGATCAACTTTATCATCTCGTCGCGGAATCCCTTCCCCCGGTCAGTTATCGACTGGCTTGTAACGTCTTGCTGGCACTCCACAATCGTCACTGGGCCTGAGTCACTGGCCGCCACGATCTTGTCCTTGAGGGCCGCGAACATCTTGTCGGCGGCCAGTCCGGCGGCTGCGTAGCTGTTGGTAGCCGCCGTCGCGTAAATGGCCCCCTTGGGCGCGTTGGGCACCCCAGAGTCGAACCCGATGATCGGGATCTTCCTTTTGATGGCCTGGTTGAGCTGGTCCATGACCGAGTTGGTGTCCAGCGCCGCCAGGCAGATCGCCGCGGGGTTCTTCGCCATGTCGTTGGTCAGCATCTGCACCTGGGGCTGGATATCTGCTTCCGACGGAGGCCCTTCAAAGGTCATCTGCACGCCCAACTGCGCCGCAGCAGCTTCCGCACCCTTCTTCACCGTCTGCCAGAACTGGTGCTGGAAGCCCTTGCAAATAATGGGGATGTAAATTTTCCCCCCAGCTGCAGTAGCTCCCTGCGCCGCTCCTCCTTCCTTCTGCCCTCCGGCAAACACTGGCAGGGCAAGGGCGAAAAGCAACACCGCCGTCGCCACTAGCAGCACGCCTCTTCGCACAGAAATGCTCATAAGCACCTCCCTTTGAGTTTCCGCCCCGAACATGCGTTCAGGGATGTTTTCGTGACTTGGACCCACGCTCCGGGTCTTCCTGGCGCGAAAGCTCTTTTTCTGCAAATGCGTGATCGGCCGCCCTTTCCTCTGCCTGGAGGCGAGCCTGCTCAGTCCGCTCGTGCGCCTTCATCTGCGCGAAGTTCGCTCTCAGCTCGCTCCTGGCCCGCTCGATCTGGGCCCTCAGCGCCGCTGCCTGCCCGTTCCCACCGCTCTTGCCGGTAGAGAGCTCCCTTCGCATGGCGGCGATTTTTTCGAGCATGGATGCCCGATAGAGGTCAGCAGGTGTCTCGATACGCACCTCTGCAGCCTTGCGCATGCGGTACATGTCAAGCAGCACGGCCCCGATCACGATGATTCCCGTGAAGAATGTCTGGTAATGGGCTTCCAAGTTCAGGGACGGAAGGCCGGTGGCCAGCACCGACATGATGAACACGCCGATGATGGTTCCCCAGATCGTCCCGATTCCCCCTGACAGGGACGTGCCCCCGATGACCGCGGCCGCGATGGCGGTCAGCTCGAATCCCTGCCCTTGCGCCGGCAGCACCGTGGTGTAGATGGCGGCGTAGGAGATGCCACCGATACCAGCCGTGCCGCCGGCGATGACGTAAACAAGCATCTGCCACTTCTTCACGTCGACGCCGGACAGCCGCGCGGCCTCCAGGTTGCTCCCGATCGCGTAGGTGTAGCGGCCGAGCTTTGTGCTAGACAGCATCAGGTGGCAGACAACTGCCACGACCGCGAGGAGGAGCGCGCCGGTGGGAATGGCCGCCCCATTGTCTCCCAGATAGAGGAAGATGCTCTTGAACCAACCGCCAGGCTGACCGCGTATGGGGAAGGTCGCGCTGGCAACGTTGGAGACGATGGAACCTACGCCCATGGAGATCATCATGGTGCCGAGCGTCACGATAAACGGAGGCATCTTCAGTCGGGAGACGAACAAGCCGTTAAACGCGCCGAACGCGAGTCCCACGGCGATGATGAGCAGGAGCGAGGGAAGCATTGGAAAGCCGTGTTTGAGCGCCGTGCCGCCGGCGATCGCGGCGCACATCATGACCGTTCCAATGGACAGGTCGATCCCGCCACTGATGATGACGAATGTCACCCCCATGGCGATAAACCCGAAATAGTAGGCCGCGTCGACGATGTTCACCAACGTGGAATAGGAGAAGTAGTTGATCCCGAACACGCCGAAGAACAGGTACAGGATCACAAGCGCGCCCGGAGCCAGCGCCCATTTCAGGCCGCGTTCACGGAAATGCTGCAACCGGCTTTCTACCGTCGAATCCGCCATGCGTCAGCTCCCGCTCAGGGCGGCCTGGTGCCCGATGGTTGCGAGCTCCATGATGGCTTCCTGGCTCGCCTTCTCGATGGGAAGCTCCCCTGTGATGCGGCCTTCCGACATGACGACGATGCGGTCGCTCATGCGCAGGATCTCGGGCAACTCCGAAGAGATCATGATGATCGACTTGCCTTCCCGCGTGAGCCTTACCATCAGGGCGTAGATTTCTTTTTTTGCACCCACGTCGATGCCCCGGGTCGGCTCGTCGAAAATGAGGATGTCACACGCGCGGATCAACCACTTCGCGATGACGACCTTCTGCTGGTTGCCGCCGGAAAGGTTTCGGAGCAGCTGCTCCAGGGAAGGCGTCTTGATGTTCAGCTTCTGGATGTACTCCTGCGTGACCTGTCGGACCGCCGAGGCCTGGATGAACAGGCCCTTCTGGTAGCGCTCATAGGTGGCCATGGCGAGGTTGTCCCGCACGTTCAGGTTGACCGCGAGGCCGAAGCGCTTGCGGTCTTCAGACAGGTACCCGATCCCGTTCGCCACGGCGTTCTTGGGACTCTTGATGAGCACGCGCCTCCCGCGGACTTCGAGCGTCCCGCTCTGGACCTTGTCGGCGCCGAAGATAGCCCGTACCGTCTCGGTGCGCCCAGACCCCATGAGGCCGGCGATGCCGAGAATCTCACCCTGGCGCAGCTCAAAGCTGATGTCTCTCACCAGCCGTCCCGCGTTCAGGTGGCTTACTTTCAGGACGATCAGGGCATTCGGCGAGACGTCGCTGCGGGTCTTGGGCTGGAATGAGATGACCCGGCCGACCATCATGTTGATAATCTCCTGCCGGCTCACTTCGGCGGTCTTGTGGGTGCCCATCCTCTCGCCGTCCCGCAAGACGGTGACTCGGTCAGCAATACGGTGGATCTCGTCCAGCCGGTGCGAGATATGGATCATCCCCACGCCGCGAGACGCGAGGTCCCTCATGATGGCGAACAGCTCGCCGATCTCGGCGTCGGTCAGGGCGGCGGTCGGCTCATCGAGGATGAGAATGCGCAGGCGATGCGACACCGCTTTAGCGATCTCCACCATCTGCTGCTTGCCCACGGTGAGCTTCGACAATGGCTCGGCGGGGTCGATGTCCATCTTCAGCCGGCGAAACAGCTCTGCGGTCCGCTCGTTCTGCGCGCGTTTGTCGAGGAACAGCCCGCGTGTGGACTCGCGGCCGATGAAGATGTTTTCGGCCACGGTAAGGTGCTCCATCATGTTCAATTCCTGATGGATGATGCCGATGCCCATCTCCAGCGAGTGCTTCGGGTCGCGCGGATTGAACGGGTGCTCGAGGTAGCGGATTTCGCCGGAGTCCTTGGGGGCAATACCAACGAGCGCCTTCATGAGCGTCGACTTGCCGGCCCCGTTCTCCCCGACCAGCGCATGGATTTCGCCCGCGTCGAGATCGAAGTCGACCTGCTTAAGCGCTTGAACGCCCGTGAATCGCTTGTCGATTTTTCTCGCGGAAAGGAGTTGACCACTCACTTGGCGAGGCTCGCGGCGCCCCTCTCTGCGCTCGCTGGTTTTGCTAACAGACGGTGCATCCCACACTCCCTGTGCCTGTCCCGGCGCCCTCGGACCCGTCGTGCGCGCTCGACTTCGCCCTCCGGGAACTCAGCTTTCGGGCGATCCCAAGTGTCACTAAACATCAACACTCTATTTACTTTATCAGTAATTGTCAATAGGTAGTCGCGATTCAGCCGCAGAGGCTATTGCTATACTTGTCGCGAGAAGAAACTAGCTTAACTTGTTTGTATATAGGTAATTATTCGAACCATAACTTAAGGAGTTTCTCCTTCGATTGTTTAGTCGCTCCATGAGAGTTGTTGACGAATGGCGATATATTTTCACAGATACGACATGTATTATCATCTTTTGAATTGATATGTTATGCTATTATTGCGAGGGCTAAGGACTCCTCTGCAGAGGACTTGCGTCGCGATATCGCGCCAAGACCGGTAAACAGAAGCACGAAGAAGGACGAGCGGTGATCACCCTACGCGTGAACGCGTTCGCTAAGGAGAGCGCCATTCAAAATGCTTCATCGCGTCGTGTTGATACTCGATCTTCTCCGCGCTTTCCTTTTCAAGGCTATGCTACTTTGAAGCTCTCCCAGTTTTTCATTCACCTCTGTACTCTATGACGAGTATTTCGATCACCGGCAGACCCTGCGCTACACCACACTGCGATAAGCAAGGCTCTGATGAGCATTCCATAAACCAATTCCGTTCAACAGCATGCGCAGTTGCTCGACGCTGATCTCTCGGGCTGTCTCGAGGGGTTCGCGGCCAAGGGACTTGTCTCGCTCCAGCCGCTTCTGCCATGAACAGAAGCCGTTGCATTCCCGGTATAACGCGTTCAACAGCCGTCGTTCCTGATTGCTGAACAGGTACAGATCTGCCCCATGAGACATTGAGCCATGGCCGACAACCCGTTGTTTTGCTTTCTCAAGTCCGTGGCCCCTGGACGAACGAAGATCTTTACCTTCCCCCAGTCAAAGAACGTGCGCCACTTCCCCCGCAGCGCGCAAAACACCTCGAAAGGTCTCGTCGTCGAACTCTCCGAGAAGCTCCACGTCGCCGTTTACTCGAATACGAAGCTGCAGCTCCACGCGGGATCTCGACAAACGCGGCGCTTGGCTCTGTTCTCCCCAAGCGTTTTGTCCATCGCCTCAGCGATTCCTTGCCCACACGCTGTTCACGGCACCAGGATTCGCGCGTCTTGGCCGCCATTTCTTCCATCGAGAACCTGCCAAGTCTTGCCGCTCAGGATTTCCTGTTTCGGACTATCCAACAAGTTCAGGTTGTTTTGACGTTTAGGACCCACGTCGTGTAGGGAATACTGTTAGTCAGCCGTGAATTGCTGTCGGGGGGCACTTTCGTGCCGCAGAGGGGGGCACCCGACTGACGGAGGGGGGATCACCCACCTTGCCAATTTACAGCGGCCGGCAGGGAGCGGTGCCAGATCGAGAAGCTGGGCTTCGCTTCGTGCGGCTGGCAGACCTTCCCGTGGGTCCCCGCCTGAAACGGGTTCGTTGACCGTCTCCTCCGCTGCCTGTATTATTCTCATGCAAACCAATGACGTATTACGCACGGGGCTCTGAGCGAGAGGTGATTTCCGATGGGGAGCTGCGCTCCGCCCTCGCCGACGCCCTCGGCAAGATAGGAAAGCGGGGGAAGGTCCTTGCCGTGCCGCCCGACTTCACCCGGTTCCACTCCCGGGCGGGACGCATCACCGAGATGGTCTGGGACTACTACGGGGCGGCGCTCTCCGACGTACTGCCTGCAACGGGGACGCACTTTCCCGTGTCCGACCAGGAAAAGCTCACGATGTTCGGAAAGGTGCCGGCCTCGCTTTTCCGGGTGCATCGCTGGAAGGAGAACCTCGAGACACTCGGCCGGGTGCCCGTGGGGTTTATTCAGGACGTCTCGGAAGGAAAGCTCTGCTTCGACTGGCCGGCCCAGGTCGACTCGCTCATCGTTACGGGCGGGCATGACCTGATCCTCTCCATCGGCCAAGTCGTGCCGCACGAGGTTATCGGCATGGCCGGCTACACGAAGAATCTCCTCATAGGCGCCGGCGGCCGGGAGGCCATCAACAAGAGCCACTACCTGGGCGCCGTCTACGGGATGGAGCGCATGATGGGACGCGCCGACACGCCGGTACGGGCCGTTCTCAACTACGCCGCCGACCACTTTGCGCGGCACCTGCCCATCGTCTACATCCACACCGTTGTCGGCAGGCAGGACGACGGCAGTCTCGCCCTGAAAGGCCTTTTCGTGGGCGACGACATCGAGACATTCCTCAAAGCCGCGGAGCTCTCCCTGAAAGTGAACTTCACGATGGTCGACGAGCCCTTCCCCCGCGTGGTGGTGTACCTGCAGCCCGACGAGTTCAAGAGCACGTGGCTGGGCAACAAGGCGATCTACCGCACGCGCATGGCGCTCGCGGACAGGGGGGAGCTCATCATCCTCGCGCCCGGTGTGCGGCAGTTCGGGGAGGATCCGGTCATCGACGCGCTGATCAGGAAGTACGGCTACTTCGGCACACCGCGCGTCCTCCAGCTCGTGGAGGAGAACGAGGATCTGCGGGAAAACCTTAGCGTCGCGGCTCACCTGATCCACGGCTCCACGGAGGGCCGCTTCGACGTGACGTACTGCCCGGGAGGTCTTTTGCGCGCCGAGGTGGAGAAGGCAGGCTTTCATTACGGCGTCCTGGCGGAGATGACGCAACGCTACAACCCGCAGAAGCTCGTGGACGGATGGAATACATTGGGCGAAGGTGAACGGATCTACTACGTGTCCAATCCCGCCGTCGGTCTATGGTCCTCCCGGAAACGCTTCAGCGGCTGAACTCTACCACCATTCCCTCTCTCAGATATTGTCCACCAGGAACCCGCGGTCGACGGGAACGCCCGTGACAAGACCTGCGGCGCGGGCCGCCGCGGCGGCGACCGGATTGAAATGTCGCCCCGTCGACCCTGAAGATGGCGAGATACAAATGCGAGCTCCCGTTTCTTTCTCCCATTCTTCGCCTGTCTGTGACTTCCTTGCGTTCTACAGCAACGCGCACTTCAGGAATAGCCTTCAACAATCTCATTCCTTTCTCGCAGTCTTTGACGGCACAAGATTCAACAACTCAAGGTGCGAAGCAGACGAACCGAGAGGCTTCTTCCAGCGGCGCGAGCCCCGGATCCAGAGGCTGCACGACGGTCCCGAGAAAGAGGAAGTCGAACCGGCAGTCCCCGTCAGGGGGGATGACAAGGTGGCGCATGGATCACTTCAGGTGGAAAGGACGTAGGCTGAGGCGCCGACGCAGGATGCCAGCCGGCCAAGCGGAGAAATGATCACCTCAACCTCCCGGAAGTAGCGCGCGCGCTCCGCGACCACGCGCGTGATCGTCGGGAGGAGCATTTCGCCGAACAGCATGCCGGTCTCCCCTCCGATGATCACCACCTGCGGGTCCACCATGCTGATGGCATTGGCCAGGGCGAGCCCCACGTACTCGGCCTGCTGCTGGAGAAGCTTGATGATGTCCTCGTCCCCCTCCTGCGCAGCCCGGAGAATGGCCTCGAGGTCGATCGAGTCCACCTGCTCCCCCACCACCCTCCGGAGGATGCTGTGGCGGTTTTTCAGGATGAGGTCCTTGGCGCGCGCGATGATGATGTTGCGGGACACCAGGCTCTCCAGGCACCCGCTGCTGCCGCAGCGGCACAGGGGGCCATAAGGCATGACGTTCATGTGCCCGATCTCGCCGGCGCTTCCGGTGGCGCCTATGAGAAGCTGGCCGTTCTGGATGATGCCCGCGCCCACGCCGTCCCCGATGGAGACGTAGAGCAGGTTCTGGCACTTGGGGTCCGCGCGGTACCACTTTTCCCCAAGCGCCGCGGCGTTGGCGCGGTTGACGACTTTCACCGGGAAGCCCAGGGATTCCTCCAGCTTCCGCGTGGAGAAGTTCTCCAGGCCGAGGCTCTCCGCGATGCGGATGGAGTGGTGGCGCACGTCGTAGATCCCCGGGATGCCGATCCCCACGCCCAGCACGGTGTCGTGCTGGGCGTTCTCGGTCAGCCGCCGGATGGTTTCAAGCACTGCGGTGCGGCCCTTCCACCCGTCACGGGAGGCCTCGCGGCTGATGGGCGTGATGACGGGGTCGTCGATGGGGTGCGCGTACATGTCCGTCAAGATGCCGATGCACTCCGTGTCCCCGATCTCCACGCCGACGGAAACCTTGATCTCCTTGTTGAACTCCAGCATGCGGGGCTTGCGCCCCTTGACCGCGTCTCCTTTGCCCACCTCGTGGACGACGTTGTCGCTCATGAGCCGGTTGACCACGGAGGTGACGGTGGTTTTGCTGAGGTTCAGGCGGAAGGCGATATCACTTCGGGAGATGGAACGCACGGAGTGGATGAGGTCCATGATCTTGACGTAGTTGATGTCCTTGATGGACGCGTAGCGTTCCTTGTTGTCCTTCCGGAAGTACTGGGTGATGTCCACCGGGCGGCGGCCGCCGTTTTCCTCCGGTCCCGGCATGGCCGTGTCCGGTCCGTCTCCGGCGCCGCGTTCCGTCATTCCTTGACCGCACCCATCGTGAGCCCGCTGATCAGGTACTTCTGTGCGTACACAGCGATGGCGATCACGGGCAGGAAAGTGATGATGGAGAACGCGCTCAGCTGTCCCCAGTCGATGCCGTACTCTGTCATGAACGTGCCGGCAAGCACGGAGATCGTCTTGGCGTTGTGGGACGTGAGGATGAGCGGAAGGAAGAACTCCCGCCAGCAGACGATCATCACGAGGATGCCCACGGCCACAAGCCCCGGCAGGACCAGGGGGACGATCATGCGGAGGAAGGCCTGTATCTTGCTGGCGCCGTCTATGATGGCCGCCTCTTCAAGCTCCCGCGGGATCATCTGTACGAACCCCATGAGCAGCCAGATGCCGAAGGGAAGGTTGTACGCGACAAAGCTGACGATGACGGCGAAGTACGTGTCCAGCACGCCGATCCTCATCATGATCAGGTACGTGGGGATGCCGATGGCCACGCGCGGCACCATGCGGGTGGCCAGGATGACGAAAGACAGGATGACGCTGCCGACGAAACGGAACCTCGCCAGCACGTACGCCGCCGGCATGCCCAGCACCAGCACGACGCCCGTGCTGAGGACCATGGTGACAATGCTGTTCATCAAGTCCTTCAGGAAGTCGGGGTTTCGGATGATGACCTTCGGGTAGTTGCTGAACAACGGCTTGAAGATCAGCTTGGGCGGGACGGAAAGAGCATCCACGTTCGTCTTGAACGAGTTGATGAGCAGCCACAGGATCGGTCCCAGGATGATCAGGACGAGCAGAATCAGCCCGATGTAGAGCACGAGCAGGCGGCCGCCCTGTCGGAGGGTAATTGCGGGTCGGATTGTCATTTTGCCCCCCGCCCGGCGTAGATCAGCCGCATGTAGAACACTGTAATGACCATGAGCAGCAGCAAAAGCAGGATGGAGAGGGCGCTCCCGTAGCCGACGTCGAAGAAGGAGAACGAGTTGCGGTAAATGAAGAGGCTCACAGTCTCCGTGGATCGGCCCGGTCCGCCGCCAGTGAGGATGAACGCCTCGTCGAACGTCCGGAAGGCGTCCATGGTCCGGATGGTCAGGATGAGGAAGATGATGGGCTTGATCAGCGGCAGGTAGATGTGGAAAAGCCGCTGCCGGCCTGACGCCCCGTCCACCATGGAGCTCTCTATGAGGTCTGGCGGCACCGACTGCAGTCCCGCCAGGATGAGCAGGAACGAGAACGGCACGTTCTGCCATACCACCGTGGTGATGATGGTGATCACGCCGGTGTACTGAGTCGTCCAGTCCACTGAATGGAGGCCCATGGATATCAGGAGAAAGTTGATGACGCCGGAGTACTGGAAAATGAACCGCCACATCAGGCCCACGACCACCGGCGGCAGGATCACGGGGAGGATCACGAGGGTGCGGAACACGCGCTTGCCGCGGAAGTGCACGCTTTCCAGCGGGCGGTTGAGCAGAAGGGCCAACATCAGGCCCAGGACAAGCTCCACCGCCACCCCGAGCACCGTGATCACGGTGGTCACCACCAGGGAGTTGTAGAAATCAGGGTCCTTCAGCGCCTGGACGTAGTTGCCGAGGCCGAGGAATTTCTCCCCCTGGTACAGCATCGAGATGTTGATGCGGTAGAGGCTGTCCCGCAGCGCGTAGCCGAGCGGGACCAGGACCACCAGGAAGATGGTGATGGCCGCGGGAGCGAGAAGTGCAGTGATGAACCACCCGTCGGAACCCGCCTTGGATGCGGTGCGCGCGCTCACGCCTGACTCCCCCCCGCCGCTGTCCCGTTCGGAGCCGGCCCGGGCGACGGCGGCGGATTGAGGGTCTCACAATTCCCCCATGCGCTCAAGACTCTCTCCTATAGCCGCAGCAGGCGCGCGACGTTTCCCCCGAGGATGTCCTCCTCGACCGCCTTGCCGAGCTTCAGAGACCGGATCTTCTCCATCTCCACCGAGGCGTGGATTGCCGGCGCGTCGGTACCGAACAGGATCTTGCGCGGAATACGCTTCCCGCCTTCCTTGAGCATGGCGTGCACGAAGGCGAACGGCGTATCCAGGTAGACGTTCGGCAGCTCCTCCGCCAGCGCGATGCAGCGGGTCTGCGTCTGCCAGTCGTAGAATCCGCCCATGTGCGCGATGATGAAGTTCAGCGTGGGGTACTCACGCGTGAGGGCGAAGATGTCGTCCAGCTGGACCACCGGATCGAACAGCGCGGGGATCTTGTAGTCCCGGGCCCGGTCCAGGCACTTGCGGGTATGCGGGCTGTTGACCTTCCACTTGTCGTTGCCAGGGTGCAGCTTTAGACCCTTGAAGTGGTAGTTCTCGATAGCGTTGGTGAGCACGTCCAGCGCGTTGTCGTTCTCCGGGTTGACGCGCGCGTAGCCGATCAGCTCGTTGGGATACTTCTGGACCGCCTCGAAGATCTCCTTCATGGCGCCGGAGTACTCGGGGTAGTTCACGGGGAAGATGATGGTCTTGTCCACGCCCGCCTCCCGGGACATCTTCAGCACCCTCTCCGGCGGGATGTTGGACTGGATGGGATCATTCATGTAGAAGCCCTTGCCCATGTGGGCGTGTGAATCAATGATCATGCGCGTTCTCTCCTTCCTTGCCGCATCAACCGAAAATGCCGGACAGATTGCCCCCCACCACGCGCGCCAGGTCCTCGTCGGGGAGCTTCATCACCTCGATCTTCTTCAGCTCCATGGAAGGAGGAAGGCTCGGGGAGTCGCTGCCAAACACCACCTTGCGCGGCGCGCGCCGGATGGCCTCCTCCAGGAAGAAGTGGATGATCTCGAAGCAGGTGGCCATGTAGAAGTGAGGAACCTGCTCCAGCAGCTCCATGTAGGCTTTCCCGTTCTGCCAGACCCAGTTCCCGAAATCTCCCAGGTGCATCAGGATCACCGGCACCTTCGTGTGCTTCTTCAGCAGGGAGACGAACGCCTCCTTGTCCTTCTCCCCGTCCACGGCGATCGGGATTTTCCGTTCTTCCGCCAGGGAGAAGACCCTCTCCACCGAGGGGTCGGAAAGAGAGAACTTGTCATTGAACGGGCGCAGCCGGATGCCGGCCATTCCCTTCAGGCTGAGCGCCTTTTCCAGCAGGGCGATGCCGCCCGTGCTGACGGGGTTCACGCGCGCAAGGCCGATGAACCGCCCGGGGTGCTTCGCCGCGGCATCCGCGATCTCCCGGTTGGATTTCTCCACGTAGTGATTCCACGTGACGGGATAGATCACGGAACGCTGCACGCCGCCCGCGTCCATGTTCTCCAGGATGCGCTCCGCGGTGATTGCCGATTCCAGCACGTCACCTTTCCTGTCCCCCGTCCCCATCTGGGCGCAGACATCCCACACCTTGTGCGTCATCTCCTTGTACCTCCGAAAAAAGTCCGCGAAGAGCCCCGGCCGGGCCGGGGCTCTTCAAAGGCAACTGTCGACTGTCTGTAGGCGGTACCGCTCGACTACTTGTAGTAGCCGGCGTCCGTCATGACCTTTGTGATCTCCGCCACCGAGTCATCCATGGCCTGCTGCGGGGTCTTGGCTCCCGACAGCGCGTCCTGGAGCGCGGTTCCGAAGCTGAGGAACCACTGCTCGGCCTCGGGAATGAGCGGCGGCGCCTGCACGTAGTTCAGCACGCTGCCCAGCACCGGGTAGAACCGGGGCGCCTGCGGATCCTTGTACGTGGCCGGCATGGTCGCGCCCACGGTGCCGCTGAAGGCGAGCTTCTTGGCAATCTCGGGCCGCGAGATGTAGGCGAGGAACGCCGCGGCAGCGGGTTTCTTGGTGGACTTGGATCCGATGCCGATGGTCCACATCCCCAGGATGGAGGCGCGGTTTCCGGTCGGGCCCTTGGGCATGTCCTTGAACATCACCTTGCCCACCACCTTGGACTGGGACGGGTCATCCATGGCGGCGTTGTACACGGACATGAGCGTCATCTGCGCCGTCTGGCCCTGCTGCATCATGGTGGCGATTTCCTGGGCGCTGTGCCAGCCCGGGGAGGAGTACTGGTACAGCTCCTTGAAGAACGTGAGGGCCGCCACGCCCTCGGGGCTGTTGTACACCGGTTTCATGTTGGCGTCGAAGATCTTGGCGCCGTAGGACCAGAAGATGGGGAGGAACGTCCAGGTGATCGGGTTTCCCCGCTCTCCGCGGATGGCCACGCCCCACTGGCCGGGAGGATTGTTGAGCTTCTTGGCGATGTCCAGCACGTCCTGCCACGTATCCGGCGGCTGCACTCCGGCCGCCGCGAGCATATCCTTGTTGTAGTAGTAGTCGACGGGGATGGCCGAGAGGGGCAGCGCGTAGGTCGTGCCCCCGTCCTGGCAGATCGACATCAGGGAGGCATAGTAGGCCGCCACGTTGATGTTGGCGGATTTGATGAGGGGATCCAGGGGCTCCACCCACTTGTTCTTGATGTAGTTCTTCACCCAGATCTGGTCGATCTGGTAGACATCATAGTTGCCTGCCAGGAGCTCGAGCACCTCCTTGTCGTGCAGCTTGACATAGTCCGTCGTGTCGATCTGCACGTTGATGCCGGTTTCCTTCGTAAAGCCGGGAATGATTTCCGTTCGGATGAAATCGGAAATCGGCTCGGCTACCGCCATGTACTTGATGGTGGTGCCAGCGGTGGCTTTCGATTCTCCCGCTCCACCGGCGAATGCCACGCCGGCAGCCAGCAGAAAACCGATCGCCACGAGAAGGAACTTGTTTCTCATGCGATGCCTCCTAATGTCGCTTGCTCACGCCCTCCCCGACGGGGAGACAGGTGACCATTTGGACTTAGCCCAGTATAAATGAAAGTCCGTATTCGTCAAGTTTTTTTGAAATATTTTCTTTAACCATTACTATGGAGCCTCAAAATGCCTGTTTTAGCGATTTTTGACACATTTAATTGGTACATATGAGACTTAATTATCCAATAATTTGACAAACTAACAGCCATATGGTACGATGCTCGCACGAAAGGACAAAACCATGATGCCGCCAAGCGTCTCGCCAGCAGACCCGAAGAAACTCGAGTCCACAAGCAGCCAGTACTTGGACTATTGCGAAGCGCGTATCAGGTTCTTCCTGCAGAGGAAACAGACGTTCGCCGACTTCCCCGGCGTGCAGACCGGCTACAACTCCATCACGGGCGCGGAGTTCGCCGCCAGCGACCTGCTTTCCTATTCCTGGATCAACGGCAGGGGCGCCTGCGTGTTCGCAAGGTTCTCACGGTTTTTCCCGAACCTCGCCAGGGAACTGCATGCCTATGCCGCCGCGGTGATCGAGACGCTGGAGCAACACTACCGGTCCAACGGCGATTCGTTTCCTTTCCTCGTGGATCTCGACGGCAAGGAAAAGGTGGTGGGCCAGCCCAAGCCCAAGGGACATAAGAGCTACAGCGACCTCTACGTCGGGATGGGATTCCTGGAGTTCGGCGCCACGTTCGGGGACCGCAAGAGAATCCAGACCGCCCGGGAGATATTCCAGGAGACCGTCCAGGCGCTGAGGGAGAACCGTTTTGTCACGGAACCGGACCTGACGCCCTCGGACCGGGTCCTGGAGAACCCGTTCTCCGTGGCCCTGGACCTCGCCAATGAGTTTGCCAAGCAGCTTCACGACGCCGCCTACCTGGACGTGGGCGCGGAGCTCACTGCGCACCTGCTGGACCGCTACTACCGCGCGGACCGGGGCGCCTTCGTGGAGTACGTCACGCCCGCCGGCGAGCCGTTCGTCGACGAGCACGGGATGGAGACCGCGGACCCCGGCCACGCCATAGAGTTCTGCAGCTTCGCGCTGGAGTTCTCGCGGCTGTCGGAGAAGGAGGGACGGCATGAGGCCCTCCGCCAGCGGGTCAACGAGATAGCTCCCCGGGTGATCCGGTGGAACCTCGATCACGGCTGGAACCGGGCGCACCCCGGCATCTACAAGACCATCGACGCGAAGTCCACGAAGCCGATCAACGAGACCATGCCCTGGTGGATCCTGCCGGAGACCATCCTCGCGGTGCTCCTGGCGTACGAAGGGACCGGGGATTCCCGGTTCCTGGACGTCTACCGCCAGGCTCATGACACGTACTTTAGCACCTATATGAATCCCCGCACCGACTGGGGACCGTTCCAGAACATCGATGGTCGGACTGGCGCGCCGGTGGACATCGTTCCGGCCTGCAAGTTCCAGGACCCGGAGTTCCACTCCGGAAAGAACCTCCTCACCGCGAGCGAGGTTCTCCGCCGGCTTCGATAGAGCGCGCACAACGGGAGGAAGTCGATGTTCTTGGAACCGATTCGTGTGCTGTCCATGGCGGAAATGGAGCGGATCCACGAGGGCGCGCTGCACGTCCTGGAGCGTGTGGGCATGCGCTTCGAGAGCACCCGGGCCCTGGCGTATCTGCGCAAGGCCGGCTGCTCCGTGGACGAGCAGTCCTGCGTAGTGAAGTTCCCGAAGCGCATCGTCCAGGACGCCGTGGACCGGATGCGCCGGGCCTACGACAACCCGGACCGCCTTCCCGCGCGGATGTCGGTGCGCTACGCGCACATCCGGTTCCGCAAGGAGCCGCACCGCATTCACCCGGACTTCACCACCAGCGCCGGGGGCTTCTGCGTCTACATATGGGATTTCCAGGGGCGCCGGCGGCCGGCCACCATGGACGACGTGCACCGGTCCATCCACCTGGTGAACCGGCTCACCGACATCGACTACACCGGCCTCCCCGTGTCCGACCAGGAGGTCCCTTTCCGGTTGCGCCCGGTCCGCATGGCGGCCGAGCTGGCCAAGTACACGACGAAGTTCGGCGGGGTGGAAACCTTCCGGCCGGAGGACGTCCCTTACCTCATCGAGATCGGTTCCATCGTCAAGGGCGGCCTGGAAGCGCTCAAGAGGGAACCGATCCTGGTGGGCTACTCGGAAGCAAAGTCCCCTCTCTGCCTCGATTCCAACATGGCGGACATTTTCGTGGAGTACATAGAGCGGGGACTCCCCCAGACGCTGGACACCATGCCCAACGGCGGTGCCACCGCGCCCGCCACGGCCGCAGGCACCCTCGTGGTGGGCGTGGCGGAAACCCTCGGCGGGCTCGTGCTGGCCTACGCCATCGATGAGAACGCGGTTGTCGGCGTGGACATCATTCCCTCGTACTGCGACATGGCGAGCGGCCTGTTCCGCTACGCAAGCGCGGACCGCATGCCGCTGCTGGTAGCCCGGGTGCAGATGATCTCGGAATACTACGGGTGCCCCAGCGGCGTGCACGGGGCCAAGACCGACAGCTGCTTCGTCAACGTCCAGGCCGGCATCGACAAGACCATGAGCACCGTGTTTCCCGTTCTCGCGGGGGCGGTCGGGATCGGGGTGGTCGGACACCTGGAGAATGCGGTAACTTTTTCTCCGCAGCAGCTCGTCATCGACAACGAGATCTTTCGCGGCATGAGGAGGATCCTCAAGCCTATCGAGGTCAACGACGATACGCTGGCGCTGGACACCATAGAGAAGGTCGGCATCGGAGGCAACTTCCTGGGGGAGCAGCACACCGTGGACCATTTCCGAGACGAGCTGTTTTTCTCCAACCTCTTCGAGACGGTGAAGTGGGACGCCGCCCACGGCGCCAGCACGAAGGGCATGGAGGAGCGCGCGAGGGAGCTTGCGCGCTCGCTGTGGGAAGAGAAACCCGAGCCGGTGGTGGACTCGGCAACCATGAAAGAGATCGACCGCGTGGTGGCTCACGCGGCGGCCCACCTGCCGGCATGACATCCATGAGAGAGCAGTCCATGCACAAGAGAAAGTATTCCCTGGTCCCTGTTGCCGTTCCGCCGGTGGAGACCCCGTACCGCCGGATCGCCACGTCCCTGCCTGTACCCGAGTCCATCCCGATTTTCGAGAAGCTCGAGCGCTTTGAGCCCTCGTCCATGCAGGGCCAGCCGCCAGTGGTCGTGGACCACGCCCAGGGCATCTGTGTGTACGACCGCTGGGGGAACAAGTGGCTGGACTGGTCCAGCGGCGTGCTCATCTCCAACGCTGGCAACGCCAATCCCACCGTTGTCGCGGCGCTGCGCCGCATGCTGGACCTGCCGCTGCTCAGCGCCTACGTGTTTGCCCATGAGAGCCGCGCGGAGCTGGCGGAGCTCCTGGCCGGCATCTGCCCCATTCCGGACGGCAAGGTGTTCCTCCTGTCCACCGGCTCGGAGGCCGTGGAGAACACCATCAAGCTCGCCCGCACCTACGGCCTGGAGCGACACGGGCCCGCTCGGCGGAAAGTCGTGTCGTTTCAGAACGCGTTCCACGGCCGCACCATGGGATCACAGCTTGCCGGCGGAATGCAGGGACAGAAGAAGTGGCTGGGCGGCTCACATCCGGACTTCATCCAGGTTCCCTTCCCGGACGGGTACAAGAACCTGGACGTGCGCTTCGAGCTCTTCCTGGAAAGCCTTGCCCGGCAGGGCGCCGCGCCGGACGAGATCTGCGCCGTCCTGACGGAGACCTTCCAGGGCGTGGGGCCCGACTTCATGCCCGTGGAGTACGCCAGGGCACTGGAGAAGTGGTGCCGGGACCACGATGTGCTCCTGATCATGGACGAGGTCCAGGCCGGCTTCGGCCGGACCGGGACGTGGTTTGCGTTCGAGAACTACGGGATCGTTCCCGACCTGGTGGCGTGCGGCAAGGGGATATCCGGCTCCCTCCCGCTGTCCGCGGTCATCGGCCGCCCGGACGTCATGGAGCTGTACCCGCCCGGCTCCATGACATCCACCCACTCCGGCTCCCCGCTGCCGGTTGCCAGCGCGGTGGCGAACATCCACGCGCTGAAAAAGGGCGGCTTCCTGGACAACGCCCGCGCGCTGGACCCGGTTCTTCGGGAAGGGCTCCTGAATATCCAGAAGCGCCACCCGGGCCGGGCCGGATGCGTGCATAGCAAGGGCCTCGTGGCCGGCATCCAGATCGTGAAGGAGGGAACCCGGACACCCGACCCCGAGGCGGCGCTGGCCGTCAACCTCCACTGCTTCCAGAAGGGGCTGCTCATGTTCGCCCCGGTGGGGGTGGCAGGTGAGTGCATCAAGATCGCGCCGTCGCTGGACATCCCGCGGGACGCGCTGGAGGACGGGCTCAACGCGCTCGCCGAGGCGATGGATGACACCTTCCGATAGATCGACCCCTGGAGGACGGAGATGGCCAACGCATTGAAGACCGTGATCGTGGGGGGCGGGATGATCACCGCCGACCTGATCCTGCCGAGCCTCTACCACCTCCAGCGGACGGGCGTGATCTCCGACATCACGATTTCCGCGCTCAGCTCGCGCCCCCTATCGGTCCTGGCGTCCAACCCCGACATCTCGCGCAGCTTCCCCGGCCAGTCCTTCGTTCCCAGCCCGCCGCTGGACCAGCCGGAAGACCGTGCAGATCCCAACCTGTACCGCCAGGTCATCTCGCGCCTTCCGCCGCACCAGCTCGTCGTGGTGGCGGTGCCAGACCAACTCCACTACGAGGTGGTCATGGCGGCGCTCGAGTCCAACCAGCACGTGCTGTGCGTGAAGCCGCTGGTGCTGAAGGTCTCCCAGGCCATGGAGATAGAGAAGGCCGCCAGGGAGCGCGGGCTGTTCGTGGGAGTGGAGTATCACAAGCGGTTCGACCGTCGTTCCCTGGTTGCCCGCTCGGCCTACCGGCGCGGCCAGTTCGGCGAGTTCGTGTTTGGGGAAGCCAAGTTGATCGAGCCCTGGTACTATCGCCAGTCCAACTTCCAGAACTGGTTCACCTGCGACCAGTCGGATCCCTTCACGTACATCGGCTGCCACTACGTGGACCTGGTGTCCTTCATCACGGGCCTCCGCCCGACGGAGGTCCGTCTCCAGGGCGTGGCCCGGCGTTTCCCCAATGGGAAAGAGGGTTTCCTCTGGTCGCTGGGGACGGTCCGGTGGGAAAACGGCGCGCTCCTCGCGGTCTCCAACGGGTTAGGCTACCCGGACCAGGCTGCGGGCAGCAACGACCAGGGGCTCATCTTGTTCTGCGAGGGCGAGGGTCGCTCCGGCATGATCCGGCATGACGACCACAACCGCGGCGTCAGCTACGCCTACCTGGACGGCATCGGCCCCGGAGGGTCGGCGTTCAACTATGTCAGCCCGGATTTCTTCCGCCTCGTGCCTTGGGAAGGGCAGGGGGACCGGCCCGTCGGCTACGGGTACGACTCTATTGCTTCCATTGTACACACCATCGTGGACATGGAACGAGAGGCCGACGGCCTGCCGTCGGAACTGGCGCTGGAGGCACGGCGCAGCCGGGCGCGCCAGGCAGACGAGAGGGGCCTCCTGGCCACCCCGTCGAACAGTTGGACCAATGAGCTCGTCGTGGAGGCTGCCCGGCTCTCCATCCTGCACGACGGTGCCCCCGCCCGGATCTACTACGCTCCACAACCCCGCGTGGAGCTTGGTGGTCCGGCGTGAGACGTGATGGAGGACAAGCATGAGGGAGTTCGCCTGCGGCAGGATGAAGGTCCTTGCCGCTGACTCGACGTCCCAGATGGCGGAGAAAGCCGCTACGGACTTTGCCGCGGGTGCGGCCGCGCTGCTGCGGTCGAACCCGGAAATCAACGTCGTGTTCTCCGGCGCGGAGTCGCAGTCGGTGTTTCACCGCTCGCTGCGCGCCCGCGCTGACATCGACTGGAGCCGGATCAACGCGTTTTCCGTGGACGAGTTCTACGCGCCGGGCATGCACGCGGAGAACACGGTGAGCGCCCAGCCCACCCGAGACCTGTACGAGCACGTCTCTCCGAAAAGCGTCAACGTGATCGACTACGCCGCCAAGGACATCGAGGCCGAGCGGCTGCGCTACGAGGCGCTCATCGCCGCCCGCCCGCCGCACATCTCCTGTCTCGGCATCGGCATCTCGGGTCACATCGCCTTGAACGAACCTGGGCACACCAACTTCCACGACCCGCAGAGGGTGAGGTTCGTCAAGGTTGTCGATGAGAGCAAGCGGCAGCTCGAGCAGGACCCCAACTTCAAAGCGCTCAGCGCCATCCCCGATTCCGGATTCACGATCACCATGCCCACCCTGATGGCGGCATCAGTGATCCTCGTGGTGGTCCCCTACGCCATCAAAGCGGCGATCGTTGCGCGCCTGATGCATGCCTCCGTTTCTCCGGATCTTCCGGCCTCGATCCTGAAGGAAAAGGAGAACGCCACGATGTACCTGGACCCGGAGTCGGCAGGGAAGCTCGCCGGAGAGTAGGATTGGGGGGACCGGACGAAGGTGCCACCTCTGTCTCGCTCGGGAGACCGGGAGCGGTCCGGGCGGCGGCGTGCTGAGCGGTCCGCCGGCCGGTTGCGGCCGAGCGCGTCCCTTGCTTGCGGCTTTCGTACTGCCCGCCACCTGCGACTACATCCAGGGATAAGCCGTGGCGCCTTCTTTCAACTGGAACTGTAGCGCAATATGACTGCAAGCAAACACTTTGCTCCGCAACACAGGAGAGGGCTTCGACTGCAGGTAAGAGGAGATCCCCCTAAGTGTGATTGCTTAGACTCGATCTGACACTTGCCCTTCAGGGACACCGGCCGAGCGGCGTATACCCGCTGCCTCGGGATCGTCACCCAACGAGGCGGACATTGGGATTGCCTTTCTGCTGACGGGAGAACGCCGCCACCAGGTCCGACTTCGCCAACGTCATTTGACACTCCCTGCTTATTTCCGCCGATGCCCCGCCGACTTAAGGCCATTGGCGCCTCGACCGTTCCAATGCTAACCTTCCAGAAACCATCGAAGGTCTGGAGGCGCGTGCAAAAATGGGAATCGGAATCGGCATCGACACGGGCGGAACCTACACTGATGCCGTCGCATACGACTTCGACGCTCAGCGGGTACTGGCGGCCGCCAAGGCCCAGACCACTAAGGCGGACTTGTCTGTGGGCATCGGCGCCGCACTGGATGCCCTCCCACTGGATCTCGTGCGCAGTGCGGAGATGATCTCCCTGTCCACTACGCTGGCCACCAACGCGTGCGTGGAGGACAAGGGTGGGCGCGCCAGGCTCCTGTTCATCGGCGTGCAGCCCTGGATCGTGGAGCGCTACGGCGCGGAGTACGGCCTGCCGTCGGACGGCGAGATCTTCCACGTGGACGCCAAGACCACCACCGCGGGAGAGATCGTGCGGACCCCGGACTGGGACTCGTTCCTTCGGGCCGGTGGAGCATGGATCAAGGACGCCTGCGGTGCAGGCATCGTGGATATCGACGCCATGGACAACGGCGGCGCGCTGGAGAAGCAGGCCAGCGTGTTCCTTAGCACCGCTTTCAACATACCCGTGGTCTGCGGCCACGAACTGTTCTCGGACCTCAACTCTCTACGCCGGGGATCCAGTGTGCTCCTTAACGCCCGGCTTGTTCCCCTCATCAACGAGTTCCTCCTTGCCACGAGCACCGCACTACGCCAGCGCTCCATCACCGCCCCGGTGGTCATCATGAGGAGCGACGGCAGCCTCATGTCCGGACGCTACGCTGAGCACCGGCCGGTGGAGACGCTCGTTTGCGGCCCGGCCGCGAGCGTCATGGGCGGCCTCGCCCTTGCCGGGGAGAAAGACTGCCTCGTCATCGACATGGGAGGGACCACGACGGACATCGCCATCGTCACTGGCGGCGTTCCTCGCAAGGCAAGCGAGGGCGTGCACGTCGGCAAGTGGAAAACGTTCGTGAAGGGGCTCTCCGTGCGGTCATTCGGGCTTGGTGGAGACAGCGCGGTACGCTTGGACGGCCACGGCGTCATGCGGCTGGAACCAGCGAGGCTTCTGCCGCTGTCCGTAGCGGCTTCCACGTGGCCGTCGGTCACTGCGAAGCTGGCTGACCTGGTCCGGCGCAGGCCTGCGGGCCACCCGCTTCCCCTGCACGAGTTCTTCTGCTCGCCAAAGGACATCTCCGCCAGTTCCGCCTACACAAGCGCGGAAAAGAGCTTCTGCCAAGCCCTCCGGGACGGCCCGCTTTCGTTCGCGGAGGCGGCTGAGGCGGCCGGCACGAGCCCCTATAACCTGGATGTGCGCCGGCTTGAAGAGGAAGGGGTGATCCTGCGCAGCGGCCTCACGCCGACGGACATCATGCACTTGCGGGGGGATTTCACCCGGTTCGACACCGAGGCCGCGGCGCTGGGCGCCTCCTTCTTCGCCTCCTGCCTCGCGGTTACTTCCGCCACCCTCCAGGAGATGGTATACGATGAGGTGCAGCGCAGGCTATACCGGGCTGTGGTCACGGTGCTCCTGGAAGACCAGTACGCATTTCTTGCCGGCTCCCTTTCCGCTTCTTCCGACGGCCTGGATCAGCTTATTGCGACGAGCTGGGACATGGCCCGTCATGGCAAGAGACGAAATCTGCTGGGATTCAGTTTCGACACCTCGGCAGCGCTCGTGGGCGTCGGGGCGCCCATTCACCTTTTCCTACCCCCCGTGGCCGAGGCTTTGGGAACACGGTGCGTGATTCCCGAGAACGCGGGGGTGGCCAACGCGCTGGGCGCGATCGTGGGGAGCATCCGCGCGACCCGCAGGGTGGAGATCAAGCCGCAGTATTCCATCGACGGGCTAATGGGCTATGCGGTCTTCGGAGAATCTGGGGCGATCCATATTGGGGACCAGACGGCAGCCATCGAGGAGGCCCGGAGGGCCGCCCGGGAAGCGGCTGTGGAGGAAGCCATCCGCCGCGGAGCCCATGGCGAGATCACGGTAACTACTGATGTGCGCATCAGCGCCCCGAAGGCGTCGGACGGGAATGAGGTTCTTCTAGGGATCCAGGTTGAGGCTACAGCCATCGGCAAGGCTTTCCAGGTGGGATAGGAGTGTGCGAAGGACTGTCCTCAGTTTCAAGCCGGTTGGTTCGCGAGTCGATAAGACTTCCTTTGTGATGCCCACTTGCTGCAGCAACTTGCGCGCCAGCTCAGATTTGTGAAAAGAGGAGCTTGTTGCTCACCCTCGGGAGCGATACGATCAACATGCGTCTATGACGAGCTTGAAACAGCGGCCCGGGCCGCGAGAAAACCCGATACCTCGGACGAACGGGATCATGACGCTTGGCGTACGCACGAAAATTCTGATCCTCTGCATCTCCTGCACGCTCGCGGCACTCGTTCTGCAGACGCTGTTCTTTCAATACTCCGCATCGTCGATCATCTACGGCCAGGAGCAGGGAGCCAGCCAGAAGTCGCTGGAGCACATGCAGGATGAGCTGTACACGTGGATCAAGTCCTACGAGAACAACCTCATCAAGATCTACAACCAGACGGAGCTCATCCGCGACCTGGGGGCGGCCCTGCCGCCGGAGGAGCTTCACCGCCGCTACGACCGCGTCGCCTACGACCTGGCGCTCACGGTCTTCGACCCGGCTCAGAACGTGAACGCGCTGTACGTGTACACGATGAAGCAGGGATTGGTGTCCTACTACCGCAGTGCGAACACGCCCCGGTTCAACTACCCCGAGGACATCTACCAGGCCCCCTACCAGGACAACGCTGATGCCGTCACCTCCTACGTGCAGTCCGATAGACGGGTCATGCTCGTCTCCAGTTACCTCAACACGAGCCGGGCGAAAGACATCGTCCGCTTCGTCCTGAAGATCTACGCCAACAACGTGACGAAGAAGATCGGCTTCGTGGTGTGCGACGTGGACAGCGGAAGCTTCTCTCGTATCATGGAGAAATACGTGTATTCGGACCGCCAGCTGGTGTGGCTGCAGCCCGCGGGGGACCGCCCTGCTGTCTCCTTCGGCAACCCCAATCCGCGTGACACGCAGGTGTACCAGACCCTCACCTCTCGGAAGGCCGGCGCGGCCGGGACCGAAAGCGGCGCGCAGAAGATCGGGGACTCGGTCCTCTTCCAGGTGCCGCAGCGCAAGTATGACCTCATGGCCTACTCTCTGACGCCGCAGTACCTCCTGCAGGAGAGCCAGTCGGTCCTGCGGCGAAACATGCTGATCATCGCGCTGATCCTCGTGACAGTGGCCATCGTTTCCGCCACCCTGCTGACGCGGTCCCTCACCACGCCACTCTCCCGTATCGTGCGCAGCCTCCGCCAGATCAAGGGCGGCGCCATCGACATGAGGCTCACCGGGCTGAAGCGGGACGAGATCGGCAGCCTGGGCCAGACCATCAACGAGATGCTGGACCGCATCCAGGCGCTCATCGCGGAGGAGTACAAGGTCACGCTGCTCTTGAGGCAGGCCGAGTACAAGGCCCTGCAGGCCCAGGTAAACCCGCACTTCCTGTACAACTCGCTGGAAGCCATGCGGGACGTGGCCGCCTCACAGCAGTGCCACACTGTGGCCGCCATGTGCCAGGCGCTGTCCAACATCTTCCGCTACAGCATCGACATGAAGGATCCCCTCGCGACGGTGGAGGAAGAGATCCTTCATATCAAGAACTACACGTACGTCATGAACGTGCGCACGCACAACGGCGTCGAGCTGGAGTTGCGCGTCCATGACGAGCTGTTGCAGGAGCGCGTCCCCAGACTTTCCCTGCAGCCGCTGGTAGAGAACTCCTTCACGCACGGCCTGAAGAACAAGCGGGGTCCGAAGAAGATCGTCATTTCCGGCGCTATCCAGGACGGCAGCATCGTGCTTTCGGTGAGCGACAACGGCGTGGGCATGGACGCGGATGAGGTCAACCGGCAGCTGCAAACCGGGGGGCCGGCTGAGGCGCTTGACAACATCTCCTCGGTGGGTCTGGGCAACATCCACGCCCGCACGCGGCTTCTCTTCGGAGAGAAGTACGGCGTGGTGGTCCAGAGCGCCCCCGGGGAGGGAAGCACGGTTACGCTGGCCGTCCCTCGGGCCGGGGCGCCTCGTGAGTGACAGCTCCTTTCGCCTCCTGATCGCAGACGACGAGCACTGGGTGCGCGAGAACCTCATGCACGTCCTGGACTGGCAGGACCTGATGATCGAGCCCCTGGACCCGGCCGTGGACGGAGAGGATGCTCTCCGCAAGGTCGAGTCCGGTCGGCCCGACATCCTCATCACCGACATCAACATGCCCTTCGTTTCCGGCAACGACGTCATCCGCAGCGTGAAGCAGCGCTACCCGCAGACCGCGGTCATCGTGCTCAGCGGCTACAGCGACTTTGCCTTTGTCCGGGAGGCGCTGATGTGCGGCGCCGTGGACTACCTGCTCAAGCCGGTCTCCAAGAGCGCCCTGCTGGGGGCGCTGGAGAAAGCCATCGCCGCCCTGGGCAACCTCAGGGCACGGGAAGCTGCGGAGGTGGAGCTCAGCGAGAAGCTGCTCAGCGCTTCCTCGTTCCTGCGCGATCGCGAGTTGAGCGCGCTCATCGCGGAGGAGGAGACCTCGCCGTCCTCCGAAGCTCTGATCTCCGAGCTCGAGCTGAGCCACGCGGCGTTCCGCCTCGTGCTGGTCAAGCTCACACGGTTTGCCTCATCGCCCCGAAAACCAATTGCGGACGATCCGAGGCGCGCGCACGAGATCAAGAATCTCATCGCCCAGACGGCGCCCGGTTCCCTGGTGTTCCACAACGTCTACGCGCGAAACGAGTTCGTCGTCATTTCCAACCTCCACGAGGACGGCCTTGCGCGACTGTGCCGGGAGCTCCCGGGTCTTCTGCAGCGGCGCACGGGCTCCCGCTCAACCGTCGCCGTCAGTGGCTCCTGCTTCTCGTTCACGCGGCTGCGCTCCGCCTACTGGGAAGCGCGTTCCGCGATCCTGGCGTGCCCCCTCCACGGGGACTCCGCCGCGATCCGGGTGGAAGACGCCCGAAAGCGCTCCTTGCAACGACGGACGACCCCGGAGCAGGAAAACAGGCTGGTCTACGCCCTCCAGTCGAACAACCGGACCCTGGCGCGGGAGGTGATCTTCGACCAGGTCGGCCTCGGGTCGTGCAGCAAGGACCACTGGCCGCTGGCCGAGGCGAAGGAAACCGTCGAGTACCTGGCCGCCCTGATCTTTCACAACGCCGCCGCGGGTGCCGCCTCTGTGGTATCGACGGAGAACTTCACGTACCTCCTGGAGGAGGCGCTCGAGTCCCAGGACGCGGGGGAGATGTGCAGCCTTGTCGAGCAGGCGCTGGAGGAAGCGCTGCCGGACGCCGGGGACTCGGGGACAAGCGAATCCATGCAGACGGTGGTCCGCCGGGTGCAGGCGTACATCGAAGAGAAGTACTTCCGGGATCTTTCCCTCACCTCCCTGGCCGGGCTGTTCCGGGTCGAACGCTCGTATCTCTCCAGGGCCTTCAAGCAGGTCACGGGACTCAACCTGATGCTGGCCATTGCCAGGAAGCGCATCGAGAAGGCCCAGGAGTACATCCGAACGGGGGATCCTTCCTCCCGGCGCGACCTGAGCCTAGCGGACATCTCGTCACTGGTCGGGTACGAGGAGTACGCCTACTTCAACCGCGTCTTTCGCAAGATCACCGGCGTCAGCCCCCGGGAATACAAATCCGGCGTGGAGACAGGTAAGCGGCCATGAAGCGGGCCTTCCTCCCCGCGGCCCTCGCGCTGAGCTGTCTCTTCGTGGTTGCCTGCACTCCCCGCAAGGCCGGGCCCGCTCAGGGCGACACCCCGATCCGCAAGGTCCTGCTGACTGTGCTGGCCGGGCAGTCCACCTCCGATGCCGGCATAGAAGAGATGATCAACGACTTGTTGAGGAGCCGCGACCCCGACGTGGAGCTGGAGTGGGAGCGCATGGACTGGGGCGAGCGATTCGAGGCCCAGATGCAGGCCAAGCTGGCCTCGGGCGAGGTCCCCGACATCATGGTCGGCAAGGCCCAGGACGTGGCGACGTATGTCCCCACGGGGAACATCGCCCCCGCGCCGGCCCCCTCGTGCAGTACATCAGCCCCGTGGCCCTGCCCGCGGTCACCGTGAAGGGCCGCGTCTACGGCCTTCCGTATAACGCGTTCTACCAGGGCGTGTTCTTCAACAAGGACCTCTTCGACCGCTATCACCTCCGGCCCCCGACCACGACACCCCAGCTTGCTTCTCTGGTGCGCGCGTTCACCGCGGAGCACATTACGCCGTTTGCCGCGCACTTCGAGGAGGACTGGTACGTCGGCAATATC
>CAVUXE010000068.1:0-30664 GCA_963745235.1 uncultured Spirochaetota bacterium | reverse complement strand
CGGAAGCTCGCGGAAAAGTCAGCGATATTTGTCGTCCTGATCGTGCTGGTGTTTGTCGCCGCACTCATCTCTCCTGCTTTTCTGACAGAACGCAATCTTTCAAACGTCGTTCGCCAGGCATCCATTCTCGGTGTCGTGGCAGTGGGACAGCTTTTCGTTATCCTCACCGGCGGCATTGATCTGTCTGTCGCATCCTATCGCCTTGATGTCCATTCTCAGCAGTGGGTTGATGAACGGCGAGGACAAGCTCTTGTGGCCGGTCTCTCCTTCTTTGCCTGGCCTTTTCTCTCGTTATTGGCCTTACAAATGGTCTCCTTGTCACGAAGCTCAGAATCCCTGCGTTCATTACGACTCTGGGGATGGTGCTGATCGTGCAGGGCATCCGCTTCCTTTACTCGGGTGGAATGCCCAAAGGCCAGATATCTGAAGGGCAGATGTATTCTGGCCGAGCCTCCATCTTCTCTATTCCGATGACTGTGTGGATCTGCCTGGCCGTCGGAGCCATTTCCGCAGTTGTCCTCCATGCCACCACGCTTGGGAGGAGCATCGTTGCGGTGGGCGGAAATGCCCGTACCGCCTACATGTCGGGTGTCAACACGCACAGAGTGCTGACAATTGCTTACATGATCAGCGTCTATGGGCGGGTTTCACTGGGCTTCTTCTTACCGGGTGGGTAGGGATGGCGGACAACTGGCTAGGTCAAGGCTATGACTTGAACTCGATTGCAGCTGTAGTCATAGGCGGGGCGCTCTTGTCGGGCGGGAAAGGCACGGTTTGGGGGACTTTGGCGGCGCGTGCATGATCGCCATGCTCTTCAATATCGTCATACTTCTTGGTCTGGACGCGGACACACAGCGAATAGTGCGAGGCCTGGTAATCATCGGGGCGGTGGGACTGTACATGCGGCTGAATGTCCGCCAATAAGTCACCGGGAAAGGAGGACCAAACGAGAAAGACGAGGGGCAGGCCGTCAAGGCCGTGACCCAGTATTTGACGGCCGGGGTGAAGGCGCAAGGCGTCTTCGAGGAACGCCGGCCAAATCGCAAGGAGGGATAGGGTAACATGAAATCATTCTTTCGAGCTCTCTTGATCGTCGCCGCGGCGACATTGATAACTGGAGGCCTGTTCGCTCAGTCCTCGCAGATGGTCGACACGGCCAAGTACGCGAAGGCGCCTCCCTGGACAATCGGGTTCAGCAACGCCTCGGTGTCTAACACGTGGCGCGTCTCGTTCGTAGAGCAATTGCGCTATTCCATCGATCTGGCCAAGAAGCAGGGCCTTGTCAAGGACTACTACGAAACCAACGCCAACGACGATCCCACCAAGCAGGTTGCCGATGTTGAGGACCTCATAACAAAGGGCGTCGACCTGCTCATCGTAAGCGCTGCAAGCTCTGAAGCTCTGACACCTGTCGTTGAAAAGGCTATGGACCAGGGGATCCCGGTCCTCATGGTGGACCGCAATATCTCAAGCGACAAGTACGTCACATTCATATCGGGCAACGACAAGAATATGGCGAAGCTGCAGGCTGACTGGCTCATCCAGCAGATCCACGGCAAGGGCAATGTGGTCCTCATTACCGGCCTTGCAGGAGCAAGCCCGGCGGAGGACCGTCTGGCCAGCGCAACTGCCGAGTTCACCCGCCCGGGAATAAAGATCCTGGCAAGGGAATACGGGGACTGGTCCGTCGTCAAGTCCCGCCAGATCATGGAAACGCTGCTCCAGAAGTATCCCAAGATTGACGCGGTGTGGTGCGACAGTATGGAGGCGGTGGGAGCATACCAGGCATTCAAGGAAGCAAATCTGCCCGTTCCTCCAATGACCAGCGAAGATGCGAACCAGTTCCTCAAGATCTGGAAGAACGACCCGCAGCTCAAAGCGAGATGCGTCACCAACAGCGTTCGCCAGGGCAGCCGCGCAGTGGAGATTGGCATGAAGATTCTCAGAGGAGAGTCGGTGCCGCACCTGTTTCAGGAGCCCAACGCGGTCATAACCCGCGAGAACCTCGACCAATTCGTCCGTATGGACCTTCCGGACAGTTTCTATGCGTATACGCAACCGGAAGTGACCAAGCGGCTGTTCCCGGCCCAGTAACGGTCGCGGAGCACAGATGCCTTTCGGAGACCGGCAGGTGAAGTACTGTCGGTCTCCGCTTCGAAGACGGCTGGGAGCAGCATGAGCGGATACGTCGTTGAGATGCATCACATCTCAAAGTCCTTTGGTGGGGTGCGCGCACTTCGGGATGTCACGCTTCGATGCCGCGGCGGTGAGGTGCACACCGTCGTTGGCCAGAATGGCGCCGGGAAATCTACGCTGATGAATATTCTCTCTGGCGTTTACCAGCCCGATAGTGGGGAAATATTGCTGGACGGCCGCAAGGTCCGGTTCGCCGGACCGAACGAAGCACAGCGAGCAGGCCTCAGCATTATCCATCAAGAGCTGAACCTCCTGCCACATCTCAGCGTGGCTGCTAACGTATTCATGGGGCGTGAGGTGCGCGGTAGATTCGGCCTGCTGGACTCTCGCCAACAGATCCGCGGTGCGCGCGAGGTGCTGGCTCGTCTCGGGGTGTCAATTGATCCATCGGAGAGAGTGGGCCGGCTGAGCATTGCGCAGCAGCAGATGGTGGAAATCGCGAAGGCGTTGTCCTTGAACGCCCGGGTAGTGATCATGGACGAGCCGTCGGCCACCCTGGGGACGGCAGAGCTGGAACGGCTCTTCGAGGTCATCTCCGCGTTGAAGGCCCATGGAGTAGTGGTTATCTACATTTCGCACCGACTTGCAGAGGTGTTCCAAATTGCCGACTGGGTCACTATCTTTCGAGACGGCATGGTGGTGGAGTCTCGCGCTATCGGAGACATCGACCGCACCACGCTTGTGCGCCTCATGATCGGCAGCAGCACCTTCACCGAGCAGTTTCCCCCTCGAGGCGTTTCGGCAGGTCCAGAGACGCTACGCATCGACCGCATGAGCTCTGCCCCGGTCCTGCACGACATCACCTTGAGCGTCCGGTGCCGGGAAATCGTGGGGCTGTCCGGTCTCATGGGCTCGGGCAGAACTGAGCTCGCGCAGACGGTATTCGGCGTTCGCCGTTACGAGTCCGGAAGTATCTTGATCGATGGAAAACCAGTACGCCCTCGCCGGCCGTCTTCCGTTATACGTCGGGGCGTGGGCTACCTGCCCGAGAGCCGCAAGGAGGAAGGCCTGGTGATGGGCCTTTCGGTCGCGCACAACAGCGCTCTGGCCAGCCTGGGAAAACGTCAAAGCCTCGGCTTCATAGCGCGTGGCGCTGAACGTGCCGCAATCTCAAAGACTGTGAAGGCCCTCAACGTGATAACACCCTCGCTTTCGCAGGAGGTGGAGCGGCTGAGCGGTGGTAACCAGCAGAAGGTGGTCATCGCCAAGTGGCTGATTTGTGGGCCGCGGCTCATCATCTTTGACGAGCCTACGCGTGGAGTCGACGTTGGCTCTAAAGTGGAGATCTGGCGCCTCATGAGGAATCTAGCTGACGCAGGTGCAGCTATCCTGATGATCTCTTCTGAGCTGCCGGAAATCATCGGCATGAGCGACCGGGTGCTGGTCATGCATAAAGGCAGAATCGCGGGAGAGCTCTCCGGGGAGCAGGTAAATGAGGAGGCAATCGTGACGCTCGCTTCTTTCGGGGAAAAGCATGAATAGTGCGGGGGTTCCCGAGACGCACGGTTCGGTGTCGACGATCCGTTTCATTCGTCAACACAGCGAGACGGTCACGATCTATCTGTTCCTCGCGGTTATCGCCGTCATTGGCGCGCTTTTCGCTCCGGATTTTCTCAGATCGCGCAACCTTTTCAACGTTCTTCTCCAGTCGGTCGCCCTGGGCCTCGTGGCAATTGGGCAGACATTCGTCATCCTCGGTGGCGGAATAGATCTTTCCGTCGGGGCGACAATCAGCATGGTGGCAGTATACGCCTCAGGGCTGATGGCGGGGAGCCCGGCGCTCGGCGTGGCAATTCCCGTCATTCTGCTCGTTGTGTGTATGGCGTTGGCCGTCGGGCTGACCAACTCCCTCCTTGTGAACCGGCTTAGGATTGCCCCTTTCATTGCCACCATGGCCGTGGGCTCGATCGTCCAGGGCGTCGTGCTCATGTACACCAAGCGGCCGAAGGGCCGCATCTCCCCATGGTGGAGCTATTTTGCAAACGGAACGATCGGGCCGGTTCCGTTTGCCGTCATTTTCCTGCTCATCGCCATTGTCGTTGCTCAATTCATTTTGGCAAAGACGGTGATAGGCCGCCATGTGTTTGCAACCGGGGGTAGCGAGCGTTCGGCACGGCTTTCGGGGATCCAAACCAGGAGGGTGGTCCTTTTCACGTACCTGTTCTCCAGTTTCATGGCTGCCCTGTCTGCTCTATTCCTCATCAGCCGCATGGGGGTGGGAGATCCCCAGGTGGGCGGGCTGGACTATAGTCTCTATGATCTCAACTCTATTGCTGCCGTTTTGGTCGGAGGGACGGCGCTGACCGGAGGAGTCGGCAGCGTTGTGGGCAGCGTTGCCGGTTTTCTGATCGTGTCCCTGCTGAACAACATCTTCAATCTCATCGGAGTCAACACGTTTATCCAGTGGATTGTCCGGGGTCTCATCATCCTTGGGGCGGTTGCCGCCTACAGCGCTCAGCGAAAGCGCGTCTGAGGGAGGAATATTCCTTGAAGCAGTTCAATTACTCTCAACCCACAGAAGTCCTCTTCGGGGCGGGCAGGATCAAAGAGGCCGGACAGGTGGCGGCTCGCTATGGCAAGAGATGTCTCCTTGTCACCGGTCCACGTTCGCCACGGCGGGAAGAGCTTGACCGGAGAGTCATGGAGTCGATGAAGGCCGCGGGAGTCTCCGTAATTCAATTCGACGGGGTCCGGCCCAACCCGACCACCGCACAGGTCAGTGCGGGATCACGGCTAGCCCGCGCTGAAGGAGCTGACCTGGTCTTTGGCCTTGGAGGCGGCTCCAGCATGGACGCCGCCAAAGCAATTGCGGTTGAAGCGTCACACGAGGGGACCTGCTGGGACTACCTTTTCTACAAGAAGGCTCCGAGCGCTCGTACCCTCCCCATTGTCTGCGTCACCACCACCTCGGGCACAGGATCCCAGACCACTCCCTGCGCAGTAATCACCAATGGGGAAGACAAAGACAAGTCGGCACTCTGGCATCCCAATATTTTCCCGAAGGCCGCTCTTGTGGACCCGGATCTTATGCTGACTCTGCCCGCCTCTGCGACGGCCATGACCGGGTTCGACGCCTTTTCCCACAACTTTGAGGCCTTCATTTCCAATGGCACAAACCCTCACGTCGAAATGCTCGCATTGCACGCCCTTCGCCTGATCGTAGGGAATCTGCCGGCGGCGGTGGAGGATGGGTCGAATAAGGAGGCCCGAGAAGCCATGGCTTGGGCGGACACTCTGGGAGGTATGGCAATAGCGTCCGCAGGGGTCACGCTGCCCCACGGCCTGGGAATGCAGGTGGGCGGGCACTGTCCCCAGGTGGCGCATGGACAGGCCCTGGCTGCGTTGTATCCCGAGTTCACCCGCTACACCTGCCAAAGCGCAATAAGCAAGTTCGCAGCGGTTGGGAGGATCCTGAACCCCGGCCTGGAAAAGGTCTCCGAGAGCGCGGCGGCGGAAGGCTGTTGCGACGAGATCGATGGATTTCTCAAAGAGATCGGCATGTGGGTCAACCTGAAGGCCCTCGGAGTATCGCCGAATGATCTCACGTGCATCGCCGAAGATGGGCAGGTTCTTCCCGATTACAAGAATAACCCGCGCGTGGCGACGCTGCAGGAGATGAAAGAGCTCCTTGCCGCCAGTTACGAAAGGCGCGTGTGACCGGAATGATACAGCGCGCCTCCAGCGTGCCTTTCGCCTCCGAGTCACCCGCCGACCCGTGGCAGGGTGAGCGCTTTGTTCTCGATCTCGGAGGTACGTGCGTACGTCATGGCCTCGTTGACCATCAGGGAAGGATGGACTCTGCGCGCTGCTGCACGGAGAAGATTGCGCAGCAGATCGCGACGCGCCGTGAACTGTGCGATCTCATTGTGGACAGGATTGTCACTCGTGGCCTGCGGCAAAAGACGTTTGTGCTCTCCGTTGCCGGTCCTATCTCTTTCGACAACCGGGTCGTGAGGAAGTACACAAACGTCCTCCCGAACGATTTAGACATTCCGCTTTCAGACATGGTTGAGGAAGGAGTGCGCGTCAAGACGGGACGGGAAGTCCGGGCCTACGTCATCAAGGATGCCGTGGCGGCAGCAATGGCGGAGATGGGACCCACAGGCGCTGCCTCAGACCGTGACGAGGTGCTGGCGCTTATCCTCGGGACGGGGACCGGTGGGGCTCCTTGTCGGCGGCTGCCCTCTGGAGAGATCACATTTCCCGATTCGCTGGCGGACCTGGGACACCATCAGGTGGATCCGTCCTGCAACGAGCCATGCAATTGCGGAGGAAGAGGATGCGTCGAGCGGCAAACAAGCGGTAGCGCAATCGTAAGCACCGCCAATCGTCGGGCGATGGATCCGAGGTATGCCGCAGACTACCGTGCCTGCAGGTTATTCAAAGAGCGCGGAACCCTGCCCGGCGCTATTTCAGGGGAGGATTTTTCCTGGGGCGTTGCTGTTGGTGAGGAGTTTCTCCTTGACGTCCTTCGAGGAGCCGCGAGGCCACTCTCGGTGCTGCTTCGCAACGTCTTTACCTCTCATCCCGGCATGACAGTTATCCTCGTGGGCGGATTTGCCCTGGGGGTCGGCAGTGTGCTGGTGGATTTTCTCAGAGCCGAGCTAAGGGCATCCGGGATCCCTTTTGTCAGGAGTCAAGATCTGGTCCAATTCGCGGAATCGAGGGTGCTTATCGGCGCGATTCCGGCCGACGAGACGAATCTGGTCGGCGCAAGGATGTTTCTACTCCAGAAGGAGCGAAGGAAGGATGAAAATCGGCACTAAGGTGGGCGAACAGTCCATGGGACGTTCACCCTCTATTTCAATCGAGTAGCAAGGAGGAGAAAGCAATGGTGCAGAAAAACGGGAAGTTGCAGCGGGCATCGTACAAGTTTCCGGCGGGAACCATCAACTGGCGCGAGGTAGAGCCGGATCCCCAGGGAGGGTGGCCGGGCATCTACGGAAATGTGGAGACGGAGCAGATCATCACTCGGGAGAAAGCGGGATCAACGAGGACAGTCATGGGGAGGTCGGTCTACAACCCGGGCGCATATCACGAGCCACACTGCCATTTCCATGCGGAGGAGTTCATTTTCTGTCTGAGTGGAAAATGCGTGGTTGGCAGTGGGAAAGAGGAATACCTCTTCACTCCCGGCGACACGCAGTTTGCAAAAGTCGGCGAGATTCATTGGCTTCGAAATCCGTTTGACGAGCCTGTGGAGTTCATATGGGTGTATAGCGGTGCATCCATGCCCTTTGAGAGCGGTTATGCGACAACGGACCTTTTTGCCGAACAGATGGCGATCTATAAGAAGAAGCAGACACCGAAATAGGGGCCAGGGATATGAGAGACAATGATCTCGTTGGAAAGGCTCGAAGGGTTGCTTCCCTGTTTGACCTGAAGGGGAAAGTGGCAGTCGTGACGGGCGGCGCAAAGGGGCTGGGTGAGGCGATTGCCCTTGCCCTCGCGGGAGCCGGTGCCGATGTAGCCGTGGCAGGAAAGACGCAGGGGCACAACCAGCAGGCGGTCGATAAGATCGTTTCCATGGGCCGTCGCTCCGTTGCGGTGCAAGTCGAAGTGCGCGATCCGGCCCAGGTTGAAAAAATGGTGGCCAAGGTGGTGGGAGAGTTTGGACGCTTGGACATCCTGGTCAACAGCGCGGGCTACGCGGATGTCAGGCCAATCACTGAGTTTCCCCTTGATGTCTGGGAAACCATCATGGACATCAACGTGAAGGGGACATTCTTGTGCGCCAGGGAAGCCGCAAAACAGATGCTGAAGCAGGGAAAGGGGAAGATAATCAACATATCTTCTTTGCAGGGCTTTGCCGGAAGGCCGGGCGACCCCGCGTACGCCGCCAGCAAGGCGGCCGTCAACCTGATGACAAAGTCCATGGCGTGCGAGTGGGCTGCGCGGGGCATTTGCGTGAACGCCATCGCCCCGACGTGGTGCTGGACCGACCTCACCGCTCCAGCGTTGAGCCACAAGGACTTCTACGAGCAGATACGGGCACGAGTTCCCGCGGGAAGGGCAGGGGACCGGGAAGACCTGTTCGGGATCGCAGTCTTCCTTTCCTCGGATGCGTCGGACTTCGTGAATGGCACGGTCATCCCCGTGGATGGAGGAGCCATCGCTTCGGACGGGTTTCCCGCCGTTCCAGGCGATTGAGTTCGTCGACTGAAAGGCACTTTCGGAGGCAGCATGAAGGAAATTCGAATTCAGGATCTGAAGCCCGGGCTGGTCCCCGGGCTTTCGGTTGCGATGCCTGGTGACAGGCCGTATGGCGAGGCGTACTTCCAATGGACGGCCGCGCCGCTCACCGCCACTTTCAAGACTCGAGACATCAGCGGCGGAACCCTCAAGACATGGAAGAGCGTTCCGTGCTTTTCCCAGGTCGAGACTCATGTGGACGCGGAGATGTTCTATTTTCTGGAGGGCACGGCAATCATGCTCTTTGCGGACATGAAGGGTGGCAAGCCGGACCACGCGAGCCTGCAGATTGTACGTATCCCAGCCGGAACGCGGATCACAATCCCGGAGGGGAAAGCGCACTTCGTTCCGGTTGCTGAGGACGATACTCCTGTGTCCATCGTTGTTGTGGCTCCCAAGATGGAGGCTCCGCGTATGGCCCTGCAAGAGGCGGTTCTCGGCGTGTAGCGTCGGACGAAAGGCGTTCGATCTGCCGAGCCCTGGACAGGACTTGCTCGATGAAAACCTATGGCCTGAGAAAGGGCACGCTCGTCAAGCTCGCAGACGGTCGCGAAGCAGAGCTATGCGACTCTGCGAGGAGGCTGGCACGACGCGTCAGAACAGAAGGTTCGAAACTCGAGTTAGTGTGCAGTTTTGACATTCGTGCGTACAAGTCAGATGACGGCATTTGGAATTACGACCTGGACTACTCCGATGAAGAAGTGATGCAGCGCAAACGTCGCGAGTTAGCTCGTGCACCCTGACGGCCTGCGGACTGCTTTGACAATAGTCGGAGCCGGCGCTCACGCGCTCTCCTGCACGGGAGACTATGTCCTCAGCTTCAAGCCGAGCCCACGGGCACAGGGCGTAAGCCACCCGGAGGTCATCATGAAGGACATCTCGACCGTGTGCTATAAGCCCGAGCGGTTGTGGACTGGACCTCGTCGATGACCTTCGCGAAGTTGTTCCACGGGCTCATGGAGAACTTGCGGAGGTTGGGAATGCGGCGCAGGAGCGGGATCTTCCTGTCCAGCGGCTCGCAACAGCCGTAGTACACGACCCCCCAGCGCTCCAGCCGGCGAAAGTCGTGGCGCACTGATTCGCCAACGATGCTACAAAGTAGATATGTCTTCCGATCGGCCCTTGCCGTATCGCAGCCCATCAACGAGCAAAGCGACCATACGCCGAGCGTGGTCAGGTCCGCGATCGTAAGCTCTCATGCACAAGCTTGCCACCGCATCCAGAAGATCCTCGGCGGCGAAATCGGTGCGGACTTCACCAGCGGCCACCGCGGAGGCAAGAAGTTTCTGAAGTGCAGGTTGGAGTCGCTGGTAGAAGTACGCGGGCAAGTGGTCGAAGGCTGGGTTTCCTGAGTGCAGGGCGGAGGCCAGCCCGCGTTTGGTTCCAATAAAGGCCGCGTATCGCTGCATCCATTTCGCCAGTGCCTCGCCGGGCTTGTGCTCGGCAGCCAGGATCGGTGCGGCGTCTGCGCAGGCATCGATTTCGTGACGGAAGACGGCCGCGACGAGGTCGGAGCGCTGCGGAAAGTGGCGATAGAAGGTCCCGATGCCGACCCCGGCCTTCTCGACGATCTCTCGTACTGGAGCGTCCACACCAGAGGTCGCGAACACCTTGATGGCCGCCTCGAGCAATGCGTCGATGTTGCGCTGTGCGTCGATGCGCACTCGCCCATCTTTGTGGCCCCGAGGCTCCAAGCGCTCCCCCTGGTCTTCCTGTTTGTCGCTCATCACGCCTCCACTTGACAAGTGGAACATTGTTCCGTATTGTGTATAACACAATCGGAACGTTGTTCCGAACAAAGGGAGAGTACCATGAAGTATCGCACGCTTGGAAGAACCGGTATCAAGGTCAGCCCGTATTGCCTGGGGGCAATGATGTTCGGTGCCGTTGGCGGCAATCCCGACCATGACGACTCGATCAGGATTATCCACAAGGCTTTGGATGCAGGGATCAACTTCATCGATACCGCTGACAGGTACAGTCAGGGGGAGTCGGAGGAAATCGTCGGCAAGGCTCTCAAGGGCCGGCGCGACACCATCGTGCTTGCCACCAAGGTGAACAACCCCATGGGCGATGACCCGAACCAGCAGGGCAATTCGCGACGCTGGCTGATCCGCGAAGTGGAAGCATCGCTGCGCCGCCTGCAGACCGACCACATCGATCTCTACCTGATTCACCGTCCGTCACCGGATACCGATATCGAGGAAACCCTCTCCGCCCTGACTGATCTGATGCGCTCTGGCAAGGTGCGCGCGATTGGATCGTCGACGTTCCCTGCGTCGGAGATCGTGGAAGCGCAGTGGGTCGCGGAACGGCGCGGGTTGGCACGGTTCCGCGTCGAGCAGCCGCCCTACTCGATCCTGAGCCGCGGCATCGAACGCGAGGTGCTGCCGGTTTGCCAGCGGTACGGGATGGGCGTGATGGTCTGGAGCCCCCTGGCCAAGGGCATGCTCACCGGCCGGTACCGCAAGGGCCAGCCGTTGCCCGACAGCCTGCGCGTCAAGGTCCTCCGCAAGCAGATGAGCGACGAACGCCGACTGGATGCGGTCGAGCAACTCATTTCCGTCGCTGCAGAGGCGGGGATGCCGATGACGCATCTGGCGTTGGGTTTCGTGATGGCTCATCCCGGTGTGACGTCGGCGATCATCGGCCCGCGCACGACGGAACAGCTCGACGATCTGCTCGCAAGCGTCGGGGTCGCACTTGATGACGATGTCCTGGACCAGATCGACAAGATCGTTCCGCCCGGAACCGACGTCGGGATTGACGCGGCGGCCTACGTACCGCCGGAGCTGACCAACGCCGGCCTGCGCCGACGTCCGATCAACGAGCGAGCCGCTTCCTGAACCTACGGAACATAGGAGATTAGCATGCAGAACAAACCCGTCGCCCTGGTCACCGGTGCAAACCAGGGAATCGGTCTTCAGATCGCAAAGGAGCTCGTGGCGCACGGCTTCACTGTGCTGGTCGGGTCGCGCAATCTCGAGCGCGGCGAGGCTGCGGCCAGGGAGGTTGGGCTGGACGCACGCGCGCTCCAGCTCGACGTGACGGATCAGGCTTCGATTACCGCCGCCGCGGAGCGCATCCGCAAGGAGCTTGGCCGCCTCGACGTGCTCGTCAACAACGCGGCTATCTCGAATACCAGCAAGGCGCCCGGCATGTCCATCGCGGAGTACGCCAAGTTGACCCGCCCGAGCAACGTGTCCCTGGATGAAGTGCGCGCGGTGTGGGAGACCAATGTGTTCGGCCTCTCTCGCCGTTTACCAGGCGATGCTGCCGCTCCTGCGCGAGGCGCCGGCAGCCCGCATCGTCAACGTGTCGAGCGGCGTTGGCTCGCTGACGATGAACTCGGACCCGGCCTACGCCCAGCGCTCGAACTTCGGCCCCGTCTACCCTGCGTCCAAGACGGCTCTCAACGCTATGACGCTCGCCATGGCGATCGAGCTGGAGTCCACCGGGATCAAGGTCAACGCCGTCTCCCCGGGCTTCACCAAGACGAACCTCAACGCCTATGCGGGCACGGAGACTGTCGAGGAGGGCGCCGCCGAGGCGGTGCGCGTTGCGCTGCTCGGCCCGGACGGCCCGACGGGTACGTTCACGCACGCAAAACTCGGAAAGCTCCCGTGGTGATGCAGTGTCATGAGCGCGTGATCGAAGCGATCGTTCCTCTCGGTTGTCAGGGTTGTTTGTCCCCCAGTTTCATCGCGAGCTCGATCTCCCATTGCTTCTTGCGCGGCTCGACCTTGGGATCGGTCAGGTACGCCTCATAGCGGCAACCAAAGGCATCCCCTTTGGGATCGGTCCATCTATCCAGCTGCAGGTTGTTCGCATGAATCCATTCCTGCAGCGCCTTGTTCGCCGCAAGACCAAGGCCGATGTAAATAAGGCTGGCGTAGCGCCCGGCGGGGAGAAGGCCCGGTCTCACCCGATCATCACCTGGCAGTGGCGTCGCCACCGGTGCGCCCACCTCGATATCCATCTCGCCTGCCATGTCGATCACGTGATAGCGCAGAAAGCGCCGTCCGGCAGGCGTAATTCCGTGTTGTCGCATCCATTTGTCCAACGCTGGGAACTGCTTGTTGACTTGAGCGAACATCCCGCGGAATCTTCCACTATCCCTCCCGGTCTGGATGCTCCTTCAGTTCATCGAAGGTGGATTAGCATCGAAACCCGCTCGTAGAAGCCACTGCATCGAATAGTCGAACGAAAATCGCGAACTCGACAAGAGGCGCCCGCGGCAGCTCGATGGACTGCTACAACTCGAGGGCGGGCTTAGAGGCTGCACGGCTGCACACCGTATCCAGTAGCGCAAGGCTGCAATCGACGTTTCCCACCATGAAGGCAATATTGGCTGGAAAGCCGTCCGTGCCGCGGGCTGGAAGTCCAAGATCGCACGCACGACAGCGCCTGACTGGGCGAGCAACTATTTGCCATGGGTATCCAGCTACCCAGCGGCGAAGCCAGAAATCCTGAAGGGCTGGTCTGCCTGGACTTTCTGGCAGTATGACACACACGGTAGTGTGAACGGCATCGCTGGCCATGTCGACCTCGACCGGTTCAACAGGACACCGGAGGATCTGGGTCAGTGGCTCACGCCTGCGCCAGCCGGCTCGTAGACGCTTCCCCTGTTCAAAGAGAGGCCAGAGCGGCTCTGCCTCGGCTAGGCTATGGCGTTGCTGATCCCATCGGGATTGAGTCGTCGAACGTCTCGTGGCCCTTGCGGAAGTAGACCATCATGTTCAGGTCGGTGACCAGTCCCTCCGGGGTGTTGTAGACTTTTCGCTTTCCGATATTCGGTATGTCCAGGTCGCGCCGTCCGCGATCTTGACCACGCCTCGCTTGGCCTCGATGGCGATGTAGGCTGCCATGTAGCCGAACCAGTACGGGGACCAGAGCATGAACTGCTTGCTGGTTCCGTTCTCCAGGAACGTCTGCATGGTGGAGGGAAGCGCGGCGCCCGTGCAGTACACTTTGCCAACGCGTCCGGTGTCATCGATGGCCTTGTTGATGGCGGGGTTGGCCATGCCCGGAGCTGGTAATGAAGCCCGGCGAGGTCCGGGTGTGCCTGCATGGCGGAGGTCCCCACGGAGTAGGACTTGTCCGGGTCATCCTGCATGTACAAGGTATCGATGACCTGGAGGGACTTGTACCGCGGATCGGTTGCAATCAGGTTGTCAATGGCCTTCTTCACCTCATTGAACGTGGTGATGTTCGGAGAGGGAGCCCAACCAGATGACTTTGCCGCCGCTGGGGTTGTTGTACAGCGCGCTTTCCAGGATGGCCCGCGCCTGGATGTCATACGGCGCGATATTGACGTACAGGTCGCGTCCCTCGGCTCCGACATCGGAATCGAAGGTGACGATCACCGCGCCGTTGGCCCTCATCTTCTTGAGGGCGGGCACGGGGGCATTGGCGTCAGATGATGTGGTAACCATGATCTGCGGTTTCTGGGGAATGAGGTTCTGGAGGATCTGGACGTATCCCTGGACGTCGTTCTGGGCGGTGCCCAGGGTGACCATGTTGACGCCCAGCTCGTCACATGCTTTCTTCGCTCCCTGCTCGGCGAGCTGGAAGAAGATGAACCCCGTGAACTTGGGAACATAGTACAGAGTCTCTTTTCCCTGCGCCGTGCCTCCCGCCTCCTTGCTTCCGCCGGCAAACAGCGGAATGCTTGTGACGGTCACGAGCACGAGCAGAGGGATGAAAAACCGAGCCTTGCGCATACCCACTCCTCTCCTTTACCTGACCTGCAGGTGTCAGATTTGGTTGTGACGTGCGGGCTTCCTGCCCGCAAGATCCCCTAGGTACGATCGAAGCACAGAGATTTTTCCGATCACGACCGGCAGGATGATTGAGACGGTCAGGATCAGTCCGATCACGAGCGTCTGGACGGGGCCGTTCACGTTCGCCAGGCCCATTCCGTTCTGGATAGTGCCAAGGAGGAGAATGGAAAAGACCAGCCCCAGCACGTTGCCTTTTCCGCCTGACAGGCTGAATCCTCCCAGGGCGATGCAGGCAACGACGAACAGCAGCACCTCGTTGAGGTTGTCCGATCTTGCGGATTCGTACTGGCCGATGAAAATCAGGGCCGCGACTCCGGCCATGAAGCCGGCAATGCCATACGTGCTGACGATGATGAGGTTGACGTCATGTCCGGAAAGGTAGGTGGCCTTGCGGTTGTTGCCCGTGGCGTAGAGAAGCCGTCCATAGACGGACTTGTGGACGAGCAGGAACGCGGCTGCAAAGAGGACAGCGAGGAGCAGAATGGAGACCGGGAGGCTGCCAAACAGGGACTGGGACCCGATCCAGATATACGGCTTGTGGAACGCATCCGCCCCGAACCCCTCGTGGCCGCCGATCCACAGGGCAATGGCGCGATAGACTCCCATCATTCCGAGGGTCACCGCCATGGAGGGAAGGGAAAAACTCACAACGAGGAGGCCGTTGAACAGGCCTGCCAGGATCGTACAGGAAAGCACGATGATGAGCGCGGCCCAGAAGGGCATCCCCAGCTGGGAAAGCCGGGCAAAGCTAACCGTTGCAACGGCCGCGAGGGCCGGCAGGGAGATGTCGATCTCTCCGACAAGGATGATCAGCATGAAGCCGATTGCCATTGTGCCCGTGATGGCCATGGACTGCTGCAGGGAATAGAGGATCTGGTACGCGTTCAGGTACAGGGGGGAAAGGAGGCTTGCGGTCACGACGGCAACGACAAGAAACCCGAACAACGTGCATTCCCAGTTGTACGTGCGCAGAAAAGCCTGGAAGCGGTAGCTCCTTGTCATCCCTTCAGTCCTCTGCGCCGCTTTGATTTCAGAAGGATTCCCACCTGCCGCAGCACCGTTGCGTCCAGGATGCAGGCGCCCACGATCGCAAAACCGTAGATGAGCTCGCGGATGACCTCATCCGCTTTCACGAGGATCAGGCCGTTGTCCAGCGTTGCGAGCACGAGGGCGCCAAAGGAAGCCCCCACGACGTTTCCCGACCCCCCGAGCACGCTCACGCCGCCCACCACGACCGCGCCTATGACGCTGATCTCCAGCCCCTGCGCGAACCATGGCACCACGTACGAGGAGCGCGCGGCAAAGAGGAATCCGGACAAGCCGGTGAGGGCGCCGCACAACACGTAGGCGCCGAGGATTACCCGCGGCACTTTCAGCCCGTAGAATGTCGCGGCGCCGGGGTTGGAACCGATAGCGTAGATCTGCCGCCCGATCCGCGTGTACCGCAGGTAGACCGATACGAGGGCAACGACGGCTATGGCGATGAGCGCCAGGTTGGAAATACCCGGGAGGAGATTCCCCGTGACACTCTGGCTGACCCACGTCGGAATGTCCTTCGGCTCTATCTGCTGTCCATGTGCATAAACCGTCGCGATCCCCCGGTAGATGGAAAGGCCGCCGAGGGTCACGAAAATCGAGGAAACCCTGCCATAGGCAACCATGAGACCGTTCAGCAGGCCGCAGACGAGCCCGATGCCGACGGGCACTGCGACCAGGAGCGGTCCGACCTCGGGGAACCTTTTGATGATGTCGAAGCCGACGTAGGCGGAAAGCGCGAGCATGGAGGCAATCGAAACGTCGTAGTTGCGCGTGATGATGACCACGCCCTCCGCGGAGGCGAGGATGGCCATGATGCAGGCGTTGAGGAAGATCGTGTTCAGGTTGGAAAGCGTGAAGAACTTTCCCGCCACAACGGAGAACACGATGACGATCAACACTTCGAAGAGCAGGACCCCGAGGACCCTGTTCTTGAGGATGACCACGCTCCACTGCCGGTTCATCGGGGCAACGGCCGTTTCCATGCTTGTCTCCCCGAGGACAGTGCCGTTCATGCCTGGACCCGCGCCTTCCCGCCGCTCACCGCGGCGGCCATGATCTTCTCCTGCGTGGCCTCGGTGCGGGGAAAGTCCGCGGCGAGCGTCCCGTCAGAGATCACGAGCACCCGGTCGCTCATCTCCAGGATCTCCGGGAGGTCTGAGGAGATCAGGAGGATGCCCAGCCCCTGGCGTGCCAGCTCCCGGATCACGGCATGCACCTGCGCCTTGGAGCCGACGTCTATCCCGTGGGTGGGCTCATCGAAGATGAAGACCTTCGGGCTCATGGCCATCCACTTGGAAAGAACAACCTTCTGCCTGTTGCCGCCGGAGAGGGAAGAGATCTTCACCTGCGGGCCGGGTGTCTTGATCTGGAAGCGCTCGGAATACCGCGTGAAAATCTCAGCTTCCTTTTTTGTATCCACGAAGCCGGCCCGCGCGTACTTCAAGACTGCCGGCAGCAGCATGTTGTCCACCACGGAGAGGTCAGCGATCAACCCCTCCACTTCCCGGTCTTCGGGGACATAGACGATCCCTTCATCGATCATCTGGGACGGGTCCCTGACCTTTACGTGTCTGCCCCTGATCCATACTTTTCCGCTGGAAATGGGAAGAGCGCCGAATATCGCCTTTGCAATCTCCGTCCTCCCCGAGCCAACGAGACCCGCCATTCCGAGGATCTCTCCGGGCCTGATGAAAAAGGAAATGTCGGAGAACTCACCTTCCGCATTGAGGCCTTCCACGCGAAGCACCGGCTCGGAGACGTCACCTGCGCTCTCTTGGTTCCCCGCAGCAGTATTCTTTTCCGCGAAGAGGTCGTTCAGCGACCTGCCAACCATGTGCTGGACAATCTTCTCCTGCGTCATGTCCGCCATGTCCTGCGTCACCACGTGAGACCCGTCGCGCAGGATGGTGATCCGGTCCGCAAAACCGGAAAGCTCTTCTATCCGGTGAGAGATGAACAGGATGGAAGCTCCCCCGTCTTTCAACTTCCTGACGATGTCGAAGAGCTGGTTCGCCTCGTTCGGAGAAAGCGAGGCGGTGGGTTCGTCCAGGAGAAGCAGCTTCTCCTGGGCTTCGAACATGGCGCGGGCGAACTCCACGAAGAGCATCTGTCCGATGGATAGCGAGACGACCATTGTCTTTGGATCCAGGTCAGCACCGAGGCGCTCGAGGACTTCTCTGGTCCTGCGGTACATCAGCTTCCTGTCGATGAACCCGGCTCGGGTCCGAGGGTGGACGCCCATGAAGACGTTTTCTGCTATGTCCAGGTTGGGGAAGAGCTTGGGATCCTGGTAGACTGCCAGGACGCCGTTTGCCCGCGCCTCCATGGGATCATGGAACCTGCATTCCACGCCGTCCAGCAGGAGTTGGCCGGAGTCCGCTGGCTCGACCCCCGTGATCACCTTGACAAGAGTGGATTTGCCCGCGCCGTTCTCACCAACAAGGGCGTGGATCTCTCCGGCGGCAATATCGAAATCGATTTCCCGAAGCGCGCGGATCCCCACGTAACTCTTGCTGATCTTCCTGATGCGGAGCCGTGGCAGGCTTCCCGGCTCTTGTCTCATCCTTTCACCTTCACTGCGGGCCCGATCACAGCGTGAGAGTGTAAGCCTGCCCCAATGTATTGTCAAGAACTATCTTGATAGGACTTGTATTGACAAGTTGGCGCGGCGGGGTCCATACTGCTTGCATGGTGAACAAGAGCTCCGCCAAGCCTTTGTATCTTCAGATCCAGACACTCTTGGAACAGAAAATCGTGTCCGGCGAATGGAAGTCTGGTGAAAAAGTCATGTCTGAGAACGAGATCGCGGCCAAATACGAGGTGAGCCGCGTCACCGCGCGCCAGGCGATAGAACAGCTCGTTGCCAAGAACATGCTTTTCCGCAGCCCGGGCAAGGGAACGTTCGTCTCCGACCATGATCTTCCGTATGGTTTCTCCACGATGATGAGCTTCAGCAGGAGCCTCCAGACAAAAGGGTTTTCCGTGGAAACGCGGATCCTGGACCAGGGCATCATTCCAGCCACCGTAGTAGTGGCTGAAAAGCTGCGCCTGGAAACGGACGCGGAAGTCGTGATCGTCAGGCGGCTGCGCGTTGTTGACGGGATTCCGGCGGCAATCCACGCGTCCTACTTCTCCGCCCGCATCTACGCAAGCATGCTGGAGATCGACTTGACCCTGGAGTCAATTCTCGAGGCGGCGGAAAGGATCGGTGAAACCACCATGGCGTATTCCCAGGATTCTCTTCGCGCGGTCCCGGCCTCGGTGGCTGACGCCGACCTGTTGAACGTTGCGCCGGGCAGTCCCATGATGGAGCTGGAAGGCGTTGTCTACGACGAACGAAACCTCCCCTGCAGATACACGAGAGGCACCTATCGCGGAGATCTCTTCCGTCTCGACGTGCGCAACTCCAGGAACAGCTCGACCGTTCTCACCATGGCAGGCTTCGGTTGATCGAAGGGAGGTCGAGAAGGTGCTCGATCAAAGAACAGCTCTTGGTGATGCTTTCCCCATCCTCGGCCAGGAGTTCCCGGACTTGATTGTTCTCTCCCCTGACACGTCGCGCTCCACGGGTGCAGCGAAGTTCAGGGACGCCTTCCCGGACAGGTTTCTCTGCACAGGGGTCTCGGAGATGAACACCCTGGCCCTTGCCGCGGGGTTGTGCCTGGAGGGCTGGCGCCCGCTCGTTGCCGGCTTTGCGATGTTCGTGGGCGGCAAGGCCTGGGAGCCAATGCGCAACAGCATTGCCTATCCGCGCCTGCACGTGACCATCGTCGCCTCCCATGCCGGAATCAACGTCGGTCCGGATGGCGTGACCCACCAATGCATCGAAGACATCGCCCTCATGCGGGCGGTGCCCGGCATGACGGTCCTTGCTCCCACGGATGCCAACCAGGTACTGCCGGTGGTCCGCGCCGCCCTCAGGCATGACGGCCCCGTGTATGTCCGTCTGGAAAGAAGCGCCATGCCTGCCCTGACGGAAAGTGGCGCGAGCTTCAGAATCGGTGAGAGCCTTCTCTTAAGAGAGGGAACGGATGCAACGATCATCGCGGAGGGTGGGATGGTTGCCGTCTCCCTGGAGGCCGCCGGGATGCTGGAGAAATCCGGGCTTCAGTGTCGCGTGATCAGCATGGTATCCATCAAGCCCGTCGATGCAGAGGCAATCGTGTCTGCATCGGTGCAGACCGGAGCTGTCGTTGCCGTGGAAGATCACAACAGGCACGGGGGCCTCGGGTCCGCGGTGGCGGAAGTCCTTTGCCTGCGCGCTCCCGCGCCCCTGGAGCAGGTTGCCGTGGCGGACACGTTCGCCGAAAGCGGGGAGGCGGAGGAGCTTCGCGCAAAGTACGGACTGGCCGCGAAGGACGTTGTCAACGCTGTCCTGCGCTGCATAAAGCGCAAGCTTCCGCCCGGCAGAAGGGCGGCGGTTTCATGACTGCCATGCGCAATCCCTGGAATGAAACAGAGCCGTCGCAGTTGGCGTTGCGCGCCCGCAACATTCGGATCTCCATTGTCCGCATGACAACCGCGGCCGGAAGCGGCCATGTCACCTCGGCTTTTTCCGCTGCCGACATCGTGGCAGCGCTGTTCTTTCGCGAGCTTCGCTACGACCCGTCCGACATGGCCGCCGCGGACCGTGACAGGTTCATCCTGTCCAAGGGGCACGCGTCCCCGGTGCTCTACGGCGCGTTGTTCGAGGCCGGGGTAATAGACGAGACCACCATGATGAACCTTCGAAGGATCGGCTCTCCCCTGCAAGGCCACCCCTTCGGCCGGACTACGGGCATCGATGCGACCACTGGATCCCTTGGAATCGGCCTCTCCCAGGCTGTCGGACGCGCCATGGGCGCGCGCATGAAGGGCCGGCAGTCCAGGGTGTACGTTCTCATGAGCGACGGCGAGCAGGACGAGGGCCAGGTCTGGGAAGCCGCCCTGGCCGCGGCGCATTTCCGGGTGGACAACCTGTGCGTGCTCATTGACCGCAACAACGCGCAGGTGGACGGAACAACCGACGCGGTGATGGGCCTCGAACCCCTTGGCGACAAGTGGCGCAGCTTCGGCTGGAACGTGCAGGAGATCGACGGCCATGACTTCACTGACCTGGCCGGCTACTTCGATGCCGCCAGGCTCGACCATGGGCAGGCCCTCCGTAGCGATAGCGCGGACAATCAAGGGCAGGGGCGTGTCCTTCGTTGAGAACAACAGCAACTACCGCCACGCGAGCATCCTGAAGCCTGAAGACGCGGAAAAAGCCATTCGGGAGCTGCAAGGTCACCCGGGATGACACGGCTGAGCTTCCCGATCATTGACAGCCATCAGCATTTCGTAACCCCGCGTCGTTTCGACTACTACTGGATGGAAGGCGTCCCCGACGGCTTGCACAGGGATTTCTCCCCGGAACACCTCCATGAGGAAATGGCAAAGACAGGGGTCTCCTGCTCGGTGGCCGTTCAGGCCCATCCCTCCCCGGAGGAATCCGGAGTACCTGGTGGACCTCGCCCGGCAGTTTTCTTTTCATCCGCGGCGTCGTGGCATCCATCGACCTTACGGATCCCTCCATAAAAGAGACGCTTCTCAGCTACAGCAGGTCACCCGCGATCCGCGCGGTCAGGCATCAGCGGGCGGAAGACATGGAGGCACGGTGGTTCCTGCGCCCCGAGGTGCTTCGGGGACTGGAAGCGGTGGAGGAATCCGGTCTCTGCTATGACCTTCTCTGCCGCTGCCACCAGCTGCACACCGTGGCGGGCGTTGCGCAGAAGTTTCCCGGGCTTTCCATTGTCCTGGAGCACTGCGGCAAGCCGCCCATCAAGTCCGGGGGATTCGAGGAGTGGGCGGCAGCGCTGGACATGCTCCAGGGTGCGCGCAACGTATGCTGCAAGCTTTCCGAGCTGATCACGCAGGCGGACTGGTCCTCATGGCGCCAGGCGGACCTGCAACCTTACGTTTCCCACGTCATTCGGGCCCTCGGTTATGAACGGGTCATGTGGGGCAGCGGCTGGCCCATCTGCCTGATGGCCTCAACCTACGAGCAGACGATAAGCACGATCATCGACAGTCTCCCCGGTGCAGGGCGCTGGGAGCTCGAGCGCCTGTTTCGGGACAACGCAGTTGCGTGGTACGGGCTTGCCGTCTCGTAAGGAGAGGTCGCAGATGAAGAAGCCGATGTCGGTCGCCATTTTCGGGTGCGGGTGGGCCGGAGTCCGGCATGCAAACGCGTTCATCAAGAACGGGGCATCCGTACGCTGGGCCGTGGACGTGAGCCCTGCCCGGGCAAAGGCCGTGGCAGGCCTTGCGCCCGGGGTCCGCATCAGCGCGCGCCACCAGGAAGCCCTCCAGGATCCCGACCTCGATGCAATTGACATCTGTCTGCCTCACAACCTGCACGCAAAAATCGCCATTGAAGCGGCACATGCCGGGCAAGCATGTGCTGTGTGAAAAGCCGCTGGCAGTGTCCATGCCGGATGCGGACCGGATGATAAGCGCCGCGGAAAAAGAGGGCGTCATCCTCATGGTGGCGGAGAACGAGGTCTTCAGTCCGCTGTACCGGCGGGTGCGGGACCTCGTGAAAGCGGGAGCCATAGGCAAGCCGGCTCTCGTCCAGATGACGCGCGGCTGCTACCTGGAGGATTCCTTCAAGAAGGAGAGGCCCTGGTTCCTGAGCCAGAAGGCGGCCGGGGGCGGAATGATGATGTCCGGGGGGATCCATGACTTTGAAAAGTTGCGTATGATCGTGGGCGAGGTCTCCTCCGTTTTTGCCCGGAGGGCGCCGCAGCGGTTCATCGATATGCAGGGGGATGATACGAGCGTAGCCATGCTGAAGTTCGCCGACGGCGCACTCGGGATCATGGTGCAAAGCTACCTCATGAAGAACGCGCTCACCGCTTCGGGAACAGAGGAGCATACGCTTCGCATCGAAGGAGAAAAGGGCAGCATCCGGGCGGCGGGCACCAACGGCGGGAGGATCATCCTCTACCGGGACTCCGGCGGCGCACCGTTCCTGGCAGGCGTACCGGCGGAAACCGAGATCATCGTGCCGGAGGTGGACACCTTCGACCTGGAGGTTGGGCATTTCATGGAGTGCGTTCGGAAGGGCACGGAGCCGATAACAGCCGGGCAGGAAAATGCGCAGGCCGCTGCAGCTTGTCCTGGCCGCGTACAAATCCATGCAGCAGAATCGCGAAGTGACGGTTCCCCGCGCATGAGCGCCCGGTCCTTGTCGGCGTGGACGTAGGTTCCAGCGGCGCAAAGGCCGCGGCCATTGCTCCGGACGGAAAGGTCCTTGCGCAGGGGAAGGCGGAGTACGAGACCCTTTATCCGAAACCAGGATGGGCTGAACAGGACCCCGAGGACTGGTTCGAGGGGGCGTGCACCGCAATTCAATTTTGCCTGAAGGCGGGTGACTTTTCCGCCGGGGATGTCGCGGGGATCGCGTTTGTCGGTCCGGCCCACAACGTCGCGCTCCTTGACGGAAAAGACTCGAGCCTTCGACCGTGCATGCACTGGTCCGACCTTCGAAGCATCCCGCAGTCCCGGCGGCTCCAGGAGGAGGCGGGTGAACGGATTTTCAGCATCTCCGGGCAACCGGTCAATCCTTCCTGGACCCTGAGCCAGCTCGCGTGGCTGCGCGCCAATGAGCCGGATGCGTGGAGCCGGCTTCGGAAAATCCTCGTGACAAAGGATTATGTGCGATACCGCTTCACCGGGGAATACGTCACGGACCCGTATGATGCAACTGGCACTCAACTGGCTGAGCTTCGCCGGCGCTAGGTGGTCGGGGGAGCTGTGCTCCCTTATCGGACTGGACTCCGGGCTGCTCCCGGGCATACTGCCGTCGCACGGGGACGCGGGCAGGCTGCGGCCGGAGATTGCGAAGCGCCTTGACCTCCCGCCCGATGTCTTCGTTGCGGTAGGGGGCGGGGATTCGGCCGTTGAGGCGTTCGGCGTCGGTGCAGTAGATCCAGGAGACTGCATTGTCAAGATCGGAACCTCGGGGTGCTTCAACGTCGTGACGCGCGGTCTTACGCCATCCGCGCGCACCCTGACGTACCCGTATCTCCTCGACAAACTGGGGTTTACCGTCGCCGTGACATCAAACGGCACGGCAGCGCTGCGGTGGCTCAGGTCGAAACTGCTCGGCGGCGGAGAAATGAGCTTCGATCGGGTGGTGTCCCTTGCCGCTTCGGCTCCCGCCGGGGCGAACGGGTTGATCTTCCATCCCTACCTGATGGGGGAAAGGACTCCGTACTGGGATCCCCGGCTCCGCGGGGCCTTCATCGGCCTCAGCGTCCGTCACGGGCCGGCGGACCTTGCACGGGCAGTCCTGGAGGGGGTCGCCTTCACGCTGCGGGACTGCATGGAGACGGTGAAAGGAATGGGCCTGGAGCCGAAGTCCCTGTTCCTCCTGGGTGGCGGCAGCAGGAGCCCATTCTGGGCTTCCATCGTTGCCAGCGTGCTATGCGCAACGCTCAGAAAGCCTCCCCTGGATGATGCCGCTGTTGGAGCGGCCAAGCTCGCAGGCCTGGGCGCCGGCGTTCTCCGGACTGGCGCGCTGCGGCAATGCTGGGAACGCAGGCCAGCCCGACCATTTCTCCTGATCCTCGGGATGCCGCGGTCTATGATCGCTATTTCACCGTCTTTCGGGAATGCGCGGTCTCCCTCGCGCCTTCCTATCATGCCCTCTACGAAATGTCTCAGGAGGATCCCTCCCCGGGAAAGGAACCACCATGAGAATCGTCCAACCCTGGCCATTCGGCCGGACAACGGTAAGCGCCTACGAGCCGGCCCTTCTGGAACGCGCTTTTCGCGGCATGCTTCTTATCCGCTCATTCGAGCTGGCCGTGAACCAGCTGTTCCTGAAAGGCCTGATGCCGGGCACCATCCACCTCTCCCATGGTCAGGAGGCGGTTCCTGTCGGCGTGTGTTCGGCAATCAACGCATCGGATTTCATCACGTTGACCCACCGCGGCCACGGCCAGGCCCTCGCAAAAGGAGTCTCCCCGCGCAGCCTCATGGCGGAGCTGTTCGGAAAGGAGACCGGGTGTTGCAGGGGCCGCGGAGGCTCACTCCACGTCGGAGACTTTTCCGTAGGCGCGCTGCCGGCCATCGCCATTGTCGGGCGCATCGTCTCCCATTGCGGACGGCATGGCGTTCGCGTTCAAGAGGCACGGTGAAGCCCGGGTGGTGTGCAACTTCTTCGGGGACGGAACGGTCAACAAGGGAGACTGGCACGAAGCAGTCAACCTCGCCGCAATCTGGAAGCTTCCCGTTGTCTTTGTATGTGAAAACAATCTCTACGGCGTCTCGACGCACATCACGGACGTTATCCTGAACGAGCACATCTCGGAGCGGGCTGCCGCGTACGGAATTCCGGGTGTCACAGTGGACGGCAACGACGTTCTTGCCGTTCATGACGCGGCTTCCTCCGCGGTGCACAACGCCCGGGAAGGGCAAGGCCCCACGCTGCTGGAGTGCGTGACGTACCGCAGGGGCGGCCACAAGAGGGACGACCCCGCCACCTACCGGCCCCAGGAGGAAGTGAAGGCATGGCTCGCCGCGGACCCCATTGAACAACTGAGGCCACTCCTTGTCGGGGATTCCCGCATCGGTATGGAGGCGGTCACCCGCATCGAGGAGGAGATCAAAGCTGCCATCACGGAGGCAGTCGAGTTCGCGCAAGCCAGCCCTCCATCCAACCCGCAGGGCGTACTGGACGGGGTGTACGCATGAGCACGGCAAAGACGGAGACCAGGGTTCTCACCGTGGTGCAGGCGTTGCGGGAGGCGCTGCGGGAGGAAATGAAGCGGGACCCCGAGGTGTTCATCATGGGGGAGGACATCCGCATTGGCGGCTCGTTCCTCTTCACACTCGGGCTTTTCCAGGAGTTCGGTCCCGAGCGCATCATCAACACGCCGATCTCCGAGGCTGGTTTTGTCGGCCTCGGCATCGGGGCGGCAATGCAGGGAATGCGGCCCATCATCGATTTCCAGTACGGGGACTTCCTTTTCTGCGCGGCTGACCAGATCATCCAGCAGGCTGCAAAGCTGCGCTACATGTCCGGCGGCCAGGTAAGGGTCCGACACAAAATAAACGCTTCAAATTATGGAGACGTGGGAAGAATGGTATAGTTCCATTCGCCATGGAAATTTTCCTTCTTGATCTTGACGCGGCTCATTTCCTCGTCGGAGATCTTTCGCCCCACTGAGTATTTGCGGCGATCCAGTCTGCAAGTCACCTGCAAGCCCGTCGCGGTGGTCGTGTTCGCAATCAAGCGCACGATGGTTTCATAGTCCCTTAGGGGCTCCCCACGCCAGTTGGTGCTGATGAAAGAGAACAGCCGATGTTCCACCTTGTTCCACTTGCTTGTACCGGGCGGGAAATGGCAAACGCAGATCGCAAAGCGAAGCTCATCAGCCAAGCGCTGAAGTTCCAGCTTCCACAGCCGAGCGCGGTACCCGTTGCTGCCGCCGCCATCGGCGGTGATCAAAAGCCGCTGGGCCCGTGGATACAAACGGCGACCTTCCGCACGCCACCAGCCCCGAATCGAGGCGACGGCGAATTGTCCGGTATCATGGTCGGTACCGACCACAACGTGACCCCGGTTGCGCGCCAAGTCGTATATGCCGTAGGGATAGGCCCGCGGCACATCGGGATGGGGGAAATCGTGGCCTTGGACTCGCGGGGCTTCCCCCTTTGCGTGCCATTTGCGCCCGTCATTCTTGTAGTTTCCCACAAGTTCCTTCTTCTTGGTGTCCACCGATACCACCGGATTCCCGAGCCGCATCTCCCGTGACACCCGACCGTTGATATGCTCGAACTGTGCGTTACGGTCGGCGTGCTGGTTGCCCTCCTCCATCTTGCGGTTGCCTTGGAGACTATAGTTCAGCTCGTGCAGGGTGGCCCAAACCCACCGATGGCTGGCCCCGTGACCCATGCCCTGCAGGGTGTCCGCCAACGTGCGAATGCTCTTGCACGTCCAGCGCAGCGGCGACATCGGATCTCCTCGGGACAACGGTTCAACAAGGCGCTCCAGCTCCTGCACCACCGTCGGATCTACTGCGCTCACCTTCTTCCGTCCTCCCCCGGGGCGGCGGATTCTGCCCGGGGTCACTGCCGGTCGTTGGCGGAGTTCTTGTTGTCCGCGAAGAATGGTCGAGCGAGCCAAACCGGTGATGCGTGACACCTGGGAAATACCCCCGTGCCCAAGCGCTTCCGCTTCCGTTGCCGCGAATAGGCGCAGGGCGCGTTCGTCAAGCGTCGAGGCCAATCGCTGAAATCGGAATCGAATACTCGCTTCGGGTGTCACTCCCAGAGTATACACGACTCCTAATGCTATGTGTAGCGTTTATTTTGTGTCGAATCCTTAGCGTTCTGGCGAGTCTACAACTGCCGTGCTGCTTCTTTCGCAAAATACGTGATGATCAAATCCGCCCCCGCCCTTTTGAAACTTGTGAGAAGCTCGTACCGTATCGACTTCTCGTCGAGGTAGCCCGCAGCGGCCCCGGCCTTGATCATAGAGCACTCTCCGCTCACGTTGTATACAGCAAGTGGCATGCCGAATTGCTTTTTCGCTCGGTAAACGATGTCGAGATAGAACATCCCCGGTTTGACCATGACAATGTCCGCTCCCTCTTCGATATCGAGGGCGATCTCCCGCATTGCCTCATCCGAGTTGCCGAAATCCATCTGGTGAGACTTTTTGTCCCCCAAACTGGAGCGCGGACTCCGTTCCGCTCTTGAAGAACGGGTCGTAGAGCTTCGACGCATATTTTGCGGAGTACCCCATGATGACCGTTTCAGTATGGCCATGTTGGTCAAGCACTGTGCGGATTGCCCTGACCTGGCCGTCAAGCATCGCTGCTGGAGCAACAATGTCCGATCCTGCTTCAGTGTGAGAAAGAGCGACTTTCTGGATCAGTTCGAGGCTCCTGTCATTGTGAAGGAAGCCGTTTTCGAGGATCCCGCAGTGCCCGTGCGGGGTATATTCGCACAGGCAGACGTCAGTCACGACAACTATCCCCGGGACATCCTCCTTGATCTTCTGAACCGCTGTCTGGACGATTCCGTTCGGACTGTAGGCTTCGGAGGCGAGCTCGTCACGCCGCGCCGGGATTCCGAAGAGGAGAACGGCAGGGATCCCAAGATCCCGGATCTCCTTCACCTCGTCCGACAGGCGATCGACAGAGAGATGGAAGTTTCCCGGCAGGGGTTCAATTTCTTCCTTCACCCCTTCACCATGAACGACGAAGAGCGGACAGATCAGGTCTCCTACCCCTATCGCCGTTTCGCGTGCCATATCGCGGAAGAGAGCATTACTTCTCAGCCGTCTTAACCTTGTGACTGGGTAACTCACTTTTGGCTCCTTTCCATGATGTGAAATGGGAGGATTTTCCCACTGGGCGTCGGGACAGGATACTTGCGATGCACGCGAAGCGTGCGGGCCTGTTCCCACATTTCGGACCCCGATTGGGCCCATGATTCCGGACTCGACCTCCCGCTCTTGAGAAACCGTATAAAGGTCAAAACTATCTTCTCCTCGTCGATCTCCCCGATGCGCGGGCTCACGATCAATTGCAGCCGCGTGAGGCCTCGCTCATCTTCCTCTTCAACCACCTGATAGTCGGTACTCTGTCCCCCGAAAGCATGGGTAACTCCTTCTCCAGAATCCGAACGAAGTCCATGTCTACGAAAGTCACCCCCTCTCCGGTAAGCTTTTCATAGCTGCGAATATCGCTTACGTGGGTGTCGAATCCGAGTTGTCCGAACTGGCAGTCACATTCCGCTTGCCGCACCCTGCCGTAATCTCCCATACCGACGTTCAGGAGGATCTTGGGCGATTCGTACAGCATGGAGGAGAATAGGAAAGAGTCCACTTCGACATCGCTGTGTTCCACCCGCACGCGGTGGGTAATGATCGCAGTTGTATCCTTGAGGCTATGGCAGTGGTCGCTTTCGTTGTATGTCCGGTCGGCACCCTGCGGCGATGACTCCCGCTTCCGATATCCCATAGACCGGGACGGCACAGGCGCCTGTGGCCTCGATCTCGGCTTTCTTTTGCTCAGTCAAGGGCTCTCCCGTTACCAGAAACCGCGTCCCCTTTATGTCCAGGTTGTTCTCCACCGCTGCCATGCAGACACGGACGGCCGAGCTAGCGAATGTGTAGATCACGCATCGCGCGCTCTCCTGTAGGATCCTCGATGCCCACAGCGCAACGTCGTAGGCATTATTCAGACCTGCGTATTCCGGTTTCGCAAGTGGAACGCCCATGAGCCTGCTCATGAAAAAAATGTAGCTGACGCCCAGGCGTTTCTCCCAGTTCACCCTGACGTGGCTCTTCTCTACCTGGGAGAACCACTTCTTCGGGGCGTTGCCAATCCGCGCAAATCGAAGAGACGAATTAATTCCCGGTGCACCGGGGTAAATGGGAAACCAGTTAGCAATCGGCGCCGACAGACATCCGTGCATATTTAGAAGGAACGCATCATAGAGCGACCGTTGTGAAAGGTAACTAAAATCGATCCGAATCCTCGTCCCCGCACTTCTCGTCGCGCCGCTTCGCACCTCATAAGCCGGCGAGAGGAAAGGATTGTTGAACATCTTCTCATTGAGACGGAACTTCAAGCCATCCCGCGACACTTCCGTTTTGCCTTTATACTCGTCGACGGAATAATACACACCTTCTTCCCTGAGAGTCTCGAGTGCACCTTCGATGCCTTCTCTGCCGACCCATTTCGCTAGATCAGAGAAGCTGATCTTCTTCTTGTCTAGAAGGGGACGGTAAGGGCTTTTGGGGTAGCTGAATACGCCTTTCTCCATCAACCAAAGGAAGTTCCCGCTACGATTTAGAATCCGTGCCGCGAAAAGTCGTCGCGCCGCCTCGAGGGCCTCCTCCTGCGAAATGCGTTTTTTTAGGAATTCCCGCAGTCCGAAAAGGAACTTCAGGTACTTGCGCATGCCCCACCACCTGCTTCATCTGTACCGAAGGCTGTTCGAGTATTCGCGGACCTTCACGATCGTACTGTGGACAAATTTGTTCACAATAGACTTTGTCAGCGACTCAATGAGGTCCTTGTCACTCCCGGAGACTCCAGTTTTGCCCACGAACGAGGAGAAGCTCTCCATACGGATTCTTTCAGCTATCTCCTTCAAAGAGAGAATCAGCGGGGCAAGATCGGTTGAATCGAGTTTCTTCAAAATGCTATTCACCTTACTGTCGATAATCTGAGTTGCTTTCTCTGCTTCCCTCTTCCGCATGGCTAGACTTTCTTGGACCACATCTTGCAAATCGTCGATGTTGAAAAGATGGACGTCCCTTGCTTCCTTGACGTTCGGATCGATCGAACGTGGTACGGAAATGTCAATTATAATAAGGGGCTTACTTGGAGGTCTTTCGGCTATATTGTTCCTGCTTATCAGATATGATGGGGCGTCAATACAGCTGATGATGATGTCGGTCTTGGGGATATACTCCTCGATTTCGTGGAACATGATCGGTATTCCTTTGAAACCTGCTGCCAGGCGGACGGCCCCCTCGAACGTCCGGTTCGACACACGCACACAGCCCACATCCTTCTCCACAAGGTTCCTGAGAGTCAGTTCGCCCATTTCACCGGCCCAACGATGAGTACCGCTTTACCAGAAATGTCGCCGATTATTTTCTTTGTAAAATCTACCGCTGCACTGCTCACGGACGCATTTGCATAGCCGATGTTAGTCTTTGATCTCACTGTCTTGACAAGCGAGAAGGACTGCGTAAAGAGACTCTTCAAAACAATACCGGCAGCTCCGCATTCGAGGGCTATTCTATACGCTTGCTTGACTTGGGCGAAAATCTGCGATTCTCCTACGATCATGGAATCTATTCCCGAGGCGACCCTACACAAATGTCTGAGCGCGCTCTGATTCATGTGCACATATACTTTGTCATCGAGCGATTCCTCAATCCCGTGGTATTCTCGGAGAAACGAAGCGAGTACTGAAGGGTCAGCATCTACGAGTAGCGAGTATATTTCCACCCTATTGCATGTAGAAAGGATCAGGCATTCGAGCACCCCAGCCTTTTCTTTCAGCTGTCTCATCGCCTCTCCGAGCCGCTCCGAATTGAATGAAAGCTTTTCCCTCAACTCGATAGCGGCTGTTTTGTTGTTTATCCCCAGCACGGCGATGTTCATTGGTCACGATCCTGGTTCACCAACATTCAACTCCTGCGAAATCATGCTTTATCCAGGCATACGGCCGTCCACCCAGCCATCGGGATCTGAGATCTGATGGTTGAGGCACTTAATAGTAAGCGCTTTCATCGTCTGTCGCAACGAATGCGCCGATCGCCAAGCAATCGTCGCCTCGCTTCAGACAAAACTGAAAAGCGGCAATAAGAAGCTCGTGAGACGCACCCTATCTGAAGTTGGAGGTCCGATTGGAGGCCAGGGACGAGACCGTGGACCTGAGGGCACTGCGGGAGTTGA
>CAVUXE010000067.1:0-9477 GCA_963745235.1 uncultured Spirochaetota bacterium | reverse complement strand
GAAGTCCTTGCTCATGAAATGATGAACTCTGTGCCAGGACGAGAAGAGGACTCGGAAGACCTTGCCAAAGAGGGAGGTCTTGAAAAAGTGTATGTGCAACTCTATGGGCAATTGTCCCTATACGCCCATGGCTTCAGCTACGGTCTTGACCGACACTATGAGGAGGCAACGCTGTTGTACGTGATGGCATCAGGAATTGTGGTAATCTCGCATTCTATTCTCCTCATTTGCTCCGACTGGATGAACAAGAGACAGATATCTTCTTTAGAGGCTATATATGGCTCCCTTGGCTATGTGTAGGTCGCACTCAAGTTAAGGAGCCTTCGAACTTTCTGCTTGGGTCGTAAGGAATCTTGTCAAAGTACTTTTGCTGAATCTCTTTCAAGTCCAGATCATTTTTCACCCTACGGACAGTATCAGCTTCTTGATCCTGGGGATGAGGGGTACAAACTCATTTACCCACAACCCCTTGAATCCCATGTAGTAGAAATAGCCCGTACGTGTCTTGAGGCGTCCGACTTGCGGTTGTCTGGCTGTTATGTCGGTGTGAGCAAAGACTTGATGGCGAAAGAACAGCATTCGTTCGTGTAGGTCTTTGTGCTCCTTCGGAACAAAGTTCTTATTGCGGAAATAGGACTGGAAGACTCCTTTGCACTTGCAAAATGGTCGGATGTAGGAAACAACCGCATCCATGACAAGCGAGTGACGGACAAACTCATCAGTGTTCTGATCAACATGATCAAGTGCGAAATCTGCGTGTTCCCAATCCTGATCGGCAAGACGATAGAAGATATAACGCTCTTCTGCACGTTCATCGGGGGTCGCTTTCTTGACCGTAGCCTTTGGCACAGTGGAACCTTCAGCCCTTTTTCTTGGCTCTTGTAGTCTTCGGCCTAACATGTCAGCGGCTGATAAATCTTCAAGTTCCCTCCCCCAGGCAGCTTCACCTTCGTCAGCAGTCCCCAGACTGTCGTTGAACTGGGCTGCACTTCACGTTGTGCTTCTTCATTTCCGCAACCAGGGTTTCTATGTCATCGGTGATCAAATAGAACTCTTCCACGTTGTTCTTAGTTGAATCATGGAAGGCCACTTCGGAGGGAGGCAGCACAAAGATGAGCCATCCATCACCTGAGTCAACGAAGGGAAGCTTTAGTACATCCCGCATGAAGGCACGGTCAGCTTCTGGTTTCTTGCTGTAGATGATCGAATGGGAACCTGTAATCATGCCCATGAGCAGAGCCTCCTTTATTGGAGATACGAGCATCATAACACGGACCAGAATGCACAACAGTAGCAATAGACGGATTGGCGCATTCCAAATGGATTCGATGCAGCTTCGGAAGATGGGATGACTTCTATTGCGCTCGTTCCTGTGATAGCTTTTGATGATTGGAGGCAAGATGCCGAAACAGATCGTCGGTAACGTTCACTGGATTGAAAACGGAAAGCAAACAAGTAGGCTCGTTGATGTAAGCGCAGCTTTCTCTGATCTCGACCAAGCAACAGCTCAAGTCCTTTTTGCAGAAGCTTCAGGCGACAAAGGAGAGATCAGGCTCGTTCGAATGGCGTTTCGTCAGTTTCAGGGAATGCGTTATCGGGGAGAGAATAAGGCCAAGCCAAGGAAGGTTCCCATGGTGGGTCAGACAAGGGTACTAAAGACAGGGAAGTCCTTGAAAGCCAAAGCGGGAAGAAAGGGCGCAAAGAAGATTGCTAAGAGGAAGTAGTCCGACAGGAACCTTGTCCATACTGTAAATGGCGAACGATTCTGACGGGAAGAATGTTTCGGTCTACTCAGACGAGAGAAAGAAAATAGATGGATGTTGGGACTATCACTGTCTCCTGATGGTGGAGGAGCACAAGCGGGAGGCATTCCTGCGGCAACTCAAATCAGACCGAGAGGAGATTGGATACTTTCACGAATTGAAGTTTTCCGAACTAAACCACAGTGGCAAAGGTGAAAAGGTTGGCTTGGCTCGGAAGTGGATGAGCCATGTTCTTGAAGAGGCCGATTCGCCAAGATGGAAAATCTATTTCAGCGTCACAGGAGTTGATAATTCAAAGATGGACTTCTCTCTTTTTGGTGACGACCACTCTCCTTCAGGTAAGTACGCAACTGTCTACAACCGATTCTTTCGGGCGTCCCTACAGGGAATGCTAAAGCACTTCTTTCCGAATTGTCCAGTAACGGTTGAGGCAATCTTCCACGATAATGAGGGCAATCTTGAGCGTCATGGATATTTTGATTGGCACGTCATTACCCGAACCCAGAAAGATGAAAGGTTTGCCAGCTTCAAATGTTCCCGAGTTACGTTCGTTGATTCCGACCACGAGCAGGAAACCTCAAATGCCTGGGCTTCAGAGTGCATTCAGTTTGCTGACATTCTTTTGGGAGCCGTAACCTACTGCATTCATGTCACACACAAGGACAATATGGGGCAGCGGAAAGTGGCTGAAGACCTCTTTCCTTTAGTTGACGAGCTTCTTCGGAGTCCCTATAAGGATTTGGGTCAGTTTCACCACTTCAGAAGGTTCACTATAGCTCACTTCCCTCAACATCGTCTCACTCAGTTCGATGAAGAGGCAATAAAGGGAGAGTACTATCGTCTCAGGTGCGACAAGTTCCAGTTTGACATCCCAGGGCAAGGGCAACTTTTCCCGCTTTAGTAGTGCCATACTGCGACTTCAAGTTCCGTCTCTGCTGCGGAAAGGGAGTAATGAACATGTTTGCCTTTGTTGATGAATCAGGACACACTGGAAAACTCTTGGATGATACGAGCCAGCCTGTTTTTTACACGCTTGGCCTCATGGGCAGAACCAATCTTGATTATTCTCTTCGTGAAGATGTGTTGGCCCTGTGTCGCGATCTATCAGTCTCGGAATTGCATGGAGCCGACCTTGGGGAAAGGATTGAAGAAATCGCTCCACGAATCTTAGCTTGTTTACAAAAGAGCGAGACACATTTCTTCCTGGGCCAAGTTGATAAAGACTATCTTGCCATTTCGAAGCTATTCGATACCATCTTCGACTATTACGAAAACAGGGGCGCCCGAATGCACATATATCAAGTCAGGCCCCTTCGACTGCTTCTGCTATACAAGCTTTGCTCTATCACTCAACGTGATGTGGCTTTTGATTTCTATAAGAATTGCCTATTTGCAGATTCTGAAGAACAGGCCGTTGAGGTTCTTATAGGCACTTGTGAAGCAATACTCAGAAATGTTGGCTCTTTGCCAGATCAGAGATCGCGTGTATTGATTTCTGACGCACTCGTCTGGGCAAAGAATCATCCGAAGGAGATAACTACCTATAATACCCGCAAGGTTGATAGATGGAAACATCTGCCGAATACCGTAACTTTCCTGCCTTTGTTAGATATGCTGGCGCGTTATGCAAATAGGGAACATACAAATGTGCGGAAGATTATTCATGACGAACAGCAGCAGATGGTCAAAGTCTTCAGGGAAATACATGGTCTGGCTTCGGGCAAGGCTCGACCAGATAAACTGAATCTGTATGATAATGGCTATTTCCTTCTCAAGAATCTAAGAGAGAGTAACTTTGAAATGAAGAAGTCCAACGATAGCCCTGGACTTCAGGTGACCGATATTTGCCTCTATTTATTTGCTCATCGCCTACAACTAAGTATGCTGCGTCCTAATTCGAACACGGTGGTTACATACTTGATAAGAAAGGGAAGAATGTTTGATTTCACCCTTGTGGGATTCAGAAAAGAGTGCGAACGGATTCTAAGGGCAATAATGGACAAGGAATTGAGCGATTCTGAACTTGAAAAGAGCGCGAAGTTTGTTGAAAGTATGGAAGAAAAATGGAAGAAACAAGTAGCAGATTTCGAAAGAACTGAGGATGACTCTTAAACTCCTATTTGAAACAACAGCTTTAGGACTTGATCCGAAACTTTGCAAACTGTGGAAATGAAACTAAGACCTGCTTCGCGTCTTAGTTCCTTGTTGGGCTTTCACTATTTCAGCGAGAGTATAGAACACGTTCCTGCCATCCTTCTTCCCCTTGATCCCGAGTCGGCTGACGTTGGTTCGAAAGGCTGACAGTGTAAGCCCCACCATGTAGGCACCCTGTTCTGCGGTGATGACTCTTTCTGAATGCAACATCGGGCCTCCAACGTTTCTTGATATTCTTTCGTCCACTATGAAATCAACCTTTACTCTCATTCATCGGCGTGGTTTTCGCGCCATCCACGCTCATGGAATGGAAAGGTATGTCGTTAGCCATTTGCCTTAGCTTGTTGATAGTAGCCAAATCCTCTTCAGTCGGTTCCCTCAGAAGGTTGAAGGCTTTCTTCAGTTCCATCAGGATCGCTCTCTTCGTCCATGCAGAAGTGGTCTCGTCAGTGAGGGCGAACCAGACCAGGGCAACGTGGAAATCATGCATCTTCTCGTTGACGCTTTTCACCTGAACTTGAGGGTCAGCCGTTGACATGATGGATGCCACTTGGCAGTACTGTTTGGTATCTTTGACTCTGTACCACTCAAGGGCGTGGATGGTCATGGCTGGACCTTATCATAGGAGCGCCAAGTTGGAAAAAGGTGGGAAAAGATCAAGGTTTAGTGTAACCAATACTGTAGCCAATAAGAGAGCAAAGTGGCCGAAACTGGCAGAAAGCAGCCGAAAGAGATTTTGATTTAATTCATTATAAGAAAAATACATACGAACGAATCCGAATACGGGCGAAAACAGCGGAAAAGGCTCGTAGTATATTCAGGGTCTAGTGCCAGCAATGGTGTGGAGGTTCAAGTCCTCTTCCGGGCAATCGCAAACTGCTTCTCTCACAAGGACTTGCTGATTTCACCCTAAACGACGCCATCTTCTCCACCTCTAGTAAAACATTTGACTAGCGCTCCTTTGCAATCAGCCTTCTGCTCGCTGGACGTGCTTCGGTAGGAGCCACACCAGAGTGAAGGTGACCATGTACAGCACGGCGGCAATCTCGATTACGAGCATCCGGCGTTGTTAAAGTCTGCGTTTCCGCCGGGTCCGACGTGAGCGAAGAACGCTGTGCCGAGGGAGGCAACGCCAATGGCGTCGGCGGACTGCTGGACGGCGTTGAACATACCTGAGCCGGTGCCGAGCTCTTCGGTGGTGGCGGCGCCAAGGATGAAGTCGCGCTGGTGTTCGTCCCGATCAGCCTGTCGCTCCAGCGGACGATGGTTAACCACAGTGCGAGCAGGCCGATGATGGCGCTGCCGAGGCCGAGTTGCAGGGTGGCGCGGCCGAGTTTCTTGACGAGCACAGCGCCGGCGCTGCCGAGCGTCCAGGGGATCAAGGTGAGGCTGGTGCGTAGCGGAGTCCACTGCCGGCCGAGCTGCAGCAGCAGGTTGAACGCACGCTGGAATCCGCTCAGCGAGGCGAAGATTCCCTCGCTCGCTCTATTAGAAGTACTTTCCCCGCCTCATAGCCGGTCCCAGGCGGCCGCGAGCTCCGCGGCGGCCGAACGACCGCGCTCGTCCATCTCGACGACTGCCGCGTCGATCCGTGCCATCGCCGCTGCAATAGCATCGTACACAGACGCCATCCCAGCAGGCGCGGGGCCTCCCAGGGTCTTCCTCACCGCGACGAAGTGTTCCGGCTCCAGGGCCTCATCGATCTCATGGTCCGAAAGGGGGAGCTCCTTGCCCACGATCTCCCTGTAGGCCTCTCGCAACCGGGTCTTGTCGTACCCCGAACGGACGAAAGAGGCGCAGGCGCGATGCGCGTTCTGGAAGCTGATGCCGCAGGTGCGGACCAAGGTGTCCGCGAGCTCGGTCGTCGTCACCCCTTGCGTGACCGCTATCTCACGTGCACGTGACTGGCTGGAGGCGACCTTGCTGACCGCCAACTCCAGGAGCGCCACGCAGGAGCGCGCGTGGGAAAGCGAGTCGAGGAACTCGCTCACCGGGGCGTCCGCTGCCTCGTTCACGTCCTGGTAGGGAACATTCCGGAAGAGGCGCACGACCGAATCGCAGGCTCCTGCCGCGAGCCCCGCCTGGATGCGTATGTGCTCGAGGATCACCGGGTTGCGCTTTTGCGGCATGATGCTGCTTGTCTGCACAAGATCGTCGGGGAACACGAAGAGCCCCACTTCGGCGGCTGCCTTGTGAATCATATCGGCGGCAAGGCGCCCCGTGTCAGAGAGGATGAGCTGCAGCGCCTGCGCGGGACTTGTCAGCCAATGCGACGTCGCAATGGCCTGGTAGCTGTTGGGGACGGGAGATCTGAACCCCAGGAGATGCGAGGTGCGGTCGCGGTCTATGGCGAAACCCGTGCCGGTGATCGCGCAGGCCCCGAGGGAGCAGCGGTCGGTGGATCCCATGGCCGTGACGAGGGACTCGGTTCCTTCCAGGAAATCGAGGAGGAAGGCGCTCAGGTAGTGGGCCATCGTCGAGACGTTGGCGGGCTGCCCGTGCGTGGAGAGGATGGTGAGCTCACTCTCACCGGCGCGAGCGCGTTGAAGGATTGTCCCTGCACACGAGGCCAGGCGGCCCACGAGATCGCGGAGCTCGCGCTTCAGGGCGAGCCTGAAGACCGTCGTGTCCATGTCGTTTCGGCTGCGCGCTGTGTGAAGGGAAGCGGACCTCCCTGCTCCATGACGATCGAGCTCCTTCTCGTAGAAGAAGAAGAGGTCTTCCAACCCCTCGGGGAGGTGATCCGGGAATGCCGTGCCGGCCTCGATAGCAGCCATGGAAGCCTTTATCGCCGCCGCGGCCGTCCTGGACACGATGCCTGTCTCCTGGAGCATGATGAGGTGGGCCTTGTGCACGGCAAGCAGGTCGCCGTAGTAGAGTCTCTTCCAGTTCCGGTAGCCCGGGTCCAGGACGTGCTCGACGTAGACGCTCGAGAAGGCGATACTCATAGACACTACCCCTTCAGCCCAGTGAGTGCGATGCCCTTGACGATCTGTTTCTGGAAAACGAGGAAGACGATGACCAGGGGCAGCATGGAGACCGTGGCAGCGGTCATGATGGACTGCCAGTTGCTGCCTGCCTCGCCGGAGAAATTGGCAAGCCCGACGGGGAGGGTGAACATGCGCGGTGTTGCCGCCGCTATCAAGGGCCAGAGGAAGGCGTTCCAGTTGCCGATGAAGTTGAAGATCGCGAGGATCGCGAGGGCCGGCGTTACAAGGGGGAGGACGACGGTGAAGAAGATCTGCAGCTCACGCTTCCCGTCGACCCGCGCCGCGTCGATGAGGTCGTCCGGCAGCGTGCCCATGAACTGGCGCATCAGGAAGACGCCGAAGGCGCTGATCATACCCGGGAACATGATGCCCCAGTAGCTGTTGACCCACTTGAGTGCCCTGGCCAGCGCGTACCAGGGGATCACGAGCATCTCGGTCGGGATCATGAGCGTGCTGATGATGAGGAGGAAGATGATCCGCTTGCCGGGAAACCGGAACTTGGCAAGGGTGTAGCCGACGAGCGAATCGAAGAGCAGTACGGACGCCGTGGTGGCCACCCCGACAATCGCGCTGTTGAGAAACCACTGGGGGAAACGGGAGTTCCTGGCCAGGAGGATGGAGACGTAGTTGTCGAGGGTAGGGTTCGAAGGGAAAAGCGTCATCTCATAGATCTGCGTCGCGTCCTTAAAGCTCGACAGGAGCATCCAGAGGAAGGGGAAGAGCATGATCACCGAGAGGAGCGACAATGCCACGTAGGCGGGGGCAGCAGCCGGCGTGCGTCCCTTCGTTGCGGCCACTAGTAGTCAAGCCTCGAGTCAAAGAGCCTCAGCTGGACAACAGTGACGGCGAGGATGATCACGAACAGCACGAGGCTCGCGCTCGCTGCCACGCCCATATCGAAGCTGGTGAAGGCCTTCTGGTAGATATAGAGCGCAGCTGACTTGGTGGAATCCAGCGGCCCGCCCAACGCCTGGTACGACAGGTTGTAGACCTGGGTGAATATTCGCAGGAACTGTATTCCCTCCACCACGACCAGCAGAAGAGTCACTGGCAGAAGCAGGGGAAGGGTGATCCCGCGGAGAAGCTGCCACCCCGATGCGCCGTCCATGCGTGCGGCTTCCATGATGCTGGACGGGATGGTCTGGAGCCCCGCCAGGAAGACGATCGTGCAGTAGCCGAGCTCGATCCAGACGTTGACGGCAAGGATGGACGGAAGGGCTTGCGTGGGGCTGTTGAGGAACTCTTGGGCCCTGAGCCCTACGGAGACGAAGATCGCGTTGATGACGCCAAGGGGCGGCGACTGGAACATCCATCGCCATACCCACGCGACGGCCACCACGGGCGTGATATAGGGGAGCACATAGATCAGTCGATAGACGCCCTTTCCCTTCGACACGCGATCCAGGATGAGGGCGATGAACAGGCTGAGGACGATGACCACCGGCGCGCCGACCACCGCGTATTTCGCGGTGTTGACCAGGGATTTCAGGAAGACCGGATCGGCGAAGATCGTCGCGTAGTTCGCCAGCCCCACGACATGGATCGCCTTGCGCAGAAGACCCCAGTCCGTGAAGCTCATCGCGATCATGTAGAGCATGGGCCCGAAGCGCACGCCCACGAAGAATACGAGCGGTATGCCCAGGAAGGCATACGCGATTGCTGCGCGTCGGGCCGTGAGTGTCACTCGTCTTCCTACTTCCAGAAGTCGTCGATGAGCTTCTGCTCCTTCGCGGCAGCCGCGTTGAGGACCGCGGCGGGATCCGCCTTCTTGAGGTTCACCTCGTCCACCGCGTCGTCGAGGATGGCGCGCTGTCCTGCCTCGTCCACGTAGGAGGTGGCGTGGGCGTACGCAAGCCCCTTCAGGAAAACGCTGATCACCGGGTCATTCTGGTATCGATCCGAGAGGCTCGGGGTGGCCGGGAGCTCGCCGACCTTTTTCAGCCACTGGTCCTGGACCTCGGGTGACGTGAGGAAGGTAAGAAACTTGACCGCGGCATCCAGCTTCACCCCGGAAACGCCGCTCACAATTGCGTTCGTCCAGAAGGAGGCGAAGTTCGACTTGATGCCTTTGTAGGTGGGAAGCTCCGCGGCTCCCCACTCGAGGTTCTTGACCGCGTTCAGGGTGGCGATGCGGAAGGATCCATCGATGTTCATTGCTCCCTTCTGGGCAGTGAACGCGGTAGGGTCGTCCGTGGAGAAGTTCGGGTAGCCCACCTTGTCCTTCGTGATCCTGTCCATGTACCACTGGAACGCCCGGATGCCCGCAGGCGAATTATAGGTCACCCTGCGGCCGTCCGCGCTGTAGGGGGTGGCCCCGAACTGCCGGAAGAGAACCTCCCTGATCCAGACGTGTCCCTGGCCGCTGGGCTGCATAAGGAGCCCGGACTGCACCAGGTTGCCCTGCGCGTCGTACTTGGAGAGCTTCTTCGCGTCCGCCAGGAGCTCGTCGAGGGTCCTGGGCGGGACGTTCGGATCGAGCCCCGCCTCCCTGAAGAGCCTCTTGTTGTAGATGAGGGCGAGGGTCCTTACCGCTGTCGGAACGGAATAGTTCTTTCCGCCGAAGCTCACGG
>CAVUXE010000066.1:0-9827 GCA_963745235.1 uncultured Spirochaetota bacterium | reverse complement strand
AGCCGGAAGCGCGCCTTGCGGCCTCGCATCTTCACGGCTATCATGAGGGCAGGAGGCGCTGATGCCCGGAGGAGAGCTGGCAGGGGACGGGTTCGAAAGCCGCAGGCGCAAGGAAGCGCTTGCGTTCCTCGTCGTCAAGTTCCTGCGCGCTTTCCTCAGGTTCCGCGAGATCGCGCGGGAGTTCCGGGCGGCGGAACAGGCGGAGCGCCTGGCGGGCAGCGGCCTTTTCGAAAGGGTCCGTGACCTGGAGGAAGGCCTTGCGTTCGATATCAAGGAGAAAGCGCACTACTTGTTTCGAACCTCCTCCCGCCAGGCAAACGGCGCGCGGGGGCCCGCCCCGCTGTCAAGCGCGCCGGCCGGGGACACCAGGTCCATCGATTCGTACATCGGCACGGGGTTCCACGTTCTCCTGATCCTGCGGGAGTCCCTCTACCAGATCGAGCGCTACTCCCCGCAGCTCGGAGAGGAGGCGGAAGCGGAAAGGCAGCTTTACACCGAGACCGAGGCGCTTGCCAGCCGAATGGTGGAGAGATGCGAGGAGCTGTTCGCGGGGGCAGCCGAGGCGCTGCGACGTTTCATTTCCAGCACGGCGGACAACGAGATTCTCGTGCTGAACCTCCTGCAGAACATCGACCTGCTGGAGCAGGTCTTCGGGGCCGGTTCCGCGGAAGGGATCTTTTCCGATCTCTGCCGGGGCAAACGGCTTGCGGGACGGACGGGGATGGAGAAAGCAGCCGCCTTCGCGAAGACAAAGTGCGGGAACGTCACCGGGTTGCCAGGGCAATCCGCTTGACAAGGATCGTCGCGTAGCTCCCCCGCGGGAGAAAGAAGCGCAGCGTCATCTTCTTGTTCCCCGGATACAGCTCATCATCGATGGCCTCGGACGCGCCGAGGTCTTCCGGCATCACAACGGCTGCCCTCTGGATGCCATGCACGACAATTCGCCGCATCTGGCGCACGCGAAGGTCAGCCTGCCGGATGCCTTCGTCGGTCAGGACGGCACGCAGGATGCGGCTCACCCGCTCGTCGGTGACCACGGTGTCATGCCCGGGAACCGGAAGCATGGCGTCCGCCGCGCTGCGGGGGAGGGTCTCGAAGAACTCGTAGGTTCCGAAGGCATACCGCAGGGAATGGAGGGGAAAGCCTTCTTCGGCCGCAAGCTCCCGCAGCCACCGGGCCAGGACCTCATTGAACAGGAACGACTGGTACGCGTTCACCACGAAAAGGAGAAAGCGCCGGTCTATCATCTCCAGGGCCTGGTGATACGCACGGGGGCTGGTTGCCAGGTAGGAAAGGATCCGACCGTACTCCCCGAACCCCAGGCCGGCGCACTTCTGCCAGCTCCCCCAGCTCTCGATCACGCACTTCTTGAGCTTGCGCGTCTTCTGGTCATCATGCTTCGAGGGGGTGAAGTACAGCCGCAGGGCGTTCTCTCTTTTTCCCAGGCAGATCTCCTTGCCCATGAAGCCTGCGCCATGGCGTGCAGAGCCGAAGCGCTGCTCGTCGAAATAGTTCGGGAGACCGTTCTGGGCCGTCGATTCGATGTTGCGCTCGAACCGCGGGACTTCTCCGGGCCCGATGTCCCGCACCGTGATGGTGAACCTGTTGCCCCGCACCTCCCGGGCGGACACCGGCTTCTCTGACCAGCCCGCGAACTGGAGCGTAAAGTTGGAGTCGCTGAGCGCGCGCGGCCTGCCCCCTTTCACGGTCACCACCTGGCTGGTGCTTCCATGACGGTCCTTGAATCCGCCCACGCTGATGTCCTCCCTGCGCACTCGCAACCGGCGCGCAAGGAGATCAATGAGATCAAAAGTGTCCCAGGATCTCTTGGAAAGCCGGAAGACGGCGTAGGGAGCGGCGTGTTTCGAAAGGGGGAGGTCGGTCTCTTCCTCCACAACGAAGTCCGCGGGTGTGACCTTGAGCTTCACCAGCGCGGAGCGTAGCATGACTCGCCTTGCCTCTGCTATTCCCGTGTGGTACTATCATCATGGTGGGCCGGATCGCCGACCCCTGTTCGGCGCCCGTGGCTGAGGCTCGCCATCAAGGAGAACAGTATGGAGCTGCTCGAAGACCTGCCGCAGGAGATACTCTCCTGGCAGCTGAAGGGTTCGGGACTCGATAATCTTGGAGTGAAGGGCAGACCTGACACGGTGCCCTTTCCGAAATATTCCGAAGACAATCTCATTGCCCGTATCGACGCCGTTGGACTGTGCTTCTCCGATATCAAGCTCCTGACCTCAGGGAGCTCCCACCCGCGCATCGAAGGCCGGGACCTCGCCAAGAATCCGACCGTTCCCGGCCACGAGGTGGCAATGACGATCGTGGGAGTCGGGGACACCTGGAAGGGCAAGTTCAAGCTGGGGAGCCGTTACATCATCCAGGCGGACATCTTCTACAAGGGCAAGGGCGTCGCCTTCGGGTATGCCATTCCCGGCGGCCTCTCGCAGTACGTGGTCATTGGCAGGGAGATCCTGGAGGGTGACGAAGGGTGCTATCTCCTGCCGGTGAAAGAAGAAACGGGGTACGCAGAAGCCGCGCTGGTGGAGCCATGGACGTGCGTGGTTGCATCCTATCAGATCCCGCGCCGGGCTCATCCCCGGGCGGACGCTGTCTTTTCCTTCGTCGGGTTTACGAAGGGGCAGGTCCCCCTGAAGCTTGAGGGGCTGTATTCCGAGAAGATTGCCAGGATCTCGCACCAGGGGCTCACCCCGGAAAACGCCGCGGCTGTCGTCGAGCTCGCGCGCCGCACCGGCGCCCAGCTCGATCAGCCGGGGGCCACGGACCGGCCCCCTCCCACGGAAGTCGTGTGCGCCGGGCTTCCGGACCGTGAGGCCTTCCAGAAGCTCGTCAACGACATGGATGCTGACGGCGTCATTGGCGTTCACGTATCGGAGCAGGACCTGGGCGCTTCCGCGGAGCTGCCGGTGGATGTGGGCAAGGTCCACTACCGCAGGATGGAGCTGGTGGGCTCCGTGGACGGGGACGTCGCCGGCAGCTACCGGGCCAACTCCCGCGAGCGCCTCCGCCAGGGCGGCAAGGCGTGGTTCGTGGGGGGCGCCGGGCCCATGGGGCAGATGCACGTGATCAAGGCAATCATGGACGAGGAAGGGCCTGAGACCATCCTGGTCACCGATCTCTCCGACGAGCGGTTGGCGTCCCTGAAGCACCTGATATCGCTCCTGGGCTCCACGCGCAGCCGCAAGGTTTCCCTCACCTTCGAGAACCCCAAAGACCTGCCGGCGGATGAGCTTGACACCTTTCTGGGTGAGAAGTTCGGCGGGGCGTTCGACGACGTGGTCGTGCTCGTTCCCGTTTCCGCAATCATCAGCCAGGCCTCCCACTACCTTGCCCCGGACGGGGTGCTCAACATCTTTGCCGGCGTCAAAGTAGGCACGGTCACAGACCTTCCCCTGGGGCCCGTGGTGCGAGACCGGGTCCGCGTGACCGGGTCCTCCGGCTCGCCGCTGGCCGCCATGAAGGCCACCCTTGCTTTGACCGAGTCCGGCAGGCTTTCAACCTCGTATTCGCTTGCCGCCGTCGGCGACATGAGCTCCGCGTCCAAGGGTCTGAAGGCCCTGATGGACAACACCTACACCGGCAAGGTGGTGATCTTTCCGTTTGCCCATGGCATTGGCCTCAAGTCGCTGAAAGAGCTGGCGCGGGACCTGCCGGAGGTCGCCGCGAACCTGCTGGACGGGCAGTATTGGACGCGCGCGGCGGAAGCCGCGTTCCTGAAGAGCAAGTATTTCTGATCTCTCCCCCGGGGGTCAATTCACGCTGACAGGAGGTTCTCCATGGCAAACACAAAAGGCATGAAAACCGTTCCGCCCGTGCACAGGCAGCAGGGAAGCCTGCCGAAGATCGGCATCAGGCCCGCAATCGACGGCCGCCGGCGCGGCGTCAGGGAATCCCTGGAGGGCCAGACCATGTCCATGGCCAGGGCCGTCGCGGATCTCGTGACGAAGAGCATCCGCCACCCGTGCGGCCTGCCGGTGGAGTGCGTCATTGCAGACACCTGCATTGGCGGCTTCGCCGAGGCGGCTCGAGCCGCTGAGAAGTTCAGCAGGGAAGGGGTGGGTGTTTCCATCACCGTCACCCCGTGCTGGTGTTACGGGGCGGAGACCATGGACATGGACCCCTTCCTGCCCAAGGCCGTCTGGGGATTCAACGGGACCGAGCGCCCGGGCGCGGTCTACCTGGCCGCGGTCCTCGCCGCGCATGCCCAGAAAGGGCTTCCCGCCTTCGGGATCTACGGGCATGACGTCCAGGATGCCGGAGACGCGAAGATCCCCGTCGATGTCCAGGAGAAGCTCCTTCAGTTCACGCGCGCGGGCCTTGCAGCTGCGAGCATGCGGGGGAACTCCTATCTCGCCATGGGCGCGGTTTCCATGGGCATCGCGGGATCCATCGTGGACCCGAGGTTCCTCGAGGGCTGGCTCGGCATGCGGTACGAAATGATCGACATGTCGGAGTTTGCCCGGCGCATCGATGAGAAGATCTACGACCCTGAGGAGCTCACCCGCGCCCTCGCCTGGGTGAAGCAGAACTGCCGGGAAGGCGCGGATCCCAATGCCTCGAATGCCCAGCGTTCACGGGCCCAGAAAGATGCGGACTGGGAGTTCGTGGTCAAGATGGCGTTGATCGGCCGGGACCTCATGGTGGGAAACCAGCGCCTTGCGGAGCTTGGCTACGGGGAAGAAGCGCTGGGGCACAACGCCATTGCCTCTGGTTTCCAGGGCCAGCGCCAGTGGACGGATCACTTCCCGAACGGCGATTTCCTGGAGACGATGCTGAATTCCTCCTTTGACTGGAACGGCATCCGCCAGCCCTTCGTGTGCGCCACGGAGAACGACTACTGCAACGGCGTCTCCATGCTTTTCGGCCACCAGCTGACCGGCATGGCGCAGATCTTTTCGGATGTGCGCAGCTACTGGAGCCCGGACGCGGTCAGGAAGGTGACCGGCAGGAAAGCCACCGGGGATGCGGAGGGCGGATTCATCCACCTCATCAATTCCGGCTCGACGTGCATGGATGGGACAGGCCGGCAGAGCAGGGACGGGAAGCCGGTCATGAAACCCTGGTGGGAGATTACGCCGGAGGAAGCCGCCGCCTGCCTTGATGCCACTCACTTCTGCCCCGCCGACCTGGGCTATTTCCGCGGCGGCGGCTACTCCACCGAGTTCGAGACCCTGGGCGGAATGCCCGTGACGATGTGCCGCATCAACATGGTGGCCGGCCTCGGACCCGTCCTCCAGGTGGCGGAAGGGGCGACGGTTGGCCTTCCCCCGGAAATTGCGAAACCCCTTGAACAGCGGACGAACCCCACCTGGCCGACCACGTGGTTTGTGCCGCGGACCACCGGTCACGGGGCCTTCCGGGACGTGTACTCGGTGATGAACAACTGGGGCGCCAACCATGGGGCAATCTGCTACGGCCACGTGGGCGGAGACCTGCTCACCCTCGCCTCCATCCTGCGGATCCCGGTGGCCATGCACAACGTGCCCCCCGAGAGGATCTTCAGGCCCAAGTACTGGTCGAGCTTTGGAGACGCGGAGTCCGAGGGCGCCGACTACCGCGCCTGCTCGGCTCTCGGCCCGCTCTATGCATAGGGTCGGGCGCAGTCTCTAGTTGCCGGTCGCCGGCGCCAGGACCAGGCGCTCCTCGGTGTCGGCGGCCACCGCATCAGGATCCATGTCCAGGCTCACTCCCTCCCCCTTTTCGAAGAGGGGCAGTATGTCCGCGTAATGGCGCGTGCCAGGTCTGCCGGACTCCCCGCCGGGGATGGAGATCAGTGATCCGGGCAGGTCGTTGAAATCCACCACGAGCCGCAGGCCGGGCCCGTAAAGAACGGGGAACCGGGCTGGATCCACGCGATCGTACTTGTGGATCCAGATGGATGAGGCCGTTCCGCGCGGGGCGATGCCGCTCCTGTTCAGCCAGCGAAAGCCCGGTATCCCCCCGAGGGGATGGGCAAGCGTGACGGGAGCTGCCCTGCGCCACGTCCATGCGCTGACCCGGTTTCCGTATCTCTTCTGCAGCGCCGCAACGCTGAGCTTGAACGCGTGGGCAACCACGTCCGCCGGCTCTTCTCCGTGACGGTCGCTCCTGTCCTTCCAGACTGGGTTGGACCGATCGGCAAGCATTCCGAACAGAAGAGGGTCCGAGTTGAAATAGAAGCGGAGGAAGCCCAGCGTTTCCGGGCTCATCTCTTCGCTCAGGAGCAGGTCGAGAAGCGAGGTGAGGAGGGACTGGTACAGCGTCGGGGCCGGCGAATCAGGATCTGTGCTGCCGTCCCATTCCAGGAGCACGCGCGCCGCGGATGCAAGGGGCGCGGAACCACGCCCACCCGGAACCTCCGCGAGCGGCGTCAGGGCCTCCTCGATGAGCGGTTCAACCGCCGGAAAGCTCGTGTCCATCCCATCCGTCTGCAGTATGCTCATCTGGGCCGCAATTGCGGACCCGGACCTTCCGAGTCCGAGCCGGGAGATGATTCGCTGGACGCGGAACGGGACATCGCCCTCGAAATTGATGGGATAGCCGGTGGATTTCCGGCTGGACCACCTGGTTGTTGGCCGTTGCGATGAACCCCTGAGGAGGATTCTCGATGCCAGGAAGGTCCGCCGCCGCGACGAACTCCTTCCAGTCGTACTTCCCGTTCCAGCCGGGCACGGGAACGGTCCCCAGGGAGTTCCGTCGGAGCGGAAGGTTCACGGGGGAGGCGTAGCCGATATTCCCCTGGGCGTCTGCCAGGACCCAATGCCCCACCATGGCGGTGAAGCCCTGCAACGCGGTCCTCGCTTCCTTCACGGTGGCGGCCCGATAGAGGAGCCGGATGCTGCGCAGGGACGAGCTTCCCACCGTGGGCGCGCGAGCAAGCGCCACCAGGGGGAAGCCGCGGGGCAGCCTGTCGACAAAGTCGTTGACAAGGACGCCGTGCCGCGTGCTTCGAATCGTTCGTTTTTCCTCGGTGAAATACTTCCCGTGGCGGATGAGAAAGACTTCTTCCCCGGGAACCGAAAGGCCTGTCGCCATCCTCGGTCTGGTAGAATCCCGGCCTGCCGGGCGCCGGCTTTTCCACGTACAGGTCCGTCACGTCCGCCCAGTTGGAGGTCGGTCCCCAGGCCACGGCTCCGTTTGTGCCAAAAGGCACGGCAGGCAAGCCGGGGAAGCTTGCTCCGATGATGTGGTAAGAGCCTTCCGTGGCGGAATCAAGCTGAACGGCCACGATGTAGGGCAGGGGCGGGAGCGAGGAAGGCATGTGGGGATCAATCGCAAACGCGCTCTTGCCGGTCCCGGTCCATGTTCCGCTCACCGCCCAATTGTTGCTGAGAAACCGCAGGTCAAGAGCGCGGGACAGGGGATCAGTGGCAGCGGGAGGCACCAGAGGAGAGACGGGGGCGAGGCTCGCGGAAAGGTTCTCCAACAGGGAGGAGGCGAGCTCGGGCGCCATGGGCGCAATGGCGGCGAACGGATCCTTTGCCGGCTTCACGCCGATGAGGTGAGGCGGGAAATCGAAACGGGGAGGCCAGATTCCCAGCGCGTGATCGATGGTAGAGCCCTGGCGCAGCTGGTGGACCACGATCTCCAGGCGAACCAGCTCCTGTTCCCAGTCCTTGCAGAACCCGAAGGAAATGGTTTGGAGAATTGCAAGAGAGTCCGCGGCGGTCCACGGCTGGGGTTCGTAGCCCAGGAGATGGAGCTCCAGAGGCTCCGGTTCATACGCCGTGGCCGCGTTCACCCCGTCCGCGTAGGCTGCAAGGATGCGCTGGTCCTCAGCGGGAAAGTTGTCCAGCACGTCTCTCGCTTCGCGCGCAAACCCCAGAGCCCTGCTGAAAAGCTCAAGGCGCAGCACCGCGGGCGGCACCCGGGAGCCCAGGAGCTCACGGAGCCGGCCCAGAGCGTCCATCCGCAGGAGCTCCATCTGGAAGCGCCGGTCCCGCGCATGCATGTATCCCATTGCGAAGGCCGCATCCGCTTCACTTCCCGCCGAGATGTGGGGAATGCCGTGACGATCCAGAAGGATGGTCACCGGTCCCGAGACCCCGGTGACCCTGACTGTTTTTCCCGGCGCAGCGGCCGCACGGACAGTCGGCGAAGCGGCGCACCCCGCCAGGACGAGCGCCCCCAGGAGAAGGACCACGGCCCGAAAGGCGGGCCTGCCAGTTGTCATCCTGGCGTTCCTGCCGCCTGCCGCAGCCGGACCGCCAGGCGCGTGCATCGTTGTGATGAGCCCGTGTTCTTCACGGCAATTGCAAGGGCCTTCCTGCTGCCGACAATGACGGCCAGCCTCCTGCCGCGCGTGACCGCGGTGTAGAGGAGGTTGCGCTTCAGAAGCAGGTAATGCTGCGTGTGCAGCGCAATCACGACGCCGGGAAACTCGCTCCCCTGCGACTTGTGGATCGAGCAGGCATATGCCGGCTCCAGCTCATCCATGCTGCTCCACTCGTAGCGGACGCTGCGCTCGTCAAAGAGGACGCTCACGGCCTTTTGCTCCGGATAGATTCTCTCTACGGTCCCGATGTCTCCGTTGAAGACACCGAGGTCGTAGTTGTTCGATGTCTGCATGACCCGGTCTCCGCGCGCAGCTCAGAGGTCCCCCGGGCAATGGACTCCCCCTTCGGATTCAAGAGGGCCTGGAGCTCCCGGTTCAGGCTTCCGGTGCCCAGGGCTCCCTTGCGCATCGGGGTAAGCACCTGGACGTCTTTTCGCGGGTCCAGGCCGAAGCGGCGGGGAATGCGTACGGCGAGGAGCTCGCGGATGGTCTCCAGGATGGCCTCGGGCTCGGAGCGTTCGATGAAGAAGAAATCAGTCACCGCATCCTCCGCGGGAGCAACGGGCATGAGGCCCTCGTTGATGCGGTGAGCGTTGACGACTATGGCGCTGGCGCGCGCCTGGCGGAAGATGTCAGTGAGCCTTGCCACCGGGATGACAGTGGACGAAATGAGGTCTGCAAGGACATTCCCCGGCCCGACGGAAGGAAGCTGGTCCGCATCTCCGACGAGGACGAGCGAAGCGCCGGCCGGCACCGCTTCAAGCAGCCGGCTGAACAGGGGAATGTCGATCATCGAGGTCTCATCCACTATCAGAGCGTCACAGGCAAGCGGGTTCTCACGGGTTTCGCCGGCCGGCAAAAACTCCTCGCGGCAAGATCCTCGCCACGGCCCAACTCCTAACGGCACGGGAAGAACCCGCAATCAGCTTTTCGGGAAGGGCTCGATTCGCCTTTCCGAGGCCTACGTCAGTGAACTGCCCGTGATGCTCTCGTTGTCGAAAATTGTCAGCATCCGCCCGCCCGACCAGAACGCCTTCAGCGACGGAACCATCGACTACCGGATGTGGGCGAATACGTCTATTTCGAACGCATCGCGTTTCATGGCGAGGCCATCAGTTCTTCGCGGTCCGGGGCGAAATGAATCTCCAATCGCAGATCGACTTGACCTTTTACACCCTGGTCGGCCGGGGCGAGTCGGACATTCCGGTCATCAAAGAAGTCTTTCGCGGCGCAAGCCAGCAGCTCATGGCGATCCACGTCGGCGGCACGTTGCAGGGCCCCGAAACCCCAGGAAGCCTTGCCGGCGTGAATCAGGCGTTGCAGCAGATACGCGGCGAATTGGAGAATCGAAAATAGGGGAGAAAGCACATGAGCATTGGTCCATTGGGAATCACCGCCAGTGTGGCCGGATTGCCATTGGCCGAAACGAAGGGGGCAGACGTGGAACGCACTCACAGGGAGGTCGGCGCACAGCGGCGTCAGGTGTACTATGAGCGGAAAGCGGAGGCCGCGGCCGGCGTTGGCGAGCCGGACGGCGAAGACCACGCCATCGCCG
>CAVUXE010000065.1:0-5263 GCA_963745235.1 uncultured Spirochaetota bacterium | reverse complement strand
TTGTTGCCGTACGGTTCGGAAGAAGCGCTCGATCTTTCCACGTCCCTTGGGCCTGTAGGGACGTGAGTGCACCAGCACGATGCCCAGGATGTCCAGGATGCGGCGTGTTTGCAGCGAAACAAACCCCGCCCCGTTATCTGTGTATAGGCGTCCGATCTTGCCGTGGGCGGCCAGCACGTGTTTGATGCCGCACTCGAAGGCCAGTGCATTCTCGCTGAAGCCGAAGCAGGCATAGAGAATCCTTCGGGTGGCATCATCCAGGAATGCCAGCAGCACCGCCTGGCGCAGCCTGCCCTTGGAGTCAGGCACTTCCACGGTGTACATGCAATCGACCTGCACGCATTCCAGGGGGGCAAAGAACTCGAAGGGCAGTGTCTGTTCCTGCTGGTGCACTCGCAGGCGTCCCTCTTCCAGCTCCTCCCTGTCGCGGCTTGTGCGCTCGGCGGGGTTGGAATGCCGCCTTGGGCTTGCAACTTCTTCAAGGCGGCCGTCGCGGTTGCGGCAGAAAGCAGGGCGGAGCGTCCGTAGCTCCTCGCGGTTCAGATAGGGGTTGGCCAGCTCCGCGATCAGGCATTTTGAAAGCTCTTCTGCTATTCGGACTGCCGGATTTGCGTGGGGGGTGTCACCCCGAGCCTCCATCGCAACTGCTCTCGGGAACGCACATCGAGCTTTTCAAATATGCTTTCGAGATGCTTTTCTACTGTTCGGCGGCTTATAAAGAGATTGGCTGCGATTTCCGCCGTATTGAATCGTTCTAATACAAAAAAGCACACTTCTGACTCACGACGAGAAAGCATTCGGAACTTGTCCTTCATTCCTCGCGCCGAGAGAGCAGAATCGAGGTTGCTTGTTTTTTTTTCAAAGCTTGAGTTGAGATTATTGAGATATTCATTCACTAGGCCAAGGGTATCGATATCAATTTGGTCAAAGTCAGAACTCAAAGACGACCTGTAGATTGCAAGAACAATTTGGTTTCCTTCATGGGCGTGTGAAAGGGTCTTGCACATCCTGTTGGGTATCATGAAATCGACTGCAAACTCATGGCGACCAAAATTCCGCCAGTCAACAGCGAGGGTTGGCAACGCGCGACCTAGATCAATACGTCCTTCTTTAGCGAGAAAGAAGGGGTTCCTAAAGCGGTAGTACTTTTCGTAGGACTCATTCACAGCATCATTTTGTCCTATACCTTCCAGATATTTCCCATCCGAAGTTGTGAAAAGGCCCGTCACGTCGAAAGGTATAAGGGCTTGAACCTCAATACAGGCGGTATGCATGAACTCTTTTCGGGACTGGCATGAGCTAACGCGCAGGAAATACTCCAGCAGCATAGGCCAAGGCAATTCTCCCTTATCCATAGCGATGCCTCCAAGCCCCACCGTCCTGGGGTGTAATGTTTGAGATAAGCCATGGTGACTGACTTTGGGAAGAGAGTTGTATTTTCCTTCCATTCCCTCCATTTGTCAACGGAAAATTACGTAGTTCTTACGCATACGCTAACCAATTAGGCAGCGTAGAATGGAGTCTGATTAGCCCAAACGAAGGGGAATCTCAAACAGGAGGCGAAGTATGAAGTGGCGAGTAGTGGCGGTTTTGTGTCTGGCCTTGACGCTGTGCGTAGGAGGGCAAGTCTTTGCCCAAATCCAAGTGACGGTGACAGGAAACATGTACTTGACGGACAGCCCAAAGTTCGTGCCCATCGATAAGGAACACGCAATGGTCTTTGCGGACAACGAGGCGGGCGTGTATGTTACTGAAAACGGAAAAGGCTCGTTTAACAATCTAGCAGTTCGTTGCATATGGCTTGATTCTCACGACCCTGGAAAAGAGCACTGGTACGGATTTTCCAGCACAACTGACAAAGACGGTGACACGATCTTCTGGGAGCTTCACGAAGGTTCCTCTCCGCAGTCCGGAAAAGCCAAAATACTGTGGGGATCCGGTAAGTTTGAGGGTATTGAAGGTACCACGGACTACATCCAGGTGGAAAAAAGCCTGCCAGACGGGACACGTCTTGTGATCATACCCAATCAGGTCTGGAAACTCACGCTCAAGAAGCCTTTGCCGTAAATAGGAAGGGGGCCGGAGTTGTGAAGCCCCAAAGTCCGTCCGTATGCCTTCACGCTCCCCTGCCAGTAGAGGGGAGCCTATCTGATTTGCGAAAATCTTTGGCCATCCTTTCTTGGCTTGTCTTGCAGCCTATCGTTCAACCATAAAACCAAGAAAGAGAAGCTCGAAGGAGGAAGTGTATGAAAACTGCAATGACGGTTCTCGGTGCCACAGTAATACTATCGTCCCTGATTCTGCTTGGAGGTTGCGGTCCAGGGAAATACAAGGCAAAGGCCAATGAACAGCTATATGGCGCGTGGATCAACGAAAGCTATGGCATAGTGACTGCGACAACATATTTCCCTCAAAAGAAGATTATTGATTCCAGCGGATACACAGGTTACCGAAACATCACTGACCATCTTGCCGTAGGAAAGGGACCGCAGGAAATAGCCAAAAAGTGGACAGATTCGGAGGGAAATATTTGGTACAACACTTTCGGCGAGGGAAGCAATGGAGACAAAGTAATCAAGTGGCAAGAACTTGATAAACTGAGCAAGTCTGGTGATGTCATGGAGTACGTTTCCGTGTGGCTGTCGGATTTCGATTCCAACAAATATCCAACCAAGATCGACCCAAGTGATCCGACATATCATATCTACAACCGTGCGCAGGAATGAGAAGCTCAACGAAGCTAACAAAGAGAAGCCCATAGGAGGAAATGTATGAAAGGCCGAAAAGCGTTTCTCGGTGCCGTACTATTCATGTTGTCCCTAATTCTACTTGGAGATTGGAATCCAGGAAAATATGTTGCAAAGCCAAATGAAGAGATATACGGCACATGGGTAAACAAAGACAATTACGGCGGTGTAAACTCGCCTCAAAAAGAAATCATTACCGCTGATGGAGTCAAAAAGTACGACAAAGTATCCGACCCAACGCCTTTGCAAAAATACACGAAGATTATTGATAGCAAATGGACGGACGCAGAGGGCAATATTTGGTACAAGACTTACGGTACTGTAACAGATGGGGCGTATAAGGGCTGGACTTGGCAAGGGATTGATAAGCTCAGTAAGGGAGCGACTGTTTGGGAGTCTAACTATCACGGTATGGGTCTTGGAACAGCGTTTGACACCGTATATTATCCGACCAAAATCGATCCGCTTGGTGAAAATTATAGGATGGAATACCGTGCGGAGAAATAGATACCGTCTACGGTGGTGCTTATGGCTTGATTTTCTTTTCATGCAAGAATCATTCGAGTAAAAGGAGTCTAAAGGCGCATTTGCAGCTTGACAGGCGCATTATCGATTTTATGATGGAATCTTTGGCTGTTCCTTATTGGCCTGTCTTGCAGCCTGTCGCGCATCCAACAACCAACAAAGAGAACCCCCGAAGGAGGAAGTGTATGAAAAAGCACGTAATGATTCCTAGCACTCTGGTATGCTTGCTGGTCTTGGTACTTCTTGGAGGCTGCGGTCCAGCGAAATACACGCCAAAGGCAAATGAGGAACTGTACGGAACATGGATAAACAAAAGCTATAGTGGACAGTACGATCATGACGATATCCATCCGCAAAAGGAGGTCATCGATTCTAACGGATACCATGTTTTCCGTCTCGTTGACGACTTTGCACAATACTTTGTAGGAGTAGAGACAATTACAAGCAAGCGGACTGATTCAGAGGGCAATATCTGGTACCAGACATTCAAGAGTGCGTGGAGCGAAAACGAAACCAAATCGGTGGTGCCCCATTTCCTCTACAAGTTGAGCAAATCAGCAACAGTTCGGGAATCCGTATATGCGATTCGAGATACTTACACTCCCAGTGCCTTTCCGATCAAGATTGATCCAAAAGACCCGTCCTACTTGGTATACACCCGAGCCACGAAATAGAGGTAGTCCTGCCCTGCCTCATTGAACCATCACATAAGAAAGTGAGAAATAGAAAGTTGATTCTCTGTCAGTTCGTTCAAAACGACTTGAAAGTAGAAGCAAGAGATCGAATCAGAAGCTTTGCCATTATTTGCTCCCTCCAAGCTGTTGAAGGCGCTCACTAATGATCGTCTCAATTCGGTTCGGGTACACAAGCGAAACGCCGAAGCATCCGACTGGATGGGGTCATCCAGATTTGTGTGAACTTGATTCCAGCATTTCGCCATGATATCATGAGTCTGATTTAGAAAGGAGACGATAGTATGCCGCCTGTCCCGATGAGTGATACCCTGCAAATTCTTGAAAAGGTGAATGCCTACTACTCGACGAGCTTTGGCGCACTAATGACGTGGACAATAGCTCTCATCGGCGTCATTGGCGTGGTTGTCCCGATTGTATTCCAGGTGTTCCAGTATTTCAGTTTCAAGAGAGCCAGCGAAGATACAAAGAGGAAAATCATTGCCGAAGCCACAAAGGGAATCGAGGAGCGCTATCAAAAGATTGAAAAGGAGTCTCAAAAGGCACTAGCCGGTGTTTTTGCCTTGCAAGCAGAATCGAGTCTCAAAGGCAAAGACTTTGCTACCTCAGTAGAGAGTGCTTCCAATGCCTGCTGGTATTGGTTGAATGCGGATGACTTGAGGAATCTCTCTTTAACAATCGACGTGCTCCTGAAAGGTTTACCCCGATTGAAAAAGGATGACTTCACCAGAGATCACGATTTGGAGCCATCCATAAGGGGCCTCATAGAACTCATGAAAGAAAAGAACGAGAACGGCGCTTACACTGACCGAATCGCACAAATCGAGGGCTTGATGGCGAATAAGCTGCCTGTTGCCGTGAAGCCACCGGCTCCTGCGCACTGATCTGTCAGTCGCCTCAGGAAGGTCTTTGCCCTTTTAAGCGCAGAAGCCGCTCATTAATAATCGTCTCAAGACGATTCGGGTACATAAGCGAAACGCCAAAGTACCTTTTTATCAACTGGGTGAGCACATCCCGGTCTATCCAGACTTTGTAATCGAAATAGAGCCGGTCTAAAATACGGTTCAAAATGAAATAGTCCCGTTGTTCTTCAAAAGAACGTGTATCTTTCATCGCTGCCCGTTCGTCAAGGTCGGTTATCTTGCGAACGTTCGCATTTTGATCGATGCTGTATGCCACAACAATCTCGTTGTAGGAAGCGTCCTTGTTGTTAGCTGCCGCACTCTGGTCCGCGGGATTCTCACGATCCCGTGCGCGTATTTGCCGAATTGACGGATAGAATTCCCGCTTTAAAGGACT
>CAVUXE010000064.1:0-11745 GCA_963745235.1 uncultured Spirochaetota bacterium | reverse complement strand
TTAGAGAAATCCAGAATGTCGTTGATCAGGCCGAGAAGGGATACGCTTGTGTTGTGGATTTTCTACATAGTCCCGTTGCCGTGCGGTGAGCTCGGTCTTCAGCGCGAGGTTGGCAAAACCGATCACCGCATTCATGGGGGTACGGATCTCGTGACTCATGTTGGCCAGGAAGCTGCTTTTTGCCTGCGTTGCCTCTTCGGCGACCTTTTTCGCCTCTTGGAGCTTTTCGATAAGGTGCTTTTTCTCCGTGTTATCGATCATTGTGGACCGGCTCACTATGAAAGTGCCGTGACTATCCTTTACGGCTGTCCCGCTCAGCAGGACCGGAAGCACCGACCCATCTTTCCGATAGAACCCAAACTCGAGATTGTTTACCCACCCCTGCTTCATGAAGATGGGAAAGTTTGCGGCATAGACCTGTCGGCTCTCCGGAGTCAGCAGGTCGCGAATGTTCATTCGCTCGACCATCTCCTCTCTCGTATAGCCAAGCATGCGCAGTTCGGTGTCGTTGACACGAAGGAAATTGCCGCTTTCGTCAAGGGAGTGATACCCGCAGGGAGCATTCATATAGAGATCGTTCACTTCTTGCGAGTAATGTTGGATCTCTTCTTCCGCCTTTTTTCTTTCGATGACATCGCGGAACGAGATCACGGCATGCCGAGTCCCATCGGAATAGAAGTCCTTCAGAACAAACTCCGCAGGGAACGTGCTCCCATCCATGCGAAGCGCACGGGCCTCCTGAATCCCTCCCTGAGGTGCAACAGGATTAGTCGCGAGCGATCCTTCAATGATTTGCTGAATACGATCCCGATCTAATTCAGAAATGAGGCTGAGGTAATTCCTGCCTTCGAGATCTTTTTCTCTCCATCCCAGAAGTTGCGCCCCCGCCACGTTGACCGTTTCGATCGTGCCTTGTTCCCCGATGATCATGATTCCATCGGCGACAGTATTGAGGATCGTGCTCAACCACAGTTCGCTCTGCGCAAGTTGCCGAGTTCGCCCCTCGAGATCCCTGTTCGCGGCCTTCAGGTCCAACGTCCGCTCTTCAACCCGCTTTTCCAGGTCTGCGTTAAGCTTTTGAATTTCCTTCTCTGCACTCTTCCGCTCGGATATGTCGCGCGTGAACGCAGCGGCAGCGACGACCACGCCCTTGGGGTTCCTGATTGGAGATACCGAGGTCGAGACATCAAGTCTTGTGCCGTCTTTTCTAATGCGGACCGTGTCATATGGTTCGACGCGTTGGCCGCGGTTGATCCGCTCGAGGATCGAGGGAAGCTCCTCATCGCGTTCGGGCGGGAAGAGAAGAGACGCGGAACGTCCTACAATCTCTTCGGCACAATACCCGTACAAACTCTCAGCGCCACCGTTCCAGCTTGTAATGATACCTTCGGAGGTCTTTCCGACGATTGCCTCTTCGGCCGACTCTACGATGGCCGCCAGATTGGCCAATGCTGCCTCCGCACGGTTCTGCTCGGTGATATCCCGAAGTAGTGACAAGATGGCTTTTTCCCCAGCCACCTCGATCACCTCCGCAGAGAGGTGTGCAATCCAAATCTCACCAGACTTCTTTTGAAACTGCGCTACTCTGCTTGGAACCCTGCCCTCCTTGCTCAATTGAGTGACGAAATCGTCTCGATCCTCAGCCAAAGCCCATGCTCTCAGATCGAGAGCCGTTTTGCCGATAACCTCATCGCGCAAGTAGCCCATGAGGCTAAGGAATTTCCATTGACATCGAGATAGCGCCCATTGGCGAAACGGGTGATCGCCATACCGATCGGACTTGCGTGAAAGACTGTGAAAAAACGATTATCGCTTTCGCGCAATGACAACTCTGCTTGGTACTGCGCGGCCCGCTGCCGCGTCTTGTGCAAGAGAGCGGAAACAATACTCATGAACACACCAGTGGCTGCAAAAAGAGCCAGGCCCAGGCCGTCGGCAGCTTTGACAGTCGCAGCAGGACCTTGCCAGGGAAGCACCCAGAAGGCAGCAACGAAAGAAGCAACTGCAGTTGCCAGAATCCCTGGCCCCATGCCTGCGAGCAGAGCTACGATCATGACGGCGGGATAGAAGAGGATGAAAGGCGGCAGACCGGGACCCACGGCGAGCGACAGGGCATCGCGAATCACAAAAGTTGCCGCCACGGTCATCGCGGCACTGCCGTAACGAAGGAGTAGCTTGGGATAGGAAGCTTTCGTGCAACCGAACCTGGCAAATCTCATTTCTGCCTCCCGGAGCAGCTGCCCGACTCATGTGGGGTATTGTTTAGTCGCTTCTCGACATCCGAGCCCGTTGAATCCCCGCACGCGTCGAGGTCCGCGTGCCATGCACCCAGAACGGCTTCGGACAATCGCGTACACGTCTGATCGACGTCCGTAAGTATTGAACATCGTCCCGCCGGCAAGAGAAATGCTGTCGAAGAATGTCTGATTCTTCTGTAGGACTCCTGAAAGTCTGCAGTAGCCGAAAGTCCTACATTATTTGATGATGAGTCCATCATGAATGGCAGACGCAAGGATCGAACTCTGTGTCGCCTTCTCGTTTTTGTCCAAGCGGGACGAGTCGGATCTAAAGACCCTAATTTCAAGAATTTGCTAGCGTTGACTCCGGTTAGGCACGGCATATATAAACGGGCTTGCACCGACCACCTGGCGGCTTATTCCCGGGAAATACAGAGCAGTGAAAGCGAGGAGACAGGGGCCACAGACAAAAATCACCCGTTTCATTTGCTTTCCTGCTCTAGTGTAGTAAGTTTAGTACTTGTAAACAGAGATTTCAAAAAAATCTTTCGTGAGAAAATCACCGCTCTAACGGGATGCGAAGAGAGGCGGACAATGGAAAGCAAACCTCCGAAAGCGCGGATCCTTATTGTTGACGATGAACCAGGCAACATAGCTATCCTAAGAGAACTTTTGAAATCGCGTTACACAGTCCTCGTGGCCACAACGGGACAGAATGCTGTGTCCCTTGCGGCATCCAATCCTTCGCCGGACCTCATCCTTCTGGATATCAAGATGCCGAAGATGGACGGCTACGATGTGCTAAAAACGCTAAAGACAAGTCAAAGGACCAGAAACATAAAGATCGTCTTTGTCACCGCGAAGGATGCAATTGACGATAAAATGACAGCCTACCAGAAAGGAATCGAGGACTACATTACAAAGCCGATTGATCCCGATTTCGTCTTAAAGACCGTCGAGCGACTCACCAAGAGGGGATCCGAAAGCAGAGGATGACTCCTTCTGTGGTTTCGGGATGGACGGCCAAGGGGCCCCCGAGAAGGCTGTTGGTTAACAACCCCTCGCAATTCCCGGCAAACGCCTGTCGTAGTGGGGCGTAATGAATACGAGTTGCTCATGCCCGTCCCCTGACCTCTTCAAATCACGATCCGTTCAATTTCATCGAGAGATACTTGATCCTCACGCCTGTCATAGAGACCAGTCGTCCGCGCGCTCTCGTGATTCGCCATGGCCTGGGCAATCTCGAGCTTACCACCATTACGCAAATACTCTGTGATGCCCGTTGCCCGAAACGTGTGACAACCGATCCTTGTCCGAATGTTGGCGGCAGTCGCCCGGCGGGTTATCATGCGATACACGTCCGGCTGGTGTAACGGCCGGTCGGTGAGCTCCCTCGATCGACCCACCGTAGAACGAAAAAGCAGCCCTTTGGGATCCGTCGCGAGTCCGGCGGATGTGATGTAGGCATCCAAATAGGCCTCCAAGTTGTGATGAGCCGGCATGTCATGCCGCTTGCCCCCCTTTTCATGAAGCCTTACCCACGTGCGTTTGCTCTGGATATAGACGTCCTCGACTCGCATCGTTATCGCCGCCCCTACCCGAGCGAATGTGTAGACCAACAAGGCGATCAGCGCCCTATCGCGCAACCCTACCACCGAAGCGATATCGATACAGGACAAAAGTTCCCGGGTCTCCTCGGCGGAAAGTATCGCAGTCTTTCCTTTCTTCACGACATACTTGGGGCCCCGCACGGCGTGCGCCGGATTGACAGGCAACACCTGGCGAACCACCAGCCAGTCGAAAAGCATTCGCAGGGCGGAAAGCTTTTGCTTGACTGAAGGCGGTGCAATCTTGGTAGCGAGCTCTTCAACATAAGAGGACACGTGCACCGGCCTCACCTGCGTCAGGGAAGAAATCCTGCGCTGGGCGCACCAGGCTCCGAAGTCCGTAACCGCCTGAGCGTAGGCCTTTCGCGTGTTGCGGTTGCGCAGGTGGGCTGCGAAGAACTCCAGGACGTGCTTTTGAGCATCCTGGGTGAATTGGAACACGGCCGGAAGGAGGACGTGGCGGGCTCGAAGAGAAGGAATAAGGGCGGTTTTCTCGTCTTTGAGCGGCGTCATAGCCCCCATAATAGCATGCGTTTATATGTATGATAAGGTCCTTTATCATACATAAAAAGAGCCCCGACGAGCTTCCCCCGGCTCGACTCTCCCCTACCCTTTTAACAGGTTGCACACAGGCAATTATTAACGGCCTTTCCAGTTTAGGGGGCAGAATTCGTGTCGCTTACCGAGCGACTAAATCGTTGACTCCACGACCGGACTGCGGAGTCTGCGTGGATCTTACTTCTTCACCTTGGCCTTAAGTGCCAAGTCCTTGAAAGTCTTGCTGAAGGTGAATCGCGGCACCCTTGTCGCCGGCTTGGCGGGGATCCTGATCTCCTGGCCGTTCAGTGGGTTCCTTCCCGTCCGCGCGGCCCGGGCCGGTCGCACCCTGATGAATATCTTGCCCATCTTGCCGATGGCCACGCGCTCTCCCCTCATGACGCCAGCCGCCACAAGCTCGAAGATGTCCTCCATGACCTGCTTAGCGTCCTTCCTTGCAAGCCCGTTTTTCTCTGCAAGGTATCCGACCAGGGAAGTCCCTGTAAGCTTTTCCGGCACCTTTGGTAGCGCCTTCTTCACAACGGGTGTCTTTGCCACCACTACCTCCTACACGCGGTCTGTCGTGCAGCCCACGGCCGCAACTGTCGCCTTCGCGTTGTTCGCTATCCGCGACAAAGCCACAGAGTATACGGAGAGATGAACAATGTCCATTTGCGCTAAACGAAAAGCACTTACCGGGGGCAAGGCTCCCGCGTACGGAGGGGCGGGCGGGCCTTTTCGGGCATACCAAACTCTCATAGCTCTCCCCTCACACGTTTCTTGGCCTCATTCTCCCGGGCTCTATCTCGTGCCTCTCGATATATCTCGACGCCTGCTTTTCCAACTGCAGCGATCGCAGAATCTTCGGACAGGACGTACGACTCGAAGCGCTTCACTATTGAGGCAAGGTGGTCTGACTCCTCTCCAAACCAAGATCCACTCGCAGCCAGGGTTGCCACGCGGACGGGATCGATGCCCCGCGGAACGAGCAGTCTCGCGAGATCTTCGATCGACGCACTAGGGCCGAATCCGGTATGCGTCGCAAGAGCTTCGTCCGGCGTTATCAGACCCCCGTCGAGGGCAGTCTTTAGCCAAGTGACATCAGGTCCTGCAAGGTGAGTCAGCAAAATCCATCTATGCTCGACCCGGGCGGAACTTTCGAAAATACTTCGTCCTTAGCGTCACGCGGCAGCAAGTGTATGGCGTTCCACACGCCCGATAACGCAACGTAACTGTGGCCACTTGACAGATCTTCTGACGTAAGCAGGCGCACTAGGATCAAGGTAAGCTCTTTTGGATAGTTTTTGGCCAGATACCCCGTGAGTTCCCCAGCCTCGTGACTATCCAAAGCGCCTAGCGCCCGAAGGTCAAGAAAATCGATTGCCTCTGCCCATTCCTTCGATTGCCCGGGCTTCCATTCACCTTTCGCTGCATATCGAGTATGGAACAGTGCTGCCGCGAAAATGGCACGAACTGTTGGTGATGGTTGAGTCAGGAGCTCTTTGGTTATCCCGCTACCGATGCGGCCGGAATTAAGAGTCCACGGATTACCCAATAATCCTCCCCTGTCAGTGCCCAGATCACCTGCTTTCGATCCCTCTCCATACCGATCGTCAATACTGCTTCCAACACAGAACCGCGAGATCGTGGATTCTCAAGCAAAGTACGAATGCGGGCGTCTCCAAGTTCCTTCCCGGCTTGGCAGGCGCTTACAACGAATGGCGCAGCGTGGGGAAAGAGATCTCCTTCGGCGGCCGCGTCGATCCACTCCTCTATCGTCGAAGCCTTGGTCGTCGCAATTGTTTGACACGCCATAGCAATCCGATCAGGCCATCTAACTGGCGATAGCTCGAGCTGGTTCCGCAGATCGCGCAATCGAGCGATGACGTCTTTGGGTGGCATGTCGCCCCAGCCATTGACAACAGCAGAAATCTGTAGCTGGAGGTCCTCCAGGGACTGTCTCACATCATCGGCAAGATCAAGCGAAATGAAGAAAGCCGCGGCGTCTGGGCTTATCGCGAGGTCGATCGGCACGTCGAACCGTTTCGCGACTTGCTCCAAATAGGCACCCAATCCGGCTGAGCCTTGCATTATGGCCGACAAGTCAGTTAGTAACTTTCGACCATACTCGTAGGCCGCGTCGATTGACGCTTGCGGATGACTTCGACCAAACGGCATGTCGAATCCCCTCCCTATCTGCAGCCAGTGTTCCGCGGCCGTAATAGCGCTGCGGGCTGCCCCTCCTGTGGAGTCGCCAGTCAGCCTGCCAAGAATCACCGGCCATATCTCCTCGTAGATCCTCTTGATCTCAACTCCGCTAACTACCGTTTCGACGATCGCCATGGTCATGGGATTGTCGGGCGTTGATCGAATTGAACTCAGGCGCAACGACAGCACATTCTCGACTTGCTTGCTGTAGACCTTCCACTTGTCAGCAGAAGATTCCCCGTCAATCCAAGTGTTCGCAACCATAGCCACGAGATCCCGATACTTGTGAGGAGGCGGAAGCTCCGGGATGAAAGGAATGGACGATGTCCTCGAGCTTTCGCAGTGGATGACGAGGGTGAGGAGGCGCATCGCGGGTGTCGAGAATCGCCTCATCGAGTAGTATGCGCACGGCATCAGGGAAGGAGTGCCAACGTGCCACTTCGAAAACTATGTCGGTAAACGGATCGATGATCCAATGCGGCGACCCAGCCTCGTGAGCCGCGCCGAGAAGCTCAGATAGAATCTCGATTACGCGTCTGCCCGCCGGAGCATCGAGTGCAGCATATTGCTCCATCAGGTGGACCCTGGGAGTCATACCAAGCGTGTCCTCATTCATGGCATCTTCAAAAAGGAGCTCTGCTGCTCTTCTTGCACCCGGCGCGCCGATTCGAGCGGCACCGATTGCACTAGCGGCTATCTTCGACAATCGATCGGGCCACCTCTTCTTGATTGAGTCCATGCTAAGTGCGGGAACGGCCACACTGAAAACGCGCTCGGCCACGAGAACATCAGCGAGCATCCGCGGCCGCACGTGGAGCGCTCGAACGGGTCCCAAACTTCCGCTTTGGCCGATCGATTCGATGTCGATGAGTCCAGACTTCTCGACATTCGCCAACAGCGATACGATCTCGCTTTTCGAGATGCCAAGTTCTGATGCTACTTCATTGAAGTCGTCGCTCTGGATTCCACCTAGAGACGCAATCAGTCCCAAGACATCCTTGGCTTGGCGAGACACACCGGCCCGGCCCAAATAGCGCGAGACCTGCCCGTACAGCGCTTGGCCGTTTAGCAGCGTTTCTGCTCCCTTTGCACCGAGCAACGCATCTCCCAGCGCAATCGCCCATCCCGCGCGACCCTCTGATTGGTCCAGTATTTCGCGGCGTGCGAGTTCGGAAGAGATACCCATCGACAGTACGATCTGATTGACGAATGGACGTTCGAGCAACCTGACTTCATGCAGACTGGCCTTCTTGAGTGATGCTGTCATTCCATCGATTTCGTCCTGCCAGCAGGCGGCCAAGATCCTGAAGTTGAATACGTCGTTTTCTTGACTCCGCAGCCACAACAATCGGTGAATGAGCTCACCCAACCTACCAGCGTCGTCTATTGCAACAATCTTCGGACCATACCACCTTAGTTCCTCGCATATCTTTTCGATGCCAGCGTGGGGATCAACAAAAATGATCCCCGACACCTGACTTAGGACGCGTGACTTCCCAACACCTGGCGGTCCGGTTACTACCACGTCGCCGGAGCAGTCGCTCAGGGCTGCAACATCACTGTCGCGACCGACCAAGGGAATGCGAAGCCATGGGCTCTCCGCTAGATCAGGCGACAGCCGACTTAGCGATACTCCCTGAGCCGACAAGCCGAGCAACTCCCTTCGCCAGTAGCCATCGCGACGCAGCTTTCCAGCGAAGAAATGCCTATCAAAGATGTCGCTTACAGGAAGATGTGCTCCCTCTGCTCTCGCCGCCTTCGACAGCTTGTTTCGCTGGAGCAGGTTAAGGTCCGCGGGATTCGCTAGGACGATTCTATCGACTGGAACGCCGTGTTCCTTCAGGCTCCGGAGGCTGCGGCGCATGTTCTTCATGACACCTGGAAGAGTCCTAGACGAAGTAGCCAGTAGCCTAGCGGGCGTTGCGGAATCGGCCGAGTTGATATCGGCGTCGCGTCCCCAGTCTGATCCTCCAACGATCGGAGTCAGGCCAGGGTAGATCTCGGTCAGAAGATCCTGAGCACAGCGCTCGAAACGTTCTGCGCTAAGCTGAATAGTGGAAAAGAGTTTTTCAATACGATCCAAATCAAGCATCAAACCTTCTCGCCTTCAAAGAATCGACAACCGAGAGGATAGTGCCCTTCTATTTGCTTTCTTAGTTCATCAGGATCCGTTGTGACCCTCCTTTTTCCATGGTCTGGGTGGCGGGAGCCGCACCCGCCACCTCACAACCCAGCGGCCTTCTTGGCCAATTCCGCGAGCAAGGGCAGGGCAACCTTTTCGTACACTCCCTTGCCGATTGCGGCGAGGGCGCTCAAAGCTGGCCCCATCTTTTCCCACCGATGCTGGCCCTTGAACTCGTCTGACAACAACTGTAGGTGGCCCTCTGCCTGCTGGCGTTCTTCTGCCGAGATGGGCAAATGCTTGAGCTGGGCGAGGTACTGCGCGACGCTGACGTTTGTGACCTGCGTCTGATTCACGTTCACGGTCAGGTTCACAGGCTGATGGTCTGCGGGACGCTGGCCGAAACTCGGGTAGCCCCTCTTTCCTTCCGCCGCGACGCCCGGGCTGGCCACCATCTCCGCTTGTTCGATCGCGTCCTGAAGGATGCCCTTGGCGATCACCAGGTCATCCCCGAAGGTCCTCAGATCCGAAGTATCCCATGTTCCGCCGCCCCACGAGGGAACGACCTTTGGTTCCTGAAAGACCAGCCGCGAGAACTGCGAGCTGTAATCATGACCAGGACCAAAAAGGGTATCGAGGCTTGCGCTCATTCGAGACCGCCATCTCTCAAACTCCGGCGAATCGCCTGCCCCAGGGGAACTTTCGAATTTCGCAATCTCTACGAGACCTTCTTTGAGACGACGCAGCGCCAATTCTTTCTCTGTCATAACAGCATCAGCCTCCGCGAGGGGTCACACCTTAACTTACACCAGATAGCACCGAGCGCGAGTGAGACTACTAATAATATCCTGACACCAAATAAGCGCAAGATACGCTCATTTCGTTTACGCTTCTGTAGCGCCCTCAAGTCCGATCGATCTACGGTCGCCGAACACCGTGCAAGATTTCACGTGAGGCTCTGGAGGATCACTTCAACGCTGAGATGGACAAGAGATAATTTTCCATATAGCCTGTGGAGAATAGGCTTGGCAAGAATGAAGCGTGTCAGCTATTTCACCAAGACCGCCATCATCTACGCCATAATCGGCCTTGCCATTATCAGTGGTTTTCTTTCCCCGTATGTCTGGACTTTCCATGGGGGACTTTCAAGCGATCATTTGGCATGGGGTTCATTCGGCTCCTACCTGGGGAGCATCCTCGGCCCACTCTTCTCAGGTTTCGCTTTCATTCTGCTACTCTACACGGTTCACTTGCAACGAAAGCATGACGAGGTGAGTGACCTATATCACGCGCTCGACACCATGGCAAAGAAACTTGACGAGCTGAGAGACGATCCGAATTGGAAGATCTTGCTCACTAACGCCAGGCGGAACCCCGAAACCGCCGAGAAAATTCCTTGGCATTTCGCCTGGAACGAGATGAAGACGGTGATTGTGCACATGGCGGATGCCTTGGAAAAGCTCGAGTCCGTCTCCCCCTCTTCCAAAACAGGCGCATTTTACAAGGGCGTCTACAGCGGTTTTGTTTCTGAGCTTACTCGGTGGCGCGCTTTGCGCGCCGAGGACCTTAGGGCGTTCGAGATCAACGCTCGTTGAGGAGGCTTTCCTTCCGGGAGTGCGACACGACAGGAAATGAATGAAAGTCACGCTTCAAGCCGTCCAACAAGCCGTTAATGAGTACTCGCGAGATTACCGAAAAAGCCACGCAGTCCCAATGAGAGTCAGCGCGCCATACTGTCTTTTTCCAGAGAAGTCAGGGCAATCTCCTTTGAGCTTTCTGGCAAGTGGCCTGAAGCTTGGCCACATGGCGATCAAAAAGGCGTCTACTTGGTTCACGAACGCGCGCTCTCGAAATACTCAGTGACGTTTGTCGGGCCCCATCCAAGTGGTGGCTTGTTAAATGGTTGTTTCATCTGTGTCCACTCCCTTTCTCACTCCTCGACTTTGAATGATGATACAAGAACCTCCTGAGCTTGCGCCACACTCGCCGCCGTGCGGCGTTCGTCTCGGCCGCCATGAGAGGAATACGATTCGCTCCCCAAGAACCGTCAAGCATTTGACAACACATTGTATATGGTCTACATTAGATAGCGGAGGCTTTGCGGCGCGGGCACTTCAATGAGGTGTCAGTGCTTCATTGCCTTTTTTATTGTCCGAGATCTTTTTGTTTGCCGATCTTGCTACGCAGATCGTTGAGGAACATGAAACTGAAGATTTCAAATTGTGGGTTTCCTTCAATCTCACGCACCGTGCGGTAGATAAGACCCCTGGTTTGATCGGCGAACGGTTTGAGTTCTGTTCTTACTGGTGCCGTCTGTCTTTTTGAAAAACGCAAACCCCAAACTGAAATGTATGCAACCAAGTCGGCAACCTGAATGAGCGTTGTGAGATCGCTATGCACGAAAAACGGTTGTGGTATGATCTGTCTCGATCGAAGGCGCCCCTTTGCCGTTTCGAGGAAATATCGCTCCATTTGGCCAAGTAAAATTTTGCTTTGCACTTTTTCAAGCTCATCAAAAACAATGACGCCATAAGCGTTCGGCCCTTGATCCTCCAAGAAGTAGTAAAACCGCTCGAAAAGAAAGGCATAGTCCTTGCGAAGAACATCCAAAGCAGGCCGAGGGGCTTTCCGACTCACAACACTAGGAAAAGAATGACCATGGAATCTTAAACAGAGGTCAAGGATCTCCTGTACAAACGCGAGTTTTGCTTGCGAGAGAGCAGTAAGCATATCCCCCGAAACAGCTTCCCCGTGCTCGATCGCTTCACGCGCAAGTTGCCGTCTCTTGTCTGCCGCTATGGGGCCCGTCTGTGCTGCAAGCCTAAAAACCTTTTGCTTGAGAAATTTCTTCCCCTTAAACTCTTCCTTCAGCTGGCTGTACCTTACTCCGAAAATCCTCAGTTCGGCATTCTTAATTGCATCAATAAGGTTCCAAATATCCCGATCCTCGACGCTGATCCCTGCCAATACCATGTAGGGCGACTCTTGCAAGTCATGCCCACTTTCGTCAATGAACAAAAAGTACGCCATTATT
>CAVUXE010000063.1:0-18312 GCA_963745235.1 uncultured Spirochaetota bacterium | reverse complement strand
ACGCATCGCTCGCCTGGAAATGCCGCAGCGTCTCGGCCTGAAATGAACTCACCTCGCAGAGGGCGACCGAGTCCTCGCCCGGATCGCGCTTGAAGGTGATGAGACGGCTGAACGGAAACCCGACATTGCCGACCGCGTAGGCGTCCTCGCCCGACGCCGCGAGCGCGTGGGTGAGAAACTCGGTGAGCGTGGTCTTGCCGTTGGTGCCGGTGATGGCAATGAGCCGGCCACGCCAGAAAAGCGACGCGAAGTCGAGCTCGCCGAGGCAGGTGCAGCCGGCGGCGCGCGCCGTCTGCAGCCAGGCGTGTCCCGGGGAGAAACCGGGGCAAGGCGGTGCACTATTCGCTGACTCAGTGGGAGAAGCTGCTGCGCTATCTGGACAGCCCGCACCTGACCCCTGACACAAATATGGTAGAGAACGCCATCCGTCCGTTCGTCGTCGGTCGACGGAACTGGCTTTTCAGCGGCTCGCCGTGCGGAGCACATGCCAGCGCCACCCTCTACAGCCTGATTCAGACGGCGAAAGCCAACGGAATCGAGCCTTACCGCTATCTGAGGTACCTGTTCACGAAACTGCCCCTCGCCAAGAGCCGCGAGGATTATCTGGCGCTGACACCTGCGAACTTGGACCAGGCGGACTTCCACAAACACGCACTTTGACCCGCCGTAGAGCCAGGGTGGGGATCAATTAGCGCTTACGTATGTTATACGGACCTTGATACATTCAATACGTGCAAGTAAGCCTCAATCGCAGCTTCGATCATGGAGCAACGCGGGGAGGAGGATGCGTCATTATCGGTGACCCGGTCGACTGATGCAAGGAAACGAATCGAAAAGGAGCAAGTACTATGAAGAACTGCTGTCAGAGGAAGGGATTGCGTGCCACGGTTGTTCTTGCTTTGACTACGGCGGGGCTCGTATGTCTATTAGCAGCCTGCAAGGAACCGGGCAGCCCGGATGCGAGCAAGTACACGTTGACTATAGAAGGTGTGAACTGCGGGACAAGCCCTTCCGGCAGCGTGTCCGTCGAAACGGGCGCTGCGACGGCAATCAGCGCCACCGCGCTTGCACCTTGGACGTGGCCAGCAACGGGCGGCTGGATGGTCGTGAGCGGAATGGCGTCGATCGTGAGTCCCGACAGCTCCTCGACTACGGTGATTTTGACATTCGGAGACGCCACCATTCGGGCAACCGGTGTTGATCCCTCTGGACATTTTGTTCTCACCGTAAGAGGCGTGAACTGCACGACGACGCCGTCCGGTTCCACCGCGGTTCTCACGGGCTCTACCACGCTAATCAACGCCGTTGCCAGTGCCAGTCACTCCATGCCAGGCTCGAATGTCTGGACTGTTGTAGGCGGGTCACCCTCCATCACGGACCAGAACAGTGCGTCGACATCAGTGACCTTGAAGTTTGGAGACGCCACCATCCAGGCAAACTGCCCGTGACGGGCAATGCAGCTACACAGGCCGTGCGCGCCGTCTGCGTCGCAACCGGGTTCTTTAGGTCGCGCGGTGACCAATTCGGAATAGGATAGAGTTGGGTCTATAGCAAATCACGTCGGCGGCGGGCTCACAAAAGCAACGCGGATCCGAGGTAGCCCTCTATCACGGCGTGCTCCGATAGCAGGTCGGGTCCGTATAACAAATCGTTGGAGCAGTCGCCTCAGATGGTCCGCTCGTTCGAGGTATTGTCGCCGGTGTGGTTCGCTTCGCGTTGATGATTCGGCGGCGCAACGCAACTCTATGTTATGCGCCAATTGACGAGAACCCGGACATAAGTTGCCCCTGGGGTCGATGACGATAACCGCTCGGTGGCCCGGCCGTTGCCCCTTATGACAGCAGCGTGGGGACCGGCTGCGCCCGTGACTGAGCTCATCCAGAAGCGGAAGTCTGTCAGAAGCTACTCCGGGCAACTGCTTTCTGACGAAACGGCGGCGTGAATTATGGAATACCTTTCGCAGGTGAAAGGACCGTTCGACAATCAGTTCGAATGCAACTGTTGCGGAGCTCACTCAACAAGGGAGCCACTCGGCATGGGGCCTACGGTACAATCACCGGGGCTCGTTCGTTCATCTGCGCGGCAACCAACAAAGAGGCAGCTTCCCTCCTCCAAGTCGGCTATATGATGGAGGACGTTGTTTTGTTTCTCACATTGCTGGGCCTTGATACATGTTGGATGGCTGGGACGTTCAGTCAAACCAAGTTCCGTAGCGCTGCCCAAGTCGCTCCAGACGAGATACTCCCTATCGTCACTGAGGTCGGCAAGCCAGGCCTCATCAGAAACCCGGTTGACTTCCTGATCAACCCGACACAAGGCATACACCGGCTGTCTTGGGAACACCTCTTCTGTGCTGATGACTTGCAGACTCCACTGTCGGCTGACGTCCCGGGCGAATACTCCACAGCACTTAAAATGGTTCGCTTGGCGCCATCCGCCTCCAACAAGCAACTTTGGCGCGCCGTCCGGCGTGAGAAAGCATACCACTTCTATCTCCTACACGATCCGATGTATGCGGATCGATACCCTTACGATGTGCAGAAGGTGGACATGAGAATCGCCAAGTTTCATTTTGAGATCACCGCTTTGGAATCGGGCCTATGCGGTTCCTGGGTCAAACAAGACCCCGGAATCGAGCACCCGCCGTCCACTTCAGAGTACGTGATCAGCTGGCGGGCTGAGAAGACAATTGACGCATAACAAATCGCTGAAGCTGACTCCTTAGGTGCGTCTCTGGTTCGAGCAAGGCCGACTACCGGGGTTTGCTTCGCGCTGGCGATTCGGCAGGGCAAGTTAGCTCTATGCTATCCACGCCCCAACTGACCGCGAAGCGGTCCGTTTGCGTTAGCGCAGCTACCTATTGCCACTTCTTGATGCATCTGGATCCATTCAGACGCCGGCCGAGTCGACTTAGGTAAGGTTGAGTTGTATACTTCCTCAAGCGGCTCGGATAAGGAGCCGCCCGAAAGGGATCGGCAGACCATGGAAGTGTCAAAGGAAAAACTGATAGGTTCAATCTCGAGAGCTAGGGCCGAACTCGATTCCGTCTTAGAGGGTTTGGAACAAACGCACGCGTTCGATCCCAGCGGCACAAGGGTTGTTGCCCATGGTTTGAACAATCTTCTTACTGTCATGCTCGGAACACTTGAGCTTCTGTCAATTGAGATCGGCGGCTCGTCGGATCAGCTTGTCCAAGAGCGCCTTCAAATGGCACTCCAGACTCTAGAGAAAGCAAAGCTACTGGTAAGAGAGATGTTTAATTCAACGACATTATCCAACCTCGAGTACGATTTCAAACTTGTAAACATCGGCTCAATGGTTCTGTATGCTATGGACTACTACTCGAGAGTTGCAAAGCAAAAACGCATTGAATTGCTCAGAGATGAAAATGAGGGCGAAATTGAAGTATGGGCCGATCGAATAGGCGTGGCTGTTGTGCTTGATAATCTACTTTCGAATGCGATCAAGTACACAAGCCCCGGTGGAAGGGTTCAAATCCAAGTGCGTAGGGAGCACCACTCATGCTTGTGCAGCATCTGCGACAACGGTCCCGGACTGACTGAGGAGGATCTGGATCGGCTATTCCAGCCAGGGGTTCGTTTGAGTGCGACGCCTACTGCGGGCGAATCTTCGTCGGGCTACGGTTTGGCCGTCGCAAAAAAGGTAGTCGATAACATGCATGGCGAGATCTGGTGTGATACGGAGTATGGCAACGGAGCTTGTTTTAGATTTCGCTTACCCATCCGTCCCTAGGGACTGATTGAAGAAAGTCTGACGCAGTCATAGTGTTGGGATCCACATTCAACCTGAGGGTAGATAACAAGTCGTCGAAGCCGACCCGTTAATGCACGGCTAAGATGCGGCATCGGATTATCGGATTCGTAAAAGCCGTTGCAGCCGGGATGGTGCGGCGGGGCAGCATAACTTTATATTATGAAGACCGTAGGGCTGTCCATGAGCTCGGCTGTTGGAGAACGCCATCGGGCGGCTGTGCAACGGATCCCAATAGTGTCTGTAGGCTCGCCGCGGATTGTCTGCTGGCATTTGCATTCCTTTCAGGTCATTTGGTCCTGACCTATGTGGATGAGACGGGTCTCAGGGCGAGGTATGAGTCTCTTGCCCCCGAGCTGAATGAGCGTGCTCGGAGAATATGGGCTGCAACAGAGGCGCGGGAAATAGCCCGCGGCGGAATTGCCCTCGTATCGCGTGCCACCAAGATCTCCCACTTCACAATTGTGCGCAGTCTGCACGAGCTCAAAGCGGGAGAAAGTGCTGGGGTGGCCGCGTGTGCCGTTTTGGCGGGGGACGCAAGAGTCTCCTGGTGACGGACCTAACTCTACGGGGCTCCAAGGTGCGGCGGTGAATCCATCGTCGCTTTCCTCGGCTTCCCTCGCCGGGGCCCGGGTGCAGGCGGGCCGAGGAGACGGCAGCCGCGAACGTCGGCTGAACCAGATCGGCCCGGTGGAGCTTTTGGTCCTGGATGACTTCGGGCTGACGGCACTGAGTGAGGAGCAGCAGGCCGACGTGTACGAGATCATCTGCGATCGTTACGAGAAGGCATCCACGATCATTACCTCCAACCGTGATATCGCCGAATGGCCCGTGGTCTTCAGCAATCCTCTCATGGGCTCGGCGGCCATGGACCGACTGGTGCATCGCGGGGTGAAGTTAGTCATCGAAGGCAAGAGCTACCGCGTCGATAATTTCGTTAAACGCTCCAAGCGCACCTCTGCCCCCACGACGGAGACCAAGCAGTGAGCCGGCCAGGAAAAGCCCTTCACTGGCGGCCCACCAACGAATCTTCAAGAGCCAGGTTGTATCCGGATACCCCCTATGAAAAGGAGTTGACGCGCAGAGACTGATTCGAGAAAATCAAAATCCTGCCAAGGGGGGTCGCTAAGAGTGCCGACCCTGGGGTCATTATCCTTGCCGATTCAGATATGGTAGGGTGCGTTTTGGGGGCGCATTGTGGATCTGGAGGACTTCGGCTACTGTGCTTGGCACAGAGAAGCGCTGAACCGCTGTACGGGGGACGAATCGCATCTTGCTCGGATCACGGCGGTTGACCGAAACCGATACATGATCGGGAGCCGAATGGGCGCGCTGCCCGCCGAGGTTACGGGCAAGCTTCTCTATTGTGCTCATACCCTGGACGATGTGCCCTGCGTCGGAGACTGGGTCCTGGTGGACTACCTCGACAACAATGAGCATGCGGTCATTCACGATGTATTGCCAAGAAAGACGGTCCTTCGTCGCAGGGCGCCAGGCGAGAGGTCAGAGTACCAGCCAATTGCCGCAAACATCGATGTCGCATTCATAGTGCAGTCTTGTGACGTCGACTTCAGCATGAATAGACTCGACCGATACGTCGTCATGGCAAATGACGGCGGGATCGCCTCGATTCTTCTGCTGACCAAGTGCGATCTCGTCGACAAGACCATGGCGGAGGGACTGATTTCCGAAGTGAAACGAAACCACGGTCTCGAAGCGATAGCAATCAGCGGGGCAACCGGTGCTGGCTTTGACGAGCTCGTACAGACTCTTGAAAAGGGCAAAACATACTGCCTCATAGGCTCTTCGGGCGTCGGAAAAAGTACCATTTTGAACAGGCTCCTTGGCAAAGAGGAGTTCGCCACCGGATCGGTAAGGGAGAAGACTGGCAAGGGGCGGCACACAACAACCAGACGCCAGTTGGTTGTACTCGAGAATCGCGCAGTGTTTGTTGACACACCCGGAATGAGAGAGCTTGGTATGATGGCATTTGGAACCGGCTTGGAGGAGAGTTTCCAAGACATCGCGGTTGCCGCAGGGGAGTGTCGATATGCGGATTGCACCCACACTGGGGAGAAGGGTTGTGGGGTCCTGGCGATGGTAGAAGCAGGACACTTGTCCAAAGAAAGATATGAGAGCTACCTCAAACTCCTAAAGGAGTCAAAGCATTATGAAATGACGTACCTGGAACGGAGGAAAAGGGACAGGGCTTTTGGGAAGATTGTCAAGAACTACGAAAAGTTCAATCAAGAGCGGTAGCTTCGACGGAGCAGCAAGGCTTACGCCTCGTACCCCGGCCGGGGGAAAGTAGCTATTTTTGCCGAATCAATGGGGGGATTTCAAAGGGCAAAAGAAAGGGAAGCCATGGTAGTCGCCTCCAGTGAATCTTCACCGTACCTCACAGTGATCTCAAACGGAACCGTAGTTTCAAGAGCAGACACCACACGCGACAAAGGAGGGCATGAATCCGGGTTCCGCCCTCATGAACTTCTCGAAGCTGCATTTGCCGCCTGCATGAACATACACTTGAGGATGTATTCCGATAATCACGGGCTCAAGCTGGAAAGCGTTAGAACAACCGTATCGCTGGATCGGAGTGAGCCCCCCAAGGCAGTATTCAAGTATTCGATTGAACTAACGGGAGAGCTCACAAACGACCAGCGGAATAAGCTTCTTCAAATTGCTGAAACCTGTCCAGTTCATAATACTCTGCTGAGGGAGATCGGCTTCCAATACAGATAGAGCGTGAAGCCAGGCCGTACGTCAGAAGTGCACGTAAAGCGCATCGGTGGCTTGGTAGTACCAGCTCAACAAAGAGCCACTTTCAATGGACAAAGGGATCCGGGCGAAAGGACCTGAGCAGATCGCGATTTCCACTGGGAAAATCGTCACAAGGGATGGGTTTCTAGACTTCGCTTGGGCAGGCAGCTCATCCGCAGACTAAAGTGGAGCTCTTGTCAACTCGCATTGGATGAGACGGTTTTGCCCGGATCTCGCAGCCCCAAGAGGTGTCGCCGAGCGCGAATTACGATCCTGCGAAAAGCCTTCGATATGACGCGCGGGATTCTGTCCTTAAACACGTCATAGTCCTTGGTTGGTGAGGTCGCTCAAATTCATGTTAGGCGCTCTTGAGGTATTGCATCGCGTCAGGCAGCTACCGTATGATGCAACTGCGTTGCAGCGATTCCGGTCTTCTGAACTTTGATTTCGATTGGAGATGCCAGAGCTTATGAACGTTTTTATTCATGATATTAACGGAACTCAAGTGGCAGAAGTGCAGTCTGAGGGTATTATGATCAGGAGTGCCCGAGATGCGGCTGACATAGCAAGAGAGTTATTGGCGCGTGGAATTAGTAGATTGATACTTCGCGAAAGGAACTTGAGTCCAGAGTTTTGGCAACTCCCCAATGGGCTTGCTGAAGGAATCCTGGAAGAGTTCACTAGCAAATCAGTTGTCGTGGCGTTCGCGGGAAAGCTTGATCGGAATAGAAGCGAGAGCATTGCGGCACTAATCCTGGAGAGACACCTTAACAATCAAGCGTTTGTGGCAGACTCCGTCGAGTCGGCAAAAATGAGATTCACCGCGAAATAGCGACCAGCGCCAAGAATCTACCAGAACCCATAAGCGGGTCGCTGAGGTTGACGCCTCGGAGCGCGTGCGGAAAGCGGCATGGAAAACCGACCCTTGATGTCCGGCTGAAACGGTACTGAGGAACGCAATGATGGTCGCGGCGGGGAACGATACGGCGGGGCGTCTTGACTCTACGGAAAGGAAATTCGGCCATCCGATCGATAGTCGTCAGCATGTAGTATTCGTACAGGCACTCGGAGCTGACGCCATCGCACACGCTAAATATCGCATTCGACTCTTCCGCGTCATGATCAAATGATAGTACACTTGCTGCGGCAGGAGGAGGCCTCGCGTATGAGAATGATTACCTACCTCAACTATGGTGGCAACTGCGAGCAGGCGTTTCGTTTCTACGAGCAGCATCTCGGCGGGAAGATCGTCGCGCTAGCGAGGCACAAGGAACAGCCAAACACGCACCTTGTCCCAGCCGGCTGGGAGAATGCAGTCCTCAACGCCAGAATGACCATCGGCGAAACGGAACTTATGGGAGCCGATATCCCGCCGGACCGATTTCAGCCGATGCGCAGCGCCTATCTGACGCTGCTCGTGGATAGTGCAAAGGAGGCGGAAGGCATCTACGCCCTTCTCTCTGACGGCGGCCAGATTTTCATGCCGATGGAGGAGACCTTCTTTGCGTCACGCTTCGCGATGCTCAGGGACAAGTTCGGCACGTCCTGGATGATCCTACACGAAAGAAGTACTTGAGCTCAGTCCAGATGACGCTTGGCTGGATGGCCTCTCGGTACCACGGGCTCTTTGAGTTGGTAAAAGTAGGCAGGGCACCAGGCATTATCCTGGACAAGGTAGCTGGTGGTTCAATGATGACCCTGATTGCAAGGAATCCGTTCGCGGTGAGCGCAAAGACACAGGAACCTGCCCGACTTTATCTAGCTGCGCCAGTTCTTGTTTACGTCACAGATCGTGTTTCCTTGGTGCAAGTCGCCGCTCTACGGGACGACCCCTAATAAGACATATGTGCGGGCCGCGTCAGCATGGAGTCCACCGCGGGTAGCACCCACCCAGGCAATTGCCAATCGCTACATGCCCGAGCTTCCCGAACGTAAGCACTTGACTATGGGATCCTGTCGAAATGGGTCTCAGTGAATGCCGTTGAGCGCACGTACCACGGATCGGAATCTGAGAAAAAGGCCCTCAAAGCATCTGGTGACAAGTACATCGAGGCGTAGTGGAGAACTGCAACGTTGATACATGAAGGCGGTATGGACAATCGTCAAACGTCGTGGAATGATCTAATAAAGATGCAGACTAACCATCTGCCGGGCCGGTAGTCGTTGTTCTTTTGTCCCGCAAGGAGGGCATGATGGCAGTCCTTACGCAAGTTCAACTATGGAGTAAAGAAAGAGACGAGAATGGTTTCCCTAAGAAGTACAATGTCTATCTCCTAGGGCGCACTGTCAGGATAGGAGACTCATACAATTCTCCGATCTTGCGGGTGCGTGATAGTGATTACAGGATAAGCATTCCAGCGAGTAGGATAAAGGCGACTTCAGAAGATGAGGCACGTAGTAAGTCAATTGCCCTGTTCGGACAAGAAGCAACAAAGATGGGACTCGATCTCATTGTGACTGAAATAGCAGAGGTCTAGGAGATTTCATTCGGAGGCTAGTCCGTCTGACAGGTCGTTGAGACCGACTTCTCTACCTGCGTGCGGAAAGTGTCGCCGTTGGGCTCGACCGCAATAGTGAGATGCGATTCGCGGATCTCGCAGCACCCTTATCATGATGGCCAGAACGCGCCGGAATGAACACGGCGAGTAGCTGCGGTTGACGCCCCGCGCTGCTTGTCTTGCATCGATCGGTAGTCGCAAATGAACTACTTCAAGGGGTGACACCATGGCGGAAATGGACAACAAGAGGCTTGTTGCTAAGCTCTACGAGCAAGGCTGGGCGCGTGGAGACTTGGACGTGATAGACGAAGTATATGCCCCGGAGCATGTCTTGCACTGGAACGAATGGCCTCCTACAGATCAAAGACGCACCACGGACGAAGTGAAGGTCATCATTCAAGCTTACAGGAACGCATTTCCAGACCTCCGGGTCGAAGTCAACAACCTAATTGCAGAAGGAGATCGGGTTGCCCTGCAGGTAGCCTTTATCGGGACTCACGAGAATCCGTACGAGGGTTTTCAGCCAACACACCGACTGAGCCGTTTCACTGACATGCAGATCCTGAAGATTTCTGGGGGGGAAGATAGTCGAATCCAATTTGAGCGCGGGAGGATTGGACTACTTCTATAGAATATTGGCAGGGGATTTCAACTGTTCTCAGCGCTAGAGGCGTACGGCAGCGCAACTGCTCCTGGTTGAAGACGATTCCAAATCGAGATGCCTGCGGCCGGATTTTGCCTTACGGCGGAATGGAAGTGCAAGAAATGCCCGAAGAACGGAGGAACGAATTGTTTTTACCGGAAAGGATGCCGCTACCGGAAAAGAAAGGCTCCGCGCGGGAAATGGGGGTGACCTTCCCGAGGCGGGAGATGGCAAGCTGAAGCTTATCAGCGCTTTTCAGCGCGTTCTCTGAAGGTGTCGTCGACCCGCTGCGTCTCATGGAGAATCTTTCAGAGATCTTCGTTCCTTTCTGTATCCCATGAGTCCAAAGCCGGATCCGGCATAACTGGATGTTCTGTGCTCCAAAGAATGAACGCGCGAATAGGCGACTGGCACTTTCTGTTGCGTTGCGATATCCTCTGTTGGAAGATCCGCCAAGGCCCGAAGTGGGCTCTGACAAGTTGTTCCACGAGCAGGCGAATCAGTCCGTGAAAGGTCCAAATGAAGCGAAGATTGTTTACCGATGCCTCTGTTGCACCTACCGAGACCCTTCTTCGAAAGCAACTCGGCAGTGCCATGGACTACTACAGGACTATCGTAGACCTATCGGGCGATTATCGAAAACAGTGGCAATATAGCCGCGGTAATGGCTGGATACTCAAGGTAGATGACATGCGCAAGGCCCTATACTATCTGATAGCGTTCGAGGAAGGTGTCGAAATTAGCCTGACCGTACGGGACGGGGAAAGAGCGGCCTTCCTACAGAAAAAGGAATGCGAGAAGCTGTTTCCTCAACTTGAAGCTGGAACCAAATACTCGGAAGGATACGCTCTTCGGTTTGAAATCGAGAGTGCTGCAGAATGTAGATCGGTCGTCCAGTTCCTTTCAGAACTAATGAAGGTGCGACCTGCTTCTACGATGCTTGCGGAAAAACAAAAGTTGAAACCGAATGGAAAAGAAACAAAGTCTAGAAGATAGTACAACCTCTCAGGGCCACCTTGAAATGTCGTCTCGATTGGTAGAATTGTGATTGCCTGGCTGCTCTCGCCGGGGCAACTGAGCAATTCCAAAGTCTTGCTCTGTCAGCTTTCCAGCGGATAAACCTCGCCCTTTCAGAATCTGCGCTCTTACCGTCATCAGGCAAGAAGCGTACCGTTGATCGTCATCAGAGTCAAAAGGAGTCAAGGATGCATCACGACGTTTGTCCTTGGTGGCTGGGTTATCTCCTCGCAAATCCCTTGAGGAAGCTGATCACCAATCCTTCCATCATTCTTAGGCCATATGTGCATGAAGGAATGACTGTCCTTGAGCCAGGACCCGGGATGGGATTCTTTACGCTCCAGATGGCACGGCTAATAGGGCTGAAGGGTCGAGTTGTTGCAGTAGATATTCAACAAAAGATGCTCGACACCCTCAAGAGGAGGGCAGATCGCAAGGGCTTCGGGAGCCGTATTGAGGTGAGGCATGCCAATTCAGACGGAATGGGGATCGAGGATCTAAAAGGGAAGGTTGAATTCATTTTGGCGTTTGCCGTTGTTCATGAGTTGCCAGATTCCGGCAAATTCTTCAAGGAATCATTTACAGCCCTAAGACCCGGTGGCAAAGTGCTGTTTTCGGAGCCGGCGAACCACATTACTCAAACGGAATTTGATACTTCCCTTGACCTTGCAAGGCAGGCCGGATTCGTGATGGGCGCAGCCCCGGAGATAAAGTCAAATCATTCTGCTTTGTTGGTCAAGACGGCTTGACTGCGTGATTCCACGCCTGCTTCTTGGAGTGGCCAACCTGCGTCAAAATCGGCGGAGTTCCTGGAGAACAGCATTGCCGCCAGGTTGAAGGTCAAATTGTCACCTAAAGTGCCGCCTCAAAGATCCATGAACTGTGGTGCGGAACTTAGGGGGGCGACTCAGCCATACGTTATGCATATTTTGCTTTGAGGGGGTATAATAAGAATATGCGGCGCGACTTAAGCATACCCCAACAGTTTCACATTCGAAAGAAGGTTCGTGGCTCAAAAAGAAAGCTTCTTTCGTTCGGAACCAAATTGGAATCGATTCTTCGCAATATCCCAAATGAAAGCTTTGGACATGACAAGGTCTGGCATTACCATCTGCCAAACCCATCAAAATTGGTCGACTCTACGCACAGCTCAAAAAAACTGCGCAAGGAATTCCTGCAACTGCTCGTTGACAAGTTGATTGAACTAGACGACTTGATGAAACGTAAATACCAGGCCCTGCTGCTCGTTTCAGTCCCATTTCTGTCGCAATCGCGAATCGATATATGTATTGATCCTCGATATTTTGAGCAATTGGTCAACAATACTGTTTCGCCTGGAAACTGGACAGCGTTGAGTTCAGGGAATATTGCAAGAGAGCTCAACTTGTCTTTGCCGAACGACTATCGTGTCAAGGGTTTTCTCAGGACTTCCAAAGATGTGGATAAGAGATTCGTAGAAGAAAATTGGATCATATGGAAGGCTTAAAGCCGAGAAGCCAAAGAAATCCTTGCAGTTGATTCTTTAAGGGAGGCATCGACTCGATGCAAGCGGTCGCTCGGTCCAGCCGGTGCCTTGAAGGGCTGGGACGTTTGCGGTAAGCTCGTGTCTTCCGGCGGGTGCCTATTTGAATAAGCAGCGGTTGGAAGCCTTCACCGATGGCGTCTATGCAATTGTCATTACCCTCCTTATTCTTGATATCCGAATTCCGGAGGTCCAATCTGCTAACCTAGGCCCGGCTTTGGTTAGAATGCTTCCTCAGGCATTCACATACGTACTCAGCTTCTTCGTGGTTGGCTTATATTGGATCGCGAATCATAGAGTTGCTTTGAATGTCAAGCAAATCGACGGTACCTTGATTTGGTTGAACCTGATATGGCTCCTGTTTGTAAGCGCAATGCCGTTTCCGACTTCACTCTTGGGACGGTATCCACTTGAAGGCGTTCCGATAGCGATATATGGAATTGACCCTTATTCTGGCCAACGTGACCGGCCTGTTCATCAATATCTACCTAATGAAACACCATGAGCTATGCGTGAGAGTAATAAGTCCAAGGACGCTACGCGGTCAAATCCCGGCGTACGCTATCCCCAACGGAGTGTATCTCGTAGCAATTGGGATAGGATGGATTCTGCCCTGGCTGAGCTATTTTCTCTACGCGTTGGTGCTTGCAGGACTGGCGGTGCGGTTCGCCAGAGTCAGCAACCCGTTTCAGTCTGGCAGAAGGCGTGGCTAAGTGTCGTGGTGATGATCGAAGAAGGCGCTGAAGTTGGGAAAAATGCCGACACCTTACGGTAAGTCCGCTACTCGCAGGCGCCCTTTCCGGAGCAGGCAATTGTGCGTAAGTTTGATGGCAGCGTGACACCCTTGCTTTCTGCAATAGACCATCTTGTCTATGCCACACCAGATCTGGATGCAACTATCGACCAAATCGAACAACTACTTGGTGTTCGAGCCGCGATTGGCGGCCAACATCCGACCTGGGGCACAAGGAACGCACTTCTATCGTTGGGCCCAAGGGCATACTTGGAGATAATGGGTCCAGATCCAAGCCAACCTGACCCAAATGAGCCACGGCCATTTGGCATAGATAGGATGCTGAAGCCTCGCCTGGTAACTTGGGTTGCCCGAACAGATGATATGCAATCGGTCATTGAAGCGGCAAAACGGCAAGGATTAGACCTCGGAGAGCTTCAAGAGAGAAGCCGTACGAAGCCTGATGGGACAGTCCTAAAGTGGACCATGACGGATCTTTCGAAAAACCGCGAGGATGGAGTCATACCCTATTTCATCAATTGGGGTGACTCACCGCACCCGGCAGTGAGCTCCCCGAAGGGTTGTAGATTGATAAAGTTGGAAGCGTTTCATCCGGATGCCAGACGAGCAAACGATCTTTTGAGAAGTCTTGAAATAGATTTTCAGATTCGCAATGGATCCGTGGCGCTGAGGGCAACTATCGACAGTCCACGAGGGCAGCTGGTATTTGAATGAACGGACCAGGCCCTTGCGGTGTGGCCTCCCAACAACTCGCTGAAAACCGGCCCTTGGCCTCTGAGCGGATAGCAGGGTCTTTGATTTCGACGCTCTGCTGCCGGGTTGATGCGGCGGGGCAGCCCGACTCAACCCCCGCCAACGAGGTCTCGAACACTCAAGGGAGATCCAAGATTCGGATTACCTCGCAGCTTTGCAACGGAGCCCGCTTCCCATACTGCGGAGGGGAAAGTGATTTCTATTTGGAAAGGAGAGGCCTTAGCAAGCTTTCGTATTCATCCTTTGTTCGAGAACCAACTACCCTGGCTGCGATCTTGCCATCTCTGTCGATAAGAAACGTCGTCGGTATGGAGCTCACCTTTCCATACTTTCCCATCAGGTCATATGAACCATAGATCATCGGATAGTTGATTTTGTACTCCCAGTAGAAAAGCTCAGTGTTTGTACTCGTAGAATAGACGGAAGCTCCAATTATGACCAGTCTGCCTTTGTATGCCTTCTGCAAAGCCTCGAGTGCGGGTATCTCATCGCGGCATGGTGGGCACCATGTTGCCCAGAAGTTGAGCATGACCACTTCCCCGCGATAGCCGCTCAAGGCGATAGTCTGTCTGTCATAAATGTCCTTTTCCGTGAAATCCGGTGCAGTGCTTCCGATATTCAGTGGTGTGAACTCATCTTGACTTGAGGAGAGATCCTGCGAGCTGGTTTCCGATGATGCCACAAGTGGTGCTATGAGTGATAGAACGAATACGGCAGTCACGACGGTGAGTCTCATTTCGCCTCCCATTCGAGCGCACAGGATGATGACTTCTGGTCCAAAGATAATGACAAAATCACAGAAGGAGTAATCGTGCCCGGGAGCGGCAGACCCGAAATCCAAAGAGCCCGAATATCGCAGTAGCTCAGTACTGTGGTCTGGGGTCTGACTCTCCGTTGCGCATCAATATTTGTCTAACGCGGCATTTTTGTTATCTTACTAACAAGCATGGCCTGGTAAGTGCAAGGCTTGCCACGGGAGACATCACGTGAACTTCAGGAAGATCGTGAAGAAAGAGAGGCATGTCTCATTCTGGGCGGAGAAGGCACGCTGTGGGAGCAGTGCGGCTGTCGGTTCTCTTCATGAGTCAGCAAGAGCGTAGGCACTACTGAGAGACAGGAGATGGCAGGATATTCGACCACCGCCCTCACGAAGAAACTCGGAATATTGCCAAACAGTGAATTGGTGATCATGAATGAACCGCAGGAGTTCCGACGGCTCATCAAGCCAATTCCCGAAGGTGTACGGGTAGAAGCAAGAGTGACAAAACGCACCAATATGGTTCATATCTTTGCAACCAGCAAGAACCGTCTCGGTGAATCGTTGCAATTATGCATCACGCAAATCGCGCAAGATGCTGTTATCTGGGTTTCATGGCCCAAGAAGTCCTCCAAAATGAAGTCGGATGTAACAGAGAACATAATCAGAGAGATAGCATTGCCGCTCGGGCTTGTAGACATAAAAGTCTGCGCCATTGACGAGACGTGGTCGGGGCTGAAACTAGTAGTTCGGAAGGAAAAGCGGAAAGCCAATTAGGATCGCTGGGTGGCAGGATCCAGGGAAATGGTTTTTAAGCCACTGTGGCCCACGATTCCGGGATAGCGCGGAGAAGGCGCGTGCAATCTCCACTAAAGATTATTCTCGCTCCGGCCATCCTCGCTGTGATCGTTGGCGCCTTGTCGGTTCTTTTTCTCTATCTGGCAATCCTCGCGGACGTGCTTCTTCTCATAGCCGGCTATTTCGTCTACGCAAGGTATTTGTTCTCTCCTAGGGGAGGAAACACTCAGGAAATGATTCGCTCCCTTGTCCTGGAAGGACCTGACGTGGGATGACCAAGGCAAAGCACTGGACATCGGCTGTGGAAGCGTTGGGACTCATCACTGGCGTAAAATGAAATTGATGCGCGTACCACCCGCCTGATTTCAGCCTGGCGTCATGGGGCCTGCGTCAGCGACTTGTCGCAAAAATCTTGAGTCGTGATAGAGTTGCGGCAGGCTTGAAGCCCAGAAGGGGGCGATTGTGGATATCCTTGATTCTATCGGGAACACGCCTTTGGTGCAGCTTCGACGAGTCGTTCACGAGAGCTCCGCCAGACTCCTGGTGAAATTGGAGATGGCCAATCCAACTGGCAGCATGAAAGATCGAATGGCGCGTGCCGCCATTGAAGCTGCTGAGAAGAATCATCAACTCGACCCAGGCGGAACCGTGGTCGAGTACACGGGAGGCACTACGGGGATATCCCTGGCGTTTGTCTGCGCGGCAAAAGGGTACAAGATCGAAATAGTGTTCTCAAGGCGCCTACCATGATGGCGTTTGGAGCAAATGTCACTACCGTCCACAACGCAGGGGCAGGGATCACCGAGACTACCATCAAGCAAATGATCGAGAAGGCGAGGGAGATCAGCCGCCAACCGGGCCACTGGTGGTCGGACCAGTTGAACAATCGCGACGCCGTCTCGGGCTATCATGCATTGGGGGAAGAGATCTGGCGGCAGACCAAAGGCACTATTGATGCCTTCGTTCACGCGGTCGGAACCGCGCACTCGATTCATGGAACAGTGGAGGGGCTTTCAACGCACACGCGCCGCGTTCACGTGGTAGCAGTGGAGCCTTAAGAATCAGCCGTACTGTCCGGCCGAGCCGCCGGATCTCACACCATTGAGGGTATAGGAATCGGGTTCGTCCCGCCGCTGTGGCAAAGAGAAAAAGTAAATGAAGTAATGACAGTCTCGACTCGGGAGGCTGAACAAATGGCCAGGCTTCTGGCACGCGAAGAGGGGATATTCGCCGGGACATCATCGGGTGCCAATGTCGTTGCGGCGTTGCGAATTGCCGAACGGTTGGGACCGAAAGCCACGGTTGTGACGTTAATGGTAGACTCAGGAGTCAGATACCTGAGCACTGGACTGTATCGCTGATTGAAACGTGGCTTCAGTGAGGAGCTTTCGCCTGACAGTCCTTGCCGGTTTGCAATCGCGGCCCTTGGCGGAATGATGCGGTGTGGCGGTCCACGGGGTTGCGCTTCTCTGGTGACAACAGCGGTCACCAATGACTATACTGAAGATGTCGCAAATAGCGGCCGCAGAAAGGACGTTTCAGATGTACGTCCCACGTCACTTCGCAGAGTCCGATCAATCCTTCATCAAGGATTTCGTCAGAAAGCATGGCTTTGGGCTTCTTGTCACCTGGGACGGCACGCGCCCCCTGGCAACTCAACTCCTTTTTCACCTCACGGAGTCGGGATCCGACACGCTCTTGTCCGGTCATCTGTCACGCGCCAATCCTCAATGGAAGACTTTTGGGCAAACGCCGGAAGCATTGGCAATTTTCGAAGGCCCCCACGCCTACGTTTCGGCCGGGTGGTATTCGGTTCCTTCAGCGCCGACGTGGAACTATGTCACCGTGCAGATGTATGGGAATCCGCACGCGGTCGAGAATCATGATGAGCTGTATGAGTTGCTGAAGGGTTTGGTAGAGTTTCAAGAACAAGGCGCGCCAGAGGAGGAGAGATATCGGATCGGCGCAGTGCCGAAGGATGTTTTGCGGAGCATGATGGACTCCGTTGTGGGCTTTACCATGAAGGTTACCAAGTCCGAATGCGCCGCAAAGTTGAGCCAAAATCGAAACGCGAAAGACTATCGAAATATTATCTCAAAGCTGAAAGAACGAGACGATCCCAGCTCAACCGCAATTGCTGAACATATGGAAGAGAGAGAGAAAGCACGGAGGATAGATGAAGGACCGTCAATGGCCGAACGTTCGAGACGGGGAAGTGAGGAATAGCCAGATGCCGCATCCGCTCGTGTTGCAACTGCGATTCACCAGGTCGGAGTTCATTCGTGCCGCCAAAGTCTCAGAAGAGGACGCCGCGAAAAGAGTGATGCCAATGAACAGCATCAGCTGGACTATTGGACATCTCGCCTGGCAAGAGCAACGCTACTTCATCTACTTTCCAACTGGGAAGCTGCTCGTTCCGGAGGTTCAGGAAAGGTACGCGTTTGGTTCACCCCCCAGTGCACCCTCTGCGAGGGCGATGTGGACGGCTTGGAGAAAAATCACAAAAGCAGCCGACAGGTGGCTGGATACCTTGACGACCAGGAAGCTCCAGGACATGGTCGTAGTGAATGGGAAGCCTACCGACAGGATGTACGGGAATCTGCTTCAAAGAGTGATTTATCACTATTGGTACCATATTGGGGAAGACATGGCGGTAAGGAAAATTCTTGGACATGCAGGATTTGGATATTTCGTTGGAAATATCGACACGAAAGCGCCGTATACCCCTGAAAGAGGCAGCAGGTGAAATAACGTCACATGCCTGGGGAGGAAGATGGTGGACCGGCAAAGAGACGTTGAGCGCGGGGTCACGAAATTGTTCTCCAAGGAGATACGACGGGAGCTCGGGAGGCTCAAGGGGGCGTCGGATCAACGATTGCGGGAATACGATGAGGAGCTCCGGGAGAAGCGGATCGCCTGGTACAAGGCTGAATGTGCGGACAAAACAACAGCAGCACGTGATCCTTTAGCTGTCGCCTATCACGTCCTCCTTTCCAGGTTGGGAGTTCAAGAAGAACAGGCCCCGGTTGTGAGAAGGAA
>CAVUXE010000062.1:0-64609 GCA_963745235.1 uncultured Spirochaetota bacterium | reverse complement strand
AGCATCACCACCACGGGGGCCAACAACGTGGCCCTCACGGGTGCCGGAGGGGTGACGCAGGCGGCGGGGTCCACGGTGAACGCGGGCTCGGGAACGATCCTCGTCAACGGAGGGGGCAACCCGATCAACCTTGGCACCGGGACGCTGAGCACCACCAACGCCAGCGCCACGGCGGTGACCATCCAGAACGCCACCACGGTGGCCCTGGGCAACATCAGCGCCACAGGCACGGTGGTGCTGGGCGCGGGGGACATCACGGGTGCCCTGACGCAGAACCTGAACACGGGGATCACCGCCGGGACGCTGACGGCGAACACGGCGGGCGCCATCACGCTTGTGCCCAGCGGGACAGGAACCAACTCCATCACCACCCTGGGCAGCGTGACCCGCGGCGGGGCCTTCAGCCTGACTGACAGCACGGGGCTGACCCTCAGCGGCTCGGTGGGCACCAACGCCAGCCCTGTGACCATCACGACCACCGCGGGGGTGCTGGCCCTGGGGGCAAACAGCATCACCACCACGGGGGCCAACAACGTGGCCCTCACGGGTGCCGGAGGGGTGACGCAGGCGGCGGGGTCCACGGTGAACGCGGGCTCGGGAACGATCCTCGTCAACGGAGGGGGCAACCCGATCAACCTTGGCACCGGGACGCTGAGCACCACCAACGCCAGCGCCACGGCGGTGACCATCCAGAACGCCACCACGGTGGCCCTGGGCAACATCAGCGCCACAGGCACGGTGGTGCTGGGCGCGGGGGACATCACGGGTGCCCTGACGCAGAACCTGAACACGGGGATCACCGCCGGGACGCTGACGGCGAACACGGCGGGCGCCATAACGCTTGTGCCCAGCGGGACAGGAACCAACTCCATCCCCATTCTGGATGCAGTCACCCGCGGCGGCGCCTTCAGCCTCACGGTGAGCACCGCCGGGGGGCTGACGGAGACGGGGCCCATTACAGCCGGCACGATCACCAACGGGGTGAGCATCATCAACACCAGCGGATCGCTGACGGTGACTGGCAGCATCTCGGGGAGCGGGGCGGCAGGCACCATCCAGCTGACGGGGGTCGGCTATACGCAGTCCTCCGCGGCGGTGGTGAACGCGGGGGCAGGAACCATAACGATCAACGGCGGTGCGGCGGCCATCCAGCTGAACGCCAGCACGCTGAGCACCACCAACGCCAGCGCCACGGCGGTGACCATCCAGAACGCCACCACGGTGGCCCTGGGCAACATCAGCGCCACAGGCACGGTGGTGCTGGGCGCGGGGGACATCACGGGTGCCCTGACGCAGACCCTGAACACGGGGATCACCGCCGGGACGCTGACGGCCAATACGAGCAGCTCCATCGCCCTTGTGCCCAGCGGGACGGGAACCAACTCCATCACCACCCTGGGCAGCGTGACCCGCGGCGGGGCCTTCAGCCTGACTGACAGCACGGGGGTGACCCTCAGCGGCTCGGTGGGCACCAACGCCAGCCCTGTGACCATCACGACCACCGCGGGGGTGCTGGCCCTGGGGGCAAACAGCATCACCACCACGGGGGCCAACAACGTGGCCCTCACGGGTGCCGGAGGGGTGACGCAGGCGGCGGGGTCCACGGTGAACGCGGGCTCGGGAACGATCCTCGTCAACGGAGGGGGCAACCCGATCAACCTTGGCACCGGGACGCTGAGCACCACCAACGCCAGCGCCACGGCGGTGACCATCCAGAACGCCACCACGGTGGCCCTGGGCAACATCAGCGCCACAGGCACGGTGGTGCTGGGCGCGGGGGACATCACGGGTGCCCTGACGCAGAACCTGAACACGGGGATCACCGCCGGGACGCTGACGGCGAACACGGCGGGCGCCATAACGCTTGTGCCCAGCGGGACAGGAACCAACTCCATCCCCATTCTGGATGCAGTCACCCGCGGCGGCGCCTTCAGCCTCACGGTGAGCACCGCCGGGGGGCTGACGGAGACGGGGCCCATTACAGCCGGCACGATCACCAACGGGGTGAGCATCATCAACACCAGCGGATCGCTGACGGTGACTGGCAGCATCTCGGGGAGCGGGGCAGCAGGCACCATCCAGCTGACGGGGGTCGGCTATACGCAGTCCTCCGCGGCGGTGGTGAACGCGGGGGCAGGAACCATAACGATCAACGGCGGTGCGGCGGCCATCCAGCTGAACGCCAGCACGCTGAGCACCACCAACGCCAGCGCCACGGCGGTGACCATCCAGAACGCCACCACGGTGGCCCTGGGCAACATCAGCGCCACAGGCACGGTGGTGCTGGGCGCGGGGGACATCACGGGTGCCCTGACGCAGACCCTGAACACGGGGATCACCGCCGGGACGCTGACGGCCAATACGAGCAGCTCCATCGCCCTTGTGCCCAGCGGGACGGGAACCAACTCCATCACCACCCTGGGCAGCGTGACCCGCGGCGGGGCCTTCAGCCTGACTGACAGCACGGGGCTGACCCTCAGCGGCTCGGTGGGCACCAACGCCAGCCCTGTGACCATCACGACCACCGCGGGGGTGCTGGCCCTGGGGGCAAACAGCATCACCACCACGGGGGCCAACAACGTGGCCCTCACGGGTGCCGGAGGGGTGACGCAGGCGGCGGGGTCCACGGTGAACGCGGGCTCGGGAACGATCCTCGTCAACGGAGGGGGCAACCCGATCAACCTTGGCACCGGGACGCTGAGCACCACCAACGCCAGCGCCACGGCGGTGACCATCCAGAACGCCACCACGGTGGCCCTGGGCAACATCAGCGCCACAGGCACGGTGGTGCTGGGCGCGGGGGACATCACGGGTGCCCTGACGCAGAACCTGAACACGGGGATCACCGCCGGGGCGCTGACGGCGAACACGGGGGGCGCCATAACGCTTGTGCCCAGCGGGACAGGAACCAACTCCATCCCCATTCTGGATGCAGTCACCCGCGGCGGCGCCTTCAGCCTCACGGTGAGCACCGCCGGGGGGCTGACGGAGACGGGGCCCATTACAGCGGGCACGATCACCAACGGGGTGAGCATCATCAACACCAGCGGGTCGCTGACGGTGGACGGCAGCATTTCCGGTAGCGGGGCAGCAGGCACCATCCAGCTGACGGGGGTCGGCTATACGCAGTCCTCCGCGGCGGTGGTGAACGCGGGGGCGGGAACCATAACGATCAACGGCGGTGCGGCGGCCATCCAGCTGAACGCCAGCACGCTGAGCACCACCAACGCCAGCGCCACGGCGGTGACCATCCAGAACGCCACCACGGTGGCCCTGGGCAACATCAGCGCCACAGGCACGGTGGTGCTGGGCGCGGGGGACATCACGGGTGCCCTGACGCAGACCCTGAACACGGGGATCACCGCCGGGACGCTGACGGCCAATACGAGCAGCTCCATCGCCCTTGTGCCCAGCGGGACGGGAACCAACTCCATCACCACCCTGGGCAGCGTGACCCGCGGCGGGGCCTTCAGCCTGACTGACAGCACGGGGCTGACCCTCAGCGGCTCGGTGGGCACCAACGCCAGCCCCGTGACCATCACGACCACCGCGGGGGTGCTGGCCCTGGGGGCAAACAGCATCACCACCACGGGGGCCAACAACGTGGCCCTCACGGGTGCCGGAGGGGTGACGCAGGCGGCGGGGTCCACGGTGAACGCGGGCTCGGGAACGATCCTCGTCGACGGAGGGGGCAACCCGATCAACCTTGGCACCGGGACGCTGAGCACCACCAACGCCAGCGCCACGGCGGTGACCATCCAGAATGGGACCACCGCGGTCCTGGGCAACGTGACGGCGACAGCAGGCACCCTGAATCTCGGTGTGGTTGGATCGACGTTGAGCGGAGCTATCACGGCCAGTGGCGGGACCACTCTGGACGTCCTGAACATCAGCGTTGCGGGAGGCTCCTTCACGATCCCATCCGGGCTCACTTTGAACGGAACGCTGACGGTTGTCTCCGGCACTGCTACGGCTGGCGGAGCGATCACGATTGCCAACATCTCCATACTGGGCGGCGCGACCCTCGACTCCGCCAGCCAGACCATCACGGTCAGCACAAGCTGGTCGAACAGCGGCGCGTTCGTCCCGGGAACCGGTACGGTGAGCTTCGCGGGTCCGGGCACCGCGGTCATCGCAGGGAACACGACCTTCTACAACTTCAGCTGCCTGCAAGCGGGCAAGACGATCAAGTTCACCAGCGGCAGCACGCAGACCATCGGGGTCGGGGGCACATTCACGATAGCCGGGCTCGCCGGATCACTGGTCAGCCTTTTGAGCACGGCGTCCCCTGCGCAGTGGATCATCAATCCGAGCGCCACCTCGAACGTGGCGTATGCGCTTGTGCAGGACAGCCAGGTGCAGGGCGTGAACATCATCACGGCGAACACGAGCGGGGACAACGGCAACAACACGATTGCCCCTCCGGCACCGGGGTGGGAGTTCAGCGCCAGCACGCTGACGTGGACGGGCGCCGTCAGCACCAGCTGGAACAACGGCAACAACTGGGACGGCGGCTACGTGCCCAACAGGTCTGACAGTGCGACGATCGCCAACGCGGGTTCCCAGCCCGCGACACTCGCCAGCAACACCACCATCGTCAACCTGACGATCAACAACGGCGCCTCGACGGCCACGGGAACGAACAACCTGACCTTGACCGGAAACCTGACGGTGAACGGCGGAGGCGGGGCGTTGAACGCCGGTGGCGGGGGCAACGTGACGGTGGCGGGGGCGACGGTTACCTTCGCAGCGGGCAGCCTCTACACGGCGGGGGCCGGAACCTTCACCTTCAACAAGGGAGGAGCTCAGGCACTGACTTCCTCGACGAACACGTTGGGAGCCGCGGCCACGGCGGGCGCGGGGACCAACCTGACCCTGGTTGACAACGCGTCCTTCTCCTCGTTGAGCATCGTGAGTGGAACCACCCTGACGGCCTCCGCGGGAATCGACATCACGGCGAGCGGGAACGTGGACATCGCGGGAAGCTTCGTACCTTCGACGAGCGTGATCGTGCTGACAGGAGGGAGCACCAGCTTCACGGTGCCCGGGGGAGGGCTGACGATCAACGGGCTGACCATGAGCAAAGGGGCAGGCGGGAACCTGGTGACGCTGGCAGGCGGCGCGCTGACGCTGAACGGTGCGCTGACAATGACCACGGGGACGCTTGTGATCACGGGGCAGACGCTGACACTGGGGCAGAGTCTGACCATGGGAAGCGCCAACGCGACCATTACGGTGGACACCGGGCACGCTGAGCGCGGGGGCGAACAGCATCACCGTGAACGCGGGGAACATCACGCAGACCAGCGGCACCATTTCCGCGGCAGCCCTGACGGTCGGTGGAGGCACGGTGAGCTCCAGCGGCACCGGTGTGCTGGCGGTGGGGGGCGGCGGGATCACGATGAGCAGCGGGACCCTGAACCTGGGCAATGACGCCGCGAGCACCAGCGGGAATGTTGGAGTGACAGCCGGGACGTTCAACGCGGGCACATCGACGCTGACGATGAGCGGAGCGGGGACGACGATCCAGTGTGCCGTGGCTGGGCCGAACAATCTGACCATCCAGGGGACAGTGAGCGTGACGGGGAGCCCACTGACCGTGGGGGCTGCGCTTGCGGTGAACGGCGGAGCGACGCTGAGGCTGGGCGGGAACGCACTGGCGGTGGGGAGCGACCTCACCGGAGCAGGGACACTGACCGCGACTGCCGGCGAGGCGATCGGGGTCGGGGGCAACTGGAACATCGCCATCTTCAACCCGTCCACCAGCACGGTGAGCTTCACGGGGGGGATCGGAGCGGGACCCTTCACGGTGACGAGCAACACGCAGAGCTTCAGCTCGGTGACCCTGAACGCACCGGGCAAGACGTATCAGCAGGCAGCGAGTGCCACAGGCGTGGCGAACATCACGCTATCGATGACGTTGCCAGGGGGGACGTGGAAAACGAATGGAGAGGCGCTGACGGTGGGCGGCTCGATCAGCGGAGCGGGGTCGCTGACGGCGACAGGGAGTGAGACGATCACGACGGGGGCAGACTTCACCCCAAGCGCTTTCACCGCCGCCAGCAGCACCGTGGCGCTGACAGGGGGGACGGCAGCCAACGTTGGAGGACTGAGCTTCTATGACCTGGTGATCAACAAGGGGACGGCGGGAACGGCGGTGACATCCACAGCCGGCCTGACGGTGAGCAACCTGTTGACGATGACGCAGGGAAAATGGCTGGCCGGGACCGGGGCGTTCATCCACACCATTGCGGGAGCGTGGAACTCCTCCAGCCCCAATTTCACCTTCAGCGCGGGCAGCTCAACAATAACCCTGACCTCAGCAAGTCCGATCACAACAAAGGGGATCGGAACGGATCCGTTTAACAACCTGGACTGTTCGAGCGGGGGAAGCCTCGCCAGTGCGGTACAGGCAACCAGCAACCTGGCGGTGAGCGGCGGGACGCTGACACTGAATGGATTCGCTTTGACGGTGGGGGCATCCTTGACGGGAGCGGGGACGTTGACGGCAACCGGGAGCGAAGCGATCCAGGTCGGCGCCAACTGGGGCGTTACGACTTTCAACTCCCAGTCCAGCACCGTGACCTTCGCGGGCACGGGGTCCATCCAGACGGTCACGACGTTCGCCAACCTCACGGTGGGGGCAACCGGGAACACCACCCTGCAGGCGAACATCGGGATCAATGCGGCGCTGAACGTGACTGCGGGCGGGATTTTGAACGCCGGGACTTTCACCATCACCATGAACGGGGCCCAGTGGAACAACGCGGGGACGTTCAACCCGGGAACGGGGACGGTGTCCTTTACGCTGGCAAACGCCGCGACGACGCTGTCGATCAACGGGAGCAACAGCTGGTACAACTTCAGCGTGACGGCGGCCAGCGCGTACGGCAAGACGATCGAGTTTCAGCACATGATGACGCAGACTGTCGTGGCGGGAGGGAGCTTCACGGTGCTGGGTGGCGCCGGCGGTACCAGCCAACTGATCACGCTGACCACTGACAGCCAGAATGCAACGGTCAACGGCTCTCCTCCTCCGGGTCTCGTGGGGCAGTGGGTGATCGCGAACGTCTCGGCCACGGCGCCGAACGTCAACTACGCCATCGTGGCATGGAGCTGGGCCACCGCCTCCATCATACCCGGGCCCAACGTGGAGGACGGGAGCAACAACCACAACTGGGTCTTCTCGATCCCGATCGTGGCCAGCTGGACACTGGACGCGAACGCCAGCGGGAGGATCGACCGGATACGGGTACAGGTCCAGTCCGGGATCTCGCTGAACGACACATTCACGGGACTGCAGGTGCAGGTGCAGGGCTACGCGGTGACGGGGTTTGCGGCTGTTGGGGTGAACACGGATGTGTTCGATATCCTGCTGCAGGAGGGGCCGCAGGAGGATACCAGCGCCACCCCGACGTGGCAGGTGACGGCCAACACGACTCTCGCCAGCTCGGTGGGCGGCGCACTGGTGGCGCGAAACGTGGGCACCACCGCGAAGCTGTATGTGGCGGCCAGCGGCGCGCGGCCGGTGATCACCTATACGCTGGCGGCCCTGAACGCGACGCAGGCGTACGTCCATTTCTCCGAGCCTGTGTACGGCAACCAGACAGCGACAGCGGTTATCAGCAGCACGAGCCTTTCGCTCCCGCTCCCCTACTCGGGAAGCCCCGTCACGGTTCAGCCGGTGGAGATGAGCGGGACTGGAGCTCATGCTGCCATCATTACGTTCAGCACACCCCTGGCAGTGAACGACATTCTTGCGGGTGCTCAAACAATCGTCGCCGGGGCGACAGGGATCTGGAGCCAGGTGTATCCAAGCTTCTTCGACTATCCGACGAACCAGCCGGCGACATTCCAGACACATTCACCCGGCGACCCCGGAGCATACACGAACACCAACCCGGACGGGAACCTTCCCCCGAGCGCTCCAGGGGGGCCGCCCTACAGCGGCAGGGCGATGCTCGCGGGGGCCGCCCACAACATTTCCGATTTGGGGCTGGGTTTTGTCACCCCGGTGCTTGCCCAGGACCAGGAGATCACGCGGGACCCGACACGCGGGGGGCTCGGCATGGTCACGACGTTCGACGGCACGAAGTGGCTGCCGCCGCAGAACACGTTCCTTGAGGCCCGCGTGATGCCTCCGGGCTTGTCTGGAGCCACCGTGACACTGTACTGGGACGTCAACCCGCCGACCGCCTATGATTTCAACAATCTGTGGATCCCGCCCGGGGCGACCTCGCTATGGCCGGGGAACTCGAACGGAGATCGCGCTCACACTCCCGGGGACACCCAGGCGCGCGGCCCGATAGCGACGACTGGCATCAACGGGGCGCTTCGGGACTTCATCATCCCCGTAACCGATCCGGCGATCAAGGATGGGGCTCTCTTCCAGTTCCTGTTCCTTCTGAACGATGGCGCGGGTCACATCCTGCCCTGCGCGCTCCCCGCTGATCCCTCCAACCCGGCCAGTGTCCGGCCCTTCGAGTACACGATCCATGCATTGATCCAGCAGCGCGGCGGGGTCACGATCACGAACAACGTGATTCGTCCCGACAACGGGCAGACCGCGTACCTGCACTACACGTTGAGCACCGCGGGCCAGGTGACCATCACCGTATTCGACCTCAGCGGGAGCATCGTGAACGTGCTGCAGCGCGGCTCCCAGGGCGCCGGGGAGTACACCACGGCGTGGGACGGGAAGAACCGCGGCGGCCGCGCGGTGGCGCGAGGGATCTACTTCATCAGGGTGGTGGGCCCGGGGTTCGACGAGATCCGCAAGGTGCTCGTGGTGCGGTAGCCTCCTGCAGAGGCTCGCTTTCGCCTTCATGCACTAGGCCCGCTTGAACCGCAAGGCGCTCCAATCCTCATCTATTGCGATCTGCCGCACGGGCTGAAGGCCGAAAAGAGCGAGGGCAGCCCAGCACGAATCACGGTTCAGATCGCTCGCGAAAGCCCGGGACGTCTGTTTGGGGTATGCAAACCAGAGCACCGTCTCGGCTTCAACGAACGGCTTCAGGTCCTTCGCGGCCTTCACGAGGTCCTTTTTCATCACCGCGAAGGCAAGCGCGAAGCCGTAGGTGAGGCCCTTCTTCGGCGTCGTGTGGACCTCAGCCTCACGCATGGCACCGATCTCACCGGCGAATGAGGCAGGCGCATTGAAAACGAGAATCGGCTTCTGCGCCTTGTAATTGAGCTTCTTGAAGGTCTCCGTCATGATCAACCAGTTTAGTCGGGCGGGAATCAGGGCGCAAGCGTGCCTGGCGCTCCCGGCGCTCCCCCTCGTGATACAATACCGCTCACTGTGGATGCCGACGTTGTCATTGTGGGGGCCGGCCTGGCCGGCCTCGTGGCCGCCGGGGAGCTGGCAGCCGCCGGACGCAAAGTGATCATTCTGGATCAGGAGCCGGAAGCCTCGCTGGGCGGACAGGCCTTCTGGTCCTTCGGGGGTCTGTTTTTCGTGGACTCACCCGAACAGCGACGGCTGGGCATTCGGGACTCTTTTGACCTTGCCCTTCAGGACTGGCTTGGGAGCGCCGGTTTCGACAGGCCGCAGGATGTCTGGCCCTTGCGCTGGGCCCAGGCGTACGTGGCCTTTGCAGCCGGGGAGAAAAGGGGGTGGCTTCGTTCCCTGGGCATCCGCATCTTTCCCGTCGTAGGCTGGGCGGAACGCGGCGGATCCCTTGCAACGGGTCACGGCAACTCAGTTCCCAGATTCCATATTGCCTGGGGAACGGGTCCCGGCGTTCTTGCGCCGTTCCTGCGAAGAGCCCGGGAGGCTCACGAGGCCGGGCTTCTCACATTCCGCTTCCGGCACCGGGTCACGGGCATCCGCACATCCGGCTCCGCGGTGGATGGCGTGTACGGTGACGTCCTTGAGCCCAGCCCTGCTGCCCGTGGGCAGAAGAGCTCCTCGTCGCCGCTTCGGCCATTCGAGTATCGAGCTCAGGCGGTCATTGTCACATCGGGAGGAATGGGCGGCAATCACGACCTGGTGAGGCAACAGTGGCCGAAAGCTCTGGGAGAGCCGCCGCGCAGCATGCTCCAGGGAGTACCGGATTCCGTGGACGGGAGCATGTTCCGAGTCCTGCGGCAATCCGGCGGCCATCTCATCAACCTGGACAGGATGTGGCACTACCCTGAAGGGATCCAGAACCACACGCCGGTCTGGAGCCGCCACGGGATCCGTATTCTCTCAGGACCGTCGCCGCTCTGGCTGGACGCAACGGGCCGGCGGCTGCCCCCTCCCCTTTTTCCGGGCTTCGACAGCATGGGGGCGGTGCGGTACATCACCGCAGGCGGCCACGACCACTCCTGGTTCATCCTCAACCAGCGAATCATGAGAAAGGAGCTCGCGCTTTCCGGCTCGGAGCAGAATCCCGACCTCGCGTCCCACAGCCTGCTGCGGGTCATGCGCTCTCGGCGCGGACGGATGGCCGCCCCTCCCGTCGAGGCATTCAAGGAAAAGGGAGAGGATTTCGTCGTCAGCCCGATCCTGGCGGACCTTGTCAGAGGCATGAACAGGCTTGGAGGGGCAGATCTCATCGATCTCAAGGCTGTCGAGCAGGAGATGAGGGCCAGGGATCGGGAGATCGGGAACCGCTTCTGCAAGGACGCCCAGGTGACCGCTATCCGGGGAGCCCGGGCATACCTGGGGGACAGGCTCGTCCGCGTGGCGCGGCCCCACCGCATTCTCGACGTTGATGCAGGCCCCTTGATCGCCGTACGCCTTCGAATCGTGACCCGAAAGACGCTGGGCGGGGTGGAGACCGACCTTGAATCCCGAGTTCTCGGCGGGAATGGAGAGCCCATTGCCGGCCTGTACGCCGCCGGAGAAGTTGCGGGGTTCGGAGGCGGCGGAATGCACGGGTACCGGGCTTTGGAGGGCACTTTTCTCGGAGGCTGCCTCTTTTCAGGCCGGGCCGCCGGCAGGGCGGCGGCCCGGGCGGTCATATGAGCCGACCATGCCCGGCTCGCTCATTGGGGAGCGATTTCAATAAGTAGGTAGATTTACGCTGCCCGGTCCAGCGTGGCCAGGAAATCCTGCAGATGGCGGCCGCTTGCAATGGAGCTGCGGATCTGCAGCATCCCGTCTGCCCCTGTCTCCGACCACGTCATGCCTCCCTGCTTCATTCGGCCCGCGATGACGTTCTTACAGGCACTCTCGATGGTGCCGCTGCCAATGGGAAGGCGGGCACCACGGTAGACGTCATACTGCATCCTTTCTTTGTTGTCGGTGAAATAGTCGATCTGCCCTTGGATGAGGTCGCGGTAGTCCCTGTGCTCAACCATGTCACGAATCACATGCAATTCTTGGAGGAACGTCTCGACTTTTCCTTCCCAGAGGGTGGTTTTCCAAGCTTTGAAATGTTTCCAGTACTCGGGAGTCTGTTCGCCATAGAGTTTCTTGCACAGCTCCGAGACGTGCTCGCAGGCGTGATAGAAATCCAGAATGAAGGTGCTGTTGGGCGGAGCAAGCTCAACGAAACGATCCCAGATCCACTTCGCCCCATCAGCCAGGAACACCAGCCGCGTCTTTTTCACATCCTCCGCTCGGCGTTGCACCTCCACCGTCAAGCGCTTGAAGAACTCATCGGCGTGTTCGATGCCGCTGACGTAGCTGCTGGCTGTGCAAAACGCCTCCTGCTGCTTTTCGTCCCAGCCAATCGAGGAGACCGCCCCCACCTTCACATCGCGCCACACGGTCGGGCAAGTTCTTTTGCCATCAACACTTCGCTCTTCCTCTCCTCGCTGGCGAAGCTTCGTGGCATCCACCGACACTGCCATCCGCTCCTTGATCACATTCTCTTTGGCTATGAGCTGCCTCTTGTCGAAGACCTGCGCGATCTCCTCTTGTCGCAGCCCCTCCAGACGCTCGCCCAACTCTGCGTCCATGTCCAAGGACTTCCTCAAGGAGATCAGCTCCGTTGCATCAGGGCGAAAGATCTCGTGAAACCGATCCAGGCTCTTTTGATAGGCCTCCCGCCCTGTAAAGGAGGAGAGAAAGTACTGGCAGCCGGGGAGTGTGTCGCATCTGGATTCCCAGTTTCTCATCCTGGGGAAAGTATCCCCCACCGCCTTCTTGCTTACTGAAGTAGTAGGCTCGCCGGTATTCGACCATCCCGAATAGTCCGTGAAGACTGGTCCTGCGGTAGCCTACGAACTTGTACTTCCGAGCGTCTTTGCGAATGACGGCTCCCTCATAGCCCGTGTCCAACTGCTCGAAGACGGCGCCCATGGTTGCGCGTCCCAGTCTCATGAGGAACTCCAGAAGGTTCTTCTCGGTCAGAAACATGTCGCTGCTGTCGGTGATCTTCAGCCCATATGCTGCCTTGAAGTTTTCAAGGATTTGCGTTACCAGAGAATCCATTGTCCTTTCCCTCCCAGCTTCGAGATTTTTGCCAGTGGTAGTTTACCACGCGCTGGGAGGGACCTTTCTAGCCCCAAAACTACCAACAGCCGGAATTTGCACCCCGCTCATTGCGCTGCCGGGCAGAATGGCGTAGACTCTGAGAACATCGCACAATCGCAGTGGAGGAAGCTCATGGGACAACTCTACACGACGGGGAAGCTTGCCGAGGCACTGGGGATTTCCGCGGGCAAGGTCAAGAAGCTCATCGATGAGCTCAAGGTCAAGGAAGACTCGGTCAAGGGAGTCTGCAAGTACTACGGAGAGGCTGCGCTGAAAAAGCTGAAGGCGGCTGCCAGGTAGGGTGGCTGATCTGATGCGCCAGATCGCTCTTCCGAAACCAACGCCCGGTCGGGGGACGCCAGTCCACGCGGCCCTGGTCAGGAGAAGAACAGACCGCTCCATCGGCGAGAGGAAGCTTTCCCTGCAAACGCTGTCGAACCTGCTGTGGTCGGCGTGCGGGATAAACCGCAGGAAAGGGCCGTTCGGAATCCCCGGAAGCACCGCGGCGTCAGCCAGCAACTCCCGGGAAATAGATCTGTATGTTGCCCTGGCCGAGGGTATCTATCGCTACGAGCCCGTCCCCCATTGCCTCACGCCCGTCGTGGCCGGAGACCTTCGGGAGCTGGCCATTGGAAGAGGTCAGGGAAAGGCGGGAGCGCGGGCCCCGGTGCGTCTCATCTACGTTGTGGACATCGACAGGCTGAGAAAGGCGCCATTCCAGGAGCCGGGTCTCGAGGACCCCGAGACTCAGAAGGCCTACTCCTTTGTGGACGCGGGCCTGATTGCCCGGGAATGTCTACCTGTATGCCGCCTCACAAGGCCTGGCGGCCTGGTTTCACAATTGCAACAAGGCTGAGCTGTCGTCCCGGCTCAACCTCACGAGGAGCCAGCGCGTTCTCTTTGGTCAGACCGTCGGATACGCGGAAAAAGAAAAGCGCGGCTCCTGAAAAAAGCGCATTCTTGAAACGCCGAGCCGCGCGCACGAGGGAGAACTGACCCCCTCTGCGTCACGGCCCGGCCAGAGAGCGGATCACCTACGCCAGCGTGTTGATCTTGTTCCCCATGTACGCGGGGAGACTCCGGGAAGCCGCCGTGGCTTTCAGGGAGCCGGAGACATCATCACCGTCGCCGTCGTTTTCCACTTCGCCCCGAACCTCCGGGGAAGGGACCTGCGAAGCGTGGCTCGCTGGAAGCCAGCCCGCACTGCTCTGGATCGATGAAATCATGCTTTACCTCCATGAGCAGTATTGGGTGCGAACATGAAGCTGCGCTGAATTTCCGTTCGTGCCGCGCGCCCGGCGAAGGGGCCTTCCGTGGCCGCGGGAAGGACCCCGCCGGTTGCGACTTCATACTCCTCCGACGTGTCGATGTCTCGCAGGATCGATGTGTCTGCCACGTCGACCAACATCGGTCCGCTTGCGGAGATCAACTCCTTGAGGGGCACATCATCCGGGAGATCCATGATTGCGGGAATGAGAGTGGAGGGCATGAGGGACCGGATGGCCTCGCCTGCCGTCCGCTGTGGGAATCACCGGCCCCGCCGAGTTGATGGCCGCCAACATGAGGTAGACATCCCCGCCAACAAAGGGCATGTCCGCGGGGATGAAGAAGAAGCGCTCCGCGGTTACCTGCCGCGCTCCTTCCCTGAGGGACGACGCCATGCCCCGCTCAGGGTTGGAGTTGCGGACCACCGTGACCTCGGCGCCAAGCAGGGCGGATATGCGCTCATCTTCCTTGCGCGTCACCACAATCACGCGCAGCCCTGCCGAGCGCGCATTGCCGACTGTCGTCTCGATGAGGGTCCCTGTCCCGAAGGGAAGGTAGAGCTTGCACCGTCCCATGCGCCGGGAGGCGCCGGCGGCAAGCACGATGCAGTCGCAGCCCGTTGTGTGCTCCACCTTCCACTCCCCTTCGGCGTCAGGGCGCCGCCGCGTGGTCCGGCGAATGAAGCCGTGCCGCGGCGTCGGAACGGCAGGAGCCCGTCGGCGTCTTCGTGATCCAGTTGTCGATCGGCTCTTTCTTGCGAAGCGCCCTCCACACGTCCTCGAAGCGGATGGGCATATGGAGAAGCAGCGCACCAACCGCCTGCTGAATGGCGTTGCCGAGAGCCGGCGCCACCGAGATCATCGGGTGCTCTCCGACGCCCCGCGCGCCGAAGGGGCCGTCCAGCTGCGCGACCTCCACCGCGATGCTCTCGATCTCCTCCGGCAGGTCCTTGGCCGTGGGGATCTTGTTGTCCGTAAACGAGGGGTTGAGCAGGTGCCCGGCCTCGTCGTAGATGTAGCCCTCGCAGGTCGCAGTTCCCAGCCCCTGGATCATGCCGCCGATAGCCTGCCCGCGCACGATATCGGGATTGATGACCCGCCCGACATCGAAAGCCGACGCAACCTTGATCACCTTGTACTCGCCCGTGTCGGGGTCGACTTCCACGATCACTCCGTGGGCGCCGTAGGTCCAGTCCAGGGCGGGAAGTCCCTGCCCGGTCTCCTTGTCCAGGTTCGTGAGGCCCTGCGCCATGTAGCGCCCGACACCGATGAGGGGGCCGCCAATTGCGTTGCCGTTCGGGTAGGCGTAGCCCACGGATATCGCGGCGAAGCTGACCGAGCTCTGGGGATGGTGCTTGATGAAAATCCTTTCATCGTCGTGGTCGAGGTCCATGGGCTGTGCGCGAAGGACCTGCGCGGCAACGTCATACGCCTGCCTCAGCATGTCGTCGCAGGCCAGGATGGTCGCGTTGCCCGTGAGGATGATCCCCTTGGAAGCGACGGTCTGCCAGTCGTAGGGCTCCTTGTCGGTGTCCTTCTCAATCGCGACCTTCACCTTCGCCATGGGAAAGCGCAGCCGCTCCGCGGCGATCTGTGCCACCGCGGTGGCTGAACCCTGGCCGATCTCCGTGAGGCCGACGTTGACGATGACGGAGCCGTCGGAGTTCATCTTGACCACGGCAGCAGTGGCAGTAAACGAGGGCATTGCCGGCGCCTTGTGAAGGGTGGCGATGCCTTTGCCGATCTTGCGCCCGGTTCGCTTTTCCCGCGCGGACTCTTCCCTGGTCAGCGAACCGTAATTGATTGACTTCGCCACGGCATCCAGGCACTTTGTCGGGCTCCCCGTGTGCTCCGTGATGAGCTCGCCGGTGATGGTGACCGATCCGGGTTTGAGCAGGTTCTTCTTTCTGAACTCCAGCGGGTCCATTCCGATGGCCACCGCAATGAGCTCCATGTGGCGCTCGAGTCCCCAGAAGAACTCCACGTGCCCGAACCCGCGATAGGCCGTCCCGTAGGGCTTGTTCGTGTAGATCGTGTAGGCATCCAGCCAGACGTTCGGCACCTCGTAGGGCCCGGCGCCCGAGTACGCGGAGGCGCGCGTGACGTTGACCGCGTAGTCTGCATACGCGCCCGCGTCCCAATACAGGGTGAGGTGCTGGGCAAGAATCTTTCCGTCCGCGCGCACGCCGGTCTTGATCCTGTACGTCAGGGCGCTCCTGCAGGGGAGGAGGCTGAACTCCTCCTCGCGCGAGGCCTGCAGCTTGACCGGCATGCCGCCGGCTTTCCGCGAGAGGCAGGCGGCCAGCGGCTCGAGGTGAATGCCCGCCTTGCCGCCGAAACCACCGCCGACGTGGGGGACGATCACCCGGACCTTGTTGAGCGGGAGCTTGAAAGTGTAGCAGAAGAGGTTGCGCACGGTGAACGGCGACTGCGCGCTCGTCCAGATCGTGATCTCGTCTCCGTTGTTCCACTCGACAATGGCGACGTGGGTTTCCATTGGCACATGCTGAACCGAGGGATTGGTGTATTCGCGCTCAATGATCCACTCGGATTCGGCGAAGCCCTTTTCCACGTCTCCCTTGCGGGTACGGGAGAGGTTGGGGATATTGGTGTGCGGCTGGGGGCTGAAGACGGGAACGTAGTCATACGTCCCGAGATCGGGATGCACGAGAGGAGCGTCGGGCTTGAGAGCATCCATGTGGTTGAGCACGGGCGGGAGAGGCTCGTAGTCCACCTGGATGAGGTCAACCGCCGCGCGCGCAATCTCGGGGGTGTCAGCGGCGACCCCGGCGACTGCCTCGCCGTAGTGGCGGACTTCGTTCTTGGCGAGGATGTCCTTGTCCACGACGTACAACCCCAGCTTGTAGTTGAGCTCGGCGCCCACGAGGACCGCGCGAACGCCCGGCAGGGCCTCCGCCTTCGAGACGTCGATTTTCAGGATTCGTGCGCGGGCGTGAGGGCTCTTCTTCACCTGGGCGGAGAGCATTCCGGGGAAGGCCATGTCGCTCGTGAACACGGCGTCCCCCGTCACCTTCGCGATGGCTTCCAGACGCCGCTCGCCCTTGCCCACGTGGGCAAGTTCCCTGGGATCCATTTTCTTAAGCATGTTTCAGCTCCCCCTTATTGGCGAGTTCCGGCTGTCCCGAAGCGTCGAGAACGGCTTCGATGATCTGCTGATAGCCGGTGCAGCGGCAGAAATTGCCTTCGATGCCTTCCTTGACCTGGTCCACCGTGGGCTTCGGCGTTCGCCGCAGCAGCTCACGCACGGACATGACCATTCCCGCGGTGCAGTAGCCGCACTGGACCGCGTGGTGCCGGTCGAAAGCCTCCTGGATCACGGAGAGCTTGCCCTCCTTCGCCTCGCCCTCGATCGTTTCCACGGTGGATCCGTTGGTCTCCACGGCCAGCACCATGCAGGAATTGACGGTCTTGCCATCCAGGAACACCGTGCACGCGCCGCATTCGCCGGCGCCGCAGCCTTCCTTGGTGCCCGTCAATCCCAGGTCCTCGCGGAGGAATCGGATGAGGGTTGTGTGCTCCTCCACGTCGCGTTCATAGACCCGGCCGTTGACTGTAACTCGTATCTTCATTACCGCACCTCCGCGAGAAGCCGCCTGACGTACACCTCGACCATGTATTCCCGGTATTCTTTTGAGCAGCGCACGTCGCTGATGGCGCTGATGGCTTTGCGGGCGGCCGCCACGACCTTCTCCGCATCATCACGCTCCTTGAGGCCGTCCACGAGAACCGGCGTGGGCGCGGAGGAGCTGATGCCGAGGCGGAGGGTACCGTCCTGTCTCATGAGCGCCACCCCGACGATTCCGAGGTCGTGCCCGTTGATTCTCTTCAGCTTTCGATAGGAGCCGCGCGCTCCGACCGAGGAGGCGGGGACCACGATGCGGTCAAGGACCTCGTCGTCCTGGACGACGGTCTTCTTGACCCCTTTGAAAAACTCAGCGAAAGGAACTTCACGCTCCCCGCGGGCGGAAGCGATCACGGCTTTTCCGTTCAGGCAGAGAAGCGCGGGAGCCATGTCCGAACAGGGTGATGCGTTGACGACGTTGCCGATGACGGTTGCCCTGTTGCGGATCTGGTACGATGCGAGGTCGTGCGCGCACTCTGCGAGGAGCGGGTACCGGTCCCGTACCTCCTTGTCCTGCAGGACCTCGTTGATCGTAACGGCGGGACGGATGACGAGGCCCTCGGAGGAGCTCCAGGATATCCCGGAATAACCCTTGACCTTCTTGATGTCGATCACCAGCTCAGGCTTCATCACCCCGTTGCGGATGTTGACCAGAAGGTCGGTCCCTCCCGCAAGAAGCCGCGCCCTGCCCTTCTTTTCGCCCAGCAGGCTGAAAAGCTCTGCCCGGGTTGCCGGCGCCGCGTACTGAAACCTCTGCAACATAGTGCCTCCTCTTCCTATCCAACGGACTGCCGCGACCTTCCCTGCCCCGCGCCATCCAGGACGTGGAGGCCGTACAGGAAGCCGGTCGCGATGTCGGCACCCGAACTGTGTCCGAGTCCGCACAGATCCCCAAGAGCGCGGAGCGCTTCGGGCTCACGCTCCGCGGAAAGGGCTTCCGCCAGGTCCGCCAGTGGCGCGGGCCAGTGCCCCCCCAGCGCGCATCGAAGGAGCGACGCGCTTATTTCGCCTGTCGACCGGATGACCTCCTGGATGGCCTCAGCCAACGTCAGGACGAGAGCGGACCCCTCGTGCGTCTGCTGCTCTCCCGAGCAGCGCGCGGCAGCTATGAAGCCGCACAGGAAATCATCCCCCGAGGGGGTGAGACCGCCTCCTGCTCCAACCAGGGAGACGGTTGCCAGACGAACGGCCGCGGCCGATGCTCTGTCTGCCGAAGCGGCCGCGCCGAGTGCAAGGGCGGAACGACAAAGAGACTTTCCCATGACCGTTGATGCCCCGGTCAGGGCTCCCGGCCCGCGCAGACGAAGGTCGCAGCCAAGATCCGCCTGGAGCTCGGAAAGCCTGAGCGCGCAGGCGTTGTACACAGGTCCAGGAATACGGACCGAAGGAAGAATCCGCCGGCGCCGCCTTCGCGCCCGACCGAGGTCCACGGTTCGCCTGTTGTCCTGGTGGCAGAGGCGAATGCAGGTACCCTCCCGGGAGCCGCCGCTGCCGACCGGGTGCGGCCACGTCAGGAAGTCCTCGTCGTTGCCAAGAACCACCGTGTGGGGATAACGAACGCCCTGCGGCCCGGCCAATGCGACCAGGATGTCCGTCCCTTCAACTTCAAGATTCATGGTGGAGCGGAATACGCTGTGGACGCGGAGCCCGGCTCCCGCGCTAGAAAGCGCCGCCGAGGCGGCGGCCCCGACAGAGAGTGCCCGGACCATGATCTCATTCGCGGGCATGGTAGGCATGCGCCAAAGCGTCCTTGATCGCTCGTTCGACGGAAGACCGGCCCCCCTCGATGTTCTGTCGGAGGACCTCGCGGGCTCGCGCCGCATTCCTGTCACGGATGGCGGCAAGAAGCTCCAGGTGCTCGAGACACGTCGCGCGCACGCGCTCCTCCGTGGTGATATCCGCCAGACGGACAAAATGGATCCGCCGGTCGACGCTCTTCAGCGTGCTGGCGAGGGTCGTGTTCCCGGTGAGCTTGGCGAGGGTCTCGTGGAAATCCTCGTCCGCCGCCGCCACGGCCTTCGCCATCTCCGGCAAACGTGAATGGATGCTTGACCAGAACGAGGTGAGCTCCTTGAGGTGCCTGTCATCCATGCCGACCCTGCAGATCGTCTCCACGACATAGGTCTCCAGCGCGATACGGACGTCGTAGAGCTCGTTTATCTCAACGATATTGAGGACCTTCACGCTGTAGCCATGGCCGTGCCTTTTCTCGATCAGCCCGTTCTCCGCAAGCGTGTTGAGGGCCTCGCGGATGGGACTTCGGCTGACCCCGAACTCCCTGCACAGTCCCTCTTCGGTGAAGCGATGCCCGGGAAGGTAGTCCCAGCGGAGGATCCGCTCTGAGAGCTGCGTGTAGATGGGTTGACTCAGGCTTGCTTTGGCCATATTCGAGCTCAGGGCCTGGAATGCAGGACCCGTCGCCAGGGGACGGCGGGTCCCGCGCGCCTTGCGCCGCGCGAGCGCGGCTGAGAAGGCGTTCTAGGCCTTTGCCTCGCTCTCCTTATCCGGGGGCAGAATCAGGTTGAGAATGATGCCGGCAATCGCAGCGGATGCAATCCCTGCGAATGCAAAGTCGGGGCCGAACTTGAAGACGATGCCGCCGACACCGAAGGAGAAGATGACTGACACGATGAGAAGGTTGCGGTTACTGGCCATGTTCACCTTGTTCTCGATCAGCGTCCGCAGGCCCACGGATGCGATCATGCCGTAGAGGATGATCGTTACACCGCCCAGAACCGGCTGCGGGATGGTCTGGATGGCCGCGCCGAACTTCTGGATGAAGCTGAGGAGGATCGCGATGACCGCTGCCCCCTGGATGACGCGGGAGGAGAAAACGCGCGTGATGGCAAGGACGCCGATGTTCTCACCGTAGGTCGTCTCAGGGACTCCGCCCAGGAAGCCGGCGACCGCGGTCGCAATACCGTTGCCCAGAAGGACCTTGTGCAAGCCCGGGTTGTGCATCAGGTCGCGCTCCACCGTGTCCCCGATCACGAGGAGGTGGCCGACGTCTTCGACCATCGTCGCGATTGCGACCGGCGCGATGAGCGCTACAGCCCCCCATGCAAGGATGGGCAGGTGGCCGGTGACGATGGTGAGGTGCGGCAGGGCTATCCACGCCGCGCTGTTGATCGCGTCGAACTTCACCTGTCCGAAGAGGACGGCCACAATGTAGCCGCCCACCGTGCCGAGCAGGATCGGGATGATCTTGAAGAACCCCTTCCCGAAGATGGCGGCGAAGATGACGATGAGAGCGGTGATCATGGCGGTGATCAGCCCCGTTTCCGCTTCCTGAATGGCAACCGGGGTAAGGCTGAGACCGATGATCATCACGATTGGCCCGACGACCACCGGCGGAAGGACGCGGGCAATCCACTTGAGTCCGACAATCGCAATGATGACGAAGACGACGACGTACACGAGGCCCGCGGCGATCATGCCGGTGAAGGCCCCCTGCGCTCCATAGACCTTGGAGACAGCGATGATGGGCGCGATGAACGCAAAGGAAGAGCCAAGATAGGCCGGGACCTTCCCCTTGTTGACCAGGTGGAAAATGATGGTGCCCAGCCCGGAACAGAACAGGGTGACCGAGGGATCGAGCCCCGTGAGCAGGGGCACGAGGATGGTCGCGCCGAACATCGCAAAAACGTGCTGGAAAGAGAGGGGGATTGCCCTCCCGATGGGCGGCGTCTGTTCGATGTCGTAGATCTTCGCGAAATGAGCCATGGATGCCTCCGTGTGTGTGCGTCGGTCTACGGCCCTGGCCGTGCCGGCGCGTTTCGCCGTCCCCATGAATGGGACGGAATTCGAGCCTTGTGTCCTCCTTCGGCCGCTAAGTTTTCGACCACCAGTCGACGGCGGGCATCCACGATGACCGACGTCAGGAAAAAACGAAGACCTTCACGGGCTTGCCGGGACGCTCATCAGCCTCGATTGTCGTGGCGGTGAGCTTCATCCCTATCTGCGGATCACCCTCCATCTCGACGCGTCCGGAGGCGCGCAGGCCGTTTTCGAACTCCACCATCCCGAACATGAGGAACTTCCTGTTGAACCCTTCGGGCAGGTTCCACACGCGTGTCCAGGTGAGCAGTGTGCACGGCCCCTCCAGATCGAACTCTTCCCAGCCCTTGTTGGTCGTCGGATCCCGGATCGAGTCGCACTTCCGACAGACCATGGGAGCCGGGTAGTACAGCGTCCCGCATTTCTCGCAACGGAACGCGCTGATATGGGGAGTCTGCTCGCCATAGACGCTGAAATCAACCATGCTTGCCCTCTCTAGTCCCTGGCCAGGATCGTGGTCACGACGTTGTTGCCGAATCCGCCGAAGTTGACCGCCATGCCATACCTGGGGTCCTTCACCTGGCGACCCTCCTCCGCCTCTCCTCGAAGCTGCCGCACCAGCTCGAAGATCTGGGAGACCCCCGTGGCGCCCACCGGATGACCCTTCGCCTTGAGCCCGCCGGAGGTGTTGATGGGCAGCCGTCCGTTCAGGTCCGTCTCATGCCTGCGCACCGCGAGGAAGGACGTGCCGCGCTCGAAGAAACCCACTTCCTCGCTGACGATGAGCTCGAAGATCACGAAGGCATCATGGAGCTCCGCGAATGAAATGTCCTTGGGGCCGATCCCCGCCATCGTGTACGCCTTCTCCGCGGAGAGCCGCACCGCGTCGAGCACCAGCGGGTCCTTGCGGTTGTGGACGCAGTGGGTATCCGTCGCGGAGGCTATGCCGGCGATCCTGATCGGCTTCTTCTTGAAAAGCTTCGCCTTCGGCGAGTCCATGTTCACGAGGATGAGCGCCGCGGACCCATCCGTGACCGGACAGGTCGAATACATGCGCAGGGGCTCCGCGACGTAATTGTTGACCACGTCCGCGTTGGGTCCATCTGCTATCGCGTCGATTGTCACGGGGATCTGCACGTGCGCGTAGGTGTTCTTCGCCGCGTTGTCGTGGTCCTTCACGGCCACAAGGGCGAGGTCCCTCTCCGTCAAGCCGTACCTCTCCATGTACAGACGCGTGAACATCCCCGCGAAGCCCGGAAGCGTGAGGCCCATGTTGTACTCCGCTTCCTTGTGGGCCATTGTTGCCACAATGTCGGTTGATTCCCAGCCGGTGACGGAGCGCATGACCTCACCGCCGGCAACCAGCACCACGTCCGCCATCCCCGAGGCAATGGCCATGTACCCGAGCTTGACCGCGCTGGCGCCGGATGCCGGGCCGTTTTCAACGAGCTCCGCCGGGCAGGGCTCCATGTCCATCCTGCTGATCACCGCGGATGCCAGGGCGGTCTCCCTGTTGAAAAGGCCCGCTGCCATGTTGGCAACGAAAACCTGGTCGACCTCCTTCCGCAGATTGAGACCGCCCGCGTCCCTGAAGGCCGCGTTTACCGAATAGGCGATGACGTCCACCACGTCATAATCGCTCGAGTTGCCGAATCTGCAGTGGCCGGCGCCGACGATCCCGACCCGTGGCGCCATCAGGCATTCCTCTTCCAGCCTGGCAGCTGTACATACTCGTTCGGCATGGTGAGCTTGCTGGCGGTCTTGAGGACCTCCGGTGGGCACGGGCCGCGTGCCCGTGCACTTCACGCTCTTGACCGCGTCCCAGAGCTTGCGGGTGAGGGCGTAGGTGGGCACTCCGCCGAGCTCGTGGCGGACGGCGGGGTACTGCGCGGAGCGGTCCTCCAGCTCGTACTCGATCATCCAGCGCTTGAAGCCGATGGGGCTCTCGGCGACGATCCAGACCTCGTCTTCCTTGAGATACTCGATGTGGTGCTCCATCTTGGAGGCAAAAAGCTGGGCGCCGACGCGAAGGCCGCGCTTGATCGCAAGGGTGTGGAGGCTCATGCCGAGCTTCGGGTCCACGTGGCGGCTCGTGACGATTCCCGCGATCTCGCCCTTGATCGCGCCTACCAGGACGAACTCGTTCGAAATGCGGTAGCGGAACCACGCGAGGATCTCGTTGTACATGCGCGCGGCGACAATGTCGTAGAAGTCCTTCGCCACTCCCAGGAGGGGATAGACCGTTCCCAGGAGAACGCCGGCCTCCTCACGCCTGCACTCGCGGACGACCATGAGCTCGCCGGAGGCAAGGGTGATGACCTTGGACGGATATGGCGCGAGCTGGACCTCGGGCGGCCGAAGCTTTTTTTCGAGTTCGTCAATAGCCATGAAATACTCCTTCCTGATGTGTGGTGGTGTGAGATCAGAGGTCTCGGCTCACCGTGTCTTTTTTGCCTCTTCATGAAGCCAGGGGTTTTTCGCTCCCGCGACATCCCCGAACCGGGTGAGCTCTGCCTTCTTCTTTTTCGCCATGAGCTCGTCGTAGCGCTTGTCCTCGACCAGGGCGACAATGCGGGAGATGCTGGACTCCCCGTCGACGAAGCGCCAGGGGAAGCAGCCGATGGTTGCTCGCTGGTTGAGCAGCAGGTCAAGGTCCCCCCCGACGCATTCCGCGTGGATGAGCCCTTTGTTGAACATCTCGATGTGCATGAGCTGGTACTTATCCGGGGTGAAGAAGTCATCCAGGGACTTCTTGTACTTCGCCTTGAAATGCTCGTCGCACTCCTTGGCCTGCACCGGCATCCACTCCTTGATCTTCGTGTTCATGGGGTGGTCGGCGGAGCCGCAGTCCACGCCGATCCAGCGCAGCTTCTTTTTCTTCGCCCACTCCGCGAACTCGCGGTCCGGCCCCGGGTGCTTGATCATGTAGCGCACCTCGTCCGCGGTCGGCTGGTCCCACCCATAGTGATGGAAGCCGGTGTGGATGATGAGAATGTCACCTTCCTTCACCTCGACGCGCTCCTCCACCATCTTGGAGGTATAGACATCGTAGTCCCCGCAGACATCGGAGAGATCCACAACGGCGCCGTCGTGGACGAGGAAATCCATGGTGAGGCTCGCGATGTCCTTGCCGGGTGTGTAGAAATGGATCTCTCCGTCGAGGTGGGTCCCCACGTGGTTGGAATGCGTGACGACCTGGCCGTTGGCGCCGTTTGGCGCGAGGCGCTTGAAATACTGGACTTGCAGCGGGATGTAGGTCGGCCAGGGAGGCGTGCCGATGCCGAGGGGAACGGTCAGATCGATGATTTTCATGCGATTCCTCCTTACTCTGAGTAGGCCTCCGCAAAGGCGGCCAGTGCGTCCTTGAAACAATTCTCGGGCGGCTTCACCAGACCGGCGCCCACCATGCCGACGCCGGGCTCCTTGTGGGCAATGCCCGTGTTGATGGCCGGCAGGATGCCCGTCTCCACGACCTTGCGAAGGTCGATGGCCGTCGGTGTGCCGCGGAAATCCAGGATGGGGATCCGGTAGACGTCGTTCTCCGTCACCGTGATCTCGTACATGCGCCGCGTGACTGCCACGGCGTCTTCGGGGCTGCCCCCGACAAACTGCACGATGGCGGGGGCGGCCGCCATGGCAAAGCCGCCTATGCCCGCCGTCTCCGTGATGACCGAATCCCCGATGTCCGGCGCTGCGTCCTGAGGACCGAAACCGGGAAGGTACAGACCCTCCACCATGGAGGCGGGCCCCGTGAACCAGCGATCGCCGAGCCCGGAAATCCGAATGCCGAAATCCGTGCCGTTGCGCGCCATGGTGGTGATGACGGAGCTCCCTTCGATGCCCTCAGCGGCAGCGACGGTGCACTTGCAGGCGGGCATCGAGAGGTTGAGAAAGAAATGGTCGTTGGCATGCATGAAGGACAGGATCTTCGCTATCTTTTCGGGGTCCTCGCCGAGACGAACGAGATACGGGGCGAGCTCCCGAATGATGAGGGAGGTACCGGCGCGGTTGCGGTTGTGTCCCTCGTCTCCCATCTGCAGGACCTGGGCAATGATGTTCTTCATGTCCAGGGGCCCGTGGAGGGCAAGGGTCTTCTTCATGACAGGAGCGAGGTCGGTTTCGATCCACTGCAGGCGGGCGATGACCTCCTCCGAGAAGGCGCCGTAGCGAAGCACCTTGCCGAGGCCTTCGTTGAACGTGCAATACGCGCGATTGCCGAAGGTGGTGTTTTCGAAGATCCATACGGGCATGCGGGCCGTTACGACGCCCGCCATCGGGCCCACCGCGTTGTGGTGATGGCAGGGTTCGAACGTGATCTCTCCCGAAGCAGCAAGCTTCTCGGCCTCCACGCGGTTTTTTGCGAGCCCTTCGTAGATGAGGCCGCCGATGACGGCCCCGCGCATCGGACCGCACATGCGCTGCCAGGTGACGGGAGGTCCGGCGTGGAGAATGGTCGTCTTTGTCATGCCGGGGATGACCTCGGCTGCCGTTCCGACGTCGACAACGGTCGGCTTGCCCGAAAGAATTCGGGACGCTGCTTCCTGGTTCGCGGCTTCGATGTCCACCTTCGCCCCGGCGGAAAGACGGTCCAGGGCAGCGATCATGCCCTGGTCACCGCCCGCGGGGGGCTTCCAGCTCACCTGGACGGCAGCCACGCCATTGGCCCGGAGGTTCTCCGCAAAGGATTCGAGACCAAGATTGACCGCGTTGATCTCCCCGCTGAAGAGGTCGAGGACCGGACCGACGCTGGAGGTATTGCTTTTCGTACCGCTCATCGGGGCGCCACCTTTTCCAGGACTTTTGCCGCAAGGACGGCGGCGCGATAGTTGGAGGGCATGACGACACAGCCTGCGGCTTCCAGTTTGGCCACCTGGCCGGCGTAGCCCTGAAAATCACCCGGGGTTCCCGTGACGGATGCAATGACGGGCAGGTAACCGCCCCTGGCCCGGGCCGCGCGGCGCGCCTCCACCAGGGAGGGAAGCATCGCTCCTGCCGGGTCCTCGTGCGATCCGTAGCCCAGCACGACGTCGACCAGGACGACCGCGATGGAGGAGTCTCCCGTCTCCGCCGCAATGCGCTCGGTGCGCGTGCTCGGATCGATCATCGGGTGCGGCCTGCCGACCGTGAAGACGTCGTCTCCAAGATCCACTATGGTATGTCCGACGGACACCTTCGGGTCCTTCAGGACGAAGGCAGGGTCCGTCTGGTTGTTCGAATGGACTGCGCCGGTCAGGCGGTGCAGGAGGATCATCGCCTCGTCCGCGAGCGTCCCGCCCGTGAAGTACCCGCGCAGGTAGCGCTGGGACTTTGCAATGCCTTTGGTCTCGCGCTTGACCAGGTCTGCAAGAAAAGACGCTTCCCCTCCCCGCTCTGATTCGCTGAGCGGTGTTCCGCGCGCCAACGCGACGGCCTGCGCGGCGGCGCCCTCCAGGCTGTCGCAAAGGCGCACGTTGGGCGGCAGCTTGCCTGCTGCGGCAGGATCCAGGCCCAGGAAGAGCACCACGGCCGGCTTGCCGGAAGAGCCGAGTGCGTCCAGCACCTTCGCCGCCACGTCTGCGGCGGGCGGCTTGGAGACCAGGACCATCACGGAGGTGGCTGGATCCCTGGACAGCGCTTCCACGCCCATGAGCATCGTGATGCCCCCGACGCGGGCGTTCTTCAGATCCCGCCCGCCGGTGCCAATGGCCTGGCTGATGCCCGATCCGTAGCGATCCACCAGGCAGGTCACCTCCTGCAGACCAGTGCCGGACGCGGCGATGACTCCCACGGGTCCGCGCCTGACGACATTTGCGAAGCAGAGGGGCGCCCCGTTTATGATGGCCGTCCCGCAGTCCGGTCCCATCACGAGCAGGCCCTTCGATCGACCCAGTTTCTTGAGGGCGATCTCCTGCTCCAGGCTGACGTTGTCTGAGAAGAGCATGACGTGCAGGCCGCGTTCCAGCGCCTTTCGCGCTTCTCGAGCCGCATAGGCTCCCGGCAGCGAGATGATGGCCAGGTTGGCGCCCGGCATCTCCTGGACCGCGCCTTCAATGGAGGCCGGCTGAGACGCCCCCCCCGCGGAACCGGAGCTCGTTCGCTTGCGGGCAAGCAGATCCGCGGCCGCCTTGAACGCCGCCTCGACGGCAGGCTCCTCAGCGCAATCCACCGCCATGAGCAGATCGTTGGGACCTGCCCCCGAGAGCTCGAGAGCCGCGTAGCCCTGGGATCGGAGAAGCTCCAGGTTCATCGCAGTTCCCATGGCGACAACCGCGTCCGACACGCCCGGCTGCGTCTTGAGCTTCTTGCTCAATGACATGAGAAAGACTGAGTCGAAGTACGAATCCTTGCGGACAATCGCCTTCTTCACGGTACGCTCCTCGATGCTTGTCTGGGCACTGGCTTGATCCGACGTTATCGTTGATGTATAGCGCATTATATACCGGATTGTATACAAGTCAACAAAAATCGTGCATGGAATAGCAATTATCAGTCTGGCGCAGACTGCGGCTGGTTGGACGGCATATGCGCACCTCCGTTGCAAGCGGTCAGGAACGGGCTGAGATATGAAAAAAGAGGTTCTGTCGATGAGCGTCGACCGCGGCGTCTGTCAGCTCCGAGAATCTGCGCCACGTTTCCGCCGCTGGATCGACTGACCGGCTGAGCGCGCGAAACAGGGGGTTGTCCTCAGCGGCATGAACGCACACGCGCACGGGGTATCGAGGATCATGCTCGTTGTACATTCGAAGCGAAGCGACATTCAGATCGTCATCCACCACTATCACGGCGCCACCTTTCAGCGGGGAAACAACGGCGGTATCCACCACCCATCCACCCGAGTTCAGCAATGTGACCTTCGGAAAGCCTTTGAACCTGCCCTCCGATTCAAATGGCTTGTGCGTATGTCCAAACACAAAAGTCATGTCGCGCGGAACTGACAGGTCCTGGATACGGGTGATTTCTCGGAGCACGTAGTCCTCCATGTATCTCGCCAACCCTCGCTGCGCGTCCCCGCTCAGCACTGAACCGGTGTGATGGACTTCCCGCACGGCGAGAGGACCCGCCAGGTGCCTGAGCAGAAAGCTCATGGCGGGGGTCATGAGGAGAGATGTCCATCTCTGCCGGGGAGGAATCTTCTCCGACAGGGACCTGGCCAACCGCGCGAGGACCTTTTCGAGCTCCCGGCTGCTTTGCATCTTGTCGTACATCAATTCGACATCCCGGCCCACCTGGCCCGACCTGCCAAGCGCGGACCAGAAGAAATCGATCCATGCTCCGTTCTCAGCCTCGAGGTCCCAAATAGCTCGCGGGAAGCCTTCGGCGGGGAAGAACAGTTTCTTGAGCTCCGTCATGGCAGAGTAGATCGACTCTATGTAGTGACCGTGATGGAACACGACACAGCGAGTCTTGTCGCCGTTCAGAAGAGCAAAGTTTGGATAGACCGTGAGAAATGAGGCATCCGAGGCGGCTTGCAGTGGCTTCACTGCCAGGTCGAGGTAGTCGCAGGGAATCGGCTTGAGAGACTCGTCATTGAACATGTTTGTGGTCTGAAACTCGGGTTTCAGGGGCTCGTCCGCTCGAGTCCTGGCAATGTAGTTCTCCCTGTATTGTCTCTCACGCGCGACATTCCACAGGTGATGGTCGTGGTTCCCCGGAAGGTAGTAGATCTTCTTGTCGAACGGCCACTGCGTGGCGTCCCCGTTGCCGGTCAGTGCCTCAAAAAACTTGCGAAAGGCCATTGTCGCCTCGTTTGTCCCGGCCAAAGCAAGCTCGAGGATGTCGCCGTTCAAGATCAGCGTGGGGCGCGGCCCGCCTTGGTGGAGACTCGCCACGTCCCGCAGACATGCTGCGAACTGGACAAGAAGATCGCTGGCCTTGTTTGGACTGGTTTCCCGGTTATCCGGTGTAAGAGACGTGAGAATGCTGTTCGCCGCGCCAAGGTGGAGGTCCGATACTACGATATAGCGGAGACTGCTCATGGGCCCTCTGGTTGGCGCTGCCCGCGCCTGCCGGAACCGTCAACGCCCCCGACGCGCCGCTTTCACAACCGAGTGGCTGGCCAAATCCACTGTCACTTGATCCACCCCCGCATTGCGCGAGCCCTGCGTCGCTGGATGAAACTCAATGATCAGCTGCTTCGCGTTCACCACGATCCGCAAATAGCCATAGTTCCTCTGGTCGTGCCTGTTGAGCACAAGGCCCTTGCGCTGCAGGATCGCGGAGGTATCCAGGTAGCCGACATCAGCTTCGTCTGAAGGCTCGCTGGCCTTCTGCCCGTTTCGTGTCCCCCGCACCAGTGGATTCACGTTATGCCCGCTGTCCCCGCAGACCACGAACGGGACAGAAATTTGCCTGTTGTCGAAAACCAGGCTGCGCGTGTAGCGTTGATAATTGTGCGCGTGCCCCGAAAGAAATGCATGGGGGTAGACGTGCTGCGCCTTGCAAATCTCGTCGATTTGTCCCAGCATGACGGAGTTGCCCTGGTGCTTGCCGCCCGAGCTTCCCTTGGTCCTTGTCGTCTGCGTAGCGTAGCTGAATGGCGGGTGGTGGACTGCCAGCAGCAGCGCTCCCGCGAAGCTCTCCGCCTTTATCCTGCCAAGCTGAGCTTCCAGGAATTTCAGTTGAAGGTCTGGCACGGCTTTCCATTTGCCGTTCTCACTCGATAGTACCCCCGGATCTTCCAGCGCGTTGCTGAAGAGTCCAATGATGCGCACGAAGGGCGCATCAAGCGTGAAATAGACTCCCGGTTGCGTCATGGCGGTGCGATGAAGTGACCCGGCCTCACGCGTCACGACAGGTTTCGAAGCGCAGAAGTTCCTGGTGAAGATGGTCAAAGGCTCCTGTCCAGATGGCGTGTTCGGCACGATGAATGAATCGTGATTGCCGGGGATCGCAAGAATCGGCGCGGGATAATCGCGGAAAGGATCGTAGAACTGGTCATAGTAGTATTCTGACTCCCCGAAGTTGTAAACGAGATCACCAAGGTGATACAGGAAAGCGGGTCGCTCACCGACATCCGAAGAGTGGAAGTCGTTTGTGACTTCGTCGGCAACCTTGATTTCATCCGGGAAGCTCTTGGCGCTGGAGGCGCCGCTGTCACCGATGGCGTGAAACACGATTTGGCCCGCAGCCTGTGTTGACCTGATCACTTCTGACCCATGGCTCCCCCACGTGCTCTCCAGAGACAAAACATCTTGCGGGGCGCCGCGGGAGGCAGGGAACCCTACGACGTCTTTTTTCAGAAGATCTTCGATTCCGTTGTACAGTTGCTCGTCCTCGGGAGTTACTTTGAACCCGGTGGGGTCTGCCGTCGGTACTCCTTCGCTGAAGACAGGCTCACTGAAACTTGGCTGTGGAAGGAGCGCATTCACTTTTCTCGGCATGGAGGCTACCTCCTTTCCAAATGTGCATGAGCCAGGCTCCAATATCTCTCTGAATATCGCCGGTGGGCAACAACTATGATTTTCCGCAAAAGGCGCGGCACAGGCTCCAATGATATCGCCTGACAGTCCATCCCGCCTTGCGAAGTCAATCCGATGGAATGAATCACCCGTTTCCCGTAAAGACCGCCGAGGGTTCTGCGCGGGTACGCTGACTGCGCGCGCGGTGAGAGCGGCTGGCCGCTATCCGCTTGCGTGAGCGCGCTGAGTTGCCGCGCAGGCTCCATACCTGGTGGAAAAAGCCGCCGAGGGTGAGGGTCCTGTAGCCCTCTCGGAAATGCACCCAGTCGAGCTTGAGTCCGGGGAAGAAACCGTACTTCTCTTCAACCCTGACCGAACGGACGTTGCGCCAATACACGACGAGCACGGTGCGGTGTTGGTCAATGACTTCCTGATTGAAAAAGACTTCGAGACCGTAGCCCGGATGGGCCGTCAGTCGCTCATGGTCGCCAAGGATCTCCTTGCGGAAAACCCGCTCACCCGTGACAAAGTCGACGCCCATGACACGGAAGAAAAGAAGCGAGTTCCGGCGCAGGCTCATCGTGACATGCACCTCTCTGTTGTGGACCGGCAGGATGAGGGCGGACAGGTTGTCTTGCGTCAGACCCAGGAGGTCGGCGTCGAGCATCATGATGATGTCGTGACGCGCAACCTCCAGCCCCTTCATGACGGCGTGGCTTTTGCCGAGCCGCCTGTCACCGAGATCCAACAGCTCGACGCGTTTGAATGTTTTCGCCACCGCCGCGGTGTTGTCGGTGCCCTCCACCACCACGACAATCTGGTCTATCCACGGGTGGTTCTCAACCACCCGCAGAACGCGGGCGATCCTCTTCTCTTCCTGATAGGCCGGTATGATGCACGTGACTCTCGGCGTTTCCCTTGAAGCGGGAATCCTGGAATCCGTCATCCCGGTGGCACGGCGGCAACACCCGCCCGCCTCCCATCGTCGAGATGTCTGGCGCTGTTCGCGTAGAATATGAGCTTGTGCAATCCCGCCTCTGCCTGATCGATTTTCGAAAGGTAACGCTTGAGCTGCCCCTGAAAGGATCTCGTGATGTACAGAGCGCGGTAGCCGGCCCGCATCTGGTCCAGCCACCGCCTCGTGGCTTTGTCGTCGGGCTCTTTGTACCGGCCGGCGAACGTAATTTCGGAAAGCGGGAGCTTGGGCGGCATCCCCAGGGGCCGCGCCGCGCAATAGCCGAAAACGATCGTCATGACGGGAAACACGCCGTCGGGGAGGCGGAGCTTTTTCTTGAGGGAGAGGGCGTCGTAAAACCCGCTTTCACCGGTTTCCGAGAGCATGACCGAAGAGACGCCGCACGCTTCCGCTGCGATATTCATCGCATAGGCGGCAATACTCGCGTTCATTACCCCGAGGGTGTATTCGACCAGGGGCTTGAAGGGAAACTCTTCAAGGGCCAGCCGCACACGGTGGAGGTCACCGGTGATGATCAGGGCCTTGTTTCCCTTGAAGGGCAACGGCTTGTCGAAAGTCTGCCGCCAGGACTCCTGGTCGAAGACCCCGAAGGCCCAGGACTGGAGGTTGACCGCGCTTGGCGCAAGCCGTCCTGCCTCCAGGATGACCCGAAACACTTCCTCAGGAATGTCCTTTTCCTGAAAGCGGCGCACGGACCTGCGATTCAAGAGGATCTTGAGGAGCTGATTCTCCGCCAATGCCTCCGGGATCTCGACCTTCCCATCCAACAGGCTTTTGAGGGCCGCGACGAATCGGACCGGATTCAACGGCCTCATGCTTTGTTCGCCGTCAGGGCTTCCGTGGTGTTCTGGCTGTTTTCTTCGTGGACGATCGCGCTCATGAGCTTGCCGTAGCGCCTGTATTCGTCCAGGCGACACGAGCTGACGAGATTTCCATTCCACACGCACGCATCAGGGCAGCCTTCGCACATGCACGACATTCCGTTCTCGAGCATGTCAGGGGGCTGGTTGATCCCTATGCTTTGGAAGCGGATCTGGCGGAACCAGGAGAGCGGGTTGACCAGGCTCTTCAGGATGCTCCGTCGGGCGTTTCGCATCTTCTTATCCCCGATCAGGGCGGTGAGCAGGATAACGAACCGCGGAGCGCGGTTTGCCCTGAGATACATGAAGTATTTGCCCGTGAACCAGTGGTGGCTGATCTGCAGCAGCTCCATGAGTCTGGGACTCACCGATCCATGGAGTTTTCCGTCCCGCTCGATGATGAAAGCCTGGCCCCACCACTTGTATTGCCGGACATCCCCTGTGCCTCCGAGGTAGGCGCACGGCTCGAAGGCGCCCCCGAAATGATCCTTGATCACGTTGTAGACGTCCACGGAGGTAATGTCGATTTGCTCATAGCTGTCCGTGTATCCGAAAGTCTTGCTGAGGTCCGTGGCCCCGTGTCCCTCCTCGACGTCCCACGTCACGTTCTTTCCCAGCGGGATTCCCCGGTACGTGACGAAATCCAGCCCGGAGACCTTCTCCACGTTCCTGTGCGCCCAGGAGACAATGTCCGGGATGTACTTGAAGTTCTCATGGTAGATGGTCGCGTTGAAGGTCAGGTATATCTTTCCCTTTCCCACCTTGTAGAGAAGATCTGCGATCTGCTGGCGCCTGGGCATAAGCTCGAGCTCCGAGGAGGCCTTGGGCTCGTTGGGCCTCTCCTGAACCATGTCGACATGACAGGTAAAACCGTAGATCCCCGCGTCCAGAAGCTCGCCGACCAGCTTTTCCGTCATTGCCTGGGTATTGGTGATGATGTTGGCCTTGAGCCCCCGTCGGGAGATGAAGTCGACAAGCCTGACGATATCGGGGTAGATCAGCGGCTCGCCTCCGGCAATGCAGACCGTATCGATGTTCCGGTTCCTGATGCAGAAGTCGACCTCTTCCTTCAAGACCTCTAATGGCCTGTGACCTTCCATGTGCGAGCGATAGCAGCCCCTGCAGTGGATATTGCACAGATCCGTGACTTCAAGCCATTGCACGGGATTGTCATTGCTCGACCACGGCCAGCGGTAGTACTCCGACTTTTCGGGCCAATTGTCAGTATTGTAGAAGCCCATCTTTTCCTCCTCGGGACAGATGCCCTGGCGTGCATTAGAATTTCTGAGGGAGCGTTGAGAAATCCTTCAATAGAGAGAACTTCTCATTTGGGAGGCAGGGAGTAGGACTATGTTACCAGTGCGGTCACTTCTGCCCTTTCAGCCTGTTTTCGTACACTTCTTTCCTTAAGAGTATTATGCTGACCCACCCACTGCTGAGATGGAGTGTGCTTTCGTCTGTGAACTCGTACGCATAGATATTGATGCCTCCTATATCATTTGCCTTTGCATTGTTGATGTCGCTTTTCGTGGGAGTAAAGAGAATCTTGCCGTCTTCGGTCGCATAGGTTCCGACTGCTTTTCCAAGAATACAATCCACGGCATAGCTCATATCAGAATTGAATGTGATGCTGAAGTTGACGAGCACCAGAATAATATGTTCAGAAACCCATACCCCTGCCAACGATTGGGCGTCGACCAATTGAGAGGGAGCCAATTGAGCAAGAAGAAGAAAGACAAACACCCTTTTCATAGGTGCCCCTTCGGTGCCCAGGCCAGGCGCAACTACGACTCTTGAAGAGGCTCAGACTTGTAGATTCTTCTCATTTTGAGCGCCAGGGGATACGCAACGACATGGAGGATGCAAAGCTTGAGAAACGAAAGCCGGTCTACACTCGCCACAGGCTGCCCGTCCTTCTTCAATCCGGACAGCAGATCATCCAAAAGCGAACGGAAATAGCGCTGAAATGAATACGTTGCCGTGTAGAGCCGGACCAATTGATCATAGAAGGCCTTTCGGCTCAGGCGGGTTGGAAGCACAGCATGGGCAAGGTCGAAGTAGGCGTAATCCCTTATCAGCAGGCGATCATGGACGCTTTGATAGAGGTCTGTCCCCGGAAGAGGGGTCAGGACGGTGAAGGTGGGCTGAAAAAGGCCGCTCTCGCACACATAGCGGAGAAGCGCCTGAAAATCGTCCTCCGTATATTCGGGGTTGACAATGAAATGCGCGGCGTTGCCGATCCTCAACCTGCCGAGAATACGGATAGCTTGGTTGTTGATCTCAACCGACGTCCGCTTGTTGAGCCGGGAGAGCTCGTCTTCCCTGAATGACTCGACCCCCACGGTCACGTAAGCCAGACCCGCTTCCTTCCAGGCTTCAATGAGGTCAGGATGCCGGGCGATGAGATCCGCCCGAGCATACAGGGACAGTTTTTTCCCGATTCTTCTTTCCCTGATCAGCCGGGCAAGACGGTGGGCCCGCTCGACATCGTGGAGCGTGTTGTCATCCGCGAATTGGACGGAATCGACATCTTCACCGAGTGAAGCCAACTCTTCGACAATCGACTCCGGGCTGCGCGTAAGGTACGTGCCATTCATTATCTTCCAGCAGGAACAAAAGGTGCACCGAAAAGGGCAACCCCGACTGGTCATCACCTGGGCAGTCCGGTTCCCGGTCAGGTCCCGGTATTTTCCTCGGTATTTGGCCGTCAGGTGCCGCGCCGGAAAAGGAAGGCTGTCGAGGTCCACATCGAACTTCCTGGGCTCTGAAAACTCCAGTCCGCCGTTGCGGACCAGCGCCAGATTGCAGACGTCCCTCGGATTTCTTCCCGCGTCGAGTCGGTCCACAAAATCCCTGAAGGAAATGTCCGCCATGCCAAGGAAAATGAAGTCCACGGCTGGTTCGGCAAAATCGACCGGAAGGAACGTCGCGTGATTCCCTCCAACGGCCGTGACTATCCTGCTGTCGAAGCTCCTGACCTGTCGAAGCACTTCTCTGGCCACGGGGACGTCGCAGGTATTGGCTGTCACACCCACCAGGCGTGGCCTGAACGCCTCCAGTTTCCCCTGGAGGTTGTTGTCGACTCTCATGTCCAGGATCTCGACTGTGTGGCCCGGTACGGCCGCCGCTAGATATTCCAGCTCCAAGGGGTCTCCCCACATGGGGGCAAAGAGAGCCGGGTTGTGGGCAGGTTTGACCAGGAGTATCTTCATAGCCAACCTCCGTTTCGCGGAACTACGGCATCGAAAACACTCTTGCCAGGGGCATTCCCATTCTGATGGAGCGATTTGGAATCCTTCAATAGAGAGAAGTTACCATTCAGCGCGCGCGGAGTAGGACTAAGTTACCAGGGTGCCACTCTCGATGGGCGAAAAACGAGCCCTCCATTGACGTCCCTACGTGTTTATCACCTCGGGCTTGAACACGAACCGGTTGAGAGCCACCGCCACCGCGCCGTAGACCCCGGCATCCAACCCGAGCGCTGAAACCTCGATCTCGGTGGATGACTTGATTGCCTCCATGGTGTGGCTCTCGTATTCCTGTCGGATGGGTCGAAGCAGGAGGTCACCGGCTAATGCCACCCCTCCCCCCAGGATCACCTTATCCGGATTGAAAACGTTTGCGATGATCGAAATTGCGCGTCCCAGGTATTTGCCCGCGGATTCGTAAATGGCGAGCGCCTGGGCGTCTCCCTGCCTTGCCATTTTCTCCAGCATGCTGGCGGTGATCCAATCCGCGCTCTTCTTCTGCTCGTTGGCGGTCCTCTCGATTGCGTGTCCCGAGGAGACTGCCTCCAGGCAGCCTTGCTTCCCGCAGTCGCATTTCACGGGGGCCTTCGTGATGAAGAGGTGTCCAAACTCGCTGTTGTTGTTGTAGATCTGGCCGTTGATGACGAAGGCAGAGCCAATGCCGTAGCCGATGTTCACGTAAAAGACGTTGGCGACGCCGCGCGCGGCGCCATACCACTTTTCACCCAGGGCCATGACCCGCGTGCAGTTGTCAGCCTCCACGGTGAACCCGCTTCGCTGGCTCAGAAGGGAAGCGATAGGCACGCTTTGCCATCCGAAATCAGGCGAGAACTTGATGAAGCCGGTCTTTCGATCCACGATTCCGGCCACGGAGAGGCCAATGCCCAGTATGCGTTCCCTGGCCGCACCCGATCGCCTGGTCACATCTTCAACGACGGACTGCGCCTGGCCGACAATACTCTCAACCTCTGATTCCTTTGCGGTGGGTGTGCGCGTCTCGGTGAGAAGATCACCTCGGAGGTTGCTCATGGCGCAAACGATGCTCGTCTTGCCGACATCGATTCCAATCACATACTTCTGATCCGTATTCAGGGAGAGGAGCCGAGGCTTTCTTCCCCCGCTGGGAAGGGAGTTCCCTTCCCCGATCTCTTTGACCAGGCCTTCCTCGATGAGCTCGCTGACAACGGCGGAAACCGTCACCTTGCTCAGCTGCAGAGCCCGGGTTATGTCAGCCCTGCTGATCATCTCCCGGCCGCGCAGCAGGTTCAGAACGTGCGCCTTGTTGATCTCCCTCGCCAGCTCGGGGTCCCCTGTTCGTATTTCCATTTCAACCCTTCAAGGCGCCCGCGGTTAGTCCCTGCTGTACCCTTTCAGAGGCCGCAAGGTAGAGAACGATCGGAGGAAGAATCGCAAATAAGGCGGCGGCCATGAAGGCCCCGTAGCTCGATTGCCCCGTCATTCCGCCAAAAAAGGAGAGGAGCCCGATCGAAAGGGTTCGTTGGGTTTCCCCTACCGTGAAGACAAGGGGGACCAGGAGATCGTTCCAGGAATAGAGAAAGACAAAGATGGTCACTGTGGACATTGCGGCTTTGCTCAACGGGAGGATGACGTTCAAGAAGATGGTGAGGTGTCCTCCACCGTCAGCATAGGCTGCTTCTTCCAGCTCTGTCGGAATGGATTTCATGAAGCCGACGAGGATGAAAACAGCCAGGGGCAGGTATTGCGCCGTGAAGATCAACATGATGATGAAGAAGTTGCCCCTCAGCCCTGCAACGGTGACGCCGATTGTCAGGGGAATGATCACGGCCTGGACAGGAATCATCAGCCCCATGATGAAGAGGACGTAGATGGCATTCTGCAGGCGAAACAGCATCCTGGCCAGCACAAAAGAGGCAAGGGAGGCTACTGCGCCCGTGATGAGAATAGTTCCCGCGGAAATGACAAGACTGTTGAGGAATGCGATGTGGATGTGGCCGGTACGAAGCGCAACCCCGTAGTTGGAGAACAGGGGGCTGGACGTTGGGGAGAAAGGCCTGGCGAAAATCTCCGTTGTCGATTTTACCGAAGAGATGAGGTCGAAGTACAACGGGAATAGATAGACAACCACAAGGAGCGCCAGGAAAAGCCACATCAGGGCGCGCCGCACCACAAGCCTAGTACTCCACATTTTCCCGCCTCAACAACCGCAGGCTCAGAAGCGTGACGGCAAGGCTTATGAGCAGGATAAACAGCCCGAATGGTCGACCCCACGCCAAACCTCTGGAAGCGAAAGGATTCCCGATACAGCAGGGTTGCTGGCACTTGCGTGAGCCCGTTGGGTCCCCCTTCGGTCATGACAAACACGAGGTCGAACGCGCGCAGGGATTGCGTGATAGCGATGACAATCGCAATCCTGAGCGCATTCCATGTCAAAGGGATTGTCATGTTGATCAGCCTTGCAAAGCCCGTGACTCCATCCAGCTTGCACGCATCGAGGATGCTGTCAGATATCCCCGATATTGCTGCAAAAAACACCGTCATGTGAAACCCGATGCCGATCCACGTGTTGACCAGGATGACCGAGGTCATTGCGGTTCCCGCATCCGCCAGCCAGCCGCGCGATATTCGAGGGACCCCGAGAAGGGCAATTGCCGCGTTGAGGACCCCCTGCGGTTGGAGGATGAAGTACCACAACATCCCGATGGCAGTCACCGAGATTACTTGGGGAAGAAATACGATCGATTTGACAATCGCGTAGCCCCGAAACCGGGTAGTGAAAAGGTTCGCAAGAAGAAAGCCAATCGGGATCTGCGTGAGCAAGGTGAGGATGATCCACCAGAAGATGTGACGGACGGACTCCCAGAACTGCGGGTAACTGAGGACAATCCTGAAGTTCTTGAATCCGGTGAAATCAAACGGGGCTCCCAGGATCCCGGGCCAGTCGTAGAAGGACAGCAGCAGGCTTGCGACGATGGGAATGACAAGGAACACGCCATAGATCAACAGAGACGGCGCCAGAAAGAGCGCTATGACCCGAGTGCTCCTGCGGTACGTCGCTACCATGGCCTTGATCCCAGGAGCCCGTCGTTAATGGGTGCTGATAAAGGTCTGAATGTCCGTTCCCACCTGCTCTGGGGTGAGCTGACCTCCCAGCATGCCCGCAATTTCGTCTTTCATGGAGAACTCCAGGCCGGGGAGCGGGTCGTAAGCAAACGTGTCGTGGCCGGTCCGCTTGATGGTCGACATGAGCCCGCGGATCTGGGTCCAGAGCTTGCCTACCTTCTCGGGATCGACCATGAAATCCGTCCGCGGAGGATTGGACTTCGCGTCATTCGCAAGCCAACCGGCTGACTTCAGGGCCGGTGAGATACTTGACCAGGTCCACGGTGGCGGTCTCCGCATCCTTGGAGAGCCTTCCACTGGCAAGCATCTGCGACGGATAGGAAATATCGTTGTCGGCGAACGGGCGGCCGGGGAACGAGGGCATCAGGAACACTCCCACTTTTGCGGCGCCTCCCATCTCCTGCTCGATCCTGGCCAGCGCCCATAGCCCATTGTAGACCATGGCCCAATTGTTCTGGATGAAGCCGGCGAACTCTGTATCGTAATCCACGCCGTTGAATCCTGGCTCAAAGGCGTTGTGGTCCTTCAGATCCAGAAGCTTCTGGAAAGTGGCAACGACGTCAGGGTCCGTCCATTTCATCTGTCGCAGGCCCAGCTTCACGGCAGCTTCGACTCCGACGTACTTGTAAAAAATGCCCGTATGCAGGTGGCCGGCTCTCCAGGTATTCTTATTGCCGATTCCAATGGGCGTAATGCCAGCCGCGTTCAGCTTGTCGATATCGGTAAGGAGCTCCGGCCAGGTCTTGGGCGCGTCCGTGATGCCCGCCTTCGCGAAGAGGTCCTTGTTGTAATAGAAGGGCTCGGGGTTGACCGCAAATGGAATGGAGTAGACCCCTGGGACGCCATAGCTGGTCAGGTCGAACATCTCCACTCTTCCCGGCGCAAAGCCATCACGCCACTTTGTGTCTGCTGCCAGGTAGGGAGCGAAATTAAGAACGACCTTGTTCCTGGCGTATCCGACGATATTGGCGATCCCGGGGTAGTTGAAGATATTGGGGGGAGTCCCCGCGGCAATGTCCGTGGCCAGCTTGTTGGTGTAGGAAGCGTCATCCGAAATGGATTCGTTCATGACCTTGACGTTCGGATGCGCCTGGACGTATTTGTCGATGCCGCGCTGGAAAACGTCGCCCACCTGGGTCACCCCGGCAGTGGTGGATGGCGTGTCGCGCATCATGAAGCGGATGACGTACTGCTGACTGGACTTTGCTTGCTCCGACTGACCGCCTCCATATGCCGCAAGGACAACGCCCATCGCGATGACGATGGCTGCCAAAGATATCTTCATCGAATAGCCTCCTTCACGAATGAAACACGTTCGTGAGCTTTTTCAAATGCGCCAACGGCGCATATGTTCGAAGCTGTAGAGCAGAGGCGAAATAGAGGGGATTGGTTAGTATACATTTCTAACCTAATTTATTGAGCCTTGTTTTGTATCGTCAAGAGGAAATTTCGTTACTCTTTCGTTACTTGACGCTGCTTTTGCCGACTTCTATTCTTGGTTAGTAATTATCATTTACGAATTGGGGAAGGAGGTCGCGGATGTACACAGCCTCATGGAGCTCGCTCCGCAATCACCCAACACCACGTTGGTTTCGCGACGCGAAGTTCGGCATATACACGCACTGGGGGATCTACTCCGTCCCCGCCTGCGGCCCGAATGTAAGCTGGTACCCCTACAACATGTACCGCGAGGGAACTCCCCAGCACGAGTTCCATGTCAGCACGTACGGCCCGCCCGATCGCTTCGGCTACAAGGATTTCATACCCCAGTTTCGCGGTGAGAAGTTCGATCCTGACGAGTGGGCACAGCTGTTCAGGGATGCGGGAGCCCGGTTCGCCGGACCCGTGGGGGAGCACCATGACGGGTTTGCCATGTGGGACAGCCGCTACTCCGACTGGACCGCCGCGAAGATGGGACCGAGGCAGGATGTTGTCGGGAAGCTCCAGAAGGCCATCAGAGCAGCAGGAATGCGTTTCATGGTGGCCCTTCATCACGCGGAGAACTGGTGGTTCTTTCCTCACTGGAGGAAGGAGTTCGATACGGCTGACCCGCAATTTGCCGGGCTCTACGGGGAGGGGCACGACAACGAGCTTCCGAGGGAAGTCTACGCGGAGGCGGATATCGCCAAGCTCTGGCCGAGGTTGAAGCGGCCCAGCGAAGCCTTTCTCAGGCGATGGCTGGACAAGACGGTCGAGGTCATCGAAAGGTACGAGCCCGAGCTCCTCTGGTTCGATTTCGGCATCGGATACCTCCAGGAGCATTACAAGAGGGAGATGCTTGCGCGATTCTACAACTGGGCCGAGGGCAAGCGGAAGGAAGTCGTTGCAACCTACAAGTGGCACAACCTGGTTCCCGGGAGTGCCCTGATCGACCTGGAGCTTGGGCGCTTCGGCGAGATGGCCTACCAGGACTGGCTGACAGACACGACCGTGGACGCCGGGCAAGGGTGGGGGTACATGCGGGATACCGGCTACAAGTCTCCGGCAGAGCTCATTCACTATCTGGTAGACAACGTCAGCAAGAACGGCCACCTGCTGCTGAATGTCGGCCCCAAGCCCAACGGGCAGATCCCCGAGGAGGCACAGCAACTGCTTCGCGCAATGGGCAAATGGCTCGCTATCAATGGAGAGGCGATTTTCGAAACGACGCCGTGGGTGGTCTATGGCGAAGGTCCAGCCAAGGTGGAGCGCGGCGGACCCTTCAACGAGGACCAGCGGATTGCCTATTCCGAGCGCGACGTTCGATTCACAACGCACGATGACTCGCTGTATGCCACCTGCATGGGCACGCCGAAGGCGGAGGTGGTGATCAGCTCGGTGGCGGCCAATGTCTATCCCTCAGAGATCAAATCGGTTCGCATGCTTGGATCCTCCGCCCCCGTGCGGTGGGAGCTCAAGCCTGACGCGCTCAGGATCGTCCCACCGGCCGAGCTTGCGAGCGAGCATGCTGTGGTGTTCAGGATAGAGCGTGCTGCTCCCCACGGGTTGGAGTTACGCTGAGCTTCTTGTGGACTCTCAGATAGACCCACACACCGTTGATCAACAGCACCGCGCTCGTGACGAAGAACACGTACCTGATTCCCAGGAAAGCCGCCACCTGGCCTCCCAGGATCGCACCACCGAATACACCCAGGTACTGTGCCGAGACGTTGAGACCAAACACCCTGCCCGCCAGGGCATCGGGGGTAATTATCTTCACCAGCGCATTCACGGCAGGATTCAATCCTCCCATCGCCAGACCCGCGAGAAAGCGAAGCATCATGAGCTGCCATGGGTTTCTGACAAAGGCTTGCGGTATGAAAATCAGCCCCGCCGCGAAAATTGCCACCACCATGACTTTCTGTGGTCCTATTCTATCGGAGAGCCTTCCCAATCGCGGCGCTGAGAGGATATTTGCCAGCCCCGCGGCGGAGAATACCATCCCAGCAAGCAGCGCGATATGAGTGGTGTCCGAGGAAAGCTGGGTGACATAGACTGTAACTATCGGTTCAACGGAGTACAGGGAAAGGGCCAGAGCAAAGGAGGTCACAAACAGTGTGACAGTCAGGCTTTTATCAGGGACGGACTTCCATACTTCCCTGACGCGAAGCACCATCTTGTCTTGCCGAACAAAAGATTCCTTCACGAAGAGAGCAGTTGTCCCGAAAACAACCAGCATCAGCGCACCAGTTATGAAGAAGATACTTTGAAAGCCAAAGGTCTCTCCGAAGTAGCCGCCAATCAACGGCCCGAGCAGGGAACCGGCGATCCCTGCGGTTGAAAGAGTCCCCAGAGCCCACCCCGCATGTTCCCTGTCCGTCTGCGTGGCGATCAACGTGGTGCACGCTGTGCTGTAGCCAGTAATGACTCCCTGCAGCAACCTGAGCCCGATCAGCTCATAAACATTCTGCGCAAAACCCATGACGAATATGACTACTCCCATGCCAAGGCTCGCCCGCAGGAGCATGGGCTTTCGTCCAAACCTGTCGGCGGCTTGTCCCCAGACAGGTGAGAAAATGGCTGAGACTATGAAAGTGACACCAAAAGCAATTCCAGAGAATTGTTCAATGAGACCGGTACTGGCAACACCAAGAAGCCTGATATACAGAGGCAGCACAGGAGCGATTTGACTCATTCCTATGCCGGTGACGAACATTCCGAACCAGCAGACGATGAGGTTTCTTTTCCAAATGACCATCGTGACTACTTTTCCACCAGGCGCGTGATGATTCTGCCGGCAGCGAACAAGGTTTCCTGGTCTCTTTCATCCAGGTGGGCGATAGCTTGAGCCAGCCATGTCCGCTTTGCGTCGCTTGCGATCTTCCGGACGGCCGCTCCCCGGGCGGTCAGCTCAATATTCACCTGGCGGCCATCGGTGGGATGCGGCTTGCGCTCCACCATGCCCCTTTGCTCGAGTGCGGCGATGATGGTTCCCATGGACTGCGGCCTCATTCCCTCTGCGCGCGCAAGGTCCGCCGTCGTTGCGGGCCCATCCCTGAAGAGACGCTTCAGAACTGCATCCTCGCTCAGTGAAAGCTCTTGTGAGCCGGCCGCAGCGCGCAGTCGGCGCAGCAGCAGCCCGACCGCGTGGCCCAAATCGGTCAGGTCGGCTTCAAGGGTCTTTCGTGGCATGGGGAGACAATACAATAAACAGTTTAACTTGCAAGTTAAACTGTCAAGTTCCTCTCGTGACCAACCTTTGAAACAGCTCTTGACATGCAACCAAAAGGATGCATAATATCGCCATTGGACAAGACATTTTCGGCGCTGGCAAACCCGGGCAGGCGCAAGCTGATGGATGCTCTCTACAGGAATAATGGACAGACCCTTGGGGAGCTCTGCTCGAACCTGAGGATGTCCCGCCAGGCGGCGTCCAAGCACCTGGCAGTCCTCGAGAAGGCAGAGCTTGTGCTCGTCGTCTGGAAGGGAAGGGAGAAGATTCACTACCTCAACCCCGTTCCGCTCCAGGCGGTTTACGAACGGTGGATCAGGAAGTTTGAGGAAAAAAGGCTCGAGGCACTGGCAGTGCTGAAAGAGACACTCGAGAGAGACAAGGAGAAGGGCAATGGCTAAGGAAGGATTCTTGTACCAGACGATCATCAACAGCACAGCGGAGAAGGTGTGGAAGGCGCTCACCACGTCCCAGTTCACGCAGCAGTACTGGTTCGGGAGAAAGGTGGAGTCGGATTGGAAGGTTGGGTCCCCGGTGACCATCACAACGCCCGAGGGCAACATCGAGGTCAAGGGCAAGGTGCTGGAGGTGGAGGCGAACAAGCGTCTTTCCTACACCTGGGGAAGCGGCACCAGCACGGACAACACCACCGTGGTTTTTGAAATCACCCAGATGGGCCCGCTGGTGAAGCTTCTCATCACGCACGACATCGACATGTCGGCAAGCGGCGCGCAGCAGGCTGCAAACGGCTGGACCTTCATCCTCTGTGGATTGAAAACCTACCTGGAGACCGGCAGCCCCCTGCCGGCAATTCCCTGGAGGAAATAGCGTCCATCGCTGACCCCGAACGGCCTGGAATCCCTTCGGTCGAGCCCGCGGAACAACGGCAGCCTCTTCTGGTTGTACGCGGAGCTTCCGTGGACTTCGCCTGCCGCGCGGCGTGTGGAGGGATGTCTCGCGTAGTCAGACGATCACTGGCAGGCGCTTGCAGAGGCAGGGCCTCTCCAGGGACAATAACCGCGGCGCCCAGGAGGTCTCCATGCCCCACAGCTTCACGGTGAAAGTCTACTACGAAGATACCGACGCCGGTGGCGTAGTGTACTACGCGAATTACCTTCGGTTCATGGAACGGGCGCGAACGGAGTACATGCTGGAGCACGGCGTCGACGTTCCTGACCTGCACAACAAGGGAATGTTCCTGGTGGTAACCCACGTGGACGTCAGCTACCGGCGCTCCGCGCACCTCGGAGACACACTCGAGGTCACGACGGAGCTCATGGAAGCGAAGGCCGTGAAGGCCACGCTACGCCAGCGGGTGTTGCGGGAAGGCGCTCTCCTGGTTGATGCCCGACTCTCCTTTGCCTGCATCGGCAGGGAAGGAAAGCTGCTGCGCTTGCCGGAAGCCTTCCAGGCCATGAGCACTATCGAAGATTGAAACCGTTGCAGAGAGCCGCGCCAGAAGCCCAGGAGTTTGACCAAGAGAGTCAAGAACGATAGTGTACCGGCCGCCATGAGGAACAGGCTGTCCGAAGTCGGCGGTGCCCTCGCAGGGGCCGCAGCTCTCTTTTGCTCCCTGATGCTCTCCGCGTGCTCCGCCCCGGGCGGCCCTGTCACGCAGACTCGAGAGTTCCCCTTTGCAAAAACGACTCTGACTCTCTACGACCACGCCGATGACGCAACGTTCGCCGCCTCTTTCAAGCGCATCGAGGCGGTCCTGCGGGAGTTCAACATGCACAGCCCGGACTCGGAGATTTCTGCGGTAAACCGGGCCGCGGGAACGGGAGCGGTGCACGTTTCCGAGGACTTTCTCGAAGCGCTGCGCCAAGGCATCCGGCTTGCCAGTCTCACCGACGGCCTGTTTGATCCGACCGTGGGCCCGCTGGTCAAGCTCTGGGGCATTGGAAGCGACAAAGCCCATGTCCCGCCGCGGGAACAGATCCACTCCGCGCTTCGGCTGATCGGCTGGAAAGATGCTGTTGTGGACGAGCAGGCAAGAACGGTCGCTTTGCGCCGCCCCGGCATGACGTTGGATTTCGGGGCTCTCCTCAAGGGCTTCGCGGCAGTGGAGACCGGCCGCATCCTCGCCGCCCGTGGCGTGCGGAGCGGGGTCGTGGATGTCGGTGGAAGCGTCGTTGCCCTGGGATCACGGCCGGACGGAGCCCCATGGCGGATCGGCATCCAGAAACCCGACGCGCGGACCGGAGTTTCTCTGGGCATCGTCGAGGTGCGTGATGAAGCAGTCAATACGTCCGGGTCCTACGAGCAATTCTTCACGAGGAACGGGCGGCGTTACCAGCACATTATGGATCCCCGCACCGGTTATCCCGTGGATGACGGCGTGGTATCCGTGACGGTGATCACGGATCGAATGCGCAACGCCGATGGGCCCACCCTGTGCATCATGGCCCTAGGCGTGGAACACGGCCTTGCCTTTGCACAGCATCTCGGAGTCGATGTGATCATCGTGGACTCGAAGAGGGTCATTCATGTGACGCGCGGAGTGCGTGGCCGCTTCGCGCTCATCGACACAACCTATCGCATGGCTGCTCCTTGATGGGCTTCATTCGGTTCTGACTGCATGCACGGGCAATCCTTTCAGCTCAAATACAGGAAAAAGTGCCTGGCCGCATGAGCTATAGGATCAACGCTGCCTCATCGAAGTCCAGGCGCGGCAGGCGCGGGAAGAGTTTCTCCCGTATGCCGTAACCCAGCGCGCAGACGAAGTTGAGGCGCCAGGAGCTTTCGGGAAAAAACTCGGCGTTGATTTGATCGTCATTCCCCAGCATGGGTCCGCAGTCGAGGCCCAGGGACCTCGCGGCAAGCATGAGGTAAGCGCCCTGCAGCGTGCCGCTTTGCCTGGCGGTTTTCTCCGCATATGCGGGGTTGCCCGTGAACCACGGCTTGTAGTCACGGTGGGGCATGAGCTTGTCCAACTTCTCATAGAACTTCAGGTCGTAGGCCACCAGGACGACAACCGGCGCGGTTCGCGTTTTCTCTCGATTCATCTCGGGCATGAGGGGCACCAGCCGGGCCTTGGCTTCGTCGCTCGTCAGGAACACAAAACGCGCCGGCGAGGTGTTTGCGCTCGTCGGGCCGAACTTGAGCAGATCGTAGAGATTGCGGATCACGGACTCATCAATTGGGCGCGGCTGCCAGAACGAGAAGCTGCGAGCCTCCCGAAACAGCAGATCCAACGCTGCGTCATCGAGCTGGGAAACTGGGGAGATAGTCTGGTTCATGTTCATGCGTCAAAGGTGATCTCGACTTGCCGAATGGAGAATAATAGATTATACTTTTTTTATGTTTTGTCGTTCAGGGTTTCTGAACGATCCATGAAGAGAACGAGCACATGGACATACTGTCAGACCTTCTGGAGACTCTTCGGTTGCGTGGGGGGGCGAGCTACAACGCGATCTTGAGCGCGCCCTGGGGCATCGAGTTCCCGGTGCGGGAGGATGCGTCCCCGTTCTACGTCGTATCCCGGGGTGGCTGCTTTCTCGAGCTGCCGGACTCAGGTATCCAGGCATATTTGAATGCAGGTGATCTGGTCATGCTTCCCCACGGTGACCCGCACCTGCTGCGCGACAGCCGGGAAAGCGCGGTCGTTCCTTTTTCCAACCTTTCTCTGGAGCCGGATGGGATGACGCTCACATACGGGAAGCGCGGCGCTGAGTCCACGCTGCTCGCCGGCGAGCTCCTGTTCGACGGCCCGTTCGCCAGGCCGACCCTCAAAGCGATGGACAAGGTTGTTCATATCAAAGCCGACTCAGACGAAAACGCGGGGACCATCTCCATCATTCTCAAGATGCTCTGCCGGGAGAAAAAGTCCTCCGAGCCCGGGTCACGTGCCGCAGGCTCCGAGCTGCTGAAGGTTCTGTTCATCCAGATCCTGAGGTTCGACATGGCGGAACATCAGGTGCAGCGAAGGCCCTGCCAGAGCAACCCCCTTGCCCTGATGTTCGATAAGGAGCTGCATGGCGTCACCGAAGCTCTCCATGGCAATCTTGAACGCCCATGGACCGTTGCCGACATGGCGGCGCAGGCGGGCATGTCCCGCACAAAGTTCTCTTTGCGCTTCGCTCAGGTTGCAGGCATGGCCCCGCTGGAGTACCTGACGAATCACCGCATGATGAAAGCTGCAGAGCTCCTGGAGCGGACCGACGCCACTCTCGAAGAGATTGCCCAGCGTATCGGCTACGGATCCGAAGCTGCTTTCAGCACCGCCTTCAAGCGTGAAATGGGGATGGCGCCGGGAAGCTACCGACGCGGCGCGCTTCTCATGAACCCAGGCTCACGCGGTAGAGGATCTGGGGTTCTGCAAAGCCTCTCAGGGTAGCCTCGAACCTCTCCGCGTTCGTCCTGATTCCCCGCTCTGCCTCGCTCTTCAGGATGTCCTGGATCGGTTTCGAGCGGAAGACCCGATCCGGCAGCACCATTTCACCGCCGCGGCTCTGGTCCTGCACCCGATTTGCACGATTCACGGTGGAGCCGAAATAATCCAGCTTCTCGTTCAGCGTCAGCGCGATGCACGGGCCTTCGTAGAAGCCAAGCTTGATTGCGATCCTGTCTCCTTCATCATGACCGGGATTCCACTCCTCGAGCTCGCGGAGGATGGCGAGTCCCGCCTCGAAGGCATACTCCGCGCGCTGGAATACCGCCATGACCGCGTCTCCGATGGTCTTCACGATCCCGCCCATGTGAGCCGCGATGACCCGGTGGAGGATGTCGAAATGACTTTGCACAAGGGAGAATGCCTTGGCGTCTCCAAAGTTGTCATACAGAGACGTCGAGCCCTTGAGATCGGTAAACATGATGGCCAGATTCGAGATCCCGAGCCGGATGCCGGGGGCCAGCGCTTCAGAGCTGAACATGTCACGGAAGTCCTGGAGGGAGGTCACGAAAGCAGCCGTGGTGGCGTGTCTGAGCCACCACAGGTTTTCTATCCGGACCGTCTGTGTATAGCGCTTGGGGTTCCTGATCTCCACGTCGACGCTCGCCCCGATCATGCTCACGCCCTGCGTTGCAAGCTCACCGTCCAGGATGGCTTCCAGGCGGGCCGTGTCCCTGCCGTCTCCCCTGACCTCGAAAAGCATTCGGCCGCCCACCGTGGGAGATCGCAGCCGATACCGGCCTTCGGAAAGGACGAGGGTCAACCGCGAGACTTCGCCCGGTTCCACGGAGTGCTGTGCCACGACGTGGCTTGTATTGGCTGGATTTCCGAAACAAAAGATGCCGGTTCCGATATCTCGAACCTTCGTGGCGGGGGAGAAAGTCACCTCGACATTCCGATCAAAGGCCACCCCATAATCGATATCGCAAGAGTCACAATGGGCATTGGTCGTGACTCCATCAAGAGACGGAGACTTGGCTTTGTCTCCTCCACACGACGGGCAGAGGATGTCCCAGCTCATGTTCAGGTACCCCTTTCGCGTGGCTGCAAGAAAAAACTTGAGCATTTCCAGGCGGTTTACCGAGTGCTGGGCGGCCAACTCGAACGGACGAATCCGCCGGAGAAATCTGTCCGGAGCGCTGGAGATGAACTCTGCCACAATGAGGGGGATCGGACTGCGCGGCATGAGACCCTCCCAGTCCTCCGCCAGCGCGCGCGCTCTTTTCCTGACGGATTCTCCGTCCTCCAGAAACCCGACCGCGGGGATGACCACGCTCTTCTGCTCAAGCCGGGAGTCGATGTCGCGGTAGACTCTTTCAAATCGGCTCAGGAAGCTTCGAATAATCGGCTTCCCGAGGATCCCGATGGAAGAGGGGGAAATCGTGAGCGCCACCAGGACCCCTGTCCCTCCCGCGGGAAGCGGCGAAAGCTCCACCTCGTAACGCATCAGCCTGAGAGGTCCATTCTGGAAAACCCGATCCGATCTCAAGAATCGCGGCGCCAGCCATTCGAAGGGAAGCTCCTCGTAGTCCACCATCAGCGGTCCCGCGCGGAATTTGCCATGGACAAAGGTCCCCCCGGCGGCGTTCTTGCGAAAGCTGTATGTCACGGCAGGCAGACCCATCCTCTTGTTGACCATGTCCGTGTTCGAAATGAAGGGCCACAGCTCGGCCGGCGAGTGCTTCAGCTCGAACGTCGTTGTGACCGTGGCGGAGCGAGAGATGATCCGCTTGAGATATGCCGGATCACGAAGCTCGTCGACGTTCCTCATGGGGGAAATATAGCGAAATCCGCCCGCAGGGAACGGCGCCCGCTCCCTTGCCGCTCTCCCTTGCGGAGGCTGTTGCGCGGCTCTATGCTGCAGATATGTGCGACACTCTTTGGGTGCCATCAAGCGCGACACGGAACGGCCCGGCTTTCTTTGGCAAGAACTCTGATCGGAATCCGGACGAGCCTCAGGTCATGACGCTGTCCCCTGGACCGCACTGGCCGCTTCTCCTGTCCCGGCCGGTGTGGATGCGCGGGGCGGAGATGGGAATCAACGCCCGCGGCGTCGTGGTGGGAAACGAGGCTGTGTTCTCCCGTTGGAAGCCGGCCCGTGATGGCGTGCTGGGCATGGACATTCTCCGACAGGCCCTGGAGGAGGCGGGAACGGCAGAGGAGGCTGTTGATTTCATAGGGCATTTCACGGAGGCGCACACGCAGGGCGGAAACGGTGCATACCGGGGGAAGCTCTTCTATGACAACAGTTACCTGGCGGCGGACTTCGCGGAAGCCTGGATCATCGAAACGGCCGGCAGGCGCTGGGCCGCGCACAGGCTCACGGCGCCCGGGGCCATCTCAAACTGCTACTCAATTGAGGATGACTTCGATCGCTGTGATCCCGCCACGGCCGCGGAGAAGAGGCCGGGTTATTCCTGGAGACGCCGCGTCAGCAATCGCGTCTATGGACTGATCGCACAGGGGGATTTCCGCAGAGCGTTCTCCCTTTCGAGGATCAGAACCCCAGGGGCCACCATCGAGACAGTTTTTTCCGCCCTGCGTTCCCATGGCGCCAGAGTGAGCGGGACCAGGAGCTTGTGCATGCACGGCGGCGGGCTGGTCAACAATGCCACGACATCATCCATGGTGGTGGAGATGCGCGCCGAGGAGCGGCGGGCGATTATCTGGTTCACAGCTTCCTCCATGCCGTGCGTTTCGCTGTATCGCGCGGCCGTTCTGGAGAACGGATCCTTCTGCCCTCTTTGGAAGGACTACGATTACGCGGAGGGCTCCCCGAGGTCGCTGGAATACTGGAAGCGCAGGCGATTGGCGACCCGGCTGCTCGAAGGCTGGGCGCCGCAGGATCTCGAGTTTGCAAGACGCCGAGACGATGCCCAGAGCAGGCTGGTGGGCATGGTTGCGTCCCGCACAGGCCCTGCGGGGGATGCGGCTCTGAGCGCCCACATCAGCACGTCGGTGACCGATTTCGAGAGGTAGCGGGGAAAGTCGGGAACCCGAAGGAGCAGCCGCCTTCTCAGCAGCAGGGGAGCCGGCCGGTGTGGACGGTCTCTTCGAAAAGCGGCTCGGCGGATGAACCGCCTTCACCCGGGCCCACGAGAGCCCAGCGGGTCAGGAGGCCCTCGCCGCTGCCCAGCAGGCGAAAGCTGGAAAGAAGCAGCTTCCACGTTTCCCTCGAAACCGCCCGGGGATCATCCGCCCGGGCAAGCTTTATCACGCTCAGGTACGCGCGCCCCGCCGGGTGGAGGATTCTCCGGATCTGGCGGACAACCCCGGCGTGATCTGTCATGCAGCAGAGAAGCCCCTCGGCGAGAACGAAGTGGATGGACCGGCTCTCTATGAAGTCGATGGCGGAAGCCGATGCCGTGCGCGATTCAATGATGTGGTCATATCCTCGGCGCTTCACCTGCCGCTCCAGCCGGGCAATAGCCTTCGGGTCGAAGTCCACGGCGTAGACCCTTCCTTCCCCTCCGACAATGCGCGCCATGGGGAGCGTGTGAAAGCCGGCTCCGCAGCCGAGGTCCGCGGCTCGCTCTCCCCGCCCGACGTATTTCTCCAGGAGCCGCCCGGGCGGCGAAAAGAGATGGCGAAGCAGGTTGTTGGTGAGGATGTTGGGGATCTTCCGATCCCTCGTCGGGCAAACCGACTCTTTCATGGCGCAACCACCTCCGGTGCAGGCGCCCGCTCCCTGCGACAGGGCAGCGGACACTCCTGCAGAAAGATACCGAATAATTCGCCATGCCGCCGACCCGCGGGAGAGTTGACTGACCTCTACGATATGACCACATTAGTCATATGAAGAGAACCAACGTGAGCCAAGCGAAAAGCCACTTCAGTAGCTATCTGAATGATGTAAAAAAAGGGGAAACAGTGCTGATTTTTGACCGCGACAAGCCGGTAGCCAGACTGGAGCCAGTCAATCATGCGGATATTCCCGATGCTGAGCGGGTCAGATGCGCTCGTCAAATCCGGCGCTGCTTCCGCGCCCCGCCACCCGCTCGACATGGTCGCTTTTCTCAGGCGGCCCCGGCCACGCCTTCCGGAGGGAGCCTTGGGGGCTGAGACACTCGTCAAGGATCGTGACGCCAGGTGAGGTACTGGGACTCGTCTGCTTTGATTTCCCTGTTCGTCACTGAGCCTGAGTCGGAGAGGAGAACGTCACTCCTCAAGGAAGACGCACACGTCGTAACCTGGTGGGGAAGCAGGATTGAATGCGCCTCCGCGCTCAACCGGCTTCAAAGGGAACAATCTCTCGATGAGCGAGGGTTGGTTCAAGCCCTGGGAAATCTTGATGCATTCTGCGAAACCTGCGTTGAAATCCTCCCGTCCGAAGAAGTGCGCAAACGGGCTATTCGACTGCTGCGAATGCATCCTCTGCGCGCCACAGACGCCGTGCAACTCGGAGCAGCCCTGGTGGCTGCACATGAGGATCCCTCTTCGCTGGCGCTTGTCACCAGTGATGACAAACTGAAGCTGGCCGCACAAAGGGAAGGCTTTCTCGTCCTTTAGGTTCAGCGGGTATCCGCGCGCGGCAGATCGAGCGACTGGAGTCGGCTTTCAGACGTTGCGTTGTCCAACGGATCTGTGGTTCGGGGTGTTTCTCTGAATCACGCCTTCCAGCCTCTTGCGGGCGCCTATCGATGGCTCGAGTAGCACAGCTGGCGGACTGCGTCCCTCAGGAGCCGCAGGCTACTCTCCGCCAGCGGCGGAAAGTCGGACGCGGCGGCGTTTGCCTCCAACTGAGCCACGCTGCTGGCTCCTGCCACCACGGCGGTCACGGCAGGGTGGCTCAGTGCGAACGCGATGGCCATACCAGGCAAATCCTTGTCTCGTTCGCACATCACGCGCAGGGCTTCCTGCGCAGTGCGCACTTCGGAGGTAGTCAGTTCCAGGTATGCTGCCGGGGGCTTTCCCGCGAGAAGACCACCAGCCACCGCCCCTCGCACCAGGACCCCAATTCCCGCGCTTGCGGCTGTGTTCAGGATTTCCTCTTCCGGTCTGCGGTCGAGGATGCTATATTGGACCATCTCCGAAGAGACCCTGGCCGCCCCGCCCCTGGCCATGGCAGCGTATCGCCGCACTACATTGGGCCGTATCGATGAGATGCCCCAGGCGCGGATAAGGCCGTCCTGTTGCAGCTGCTCAAACGCCCGGACCGTCTCTTCCGTGGGATCCTCAATGGTCCCGCCATGCAGCTGGTACAGATCGATGTAGTCCGTGCGGAGCCGGCGAAGACTCTCGTGGACCTGTTTCAGGATGTATTCCCGGGAAGGATCCCAGTCCAACCCCGAGCCGTCCGTGCGTCGCCGATTTCCCACTTTGGTGGAAATCACCACCTTGTCACGGACGTCGTGGAGCACACTTCCTACGAGCTCCTCGTTGATGCCCTTGTCATATAAGTCAGCGGTGTCGAAAAGCGTGACTCCCAGATCGAGAGCCCTGCAAATGGTGCGCTCTGCCTTGGTCTTCTCAGTCCCCAGAGACATGCATCCCAGACCGACAGTTGACACCTCTATGCCGGATTTCCCCAGCGTGCGATACCTCATGTATTCGCCTTTGGGCCTACGCCGCCAGCGCCCGCAGATGACCCAGTGCGGCGTATTGGAGAATGGGCTCGTCCCTTGTCAGCAGTACTGCTCCAAGCTCTCGGGCCGTTGCCACGATGAGTCGATCAGCCGGGTCGCCGTGGAAGATGCCCGGTAAGCCGGGAGCTGCGAACGCAAATGGAAGGCGTGAGGGGCATCAAGGACAGCCCTGGCAGCCCGAAAGCGGTCTCCACCCACTTTTCGCAAGGGATGTCGAAGCGGAGCCTTCCCCTGGCCTCCAGCATGCCGACTTCCCACGCGGAGATGACACTGACCCGCAGGAACGACTCTTCTCCCGGCTCGCTCCATCAGTTGGACGGCCTCTGCGCTCACCCCCGCGCGGCCTTCCATCAGCCATACCCACACGTGAGTGTCCAAGAGAACGGGTCTATCCACGCTCCGCCCCCCATTCTTCACCCGTCGGGCTCACGATATCGCCTTCCTCCAGAACGTGCCCCGCAAAAGAGCCGTACAGGCTCCGCGGCTTCTCCTCCTCCAGCGGGACGAGCCTGGCCACAGGTCTGCCGCGTTTCGTTATGGTGATCACCCGATGGGTTTGACTCACCTCATCTATGAGTGAGAGACAGCGCGCCTTGAATTGCCCTGCGGGAATTGTTCTTCCTTCGCCATTCATGACCATGGACATATGACTATAGTATCACGCCCCGGGGTTTGCGGTCAAGCACTCAGGCGCTTCAGTCACGCGCTTTTGGCGGCGCTGCGTTCCATGTACTCCCCGTAGCCGCCCTCATACACCCGCAGCGAGCCGTGGTCGATCTCGAAGACGCGATTGGTGAGATGTCGCAGGAAGTACCGGTCGTGGCTGACGATCATCAGCGTGCCTTCGAACGACTGCAGTGCCTCCAGCAGCACCTCACGGCTTGCAATGTCCAGGTGATTGGTCGGCTCGTCCAGGACCAGGAAGTTGACCGGAAGGGCAAGGATGCAGGCCAGCATCACACGGCTCTTCTCTCCGCCGGAGAGCACCGCCACTTTCTTGTCAACATCGTCCCCATGAAACTGGAAAGCGCCGAGGATGTTCTTGATGGCACCTTCGCTCGCCAACGGTATGCGCTCCTCGACTTCCTCGAACACCGTGCGGCCGGGAACGAGGATGTCGCTGGAGTACTGGCTGAAGTAGCCCACCTTCACGCCGGCGCCGAAGGTGCAGCTCGCCGCGGCTCGGCGATGCCTGTCCCGTGATGATCTTCAGGAGCGTGGACTTCCCCGCCCCGTTGACGCCCGTGAGGGCGATCTTGTCCAGCCTTCTGACCACGCCCGTGAGGCCGTGGAACACGGAGCGAGCCGTCGGCAGGCGCCTCCATGTCTTGGACAAATCTTCCATGCTTCACCACGACATCGCCGCTGCGGCCCGCGGGCGCGAAGCGTACCTTCATCTCCTTGGGATCCGGGGGAATGACGATGCGCTCGATCTTCTCGATGGTCTTCACCCGTGACTGCACCTGCGCGGCGTGGGAGGCCTGGGCTCCGAACCGGGAAATGAACCGCTCTTCCTTGGCGAGCATCGCAGCCTGCCGCTTCTGGGAGGCAATGAGCTGTTCGCGGCGCATGGCCCGCTCCCTCACGTAGAAGTCGTAGTCACCGGCATAGGTGGTGATGGCGCCCCCATCCACTTCCACCGTGCGGCTGCAGATGCGAGTCATGAACTCCCGATCGTGGCTGGTCATGACAAGATCTCCCTTGAACGTGGAGAGCCACTCCTCCAGCCACATGATGGATTCCAGGTCCAGGTGATTGGTGGGCTCGTCCATCAGGAGAACGTCGGGTCGAGAGCAGGAGGATGCGCGCCAGGGCGATGCGCATCTTCCATCCGCCGCTGAAGGCTCTCCACAGGCAGACGGAAGCGGTCCTTTCCGATGCCCAGTCCGGTGAGGATGGCCTCTGCGCGGTTCTCCAGCTCGTAGCCGTTGCCGTGCTGGAACTCGATCTGCAGCTCGCCGTAGCGGTTCATCTCGGCGTCGGTGAGCCCGGGGCCTTTGGCGTCCGACATGCGATGCTCCAGCTCCGCCATCTCCCTGCCCACGTCGTACACGCGACCCGCTCCGGCCAGCACTTCTTCGAGAGCGCTCCGGCCTGCCATCTCCCCAACGTCCTGGGAGAAGTAGCCGACCACTGTGCCGGGGTCCATGGAAACGGTGCCCTCGTCAGGGGCTTCCAGCCCGCAGATCACCTTGAACAGCGTGGTCTTCCCAGCGCCGTTGGGCCCCACCAGGCCGACCCTGTCGCCGGGGCGCAGCAGGAAGTCCCCGTTGTGGAAAATGACGCGCTCGCCGAAGGCGAGGCGGAGGTTGGAGAGGTTTACCATACTGAGTCGCGCACTGTACCGCATTTCGGTCAGGCATGCTATACGAGAGCCTGAGCCCTTCCGTGCGCGCCCGCCCGCGCCCCCGTTCCAGGGTCAGGTCAAGCTTCCGCGGGCGGAGATGTCAGATATCCGGTACTCTAGGTATCATGAGTCGTGAATCGTGCTTCGCACCGCAATGAATGAGATGCTTGCCGTGATTGACGCTTTTCTTATGGGCAAAGACCGGATAGGAAGCTGCATCGCGGCCTTGAACAGCAAGACGAAGGATTGTACCTGCCTCAAAGAACGTGCTCGAAGGATGTATCTCAACTTCAACGGGGACCACATCTCCTGGTTGAATGGCCTGTCTCTTTTCAAGACCATGCCAAGGCCGGAACGTGGTAGAACGTTGAAGGTTGAGCTGACGAAGTGAGGCACGAAGCCACCCTTTCGCAACGCAATCTCTGGAAAATCCGTTGAAGCCGGGAAAGTACACTTCTCTTCCTTGCCGGTCTATCTTGTGGATTGTTATGAACAGATCAAGATCATCGGAGTCCAGGCAGCTTACCCACAATTTCAGGGCCATACTACCGGTTATCTCAGCATCCTCCGTAAATGAGTAGGAGAATTGAGCGCTATCATGCTTCTTTGTTGATTCATACTCAGCAACTGATCCATCTTGAAGCGGGTGCTCCATCAACATATTGGTCGATGCGCACAGATGCAGATTTTGACCTCGCACGTTTTCCAGGGGCCACGCTGAGTCACCGCGCACGTCACCCTCATAGAAGCTTCTCCGTCTCTCAAGGCGCACGGCCGGCATGGTCTTCATTGCGTCTGGCTGTTCTTTGAGGCTCTGTGCAAAAAAGGCGGTCTGCGTTGCGAGGGCTTCTTCACTATAGAAGGTTTCAAGCTTCCGGCGCCCGTGGGTAAACAGCCATTTTCGTTTTGAGCCAATTTCCTCGAAGCCGATAAATGAGCCTCGGCTGTGCAATCCATGATCTGACCAGCTGCCGCACACAAGGGCCGGTACGGCAATGGCGCGAAGCTCAGGTCGTTTTCCCGCCCAATAAGCATCATCGAGCGGGTGCTTCAGCGCGTCGGCTGGATAATCCTCGGCAACAGGGAAGCGACGATTATGCCCGCGAAGCATGCGGTTCTTCCACCATGTATTCAGAAAACCTGTTTCTGGCACCCCGTCCTGATAAGCCATTTCACGAAGCAAGTCGATCGCAGCCCCACCCTCCCATGGGCAAATCGCCTTCAGCGACGGCGGCCGCAAAGGTGCAACGCGCCATTGGGACATTGCAAGGTATGAAACTCCAAGCAACCCTACCCTTCCGTTGCACCACTCTCGGGCTGCAGCCCATTCAATGAAAGTGGCATAGTCAGTTGCATCTTGATCCGTCAACATTCCAGCCGAACCTTCGGATGTATGCATACCGCGAATGTCCGCCTGAGCTACGACATAACCTTCTTTCACCCAATACATGGGGTCCGGTGATTCGAAGCCGGTCCACCGCGAGCACCGCAGCTTTCCAAAGCGAACGCCCCACATGCGCATAAAAAACATGATCTTCCGATCCGGCAGCTTGTCCTTACTGTACGGCGTGACTGATAGAATTGCCGGGTAGCGGCCAGATGTGGCGGGACGAAAGACGTTGGCAAACAGCCTTATGCCGTCAGACATGGGAACTGGCACATTTCGCTCCATTACTATGCCGGGCGTAATTGTCTTTTGCGATTGGCGGGGCATCCTCTTTACCTCCCGATCAGGTGCTCTGAGGCTTCGCGAGCCAGGACTGAAGTTGCATAAGAAGCGCTGAGGCCAGATCTCTGGCTTGTGCCGGCGCCATCAAACTCACCATCGCCAGGCCAATCAGTTGAGCTCGCAACAGGCTCGCCCCGGTTTCGGGATGAACATCAGAGCGAAACAGGCCCTGCTCAATCCCTCGACTGAACAATCCTGCCAGTGAATCGTTCCATTCCTTTTGCGTTCGTCCCAGGATCTCGGCCACGGCGCTATCCCGCGAAGCCCGCACCACAAAATCGAGCATCACAACGAGCTGCTGCGGGGATTCTTGAACACGCGAAACCACGTCGAAAACCTCGTTCCGAAGCTCATCGGACGCGTTCGAAGGCGGGTCGTCCCTTCCCGAGCGGTTGGCGCGAAACTCCTCGTTCAGTCGTTCAACGACCGCCTGAATCAGCAACTCTTTCGAAGGAAAGTGGTAGTGGAGGGTCCCGGTATCAATCGCCGCCGCCTCAGCGACGTCCCTGGTACGCAGACCCTCAAGTCCTCGTGTCGCGATCAGGCTGTACGTGATTCCGACAAGCTCTTTTCTTCTTGCGAAAGTGCTAGGCCGGTGCCTTGTATTTTCGGTCATCTGGTTGAATGATATCATAGAATGGGGCACCATTCAAGCCAAAGCTTGAAACATCGCCTCCCTCCGAACAGGCGCCGGCGCAGTCAACCTTTCATGGTGCCACGTGCAAGCGGAGCGGTTCCTGGGAATCGAGCTTCTCGTTATTTGCATACGCGTTGACCAGTTGAAAATGACGCGGCATATTCCGAACAGGAAGGAAGATATGGTCGAAAAGCGGAGCAATGCGAAAGCTCTTGCGACCGCGAAAATCGGGCGCGTTGTCACGGCTTTCGTGCTAACGCTCGGTTCAGCGATTGCCGCATTCGGGCAGGCTTCATCGCCCACTTCAGGGGCCATTCGCCTGACGTTCCCGCCGGGTTCGACGCGGATCGTCGTAAGCGGCACAGTGAGCGCGAACGGCCAGGATCGCTACGAGGTCGATGTTTCCGCCGGACAGCCGCTCATGCTTCATCTTGATTCGGCGCCCAGTGCGGTCGCGATGGGAGTAACGGACGCATCAACAAAAAACGAGCTCCCAGGAACCGGGCAGGGGACGCCCGACTTTCAAGCGCTCATTCCGAGGAGCGGCGCGTACTACGTCGACGTCACGGCAAGGCGTACACAAGCGATGGGGAGGGACCTCAACGGCGGCGGGTATGTCTTGAGCATTGAGGTGCCCGCGCCGGTCCGTTTCGGTCCGGGTGGAGTCGCAGCGGTTCGAAAGGGACAGACGCCAGGCGGGCTCCCCGTGGATTACCTCCTGGACGCACACGCGGGGCAGACGCTGCTTCTCGATCTTGCTTCTCCTGGAGGCGAGACGTCGCTCAACGTCAGCTATTTGGTCAATGGTCATGCCCTCACTGAATCGAAACCGTCGCGTCATGGGCAGGTCGCCGTACGGATACCAGAGAGTACCAGCTTCGTCATCTCGGTGAGTCCCGCGAATGACCAGAGTGTGGCTTACTCGCTTGACATTGTCGTGCCCGCGATCTCGCTTCCGGACAATCCGATCTACGCAGGCTTTCCGGCGGTTGGACGCATCGTGGTGGTTGCCCAGGAAGCGAGCCCCGGCGGAGGGACCGCAAAAAGCGTATTCAGCTCGCACGACAACGGGGCCACCTGGGCTACTGCCTTATCTCGATCGGATTCGGCGGGCTCGGGAAACAGGGCGGGACTTCCGACGGATGGACGGATCATGGGCGTGACCTTTCGAAACGGCGACTACGGTTTCATAGTGGTCGCTCGCGAAAGGTCGGAAAGCGGATCGCTTGGGCCCTTCCTCTACGCGACCTCCGACGGCGGGGCGACCTGGTCCCCGATCGAGCTGCCCTTCCCCAAGGATGTGAGCCCCGACCTGATTGCCGCTTTCACTCCGTCCTCTCCCCGTTTCATCGACGACGTTGATGGATCGATCGCGGCCGGTTTGATCCTCCCGGGCGGTTCGGGTCGGAACCTGAGCTACGCGACATCCGATGGGGGAACCACGTGGACCGTCGCCAACCCGACTTCAGGCACGCAAACCAAACGACCAGGCGATCAAATGAAGATCGTGCCCGCACCTGTGATTCCCGATGCAGTGCAATCGCAGAGCGCTCTCGCGGCCTGCCTGTCCAACAGTGCGGTCACGGTCGATCCCGCGCGGATAGACGCATCTCGGATGTTCAACGGCAAGCCGATCGGGAGTTGGATCAAGCAGGCGCGGGACGCGTTATCCATGCCTGCTACGGCGTGCGATGCGCGCGTTTCGCCGGACGGCCAAAAGCTGGCCATTGCGTTTCTGACCTGTCATGATTCGCAGAGTGCGACGATGCCCGTCAGCACCGTCCTCGCAGTCATGGACGCGCACGGAAACATGACTTACCTGACGGACAAAGACGGCACCGCGTACTTCAACGGATACACCACGTCGAATACCGCAAACATCTACCTCCTGTACGGTTGGCTTTCGAATAGTCAAACCGTCCTTGTCCATGCTCCGGGCTTCGATTACGGGGCGGGAGGATCCTGCGAACCGACGCCCTGGCTTTCTCTCAACCTCAACGGACAGCCGGGAGCCAGCTTCCAGACGGTAAATCAAGCATATGCGTCGAACAGCAATGACGACCTGTTTTACATAGGGCCCTCCGGATGTGTTGGCAATCCGCACGAGATCCATCGAGTAGAAGCCGCTACCGGCAAAGACACGATCGTATACACCGCTTCGGAGGAAAGCATCCTGATCCTATCCGGCGTCTCGCGGAGGGCGGACGGAAAAATCGAGCTGCACTATCACGTGCCGGGAAGCGCGGCCAAAACGCGGCTTGTTCCTTGAAGGAATCTCTCGGTGGGCAACGGCAAGCTGCAGGAGCGCAACACCCGCTGACGCGGCCCCATCATTTGTCGAGTTCGGAAGTTTACGACGACTATTGCGTGAGTGAGAGGCGAAAAGCCGAAAGAAGTGCCAGGGCTGAGGGAAGGGTCGGTGCCCGGTTTCGACGAGCTGGGACCGGCGGCCTGATTGATTGCAGGAGTTGACAATGCGGTACCTGATGTTTGTCTGTACGGATCCTGCGGCGGAACCATATGATCCCAAGCAGGACAATGTCGAGGCCTGGGTTTCCGAAATGGACGGCCGTGGAGTTCGCGTTTTGGGCAATCGGCTCGTGGAGGTGGACCAGGCCGTCACGGTTCGCAATCGAAACGGCAAAATCATAAGGACTGACGGCCCGTTCGCGGAGACCAAGGAATGGATCGCGGGTTTCGACGTCCTTGAATGCGCAAATCTCGATGAGGCGATAGAAGTCGCGGCAAAGCATCCCATGGCGCGCTTCGGCCGGATCGAGCTCAGGGCTTTTTGGCCGACCCAACGCTGAAGGTTCGCCCGCATCTCTCACTGGGTGCGGGCGGTTTGGATTGGACGCCCTCGTCACCGTGCTTCGGGGCTGCGACGAAAGGAATGCATCTTCGGTGATTTTCGTGCCACCGACGCGCAGGAGTAAGGCGCGACAGCGCCGCTTCAAACGACGTTGACACTTCGTGTCTACAATAAGTATACAAAATAGCCGGTTCGTCCAAAGACACAGGCGTTGCTAATCCCTATAATCGACGCTGCATACTTTTGAACCCGTCGGGTAGCTTGAACGTAAGAGAGTCATGGAATGAAAATGGCAGGCACAAGATCGGCGCTCCTGGTGGCAATCGTTGTCATCGGGGCTTTCGCCGTGGTAGAGCATCCTTTCGCAGAGAGCTTCATGGACCTGGTGAAACAGGGGACAGGAAGACAGGTCGTTGCGGCAATAGAAGCGGGCGCAAAAGTCGAAAAGAAAGATGACAAGGGGCGGACTCCCCTGATGTCCGCGGTCGGAAACAACCAGAGTCTGGAAGTCATCGCCATCCTCTTGCATGCCGGCGCCCGAATAGATGACCGAAACAACGACGGCGTTACGCCTCTCATGTACGCGGCCGGGAAGAACGCGCATCCGGAAGTCGTCTCGGCCCTTCTGAGAGCAGGGGCCATCCTCAACGACCAGAACTATGAAGGCGTGACCGCCCTCATGTACGCGGTTGGAGACAATCCGAACCCCTCCGTTGTCTCAGTGCTCCTCAAAGAGGGGGCAAAAGTGCAGGAGAAGGACTTCAATGGCGAGACGGCCCTCATGCACGCGGCGGAGGGCAACCCGAATCCAGAAATCATCTGCGCGCTTCTGCTCGCCGGCGCAAAAATCGATGACCGGGATAACTGCGGTCAGACCGCTTTGATGATAGCGGCCTGGAACAATACGAATCCCGATATCATCAGAGTGCTTCTTCGGGCCGGAGCGAACGTCAATCAGGGAAGCAACGGAGGCATGACTCCTCTCATGTTCGCGGCCGCGTTCGGCAAGAACCCTGACGTGATCCCGATTCTTCTGCGGGCGGGGGCAAATAGAAGCATGAGGTCTTCGGAGGGAAAGACGGCCTTTGACTATGCCCAGCAGAACGCTGCGTTGAAAGGCAGCCCGCAATACATGCGGCTCGAACCGGCTCCTTATTTTTAGCGGCACCGGCGCGACGTGACGCCGAGGCCGCCCGCTATTGCCAGCACCTCCGAGGGTTTCCGTGTGGCTTTTCTTGCGCTCTCACCTTCGGACGCCTTCAGGCATGACTGTGACCTCGATCAAAAAACGTCTTACAGAACAACAAGCGCAGCAAGGCTCCCCAGGAACGACAGCGCGAACGCGGCTCCTCTCACATAGACGCCCCAAAGCGTAAACCGAGCGAATGCCTCTCGAATCGCAGGGGCTGTGTCAGGCATTCCCCTGATGCTGATCATGGTTGGAGCCGCGATTACAGTGGTAATCGCTGCCACGATTGAAAACGCTGCCGCGACATAGATCGGCACGGAAGCAGCGCGATTGGCCCGACGGTCGAGGGTGAAGACGACCGCAGTGGCCAGCACGACCACCCAGGAGACGATCCCGAAGATCGGGTAGACGACCATCCCAGGACCAAGATCCGCGCTGCGACTGAAGTCGGCCCACATGGCGGCCCCAACGTGCTGCCAGGCGGGGGTCTCCACAAGGGCTCGCACTACGCCTCCTCCCAGGAAACCCTGCCACGCCACGGCAGCGATCGCCAGCCCCCTCACAAGACTTGCCTCTCTCACCGATAACCCCTCCTGTCATTCACCTCGTCGGGCGTTCGCGACCTTCCCGGTCGCGGTTCTGCCGCTTGACTTCTTCATGGTGCCAAGCAGAAATACTTCGATAGCCTGGCGTACTACTTGATCATGATCACGCTTCGCCGTTCCTGCGGCGCCGTTGTTTTTGGATCATCCAGATAGATCCCAATAGTGCGCGTGGAAGCGATGCCGGCGGCGCGCAGCTCCCTTATCAAGGAGCTGAAGACAGGACTGTTGTCCCGGTAGTCACCCGTGAAGATCCTGTAGGCGATGGTGTACGGTCCGCCCATTTCCTCCCGCGCCTCCAGCCAAGGCCCGGCCGCGCTTGCGGGCATAAGGCAGATGATTCCCAGAAAAGTGGCAAACATGAGCTGCTTCATGAGAGGATCCTTTTATTGGCTGTTATATAACTCTTCGGGCACTCCGGACAGACTGTTCGAGGTTGCGCGTGGGCGGGGAATGGACCAGTGAACGTCTCGGACATGGACATCGAGGGAGAGGTTCCCCGTCTCTCCCGACGCCAAATCAAAGACGGATCGGACAACTCAAGCTCGCGCGTCAGTTCGACCTGTTCTTCATCCACTCCTTGGCTACGATCCTCTGTCCGTTGATATCGCCCGCTTCGTCAGAAGCCAGGTAAACTGCAGGGGGCCCCATCACCACTGGATCGATCAGCTCGCGGCGCTTGGATTCGGGGAGGGACTCGGGAATCATTCCTGTGTTCGTTGCGCCGCCAGGTAGGAGCATGTTGAGAGTGATCCCGGTGCCTGCAAGCTCTTGCGCCCAGATCATGCTCATTGACTCGAGCGCTGCCTTGGACGGTCCGTAGGGGGTAAAGCCTTTCCTTTCCATCGTCTCGCGGTTGATCGAAATGTTGATGATCCGTCCCCAACCACGCCAGAGCATGTGAGGAACCACCGCCCGCGTGAGCAAGAATACACCGCTCACATTGGTGTCGATCACCATTCGCCATGCGTCAGGATCGGTTTCCCAGAAAGGCTTCGGAGTAGTCATGAAATCCTCGTTGATGAACCGCATCCCCCGAGCGGCGTTGTTGACGAGAATGTCGATCTCGCCGAACCTTGAAATCACCGTCTCGACGAGCCGCTGGACATCAGCGGGTTTGGACACGTCGGCAGCAAGCGCCGTACCACCGATTCTCGAGGCGACCTCCTCAATCTCTGCCTCCTGGCGGGCGGCAACCACGGTGACCTTGGCTCCTTCCTGCGCGAAGGCTGTCGCAATTGCCCTGCCAATCCCGCGCCCGCCGCCGGTCACGATCGCTACTTTGCCTTCGAGCTTCATGAGCTTCCACCCGCTGGATGATATCACCCCCTTGACCTCTTTGTCCCGGTGAATAGGCTGGTTGCAATCCCTGCCAGAGCAGTACCAGAGTCGGTAATTCAATGAGCAACAATGATGCCGCGCAAGCGGCTTCCTCCACAAGACCGGGCGGAGGGTCCATTTTCAGGCTGGCCATCGGACCGCTACGGCTCCCGGGGCCTTGCTACCACCGGCATGCTGGTGCTTGCCGCGGGCTTTATCCTCCTGGCCGAGCTTCCGGCGAACTTCTCCTACCTGCCGTTCATGCTCATCCTGGTTCTCGTGGGCATCGGCATGGGCTTGTTCGGGTTCTTGTATATGATCGACGCTGCTGCCTGATATGGAGGCGCCGCGACGCGCTCGTTCGCTTACATCGAGAAGCTCATCGCCGTCATCACTGATCCTTCCGAGGTACGCACGATCCTGCGTCACCTTCTCAAGATAGGAAGGGCACCGCCGGGACTCGATCCCGCCTCCCTGGACTGAGAACCTGCACGACACCCCCCGTTCCGCCACTGCTGCGATCACGCCCTCCGACAAAGAGCTACTATCCACGGTTGCCGATCCGGCCGCGCTCCACTGATCAACGGAAGGTCGCCCCTCCTCAAAGTCCCGTCCCGGGTACTACGATCACGCCCGCTGGGGAGCATCAGCAATTCGCCCGTTCATTTGTCTTCCTTTCTTGCCCCTATT
>CAVUXE010000061.1:0-13990 GCA_963745235.1 uncultured Spirochaetota bacterium | reverse complement strand
GCTGCAACAACGAAATGAATCCCGAGTTCGTTGATGAAGCCACCCGGCTCATTGAGGTGACCGATGTCGACCGGGCACGTCTTTCTCTCTTCGATGGAGACAGCAAGAGACAGCTCTTTGGCCCTCTCAATGTCGAGCTGAACGCCCGTTCCACGGGCGGCATTTGCTGATACGCTTTTTGCAATAGATGAGGGGAAACAGTGACATCGTGGCCCAGTCAATCGCCAGGACCGCTGAAACGGGATACGCGAATCGCCTTCTATGCGGTCTCTCGCTTTCTCATGAGCCACTAGTGCCCGAGACCAGCGGAGCTCAAGACGACTTGCAAATGCTTGTACTTGGTTGCAGGGATGAGAGCGAATCGCTGGAAAAGGTCCCCCGGCGAAACAATGCAACAGTTGGTATCTCAGCTCGATGGACCTGTTCGGAGGCTCTTCGTTAATTCATTTCAAGTCAAGGGCTTATCTTTGCTGCGGACTGGACTTGAACCAGCACACCCTTTCGGGCACTAGCCCCTCAAACTGGCAGTAGCCATTTTCAGAGCTTGCAAGGGCTTGCAGCAGAACGCATCTATTTGCAGCAACTATCTCGGTAGCAAAGAAATCCGTCAAGTGGACGTGCAAGGACTTGCAACGATTTGCAGTGACTGCGAAAAGAATAATGTCACAGATAATGTAACAGACTCGCAAGCTTGGCATGTATTCCAATTCGTGACTCGCTCGGCATCAAGCTACCGATACCCGATCAGGGCTGCCACGGCCTTTTTTCATGGCCAATGGAAACCCTGATGGGGCACGGGTTCCATGCCAGCGGTGCTGCTCCCGGCTCTTGAGAAACAAAGCGCAACGGAAACGCTTATTCAATCTCCTCGGCTCCTGCCTTCTTCAGCAGCAACGAGCATTCCCGTTTCAACAACGGCACGTCCTTTTCGACGATCGCCCAGACAAGAGCATCGTCGACGGTGGGATATTCATGTGTGAGCTGATTCCGGAAATCGATAATCCTTCGAGCGTTCGTGATGGCCTCGAAGGTCGATGGCGCCGTTCGCGCAAGTGCCGCAATGGCCTCGCCTATTATGATAAACTCCCGCTCCACAGAAGATCGAACCAGCCGAGACGCCGTGTAGGCCGATAGATCGAGACCCGCTACAGCAAGCTCGATGGCTTCGCAGGAATCGATGACGTCCGCCAGGTAGGCGCGCTGGTCACGCGGCATAGAGCAGCTGCTTTGTACGCTCTATATCGCGGGCGAGGTAGGGGTTCTTGACTGCGCCGACCATTACAAGATCGATGTTCCCCTGCAACAAGGACCGCAGTTCTTCCAAGAGTCCGAAATAGGCTTCGACGCGCGCGTAAGGTTCCATCGGCCTAAAGTCAACCAGGAGGTCAAGGTCACTTTCTCCAGGCTTGAAGTCCTGGCGAAGTGCCGAGCCGAAGGCTTCCAACCTGGCCACACGGTGGCGCGCGCAGGCGGCGACAATTGCGTCATGGCTCCTCTGCAATACCTCAACCACTGTGACCCTCCGACTTATTAATCCTAATCACGAAACGCGAATCGCGCAACGGGCAGGTCAAGCCCTCTGTGCTCGGAATCCACAAAGAAAGACGACCTTCGAGGTGGGTCTTCAATCGGAGAACTCGAAGGGGTTGGTAAGACCGGCCTGGAATGACGCTAAAGAGTGCTCGCCAGGGCCTGCGCGGCCGCACGGAAGTCCGCCATCTTCTCCTGCAGCTCCGTCCGTGAATCATCAAGGGAGAGAGCCGTGAGGGCCTTGCGGCGGACCAGGGGCCGGCCGTCCACGAAGACGCTGTCCACGTTGGAAGCCTTGGCGCTGTAGACGAGAACGGAATAAGGATCGTGGATCGGAAACATGTTGGCGGACCGGCTCTCGACGAGCGTCAGGTCGGCCCTCTTGCCCACTTCGATGGATCCGACCTTGTCTCCGATTCGCAAGGCTGCTGCGGCGTCGCACGTCGCCAGCCTGACGATCTCCTTCGCGGGAAAGGCAGATCTGTCCCTGTTCGCAGTCTTGTGGAACTTCGCGAACAGATCGAACTGCGTGAACATATCCAGGGTGTTGCCGCTGGAAGGGCCGTCGGTCCCCAGTGCCACGCGCACACCCCGTTCCAGCATTTTTCTTACCGGAGCAACGCCCTTGGCGCTCTTTGTATTCGCGCCGATGCAGTGCGCAACCGTCACGCGGCGACGCGCGAGGGTATCGATGTCGTCATCGTCGACCAGAACGCAGTGCGCTGCTATGAACCGCTCTCCGAGCACACCCAGAGAGTCGAGGAAACCGATTGGCGTCATGCCGTAGGTGTCGCGGAAATGGGAAACCTCGTAGTCCATCTCGCTCACATGCATCATCAGGGGAACGCCGTGGCGATCAGCGAGCCGGCGAGACTCGACGATGGCCCCAGGGCTGTTCGTGTTCGTTGCGTGCGGCGCAACCATGGGCGTGATGAGCTCGTCATTGAGCCAGTCCGGAATGAACCGCCTGGCGCGCGTGAGCCCCCCGTGAGGCTCCGGCGCGTCGCAGCTTGGGGATCCGATCACCGTCTCACCGAGAAATGCCCGCATCCCCGTTTCCTTCACCGCCCGGGCTATGTCGTCCTCGAAGTAGTACATGTCGAGGAAGGTGGTGACGCCCGCAAGGAGCATCTCGCAGCAGGCATAGCGCGCGCTTGCGCGGGCAAGGGAAGCCGTCATCGAGGCCTCGAGAGGAAAAATGAGCCGGCGAAGTCGATCCACGCAGTCGTCGCCGAGCGAACGAAAAGGAATCATGCCGCTGTGGGTGTGCGCATTGATGAGGCCGGGGATGAGGATTCCCCCGTCCCCATCGATCCTTTCGAACCCCGGATATCGACTGCCGAGCTCCTGTCCCCGACCGCGACGATGGTCTTCCCCTCCACTGCCACGCAGCCGTGTTCGAAGCTGTCCATGGCAGCGTTCATGGTCAGGACGCGGACATCATCGATGAGGAAGCTCATAGGGCTCCACGATGGTCTGGCCCGTCACGTCCACCAGGCCCTTGTCGCTGATCTTGATGCCCGGCGAAACGAGGAGCGAAAGCGTGCTGAAGGACATGATTTCGTTGACGTGCTCGTAGCCCAGCGCGCGCATCTGCAAACGCACCTCGCGTATACACGCCGCCAGTTCTTCGAAGGGCGCCTCGCTCACGATGCCCCCCACGGGCAAGGCCGTGTTCGCCACCACGTCTCCGCCTCGAACCACGACATACCCGCCCTGCTGTTCGATCAGAGCGTCCGCGGCAACGGCCATGTCCCGTTCGGATCTCCCCATGACCAGAAGGTTGTGGTGATCGTGCGCCCATGTGGTTGCAACGGCGCCTTCTTTCTTCAGCGCATTCTCTACAAAACCGAACCGAATGGGCGATTCGTGCCCATAGCGCTCGACGGCCGCGATCAGGGAAAGCCCTGCGGACTTCCAATCCAGACGACCGTTCGAGATCGGGCAGCGAACCCGTCCTCGGGTAGTGAAGTTCGATTTCGGATCGATACGGATGGTGGTGCAGTCCATTTCTCCAGCGGCAGAGGGAACTCGGAGCTCGAAAGCTGCCTCGGCGAGCGTGCGCCGACGGACCGTGGAATAGAAAGATTCAGGGAAGGACCTTCTCCTTGCGCCGCCCGCAGGCGCCTCCTGCGGCCGCACCCATGCGCCCTTCTTGTACACAGATCGGATTTTGAATGTCTTCAGATCCTCCAGGACGATGAAGTCGGCAATGCGCCCCGGCGCTATGGAGCCTCTGTCACGGAGCAGCATGTGACGGGCAGGAGTATAGGTGGCGCAGTAAATCGCGTCCTCCGGCTTCATGCCCTGCTCTATCGCAAGAGTGACAAGGAGGTTGAGATGACCGGACAGGAGCTCGTCCGGCATCACATCGTCGGTGACGAGGCTCACGTGCTCGTACAGTCCGTTTCGGACCACCGTCTCGACGGTCGCTCGCGTGATCGACTTTCGTTGAAGCTCGATGAACATGCCCCTGTCGATCTTTTCGAGAATGGAGTCCGGCGTCTGTTGCGTATGGTCCGACCATACCCCCGAAGCGATGAATGACGACAGTTGCGCGCCGCTCAGCTTCGGACAGTGGCCCTCGATGGGAGAGAGCGGCCTCAGATCCCTGAATGTTCGAACCAGACGTTTTATCGCAGTATCCCCCTGCGAGCGCAGGTCCACGGCGTTCATAACCTCACCGAGGCAGATCACCCGTTTGTCGGCGGCAAGGAGAGCAAGCTCAGCCGGACCAATGCTGCCGCCTGTCGTCTCCAACCGCTCGTTCGTCGAAGGGACGGAGGAAGGGATGGCGAAGAAGATATCCAGTGGCGTCGTGCTTGCAATGAACGCCCGTATGCCGTCGACGCCCAGGACATTCGCGATTTCGTGTGGATCAGCTACGATGGTCGTGGTTCCCCGGGGAAGAACCATTCGGGAAAACTCCGCGGGCACCGTCATGGAGCTTTCGATGTGCATGTGGACATCGACAAGGCCAGGAACGAGCCAGGCCCCGTCGACATCCAACCGTTCCTCGCCGTGCAGGGGTTCGAGCCCGGCAGCCACCTCGACGAAGATCCCGTCGCGCACGCGGACGTCCCAGTCCTCGAATCTCCTTCTGAAGGCGTTGAAAACTCCGGCCCCGTGGATGATCACAGAAGCTCCGTCAATCGTTGAGAGTACGGTTCCAGGAATCCACCCAGCCATTCATCAGGGGGTTCACAAAAACGTAGTCGATGGTCCTGGCGCGCCTGGCCACGTCGCCGTACGTCATCCGCGCGGCCTGCCCCGCGCTGAGCTTGACCATGGAGTTGATGGGTGCCTCGTTCAGGGAGACGGCCGTTTTGTTCTGAAGCTCCGCGCTGATGCGCCAGTTGATGTAGGCGTAGGCCAGATCCTTGTTCTTGGAGGCGGCAGCGACGTCGATTGTGTTGAAGTTCGCGTACGTACCGGAGAGGGGAACCAGGTATTTCGCTTCTGGCACGGCCTTGGTGATGATGGGAATGGCGAAATCCCCGACCACGGCAGCGGCTATTTCCCCGCTGGCGAGCATGTTCGCGAGGTCGGAGGACTTTTCGTACGTCTTCACGATGTTCTTCTTGAGCTCCGCCAGCGCCTTGAAGGCGGCGGCGCCATTGTCCTCCGTCACGGGGACCTTGGCGTAGTCCGCTGCGACGTAAACCATGGCTGGCCCGAACGTGGACGTGATTGCCGGGATGGAAATCTGATTCGCCAGCTCGGGACGCCAGAGATCGGCCCAGTCCTTCATGGGAAACCCGATGGCCTTTGGATTGTAGATGATGCCTATGCTGTTGACCGTGTATGCGGGGCCGTATCCGTTCTTTGTCAGGCTCTTGGCGGGGCCTATCAGGTATTTCGCGTTCGGAATCTTGCTGTAATCGATCTTGGCAAACAGGTTCGCCGCGTAGCCATCCGCCGCTGCCTTCTGGGAGAGCTCTATCACGTCGACGGTGGAGTTCGGGTCGGCCGCGAGCTTCGTGTAGCGCTCGGGCGTGGTTCCCAGCTCCAGCACCACCTTGCAGTTGTACTTCTTCTCGAATGGCGTGTAGACGTCCCGCCACAGCACGTCCTCACCCAGCCCCCACGTCGATACGACCAGCGTTCGGTTTCCCGACGCTCCGGCACTGCTGGAATCCTCCGCGCCGGCGGCCCCAGCCGCAAACCAGACCAGGACGGCGACAAGCGCCACAGACACGCCCGTTCTCATGTTGTACTCCTTACGCGACGAATGGCCGCTAGCATAATACTATTCTTTCCGACGGGAATCTGGCAAAGATCCGGGTTCCCGGCTCGAAAGCAAAATCCTTTGGCGCGTTGGCCACAAGACGGCCTATGTCCGTCGACAGCTCGTATTGGTAGCTCTTTCCAAGGAAGGTGCGGACCTCGACCATCCCTGCAACGGTGTTGCTGTGGCCGATCCTTGCCGCCGACAGCTCGATGTCCTCTGGACGGATCGCGCCAACGCACCTCTGGACGTCCCGATCTCCATCCACGTCGATCTCCCCGCCATGAGGGGCCCGAAACCGCCTCGCGCCTACCTTGGTCAGATCGAAGAAGTTCGTGAACCCGACGAAGCGCGCGACAAACTCGTTTGCAGGGCTCGAATAGATGGCTTCCGGCTTGTCGAACTGCTCGATTGCGCCCTTGTTCATGATCGCCACACGGTCGGAAATCGAGAAACATTCCTCCTGGTCATGCGTCACAAAGATCGTGGTGATGCCGAGTCTCTTTTGCAGTCGTTTGATCTCCACCCGCATTTCCAGACGCAGTTTCGCATCGAGATTGCTCAGCGGCTCATCGAGGAGGAGAAGCTCAGGTTGGATAACCAGCGCGCGGGCCAGTGCCACGCGCTGGCGCTGTCCGCCGGAAAGTTGCTTTGGGTAGCGACGCGCAAGATCAAACAAATCGGTGAAGTCGAGCGCCTCCTCTACCCGCTTCTTTTTTTCCTTTGCATCCACCTTCCGCAACGTGAGCCCGAAAGCAATGTTGTCGAACACCGTCAGGTGTGGAAACAATGCGTAGCTCTGAAAGACCAGACCGAAATTGCGCCTGTGGACCGCCGTTCGAGTCAGGTCCCTGCCGTTCAGCAGGAAACGTCCCCTGGCAGGCTCGATGAATCCCGCCACCACGCGAAGCGTCGTCGTCTTTCCGCAGCCGCTGGACCCGAGAAGGGAAACAAGCTCCCCTTTTGTGATGGACATGTTCAATCCATCGAGAACAATTGTCTTGCCGTCGTAGGAGACCCGAATATTCTCCAATTCCACGTATGGCATGAGCTTTCCTATTCCGCGAGGGCTCCGATGCCCAGCGTTCTTTCCATGAGAAACATCAAAGCTACGGTGACGGCCATGAGAAGAACCGAAACCGCGGACACCGAAGGGTCGTAGCTGTACTCGATGTAGCTGATGAGCGTACGGGGAAACGTGGACACCCCGGGGCCGCTCAGGAACATCGAGACGGGCACATTGTTGAACGAATTGATGAAGGCGAGCATGAACGCGGCGATGATGCCGGAGCCGATGTTCGGCAGCACCGCTTTCACAAAGGCCTGCGCCCGGTTGCAGCCGAGGCTGCGTGCAACTTCCTCCACGGAGAAGTCGAAGTGCTCCAGACTCGCGCCGACCACGCGGATGACATAGGGGAGAATCACGAGGAAGTGCCCCATCACGAGCCCGGCGAGGACCGGCAGGCGCATCGCGATCACAAGGAATTTGAACAGGGCATAGCCTACGACAATTCCGGGGACGAAGACCGGAGACAGGAAGAGCGACCTGAGAAACGAGTTGCGCCTGAATGCCGTCCTTCCCAGCGCGTACGACGCGGGGATTCCAACCGCCAGAGCGAGGAGCGTCGCATAGATGGCGAGCATGAAGCTCAACCCGAGGGACGACATGAATGAATGAGAATCGAAGACTGCAATGAACCACTTCACGGTGAAGCCTTGAATGGGAAAGCGGATGGTGCTGGCCTCTCCGAACGCCGTGATCGCAATGATCACCAGAGGCGTCACCAGGAAGAGGAAGACGCCGACGGAATACACCGTCAACCAGAGATGCTTCCTGGCCGCCATCATCTTCGGTCCAGACGCCGGGCGAAGTCCTGCATTCCTTTCACCACCGCAAGGGTCACGACGATCATGACGAGCGCTATCACACCGGCGCCGGTCCAGTCGGAGAGACTCATCGCGCGCTGGTAGATCAATGTAGCCAGCAGCATGCTTCTATTGCCGCCGAGCAGCGTAGGGGTCGTATACGCGGTGATGGCTCCCGTGAAAACGAGCACGCTGCCGATGAGGATACCGGGCAGGCTCAACGGAAACACCACCCTCAGGAAAGTCCCAAAGCGGCTGGCTCCCAGGCTTTCAGCGGCTTCCGTCACTTCCTCTTCGATGGTGTCCATACTGCCGACGAGGGTAATGAGCATGAGGGGCAGGAAGAGATAGATCGTGCCGACTAGAATCGAAAAGTCCGTGTACAGAAGAGTGAGGGGCCTGTCGATCCACTTCAGCGCCAGGAGGAGGGAGTTCACGACTCCGTCCCGTCCCAGGACGATGATCCACGCGAAGGCTCGCACGACGGCGTTCGTGAGGAGCGGAAAAATCGAGACTGCCATCAGAATCGACTTGGCCCGGCTGCTTCTGCGGGAAATGAAATAGGAAGTTGGAACGCCCAGAACGACGCAAACGGCCGTGGCAGCAAGGCCGATCCAGATCGTGCGCGCAAAGATCTTGAGATAGTAGGGATCCGCAAAGAATGCTACGTAGCGGCCGCCGAGCGCTTTTCCGGCTCCGAAGGTGGGAATGAGGACGACGATGAGCGGATAGAAAAGGAAGACAGCCAAGAGCAGGACACCCGGTGCAATCAGTATCCAGTACAGTGATCTCTGCATTTGCCTCTCGCCATATTCTTCCTTCTCCCAGGGTATTGTCTCGTGCTTTCGTTGTCAACGAGCGCGCCAAACAAGGTGCAGAGTTCGAACGGCGTCGCAGGCAATGAGGACGAGAGATCCCCGAACGGCCGATTCTGCCCGCCAAGGGTCAGGCCAATGGAATTGCGGAAGTTGCTGTTGGCTCCGGCTTCCGGCGCGGTCTGATTGTTCTGTTCCCATGTCGAAACGGTAGCGTGCGCTGAGCACCTAGAAGATCGGCACTGCCACTCCCGCCCAGTGTTGCACGGATTTATCGGGGCGTAGACAGAATGAAGCGCCGCGGTTTTAGGAACCGTTGAAAATTACAGGTATATGGAAGAACTTGGACCAATGTGGATCCAAAGCGGCTACGCCCGATGGCTTTTCTGACATTCCGTCTCACAGGACTTCGAGTAGCACCGCGGCGGCGGAAGCATCGGTTTGGATCAATTTGCAAAGAATTGCGGATTTTTCTCATATCCTTTATCGGGCACTATATCGGCGAGTTCTTTCCCAACAGGCTCTCGTCTTGCGCCAGCTAACGGAGGTCGGGCTCGCCGATGTCTGTGATTCCCGAATAGCCGTGCCTAATGGTTATCTTCCTCTCGCCCAGCGACGATACGCTTCAATCCACTCTGCCCCTTCAGGTCGAGGAGATGGAAGGACAAGGTCCACTAATGGAATCCGCTGCTTCTCCGGGCCTCTGGAACAAACCGCGACAATTTCTCCCGCGTCATTGAGTTCGACTTTCTGCACTTTGACCTGGATGCCAAGCACCATGGTTGAGAACGGGAGGCGGAGATTCTCCTCGACCATAGCGAAAAGACCCATCGCCTGCTCACTCTCATTGTAGCAGTCGACGATTGCCTCTGAGATCATTCGCTCAAGCGGCGAGGGGGATAGTGAGCCGCGTCGGCCCGGTCTTTGTTGCTTGCGTTTCATCTTGTTCCCGTCTCTCAATCGTCCTTTTCACGAACATACCCTATTGCCCGATAGCCACGAAGACGCTTTTCGAACATCCGAAGAAGCATTGGGATTTTTCGGTCCACGTAATCGTATATCCGCACTTCTGTCTTGCCGGCATGAAGGCGATTGAGACGGCCCGAGTACTGAATCAGCGTCCCTTTCCACGACACCGGCAGGGCGAGAAACAAGGTGTCCAGTCGTGCATCGTCGAATCCTTCCCCTATGTATCGCCCTGTTGCAAGCAGAAGCCGCGGCTTGCCGTCGGGCACCGTGGCGAAGTGTACGAGGGCCTCACGACGCACCGAAGTCTTCATTGTTCCATGGAGCACGACAAGATGCGGAACGTACACACGCAGCTTGTCGGCCAGCCTTTCCAGGTGATCGCGCCGCTCCGTGAGCACGATAGGTGAGCGACCCTCCTCAAGGGCTCGGATCACATCCGTGCAGATGAGATCATTGCGCGCCTCATCAGCCGCCAGCATCGCATACAGCTGCTGGATGCTGGTTTGATCGGTCTGCGCCTCAGGAAGGAACGTAGTCTCGCGGACAATGAGAGACTGCTCAAATGGCCGTTGTGCGCTCTTGGTTCGAGAATCGACACTGAATCGGACAGGGCCGAGTTGCATATAAAGGATAGGCTGCTGCCCGTCCCGGCGACGTGGAGTTGCGGTAAGCCCCATGACGAAATTTGGCTTTCACTTCTGAAAGTACTCGCTCGAAGGAAATGGCCGGGATGTGGTGGCACTCATCCACTATGACATGTCCGTAGCCAGCCACAAGGTCAGCTACGCGGCCAAGTCGAACCAGGCTCTGCATCATCGCCACATCGATCTCGCCAGTAGGTTTGTTCTTCCCAGAGCCGATCTGGCCGATTTCTTTAGGTTCCTTGCCAAGGAACAACGCAAGTTGAGCGACCCATTGATCGAGGAGAGGCTTGCGGTGAACAAGAACGAGCGTATTCCGACGCCGCATGGTGATCAGAAAAGTCCCCACGACGGTCTTGCCCGTTCCCGGAGGCGCCACCAGAACGCCAATATCGTGAGCCAAGAGAGCCCTTGCAGCTCGCTTCTGACTCGAGGTGAGAGTACCTGTGAAGGAGCATTCAAGCGCCGTACCCTCCTCGCGCTTGTCTTCGACCAAGAGGGCAATGCCGTGTTCGTTCAATAGGGCTTCAACATCGGGCCAGCACCCACGAGGCAGGGCGATGTGCTCGAAGAGCTCTTCTGTACATGCAATAACCCTGGGGGTGAGTGCAGTGGAAAGCCTCATGCTCTGCCTCTTGTAAAACTCCGGATTCTGGAAGGCAGCCAGGCGTTTGATCTGATTCAGAAGAGGAGAGGGAAGGCCGTTTCGTTCGAGAAACAAGCGTTGAGAGATGACAGCGTGCACCTCGCGCGGAAGGGCCTCACTTATGGACACCCGTTCCTCGTAGCCGGATGGAGGCCGTTTCCACGGAGTACGTCCGGATTCCTCCTCGGTATCGACCATTCGCAGACCCATCACTTGGCCGCGGCGACCCGCGTCTTGAACGATTTCCCGAACACGATTCAAATCGGTGCGCCGAATACTCGACAAGAAAGCCCACTGGTCTGCATAGGGAGTGAGTGATGCATCAACGAATACCGAATTGCCTCCCGCCCTTGATTCACGCTGAAGGGGAAGGGCAATGAGGTTGCCGAAGCCACCCTTGGGGAGCGTATCCTGGTTTGGGAAAAGCCGATCATAGGACGACATCGAAAGTTGGTGGCGACGAGCCATGGATTCGGTTATCAAGAAACACCCCAAGTTCCTCGCAAGGCTGGAGGGGACGGGTTCGGAAAAGAAGAGCCAAGCGTGCGCACCGTTGCCCGAACGCGATCGCTCGATCGCCACGGGAACGTCGTGTGAATGACACGCTTCACGGAACGAAGCTACATCTTCCTGCCACGCGCCGTCGTCGAAGTCCGCGGCAAGAAACCAGCATGTTTCATCGGTGAGAAGCGGGTATACCCCCATGACTTGAAAGCCTTTGAGATGCTTCTCGATTTCCTCGTCGGTAACGCGAAAGAACGCATGCTCACAGCATTCAAGGCAGTTTGCCTTTCGGGTGCTTCCTGGACCTCTTGCTTTTCCGCAGAGCACCGGATCCCACTCGTTCGCGCAAGCCGGCGAATAGCCAGCCTTTCCCGTCCTGCGGCTCTCCCAGCGACGCGCGAAAACGTCCTCTCGACCGCGAAACAGCGAACGAAACAGTCGCACTTTCTCCTCGCTTGAGAGGGTTGTTGTCGTCGACGTTGTGCCTTCGTCAAGCACTGTCAATCCGTTGGCCATTGGCTGAAGCCCAGCCAACTGCTCCTTGAAAGAAGAAACTAGGGCATGGCGCCGTTTTAGCTCAGCGTGGATTTCCGAAATACGCTGTTCTTCCCGAGCTATCTGTTCGGCGAGTATTCGCCGTCGCGCATCGTTGCTATGGCTGTCGCTCACCAAAGCTCACCCCAGTGCGTGAGGCGGAATCAGTCACGGATATTCACCTCAGCTCGATCGTGAGTGATCCCTCTTCGCAAGCCTCGTTCCCCTTTTGGAGGACGAAGGTGACTTAGAGCGTCGCGAAGGTTTGCTGGGGCGTGCCTTGGCGCTTTCCGCCGCAATCCGTTCCGCTAGATAAACCTTGAGCAGCGACTGATATGGTACATCACGCTTGTTGGCCAGGAGCTTCAGGTCTGCGAGAAGCTGAGCCGGAAGCCGTAGCGAAATTGTGGAAGTAGACAGCTTGAGGTTCGGAAACCGGACGACCTCTGCCCGCGACCAGTCCAGATAGTCAGCCGTATCGTGCTCTTCCCAAAAGGCACGTTCTTCGGCTTCTGACCTGAACTCAGGTACCGGTTTGCGTGCGCTTGGCATAGATCCCCCGTTCTCGCCGGCTCATAGGCCGACCTGAAATAACTCGCAGCAACGAGCCGCGGATAGTGAAAACGACAGTTAGTTGGCGGCCAGAGTCAGTATGCCCCAACGCCACGAACCTCCGTTCCAGCTTAGAATGGTCCTCGTCAAAGGTTACGACAATTGGTCGATTGAGGAACAGCTGCTCGCACTCAGCTTGGGACACTTCATGTCTTACCCAGATCTTTTCGGAATTGCCTTGATCCCACTGAAAGCCTTCCAGAGTTTCAAAGAACTCGTCGAGCAGACTCACGTACAATGTATACGATGAACATATACAATTGTCAATCCAAAGGGACTGAGAAATTGTTAGAAAGCAACGCTTCCAAGAGCTGGACGAAGGAAGCCCTCTACCAAAGTTGGCGTGGCCGCGGACGGAAGAAATCGTCACGGTCTTGGCAACCGGCGGAAGTCACAAATATACGGAAGAATTTGGATTCATATGTAGCTATGGCGGCTATATCTGTGGCTTTCTGACATCTTTTATCTCACCGGACTCTGAGCAGCACCGTGGCCTCGGAAGCATCCATTCACAATTCTTTCTGCAATCAGGAATTAGCTTTGCCCCAGAGACGACTCGAACGTCCGACCTACGATTTAGGAAAACGAGTCCGGTGCCGAGTCAGGCGCGTGTCTCTCTGCAGCTCACTGCTGACTAATATTAGTCGCTACAAAGGCTTGCGTCAATCGTGTGCGCCTACGCCAGCTTTTCTCTTGCCTTATTTTGTAACGATTTGCAACGGGAAACGCTTTTCTTCTCACATCTTTTATCTGACACCCGGCGGCCCGGGGTAGAGACTTTCTGAGCAAAAAAGAACTACAGCTTGCCGTGCTGTTGCAACAAGACGTTGCGGCCTTGGCGGGCGAGATAGGTCCTCTGCCTTTACTGCTCCCCTCGCCTGTTAGACAATGAGAGCTTATATAACATTCTCGGACTTTGCCGAAAAAGGCTAAGGTCTTTCACACGCAACCGTCGGTGTGGTTGATAACCCAAGGCTGTTTTTGTTCAAGAGGAGAGCAGGGGTGACTTTCTGCGAGGCGGCCAACCGTTTGACTTTCAAAGGCATCATCCTGGGTAAGAAAGCGCCGATATGTTAAACGAGCAAGTTCGAACGGACAGCCGACGCATGCGTTTCCAATATGATGACGGCGGACGTGCAGCCGCGGGCTTTCGCGGAGACGCTGGAGATTGTGTCACCCGCGCTATCGCGATTGCAACGCGCCAAGACTACTTGACCGTGTATCACTCTCTTAATGCCCTAGCAAAAAGCGAACGCACCGGCAAGAGCAAGCGTGGAGTCTCATCTGCGCGAAACGGTGTCTATCGGCAAACCATTCGCCGCTACCTCCAGGGAATTGGATGGAACTTTACGCCAACAATGGGCATCGGGACCGGTTGTCGTGTTCACCTGCGCGACGGCGAGCTTCCGATGGGGCGTCTGATTGTCACCGTCAGCAAGCACGAATGCGCTGTAATCAACGGGGTTATACATGACACCAGTGATCCCTCGCGTGGAGGAACACGTTGCGTTTATGGATTTTGGAGTTCTGGACCAGCGGCTGCTCTTGACCCCTAAGCCTGGCGCTCCAAATGATATCATCCCCAGTCATTAGTTGCTCCAAGCGTCCGACTTTGGGAGCCTGCAGGCAACCTTAGCTCGCTCCC
>CAVUXE010000060.1:0-7636 GCA_963745235.1 uncultured Spirochaetota bacterium | reverse complement strand
CAAGGCGGTGGATGATCGGACCGTCCAGTTCACGACTCTCTTTCCCGCTCCGTTCGTTCCCGACCTGCTACCCCAATCCGCGTTTTCTGTGGTTCCCCTGCATGTCATCAAAGCCCACCCGAAGGACTGGACGCTTCCACAGAACTTCGTGGGCAACGGGCCATTCCTGCTCAAGGAATGGACGCCGCAGGCGCGTATCGTCCTGGAGAAAAACCCGCGCTACTGGGACGAGAAGAGCGTGAGGGTGGACCAGCTTGTTTACCTGCCCCTCGAAGACGTCGACGCGGCATACGCCATGTATGTCAAAGGAGACATCGACTGGTCCACCAGCTCTCCTCCGGCGGACAAGCTGGCCGAGGCAAAGAGGAAGCCGGACTATGTGCTCAGTCCCGCCCTTGGCACCTACTACTACGAGCTCAACACCACCAAGGCGCCATTCAATGACCCGCGGGTGCGGAAGGCGTTCGCGCTGGCGGTGAACCGCGCTGAGCTGCTGGGAAAGATCATTCAGGCAGGCCAGGTTCCGGCGTACTCGCTCACGCCGCCCCTTGCCGGACGGTTCCCGTATTCTCCACCGCAGGGAGTGGGGGAGAGCGCCGACAAGGCACGCAAGCTCCTCGCGGAGGCGGGCTATGCGGGTGGGAAAGGCTTTCCGAAGGTCCGTCTCCTCTACGACACAAACGATCAGCACAGGTTGATAGCTGAGGCGCTCAGGGACAGGTGGCAGCGGGTTCTCGGTGTCGCGGTGGAGTTGGCTGACAAGGAATGGGGGGCTTTCCTGCAGACCCGGCGCCACGGGAGCATGGGCGGCTATGATCTCCTGCGCGCCGGCTGGATGGCGGACTACCGGGATCCGTTTGCCTTCCTCTCCCTCTTCTCCACGGACAATCGTGCGCTGAACGACGGGGGGTATTCCAGCGGCGCGTACGACGTTCTCCTTCAGAAGGCCAATTCTTTTCCCGAAGGACCGGACCGGATGAAGGCTTTCCAGAGCGCGGAAGATCTCCTCGTTGACCAGGACCTTGCCATCCTTCCCCTGTATTTCTATGTCTCGCAGAACATGGTGGCCCTTTCAAAGTGGGGCGGCTGGTATCCGAACGTCCTGGATGTGCACCCGCCAAAGTATCTTTTCAGGAAATAGCCGCCGAGATAGGTACATTCCTGTAGATTATCCGTACTGAAGCTACAATAATGTAGTAATCTCCCTTTCCATTCCCACGCTCTTCTTAGCAAAATCATAGCATTCTATTAGCTTTTTCCTAGTCTCCTGCCTTCTCGGCTGCGTTGGCACGAATATTGCTTTGTCGGGGGCAATATGAAGGGAGGATGCAAATGCGTCTGAGATTCACATCACGAGCTCTCGTGATACTCATCGCGCTCTTGATAGCGGGAGCCTGGGTCACGGCACCCATATTCGCCGACACGGCCCCGCCGGTGCAGGCAGAGGACCCCAGCGGCACAAAGACCGGCACGGCGGCAGATATCGGGGCCACCGACAAGTCCACGATCATGGACCTGGCCAATGCGATCGGCCACAACAGGGTCGCCATCAACATCATGTGGACCCTGATTACGGGGTTCCTCGTCATGTTCATGCAGGCGGGGTTCGCGATGGTTGAAACGGGGCTCACCCGCGCAAAGAACGTGGCGCACACCATGGCCATGAACTTCATGATCTACCCCCTGGGAATGCTGGGGTTCTGGCTCATGGGTTACGGCCTGATGTTCGGCGGAACGGGGGCCATCAGCACCATGGGAGGTTTCAACGGTCTCAACAAGGAAATTACTGTCAACCTCTTCGGCAAGACGTTCGGGCTCTTCGGCGGGAAGGGCTTCATGCTGAACGGAGCATATGACGTCGGCGCCTTTGCCCTTTTCCTTTTCCAGATGGTGTTCATGGATACAACGGCCACCATTCCTACCGGGGCCAGCGCAGAGCGCTGGAAATACTCCTCGTTTTTCATCTACGGCATAGCGGTCGGACTTTTCATGTATCCCATTTACGGCAACTGGGTGTGGGGCGGCGGCTGGCTTTCACAGCTCGGGGCAAACTTCCACCTTGGACACGGACACGTGGATTTTGCGGGCTCATCCGTAGTTCACATGTCAGGCGGAGTCATCGGGTTGATCTTTGCCTGGATGCTGGGTCCCCGGATCGGAAAATACAACAAGAACGGATCGCCAAACGCCATCCCCGGCCACAGCATCCCGATGGCGGTCATCGGGACGTTCATCCTGGCCTTCGGCTGGTTCGGGTTCAACCCGGGATCCACCCTCGCTGGCTCTGATCTGCGAATCAGCGTCATCGCCACAAACACAATGCTTTGCTCGGCGGGCGGAGCGCTCATGGCCGCCCTGTGGATGTGGTTCGTGCGCGGAAAGAAGCCAGACCCCAGCATGATGCTCAACGGAATGCTCGCGGGGTTGGTCGCGATAACGGCGCCCTGCGCTTTCGTCACTTCCTGGGCTGCGGTCGTCATCGGGCTGATCGCCGGTATTCTCGTTGTGGAATCAGCGTTCTTCCTGGAAAGGAAGCTGAAGATCGACGACCCCGTGGGGGCAATTGCGGTCCATGGGTTCAACGGCGCATGGGGCGTTCTCTCCCTGGGATTGTTCGCGGACGGCACCTACGGTGACGGGTGGAACGGCGTTGCCGGCACGGTCAAAGGGCTCTTCTACGGCGACCCTTCCCAGTTCCTTGCCGAGGTAATAGGTGTACTCGCCAACTTCGTATGGTACGCGGTCATTTCGCTGGTCGTATTCTCGATTGCAGGCTTCCTCCTGAAGGGGAACCGCGTCAGCGCGGCTACCGAGATGCAGGGGTTGGATATACCCGAGATGGGCGTGCCGGGCTACTCTGGCGTCAAGATGGACAAGCAGTCTGAAACAATGCTCTCACGCTGATCGGGAGGAAAACGATGAAGAAGATAGAAGCGATCATACGACCAGAGAAGTTCGAGGACGTGCAGAAGGCCATCGAGCAGGTCGGCTACACCGGGCTCATGGTGACGGAGATCCAGGGCCACGGAGCGCAGAAGGGGATCATGCAGCAGTGGCGCGGAGATCAGTACCGCGTATCCCTCATCAACAAGATGAAGCTGGAGATCGTCTGCAAGGACAGCGCGGCCCAGAAGCTCGTGGATGCGATCATTGCCGCGGGCAGAACGGGGGAAGTCGGGGACGGCAAGATATTCGTTTCCACCATCGAACAGGCGGTCCGCATCAGGAGCGGAGAAACCGGAGAAAAAGCACTCTGAAAATACAATCCAACGAAAAAGTATGAAAGTCACGACGCCCCTCTTTGATCAGCCAGAGGGGCGTTTCTTTCCACAAGGAGGCGCATATAACGACTCAGCAGTGGATTGCACTTGGTATTTTCGTCCTCTCGTATGGACTGATAATCTCCGAGAGGGTAGACCGCACAATCGTCTCCATCCTTGGAGCGGTCCTTGCGTTCATTCTTGTCCTCGGCCCCAGCCAGGCTCTCCAGTACGAGAACTGGGAGACCATCATCTTCGTCTTCGGAATGATGATTATCGTGGAGGCGCTGAGCCTCTCCGGCTTCTTCCGCTGGCTCGGCCTCCATGGCGCGCGCTGGGTGAAGCTGGACCCCGTGCTGCTCTTCATCCTGCTGCCGCTGCTGACCGGGTTCCTTTCCGCCTTCATGGGCAGCATCGCGGTCATGCTTTTCATGTGCACGTTGACCCTTGAGCTGGGGGAGATCATCGGGATCAATCCGCTTCCGCTCATTCTCTCCGAGATAGCGGCGTCAAACATCGGCGGGGCCTCCACCATGGTGGGTGACCCGCCCAACGTCATCCTGGGCACCTATTTCCAGCTCTCCTTCCTCGACTTTCTCAGGAACACCGGGCTGATTGCCCTCATCGGGTTCGTGGTCAACACCGCCTTCTTCATCTGGTTCTACCGGCGGGACATCTTCGCGCCCCGCAGGCGGCTCAGGGAAGATCCGCAGAGGCTGCAGCGCCAGGTTGACTCCCTGGAGCCCAGGAGGGCGGTCCGCGACCAGCGCCTCTTCGCGGTGGGCCTTGTGGCAATGCTGTATGTCACGGTGGCTCTGCTCACCAACGGCGTGACGCACCTGTCGGTGGGCATGATCGCCATGACGGGGGCGCTGGGTGCGCTGCTGCTGGGCGGCAGGGAAATGGGGAAGGTGGTTCAGAAGCTGGACTACTCCACGCTTGTCTTCTTCGCCGGGCTGTTCATCATTGTGGGCGCGGTTGAGCACACGGGTCTGCTCACCATCGTGGCGAACGGGGTGAGAGAGCTGTCAGGGGGAAGCTTCTTCATTGCGTTGTCCATCGTCCTGTGGGTGAGCGCGTTCGGCTCCTCCATCGTGGACAACGTCCCCTTCGCCGCGACGATGGCGCCGCTGCTCAGGCACCTGGGCGGGGCGCCCGGGTTCTCGATTGCCCCCCTGGTCTGGTCCGCGTCGCTGGGAACGGACATCGGGGGAAATGGGACCCCGATTGGCGCCTCGGCGAACGTCGTTGCGGTTGCGACGTACGAGCGCACCACGGGAAAGAAAATCGGCTGGGGCTACTACTGCAAGTCTTCCTACCCGGCCATGATGCTGGTCGTTCTTGTCTGCAACCTCCTGATCTACCTTCTCTACATCGCGTGAGCTGCACATCACGTGAAACATCTGGCGGGCCTGAGTGGAAAGCGGACGGAGCTCTCCCTGCTCTTCGAGATCAGCCAGATCCTGGATTCGAGCCTCGATCTTCGCACCGTCGTGGAGCCCGTCCTGGAGGCGCTCACCCGTTCCCTGGGGATGAAGTTCGCGACCCTCACCCTGCTGAACAGGCAGACTGGTGAGATCGGCATCGAGTCCGCGTACGGCCTCTCGCCAAGCCAGAAGCTACAAGCTGGGGGAAGGGATCACCAGCAAGGTCATCCAGACAGGCAGGGCCTCCATCGTGCCGAAGATCTCCGAAGAGCCGCAGTTCCTGGACAGGACGGGGGCCCGTCGAACGCGGGATGGGAAGGACATGTCCTTCATCTGCGTGCCCATCAAGATGGGCCGGGAGGTGGTCGGTGCGTTGAGCGCGGATCGGCCGGTTGCGGCCCTTTCCTACCTGCAGGAAGAGGGCTGCGGCCGCTTCCCTGGGGATCACCGAGCGCATCATGGGACTTCGCGTTCACGCGTACCAGATCGACCCCAGGACGTTCAAAGCGAACATCAGCTGAGGGTGCTCACGCCGGAGCTCCCGCCAGGCTCAGGGGGCGGCCACGGGCACCGGCATGATGATGAAGGGAATCCCCACCCTGTGCAGGCGCCGCTGGACGGCGAAGGCAACGTGGTTGAAGAGGAGGCGGGTGAGAATGCTTTCCTCCGGAAAGACTATCTGGCCGCCGAAGAAGACGGCAGTGGGACGGTCGCGGAATATTCCCTGGGCAAGGCTGCATATCTCCTCGGAAACGTCAGTGCCGATAGCGGCGATCCCTTCCGCGTTGTATCCCTTTGCGCGCATGAACCTCACATATTTCGAAAGACCAGTTTCCACGTGCTTGCGGAGCCGGTCAATGCCCTCCGCGCCCTTGAAGCGATCAGCGTCGATGATCCCGGCCTGAATGAACAGCCAGGTGCGAAAGGTATCCCCGAAGACCCTGCGAATGCTGAACAGGGTGTGCAGCCCCGTCCCGTTGAAGCCGGAGACCAGAAGGACCGCAGTCTTTCCCCGCGGATCCGGCCTGGGTGGCCTTCGTCTGGTCTTCCGGGTTTCCGCGTCGAGTGCCTGGACGTCGATCTCCGCGGCCGTGGCCATGAGGTGATCCAGGCGCGCCAGGCTCCTGCCCGCCTGATGGTAGAAGCGCTTGATGGCCACGGCGGCGGCCACCAGCGCGCCGGTAATCAGGAGGGTGATCCATCCTCCCGTCTCGAACTTGAGCGCGATCTGGGACACCAGGATGAAGCTCGTGAGAAGAAGGCCGAACCCATTGATCAAAAGCTTGCGCTTCCAAGTCCGGACCTTCCCGCGCTGCCTCCACCAATGGCGCACCATTCCTGCCTGAGAGAGGCAGAAGGTTATGAAGACATTGATGGCATACAGCACTACCAGGAGACTGACCGATCCTCGGGTTGCGAGCATGAGGATGATCGAGCCCGTTCCCAGAAGAAGAATGCCGTTCTTGATGACAAGCCGCTCGCTGAGCAGGCTGAATTGCACGGGGAGCCATCTGTCCAGCGACATGTTCGAGAGCACCGCCGGTCCCCCAAGAAACCCCGCCTGCGCTGCGACAAAGAGGAGGATTGCCTCGGAGACCAGGGTGACAAGCACAAACACTTCCCCGGCAAACCCCCAGCCGGCGGCTACCCGCTGCATGAGAACCGCGTTCAGGGTCTTTCCCGGCACCTTCGTCACGCCGAACAGGAGGTAGCCGATCATGAGCCCGGCGGCCATGAAGGCAAGGGAGGCCGCCATGTAGCGCATCGTCTTCTTGGCGGTCTCCACCCTTGGTTCACGGAGGATGGGCATGCCGTTGCTGACCGCCTCGATCCCCGTGTATGTCCCTGCGCCCATGCTGTATGCGCGCATCAGGATCAGGAAGACGCCGAAGCCGCCGAGTGCTTTGCCGGCGGCCCGAGTCTGGGCCAACGTCGTCTGCGCCACATCGCCCAGCGAAGAAAGGTTCGTCAGGAGGACATAGAGAACGGCGAACGTGTGCGTCAGGAGGAACACAAGGAAGATGGGCACCAGCGGCATGACGGATTCCTTCACACCGCGAAGGTTCATTATCATGAGGAGAGAAACCCCGAGCACGGCAACCAGCAGTTTGGCGCGAATCCAGCCGAGGGGAAGGAAGCTGAAAATGGCATCGGCCCCGCTGGCAATGGAAATCGTGATCGTCAGCACGAAGTCAATGAGGAGAGCGCACCCTGAAATCATCCCCAGGGTGGGAGAGAGAAGCTTGCTCGCAACCGTGTAGCCGCCCCCGCCGTGCGGGAACTGCTCCGCGATCTGAGAATAACTCGCCGAAATGATGATCACGGTGATTGCCGTGGCCAGCGCAACAAAGAGACCGAGGTGGCTGTTTGCTCCAAGGCTGAGAAAGGACTCTTCGGGGCCGTAGTTGGACGAGGACAGACCGTCCGCCCCGAGCCCGACCCAGGCGAAGAATGCCACCAGGGAGAGCCTGTGGAAGACCCCGGGGTCCCGGATGTCCTTGGCCTTGCCAAGGATGACTCCCCTGAGCCGGGAGACAATGCCGCCCGATGGCGTGTCGTTCATGACGGACAACAAGCTACCCTCATGAAGCAGCATTCTCAACCCAGAGGCAGGCCCCCTCGTCCTTGATACGATTCCAAAAAAAAGGGGGCATCCGCGGAACCCGCGGAACCCCCGACACAAGGAGGCGCCTTAGTGAATTGCCGTCACGCGGTCCGCGCCCGCACGGAGTCATCGAAACGATGACCGGAAATCTTGCCGTCCGGCGGAATGAGCGGCATCGCGTTCATGGTGGTTCCCATGATGCAACAATCATGCCAATAAGGAAAAACGTCTGCCTTCTAATTTCTTTCGCTGTAAGAGAAAAGGAGCATGCTTTCCGGCCCGGCTGCAGGGGCCCGTGAAAAGTCATACAGAGATGTAGAAAATGCCATGATGGGATACATAAA
>CAVUXE010000059.1:0-74965 GCA_963745235.1 uncultured Spirochaetota bacterium | reverse complement strand
TTCTCTAGAAAGGAGGTGATCCAGCCGCACCTTCCGGTACGGCTACCTTGTTACGACTTCACCCCCCTCACCAGGCATACCTTCGGCAGCGCCCCCCTTGCGGTTAGGCAACTGACTTCGGGTACCCCCAACTCGGGTGGTGTGACGGGCGGTGTGTACAAGGCCCGGGAACGTATTCACCGCGCCATGCTGATACGCGATTACTAGCGATTCCAACTTCATGGAGTCGGGTTTCAGACTCCAATCCGCACTGAGACAAGCTTTCTGCGATTTGCTCCACGTCGCCGTTTCGCTTCGCTTTGTACTTGCCATTGTAGCACGTGTGTAGCCCAGGACATAAGGGCCATGATGACTTGACGTCATCCCCACCTTCCTCCGGTTTGTCACCGGCAGTTCCGTCCGAGTGCTCAGCACAACCTGTTTGCAACAGACGGTAAGGGTTGCGCTCGTTGCGGGACTTAACCCAACATCTCACGACACGAGCTGACGACAGCCATGCAGCACCTGTGTGCGCGCCCCTTGCGGAGCTGCCCACTCTCGTGAACATCCACGCACATGTCAAGCCCTGGTAAGGTTCCTCGTGTACCATCGAATTAAACCACATGCTCCACCGCTTGTGCGGGCCCCCGTCAATTCCTTTGAGTTTCACCCTTGCGAGCATACTCCCCAGGCGGTGCACTTATCACGTTAACTACGGCACAGAACCCGTACGGGCCCCACGCCTAGTGCACATCGTTTACAGCGTGGACTACCAGGGTATCTAATCCTGTTTGCTCCCCACGCTTTCGCGCCTCAGCGTCAGTCCTCTGATAGAAGCTCGCCTTCGCCACCGGTGTTCTTCCAGATATCTACAGATTTCACCCCTACACCTGGAATTCCAGCTTCCCCTCAAGAACTCAAGCCCACCAGTTTCCAGCGCATCCGCAGGGTTAAGCCCTGCGTTTTCACACCAGACTTGATGAGCCGCCTACACGCCCTTTACGCCCAATAACTCCGAACAACGCTTGCCCCATACGTATTACCGCGGCTGCTGGCACGTAATTAGCCGGGGCTTATTCATCGGCTAACGTCATCACGAAGGCTTTCCACTCCCTCGCTTATTCTTCACCGACAAAAGGATTTTACAACCTTACGGCCTTCATCATCCACGCGGCGTCGCTCCGTCAGGGTTTCCCCCATTGCGGAAGATTCTTAGCTGCTGCCTCCCGTAGGAGTCTGGACCGTGTCTCAGTTCCAGTGTGGCCGTACACCCTCTCAGGCCGGCTATCCATCGTCGGCTTGGTGGGCTCTTACCCCGCCAACTACCTAATGGACCGCAGGCTCATCCCCAGACGATGCAATTGCACCTTTCACCTCATGGCTTCACCCACAAGGCCTCATGCGGTATTACCCCGTGTTTCCACGGGCTATCCCCCATCCAGAGGCAGATCACCTACGTCTTACTCACCCGTTCGCCACTCTAGGGGAAGTATTGCTACCTCCCTTACCGTCCGACTTGCATGCTTAAAACGCGCCGCCAGCGTTCGTTCTGAGCCAGGATCAAACTCTCCATGATATACAACCCTCCCTTGCGGGAGGATCTTTTATCTATCTTGTTGACCCGCTCTCACTTACTTCCGTGCCGAAGCTCGGAAGAAGCTGACCTCTTTCTCCCCTTCCCTTGACTGTCAAAGATCCACCTCACGGCGTGCCGTGAGGTCGTTTTGCGCTCCAGAGGTTGCATTCCCTCCTTCACGCACGTTGCCCCTTGGGACGGTACTTCCCCCCTCAGAACTTGATCAGAGGTTAGTACTACTCTTGAGGCAAGTGAGAATATATCAACTAGCCCATGAATATGTCAACTAGCCTTTCCGAAATTCTTCACAAAAAAAACGGCGTAATCCGTAAAAGACCAGGCCGCAACGCCAACGGCGGCCACGAAAAGCCCCAGGGAAAGCCACTGAAAGCCAGCCATCCAAATCGAAGGCGCTCCCATCATTCTCAGGGAAAAGACCATGAAGCCGCCCCCCGCAGCGATTGCGTACGTCCAGGCCTTCAGCTTTCCGCTGATCCGGGCGGCCAGCATCACACCTTCCCGGGAAATCACGACCCTGATGTAGGCCACCACGAAGTCCCGATACACAAAGACCAGCAGCATCCACAAAGGCAGGATCCGCGCACCCGCGAGGGCAATGAAGTACGTGAGCCTGCACAAGGTATCTGCCATCGGGTCAAGGACTTTGCCCAATTCCGACTCCTGGTGCCAAAGGCGGGCCAGGTGGCCATCCAGAAGGTCCGACACCTCGATGACCAGAAAGATTACCCAGATCGCGATGATCAGTCCGAGGCTGCCGCTTCCCGTCAGGCTGAAAAGGAGGAAGAGAAGCGGAGCCAGGCCGATCCGACCAACCGTGAGGATCATGGGCAAAGTCATGGGTGCATCATAGTACGGACCGGCATTTCGTCAACTATTTCGACTTTCCCTTGACAGGAGCTGCGAGGCCCCATAGATTCGCCATGATGCCAGCCAGCAGGTCGCTCCATCGAAGCATTTCCGTCCACGGAGCAGTCCTCTTTTCGGCCCAGGCCCTCCTGCTTGCAATCATCTTTGCCTCGTTTCGCATGGCCTGGGCCAGGTTTTTTCTCTACGTCGGCATCACTTTCGTCTATCATGCCCTCCTGACGGCGTTCCTCCTGTCCCGAAAGGAGGACTTCCGGGTGGAAGGGATGCCGGCTCCGCTGACCAGGGTCAACCTCTCGAACTCTCTCACTTTTGGCCGTCTGAGCTCCATCCCTTCCATCCTGTTCCTCATCATACAGGCGTCATCGTACCCCCTGGTGCCCGTCCTGCTCCCTTTCGCCTGCCTGGTGTTCGCCACGGATTTCCTGGACGGTGTGGTCGCGCGGAAACGAAACCAGGTCACCTTTGTAGGCAGGTACCTGGATTCCACGAGCGACTACTTGATGATCGTCGCGGTATCCATCGTCTTCCGTTACTACGCGCTCATCCCGGTCTGGTTGTTCATCCTGGTCATCTCACGCCTGATCCTGTTCGCCTTCGGCATGGCGCTTCTTGCCCTTCCGGGAAGGCAAGGCGGACCCGGTGGCCACTTTCCTTGGGAAGGCTTCCATATTCGCCACCATGGTGCTCTACGTGCTGGAGCTTGCGGAGCTGTTCCGCGTGCCAGTGATCGGGAATCCCGTGGTGGTGACCGTCATAGAGTGGGTTGTTGCCGGCATCATCGTGGCGTCCGTGGTGGACAAAGGAATCTTTCTTGGAAAGCGATTTGCCCGAATCCCTCCGCGGCCCCGAGGGTCCGGCAGGATCAAGGGCGCATCATGAGCGGGGGATGATCTCCTCACCTCCGTTGTTGCGGATGACGATGTCGTAGGTTGCGAACTCCCGTACGCCTGTGTCCGCTTTCTTCAGGTCCATTTCCACCTGCACCGTCCTGACGCCGGGGATCCGCTTTTCGTTCGCCTCGAAGAAGCTCCAGAGCCTCTCCGAGATGCCTTCCGCGCGGTGAAAATAGAAGTCCGTTGAGCCCTGGCGGAACCTGAACCCGGTGTCGTCCTTCACGAGCTTGAAGGACGTCATGCCTTCGAACCTGTACCAGGTTCTTGCCCCGAGAAACACCAGGAGGTCGTCGAAAATGACCACCTTTACGATCGGGGCAAAGTACTCTCCTTCCATGTTGAGAAGCACGGGCTCACCGTCGCGAGGCAGAAGCTCCAGCCGCATGGATCCATTCCCCGCGCTGATGACTCTCACCGCCGCAATGGTTGTCTGGCCCGTGAAAGCCCTGATGCTCTGGAGGAAGAGCCCCAGGAACATGGCGGCGGCAACGATGAGCACGACAACTGGTATGCCAAGCGCCTTCTTGAACCTGGTGGCCGCGAAGGAGAGAGCGACCGCCACCCCGGCAACCGCGCCCAGCTTCGGGTCCGCTATCCCCCCGGGCCCGGACACGAAGACGGCAACCACTCCCAGGATGATGCCGACGGACATGAGGAGGCAGAAGAGGATCCACTTTGTCGTTCGCGCGCGCTCCGGGTTTCTCCGATGGCGGGTTCGTACGGTGGCCCGGCTGATGGCGGCACCGATGAACAGGCCGGCCAGGATGACCCACGATGCCGGAGTCGAGACAATTGAACTCACAACTTGTGTTGCGCTCATAGCCGTCAGTATACGAAGCTGCTCCCGCCAATGAACTCCCTCAGGAGGGAGCCGGGCGGAACAAGGCTTTCGTCTTCGACCGCGGGGATCTGGTCGAAGAGGCCCTTCACCCTGACTGCCCGCTCGTAGGCATCCTGGCGGGCGGGGTCTGCCGCGAACTCTTCGATCAGGGTCCCCAGCTGCGTTGCCACCCGTGCTTTCATCACGGGCAGCTCATAAGGAAGAAAGCTGTTGACGATGGCGTGTGCCCGGCGCAGCTGGGGGACAATGTAGCGCAACTCCGAGCGGCGGACGAGGTGCCAGTGTCGAATGGTCTCCCGCGGGGTGTAGTTCCTGAACTGCGAATCCCGAACGATCCTGCGAAGCATGCGCACGTCCGCCCAGCGGACCCAGCGGCCGTCAGGTCCCTTGATCTGGGACAGCGTTTCGGTGTACAGGCGGAACTTCTTCTCTTCAGGGACGCTCTGTGTCATCTCTGGGAAGAGCCCGTGCAGTGAATCGATGAGCAGCACGTCGCGTTGCGCAAGGCGCAGCGAGCCGGATACTCCTTCCCTCTTTCCCGTTTTGAAATTATACGCGGGCACCTCGACGGTCTGCCCGCCCACCAGGGCGCGCAGGTGGGCATCTATCAGGGCGAGGTCCAGAGCCTGTGGAGTCTCGAAGTCATAGTCGTCTATTCCGATCCTCGGGTGGGCATCCAGGTCGAAAAAGTAGTTATCCACCGCAAGAGGAATGGTGGAGACACCGGCGGCGGTCAGTTTTTCACGGATGCGAAGCGTCGTCGTGGTCTTCCCCGAAGAGGAAGGCCCCGCAATGATGATGACCCGCAGCTCCTCCCGATGTTCAATGATCCTGTCCGAATGCGCCGGAAAGCTCACTCTCATAGAAGCTCTCCGAGGCCTCCACGAGCTCCTTGTACCTCCCGGCCGCCATGAGGCCGGAAAGCTCTTCAAGGGTGACGCACTGGTGATCGATTCCCCAGGACAGTGTCTCCCAGAGCTTGCGGTAGGGAATATTCTCCGACGAATATGTGAGGCTCTCTCTGCCCGCCCGCTTCAGGGTGTGCTCGTACCGGTAGACGATGTATGCCTTTGCCGTGCGCGCGTGGCCGCGCTCTATCAACGCCTTCTCAACGAGGTCCTGCACCTCTTCCACCGTCGGATAGCTGCCGGGATCCCGGCGGGCGGCCAGCATTTGCATCACCTCTTCCGTGACACGTTCGGCCTCTCCCTTGTCCCTTCCGCCGCAGGCCACGGCCGCCCGGTAGACCGCGGATGTGATCTTTTCCCTGTCGAACGGAACGGCGCGCCCGTCCCGCTTGATGATCATGTCGATCATGGTCCTAGGCGAGAGACTTCGGCTTCACCTCTTCATCGATCTGCGCGAGGAAATCCGTCAGGGGGATCAGGTTCTTCTGCTCTCCCGATCTCGTCCGCACGGATACAGCCTTGCCGTTCTGCTCCTTTTCTCCCAGGATCAGCATGAACGGGATTTTCTGATTCTGGGCGTTGCGGATCTTCGCATTCATCCGCTCCTCTCCCTTGTCAGTCTCAGCCCGGACTCCCCGCAGGCGCAGCGCCTTCACGACCTCTTCGGCGTACGGGGCAAATCCCGGGGCCACGGGAATGGCCATGACCTGCACCGGCGCAAGCCAGGCGGGGAATGCGCCGCCGTAGTGCTCCACCAGGACGCCGAAGAACCTCTCCAGCGACCCCAGAAGCGCCCGGTGCACCATGAAAGGCTGCTTCTGCGTGTTGTCGGAGGCGACGTAGGTGATGCCGAACCGGGCCGGCATGTTCCAGTCGAACTGGATGGTCGTCATCTGCCACTCGCGGCCGAGGGCGTCCTTGATTTTGAGATCGATCTTCGGACCGTAGAATGCGCCCCCGCCTTCGTCCATGACGTATTGGAGGTTTTCCGCGGTGATGGCCCGCTTGAGAGACGCGATGGCCCTTTCCCATGTCGCGTCATCTCCGATTCCGTCAGGCGGCTTGGTGGCAAGATACGCCTTGATGTCCGTAAACCCGAAGGCTTTCCAGATGGAAAGCGAAAAACGCAGGACCTCGAGGATCTCATCGTCCACCTGCTCGGGAGTGCAGATGATATGCGCGTCGTCCTGCGTGAACCCTCTCACGCGAAGCAGCCCGTGCAGCACCCCCGATCTTTCGTAGCGGTACACTGTCCCCAGCTCTGCCCAGCGCAGGGGAAGGTCGCGGTAGGAGCGCTGCTGGCTCTTGTAGATCATGAGATGGAACGGGCAGTTCATCGGCTTGACGTAGTAGTCCACGTCGTCGATCGACAGGGGGGCGTACATGTTCTGCTTGTAGAACCCGAGGTGCCCCGAGGTCTCCCAGAGCCATGACTTGCCGATGTGCGGCGTGTAGAGTATGTCGTAGCCGTGGCGGAGGTGCTCCTGGCGCCAGAAGTCCTCTATGGCGAGGCGGACGCGCGCACCCTTGGGATGCCAGTAGATGAGGCCGGCTCCCGCCTCCTCGTGCACGGAAAAGAGGTCCAGCTCGCGCCCCAGGCGCCTGTGATCCCGCTTCTCGATCTCTTCGAGCTTCTTGAGGTGCGCCTCCAGCTCCGCCTTCGACTCCCACGCAGTGCCGTAGATGCGCTGCAGCATCTTGTTTTTCTCATCCCCGCGCCAGTAGGCACCGGGCAATCGAGGTGAGCTTGAAAGCGTCCGGCGGGAGCTGCTTCGTGCTGTCCACGTGAGGACCCCGGCAAAGGTCTGTGAAAGTGTCCTGGGTGTAGGTGGATATCTCCTCTCCCTCGGGGAGATCCGCAATGAGCTCCAGCTTGTAGGGCTGCCCGCTGAAGAGGTTCGTCGCATCCGCGCGAGAAACGACCTTCTTCGTGAAAGGGTGATCCCCTGACACGATTGCGCGCATCTTCTCTTCCAGGGCGGCCAGGTCCTCCCGCGTAAGAGCGCGCGGAAGGTCGAAGTCATAGTAGAAGCCTTCATCAATGGCCGGCCCGATGGCGAGCTTTGCGTCCGGAAACACCTGGAGCACGGCCTCCGCCATCACGTGGGAAAAGGAATGTCGAACCCTGAGAAGCCTGTCCTGTCGATCATCCTGCATGTCCATCCTCCAGAAAACGAAGCCCCCTCGGCTGCTTCGTCCCTCATTCGGCGCGGAAAATCCATCCGCGTCTTCAAGGACGAAGGGCCGAAGGGGCTCTCCGCGGTTCCACCTTGATTCGCTCTGGCACGGCCGGCAGGCCGCACGGAGGCGCGCTCTTTCTGCAATCAGCTCGGGAGTGGTTTTCAGCAGGAGGCGGACAGGCGCCTCACACCCTTGGGACGCCCTCTCTCTGGACCGGAGCTCCTGCCTACTCGTCTCCGTCAACGCTTCGCCACCACTATCAGGAAAAAACGGGCGCTGGTCAAGCATCCGGGTGAGCAGGCATCCGGGTGAGCAGGTTTGCGGAGCGGGCGCAGGCCGAGCGGGGCTGCCTACATCGGCCGCCGATGCCGTTTCAAAAAACGTTGACATGTTTCCGGCGCGGGGTCTACACTTTTCGCCGCATGAGGAAACGCATCGACTTCTACACGATCGATATCGGCGGCGGGCACATAGCTCCCGCAATGGCGATAAAAGAGCAGTTCGAATTGATGGGCCACCGGGACGTCGAGGTCCACGTCGTGAACCTCGGCCTGGCGCTGGGAGCCAATTTTCTCCGGTACATCTACCGTTTCTACTGGAACAGCGCGCTGCGCTATCCGCCGCTGATAAACGCGTTCTACAGGGGCGCGGACAATCCCTTCATGATCAAGATCATTGACAGGATCCTGGGGATCACCATCCTCCCCAGGTTCGTCCAGTACCTGGAGCGTGAGAAGCCGGATCTCGTCGTCTCTACCTACTTCACCTATACCCACTACCTGGAGCTCCTCAAGAGAGTCGGGCAGCTGGACGCGACCACCGTGGTGCTCAACCCCGAGCCGTTCGACTCGCACTACATCTGGTTTTCTCCTGCATTCGACTGGAGCCTCGTCTTCTCCCAGAAGTCGCGAGAGGAGATCTGTCAGAAGGGCATTCCCGCGAGCAGGCTGAAGGTCTTCCAGTTCCCGGTAAAGCCATCCTTCGCTCGGCGCAAGGAGAGCAAACCCACCCTTCGCCGCAAGCTCCAGCTTGAGCAGAAGGCTTTTACCGCGCTCTTCTTCTTCGGGGCAGAGGGCGTGGGCCCGGTCAAGAAATACATCGCAATGCTGATAGAACGGAAGCTCGACATCCAGGCCGTCGTGGTTTGCGGGAGGAATGAGCGGCTGCGGCATGACCTGGAGACGCTTGCAGCGGGGCCCACGGGAAGCGTACGTATTGCCGTCCGTGGCTACCTGACCAACCTGGCGGACTACATTGCCGCCTCTGACCTTGTGGTGGGAAAGTCCGGGCCAAACCAGGTGTTCGAGACGCTGGTCCAGGGCAGGCCCCTCATCATCTCGAGCTTCCTGGCAAACGAGAAAGAGACGACCAACTGGGTCATCAACAACCGTGTGGGCTGGCTCACCCGGACCCCCAGTCAGCTTGCGACGCGACTTTCACGGCTGGCAAAACGGCCCGACATCATCGCTGAGTACCAGCGCAACATCGGCCGGTTGAAGCTGCACGCCGGGGCGGAGGAGATCTGCGAGTTCCTTTATGGCCTCGTGAAAGACAGGAAACGCAGGAAAAAAGTGACAGTCGCGGAGGCCCTGCGAAAGTTCAGGGACGCGGTGGTATCCGAGGGGGAGGCGATCACCCGGCGCATCGACGAGTCAGAGGGAATGAAGCGCCTGCGGGAAATGGCGGGCACCCGGCTGGAAATACGGCTCGTGCGGCCCGGCGCGAATACCCGCCCCGCAAGGATCGGACGCAAGCGAGCCTCTAGATAACGAAGCCCCTGCGCATGGTGTTCTCGCTGGCGACGCGCGGGTCCGCGAAGTGCAGCAGGTACCCTGGCCCGCCGGCCTTTGTCCCGCCGCCGCTCATACGGAAGCCTCCGAAGGGCTGGCGGTCCACCATCGCCCCGGTCGTTTCCCTGTTGATGTAGAGATTGCCCACCCGAAATGCCTGCCGGGCTGCCGCGATGTGGGAAGGGCTCCTCGAGTACAGCCCGCCTGTCAGCGCGTACTCGCTGTCACCTGCTGTTTCGAGGGCGCTCTCGAAGCTTTCCGCGCGGAAGACCGCCAGGATCGGGCCAAACAACTCCTGGCGGGCAATGGGATTCATCCCGTCCCGCACAAGAAGAATCGTCGGCGGCACAAACCACCCCAACTCCGGTACGGTGTCCCCGACAAAAAGCGGCTCTATTCCCGCGCCCGGTTCCTTGATGACGAGCCGCAGCCTGCTCCAGGAGGTCTCATCGATGACCGGGCCAAGCTCGCAGGAGGGATCCTGCGGGGCGGCAATCCTGATGCCCCGAGCCGCCTGCACCAGACGCGGCATGAGCCGGTCAAAGACGCCGTCAACGACGATGAGGCGGGAGCACGCGGAGCATTTCTGGCCGGCGTACCCGAAGGCGCTTCGAAGGATGCCTCCAACTGCCTCGTCCAGGTCCGCGTCGTCATCGACGATGATCGCATTCTTGCCGCCCATCTCGCAGACCACCCTCTTGAGCTGCCGTTGGCCCGGCGCGGCTTGCGCCGCCTTTGCAAGGATTGAAAGCCCGACATCCCTGCTGCCGGTGAACGCGATCTGGGCGACCCGGGGATGGGAGACCAGGCGAGCCCCCACCTCTTCTCCTGGGCCGGGAAGGAGCTGGGCGACGCCCGCAGGCAGGCCAGAGGCCTCGAGGGCCCGGTACAAGCGCAGCCCAACGGCGCTGGATTGCTCCGCGGGCTTCATGATCACGGTGTTTCCGCTGACCAGCGCCGCCACGCTCATGCCGCACAGGATGGCAAGGGGAAAGTTCCAGGGGGCAATGATTGCCGCCACTCCCCTTCCCTCGTACCACAGGAGGTTGTCCTCGCCGGCAACATCGCCCTGTCGGCGAGGACAGAGCTCCACCCGTGCCATTCGCGCATAGTACCTGCACATGTCGATGGCTTCCGTCACGTCGGCGTCCGCTTCCCGGAGGGGCTTGCCGACCTCCAGGCACTCAAGGGCGGCCAGGCCGAACCTGTCCGCTTCAAGGGCGTCGGCAAGCTTCTCCAGCAGCGCCGCACGCTCGCCGACGGGCATGTCACGCCAGCCCGGCCACGCCTTCTCGGCCGCCTCCACGGCGCGCTCCACGTCGTCAGGGGTCGCGCAGGTCACCACGCTGGCCTGCTTCCCCGCATCGTCGGGCTGCCGGTGTACCAGCTTCTTCCCTTCAGCGTGCCGGATGCCGTCGATGCAGACAGGAACGGTGACGGGCAGCGCGGCCCGTTCAGCGGCAAGGGCGCGAGCGAACCTCCCGCGGACCTCGGCGTCCGTGAAGTCCGCATGAGGGCAGTTTCGAAAGGCCCCCGGAGGCGATACCGCCGCGTCGGGTTCCTCTGCGGTGGCCGAAGGCCGAGCCAGCAGTTCCTCGATGGGCCTTCTCTCGTGCGTGCTCTGCCGAAGGAACCCCGTGTTCGCGCTGTTTTCAAGAAGCCGCCGGACAAGGTACGCAATTCCGGGGAGAAGCTCCCCGATGGGCGCGTAAACCCGGACGCGAAACCCGAGGTCGCGAAGAGCGTCCCGCTGCGCTTCCCCCATCCCGCTCAGGACCTGCAGCTCGAAGGAACCCGCGGGTAGCGAAGCATGTCGGGCCGAGACAATGGCGTGAGAAACGGACCGCAGGTTGTGGCTGCCGATCCCCGGGTAGACCAGGTCCGTGTTCTGGAGCAAACGTTCGGTGAGCGCTTCAAAGCTCGCGTCGGTGCGCTCCTTGCCCGTGAAAACGGGCCAGGGGTAGCCGTGCTGACGGGCGCGGGCAACCTCGTAGTCCCAGTACGCTCCCTTCACGAGCCGCACGGACAGGGGAGTCCCGCGGCGCCGCGCAATGGCGAGCAGTCTGCCCACATCGTCGGCAGCGGCCCTGAGGTATGCCTGCACCACGATCCCGAAGTGCGGCCAATCCGCGAGGTCCGGCCGTGTGACCAGGCTCTCGAAGACGTCCCACGCGATACCGTGCAGGTCCCACTGCTCCATGTCGATGACAAGAGCCACCCCCTGTTGTCGCGCCCTGACAAACAACGGGCGCATGCGACTCACGAGGCGTTCGACGCTCCCCTGATGGTCCAGGGGATCGAGGCGCGGAACCAGGGAGGACAGCTTGAGGGACACGTTCGCGCGGGGAATGGGCCCGCGGGGCCCGGCATCGACAAGGGGCTGCGCCGTCCATCGCGAGGTCTCGCGGGAGAGTGTCTCGATGAGCTGCGAGTAGCGATGGAAGAAGGCCTCTCCCTCCGCATCGCTCACAGTGGCTTCACCCAGGAGATCAGCGCTGAAAGCGAAGCCCGCGTTGTGCAGCCGCGCAAGGCATTCCAGGCCTTGGGGGACGGAGGCGCCGACGATGAAGCGCTCCGCCATCTGCCGCGCGATGCCGCGGACCGCGCGGGCGGCAATGCCGGAGAAGGCGTTTGTTCCCGCAGCCTGGAATGCCGCCGCGAGGAATGGGGGAAGCTTGCGGGGTTTCTGCAGCAGGTATTCCCGAACGTGCCTGCTCACCTCCGCGTCCGTGGTGAGCATGGGGAGAACGTCGAGAAGGTGGAAGAGATCTGCCTTGAGATCATTGTCCTCCATGGCCGCATCCATGACCCTGTCGAAAAAGGAGGGCGCGGCGGGACGAGCGCGGCTTCTGATCTGCTTCGCAAGCTCGAGGATCTCCGATTCCATGAGAAGAAGATACTGCTTCAGGGAAGTCCGATGGCGCGCTCCAGGAGGGATTCGCCATTGATGCGCTTCGCGAGCCCCTTCGCCTCGGGCCCGGGACCCGTCCATCGAAGCTCGTCAACGGAATTGAAGACGGGAGCGTCCGTCCTCAGTGTCGCAAGCTCGCGAAACAGCAGGGCTTGCTCCCAGCTCGAGCGAAGGCTCAGCGCCAGCCGACCCGCGTTGGCGGCATTCGGGCGCCACTCGGGGTCCCGGATGGGGATCTCCGTGAGGCTGCCATACCGGGAGAGCACTGCGGCAGCGGACTTGGGCCCCCAGCCGCTGATCCCCGGGTACCCGTCCGCGTTGTCACCCACGAGCGCCAGGTAGTCAGGGATGGAGCGAGGAGGCACACCGAACTTTTCCTGCACCGCCTCGGCGTTACGGATCTGACCGGTGCGCCTGTCCACCTGCACTATCCGGTCGCCGACCACGCACTGGGCAAGGTCCTTGTCCGGGGTCCAGATGCTGACTTTCTCCACCTCGCGGACGGCCCCCGCCCTGGCGGCCGCCGAGGCGAGCGCATCGTCCGCCTCGAGCTCCACCATGGGCCACACGACGAACCCGAATGCCATGAGGGCGTCTTCAAGGGGGTGAAACTGGGCAAGGAGAGCGGGATCAACGCCTTCACCGGTCTTGTACCCCGGCCACAGACGGTTTCGAAAGGACTCGATGACGTGGTCCGTCGCGACGCCGAGGTGCGTCGCCCCGTTCTCCACCATCTCCAGCAGGCTGCGCAGGACCAGGCGGACGGCGCCCATTCCGTCATCAGCCTTCGTGGAGCGCTTCAGCCCATAGAAACAACGGAAAAGCTCGTAGGTGCCGTCGACAAGGTGAACGATCACGCCCGCGCCGGATCCCTTACAGCTCTCGGATCCTCTTTGCCAGGGCCGCCGCAGTGATCCCGAGGTGCTCGGCAATCTTCTGGTACGGGCCCGATTCGCCGAACCTGTCGATGGAAACAGGGACCACCGAGTCGTCGAACGGTCCTTTCCAGCCGAAGGACACACCCGCCTCGAAAGTCACTTTGCGCGCAGCTGGCGGCACCAGGGACAGGCGGAAGTCCGCGGGCTGCTTGAGGAAAAGCTCCCGAGACAGCATGGAGACGACGCGCACCTTTCTGTCGGTGAGCTCAGCGGCAGCCTTGATGGCAACTGACACTTCGGACCCCGTTGCTATCACGACGACATCGGGAACGCCGTCGCAGTCCTTCGCGATGTATGCGCCCCTGCGGATGGTGGTGCGCCACGCGGAGTCGGCTTTCGGGTAGACCGCAATTCCCTGCCGGGTCAGCGCGAGCACCGTGGGTCCGTCATGCCTCTCGTAGGCGATGCGCCACGCAAGCTCCGTTTCCTCGGCATCACCAGGCCGCAGAACAAACAGGTTGGGAATGGCCCGCAGCGCCGCGAGGTGCTCCACCGGCTCATGCGTGGGGCCGTCCTCACCCACAAAGACCGAGTCATGCGTGAACACGTAGATCACCGGCAGCCTGGCAATTGCCGCCAGGCGGATCGAGGGCCGCATGTAGTCCGAGAATACAAGGAAGGTCGCGCAGAAGGGCCGCAGGCCGCCGTGGTAGGCGATCCCGTTCATGATCCCGCCCATCCCGTGCTCCCGGATGCCGAAGTGGAAGTTGCGGCCCACGGGGTTGGAGGCGTTGAAATCCCCCATGTCTTTCAGGTTCGTGCTGGTCGACGGCGCAAGGTCAGCCGCGCCGCCGATGAGGTTCGGGATCGCCTTTGCGAGAGCGTTCAGCACCTGGCCGCTTGCCGCGCGTGTGGCAAGTGAGTCCCCCACCTTGAAGGAAGGAAGGGTCAAGGCGCTCAGGTCGCCTTTGCCGTCCTCGAAGTATTTTGCCCATTCCTTCGCCTTGTCCGGGTTCTCCGTCTTCCAGGCCTCCAGGGTCTTTTTCCATTCCTCGTAGCGGGACTTCCACGCCGGTTGCCGGGCCTTGAAGTATGCCTGCGCCTCGGGGAAGACATAGAACTGGCACCCATCCGGCACGCCGATTGCCTTCTTGGCCGCGGCCGCCTCCTCGGGCCCCAGGGCCTCGCCGTGCGCTTTTGCCGTGCCCTGCTTCTTCGGGGCGCCTTTTCCGATGATGGACTGCAGGCGGATGATGGTGGGTCTTTCGCCGGCTTTTTTGGCCTGCTCCACCATCTGCGCGATGGCGGGCATGTCGTACATGCTGCCTTCCAACGTCCGCCAGCCGTACCCCTCGTATCGCTTGAGCACGTCTTCGGAGAAGGCAAGGCTCGTCGAGCCTTCGATTGTGATCTGGTTCGAGTCGTAGAACACGATCAGCTTGGCCACCTTCAGGTGACCCGCAATGGAGGCCGCTTCCGAGGCGACCCCTTCCATCATGTCGCCGTCGCTCGCGAGCACGTAGGTGTAGTGGTCGATGACCGTCCGCGCGGGGGTGTTGAACGTCGCCGCGAGGATCCGTTCCGCAATGGCCATTCCCACCGCGTTGGACAGCCCCTGTCCCAGTGGTCCCGCTGTTGCCTCCACCCCGGGCGTCACACCCCACTCAGGGTGCCCCGGCGTGCGGGACCCGAGGTGTCGAAAGCCGCGGATGTCATCCAGGGAAAGGTCGTACCCCGAAAGATGGAGAAGGGAGTACAGCAGCATGCATCCGTGCCCGGCGGAAAGGACGAACCTGTCCCTGTTGATCCACCGCGGGTCCTGCGGCCAGTGGGAAAGGAGCTCCCCGTAGATGAGGGCGCCGAGCTCGGCGCACCCCATGGGCAGCCCGGGATGACCAGAGTTCGCATTCTCTACTGCGTCTATGGTGAGCGAGCGCACGGAGTTGGCGACGGCGGACAACGCGGTGAGATTCATCTCTTCCTCCAGAACACTTCGGTTCGATCCCCCTCGATGACGAGGAGGGCATAGCTGCCGTTCTTGAACGGCCCGAGGTTCACGCAGGGTGTATCCCCGAGAATATCTTCCCCCGCGGCCTCGTGAATGTGACCGCAGATGCACAGGTCAACCGCGCCGCTGAGAATGAGCTCCCTGACAGGCTCGGAGCCGACGTGCAGGCCGGCGAAGCTGCGGTCAACCTTCGTCCCTCGCGGCGGGGCATGAGAGACGAGCACCTTGAACTCCGCCCCGGCGATTTGAGCGAGCCCGTCAGCCAGCAACGGGCGCGCTTCCGCGTCCTTCAGCTCCCACGGGGAATGGAACGGAGACGGAGTCCCTCCGCCGAGCCCCATGAACCCGACGCGGCCCATCATGACACCCCGGCCATGAATGTCGATCTGCTTCTCCGCAATGTAGCGGCGCACGCCTTCCTTGTCCATGTTCCCGCCGACTGCGAGGACGGGGAGGCCAATGGAAAGAAGCGGAGCCAGGAGAGCCTCCGCTTCCGCGTAGCCGCCGAGATGCGTGAGATCTCCTCCCAACACAACCGCATCCGCGCCATCTGCCGCGCCGGGCAGGATATCCCTCAGGCCCGCCTGCTCCCCGTGAATATCTGACAGGCAGAGGAGCTTCATGGCCGCCTAGTGATGCCGCCTCTTGTGCTTCTTGTTCTTGCGGGACCCCGAATGCCCGAACAAAGACGGGGCGGGCGCGGGGCGCGCCGCATCAGGGTGAGGCTGCGTCACGGTGGCTGCCGGCTGGCCCTGTGAAGATGCCTGGGCCGCCGCGTTCCCCGGAGCTTGCGACACGGGCTGGGAAGCGCCGACAGGCTCTGACACCGGCTCCGCGCCGGGCTCCTCGGCTTCCTCTTCTGTGTCGACCTCTGCTTCCTCTTCCACTTCGGCCAGGGGTGCTCCGACCGGCGCAGGGACGAGCTTCGGCTGTGGGGCCGCAATCCCGTACTTCTCCATGTCGCGCTTCTTTGAGCGCTGGTCCCGCCATCTGGACCACTCGATGACCATGAAAGCGGAGATGAACGTGGAGTAGGTCCCCTCCACGATACCGACGATCATGTTGAGAGCGAAGTTCTTGATCGAGCCGCTGGTCAGGATGAACAGGGCGATCACCGTCAACAGTGTCGCCCCCGATGTAATGAATGTCCTGCTCAACGTCTGGGTGACGCTGGTGTCGAGGATGGTGCGCAGCGGCGACCCGCGCATCAGGCTGTTGTTCTCCCGGGCCCGGTCGAAGTTGACGATCGTGTCGTTGATGGAGTAACCGAGGATGGTCAGGACGGCGGCAATGGTGCCGGCATCAATCTCCACGCGGAACACCGCGTCGAAGCCCAGCATGACTATGGCGTCATGAAGGATCCCCAGCACGGCAGCGATTGCATAGATGGCGGGCCGGAACCTGAACATCATGTAGACCAGGATCAGGCCGACGGCAATGATGACGAGCCAGATCGTCTGCGTGGCAAGGTTCTGAGCTACCTGGGGCCCGACGAAGTCCGAGCTCTCCAGGATGACCTGGTCCGCGCCGTACTTCGCGTCAAGAAGACTCATGACCTCCCGCTGCGCGGTTGCCTGGAACGATGGGTCCTGCGCTTTTGCGGGCAGACGTGCCATGAACCCCTGGTTGGCCGGCGCGCCGACCGCCTGCAACTCGAACTGTCCGAGGGGGGCCAGCACGGTCCGCATCTCTGCAATGGATGTCTGAACGCCCCTGCCGGGTCCCGGCGCTATGTTGATGGAGAAAGACGTGCCGGTGATATCGGCCGGCCGCGGAAGCGCAAGCAGCTGCGTGGGGAGCGCGGTCATGTCCCCCTTGGGCTGGACCGTCATTCCGGGAACCTTCGTGATGGCGTCGACCAGGTCCTGGACCGTCTTGTAGTCCGTGTAGCGGAACGGATAGTCCTTTGTGGACCCGTCCTTCGAGCTGGTGATCGAGATGATGAGGTTCCCCGCCGAGGTGAGGGCCCTTTCGCCGGCAGGGATGGAAACAATGGCCTTGTCAGGCCCCTGGTACTGCATGGAGAAGCTCGCGGGGGCCACGCGGTACTGGAACGCGATACCCGCCTCGAAGTCGACCCCGAGGTTGAACCCGTGGTTGATGATGAATCCCACGATGCCAATGATGATCAGGATCGAGGAGAATCCGAAGAAGAGGTAACGCGCTTTCGAAAACTGGATGACTCTCTTCATGCGACTCTTCTCCACGTAAGAAGGATTCTCCTTGTCCGCAGGACATCAACTTCGAAGTCGAAGATCAGCCGCGACACGAAGACCGCCGCGAACAGGGTGGCGAGGTTTCCGATCAGCAGAGTCACCGCGAAGCCCTGGATGCTGCCCTTGGCGAGCTGCGTCAGCACGAGGGCGGCAATGATCGTTGTCACGTTGGAGTCGAGAATTGCGGTGAATGCCCGGGAGAAACCGTGGCTGATAATGGCATTTGTGGATTTGCCCAGGCGGGACTCTTCCTTCATCCTTTCGAAGATCAGCACGTTCGCGTCAACGGCCATGCCGATGGTCAGGACGAGCCCGGCGATTGCCGCCAGCGAAAGCGTGAAATTGAACACCGACAGGATGGCAACGTTGATGAACAGGTGGAGGAGCTGCGATATGACTGCATTCAAGCCGGCCCTGCGGTAGTACGTGAGCATGAAGAGCATGACAAGGCCGATGCCGATGACACTGGCGCGGATACCCTGGCTGATTGCGTCCTGCCCCAATGACGCGCCGATTGCCTGCTGGCTGGTGATCTCCAGGGGCACAGGCAGGGAGCCCGTCCTGAGCACAAGGGCAAGATCCGATGCCTCCTGGTAGTTGAAGCCGGAAACGCGGACCTGGTCGCGGATTGGCTCCTGGATGGTGGCCTGCGCCTTGACCTTGTTGTCCAGGGCCACGGCCAGGACCTTCCCGACGTTGGCGCTCGTGAGCTTGTAGAAAGTCTCTCCGCCCTGGCCGGTGAGGACAAAGTTGACCGTGGGCTCCCCGGTCAGCGGGTCACGCCCCACCTGGGCGTCCTTGATCTCGGTGCCGTTCAGCCCCACCTCCTCGTGCAGGACGGTGTAGCCCTTCAGCTCGTCCAGCCCGTAGGAATCTTTCTGGAAAACGCCCCGGATGACATCCCCCTTGGGAATGACGGAGAGCGCGCCGGTATCCTGCACGTTTCCTGCCGCGTCCAGGAGCACGTTGTTGTGAGTGGCCTCGTATTCGCGGAGCTTCTGCAGGGTTTCGGTGTCAGCGATATGGAAAGTCAGGAGTCCCTTGCCCATGATGAAACGTCGTACCACCTCGGGATCCGACGTGCCCGGGATCTCGATGATGATCTGGTCGGAGCCCTGGCGCCGGATGGAGGGGTTGGTAAGGCCGAACTGGTCGATCTTGTTCGTCAAGACCTCCAGTGTCGTCTTCATCTTGTCATCTTTCTGCGCGTCGGTGAGATTCGCGCCCGTTGCTGCCTGCAGCGCGGCGAAATCCGCGCGCACCGTGACATACATACCGCCGCGAAGGTCGAGACCGAGCTGCATGGTCTGGCTCTCGAGGTCCTTCAGGGCAAACATCTGGGAGCGGTACCAGTCCTCGATGTCAGCCGCGAGATCTCCGCGGCTCGTGTACGCGGCAAGCACATCCCGGATGGTCCACGTCGAGGGAGGGGTCTTCTTGGCGGTGCGATATCGCACGACGGCCTTCTTCTCGAGGAAAGAAAACTCGGTCGGCAGCGCGGTCTGCTCTCCGAGGCTGAGGAGCCTCTGGATTGCATCATCAGCTCTCTGCTGCGCGTAGACCTTGATCTGGTTGCGGGAGCTCTCCGCCACATCCTTGTCCGCCTGCGGTGTGAGGAAATACCATTTGACGGTGGGCCAGAGAAAATAGAATCCTACCGCGAGCACCACGAGGATAATGAGAAACCGGTACCGCTTCTTCATGAGATGTCCTACTCCTTGGTGTCTCCCGAATCGTCGCGGCGCTCGAGGACTGTCGAGATTGCGCTCTTGTTGAACTTCAGCTTGACGTTGTCATCTACCTTGAGGACGACTGCGTCGTCCTTGACTGATTCCACCACGCCGTGCATGCCGCCAATGGTGACCACGCGGTCGTTCCTGCGGATGCTTTCCAGCATCTTCTTTGCGTCTTTCTGCTTGCGGTTCTGAGGACGGATGACGAGGAAGTAGAACACGACGATGATCAACCCGAAAGTAACCAGCATCGTGATAAGCTGCGTTCCGCCACCTCCGCTAGAGCCTGAGGCACCTTCTGGCGCCCCTAGAAGGAGGGGAAGAAGATTCATTATGCCTGTCATATGCTTTCCTTAAAGTGAAGATGAATAACCGCGCAAACATACCATGAAGCCGGAGCGAGCGTCAACATGCCGCCATGGACGGCGAGCTCGCCGAACGGGTACTCCCGTACGGCGAGGGCATGGCACTTTATCGCTTGCGCATTCGAGCTGCCCGCGAGACTGCCTTGAGGCGCCTGGCAAACACCGACTCCACCCGGGAGGACGCGTCGCGGACCTCGCGCATGCGCCCGATAAGGAACTCCAGCCCACCCTGCATCTTGTCGATTTCCGTGGCGGGAAGACCTTCCAGATCTGCGTCTGTCGCCCCGAGATCGGGACCGGCCAGCTTCAAGATGTTGCCGATCTCCGCAAGAGTGTAGTTGACGGCTTGCAGGTCCTTGATGAAGGAGAGGCGAACGACCTCAGAAGGCCGGTACAGCCGAAAGCCCCCTTCCGTGCGCCTGTGGGGAGAAATGAGCCCCTTCTCTTCCCAGAACTTGATGGTCCGCACATTGACCGCGCACTTCTCGGCGAGCTCTCCGATGGTGAGGAACTCACTTCGGGAGACGTACTGCCCTTTTTCGTCCTTGACCGGCAGCCCCACGCTCCGCTTGATTTTCTGTATCTCGCGAAGGGCGTACCCGAGGGAAGAGAACTTCTTGATGAGCTCCCCCTCTTCGATTGCCGAAGGGGGATAGAGGTTTTGCCCGTTTTCAAGCGGAAGCATCAGCTCGTTGTCGGTCCACTCCTGGAGCTCCTGCGGTGTAATCCGCAGGCGCTGCATGAGCTCCTCACGGGTCAGCGCCTCCACAGGGCCGGTAGTTTCCACTCCTCCCGCCCTCAGACCACCGTGACTTTCTTTACCCCCTCGGGCACGCCGGAGGTTCCGAAGATCCTCGTGAGCTCTTCCACCGAGCGCGCCGTAGTCGTGGTCTTCTCATTGTAGATGGCGAGCACTTCCTCCAGCTCTTCCGTCCTGTTGTTCCAGAGGGCGGAGCAGATGGCCTGTTTGAACAGCCCCGCCTCAGCCAGCTGGCGGCTGGTGTCCGAGCTGTGCCTGCGCATGAGCTTGCCGTCCACGATTGCCGTGCTCCCTTCGTAGCCGATGCAGAAAACGTAATCCTCCCTGCGCATGGTGCAATCCTGACAGAAGGGCCACCCTTGTGCAAGGCGGGAAGACAAAAAAGGCCGCTCCTCATTGGCTGGGAGCGGCCTTCTGTACATCCGTGCAATCGGCCGCCTTCGCCATCCCCGGCTGCGGCGGCCCTTGATTTCTTCAGTTCTCCTAGTAGTCCGGCATCCCGCCCATGCCGCCCATGCCACCTCCACCGCCACCAGGCATCGGCGCCTCTTTCTTCTCCGGGATGTCCGTCACAATGGCTTCCGTCGTGAGGAGCATTCCCGCAATGGATGCGGCGTTCTGAAGAGCAGAGCGGGTGACCTTGGCCGGGTCGATGATCCCTGCCTTCACGAGGTCCGTCCACTCCATGGCCTGCGCGTCGAACCCGAAGCCCTTCTTTTCGTTCTTTGCGCGGTCCACGATGATGGAGCCTTCCAGGCCCGCGTTGGCGGCGATCTGCCGAAGCGGCTCTTCCAGCGAGCGCTTCACGATCTGGAACCCCACCTTCGCGTCAGCGCTGAGCGACGTGATATCTGTCTTTTCCAGGGCCTTGGCGGCCTGCACCAGGGTGACTCCGCCGCCCGGCACGATCCCTTCTTCAATGGCGGCGCGGGTGGCCGAAAGGGCGTCCTCGACGCGGTGCTTCTTCTCCTTGAGCTCCACCTCGGTGGCGGCGCCCACGTTGATGACTGCAACGCCACCGGCCAGCTTGGCCAGGCGCTCCTGGAGCTTCTCACGGTCGTAGTCGGACGTGGTCTCTTCTATCTGGACCTTGATCTGGGCGATGCGGTCCTTGATGTCCTTCTGCTTGCCGGCGCCTTCGATGATGGTGGTGTTTTCCTTGTCCACCTTCACCTGCTTGGCGCGTCCCAGCTGCGAGATCTCGGTGTTCTCGAGCTTCAGACCAAGCTCCTCCGCGATGACCTGGCCGCCCGTGAGGATTGCGATGTCCTCCAGCATTGCCTTCCTGCGGTCACCGAAGCCCGGGGCCTTCACCGCGCAGCACGACAGCGTGCCGCGGAGGTTGTTCACGACGAGGGTCGCCATGGCATCCCCCTCGATGTCCTCCGCAATCACGAGGATGGGCTTTCCTGCCTGGGCAATCTTCTCCATCAGGGGAAGGAGGTCCTTCATGCCGGAGATCTTCTTGTCATGGATCAGGATGTACGGGTTTTCCAGGACCGCGATCTGGGTGTCGCGGTTGGTGACGAAGTACGCGGAAACAAATCCGCGGTCGAACTGCATCCCTTCGACAACCTCGAGGTTCGTCTCCAGGCTCTTCGACTCTTCAACGGTGATGACGCCGTCCTTGCCGACCTTTTCCATCGCATCCGCGATCAGATTGCCGATCTCATGGTCGTTGTTCGCGGAGATGGCGGCTACCTGGGCGATCTCCTCTTTCTCCTTGATGTCCTTGGCGCTCTTCTTGATGTCCTCAACCGCTGACTCGACTGCCCGGGCAATTCCCCTCTTGATGTCCATGGGGTTGATCCCCGCGGCCACGGACTTCAAGCCTTCCTTGATCATCGCATAGGCCAGGACCGTCGCGGTGGTGGTTCCGTCCCCCGCCACGTCGTTCGTCTTGGTGGCAACTTCCTTCAGGAGCTGGGCCCCCATGTTCTCAAACGGGTCCTCGAGCTCGATCTCCTTGGCGATGGTCACACCGTCGTTGGTGACTGTGGGTGCGCCGAACTTCTTGTCCAGGACGACGTTTCTCCCCTTCGGGCCCAGGGTCACTTTGACGGCGGTAGACATCTTCTCTACCCCACGGAGGAGCCGCTGACGTGCGTCTTCGTCGAATCGGAGTTGTTTGGCCATAACTCTCCCCTTTCCTTCTATAAAAGTTAGTTTTCACGCGCGAATTGTTTGAGCGTGTTTGCGCTTTTGGCTAAGATACAAAAACATGCAAAGATCATCAAGGGCTTTTTTCGAGAATTTTGCAACAGCCCTCGACATCCCTGTCTACGAGCGGACTTTCGGCCGTCCATGGCCTCGTCCGCCCTCGACATCCCTGTCTACGTCTGATAAAAAGGAGGCAATGGCGAAACGGGGTGGGCGACGGGCTTTCCTGGGCGTCCAATGGGACTTCGGCTCGTGGGATACCCTGCCACCGCTCTGCGATCTCATCATCGGCATGGTCGGGAAGAGACCCCTCGTGTGGAACTTCCCTGCCCTTCCCCCTGACAGCCCGAAGCGCAACCGCACATGGCTCGAGAATACCGTCGGCGGGCGGCGTGGCCTGGACATCGTCGCGACCATGGGTTTCGCGGGGGCGTGCCATCCCATCCTTTCGATGGATGAGCTCGAAAAGGAGCTTTCCTGGGGGGTGGAGAATCCCTGGGGCACCGGGATTTCCCAGCTCCTCGGTATTCACCCGGAGATCCTGATGCCCCGAGTTCCTGACCTGGCGCGGGCGGATGCCCTCACGGCGTACGGCGGGCACGGTTTCAAAACCCTCGGCGTTCCCAGCACGCGCAAAAACATTGCCTGGGGCTCGCAGGGCGGCCTGACGTGCTTCACCTGGTCCCGCGTATCGCTTGATCAGCCCTCCATGCCCGTCCGGGCCTTTCAATCACGGGCCGGCGATGCCCTTCTCATGCTGGACCTGTCCTCGGCCGGGATAGAAGCGCTCCGCAAGGAGTTGGAGCGCGTCACCCCGTGGCTCGCTCCGGAAGGCGCGCCCTCTCCCCTTTCTGCCGCCCACCCTCTCGTTGACGACCTCCGCGCCCTGGCGGCCGACGCGCCGGACTGGTCTGCATTCCCGGCCCCTCTCCTGAGGCAGGCGCTGGCGGGCACGCCGGGTGGCGCTCGAAAAAAGAGGAAAAAAAACGAGGAGTACCGCGAGATCCTCGCGGGGTTGTCCATGGCAAAAGTGCGCGACGCCCGGGAGGACTCCCGTCCGGATGCCCTGCGTGGCGGTTCACGGCTGGTTGCGCAGATGCTTGGCGATGTGGCGCTGGCGGGGAACGATTTCGACGTGAAGCTGACGGGCGGCAGGTTCACGGGCATCGCGAAAGCCGGGCGTGACTACCTTCCGACGCGTCCGGCCCGTTCGTACCTTCGCGTCGGGGGGAAGATCTGGCACTTCCACACCAGGAACTCGTTCTCCTTCGAAGGGGATGACGGGACCGGCCTTCGGGAGGTGCTCGCCATCGACTCGCAGGAGGGAGCCTCGCTGAGCATCGAATATTCCTTCTGCGACGACTGCCCTCTGCTGGAGATAACCGCGGATGTGCGGTGGCCGGTTATCCCGCCCGGGATGCTCATTGACGAGCACGCCCCGCTTGTCATCACGCTCAGGGAGATGGGCCGGGCGGAGCAGGCCGTCATAGAGACGGAAGCACCGGACGGCAGCATCTCCTCCCGGCAGGCTGGAGAGGGCGCGTGGGCTCTGATGCCGGCGGCCCTCCATCGCGTGAATCTGGCCGGCGGTGGCGCGCTTCTTCTTCGCCCCGGACCATTGGGCACGCACCGGCTGGAACCTGGCGAGCTTCCGCGTGGTGCGTGAAGGCCGCAAGCGATTCCTGGAAGTCAACCCGTTCGGTGGATGGTGCCCCCTGCCCGGCGCTGTCCTGAGCGGAAGGCGGGAAAGGTTCTCTCTCCTTGTCGGCATCGAGGCGTGAGCATGGCCGGCATAGATTTTTTCGACGTCGACCATACCATCACGCGAAGGTCCTCGGGCGCTCGCTTCGTTTCCCTGGCCGTGCGCCGGGGCATCGTGCCCCGGCGGGTGCTGCTCGTGATGCCCTTGTACTCGGTCACGTACCGTCTGGGAATGTTTCGACTCAAGGACTACAAGGCAGGCTTCCCGTACCTCCGGGGCATCTCTCGCGCCACGATGGAAGAGATTGCCAGAGAAAGCTTCGAGAGGCTGCTCCGGGGCGACATCTACAAGGATGCCGCTTCGCTGATCGAGGAGAGAAGAAGGAAAGGTCGCACGCTGGCCATTGCCTCCTCATCCCTTGATCTCATCCTGAAGCCCCTTGCGGATTTTCTCGGGATCACAACCGTCATTGCGACGAGGCTCGAGTTCGCCGGTGAGACCTGTACGGGCCGCGTGGATGGGATCCCCATGTTCCGGCGGGAGAAGAAGAAGCGAGTCCTGGAATACATATCCACCCTGGGTGAAGATCCGCGGGAATGTTCCTTCTACACGGACAGCATTTTCGACGCGCCGCTCCTGGAGGCCGTGGGGCACCCCTTCGTGGTGAATCCCGACATACGGCTGCGGAAACTGGCGCGCCGCAACGGATGGCCCGTCATGACTCTATCCTGAGAAGGTCCCCGGCGTCGCTCTTCACGATCAGCTTCCCCTGCTCGTCCACTTCCTGCAGGATGCCTTCCACCGCGCCGCCGTGCGGGAGCGTCATTCGAACGCGTTCTCCCCGGTAGGCAAGGCGGGCAAGGAGCTTCTCCCGCCACAGCTCGTCCCCGAGGGCGCCCTTGAGCCTGGCGAGCACGACGGGCAGAAGAACCAGGGGATTCATTTCCCGTCCGGTCACCTGGACGATGGAGCAGGCCACACCGGCCAGAGCCGCTGGGAAAGTCCTCTGCGCGCAGTTCACCCCGATCCCCACCAGCGCAGCTTTGCCGCATGTCTCGCACAGGATGCCGGCAAGCTTCTTCCCCTCAAAGAGGATGTCGTTCGGCCACTTGATTCGCGGCCGAACGCCGGCGTCCTCCGCGGCCAGGCAGACCGCAACGGCCGCGCGCAGCGGAAGCTGCGCCAGAGGGAAGCTGAACGCGCCGGTGTCCAGCACGATGGTGGCCGTGAGACTCTCCCAGGCCGGCGAATGCCACGTCCTGCCGGGCGCCCGGCCTCTCCCTTTCTGCTGGAAGCCGGCCACGACAACGGTCCCCTCCACGCACCCGTCGAGGGCGAGCCTGCGCGCATCGTCCATGGTGGATTGCGTGCGCTCCCGTACGAAGACGGGGGCGTGCGCCCATGGGTTGGCGACCTTCAGGCTTGTCTCCATGGGGGAGATTATGTACCATTTTTCGCGATGCCTGATAATGTTGCCGTATCTGAGGCGGTTCTGAATATTGACAACCCGCTCCTGGGAGGCCTGGGCCTGCCGCGGGAGCCGCAACCGCTGAACCTTTTCATTTTCGGCGCAAGCGGCGACCTCACGCGGAGGAAGCTCATCCCCGCGCTGTTCTCCCTGTACACAAAGGGGGGAATCCCGCGCGTTCACATCGTCGGCTTCGCCCGTCGTGAGTGGACTCTGGACGCGTTTCGGAAGCTCGTGAGGGAAATGCTCGATTCGGAGGACGTTCCGGAGGCGGAACCGGAGCTCAAAGACGCGTTTGTCGAGAATGTCGGGTTCATCCGTTCGGCATTCGAGTCGCCGGAGGGTTACGAGGCCATTCGAAACCAATATCCGTCCCCTGCAAACAGAATTTTCTACCTTGCAACCCCCCCTGACTCCTACGAGGTCATCATCGAGCGCCTGCATAAGGCGGGGCTTGCGGACCAGTCGCAGGGGTTCGCCCGTATTATAGTAGAAAAACCTCTCGGGAGAGACCTGGCCAGCGCCCGGGCCTTGAATGATCACATAGCAGCCGCCTTTTCGGAGGAGCAGACCTACCGCATTGACCACTACCTGGGCAAGGAGACCGTTCAGAACATCATGTTGATGAGGTTCGGCAACGGAATCTTCGAGCCTGTGTGGAACAACGGCTTTATCGACCACGTACAGATCACCATGGCGGAGACGATCGGGATCGGCTCCCGCGGCCGCTACTACGAGCAGGCCGGGGCGCTGCGCGACATGATGCAGAATCACATGCTGCAGCTCCTGTGTCTCGTTGCCATGGAACCGCCCGTAGACCTTCACGCGGACAGCATCCACGATGAGAAGGTCAAGGTCCTGAAGTCCATCGCTCCCATCGGGGCGGACACGGTTGCAACGGAGACGGTGCGGGGCCAGTACGAGCACGGCATCGTCGACGGAATCGACGTGCCCAGCTACCGCGGGGAAAACGATGTGAGCCCGACCTCCGTCACGGAAACCTTTGCGGCGCTGCGCGTCCGGCTTGATTCCTGGCGCTGGGCCGGGGTGCCTTTCCTTCTGCGAACGGGTAAGCGCCTCTCCCGGCGGACCACCGAGATCTCCATCCATTTCAAGAGACCCCCGCTCCTGCTTTTTGCTGACCGCCACCGGGCAGGAACGCCTCCGAACGTCCTGACCTTTCGAATCCAGCCCCAGGAAGGCATCATGATGGGGTTCAATTCCAAGATCCCGGGACCGTCGACCGACATGCGCACAGTCAACATGGATTTCTCCTATGGCTCCGCGTTCGGGGAAGAGCTTCCCGATGCATACGAGAGACTTCTCCTTGACGCCATGGTGGGGGACTCGACGTTGTACATGAGAAAAGACGAGGTGGATTCTGCCTGGGCATTCATCACGGAGATCATCAATGGCTGGCAAGACACGGGAAAGCCGGAACCCTCGTTCTACAGGTCAGGCAGCTCGGGTCCCGAGGCGGCCAACCGCCTCCTGGGGAGCCCGGAGAGAAGATGGAGGCGCCTGTGAGCAAGGTCCTGGACCCGCGTTCCATTCGAACGAGAGATTGCCCGCATCAGGGAGAGGGAATCAAATCCGTATTCTTCGGGGGTCAAGACGAACCTTTTCACCCTGGTGATCTTCCGAAAGCCGGGCAGCCAGGAGAAAGGGGATCCCCTCGCATCCGCCTTGCAGTACATGCTGGGACGAAGACCCGCGCGCATCATCACCATCGACCAGGTGGATGCCCCGGAGACGGGAGTCACGGTGAGCGGACGCTGCTTTCCCGACAGGAGAAATCGCGGAGTGTGCTTCGAGGAGGTCCGGATCGAAAGCGGCGCCGACGGCCTGGGCAAGGACCCCGGCGCCTGGGCACCGCTCCTCATCCGTGACCTGCCTGTCTTCGCCTGGTGGCCGGACAGCCTGAACGGCTCGGATGACTCCTGGCAGGCCCCCATCCTGGATGCTTCCAGCCTCATCGACAAGTTGATCGTGGACTCGGGGAGCGCCCCGGATCACGAGCGCGCGGTCTTCGCTACCGCGCGCAGCCTGCTTGCCCTGAAGGAAAAGGCGGGAGGGGCGTTTTTCACGTCAGACTTCGCGTGGCGCAGGAGCAGGGTCCTGCGCGAGCTCACCGCCCGCGCCTTCGATCAGCCCGAGACCCGCCCCCGGCTCGCCGCCATCAGGTCAGTCTCCCTTGACGGCGGCTCCTACGCGGATGGTGTGCTCTTCTTCTGCTGGCTTTCCTCCCGGCTCGGCTGGACAGCCCCCGCTTCCTCCGGCTCGCACAAGGATCGACATGGCAAAGACGTCCGCCTTGTCCATGCCACGCCGGGGTTTCCGCTGTCGGAAGGGTTCCGGCTGCGCTTCGGTTTCGATGAAGGGCAGGGAATCGAGATCGGCTGCACCAGAGGCGGCTGCGTCTCCGATGGGGCCGAGCGCGGCGCGTACAAGTTCCCCTCCGACGGTGAGATCCTCCTCGACGAAGTGGACTCCCTTACCCGCGACCCGATCTACCAGGAAGTGCTGGAGCGCGCGGGCCGGATTGACGGCTGAAGCGTGACAGTCGACACCCAGGCGTTCCCTGATGCGGAAGCTCTTGCGGAGGGGGCGTGCGCATTTGCGATGGAAAAGATCGAGAATGCGCTTCGGGCGCGGGGGCGGGCCCTGGTCGTGCTGGCCGGCGGAACGACCCCGCGGAATACCTATCGCCTTCTTGCGGGCGCCTTGACCGCGAAAGGGGTCCCCTCGAAAAGGCTCCTGTGGCTTTTCGGGGATGAGAGGTGGGTGTCCGTCGACGATCCCCAGTCGAATGAAGGAATGGCCAGGGAGAGCCTCCTGCATCCCATCAAAGCGCCGGTCTCCACGGTGATCTCCTGGGAGGCCGGGAGCGGAGAGCCTGTTGATTGCGCCATGCGCTACGCGGAGAAAGCGCGGGCGGCAATGAAAGACGGTGAGTTCGACCTGGTTTTCCTCGGCGTTGGGGCAGATGGGCACACTGCCTCGCTTTTCCCTGACGGGGATGTCCACCTTTCCGCGGGAAGCAGCAGGCCGGTTGGTCCGGACGTTCCCGGGCTTGCCGCCGCGGTTTCCTCGCAATCCGCTCGCGGCTGGAGGCTGACCCTGTGTCCCGGCGCGCTGAACCGCTCCCGGGCCGTCGTGTTCCTGGTGGCGGGTGAGGAGAAAGCCCCTGCCCTGCGCAGGGCGCGGGCGGGAGATCCGGCCACCCCCGCGGCATGGATACGGGGCAGGACCACCGTGTACATGGCCACGCGCAGCGCCCTGGGGCCCGAGGCCGCGGACTATGGAAGGGATGTGAGACATGCATGAAGAAAAGGGAGAACGGGCCGGGCAATTCGTTCGGGAGTTGTTTTTCGATCTGCAGACGATTGACGGCGTCAAGCCGCTGGAGATCTGGAACGGGTTTCGGGAGCCGGAGGACCAGGGTGAAAAGGCGGCTCTGGTCAAGAACCTCTACAAGATCGCGCTCCCGCTCGTGAACGAGCACTGCGCCGGCAAGCCTTTCGAAGCCCATGCGGCGAAGGTATACATGACAGTCGCCGGGATCCTCAAGGAGTTCTCCCGGCACTCGGGGACAGCGTTGTTCGAGAGCTTCCCGGATCCGCCGACGAGCAGCGACGAACAGAAGGAGCTCTACCGGGTGATCAAGGAAAGTGCGGCCGGGATCGTCGAGCAGCTCGATCCGCCGGAGGGGATTGCCGCTGACCGGTCTCCCGGCCTGGATGCCGAGGTCTTCCCTGACGGGCTGTTCGACTTTCGCGAGCTGCGGATTGTCGACAACGAGCTGCCTTTCATCATCTTCACGGACAAGGAGTACCGCGTCATTCACGGCCTCGCCATGGTGTACGGCTGGTTGATCGACCTGGAGTCCCTGTTCCTGCAGACACTGGCGGAAAACAGCGTGGACAAGGAGCTGATCGAAGAGTACAGGCAGTTCAGCGCCCTGGTGCACCGGGACAACCCGCTGCTCATGGAGGGAAGAAAGATGGGCTCCCCGGAGCTCACCGACTATATCCGCGTCAAGCTCCAATACCAGGACTACCTGGATGTTTTCGAGAAGGTGTACCGCTGGTTCGAGATGGCGCGAGACAAATACCTGGGACGATAAAGGACGCCGCGCCGGGGGGCGCGGCAGTCCTCCTCCCTGGCTACACTACCTTCGGCAGATCCTGCTCCGCCTTCCTGACCGCCTCCTCGGGATACTCGTAGTCCTCCAGCTTGCCCGCGAAGTACTGCTCGTACGCGGACATGTCGAAATGACCGTGCCCCGAGAGGTTGAAGAGGATCACCTTCTTCTCCCCCGTTTCCTTGCACTTCTTTGCCGCCCTGATTGCCGAGGCAATGGCGTGCGCGGATTCCGGCGCCGGGATGATGCCCTCGGTGCGGGCAAAGAGCACCGCGGCTTCGAACGTCTCCTTCTGCCGCAGCGCCTCGGCGCGGATAAGCCCCTTGTTCACCAGGAGCGACACAATGGGGGCGGCGCCGTGATAGCGCAGGCCGCCGGCATGGACCGCGGGCGGAATGAACCCGTGACCCAGGGTGTACATCTTGGCCAGCGGTATCAGTTTTCCCGCGTCTCCGAAGTCATACGCGTAGATCCCTCTGCTGAGCGACGGGCACGCCAGCGGCTCAGAGGCAACGAACTCGATGTTCCTCTTTCCCGGTGATCTTGTCCTCCATGAAGGGAAGGGAAATGCCGCCGAAGTTGCTCCCTCCCCCATGGCAGCCGATGATGATGTCCGGCATGAGCCCCAGGTCCTCCAGCACGGCGCGCGCTTCCAGACCAATGACGGTCTGGTGCATGAGGACGTGGTTCAGCACGGAGCCGAGGGAGTACTTCACCGTTCCCTTTGAAGTGGCCGCGACCTCCACGGCCTCGCTGATCGCGATGCCCAGGGAGCCGGGCATGTTCTTCTTGTCCTCCTGGAGCTTCCTGCCGATCTGGGTCTCCTTCGAAGGGCTGGGATGCACCTTCGCCCCGTAGCTTTCCATCATGATCTTGCGATACGGCTTCTGCTCGAAGGACGCGCGGACCATGAATACGTTGATCTCGACATTGAAATGAGCACCGGCAAAAGCGAGCGCGCTGCCCCACTGCCCGGCGCCTGTTTCAGTCACCAGCTTCTTCACGCCTTCCTTCTGGTTGTAGTAGGTCTGGGGGATGGCCGTGTTGGGCTTGTGGCTGCCGGTGGGAGTCACGCTCTCGTTCTTGAAAAAGATCATTGCGGGGGTGCCCAGCGCCTCCTCCAGGAACTTTGCGCGGATGAGCGGCGTGGGGCGGAACAGCGAGTACACCTTGAGGACCTCATCCGGAATGGCTATCTCCCGCTGCTGGGACACTTCCTGCTCCAGCAGTCCCATGGGAAACAGCGGGGTAAAGGCCTCCAGCGGGACAGGCTTGCCGTCCGCGGGGTTGAGCATGGGGGGGAGGGGCTCGGGAAGGGACGGCTGAATGTTCAGCCACTTCTTGGGTATCTCCCGGGTGGGGAGCTGGAAGATCCTGTCGTCCGTCATGAGAGACTCCTTTGAAAAAGACTTTGCCGCGGCTCACGGCCGCCACCAGTCCTGCTTCAAAAAAAGACCCGGGCCATGGCCCGGGTCTTTCAATGAAAAAACCGCAGGCGGTCACCCTCTTGCTCAGGGGAGGGTAACCGCTTGCGGTCTCCTGTGCTGAAACGCCTTTTCAGGCGGACCGCGGTTTCCTCCCCGTGATCCACCACCACCAGTTCAGGTTGACTGCCAGCGCACGGACATTTCTCATCACGGCCATTATATACGCGGGACGGGCGTGTCGTGTCAACAGGTCAGAAGTCGATCAGCTGCACGTCGAACACGAGGAAGGCGTTGGCGGGGATGACCCCGGGGTACCCTCGCTCTCCGTAGGCAAGCTCGGGGGGGATCACGAGAATGCGCCTCTCCCCCCGATTCATTGCGAGGAGGGCCTCGGACCATCCCTTGATGACCCTGTCCACCCGCATGACCGCCGGCGTCCCGCGCGCTTGCGTGCTGTCGAACACTTTTCCGTCCAGGAACATGCCCGTGTAATTCACGCTGACCGTGGCTCCCGGAGGAGGGCTCTGTCCGGATCCCTTCTCCAGCACTTCGTACATGAGGCCTGACCTCGTGGTCGTGAGGTTCGGCCATTTCTTCATGATGAACGCCAGAGCCGCTCCGCGTTCAGATGCCTTGGCCTTTGCCACCAGCGCGTTGAAGCTGTCCTGTGTCACGGTGAACGCCGTGGCGGCAGGACCGACACGGAGGATCCGCACGCTGGTCATCTGGTCACCCTTCTGCGTTGCGTTCACGACGTCCATCCCCTTCACCACGTATCCGAAGACGTTGTAGCCCCCGTCCAGGTTCGGCGTGGCGCGGAGGGTGATGAAGAACTGGCTCCCGTTTGTATCCGGTCCTGCGTTGGCCATGGAGAGCGTGCCGGCGCGGTCATGCTTCAGGTCGGGGCGGGTTTCGTTGGGGAACTCGTATCCCGGGCCTCCGGTCCCGTCGCCCTTGGGGTCCCCGCCCTGGATCACGAACCCGGGCTCGACGCGGTGAAAGGTAAGCCCGTCGAAGAACTTCTTCCCTCGAGCCCCGTTGGCCATGAGCGTCCCCTCGGCAAGTCCCACGAAGCTGGAAACCGTCATGGGCGCCTTCTGGTACTCCAGGGAACACACGATGGTCCCCCGGGCGGTTCTTATCTCGGCGTACAGGCCGTCAGGCAGCCCCTGGTCCTGCGGGAAGGCGGGCAGGACGGCGACAAGGAACGGCAACAGGCGCAGGGCCGCGCCGCGAAATGTTTTGATGGTCATTGGAACCCTCCCAGAACGATTTGGGACGCTTCGAGATACGAAGGTCCCAGCTGCGTCAAAAGCTCGGCGACATCCCGCTCGTCACCGCCGACGCCCAGCGCCGCATATCCCTTTTCTCCCCGGGCGCCGAGCTGCAGATCTACCACGTTGATGTTGCGGGAAGCAAGGGCGGAGAGCAGGACAAGAAGGACGCCCGGGCGGTTTCCGTGGACCGTGATGAGCATGTGACGGGAGATGGGCATGGGCAGCCACACCCCGTCGACTTCCAGGAGATACGCCGCGGCCTTCTTGACGGGGGGAAGCCGGACATGCACCTCGGTGTCGATGCGAAGAAACCGGTCACCCGCGGTGCCCAGGACGAACTCCACCGCTTCTCGAATCGCCTCCTGCGTTCCATCAAGGGTGAGGTACGCCGTCGCGGTCCCGTCATCCAGAGAGTTCAACCAGGCCGTCTCCAGGTTGATCTCTTCCGAGGCCAGCGTGTTCAACAGTATCGCAAGCGTCCCGGGCAGGTCACGGTGATGGGAGAACAGGTACCGAGTCTCTCCCCCCGGATACGCGGGGAGCCGATCACTGATGGTAACCGACCGCTCTTCCTTTCGAACGCGAACAGCGTGAAACGAACCCAGGGACGATGACTCCGGAAACACCCTCGCGAGAGCTCGAAAATCCCCCCCGAAGGAAAACCGCGGAATCTCCAGCCTTCGCTCGCGCGCGAGCCTGTGGTTGAGGATCTCCGTCCCGAGGTTGAGGATCCTGAACTGCCCCTCCAGGCCGTGGGAAAGCGGCCGCTTTTCGGGGATGCCACGGGAGAAGGAAACGTAGTAGCGGTAACCCGCCGCCTTTACGGCTTCCAGGCCGGCAGCGTAGTCCTTGCCGAGATCCGCGGGATCATGCGTGTCGGTCCCGATTGCAACCGAGATGCCCAGCGTGTGCGCCTTCGACAGTATCTTTGGATGCGGGTAGATGCCCACTCCCTTGCGCAGACCCGCGAGGTTCACGTCCAGCGCGAGGTTATGCTCCGCGATCATCTCCAGCAGAGTGGAGAGCCGCCTCTCGGTTTCCGTGTCAGCGCCGTTGTCCTCCGTGAGGCAGGAAGGCAGCGGAGCGAAGAGCTTGGGCAGATCGAGATGACCGACCACGGAGATGAACCGCCAGCCCGCGTCCACCATCTCGATCATTTCGTCGAAGTACGCGGCCCAGAGCTGTTCCACTCCGCCCCGCTCCTCGATCAGCCTGGCAGTGTCCTCCTTCGAGCCATCGTAGGGCACGCCGTTGGGCGCGAAGTGCACCGAGCTCACCACAAAGTCAGCGCCGTGGGCCTGGAACAGCTTTGCCCGGCTCCACTGGATGCCCAGCCCCGTGCCCAGCCACTCGAGCTCCACGCCGCAGCGGATATCGATGCGCCCCCCGTGGCGCCGGCGCAGCCCCGCAATCGTGTCGGTATAGGCGAAATAGGAGGCATCTCCGCGGATGAACTTGACGTCGGTGGCACGCTCGCTGGCGTAGCGGAACCTCGTGAGGCGCGGCGTGTGGATGATGAAAGTCAGGGACGGAAAGCCGATTGCGACAGCCTGTTCGACGATGCTGTCCAGGTCGTCGATGCCGTGCGTGACGTGATCTCCCCCCGTTCCCACGTGGATTCCATGCGTTTCCCATATGAAGGGCTGCTTCTGCATCGCGGCATACTATACCGTCCTGCCCACGCCGCGCCTACCGTGCCTCCGTATCCATGGCTATGCTTGAAAGCCCTACCGGTTTTCTCTATCTTCCTTACATATGGATAGCCGCCAGGTGATGAACAGGGTGGAGGAGATCATCGAAGCTCACAGGACAGGCCTCCTTGCAACGGTGGATGAGGAAGGCAAGCCTCACATCCGCTGGCTCACACCCGCGGTCCTGCGCGACAGGCCGGGGGCCATCTACGCAATCACCGCCGGCCGTTTTGCCAAGGTGGCGCAGGTCAAATCGCACCCCCAGGTGGAATGGATGTTCCAGACCCCATCCCTGGACGAGGTGGTCAGCGTCCGCGGCGCAATCAATGTGGTGGAGAATCCTTCCCTCAGGGCGGAGGTCCTGGAAGTCATCGGCCCGCGCCTGCGGACGTTCTGGAAACTCGCGCACGACGACAGGGATGTTGCCGTCCTGGAGACCGTCGTGGAGCACGCCACACGCTTCCTGCCAATGGAGGGCAGGAAGGAAGTCGTCCATTTCTGAGCGGAAGGAGCAAAGGGGCATGGCAGGCACAAAGGCTGCGCGCGCCGGCGGCGCCCGCGGTATCCGGGGATGGCGCCGTCAGCGGCGCTCGTGGGGGTGACGCCGAGTTCCAGGTCGAGCTCTTGCGCACGATGCTCCTCATCCGCCGATTCGAGGAAAGAGCCGCCCAGATGTACGGGCTCAAGAAGATCGGCGGGTTCTGTCACCTGTACATAGGACAGGAGGCGGTGGCGGTCGGCGCCATCTCCGCCATCAACCTCGCAACGGACTACGTTGTGGCCGCCTACCGGGACCACGGCTACGCGCTCGCCTGCGGGATGGAGCCGCGGCTGCTCATGGCAGAGCTGTTCGGGAAGGCCACCGGCGTCTCCCGCGGCAAGGGCGGTTCCATGCACTTCTTCGATGCGGCGCGCCACATGTACGGCGGCAATGGGATCGTCGGCGCCCAGATCCCGGTGGCCACCGGGGTGGCCATGAAGATCCGCTACCGCAAAGAGGGCGGCGTTGTGCTGTGCTGGTTCGGGGACGGGGCCATCCACCAGGGATCGTTCCACGAGAGCCTCAACATGGCAAAGATCTACAACCTCCCCATCGTCTATATCTGCGAAAACAACCACTACGGCATGGGCACCGATTTCCGGCGCGTCTCCTCGGTCACGGACTTTGCCGTCATGGGCTCCTCCTACGGCATCCCGGGCAGCCAGGTCAACGGCATGGACGTGCTGGAAGTCCACCGCGAGGTGAAAGCCGCGGCGGAGCGCGCCCGCGCGGACTCCACCCCGATCTTCCTGGAGGTCCTGACCTACCGCTACCGCGGGCACTCGATGAGCGACCCTGCCAAATACAGGACCCCGGAGGAGCTGGAATCGTACAAGAAGCAGGACCCCATCCTCATCCAGAAGTCGCGCATGATCGAGTCCGGCATTTTCACGGAGGCGGACTTCTCCGCCATGGATGTCGAGTTCAAGGTCGTGTGCGACGAATCGGTGCGTTTCGCGGAGGAGAGCCCGGAGCCTGAGCTTTCGGCGCTGCACCAGGACGTCTACGCATGAGCGTCATGACCTTTCGTGAGGCGCTCCGCGCGGCCATCGATGAAGAGATGGCGCGGGACGACAGCGTCCTTCTCCTGGGGGAGGAGGTCGGCCAGTACAACGGCGCGTACAAGGTGAGCCAGGGGCTCCTGGAAAAGTACGGACCCGAGCGCGTCATCGACACGCCCATCTCGGAGGAGGGGTTCACGGGCATTGGAATCGGCGCGGCCATGGCGGGCCTGCGCCCGATCGTCGAATGGATGACGGTGAACTTCTCCCTGCAGGCAATGGACCAGATCTTCAGCAACGCGTCCAAGATGCGCTACATGTCGGGAGGACAGTTCTCCGTTCCCATCGTGTTCCGCGGCCCCAACGGTCCGGCGGAGTTCCTGGGCTCGCAGCATTCCCAGGCCCTCCAGTCCATCTACGCCCACGTGCCCGGCCTGAAGGTCGTCGCCCCGTCCAACCCGGCGGATGCAAAAGGTCTTCTCAAGGCCTCCATCCGGGATGACAACCCCGTGGTTTTCCTGGAAGCGGAGCTGATGTACTCCTGGAAGGGTGAGGTCCCCGAGGGAGAGCTCGTGATCCCCCTCGGACAGGCCGACATCAAGCGCCCGGGAAAAGACGTGACCCTGATCGGCTTCTCCAAGCCCCTCCGGATGGTGTTGGAGGCGGCGGAGTCCCTTGCCGCGCAGGGAATCGATGCCGAGGTCGTGGACCTGAGGAGCATCCGGCCCCTGGACGAGGCCGCCATCTACGAGTCTGTGCGGAAGACCAACCGATGCGTGGTCATAGACGAGGCGTGGCCGTTTGCAAGCGTCGGCTCGCACGTCGCCTGGCTCGTATCCAGGAGCTGCTTTGATGACCTGGACGCCGCAGTGGAGCTGGTTTCAGGGGAGGATGTGCCCATGCCGTACAACCACAGCCTGGAGCTCGCCGCGCAGCCTTCGGTTGAAAAGATCGTGGACGCAGTCAAAAGGGTTCTCTATGCCTGAAAAGATCCTCATGATGGCTCTTTCCCCGACCATGGAGACGGGAACGCTGGTACGCTGGCGGAAGAAGGAAGGTGAGGCGGTCGCCTCCGGCGACGTCTTGTGCGAAGTCGAAACGGACAAGGCCACCATGGACTATGAGTCCACCTCGGACGGGACTCTCCTCAAGATCGTTGTCCCCGCAGGCGGCCAGGCAAAGGTCGGAGACACAATCGCCATCATGGGAAAGCCCGGAGAGGATTTCTCAGCCCTGCTTGCGGAGGCCAAACCGGCGGCCGTGAAGCCGGCGCCTGCCGCTGGCTCGTCAGCAGCCACCGTTGCCGCGGGTGCGGTTGCCACGCGGACAGCGCCCGCAGCGCTGGCACCTTCGACAGCGGGGAGGATCAAGTCGTCGCCGCTTGCGCGGCGGATCGCCATGCAGAAGGGAATCGACCTGCGAAGCCTGCGGGGCAGTGGTCCGGAGGGAAGGATCGTAAAGCGGGACCTGGACTCCGCGCCCATCGCCGGCCTGGCCGCTGCCCCGGCGCCCGCGGGGCCAATCTACACCCCGGGCCCGGGGACGAAGTTGTGCCGCTGTCCAGCATGCGGCGGATCATCGCGCGGCGGCTTTCGCAGTCCATGTTCAGCGCGCCGCACTACTACCTCACCGTTGCCATTACGATGGACGAGCTGCTCGCAACCCGCGCCAAGCTGAACGCCGGACGGGAAAAGAAGGCCTCCATGAATGCATTCCTCATGGCAATCGCGGGCCGCGCTCTCCTCCACCATCCGAAAGTCAATTCCTCCTGGAACGGAGACAGCATCATCAGGCACACGGCCGCGGACATCGGGCTTGCCGTGGCCCAGCCGGACGGCCTCATCACCCCGGTGGTGCGCGACTGCGGACGGAAAGGGATCCTGGGAATCGACGCGGAGCTCGCCGACCTGGTGGAGCGCGCCCGCGCGGGCAAGCTGCAGCCCGCCGAGTACGATGGGGCCACGTTCACGATCAGCAGTCTCGGGTCCTCCGGCATAGATGAGTTCACCGCGGTCATCAACCCACCCGGGTCAGCCATCCTGGCAGTCGGGGCCATCCGCAAGGAGCCGGTGGTGGGCGATGGCGATACTATTGCGATCCGCCAGAGAATGCGCGTCACGCTGTCCTGCGACCACCGGGTGATTGACGGCGCGGTGGGAGCAGCGTTTCTGCGGGAGCTGGCGGACATGCTTGAAAACCCGATGCTTGCGCTGGCGTAAGACAGAAAAAAGGCGGAGGAAAACTCATGGCTGGCTTTGATTACGATGTCCTCATCATAGGCGGCGGACCGGGCGGCTACGTTGCCGGGATCCGCGCTGGGCAGCTCGGCCTCAAGGCGGCGGTCATCGAGCGGGACAAGGTGGGCGGCGTGTGCCTCAACGTGGGCTGCATTCCCTCCAAGGCGCTGATCCACCAGGCAGAGCTCTTCCGGTCCATTCCGAATCTCAGGGACATGGGGCTCGCCGTGGACACCGCGGGATTCGACTACACGCATGTCTTCGACAAGTCGCGAAAGGCCTCGGATACGCTGGTCAAGGGAGTCCAGTTCCTCCTGAAAAAGAACAAGGTGGAGACGATTGTCGGTGAGGGAACAATCTCCGGAAAGAACGAGGTCTCCCTGAAGGACGGAAAAAAGATCACGGGAAAGAACCTCGTCATTGCCGACCGGCTCGCGACCGCGGGTGATCTCGGGATTCGAGTTCGACGAGAAGCAGGTCCTTTCCTCCACCGGCGCCATCATGCTTCCCAAGCTGCCCCGGAAGGCGATCATTCTCGGGGCGGGGGCAATCGGGGTGGAGTTCAGCCACGTGTTCAACGCGTTCGGCGTGGAGGTGCACCTGGTGGAGATGCTGGATCGCATCCTGCCCATCGAGGACGCGGAGGCAGTGCAAGTCCTTGCGCGCGCCTTCCAGAAGCGCGGCGTCCAGATGTACACCGGGACGAAGGCCGTCTCCATGCAGAAGGGAGCGGGGGGCGTCAGTGTTGTCCTGGAGGACAAGAGCGGAACGCGAAAGACCGTGGAGGCGGACCAGATCCTGGTGGTCGTGGGCCGCACTCCGAACACGGACGGCATTGGCCTGGAGAAAGTGGGGATCCCGACGGAGAAGGGCTTCATTCCCGTGGGGGATTTCAACCAGACCAGGGTCCCGGGCATCTACGCAATAGGGGATGTCGTCAACACGCCGCTCCTTGCGCATGTCGCCTTCAAGGAGGCGGAGATCGCCGTCGAGCATATGGCCGGCAAGTCACCGCATCCGCGGCTGGACCTGCTTTCCATTCCGAGTGCAACCTACTGCGAGCCGCAGGTGGCGAGCTTCGGGCTTCCGGAGTGGAAAGCCACTGAACAGAAAGTGGCTTTCGCCAAGGCGAGCTTTCCCTATCGAGGCGCGGGAAAGTCAGTTGCCGTCGAGCAGTCGGAAGGGTTCGTCAAGGTCCTCTACGACCCGAAGACCAAGGAGATCATTGGCGTGCACATCGTGGGAGCAGATGCGACAGAGCTCATCCACGAAATGCTCCTGGGGCGAACGGCCGAGCTTCTGCCGGAGGACATTGCGGAGATGATCCACGCGCACCCCACCCTGTCAGAGGCCGTCTGCGAGGCCATGCGCGCCGTGGAGGGCTGGGCAATCCACATATAGAGAACACTCTCTTTACTCTTTCGTGAGAGTTCCGTGAGCATTCCTCCTTAGGTTGTCACCTACAGGAGGAATGCAATGAAGATTTGGCAGATTGTGCGACGCTTCATGGCCGCCGGCGTCCCTACCCTTGTCCTTGCGGTTGCCGGCTGCGCGACGGCCGGCGCGGGGATGACGGCTGACAAGGGCATGATGAGCGGGAATGCGGCCAGGATGGCAATGGATCCAATGGCGGCCAGGATGGCGGTCATTGATCGATTCAGTGCCGCCGCCGGACACTTGCAGATGCGTGATGCGATGAACCACCTGCCCGGGGCCAACGCGCCGGTGGACTTCGATCAGCCACCCTTCGTGACCACGGGCTTCGGCCCGCACGGGGAGACCGTCATGTACTACAACTTCGACGCGCAGTCCACGACTCCCGCCCCGATCTACGTCCTGTTTCGCGCGGGTGAGAGCTCACCGGTCCAGAACCAGCTCAACATCGTGGACGTGATCCCGGGCGACAAGGGGTACAACGACTTCTGGCAGGTATACAAGGTCACCGTTCCCGTCGACTACATCGCGAACTCGATCGGGAGCCTTCAGGGGCTCAAGGATGCCGGCTACCCCATGGCGGCGACAAGCACCATCGTCAACTGCCCCGTCGTCCCGGACGGCTCGACCGCCACCCACCGACTGAGCGGGAACGATACGGGCCTGCACAGCGGCTGGTACAGGAATATGGTTGTCAAGTATTTCAACTTCAGTGAGGCGCCTCTCATGGTTGCCTCCGACGGCACGGTGCCGGTCTCTCCGATCTACGTTGCCTTCAATGTGAATCCCGGCATGGCAAACGGAGGTCCTCCCTCGGGGTTCAAGATGGTCGCCGGATCGATGCAGACGCACAACGTGGTGGCAACCCTGCCGGGGGACCCGGACTACTCCCCGTTGTGGGCAGTCAGCCCCTATGACAACATGTACTTCGACAAGGTCATGAGCTTCGGCTCCGTCATGAGCTCCATGGTGCTTGCCAGGGACGTCGCAGACGTCAACTGTCCTGTATTCTCCGTCGAGAAGATGATGAACAAGTAGTCCGGCCAGACCCGCTTGAAAAAAAAGGGGCCGTCCTTTCCGTGGAATGGACGGCCCCTGCTGTTGCACCGCTTGTGCTCTTACCTCTCCAGGAAGAAAGCCACCCTGCGGTTCTGCCACCTGTCGCTCAGGTCGCTGTCAGGAACCAGCTGGTCCGATGCCCCCACCCCTTCGGTGCTGAACATCGCCTCGTTCAGTCCCCTGTCCACCAGCGCCTTCTTGATCGCCTCAGCGCGCGCCTGCGACAGCGGGATCAGGATGTCGCGCTGCTCGATGTCCCCCAGGGTCGCGTTGTCCCAGTGGATCTTCACCGCGTGCCCCACCAGCTTGATCTTGTAGTTGGGGAACTTCTTCAGCTTCGCTGCCATGTCGCTCAGCCGCTTCATGTTCTGGCTGGCAAGGTCCGGCCTCACGTCCTGGTAGTCTGCCGTGTACGCCTTGAAGAAGATGCGCGAGCTCAGGATCCGGAACCCTGTTGCCGTCTTCTCCACCAGGATGTCCACGGGCACCGTGGCTTTCAGCTCCCCGAGGTTGCCGAACTCGTCCCTCACCATGGCTACCACCGGGTAGTCCTCCGCGGACTGCACCATCTCACCCTTGATGCTCTTCCCGTTCCACACCGCGTCCTTGGTGGGCCACTTCCCCTCGAACGCCATGAACAGGTGGTTCTCCGGATCGTTGATCTGCATGCGCCAGCTGTCGATCTTCGCCAGCTGCGATGTGGCGTTCACCGTCAGCGTGATGGTGGGCGAGCCCTCGATGGGGGAGAACAACGGGTCCGACAGCGCGATGCTCCCCGTGGGAGGCGTGATGTCCAGCACAAAGCTGTCGCTGGTGGTCGTGCCGGGCGCGAAGGCGCTCCCGTAGTCCACCGACAGCCGCGCCGTGTACTTGCCCTCAGGGGAAAGTGTCCCGCTGTCCCCCTTGCCGTCCCAGCTCACCGTCTTGGGCATGTTCATCCCGTCCCCGTTGAACGCTTTCACCGCGGTGCCGCTGCCATCCAGGATCTCAAGCTTCCAGCTCTGCACCGATTCGCTCTTCCCGTAGGCCACCTCCAGCTTCTCCACCGTCACCGTCCCCTTGGGGGAGAACCCCGCGGTCATGGGGGTCACGGAGAACGTCCCGGGCGCCTGCCCGGGCGCCTGGGCCGCGGGCCCTCCCACCCCGATTGCCCCGCTGACCTGCGCTGTCAGTCCGAACTCGTCCCGCAGCGTCGCCATCGCGGAGTACGAGGCCCCGGAGGCCACAACGTCGCCGCTGGATGACTTGCCGTCCCACGTGACGTCCGTGGTGGGCCACTTCCCGTCAAAGCTGCGGAACACCTTCCCGTCGGGGTCGGTGATGTCCATGGACCAGCTGTCCATCTTCGCCGCCTTCGAGGTGCCCTTGATCGTCACCGTCACCGGCTGCACCGCGCCGCTCGCATCAGGGCTGAACTGCTGCGGGTTGAAGCTCACGCTGCCCGTGGGAGGCGTGATATCCAGCACGAAAGAGCTGCTCTCAGCCGTGGCCACCGGGGTCCCGCTGCCGTAGTCCACCGTCAGCTTCGCCGTGTAGTTCCCCTCCGGCGCCAGGGACCCAGCCTCGCTCTTCCCGTCCCAGCTCAACGTGGAGGGCAGGTTCTTCGCGTCCCCGCTCCACTGCTTCTGCGGACCAGACCCCGTGGCCATCTCCACCTTCCACGTCTTGATCGCATCCCGGTTGGCGAACACCAGAGAGAAATCCATGGTCTGATGGGTCTTGTCCCCGTTGGGCGCCAGCCCGGTCTGCTCGGTCTGGATGGAGTTCCCGGCGGTGTTGGGCTTGGCTGTCTGGCAGCTCAGAAGCACCACCGAAAGCACTATCGCAGCCCCCGCTGCTCCAAGAAAGCTCAGAGTACCTTTCTTCACACTTCCCTCCTTGACGATCTTCGATCAGGAGGCGCACCGGCCTCCCCTTCATCTCGCGATATGAAAATCTGGCTCCCCTTCTGCGCGTAGTGTATCTTCCTGTCCCGTGCCAGCCATCCCAGGGCCTGGTAGGCAATCACGTTCCGTTCTCCCAGGAGCTCCGAGAGGCGCAGGATGTTCACTTCCTGCGTCCGCTCCAGAAGCACCCAGATCCTCTTGGCGCATTCGGCAATTCGCTCCTCCACGTCCCATCCCCTTCGCTCGTGGTTTTCCGACGGGTCGGACTTGTACGTCCCATGCACCAAGGGTACGGGCACGCAGACCATGGAGGTATCATCGAGAGAATGATTTTTCCCTCGAATCATTCAATGACGCGAGGTCGAAGGAATTCGACACGCGTTCGCAAGCCGTACGACGACCAGGTATTGCCGCGATGAAAATGAATCTGATTTAATGGGTGGCAATGGAACTATCCCTGTCGAAGCTGCGAAGCATCCCGGAAAACACCCGGGGGATTCTCAACACGCTGCTGTTTGCCGCAGGCGCGGCCGTCGCCGCGGTTGCCTTTCTGTGGCTCACCAACTTCCTGTTCCGGGTCACGATAGAGAGGTTGTCCACGGGACCGGTCCTCACGTTCGTGCTCGGGAGCCTTCTGGTGGTCACGCTGACCTCGGCGGGCGCGGGACTCCTCATGAACAAGGTCAGCCCGAAATCCGCGGGCAGCGGGGTACCGGAGCTCAAGGCCGCCTACTGGAAGGACCTCGGATTCCTCCCCCTGAGATCGATCATCGTGAAGTTCATTGGCGGGGTCCTGACCCTGGGAGGAGGGACGAGCCTTGGGCGGGAAGGACCGTCCGTCTTCGTCGGAGGGGGGATAGCCTCGAACCTTGCGGCCGCCATAGGCGTTCCAAAAGCCGGCAGGCGGTTGTCGACAGCCACCGGCGCCGCGGCGTCCCTCGCCGCGGCGTTCAACACTCCGCTCGCTGCCATCACCTTCGTCCTGGAAGAGCTTCTCAACAACGAGTTCGGCAGCCGGGTCCTGGGCGGAGTCGTTTTGGCCGCCGTGCTCGGGGCGCTCATCGTCCAGGCATTCCTGGGACGGCAGCCGGCCTTCACTCTTCCTTCCGTGGAAGGCATCACGTGGCTCATGTACCTGATCCTCCCCCTCGTTGCGGCCGCCGCATCCCTGATCGGCGTCGCCTTCCAGACCCTCACCCTTTCGCTTCGCTCCCGAGTTCGCGAGCGAAGCCGCCTGCCAGCGTGGCTTCGGCCTCTCTGCGGAGCCCTCGTCACGTGGGCTCTCGGCTGCGCAATCTTCCTCCTCAACGGGCACACCGGGGTCTTTGGTCTGGGCTACAACGATCTTTCTCTTGCCCTCGACAACAGGCTCGTCTGGCAGATCGCCGGTCCCCTCGTGGTGGCCAAGTTCATTGCCACCATCGCCTCCTACGGCTGGGGAGGGTGCGGCGGGATCTTCTCCCCGACCTTGTTCCTCGGCGGCATGACGGGACTCTTCTTCGCGGGGGTCGCCGGGCATCTGGCTGCCTCTCACGGCGGCCGACAAGATCGTCCTTGCCGCCGTGGGCATGAGCGCGTGTTTCAACGCAGTGGTGCGCGCACCCCTGACCGCTCTTCTCATTGTCTTTGAGATGACCCACCAGTTCTCGATGGTCCCGGCGCTCATGTTCTGCTCCATTGTGAGCCAGGCCATCTCCCGGCTGGGCGGCAGGCACAACTTCTATGACGCACTGCTCCTCCAGGACGGCCACGAGCTCATCCGCATCAAGCCGCCGCGAGACCTGGGAAGCTGGCAAAAGCTCGCCGTTTCGGAGATCGCGCGCACACGACCCGTGATCCTGCCGAACCTTGACAGGGCAACAATGGAAAGCTACCTGGAGTCATACCCGTATCAACGATTCCCGGTCATGATCAACGGAAAGTTGGCCGGCATCGTCACGCGCCAGGACATGAAAAGTGCCGTCGCGGCTAACACGGTTCCCCGTGCGGCTCCACCGGTGGAATGCCCGCCGGAGATGAGCGTCCGCGAGGTTGGCTCCCTCCTGATGGAAAGCGCCTCAGGAATGGTCTTGATTCGAGACGAGTCGACTCGGGAGGTGGTTTCCGTGGTCACGCTCCACGACCTCCTGCGGGCGCAGGCCGCACTGGCAGATTAGCCTGCCGAGGGGCGGCGGTGGGAACACCCTCCCCGGCTTTCAGAGAATCACCACGCCGGGAAACAGAAAGTGCACAAGGGCGATCACCACACCGGCAATCCCGACAGGAACACGATAGGTGAGCACCGCCGTTGAGATCTTCTTCAGAGACTCTCCCTGGCTTTCGACCTTCTGCCGGAACGCCTCCACGAGGAGAATGCCCCCGAGGCCAATGCCCGTAAGGGCGGGCAGAAGGTCCCCGACAACAGGGACGGTCTCGCCCGGTGAGAGCACGATGAGCTTGATGAGCCCGATGATTGCCGTCACGATGGCTATTGTCACCGTGGCCGGCCTGTTTGCGCGCAGGTTTTTGAACGAGGCGAGGAAGGGGATCTTTTCTCCCAGGTAGTCCCCCGCCAGCGTCAGCCCCGCGACCATGTTCGACAGGACGGACAGAAGATAAAACTGCGCCATGAATGCACCTCCTGAGAGTATCTCATCCCCACCGGAACAGCCGACCGAAGACGCCTTCGGGCGGGGATATCCCGAAGAAACTTGAAATCAGGCTGGCCAGCTCTTTTCGCAGGATCTGAAAGGAAAAATGCTTTCGCGCCACCGCGAGGTTGTTCTCCGCCATGCGCCGGCGCCGCTCAGGATCAGTCAGCACCTCCCTGACCTTTGCAAGCGCCGAGTCTGTCAGGTACCCGTCCATCGCGACGACGTCGAAGCCTTTCGACTCAATATCGACAATGAACACAGGATAGCGATTCACAAGGATCGGTTTGCTGTAGTAGACGGCCTCCAGGAATGCGTTGCCGAAACCCTCAAACGTGCTCGGATATGTGACAAGATCCGCGTGAGGGTACACGTCCCGCAACGAATAGAGCTGCGTGCCGGATCCTTCTCGCGCGGAGTCCTCTTGAAGCCTGTCGTATATGAAGTTCAGGGTAACCCCCTCCCGGCGTGCCCATTTTTCGAGCCATTCGGCATAGGAGGGGCCCTCGTCGTTGAGCGAGTGCGACACTATCAGCCGGGCTTTCGGAAGGTTCAACATCCGGATCAGGGAGATGGCCTGTTCGATGCCTTTGTGCTGAACGACGCGGGTCGGCTGGAGAATCAGCAGGTCGTCCTTGTCAAACCCCATGGCCGCGCGAAACTCACTGTCTGACTCGCTGGGACGGGGCGGCTTCTTTTCGAAGTCCATCACGTTATAGACGACGCTTGCGGCGACGCTCCGTCGAGCCGCCAGCTCCGCCTGCGCTATCGTGCTGATGACCACGTGCCGGATCGAGGGGAGACCCGGGGGGAATGCCATGTTCAGGATATCCTGGCACGCGTTGGAGAGAAACTTCGGCCTCTCCCAGGAGAAATCGTGGTGGTGGGCAATCGTCGGGATCCCTGTCTCCGCAATGAGCTCCGTAAGCGCCATTCCGAGCGGGAGGTGCATCGGGATTGACAATGCATTCTCGGGGATCATCAGGTCGATATCGAAGCGGTCGATGAACTCGTAGAGCTTGTCCTTGAGGAAATCCTTCTGCTTGTGCAGCGCGTTGGTAAGCAGACGGCTGCGCTTCTGCGCGCTGAACAGCGCGCGCGTGAGCGCCTCCGCGGCGGGGTGGCCAAAAAACGCCTCCGGCACGAGCATACTGGACTGCGCATCCCGGTCGAGCTCGCCGGCGAACCGGAACACCTTGTGCCCGAACTCCCGCACGATTGATGCCCATTTCTCGGCCTCCAGGGAGACGCCATCGGTTCCCTTGAAACGCGTCGAAATGAACCCGACGTTCAAAGATCTGTCGTGGCGCTCGGTGTCACGCATCAAAGAACAGCCAGGGCCGGGAAAAGGAAATGCAGAACCGCCACCACGATTCCCGCGATGGCGAGGGGCACCCGGTACGTCAGTGCGGTTGCCGAAATCCTGCGAATGGGCTCTCCGGCCTTTTCCACCCTGCCCGGATTGACTTCGGCAAGCAGGACAGCGCCGATGACCATCCCCGTCACCGCCGGAAGAAGGTCCCCGATGATGAGGATGTGCTCACCGGGAGACAGGACGAACAGCTTGATGATCCCGACCGCAAGCGCGGCGACTCCAATCGTTATTCGAGAGCTCTTCCTGCTCGTGAGCTCGGCAAAGCACCTCAGGAGAGGCATCTTCTCGCCGAAGAACCCGCCCGCGAGGGCGAAGCTCGCGGCAAGGTTCAACGCAACGGAAAGAAAATAGAACTGTGCCACAGGAAGATGGTAGCTGATCCTTCGCTGAAGCGCCGTCGAAGGACCATGTTTTCGCTGTAGAATTTCGCGCTCCGGCTCCCGTAGAGGTTATTTGACCGGGAGTGAATCCCCGACGCGCCCGAACAGCCAGTTGCGCAGAAGAACAGGCGTGATGATGGTCGTCAGGAGGCTCATGAGGATGATAGTGACATACACCTCCTGGCCGATCAGTCCGTTGCCAAGGCCGATCAGTCCGATGATCATTGCTACTTCGCCGCGCGGTGCCATGCCGAAGCCGATGATTGCGGCGTCCCGCGGCGAGCTGCGGCACAGGAGCGCGGCTCCGGCGCAGCCGATCAGCTTGGAGACGAATGCGACAGCGGTCAGCACGAGGAGGAAGACCAGGATCCTCAGGTCGAGGGTTCTGACATCTGCCAGGATTCCCAGGGACACGAAGAAGATCGAGGAAAAGATGACCATCAGGGATTCGGAGCCCCGGGAGAGGTCTTTCCCGTTGCGGACGGTCACGCCCGCGAGGGACGCGCCGGCAATGAAGGCCCCGACAATGGCTGACAACCCCATGAGCTCCGCGCCCATCCCGTACAGGAAAGCCAGCATGGTTGCGAAGATGAAAGTGACCTCGGGGTAACGGCGCGTGAACCTCGTTGAATCTACGAGCGCAAGGAGCTTTCGCAGCCCGAAATGGCCCGCAAGCCCACCAACCACGAGAAACGCGGCCGCCTTTGCGAAAACGACGGCAAGAGTGACTGCGGAGATATCTCCCGCGACGAGACCGTTCCCCACCGCCAGCACCAGGAGGCTCAGCACGTCGTCAATGACCGCTGCCCCGATGATCGCCCGCGCGGCGTCCGTCTTCAGCTTCCCCGTCTCTCTGAGGACATTCGCGGTGATGGCGATGCTCGTTGCGGTCAGGGCCGTTGCTATGAAGACGGAGCTCCCGAAAGAAAAACCGAAGAGAAGAGAGACAAGATAGCCCAGGATCCACGGGACAACGACGCCGCAGCCCGCGATCAACGCGTACCTGGGCTTCGCGATGTCCTCCAGGCGGAACTCCAGGCCGACGACGAACAGCAGGATCACGGCTCCCAGGTGCGCAATACTGCTGACAAAGTCAGTGTAGGTAATGATCCCCAGCACGCTGGGTCCAACGAGGAGCCCAACCAGGATTTCGCCGATGACCGCGGACTGGTTCACGCGGGCGGCAAGCAAGGTATCCGGCCAGCGCGATGAAGAGGAGAAAGGTCATCTGGAACTCGATGAGGGAAGCGATGTGCGTCATCCCTTCGGCGCCGGGTGGAACTTGTCCAGGTATTCCTGCACTTCCATCATGGGCGGCCGCTCGATGGAAAGGATTTCTGCCTTGTCGACACGGGGAGCTTCTTCCTCGCAGGATACGAGAAAGTGATGGAGGCCCATTTCATGGGGCATTCGTGCTTCCCCGTACTTCTCCAGCCTCCCCAGGAAAGTCTGCAGGATGCCGAAGGACATCCTGCCAAGCGCCGTGAGGGGCTGATTACGGTGCACCCGGCGATCCATGTTGACCTGCGCCAGGGCCTCGATCCCCGCCTGGTGATAGATATCCACAAGGTGCCCTAACTCGACTCCGTAGCCCACGGAGAAGGGCAGGCACTCCAGCAAGCTGCGCCTTCCCGCGTACTCGCCGCTGAGAGGCTGAACGAGGCACGCCAGCTCTGGGTAGAAAAGGGAGAACAGCGGGCGAACCAGTATCTCCGTCACCCTGCCTCCGCCGGCGGGGATGAGCTCCCCCGCGACGCGGAAGGGCCGCTCGTAGAACGCTTTCACGTAGGCTATGCGCGGGTCCCGCAGGAGCGGCCCAACCAGCCCGTACACGAACTTCGGTGCTATGTTGCTGATGTCCGCGTCGATCCAGACAATGATATCGCCCGCAAGGACGTACAGGCTCTTCCAGAGGTTCTCCCCCTTGCCGCGGTAGGTGCCATATTTCTTGAGGATGTCAGCGGAGGAAAACACGCGGGCGCCGTTGTCCACTGCAGCTTCCCGGGTGCGGTCCTTCGAACCCGAGTCGATGACTGCAATCTCGTCCAGGAGGGGGAAACGATCCATGAGCTCCGTCTTCAGGACGAGCACCTCCTTGCCTATGGTGGCTTCCTCGTTCAGCGTGGGAAAGGCGAGGGAGACCTTCAGGTGCTGGCTCTCCTTCTGGCGCACCAGCGCCGCCTTGTCCTTGAAGTCCCTGTGATGAAATGTGCTTTGGAGAATCCGCCCCTCCCCCTTCATGAGCGCGTCTCCCCACGCCACCCCGCGCTGTCGTCCAGAAAGGCAAGAAGCTGCCGGAAGCCGACCTCGATGGGACGAACGTGGATGAACTCCTCAGCATACGTCTTGGCGCCGGTGGTGACCCCCAGGGTGATTGCGGGGATGCCGAAGGAGTTGAGAAAGGAAGCATAACCGGGGAGAGACACGGGCCGGGCCTTGATGCGAAGCCGTTCATAGACTCCTTTCACTATGGCCGCAAGACCCTGATTGATCTGGGCATCGCCGGCGGGAAGAAACGCCTTGACCGCGATGTCCACTGAGGCACCGGTCTCCTGCGCGGTGCTTGCAATGGTTGCCTCGACCGCCTTGCGCGCAATATCCAGTGTGGCTGCACTCGGCGAAAAGACCTCCAGCTCCAGCACCCCCTCGGAAGCGTACCATCCGAAGCCGACACCGGCCTCCAGGCGCGACATGTTCAGGAACGTGTTGTTCTGCGTGTCCCACCGGATGCTCCCGAGCCTGCTCGCGATGCTGGCAAGAACCCAGATAGCAGATGCCACCGGCTCTTTTCCCGCCGCGGCCGGCTCTTCGGCGTGGACCGTCACGGAGAGCTTGCAGGTGCCAAGCGGGCGTTCTTCAACGTGACCCAGCTCAAGACCGCGCACGTGTGCGGCAAAGCGCACGTTGTCCTTCCACCTCTGAAGGAAGTGCTCCAGGGGCTGGGTGTCCCGTTCGCCCGGGTCGAAGGAAGTGAAGAGTAGCACCACCGGGCGTTCGTACTGGATTTCGTTTCGGGCCAGGTACTCCGCGAGGACCATGAGGGCTGCAGTTGAGACTGACGTCTCCGCTATCCCCCGCCCCCTGACCCGGTCTGGCTCCAACCTTGTCATGCTCTCGATGGGGGAATAGTCCTCGCACCTGATGTCAGCAAACAGGAGGACGTGCTCTTCAGTGTTTTCGCGCGCCGGCACCACCGCTGTAACGTTGCCGAAATCATCCAGCGATGCCTCGGGATATCCGAGCTCACCGAGACGCTGAAGCACATAGTGGGTTCGGGCGGCCTCGCGCTCCGTCGGGGAAGGAATTTCGTTGAGAAGAATGGCGTCAGATACAATGCGATTCACGTACGGGCCGGTCTCGGAACGACTGGCTTTGGCCGACCCTCCCACACTCCGCCTTCGGAAAAGTCTGCCAACAGAGGCAAGCAGGTCCCTCCAGCGCTTCATGAGCGCATTGTAGGGCGCGGCGCTGCGGGAAGACAAGGGGAACGGCGCGCAAGCATTGACACGGGAGCGGGTGGAACACCTCCTAGAGCGATGGACCTGGTGATATTTCATTACCACCTCCTGCCGGGGGGCGTGACCTCCGTCATCCGGGCAATGCGTCGAGGCCCTGCGGGCGCATTCACGGCGGGTCTCCCGGATACGCTTGGTTGCGGGCAGGGTGCCGGAAGACATGCCGCGCGTTGCGCGGGCCGAGATCGATTGCCTTCCCGAGATCGACTACGCATCTGTTCGACCGTCGACGCAGGGTCTGGCAGACTTGCTCCTCGCCCGGTTCGGCAGAAACGACGCGGTCTGGTGGATTCACAATTATCACCTGGGAAAGAATCCGCTTCTTACGGAGGTGGTCCTCCGCCTGGCCGGCTTGCCAGACGGGCCTCGCCTGGTTCTGCAGCCTCACGATTTTCCGGAAGCGGGCAGGTATGCCAACCTTGCCGCGCTGGAAAGGGTCGTGACCTTGCCGTTGTATCCCAGCGGGCCGCGCGTACGCTATGCGTTGATCAATCGCAGGGACCTTGGGCTGCTCAAGGGGGCCGGCATGCCTGAGTCCCGTCTCTTTCTCCTGGAGAATCCGGTCGGCCCTTCCGCTGACCAGACGGAGTGGGGCGACGACAGACGCGCCATACGCTCGTTGCTTTTCCCTGATGCGAATCCCCTGCACCAGACGCTCCTGTATCCTGTGCGGTCCATCAGAAGGAAGAATGTCCTGGAAGCCGCCATGCTCCTTCATCTGGTGGATCTGCCCCTGCGGCTCATCATCACGCTTCCCGGCGTCTCCCGCCCGAGAGGGCGTACAGCGCCCTTGTGGAAAGGGCGTTTCACACGGGGATCATTCCTGGAGAGCTCGGGACCGGCATCCGTCGGTCCGACCTCAACGTCGGGCAGTTGGCCGCGGCCTGCGACATGGTTGTCAGCAGCTCAGTCCAGGAAGGCTTCGGCTACCTTTTCGTTCAGGCCCTTCAGTGGGGCCTTCCACTCCTGGCGCGCCGTCTGGAGACGATTCCAGGGCCACGCAGACTCTACGAGGGGTATCCCGCCTCCTTCTACGCGGGGTTCTCCTGCCCCCTTGATGCTCCTGAAAGAGCGGCTCTTCTGACTCGATACCGGGACAAGCTGCATCGTATTCGAAGGTTCTTGCCTGCAGAAGCCGTGGAGAGGCTCGAAAACGAGCTTTCCGAAGCCCTTGCGGGGGACGCCGTGGACTTTTCCTATCTCGATCCACAGCTGCAGATGCGGCTTCTCGCGGCGGCCGCCGAGCAATCCGACTTCCGCTCGGCATTGAGGACCATGAACGGCGGTCTTGCGAAAAGCCTCCACGCCTTTCTCGCCGAGCGCCCGCGCGCGCGCACCCGGGAAGTCGAACAATCCTTCGGCCTCTCGGCGTACGCCTCGCGGGTCGATCAGATTCTGGAATCATTTGATGGGCCATCGGAAGGCGCATCCGCGGCTCCCCCTGCGGACATCCAGGAAAGGATGCGGGCTGCCTTCGCCCACGCGCAATACGCGAGGCTGCTGTTCGACTGAGAAGCAGACCCTGTCGAATTCCTTCGACCGAACAATCATTTCCAGAATGATACTTGCGGGAGCCATAGCCGAGTACCATTCCGTCACATGGGTCCTGAGCTGCTCGCGATCGTCAAGCGCGGATCGAAACGCATCCGACCCCTTCCCCCGCGAACAATCGAATCCGGACGGCTTCCGCGAAAGCCGCGCGCAGTGCTTTTCGACGTGTATGGAAGGCTTCTCGCGCGTGTGGGTAAGGTGCATCCGCGCCCGGCCGCAAAACGGCGCCAGCTTGAGGCCCTCATACGACGGTACGAGCTGACCACCACCGTGGCGGAGCTCGAGGCTGGCCTGCAGTCCGCAATTGCGCGTGAGCACGCCGCGTTGCGCGCCGCCGGAAGGGCGAACCCGGAGGTTTCGATCGAACGCATCTGGGCCGGGATGTTTTCCGACCGCTCGCCGGAGGATCTCCGGCAGGTGATTGTGGAGTACGAGCTGGCAACGCATCCCGCGTGGCCAATGCCGGGCTGCCGGCGCCTCCTGCAGGCCCTGGCGTGTCGGGGTCTCACCCACGGAATCGTTTCAAACGCGCAGTTCTACACACCCGTCTTCCTGCATGCCCTCCTGGGCGCCAGCCTTCAGGACCTCGGCTTCTCGAGCAGCCTTTGCCTCTACTCCTGCGACTTCGGAGTTGCCAAGCCCGATCCCGCCCTTTTTGACCACGCGCGCCGGAGATTGCATGAGCTCGGTCTTCGGGAGGAGGAGACCGTCATGGTGGGAAACGATCCGCGCAACGATATCGGGCCTGCGACCAGATCCGGATTCATGACAGTCCTGGCGGCCCTCGATGGTCGGTCATACGAGTCGACGCCGGACGGAGTCGGGTCCGCGCAACCAGATGCCGTCATTGGTCACCTGGCGGCTCTGGAGACGCTTGTGGATGGATTCACCTGAAAGGGTGAAGAGCGCCGACCTCGCACGTTGGAGGGGAGCTCCTTGACTCCCCGAGCGGCGCGGCCTATATTTGTGACTGACCGACCAGTCGGTCAGTTATCTGTTCCCGGAGGCACGCATGGCACCACGACCGGATGTCAGCGAGAAGCGCAGGACCGAAATTGTCGAGGCGGCGGCCCGCGTCTTCTCCCACAAGGGATTCAATGGCGCGCGCATGGATGACATTGTCCTGGAGACCGGCCTCAGCAAAGGGCTTCTCTACTGGTACTTCAAGAGCAAGGACGCAATCATCCTGGCGCTCCTGGAGCGCCTGCTCAGGCCGGAGCTCAAGCGCGTGGAGGTCCTTGCTGAAGCCGCGGGCCCGGCCCGGACGCGCCTCATCGGGTTTGCCGAATCCATCGTCATGGACATCCAGCGCATGGAGCGACTGATGCCGATCACATTCGAGTTCTATTCTCTTGCGTTTCGAAACCGCGTCATGAAAGAGGCTTTTCAGGAGTTCTTCCGGAGATTCATTGAGGGGATTCAAAAAGTCATTGATCAGGGAATTGAAGGAGGAGAGTTCCGCAGGGTGGATTCCCGAAAGATCGCCCTCGCCTTGATGGCCGCCTTCGAAGGCAACATCCTGCTGTGGGTATTCGATCGCACGCTTGCGGATCTGGGACAGTTGAGGCTTTCAACGGAACTGATCCTCAACGGAATTGGACGGGCTACTGCGGTGGGCAGGCACCAGAACGTCCCGAAACGTGAAGCCAGGCAATGAGAAGAATCACCGCCCCTGCCCTTCTCCTGGTCACAGCGTGGTTCGCTGTCCCCCGATTCCTCACTGCCCAGGCCCTTTTGCCTGATGAGATCATCCGTCGGGCCGAGCGATCCGTTTTTCCGGACGCCTTCGTCATGCGGGCAAGCCTCCAGACCCTGGAATCAGGCAGGCAGTCCCTCAGCATGGAGATGGTGGTGACCTTCAAGAGGAACGTCGGCTCACGCATCGAGCTGCTGGAGCCTCCCCGGTCCCGCGGGATCCGTTTCCTGCAGAAAGAGGACGCCCTTTGGCTGTTCAATCCGCAGGCGGGCACCAGCCAGGCAATCAGGCTCTCCCCAAAAGCGGCCTTCCAGGGAAGCGTCTTCTCCAATCGCGATATCGGAGACCCGCAGTATTCGACCGAGTACACGATGAGCCTGCGGGGGACGGAGACTCTCGATCATCCGGCACTCGGCGAAGTGGCCGCAATCGTGCTCGAGGGAACGGCGCGGAACGAGACTGTCGCCTACTCGAAAGTGGACCTCTGGGTTCGATCAAGCGATGACATGCTGCTGAAGGGAGAGTACTACGCAAAGTCGGGCCTCCTCTTCAAGCGCGTGCTGTTCACGGGAATCCGCGAAATGGCCGGTCGTGAGCGCCCAACCGTCATACGCATGGTATCTTTCGATCAGCCCGACCGGGAGTCCATCCTGACCGTAGAAAACCTCCAGGACAGGCCAGAGCTGCCGGACTCCCTGTTCAACCTCGCGGCGCTCACGCGGTAGCGGAATGGAGCGCTCCGTTGCAACAGTGGTCGGCGCTGGCGCGGCAATCCTGATGACGGTGCTCGCCCTGCCTCCTGCGGCTGCACAGAACCAGATGCTTTTCGGAGACCTGCAGATATTCGGCCAGGATTTCCTTTCCGCGCGGGACCCTGCGCTCGCCGGGGCCATCGGGCTGGGCGCTGATTCCGAGCTGATGACCGGCCAGGCGGAATTGGACCTGAACGAGCGGCTTACCTTCGACCGCGGGCAGCTCTCTGTGGCAGATTCAGTTCTCTGGTGGCAGGGGTCCGACGGAGGCTCAGCGCAGAACGATCTCCTTCAGGCGTACGTATCGGTCACCCCCATCCCGGCGCTGACCCTGGTTCTGGGCAAGCAGAGGATTTCCTGGGGAACCGGGTACGCTTTCTTTCCCGGAGACAGGATCAATCCGCCGGTAAACCCCCAGAACCGCTCAGAAGGCTTCTATGGCATCACGACCTCCCTTTCTCCCTCGGCCTCGCTGAGCATCACAGCGAGTGTCCGCTTTGACACGGCGTTTGCCGGCCTTGCGCAGCTTCCCGGCCTTGCCTGGCCCACTGCAGCCAGCATCGCCACGTCGCTTCCCTTCCTCGCTCCCTACCTGCCCTCGACGGCCATTCCCTGGCTGGGACTGCGGTACGCCGTGTACGTCGAAGACTTCGTGGGAGACCTGGACCTGCACGCCGGGGTCACATGGCAATGGCAAAGAGTGCTGCGGCCCACGGTCGACTTTTCCCTCGATGTCCTGGGGTTCATCGTGGACGGAGCGCTCGCCGTGGAGCTGCTCAACAGTGACCTCTACCCGCAACCGGGGGAACGTATGCAAGCCCCGGCTTCGGCAGGGCATTCCCAATCGCTACATTCGGGCTGCAGCGGACAGCCGCAACGGATACAGCCTCTGTGACAGCGACCGTCGAGTACCTCTATGACAGCACGGGATACGATCCGTCGCAGGCGGCCCAATTCCTCGGTAATCTCCTTTCCGCCTTGTCCGCTGCACCGGGCCCCGGGTCTCTGTCAGGGACGCTCCTGGGATCCGTGGCGCAAAGCGCCTGGTTTGAAAGCGGGGAGGTGATCCCTTCCCTCGGCCAGCACTACGGGGCAATCTCGGTCAACGGTTCGCTGAGCAGGCTTTTCTCTGCAGACGCCGCGTTCCTCATCAACCTCCAGGACCTGAGCCTGGCGCTCCAGGCAGAGCTTCGCTGGACAAGCCTGGAGGGAATAGACGTGTTTGCCCGCGCCATCACCGCGTGGGGGCAGGACAGCGGCACTGAGTTCGGCAGCTCGCCCCTGCGGCTCGCCGCCAGCGCCGGCGTGGTTGTTCACTTCTAGGAGGTGCGATGCCGCTCATTGAGCTTCAGAATGCCGCAAAGGACTACAGGCTTGGCGACACCATCATCAACGCAATCCGGGGAGTGTCTCTTTCCGTCGAGCCGGGAGAGCTTCTTTCAATTGTCGGCCCTTCGGGCTGCGGGAAGACGACGCTCCTGAACATGATGGGCTGCATTGACGGCCCGACGCGCGGGAAGGTCCTCTTCGGAGGAAGCGACGTGAGCGTCCTCTCCGATGCCGAGCTTGCGGACATCAGGCTGCACCGCATCGGCTTCATCTTCCAGACCTTCAACCTTGTGCCCGTGCTGTCCGTGCGCGAAAACGTGGAGCTTCCGATGGTGCTCGCAAGGGTTGCGGCAGGCGGACGAAGGCGCTCGGCAGACGCGCTCATCGAGACCGTCGGCCTTGCGCGCTTTCGCAGGCACAAGCCCGGCGAGCTCTCCGGTGGCCAGCGCCAGAGAGTCGCGATTGCCCGCGCGCTGGTCAACCATCCTGATATCGTGATTGCAGACGAACCGACTGCGAACCTGGACAGCGCAACGGGAAATGACGTCCTCCAGGTCATCAAGGGCCTGAACGAGCATGAAGGGGTGACCTTCATCTTCTCCACCCACAATCCGGCAATCCTCAGGTTTGCCAGCAGGCTGATCAGGCTCAAAGACGGTCAGCTGGAAAACGGCCCGGAGGCCTCCTGATGTTCTTCCTGCGGCTCGCCGTCCTGAGTATTCTCAGCCACCCACGCCGGAGCGCGGTGATCGCGGCCTCCGTTGCGCTGTCCGTCATGGTCATGGTCTTCGTGGAGGGGATGCTGGGCGGACTGCGCGTGTCGTTCTTCGAGAACCTCCTTCAAGGGACGGGTCACCTGCAGATCCATGCCGCGGGATGGCAGGATCGGCTGGATCCGTACTCGATCTCGTATCTCCTGCGCGACCCGCAAGGGATGATTCGCAGAATCGAAAGGGACCTCACCGTGGCGCCACGGCTCGCCGGGATAGAGCCGATGCTGCAGTTCGGCGCTCTCCTGGTCAACGGCGACAGAAACGTTGCCATGGTCGGCCAGGCCGTCCAACCGACTACCGGGTTCTTTGCCAACGTGCGGAAGAACATGCTCGCAGGCTCGTTTCTTCCGGCGGGCGCGATGCCGGGGAGCCGTGGCGTCGCCATCTCGTCCGACATCGCGCGGCTGCTCGGATTGGGGCTCGGGGATCAGGTCATCGTGCTGGTGCAAGACTCCAGCGGCAGCCCCTACTACCTGGGCTACCGGGTCACAGGGATCTTCTCCACGGGAGTCGAGCAGACGGATGAGGACTCCTTCTTCATCGACCTTGGCGAAGCGCAGGGGCTCCTGGACATCTCTCACAGCGCTTCGGAGCTCCGTCTCACGCTCAAGAACCCGGACGAGGCGGCCACGGTTGCGCGGGATCTCTCCGCGCTTTTTTCCCATGAGAAGCCCGTTCTGCAGAGCTGGCGCGACATCCAGAGCGGGCTGGTCTCGCTCATCAACCTCGGCAGCATCTACGCGACCGTGATCGACGTGATCATTGCGCTGGTTGCAGCCACCGTGATCACAAGCAGCATCCTGATGACCATATTCGAACGCATCCCGACCTTCGGGACTCTCAGGGCCATCGGGCTGAAGCGGCGCCAGCTTTTCTGGATCCTCATGGAAGAGGGCCTCGTGCTGGGTCTCGCAGGCAGTTTGCTCGGAATGGCCGTCGGACTGCCTCTGGCCCTGTACCTCCAGGTGCATGGCCTCGAGATCGGAGCCTTCTCCCAGGTGCTGGGCACCTCCGCTGCCTATTACTTCGTCGTGACCACCAAAAGCGCGCTGACGGTCTTCGCCGCCGGCATCCTCATAGCCGCGTTGGGCTACCTGTACGGAGCGTCGGTGAGTGTGCGCATGCGATTGCTCGAGTCCCTCGAGCAGGGAGCCTGAGATGGGGCTGTTCACGATGGGGCTTCGAAACATCACGCGGAATCCCCGACGCAGCGCGCTCAACATCATCGCTCTCGGGCTTGGCGTCGCCGTCATGATCATCGGCCTGGGGTGGATTCGCGGCTACTCCACGACAATCTACGAAGGGGTGAAGAAGCTGGAAACGGGCGACCTCCAGGTCCTCCGGCGCGGGTACCTGGATCAGGAACGCCGACTTCCCCTTGATCTTTCCATCCCGGATGCGGCGGCCGTGGCAGAGAGGATTGCCGGGGAGCCTTTTGTAATGGCGGTCGCTCCCCGAGTCGACTTCAGCGCGACGGTTGGATCGGCGGCGGGCTCGGTCCGCGTCCTGGGCAGGGCCGTGGATCCCGCGGCCGAGGCGCGGGTGACGACCACGCCCCTGTTCGTCCGTCAGGGCGCCTGGATCCCGTCAGGGGGGCAAGGCCTCCTCATTGGCGAGCCCCTCGCGAGGAAGCTTGGCGTGAAGGTCGGCCAGCTTGTAGCCCTTTCCGCGATAGACCGCTACTCCGTCGAAAACTTCGTGGAGCTTCCTGTTTCCGGCATCTTCCGCTTCGGGTTGACGTCTCTGGATGAGAACCTCATCCTTGTAGACCTGGCCACAGCCCGCCAGCTCCTTGGGATCCCGGGCGCGGCGACGCGCCTTGTGGTCCGCCTGAAAGCCGGAGTCTCGGAGTCTTCCGCTCTTGCCTCCGTGAGCGGCCTCCTGCGCGGAACCGGTGACACTGCGTACCCGTGGCGAAGGTTTGCCCCGGTCATCGTGTCAGCCACCTCCGCCGACGCGGGGGGGTTCTGGATCATTTTCGTCGTCATTTTCCTGCTTGTGGTCATCGGAATCGTGAACTCGATGTCCATGGCAGTTCACGAGCGCACGCGGGAAATTGGCACGTTGCGGGCCATCGGAATCCGTCGCTCGCAACTGTCCCTGCTTTTTCTGGCGGAGGCGGCCTCAATCGCTCTCGCCGCGGCCGTCGTTGGCTGCGTCCTTGGCGGGTTGTTCGCGTGGTACATGGGGGCGGTCGGCGTTGACTTCTCGAGCACCCCCCTGGAAATGCCCATACCGTTCGGCCACCGCTTTACCGGCGATTATCGGTTGTCCGACTTCCTCCTTGCAAGCGCCGTCAGCCTGGCGAGCGCCCTTACGGGCGCGCTGCTCCCAACGAGACGGGCCGCCCGGCTCGGCATTCCCCGGGCCCTGAGCGCGCGCGTGGATTGAAAAACAAGAGATGTGACATGCGCCCCTTGCCGGACGTATATTTGATTCAGAATGGAAAAAAGAGAAGTCGCAAACGGCCTCCTCTGGGTCTCGATTCCCGAGGCGGACCTTCGAATCCAGTGCGGCTGCCCGGCGGACAGTGTGAAGCACCTCATGAAGCGGGGTCTCATTTCCCCCGTCAAGAACGGTGGTGTTTCCTTTGAGACAGGGCCGAACGCCATTCTTCTGTCCGATACGCCGCTCCAGCGAGGAAGCATCGCCAACCTGGCTGAGTTCCCCGTCCTGCAGATGCTCTACCGCCAGGGAATGCTTCTCCCGGGCCACCCCAACAACACTGGACGCAAGCCTCTTCTGATGGGAGCGGAAGACCAGGTGCGGTCACAGAGTGAATACATCTTCCGAGGCAACTATGGGCTGGCCTCCCTGGAGGAGCTGCGGGAGGCGGGGGTTGGAGAGGCGGAGGCGCAGGAGATGATGCGAATCAAGCTGCGCTTCGCATTCGACAGGATCCTGCGCACCGAGGAGCTCCTGGACATGCGGGTGATCGGCAAGCAGGCAGCGGAGATTGTTCCGGGTGTCACCGTCCGACGGCGTGGGATCAACAGGTTCCAGATACGCCACCGCGGAGAGTCGGTGGACGTTGACCTGAACCTGGGGCCCGACCAGGAGTACGGCCCGACCTACTCCTTGAGCCCCGCCCGCATCAGCCGTGAGTATTTTTCGGTGATCCACGTGGGAGAGGGGGATGGCTGGAACATCGACAAGCCCTGCATGGGGAGCATCATCTGCTTCAAGGGCAAGCTCTACCTCATTGACGCGGGGCCGAACATCCGCGCATCACTCGTGGCCCTCGGAGTCAACGTGAACGACCTGGAAGGGATTTTCCAGACCCACGTCCATGACGATCACTTCGCGGGGTTCACCTCCCTCATCCACATGGACCGCCGCTTGAAATACTATGCCACCCCGTACGTCCGCGCCAGCGCGGAAAAGAAGCTTGCGGCCATCATGGGCATCCGACCCGGGGAGTTTGGCACCTACTTCGAGATCAACGACCTTGCTCCCGGCCAGTGGAACAGCATCGACGGGCTGGAGGTCAAACCGGTGTACTCGCCGCATCCGGTGGAGACAACGGTGCTCTTCTTCCGCGCGCCGTGGCAGGGGGAGCACAAGACGTATGCGCACCTGGCGGACATCATCGATTTCGGGAACCTCAGAGGCATGCCCCTTTCCCCCGCTCATTATGAGTCCTACACCTCCGCGCTGCTCTCACCCGTGGACGTGAAGAAGATCGACGCGGGAGGCGGCCTGATCCACGGAAACGCGGAGGATTTTCGGGGAGATTCTTCACGCATCAAGTACCTCAGTCACAAGACGGGACCCCTCTCGGGCAGGGAAAGAGAAATCGGCATGAGCGCCCCCTTCGGATCGCAGGATGTGCTCATCCCTGCCTCCGAGGCCCTGCATACGCTTGCCGCGGCCACGCGCTTCCTTGCCGCGTGTTTCCCCGCCGTGCCGCGGGAGGAGGTGGCCATCCTGGCCGGCAGCCCTGCCGTTCCTTTCCGGGCCGGGACGACAATGGTCAGGTCTGGCTCGCAGATCGATGCCCTGTACGTGATCCTTGACGGGGTCGCGGACTCAGTCGCATCGGACGGCACCACCTCCTTCATGCTGACCAGCGGGGCCCTCATCGGGGAGATGACAGCCCTCACCGGAGACGCCGCGCGGCGAACCTACCGGGCACGCAGCTTCGTGACCGCGCTGCGCATCCCCCGAGACCTGTACGCGGACTTCGTGGAACGCAACGGCCTGCGGGACTCCATCCTGCGGGTCCGTGAGAACCGCCACTTCCTCCAGTCCACGTGGCTCTTCGGAGAGATGGTGTCGTTCACCGTGGCTAACAGGATCGCGCAGGCCATGAGCAGGAAGACGGCGGGCGCGGGGGACCCCGTCCCTGTCACGGGAGAATCTCTTGCCATACTGGAGAGAGGAAGAATCTCGCTTTCAACTCGCGGAGAGGACTTCGAGTCCCTGCGGCCCGGGGATTTCTGGGGAGAGGTGACGGTCCTGGAACGAGCGCCGAGCATCTTCGATGCGAGGGCCGAACGGGAAAGCTCCTACTTCCTGATCGCAGGAGAGGTCCTGAAAGATATCCCGATCGTGCAGTGGAAGCTCATGGAGACCTTCCGCAAACGCCTCTTCTGGTTTCGGACGCATGCAAAGCTCGAATGGACCGAGGACTATTCCATTGGAGCCAGGACCGATGACCGGCAGAAGCGACTGTTCGCGGTGGTGCGGGACCTGGCGGACTGCCTTGAGAAGCCAGGAAAGCCGGGGACGTGCCGGGAGCTTCAAAGCGAGGTGGAGAAGGAAGGCAGCAGGCTCTTCGCGGCGCAGGAAAACCTCATGAAGAGGCGGGGTTTCCCGGAGCTGAACCATCACCGGGCGGAGCATGAGAAAATGCTCGCGCAGATCAAGCGGCTGGATGACCAGAAGGGGCTCCTGGAGGAAACCAACCACGAGAACGTGCGTGATTTCCTGAAGGACTGGGTGCTGACCCACACCATCCTGGAGGACCGCAAGCTCAAGGCATTTCTCGCGGCGCGACGGTAGGCCGAATATGGGACGAGTCATTTTCAGCGTGGTCCTGCTCGTTCTCCTCTGTGTCCTGATTGTCATGAACCTCGGCCCCACCACGCCCATCAACCTGTTCGGCGCCCGGTTCGAGAAGATCCCCGTGGTGGCCGTTGCAATGCTCAGTTTTGCCCTCGGCGTCGTCTACTCCCTCTTCCTCTACGTCGGGCAGTACATGCATCGCAGCTCCCGTGAGCGCCTGGCAAAAAGGCACCGGGAGGTGGAGGAGCGCGAACGCAAGGTGGCGGCCGCGGAGGGAAGGACGGAGCAGGCTGATCAGGTGCCTGCGCCCGGCGCCGCGGACGGCGTCCCGGCAGTAGAGAAGGACGGCCACCGGGAGTCCGCGCTGGCGAGGTTTTTCAAGCTGTTCCGATGAAGAAGTCGATCCCTCGGGTGCGAGCGTTGCTGCTGCCGGCTGCCGTCCTGTGGCTTGCTCTTTTCCCCGGCTGGGCCGGCTGGTCAGGCGGCGTCGCGGATCACCCGTCGACCCGGGCCGTTGTGATCTCGGGCCACCGGGGCGCCGTCCTCGCGATTGCCAGCGACGAGGCACGAGGCCTCCTTTTCACCGGCGGTTCAGATGGCACGGTGAAGATCTGGGACGCGGCCACGCGGTCCCTGGTGAAGAGCCTCACGGTAACAGGCCTTCAGGCGGCAATGATAGCGGTGAGCCCGGAAGGGACCCGGTTCGCCGTCCTGTCCACCGATTCATTTCAGAGCTTCTCCGTTGATGTGTGGGACTGGCAGAAGGGAGAGCGCCTCTTCAGGATCCCGCTTGACGATCAGCCCCTCTTTCTTCGGTACTCCGCATCCGGGAGATACCTGCTGTACGGCCTCCCCCGCTGGGAAAGCCTGCGCATTGTCAACGCATCGGATGGCACCCCGGTGGCGTTTCACACGGAAGGCGGGATGGTCGGCTTTGCGACTTTCTCGAAAAGCGAAAAGATCCTGATGACATACCGCATGACCGGCCTCATCTCGTACTGGGACCTGGCGTCCGGGAAGCTGCTTGAAAGCCTGCAGAGCGTCCCGCTCCTTGCCCACATCAGGCTTTCTCCAGACCTGAGCTCCCTTGTCGGGAGCACGGACAGCGAGCTGTGCCTCATCGACGTGACAAGCGGCAAAGTGCGGGCCCGCGTCCCGGTCCCCGGCGTGACCTCCATGGACATATCCCCTTTCCGGGAACGAAGTGGCATGCTTGGGGCAGGATGGAGTCCTTTCCCGCTGGGACATGGGACAAGGCTCACTCACGCAAAGAGATGATCTCCAGGCTGCTTTGCAGCAGCCCTCGGTTCTCCACTATGTCCCGGGGGCTCTCATCCTGGGCTCGAGCAGCGGAGAGATTGCTTCCCTTGCGAGGGAGGGGACCTCACTGAGCTTCCCCGGGGACGAGCGGGCCCTCATTACGGGCATGGCCGTGAGAGGCAGCGCGGTGGCGCTTGCAACCAGCTCGTGGATACAGGTGTTCACAACGGGACTTCCCGACGCTGCCCGCCAGGGGGCCGGCGGCGCGGACTCAATCGGGTCCCTGCGCATGGACAACCCGTTCAAGGCGCCCGTTGACCTGACCTTCCTCGATGACGGGTCGATGCTCGTATGGCAGACCGGGGACGGTCCAGGGAACTGTTCGATTCTCGACCTGCAAACGGGGACCTTCCGTGCCCTGGCCTCCGGCGGGGCGCTGGCTGGTCCTGTCATCCAGGCAGCTTCTGACGGCCGGAAATGCCTGTTGCTTTCGAAGGACGGGACCCTGAGGATCATCGATATCCCCGGGGGCGCCACGCGAGCGCAGGCCCTTCGGCCCGGGGCCATGGGGGCGACACTGGCCGCGGGCAACTCGGTCGTGGTGGGAGGTCTGCCGGGGGATGCGGATCCTGGATCTCTTGTAAGGATCTCGATCGACACCGGGGAGACAGACCCCATTTCGACCGCAAACCGCTACACCTATGACGTCACGTACGATGCGCGGACGGGCACGTTGTTCTCCCTGGGAGTCGATGCCGACGGGACCACGAACCTGGTGGCGAACTCGGGCACGGACTACCAGAGCCAGTCTGTCATCGAAAGCTCCCCCGGGGAGCATCTGTCAGCAAGCCTCTGTTTTGACCGCGATTCGGGAGCCCTTTACTCGAGCCTTGGGCGGGAGACAATATCCCGGTGGAAGCAGGGAATGCTGAAGGCGCTCCCCGCCTCCGCGCGCGGAACCGTCGGGCTCTTCTGCGGCGCCGGGATCCTGTATTCGCTCAATCGCGATTCCTCGGTGAGCCTGATCGACGCGGAGCACGGGGAGAGCATGGCGGAGCTTTCGTTGTTCACCGACGGCGGCTGGGCCCTCATCCTGCCCGGACGGAAAGTTCGCCGCTTCCGCGGGCTCCCAGGAGCGCGTGAGCGTCCTGCAGGACGGGAAGCCCGTCCCGGACCCGGGCGCTTACCTTGTTCCCCTGCGGGTCGCCGAGGGGAGGTAGAAAAACAGATACCCATGAAAAGAACGTTGAGCTTCAAGCAGGAGATCACCGCCGTCTTCGGCAAGCCGGTCGCGGAGAACCCGACGCAGGTCATGGTGGAGGCGGCATTCCGCCACCACGGGCTGGCGTGGCGCTACCTGACCCTGGAGGTGGACCCGGCGGACCTCGCGGATGCCGTCAGGGGCGCGCGGGCGCTCGGCTTTGCCGGCTTCAACTGCACAATCCCGCACAAGGTCGCCGTCATCCCGCTCCTGGATGAGATAGCCGAGTCAGCGCGGCTGATGGGGGCGGTCAACTGCGTCGTGCGGCGGGGCAGCAGGTTCGTCGGAGAGAACACGGACGGCAAGGGCTTTCTGAAGTCGCTCAGGGAAATCATCGACCCCCGGGAAAAGAACGTCCTGCTCTTCGGCGCCGGCGGCGCCGCGCGCGCAATCGGGGTGGAGCTCGCCCTGGCCGGTGTTGCCCGAATCACGGTGGTCAACCGCGGAAAGGACCGCGGAGACGAGCTTTCCGCGCTGCTTGCAGAGCGGACACGAGTGAAGGTGAGCTCCCTGCCGTGGGAGGGGCGATTCAAAGTGCCGGCATCGGTCGACGTGGTCATCAACGCCACCTCCATCGGCCTGTACCCGGACGTGGGTGCCGAGCTGCCCATTGACTTCCAGACCCTGCGGCCGCAGGTGGTGGTGGCCGATGTCATACCCAACCCGCCCCGCACGCGGCTCATCCACAGCGCCGAGCAGATCGGATGCCGGGTGATCGACGGCCTCGGGATGCTGGTCAACCAGGGAGTGATCGGGGTCAAGCTCTGGACGGGTATCGATCCTGATCCCCGCGTGATGAGGGCGGCCCTGGAGGAAGTGTTCGGGGAATAGGAACGCGCCCCGGTTCAGGGCCCGCCTGCCAGAGAGCGCTCGTACTGGCCGATCATGTAGGCCTGCTGCGAGATCATGAGCTCCTGCTCGGTGATGATCGTCTTGACGACATCGCCAATGGAGATCATTCCCACCAGTTGACCCTTTTCCAGAACGGGAAGGTGGCGTATGCGTCGCGCGGTCATCAATGACATGCATTCCCGCACGGTTGTCGTGGGCTCCACGCCGAGCATCTCGGAGGTCATGACGTCCCGCACAAACGTGGCGCGGGCGTTCTTCCCGCGTATCTCGAGCTTCCTTGCGTAGTCGCGTTCGGAGAAAATGCCGACCAGCTTGCCTGACTCGTCGACCACCAGGACAGCGCCCACACCTTTGTCAGCCATGACCTCCAGGGCCTCGAAGACCGTCGCGCCCGGTCGAACGCTGAAGACGCTCCCGCCCTTGGCTGCCAGCACTTCCTTCACTGTGTCCATGGTATTCTCCTTGTTACCTCTCAAGATCTCCAATCCCGGCCGTTTCGTCAATTTCCCTCTTGACGTTCCTGGCGGCTTTCCAGTATGTTCCAGCCATGATTTCGACGCGCGCCTGTCTGATGAACTGGTGGTGGTCCTGGAGATAGCCAGAACCATGCACGCGTAGCGCACGCAAGAGCGCGGGTTCTGGCTGAAGAGGCCAGGTCCTGCGCTTTTTTTTTGGAAAGCCGCAGTGCCTGTTGTAAGGGCGCTGCGGCTTTTTTTTCGCCGGAGAGAGTTGCAAGGAGGACGGGAATGGCGGTTGCCACGCAGAAAGAAAAAGTCCTGATACGGGTCATCAACGGAGAACGCTTCACGCCGCTCTCCCTTGCCAGGAAGCTCGAAGCCCGGGCGCTCCTGGAGTCAGCCTCCTTCCACAGGGGAAAGGAAAGGTACTCGTTTCTTCTCGCAAGGGAGGCCTTTCGGGTCTTTCAGAAAGGCGATGAGTTCTTCATGAGCAGGGACGGAGCCACCCTCGCGCTCAAGACGAAGGCGCAGGACATCCTGGATGTGCTTTCCCACTTCAGCGGGCAGCACGAGGGGTTGACCGCGCCGTTCCCCCTGCCCACCGGGGGCATCGGGTTTCTGTCCTATGAATACTGTGCCCGGTTCGACACCATCCACCTGCGGGAGAAGCCGGATCCGGTCGGCATCCCGGATGCGATGTTCATATTCGGGAACGTGTTCCTCGTCTTCGACCACTACACGGACACGATCTCGCTTGTCGGCGTGAACTACCGGGAGAAAGAGCATCGACCTTTCCCGCGCGCTGGATGAGACGGAAGCGCGCATCAATGACCTGGACTTCAATTTCATGGCATCCGGCGCAGAGAAGCTGGCCGGTGGAGGCTGTCCCCGACCGGACGACCATGATGCGTACCTCGCCGGAGTGGAGGCGGTGCGCCAGGAGATCATCAAGGGGAACCTCCTGCAGGGGGTCCTGTCGCGACGGGTGGAGCTTCGCACCCGGCATGCCTGCCATCGAAGCGTATCGTGCCCTGCGAAGCTTCAACCCGTCCCCCTACATGTTCTACCTGGACTTCGAGGACTTCCAGCTCTTCGGCGCCTCCCCCGAGGTCCACGTCAAGGCGAAGGATGGGCGGGCGATGATCCGTCCGCTCGCCGGCACCCGACGCCGCGGAGCGACCCCGGAGGAGGACACGGCGCTGGAAAAGGAGCTCCTGGCGGACGAGAAAGAGCGGGCGGAGCACCTCATGCTCGTCGATCTTGCCAGAAACGACCTGGGCCGGGTCTGCGCTGCCGGGCAGCGTGGAGGTGCCTGAGTTCATGGAGGTGGAGCGCTACTCGCACGTGATGCACATCGTTTCCCAGGTGGAAGGAAGGCTTCGGGAGGACAAGAGCGGCCTGGACGCGCTTCGCGCGACCTTCCCCGCGGGCACCGTTTCGGGGGCTCCGAAGATCCGGGCAGTCGAGGTCATCGATTCCCTCGAGCCGGAGAAAAGGGGCTTTTACGCGGGGGTCGTGGCGCACATCGAGTCCGACGGGTCCCTGGACTCGTGCATCACGATCAGGAGCGCGCTGAAGCAGGGAGACCGGATGATTCTCCAGGCGGGAGCGGGGATCGTCTATGACTCGGTGCCGGAGAAAGAATACCAGGAGACCGAGGCGAAGCTCGGCGCACTCGCGAAGGCAATCGGATACAAGGAGGAATAGCCGTGTACGTCATCATCGACAACTACGATTCTTTCACTCACAACCTCTACCAGTACCTCAGTGAGCTCACGGAAGACACGGTGGAAGTGTTTCGCAACGACAGGATCACCGTGGACGAGATCATCTCCCTGTCCCCGGCCGGCGTCGTGATCTCCCCGGGTCCCGGCAGGCCCGAGGAAGCGGGGATCAGCGTGGAGTGCATCCAGCGCATGGCGGGCACGGTCCCGATCCTTGGCGTATGCCTGGGCCACCAGGCCATCGGACAGGCATTCGGCGCGAGGATCGTCACTGCCCGCCGGATCGTCCATGGCAAGACGGAGGAGATGTCACTGGACGGGCGTGGGCTTTTCCGCGGCCTGCCGCGCACCGCCCGGTTCACCCGGTATCATTCCCTCGTCATAGACGGCGACTCTCTCCCTGAGGAGCTGGAGATCACCGCAGTCTCTCCCGACGGGGAGATCATGGGTGTCCGCCATACGACGCACATCATTGAAGGAGTGCAGTTCCATCCCGAATCGATTGCCTCGGAAACCGGCAAGCGCTGCCTGCGCAACTTCCTCCGGTATCGACGGGAGCCGTTTCCACTCTCCGCGGTCCTCGGCGCGCTGCAGCTGGGAAAGGCCATGGACCGGGCCCAGGCTGAATCTTTCATGGACGAGCTGACCGACGGCCAGCTCACCGACGTCCAGATCGCGGGGGTCCTTGCGTCACTGACGGGGAAGCTCATCACGCCGGATACGCTGGCCGGATTTGCGTCCGTGCTCAGGCGCAAGAAGAAGCCCTTCGCGAGCGACCGCAAGGCGCTGGACACCTGCGGGACCGGAGGCGACGGGTTGGGCACGTTCAACATCTCCTCCCTTGCGGCAATTGTCGCGGCATCCTGCGGCGCCCTTGTTGCGAAGCACGGCAACAGGGCGGCAAGCTCCCTGTGCGGAAGCGCGGATTTCTACCGCGAGCTGGGCGTCCCCGTGGATGTTCCGCCGGCAACCGGCGAACAGCTGCTGCGCACCACCGGCTTCTGCTTCCTTTTCGCGCCCACCTATCACGGCGCAATGCGCCACGCGGCAAGAGCGCGAAGCGAGCTGGGGGTCAAGAGCGTCATGAACCTGATCGGCCCGCTCTCCAACCCGGCGGATGCCTCCTACCAGCTCATCGGCGTGTTCGATCCCGCGTTCTGCGGGCCCGTGGCGGAAGCAGCCCATCTCCTCGGGGTGCGCAGAGTCATGGCGGTGCACGGGGAGGACGGCCTGGATGAGATCTCCGTCTGCGGCGCGCACCCTCGTCGTGGAAGTGGACGAAACCGGGGCCCGCCGGGATTACATGCTCACGCCGGAGGAGTTCGGCATCACGCGGTCCACGGTGGATGCTCTGAAGGGAGGAACGGCAATCCAGAATGCCGCCATGGCTCTCGCCATCCTTGACGGCGGCGGACCCGAGGCCGTCCGCGAGGCAGTGCTGCTGAACGCGGGCGCGGCCCTCTACATCTGCGGAATCGCACGGAACATAGGGGACGGGTACCTCAGGGCGCGCCAGGCCCTGGAATCCGGAGAAGCGCGAAGCACTCTTGCGCGGATCAGGGGCGAATCCATGGCGGGGGCCAAGACGGCCAAGGTCAGCGCCGCATGACAATCGTTGAGAAGATCGTCACCCGCAGGAAGGAACGGGTGGCGCGGGAAGGGCACTGGCTCGGCGCGCGCGCGCGGGACGCCCGGGATGTCCCCCTGGAGAGCTTCGGCAGGGACCCGTTCCTGGTCTGCGAGGTCAAGCGCCGCTCGCCGTCGCGGGGAGACATTGCGCCGGACGTGGACGTGGTGGAGCAGGCGCGGGCCTACGCGCGCGCGGGCGTGCGCAGCGTCTCCGTCCTGACCGAGGAGGACAGCTTCGGCGGATCACTGGATGACCTTGCGCGCATCAAGCGGGCGCTGCCCGGCGTCGCCGTGCTGCGCAAGGATTTCCTCCTGGACGAGGAGGACGTCGAAACGTCCTGGCGGGCCGGAGCGGACGCCGTCCTCCTGATCGCCTCCCTTCTCGATGAGGGCACCCTTGTCTCCCTCCATCAAGCGGCGCAGAAGCGGGGGCTCGCGGCGCTGGTGGAAGTGCATGACGCAGCCGACGTGGAGCGTTGCCGATCCCTGGCGCCCTCGCTGGTCGGGATCAACTGTCGGGACCTTGCAACCTTCACCGTCGACCTCACTCACCCCCTTGCGCTGCGGCCTCGCATCAACTGGAAGACCCGGCTGGTGTTCGAATCCGGCATCCGCGGCCCGGAGGACGTGAGCTTCGCGCTGTCGGGGGGGTTCGACGGCGTTCTGGTCGGGGAGACCGCCATGCGGTCTCCCGAGGGAGTGCCCGCGCTGCTGGGAAGTTTCGACCGGATACCCGGAGACTTCTGGCAACGGCTGTATGCGCGCGCACTGCGCGGGCGCCCCCTGGTCAAGGTCTGCGGCATCACCCGTCCCCAGGACGCGGAGGCAGCCGTCAGCCTCGGAGCCGATGCGCTCGGATTCGTGATGGCGCCGTCCAGGAGACGAGCCCCGCTTTCCCTCCTGCGCGAGCTCTCGGGCATAGACAGCCTGAAGGTGGCCGTCGTTGTGACGGAGAGAGAAAACGGGGCGTCCCGGCTCGGCGCCGACGTGCGCTCCGCGCTGGAAGAGGGATTGGTGGATGCCGTCCAATTCCACGGGGAGGAAGGACCCGAAGAGTGCGCCGAGCTGGCATTTCCGTACTACAAAGCCGTGCGGGTCAAGGAGATGAAGGACGTCCAGAGGATGAGCCTCTACCGCTGCCCGCGCGTGCTTGCAGACGCCTGGTCAGCCGACGCCTCGGGCGGCACGGGGAAACGGATCCCGGAAGAGCTTGCCAGGGCAGTCAGTGGTCAAGGTCCCCTGTGGATTGCCGGCGGCATTGGCCCGGAGAATGTCGCAGAGGTCATGCAGAGGCTCCGCCCGGAGCTCATCGATGCATCCAGCAGGCTGGAGTCAGCTTCCGGCGGCAAGGACAAGGAAAAGCTCACGGTGTTCTTCGAGGAGATACATCGCAATGCAGAAGTATAACGATTATTTCGGCGGGTTTGGGGGACGCTACGTCGCGGAGATGCTTCGCACGCCGCTGGATGAGCTGCAGGAGGCTTTCCTGGCCGCCATGGAATCCAGGGAGTTCCTTGCGGAGCTGAACGAGGCGCTCGCGGACTTCGCCGGCAGACCGACCCCGCTCCTGTTCGCGCGGAACGCGACCCGGGCGCTTGGCGGCGCGCGCATCTACATCAAGTGCGAGGGCCTCGCGCACACGGGGGCGCATAAGATCAACAACGCAATCGGACAGGCCCTCCTTGCCAGGCGGATGGGCAAGACGAGGATCATTGCGGAAACGGGAGCCGGCCAGCACGGGGTTGCCGCCGCGGCCATCTGCGCCCGGCTCGGCATCCCCTGCCGTGTGTACATGGGGGAGGTGGACATACGACGCCAGCGGCCGAATGTCTTTTGGATGGAGCGCTATGGCGCGGAGGTGATGCCCGTCCGTGGAGGCTCCGCGACGCTGAAGGACGCAGTGAACGAAGCGCTGCGGGACTGGGCTTCCAGCTTTCCCACCACGCATTACCTCATCGGGTCGGCGCTCGGCCCTTCCCCCTACCCTGACATGGTGCGCGAGTTTCAGTCGGTGATCGGCAGGGAGCTTGCGTCCCAGATGAGAGAGAAGGACATCGATTGCGCGGCCTTGGTTGCCTGCGTCGGCGGCGGCTCGAATGCAATCGGGTTCTTCTCACCCTTCCTCGAGCAGGCGGGTCCCGACCTTATCGGGGTGGAGGCGGGGGGCCGGGGCGGGGGAGCCGGGGAGCACGCGTCCCGGATGAATGGAAAGGGCAGGCCCGGAATCGTGCAAGGCTACAAATCGCTCTTCCTTTCCGACGAAGACGGCCAGCTTCTGCCCACGCATTCCATCTCCGCGGGGCTGGACTACCCCGGAGTCGGGCCGCAGCTCGCTCATCTTGGGGAGACGGGACGGATCACCTTTACCACCGCAAGCGACACAGAGGCGCTGGAGGCGGTGGAGCTCTTCGCTCGGACGGAGGGCATGATCTTTGCGCTGGAGTCTGCTCATGCAGCGGCCGCCGTGATGAAGCTCGCGCGGTCTTATCCGGGTGAGAAGGCCGTCATCGTGAACATGTCGGGCCGGGGAGACAAGGACCTTTTCATCCTGGCGGCCGCCATGGACCGGGAAAACTGGCAGGCATTCCTTGCCTCGGAGTGCGGAGCGGGAAATGGCGCGCCGCGCGGCAAGCTCGCCGCGGCACCCGGCCCCCTGACGGGAGGGTCCCGATGAGCGGGGAGCGGATCATGGCGCACATGGTTGCCCACTACACGGACAGGGCGGCCAGCCTCTCGGTTGCCCGCGGGCTCCTGGACGGCGGATGCTCGTACCTGGAAGTCCAGTTCCCCTTTTCCGATCCGACTGCCGACGGCCCCGACATCCAGGCAGCATGCACTGCCGCGCTGGCCGCCGGGTTTACCATCACCGACGGGTTCCGTCTCGTCGCGGAGATTCATCATGAGGGGGTCCCCATCTTCCTCATGAGCTACGCGAACATGCTTTTCACACACGGCATCGAAAAGTTTCTCACGCGGTGCGCCGCAAGCGGCGTTGCGGGAGTGATCGTTCCCGACCTCCCTCCCGACTACGACGAAGGGCTTTTCGAGGCGGCCGACTCGCCGGGGCCTGTCCGCGGTCCCCGTCGTCTCTCCATCCATGAGGGAGGAAAGGCTCCGGCGCGTGGGGGCTCTCCGCCCCAGGTACATCTACGCCACCCTGCGGACCGGCACAACGGGCGCGCTCACCCGGATGGACCGGGACGGGCTTTCATTCCTGGAGCGAGTTCGGGCCCTTTCCCCGGATCAGCCGGCGAAAATCCTCGGGGGATTCGGCATCTCTACGGCTGCCCAGGTCAGAGAAGTGGCGCCGCACGTGCACGCGGTGGTTGTCGGCAGCGCGCTGGTCAGGGAGATTGCCCGGGGGGGAGACCCCTACGCGGCGGTGCTCGGAAAAATGAACGAGCTGACGAGCGCGGCCGCCCGAGGCGCAGCCAGAGATCACAGCCGGTTGACCGGATAAGGCGGCCGGCCCCCGGCAAGCACCGCTGCCACGTTGCGGGCCGCCTTGGTCTTCAGCTCCACCACCGACTCCTCGCTGTACCAGCCGGCGTGGTCCGTGAAGATCACCGTATCCAGCTTCCGAAGCGGGCTCGCGGCTGGCAGCGGCTCGGTCTCGAATACGTCAAGCCCCGCTCCGCCAAGCCTGCCGCTTGCAAGAGCGTCGGCCAGCGCGTTTTCATCCAGGACCGGCCCGCGGGCGGTGTTGATGAGGATGGCTCCCGGCTTCACGAGCGCAAGCTCCGCCCGCCCGATCATGTGCCGGGTCTCCGGGGTGAGGGGGACGTGAACGGAGATGTAGTCCGACTGTCCCAGCAGGACCGGGAGCTCCACCGGCTCGGCGCCGGCGGCCTTGATGGTGGAGGCCCGCACGTAGGGATCACACATGAGCACGCGGCCGAACCCGAGACCCGAGACCTTCCTCAACAGGGTGTGCGCCGCGTTTCCATAGCCAAGGATTCCGAGAGTCTTTCCCTCCACGCGGTGGCAGGGCTGGTCCCGATGGAGGTTCCACTTCCCTTCGCGGATCATACGGTCCTTGTATCCGACCTTGCGGATGCAGCACAGCAGAAGCGCGAGCGCGTGGTCCGCGACCTCCTCGAAGCAGTAGTCCGGCACGAAGGTCACCCAGATACCCCTGCGCGTTGCCGCCTCCACGTCCACGTTGTCGTACCCGACGCCGTAGCGTGAGATCACGCGGCACCCCTGGAGGGACTCGATCAGCTCTGCTGTCATGGGGAACAGGTTCACCAGGATTCCGTTCGCACCAGAGAAAGCCCGCTTCGCCTCGGCGGTCGTGCCCGAGCGGAAAACATGTATCTCCGCATCAACGTCCCGAAGGACCTCTTCCTCTTCACGGTAGCTCGCGTAGCGATCATCCGCTATGACCACCGTGAACCGGCTCACTGGGCCGGCTCCTCGAACACCACTTTTCCCTCAGCGACCACCTTGACCGGGTAGCGGGTGATGTCGAAGGGGTCCCCGTTCCAGCACGTGAATGACGCCCATTTCCCCTTTTCCAGCGTCCCCAGCTGGCCGTCGATCCCGAGGATCTGGGCGTTTCGCCGCGTGATGATCTCCAGGGAATCCTGGCGATTGAGGCCGCAGCGCATGAACCATCGCAGCTCCAGGGCCAGGTTGCGCTGGGGAATCACCGGGTGGTCGGTCATGAGGCCGAAGTCCACGCCTGACTCGAGAAGGAACCTGACGTTGCGCCAGTTCTCGTGCTTGAGCTCCACCTTGTAGGCAAAGGCATCGAGGGGCCCGAAGACCACGGGGATCCCGCGGTCGCGCAGGACGGTGTAGATATGACCGTCATTCACGTCGCAGGCGTGGTCCACCGTCACGTCGATGCCGAACTCCTCCTGCAGCCGCAGGAGGCACGCGATGTCATCGATCTTGTGGACATGGATGCGCAGCCCGAGCCTGCCCTCCAGGATCTCACGGATCACCTCGTCCTCCGCGGCGAGGTCCGAGCCTGCCTTCCCGCCGGCGGATTTCCTGCCCTTGCCGCCGGCCAGCTTCTTTTTCACCTGGGCAAGGCGGGACCGCAGGAGCGAGAGTGAGCCCATGCGCGTGTAGGGCCGGGTCCCCTTCCAGTCACGTGTTGCCATTGGATTGTAGCCGAAGGCCGCCTTGATGCCGGATCTGCCAACCAGGGCCTCGGTGGTCGTGCGGGCAAAGTTTCGAATGATGGCGGAGCGGCCGCCCACGATATTGCCGCTTCCCGGCAGGACGCACGAGTAGAGGACCCCCATCTCCACGGAGTCGCGGAACGCCGTGTCGTCCATCTGCACGGAGTCGAGGGCATCCGCGAGGAACAGCATGGTGTCCATGCGCTCGTTCGCTTCCCCTTCGGTTCCCGGTTCCCCGGAGCGCTCCATGCCGATATGGCTGTGAGCGTCTATGAAGGCGGGCGTGATGACAGGGAACTTGCCGATGAACTCCCCGCTGCGCTCCGTGGACACTCCCTTGATGGTGCTTCCCTCGAACAGGACGTGCGTGTGCTTCACGACCTCCTTGCCAGTGTACAGCGTCTCCGCGAAAACAGACTTCAAAGGCGGCTCCTTGTCCGGAAGTGTGTAGCGTCGGCAAGTATAGCGAATCACGGATATTTGACCAAGGTGGAACATATCGAGTACAAACCTTGCATGGATGCAGTTTCCGTCGACGTCGTGGAGTCGGCGCGCACGGCGCAGGGAAGGGAGTTCATCGAGCTCCCGCACAGGCTCTACAAGGGCTGCCGGCAGTGGGTGCCCCAGTTCCGCCTGGACATGCGGGCCATCCTGGACCGCAGGCATCCGTTCTTCGACAGGTCCGAGGCCGCTTTCTTCATCTGCAGGCGCGGCGGCCGCACCGCCGGGACCATCGGCGCGCTCGACAATGTTCCCTATAACGAGCACCACGGCTCGGCGAGGGGCCATTTCCATTTCTTCGAATGCGCGGAAGACCCCGCGGCTTCCCACGCCCTGTTCGAAGCGGCATTCGCCTGGATGCGCCAGAGGGGGCTTCGCGAGGTCGTTGGCCCGTACGGCTTCGGTGTCATGGGCATGGGCATCCTCGTGGACGGATTCGAGCACCGCGCAGCAATGACCATGATGGCCTACAACCATCCCTACTACCAGAAGCTCCTGGAGGCGGAGGGCTTCCGCAAGCACAAGGACCAGCTCTCCATGTTCCTGGACGCGAAAGCCTTCCGGCTGCCGGACAAGATACGGCGGGTCGCGGAGATCGCCATGAAGAGGGGAAGCTTCGAGGTACCGGACTTCAAGAGCAAGTCGACCCTTCGCCGCTACGCCGGCGACATCGGCAAGGTGTACAACGAGTCCTTCCAGTCCCACGGGGACGAGTACAACCCCCTCAGCGCCCGGGAGATCGAGCAGGTTACAAAGGAGCTCCTCCAGGTTGCCGACCCATCGCTGATCAAGCTCCTGCTTTGCCGGGGAGAGATTGCCGGCTTCCTTTTCGGGTTTCCCGACCTCTCTGAGGCCATCCAGCGAAGCCGCGGCAGACTGACCCCCCTTTCCATCCTCCGGCTCCTCCTGGAATACCGCCGCACGAAGTGGCTCGTGGTCAACGGGGCGGGGATCCTCCCCCGCTTCCAGAGGCTTGGAGGCAACGCCCTGCTGTACTCCATGCTGGAGAAAATCGCCTCCCGGCGGAGCTTCCTGTACGTGGACGCCGTTCAGATCGCGGAGACCACCGAGCTCATGCTGGCGGACCTCGAGACACTTGGCGCCAGGGTCTTCAAGACGCACCGGGTGTACCACCGGGACATTGGGGACAAGGGCTGAAGGTCGTTTCTGGGCTACATTTCCGGTA
>CAVUXE010000058.1:0-175804 GCA_963745235.1 uncultured Spirochaetota bacterium | reverse complement strand
CAGCTCCGAATGCAAAGCTTTTGAAGATTTTGAATCCAAAATAAAAAGCATAACAAATAATAAGAAATTAACAGAGGATAAGAAACAGTCAAGAATAGATACCATTCAGACCAAACCAAACTACACGAAAGCGAAAAAGCGAATCGACGATTTCTCAGCAAAGATGAGAGAAGAATTGGGGTTGGCAGCGAACGATGATGTTCCAAAATCATTCTATCAATATATAGAGATGCGCGGACGATTTTCGTACCTTGAAGGCAAGGGTGGTTCAAAGTCCTCCATTTACGAACAAGCAAAAGTCGGTCGCCTTATTCTTCAAAATCCAGATGTCTTTAGAGCGCTTGCCAGCAAGATCAACTTTGACAACAACCGGAAAAAACTTGTACTTATTCCGGATATCTTGGAATATGAGGCCAAAAAAGGGGAAAAAACGACGAACAGTGTCGCCAAAGACAAGAGTTTCATCGACAGCATAGCCATCAAACTTAGAGACAACAAAATCGACGATATCAAGGAGGAATACAAGCTTTCCGTCCAAAGAAGAAGAAAGAGGAAGATTCAAGCAACAAGTCTGGACGGGGGCCATTCGCAATAAGGAAATACTTCTCAACCGCGCGAGACGGTTTTTATATCAACGGAGAACTTGTGCTACCGGCAGAACAAATAAGGGAGTTGAGTAGCAAACAGGCCAACATGAACAAACTAGCGAAAGCGATAAAGGATGCCGTGAAGAACATTTTGTCCAAATAGTTCCGCTTCGCAGGCAGAGCAGTCGGCAATCTCAGACCAATAGGTTTGCATGGAAGGTCAAGAACTGCCCACAACATTCCTTGAGGGGCGGACCCTATAACTAATAAGAAAGGAGAAGCCACAATGGAAGCAAAAGTGATTTGGATGCGTATTGAAGATATAGTTCGCTTTTTGTCCAGTAGGATTTACCGAGAAAATACTCGCAAGAATAGACAGGTCGAAAATTACTTCAAAAATCGCGGATTTAGGTGGGAATACGCCATTTCTAAAGCCGAAGAACAGTTGTATCGAACCTGTAAGAAAGACAAGGCGCATCGTGTTGGACGTTCATTCTATGACATAGATGAAGCCGGGAGGATATTTGTAGTATTACTGAATTTCAAAGACCGCTTGCTGGCAAGGTATGAGGTTACAAATCCGATTGTTCTGAAAAAAGTCCGAGCCTAAATAATTTGAGAATACCGAATGTGCACGATGCTCAGCCTTTTCGTTCTTGTCCATCTGTAGTGTTTTGGCTTTGAACTATCAGTACACGTTTTCTAACGTAACCTGTTTGCTTGAAATAGGCAGAAACGAAAAGCGCCAATAGCAGCACTAATAGTATGTACCAGCGCAAAAGATGGATAGCACGAACGGACTGTTCTAACCACTCAAACAGCTTTAGCAGGACAAGGACGATCATTAGAGAACAGAGAGTACGGAAGGTATTATTTACTTCCGAAAGAAGTTCAACTTTGGGGTCCTTAATGGATGCCTCAACAAAGCTTTTGTAGGGAGCAAACTCAAGAACTTTTAGCTTCTTTAGGACCCCCTCCACAACAAGCGAACCTACTCGACTTATGACGATTCCTATGAAGTAGCACTCAAAGCCTAACAAAAGAATATTAGGATTGTACATTTGGTAGTGAGTGATCCTTGATCCAATTATCACAAAGATGACACCGGGAAAAAGATAGTTGAATAGGTTGTAGGAAGAAATCTTGTCAAGAAGTTCTTTCATAGTGTGTCCTATGTTTCTACGGGTGACTGCAATTGTATAGGAACCGAGTTTGTCCATCCCCTCGCCGCGATAGGAGAGTTATTGTAGTGGCACTTTGGCATGCCAAGGGTTCCATGAACCGATGCGCCTCTACGAAGAAAGGCATTGGTAACTTGCTTCGATGGGTGCTTAGGTGCACTATTAACTGTTGCTGAGACGAATGCTGTCTTGCGCGGAAGCTGTTGTCCGACTATTGGTCCAACCAGAATGTTCAATAATGCAGGAGAAATGTTTCTATGACTTCCATGGTGAGGGATTTGAATGAAAGTCAGTCTATTGAAATCATAGCTCTTGGCCTTTAGAACGGAAACTGCATTGGTCAACGCAGGGATGCCTGCATCTCCCGTAAATAGGAGATCATGGTCGCCGACTGTCAGTAAAGTAACAGCGCTTGAGTTATTCTCTGCCTCAGTCGTGCCGCCGTCGTCGAGTGTTTCCGTCCACCAATCCTCAGCGGCGCTGGTACTTTCATCTTTGGTAAGTTGTGCGGAAAATCGCTCCAAGAAAACCTGATAGGGGTTCTTTGGTTCAGGCATTTCTCTATATTCAGGGAGAAGGCTCTCATAGTAATCCTTTGGCGGCCCTATGATCCGCAATTTTTCATCGAAAGCGGTTAGTCCTGTAAATGGTTCGAAAATCTTGATTCCTTTAGACTTCGAGATTTTTTCTAGATTTCTTGCACTTTCCAAAGACTCACGAAGCGCGCGTCTTACACCCTCATCGGTTACTCGGCTATCCTGAAATGCCTCAGATAGGTCTTGCGTGTGATTCCACGGAAGATGCATCAGAAGATAATCCACCTTTAAATTTTCTAGGACAACACTCAGCCCCGAAGCATGGTCATTGTCGGGATGAGTAGAGATAACAATGTCTACATGATTTGTTTTGTAGTACCCATTTATGTGTTTGACTAATGCCTCACCCGAATCCTGATATCCGCCATCGATTACAATGACGTTTTGTTGCGGCGGGTCTACGAGTAGGTTGCCAAATCTAACCGCTATTGCATCTCCACATTTTTTCGCCGGCTCCTACGGGGAGAAAATCCACTTCGTAACCCAATGGATCTCTGAGACATTTGTTACCTCCTCTTCCTACTTTCCTGCTATCCACCTTGCAATCTGAATGAGCGCAGGCACAGCGATAGCGGCAACCAGTAGATATCGTTGCCTTTCTTTGGTGATTTCTTCGCTCTCGAAGACCTATGAGACAGGTGTCTCACTGATTTCTTTATGGAGCGCACAGTGTTCCCCTCCACTGGAAATTCGGCGAGACACGTACAGGTTACTGCTTTCCATCCAGAGCGGCAAGAAGGATAGCGTTAGATTCCTCCCGACCTTCAATACTCGGCAAACTCCCATGCGGTCGCCCGGATCCCACCCTTTGAACCTTTCCATAAAGCCTTCCGGAAGGGCGCATTTTGACTAGTCTTGCCCGGACACTTTCCTTGCCGCTCAAACAGGGTTAGTATCGAGGCGTCTCAATCGAAGGGGAGGCTGTGAACGAAAATCCATGGTAAGAATTAACAAAGACGTTAGCATCGTCTTCCACGTCGACCTGGATGCATTCTACGCCTCCGTGGAACAGCGGGACGACCCATCCGTGGCGGGCAAGCCGGTCATCGTGGGCGCGGCTCCGGGCCGGCGGGGAGTGGTGTCTGCCTGTTCCTACGAGGCGCGGCGGTTCGGCATCCGGTCAGCCATGCCGATTTCCCAGGCCTATCGGCGCTGCCCGCAGGGGGTATACCTGCCCGTGAGGATGGACCGTTACATGGAGGTTTCCCGCCAGGTCATGGGCATCCTTCAGGGCTACACGCCTCACCTGCAGCAGATTTCTGTTGACGAGGCATTCCTGGACCTCACCGGGAACGGAAAGACTCTTCGGCCCGCCGCTGGAAACAGGGAGGCGCCTGAAGGCAGAGGTGAAACAGATAACAGGGCTCGTGATCTCGGTGGGCATCGGGCCGAACAAGTACCTGGCCAAGCTCGCAACCAACGCGGGTAAACCGGACGGCCTGGTCATGGTGGAGGAGGCGGACGCCGAGTCGTTCCTGGACAAAGTACCCCTCTCTCAGCTCTGGGGCATCGGCGAGAAGACCCTTCAACGGCTCACCGAGCTCAATATCACCTCGGTAAGCCAGCTGCGCGGGTTCGCAGAGGGAGAGCTTGGGCGGCTGTTCGGTTCGGGCGCGGCTGCTTTCCTGAGCCGGGCGGTCAGAGGCACGGACCCGGGGATCTTTTCCGAAGAGCCTCGCAGCAGGTCGCTTTCAAGTGAGACGACCTTCGAGAGAGACAGGAAGGACAGGACAGGCATCGAACGGGTCCTGCTCGAGCTGTGTCACCAGGTGACTTTCCGCATGATCGAAGAAGGGTGGAAGTCGAAAACGGCCGCGCTGAAAGTGCGCTTCCATGACTTCACTACCGTCAACGCGCAGAAGACCCTCAAGCACTGGATCTCTTCCGCGGAGGAGCTGGACGAGGTGGCCCGCGAGCTGCTGGGATCGCGATGGAACGGCAGCACGCCCATCCGCCTGGTGGGGATCGGGTTCTCCAACCTGATCCCGGCGGACGCTCAGGACCAGCTCGAGCTGTTCACCGACGAGTTCTCACGGAGAAAAAAGGTGGAGGAGGCGGTGTTCAGGATCCGCAGGAAGATGGGGGACGTCTCCCTCACGAAAGCGAGCCTCATGGAGATGGAGGCGCGGGCACGCTCCCGGCGCGCGGGTCGCAAGGATGGAGGGGAGGCGCCTGCCTCCGCGGAGCGTGCCCGGGAGGCGCCTGCCTCCGCGGAGCGTGCCCGGGAGGCTGCCCCCGAGGGCGGGCGTGCGCCAAACGCGGAGTGTGCCCCAGACGCAGGGCGTGCCCCCGACGAGCCTACCACCCCTTGAGGGTGTCCTTCGCCGCCTGGAAATCCTTGGCCTGACCGGTGGTGAGGTGGGGAAGCTTCTCCATGGAGGCCACCACCTGCTGAACGATCTCCTTTGCTTCTTCCGCATCGGAGACGTTTTTCAAGTCCACGGCCGCTTCGTAGGAGCAGCCCTTCTCGAAGGCGCTCTGGGCAGCCTGGTATTTTTCAACCTTCTTCTTCTGCTCCGCCAGCCGATTGGCCGCTGACCAGCCTCGCTGGTGCAGCGTCTTGGCAAGCTCCGTGGAGAAATCGTAGCTGCTGTCTTTCTCCTTGCCCGCTGCCACCTGTGCCGTGTTCAGGTCCACGGCCTTCCGACCAAGGGAGACCGCCCAGTCCGTGTTGCCGAAGGAAATAGGCCAGCCCGGGAGCTCTCGGTACAGCTGTCCGAGAACGAAGTACGCGTCGGAACGCTCAGGATTGATGGAAAGGACCTTGAGGAGAAGGTCCCTGATTGGGGCCGCCTTGCCCAGGGCGTTGAAGACCCCCTTCACCTGCCCCCACCGGCCGATGTTCGCGGACTTCCAGAAATAGCCCAGGTCATTTGCGGGGTCTGCCGCGATTGCCTTGTCCGCATACCCCTCTCCCTCCACGAAGAAGCCAAGGACCTCATCAGTGGGCTTCCTGGCCTTTTCCGCCAGGTCACCGAGCTCGATCGTCTCCCGCGCAACGCGCCAGTAGAGCTCTGCCTGCGCCGCGGCATCCGGCGACTGGGCCGCTGCATCCAGCAGCAGAGCCCTGGCCTCCGCAAACTTTCCCTGGTCGTGGAGGTCGTCAGCCTGCGCGGCCGCCGGGAGGGTGTCCGCCAGGAGCAGGGAAGCGGGAATCAGGAACATCATGGTGAGCGCGAGCGTGAAGCGCATGCGGGTGTCTCCTGTTGTCGTGTTGTGTCTCAGTATGAGCCGGCCTTGACGGCGCGCACTCTCACATCCATCCCGAGCTCCAGCACGTAGCTTGTCCCGGGCCGAACATCCATGTCCCCGAGCTCGACGCTGAACACCCCGGAGGCGATCCTGATCCTGTGCCGTCCCGGTTGCACGGGGATGCGCTCCATGTCCCTGCGCGGGTTCACAAGCCTCCCGTCGACGAAGATCCGCACTTCCGAGCGGGGATCATCCGGGCGCATGTCCGGGTCATGGTAGGGCTGCGGGATGACAAAGCTGAGTGTGGAGGGCTGGACGACGGGGGAAAGCGGCGCGTTGATGACGATGGGCCTGTCCAGGGAGACAGTGGCGATGTAATCGACGAAACCCCGCGCCGACACGCGCACGGTGTACGTGTCAGGGGGCAGGATCTCGGAGTACGGGACACCTCCCTTTGCGACGTTGTTCACGATGACAACCGCGTTCGGCACGTTGGAGGCGACCGTCAGCTGGAATCCAAGGGGGTTCAACACGACGTTCAGCGCGAGGGGGCCTGCCACGTTCACCGATGCGGAATAGTCCTGGTATCCGTTGGCGGAAACCTGGACAGAATGAGGTCCGGGGGCGACAAGGGGGACGCCCTGGACCTGGTAACCGTCCACGAACACCGCGGCGCCGGGAATGTTGACGTTGATCGACAGGGGGAAACCGGCCGGCTGCGCGGGCTGGACCTGCTGAATGATCGGGGCCGGCTGGAGCGTGACATTGAAGGTCTGGTCTCCGTTCACCATCACGGGGCCGTTGAAGGCAAGATATCCATCCGCCATTACCTTGACGTTGTGCGCGCCGCCGGTCACCTTCGTCTGGTTTCCCGGGACCTGCTGGTTGTCCACGTAGATGACCGCCCCGGGGACATTCGCGACGACGGTCAGTGTCCAGATCTTCTTCGGCATGAACTGGGCGGACGCCGTCTGCGCTGCAATCAGCGCGAACAGGACGAACGCGAGCGTCGAAAGCGGCCTTTTCATGGCTTGCAGTATACTCCGGGGCATGGGAGTTTTCATAGACACTTGACAGGGCTCTCAAAATCGGGTTGGCTACGTGGAAACGTGATGGCGAAACAGTTCTCTCTGCTGAAAGGAAATCCGGCGTAATGAAGTACCTGCGCGTCGTTCTCACCGTGGCGGTGGCATTGGGCCTTGCGTCGTGCGCCAAGCCGCCCCAGGCGGAGATCGACGCCGCCCGCCTCGCGGTGAAGACAGCGGCGGAGAACGTGGACATCCTCACCTACGCGCCGGACTCACTTCGCGCAGCGCAGGAGAAAATGGACGCGCTGGACAACGAGCTTGCCAGCCAGCAGAAAAGATCTCCCCTTTCCCGAAGCTACGACGCGGTCCGCAGTCTGGCCCAGGAAGCCGTCACTGACGCCCAGCGCGCCCGGGCCGACGCGGACACCAGCAAGCAGCAGGTCGCAAAGGACGCCGCTTCTCTTATCGAGAAAGTAGGCACGGAAATTCCCGACTTCGAGGCAAAGGTATGGACGGCAAAAAGGGTGCGGGGCATCAGGTTGGATGCCATCACCCCGCTTGCACTCGTTGCTGACCAGGCCCGTCTTGCGCTGGATGACGCCCGCAAAGACCTGGACGGGGGCGCGTTCGCGGCCGCCAGGGCAAAGGCAATGGCGGTGGGTGACTGGCTTTCCCAGGGAGAGGAAACAATCACCGAGCAGACGCGGATCGCAAAGAACAAGTAGAAGCGTCCGCGGAGCTATTCCGGCCTGACCGCGGTCTGGACGTCTTCGGCTTTGGGGCCCAGAAACTTCGTGATCCGGGACCGCCTGGCAAGGAAATAGGACGTCCATGCCGCCGGTACACCGTCCATTCCCTTTGCAAGATCATCCAGCTTGAGCACAACCAGCCCGTCCGCACCGCGGAAGTTGGCAACAGGGATCGGCTCGGCGCGCGTCACGGAGGCGCTGCCGGCGTTCACGGAAACATCCACCCGAAGCATGATGGAATCACTGACAAGAGCGCCAAGCCCGTCCGGGTCCGGCGGCCAATCTCTCCAGGCCATGCCGGAAACAAAGTTGCCCATGGAGTACATGATGAGCCGCGTCGAACCGCGAACAGACACCAGCTCGTAGTCCTGGAGGACATGAGGATGGTGCCCGAAGACTATGGTGGCGCCGTTCTCAACGAGCCTGCGGAAGAATGCTCTCTTCGCGGCGTCAGGCTCCTGCACGTATTCCCGGTCGCCATGATACGAGACAACGAAGAAGTCATAGAACGGGCTGGCGTCCTTCACGAACTCCGCGAACTCGCCGGCCGCCGCCTCGTCATCGTAGTCAACCACGTGGACATAGCGGCCGCCGTCCCCCTGGTTGAGGAATTGCGTGACGGCAATGAAACCGATGCGCACCCCGTGGACGACGATTGTCTCCGGCGTGAACGGCCTGCGCGGGTTGCCCCTGATTCCCGAAAAGAAGAGCCGCGGAGACCCGTCCGCCAGGGACGTGAGGGCGCGCACGGTCTGGAGCACCCCTTCCTCTCCTCCATCAAAGGCATGATTGTTGGCGGCAGAGAAAACGTCGATGCGCGCTTCGAGTGCGGCGCGCACGTAGTCCCGGTTGGCATTGAACAGGGGATACCCTGACACCGGGCGCGTGGAGTCCACGGGGAACTCGAGGTTCGCGAAGGTCAGGTCGCTCCCATCCAGCACGTCCGCCACTCCCTTGTAGATGGCGCCGTAATCCGCCATGGCAAACAGGACCGGGTGCACCATGATGTCCCCGACGAAGGTCAGGCGCAGCACTCTCGAGGGGTCCGCCGTCACCGGGGAAACGATGGAGAGGCACAGGGCGATGGGGAGCAGCAGGGCGCGGCTCCCGGCGATTGGTGTCCGCATGGCCTTCCTGGCGCGTAGAATATATGCCTCGCCGGCGCGCGCCGTCCAGCGGCGCCTCTACCTCTGCACGCGTCCGCTGCCCGAGCCTCCCATGAGCGCCTTCACCTCGGCCGTGCTCAAAAGGGGAAGGTCGCCGGGGACGGAGTGCTTGAGGCAGGAAGCGGCCACCGCAAACTCCAGGGCGTCCCTCGGAGATGCCAGGTTGGCCAGGCCGTAGATCAGGCCGGCGGCAAACGTATCTCCCGTGCCCACCCTGTCCACGATGTCCGTGATCTCGTAGCGTCGCGAGACGAGGAACTCTTTCCCCGTGGCCAGGACGGCGGACCAGGCGTTCTCATCGGCGGAGCGGCTCTCCCGCAAGGTGATGGCCACGTGGGAGAGGTTCGGGTACGCGGCCAGGACCTTCTCCGCAAGCGCCTTGTAGGCGCTGGCATCCAGCTTCCCGGATTCGACGTCAACCGCGGCAGTGATGCCCAGCGCGTTCTGGCAGTCCTCTTCGTTTGCCACCGCCACATCGACGGAGGTCATGATTTCCCCCATGATCTCGGGGGCGCTCTTGCCGTACCTCCACAGGTTCTTTCTGAAGTTCAAGTCGCAGGACACCGTGAGCCCGGCTTTCCGGGCTTTGCCCACCGCCTCGATGGAAAGCTCCGCGGCTGACAGCGAAATTGCCGGCGTAATGCCCGTGACGTGAAACCATGTCGCGCCGGCGAGGCTTCGTTCCCAGTCCACCTCTCCGACCCGGGCCTCCGCAATCGCAGATCCAGCCCGGTCGTAGATGACGACCGACGGCCTCTGGTTGGCCCCGGCTTCGAGGAAATAAATGCCGAGCCTGTGCCCGCCGCGGATAATGAGAGAGGTATCCACGCCGTGGCGCCGCAGCTCTCCCACGCATGCGTCTCCGATGGGGTTGGCGGGAATGACCGAGACAAAGGCGGCCTGGCAGCCGAAGCCCGCAAGAGCCACCGCAACGTTTGCCTCCCCTCCTCCAAAGCTCGCTTCGAGGAGCGGGCTCTGGAAGAGCCTCTGGGCGGCGGGCGGCTTCAGCCGCAGCATGACCTCACCGAACGTCACGTACCTTGCCATGGTATCCCCCTGGAGTCTGTCTACAACCCGTGAATGAGCAGAAATGCGGCGCCGGCCATAGCGCCTCCCGTGACTATCCCCGCGGCGATCTCCGTGAGCGTGTGGCCGATGTTCTCGTTGAAGGACCCGAGCTTCAGCTTCGCGAGGGCCTTCGCGTGCTGCTGGACAGCCCCCCGGAGCCGCCACGAATCGTAGATGATGATGACGGAAAAGACGCAAGCGACAGCAAAGACGTCTGAGCCGAACCCGCTCCACAACCCCACCGAAACAGAAAGCGCCGTCACGAAGGCGGAGTGGGCGCTGGGCATTCCACCGGCTGAGATGAACCATGAGAACGCGAGCCGTCTTTCCCGCACCGAGTAGAGGACCACCTTGAACGCCTGGCAGGCAAGCTGAACGCCGACGGCGGTGAGCAGGCTGACACTGATGGGAAACGCTGGCGCCATGGTGGGGAGTGTACGCGAAAGGCCATACCTTGACAAACAGTCCGGGGCGGATCACTTTTGACCAGATGAGTGAGCTGAAGCGCGGAGCGTGCACGGACTTCACGGAAACCCTCGTGGAAAGGATCCTCGACTCCTACCAGGAGCTCGGGGGGATCAACCACCTGGAAGGCCCGAACCTGCCCTCCCAGCAGAGCATCGCGCGGATCGTGGAAACCCTGGAAGCGCTGATGTTCCCCGGCTTCCACGCCGAAGAGAGGCTGGACATTGCCGGGCTTCGCTACTCCATCGGTGACAAGGTGGTGTGGCTGACACGGGCGCTGGGGGCGGAGGTGGAGAAGAGCCTGCGCTACACCTGCCGCGTTCGAAACGACTGCGGTCGTCACGAGGACTGCACGGGAGAGGCCCGGGAAATCGTCCAGGACCTGCTGGAGCATGTGCCCGCCGTGAGGCAGAAGCTCAGCCTTGACGTGGAGGCCGCGGACCGCGGTGACCCGGCCGCCCGGTCCCAGGAAGAGGTGATCCTCTCCTACCCGGGGGTAGAGGCCATCATGGTGCACCGCATTGCCCACGAGCTGTGGGTCCGTGATGTCGCCATGATTCCCCGCATGATGAGCGAATACATCCACGGAAAAACGGGGATCGACATCCATCCGGGAGCGACAATCGGTGCCTCTTTCTTCATCGACCACGGGACGGGAGTCGTGATCGGTGAGACCACGGTGATCGGCAACAACGTCAAGCTGTACCAGGGGGTCACCCTGGGGGCGCTCAGCGTGAAGAAGGAGCTTGCCAACCGCAAACGCCATCCCACCATAGAGGATGACGTGACCATTTACGCGGGGGCCACCATCCTGGGAGGAAGCACGGTGATCGGCCACGGGTCTGTCATTGGCGGGAACGTGTGGCTCACCGAAAGCGTCCCGCCGGAGAGCAGGATTTACCACACCCCCACCCAGAGTGGCATTCGGCGGGAAGGAAGGTAGCGTGCGAATCGGTATCTGCTGCTACCCGACCGCCGGGGGAAGCGGCGTGGTGGCCACCGAGCTGGGCAAGCACCTGGCAGAAAGGGGCCATTCGGTTGCGTTCATCAGCTACGCGAACCCGCTGCGGCTGCGCGAGCTGCCTCCCCGCGTCTGTTACCACGAGGTGGACCAGGACAATCATCCCCTCCTGAAGCAATTCCCGCACAGCCTGACCCTCACGGCAAAGATGGTGGAGGTGGCCCGCACCCACAAGCTGCAGATCATGCACGTCCACTACGCCATTCCTTTTGCCGCGGCCGCCATCCTGGCCAGGCAGATCGCGCCGGAGCTGGACCTGAAAGTCGTCACCACGCTGCATGGCACCGACATCACCCTGGTCGGCGCCAGTCCGTCCTTCAAGCCCGTCATGGAGTTCTCCATCGAACAATCCGATGCCGTGACCGCGGTCTCCGCATATCTGCGGGATGAGACCTACCGCCAGTTCTCCATCGGGAAAGAGATCGACGTCGTCTATAACTTCGTGGACCCGCCGCGACATCACGCCCACTCGGTCCCCTGCATTCCAGAAAAGTCCTCTGACCGACAGGTCACCCTCATGCACATCTCGAACTTCCGGCCCCTGAAAAGGCTGGGGGACGTGGTGCGCATCTTCGCCCGGGTGCGGGAGAAAATGGATGCGCGGCTCGTCCTGGTTGGAGACGGGCCGGAATACGGAAAGACGCGTGAGCTCGTCGAATCCCTGGGGCTGATAGAGGCAGTGCGCTACGTCGGGGTGGTGGATGACGTGACTCCGCTCCTCGGCGCGGCGGACCTGCTCCTCCTGCCCAGCGAGACGGAGAGCTTCGGGCTGGTGGCCCTCGAGGCCATGGCGAGCGGCGTGCCCGTTGTTGCATCGGATGTGGGGGGCCTGCCGGAGGTCGTTGTGCACGGAACCACCGGCTTCCTGGCCCCGGTGGGGGACGTTGATGCAATGGCCGACTATTGCCTGAAGCTTCTGACGGACCCCAACGTCCTGAAGCGCTTTGCGAAGGCCGCGCGCAAGCGCGCGGCGGAGTTCGACTACCGCGTCATCGTTCCACAATATGAGGCCGTCTACGAGAAGGCTCTTGGCGCGCCCGTGCCGGCCCTCAGGAGCTCGTCGAGCCGGTTGATCTCACCAGCAGGCCCACCGCGGCTGCGGTGTCCATCACCTCTGCCTGCCGGGGGAAGACCTTGCGGGTCAGCACCCGGTGCACCTCGGCATCACGGTCGGCGCACGCGTCAGCCACCACCGCAAGACGGTAGTCCAGGTCGGCCGCCTGGCGCAGGGTGGACAGGACCACACCGCTGGTGGCAATACCGGCAAGCAGCAGCGTGTCCACCTGCAGGGAGCGAAGCAGAAGCTCCAGGTCGGAGCCGGCGAAGGCGCTGACGCGGCGTTTTGTAACCACCAGGTCTCCGGGCCGGGGGGCCACCGCTGGATGCACGGCTGAGCCCGGAGCGCCTTCAACAAGACGACCCGCGCTCTTGACAGGGCTGAAGGATTTGTTGTTCGGGCTCGCCTCGGGATGCCCGGCGCGGAAGCTGATGACCACGTAGATTACCCGCACGTTCGCATCCCGGGCCGCGCCCGACAACGCGGCGGCGCGGCCCAGCAGGGCTTTCGTCTCCTCCGTGTCCAGGGTGTCGATAATGCTTTCCTGGTAGTCCATCACCAGCACGGCTGTTCGAGCGCGCTGCAAGGGCCAGGCGGGGTTTTCCGGCATTGCTGCCTCCTTCCTCCTGGGCGAGCCTGTTCACGGATCGCCCTCAGTGGCCTGTTTGTATCTATTGTTGAGATACAGGGAGGCAGCTGGGCAACCGACGGCGGCTGTTATGTCCTGGGGACAACCTGGGAGACGTAGCTGGCGTCAAGGCCCTGGATCTGCTTCACGATGGAAAGAAACTTGTCCGCCTCTCCCTGGTTCGTGTACGGCCCGATACGCACCCGATAGTAGGTTCCGCTGCCGGAGTCGTAGGAGAACACTTTGCCCGAAAGCCCTTTGTCCGCGAGGGTGGAAATGAGCTCCTCCGCCTTGGACTGGCTCTTGTACGCACCCGTCTGGATCCAGTAGTCCACCTCTTTGTGCGCCGGCTTCGAAGGCTTCACGGTCAACGGCGCCCTTCGGGGCACCGAGGCAACCGTTCTTGGATGCGTTGCCGTGACGGGCGCATGGGCGGTCGGCGCCGGGGGCGGGACCTGCGGCTGGACCTGCGCGGAGGGCGCCGGCTGCGCGGAAGGTACCGGCTGCGCGCTGGGGAGAGCGGGCTGCGCCGCCGGTGCCTGGGGCTGTGCAGTCTGCGGGACCGCAGGCGGTCTCTCAGCTCCCTCTCCAATGTAGAAATGCATGGTCTGGGGTCCCTCCGGCTTCTGCTCTGTCCCGGGCGTTGCCTGGGCCTGCGGCTTCTGCTGGGAGTATTCGAAAATCTGCGGACCCGGGCCCTCGATCGGATTGACGGTCCCGGGCGCGCTGGTCACCGCCTGCGGCTTCTGGCGAAGGAGATACACGCCGACAATCAGGACAATCACGACAAAAACACTCACGGAGAGCACCACCCAGAATATCTTCTGCTTTTCCATTGGATTCCTCACCCCTTCAGGCGACGGGCAAGCCGCTTTGTCCTGCGCTCCAGGCAGCGCACACTGCCCCAGTTCAGCACACTATAAGTATCGACGCCGGGGCCCATAGATTGAGGGCGCACGTCCTTTTGCGCGTTGATGCGGCTCCACGCATCGCCAAGGCAGAGGGAGTCGCGCCGCATGGCCCTGAGCAAGCGCAGGGCAGCCGGCGCCCGCACGAACACCACCGCGTCGCAGATCTTCTCCAGGCCGGCGCGCTGGAGGAGCGGGGCGTTGATGATGACGTCCGCCCTCGACCGGGCGATGAAGAGCCTGATCCGTTCCGTAATGGCCGGGTAGAGAATGCCTTCCAGGCGCGTCCGCGCTTGCGGGTCGGCAAAAACGACTCTCCCAAGGGCCCGCCTGTCAACGCCGCCGTCCCCTCGCGTCACGGCCGTTCCGAACTCCGCAACCACCTCCCGGGTTTTCTCTATGAGCACCTCGTGACTGAGGTCGTCTGCATCTATCACGGCGAACCCCAGCGATGCGAACACCCGCGCCGCGGTGCCCTTCCCGGAGCAGTATCTTCCCGTCAGGCCGATGACGATCTTTCCCTTCTCCCTCACCGTCCCCCCCTTTGCATAACGGCAGGGGAAGGGGCAAAATTGAGTGAGGAGGCGGATGTCGCATGGAAAAACTCAGCTACTGGCGTTTGATGGGCGAAGTGGAGCGCATCGTAAAAGCGTGCGTGCCCGGGCAGCCATCCCTCTCACTGGGCGGAGGACACCGTCACGGCGAGCCTTCTGCGGAGCCTTGCCGCGGAGCTTGACGACACGGAGGTCACGGGTTTCCGCCAGGGCTTCACCATCCGCGTCGCCGCCTTCCGACAGAAAGGGAAACGCGAGCCCGCGGGCGCGGACCTTTCCCTGCTGGTTCGTATCCAGCGCAGGGACGGCACGTCACTCGAAGGGGCGGGCTTCATTGAGACGAAAATGAAGCAGGACAGGAAAAGGACCTTCGAGTCGTTCCGTCTTCCTGAGCTGAAAAAGATGTTCAGGAGCTCACCGTTTTCCCAGGTGCTCTTCCTGGACTACGAGGACATCACCTCATACTCCTCCAACCGCTCCGTCCAGTTCCCGCCGCTGGAGTACAGCCCCTGGCGCGGCGGAATCCCGATGACACCGTGCACCTACGCGGCAGTCATCCCCGCGAACATCGTCATTGCGCAGCATCTCAACGACACGAGCATCTATGCCTTCTCCGTTCCGTTCTCCCACCAGCTCGTGCTGAGGTACTTCCACGGGTTCGACTTGGACCTTTCCGAACAGGCTCTCCTTGCCGCACGGGGCCAGCCGACGAAGAAAGGGATGTCGGAGTTTCTGCTCGCCTTCTCGGTCTACGAGGACGGCGTCGAGTCGCGGGAGGAGCCCGAGCTCAACCGGAAAGCCTGGGGGGCAATCGAATAGCCTCCGAGGCGGGCCTCAGTGAAACTCGCCCCAGCTGTCGCCGATTTCGCAGTGCACCTTGAGGGGGATCTCCTCATCCACCGCGTGCTCCATGACGTCCTGGACCAGGCGCGCCGCCCGCTCGGATTCCTCCGCGGAGACTCCAGGATGATCTCGTCATGGACCTGGAGCAGGATGCGGGTGGCAAGCTTCTCCTCGCGGAGCCGCCCGGAAAGCTTCACCATTGCGAGCTTCACGATGTCCGCCGCAGTGCCCTGGATGGGTGAGTTTACCGCGATCCTCTCCGCGCCGGATTTTTCCGTGCGGTTGGGGCTGCGGATGGCGACAATCCGTCGACGCCGTCCCATGAGCGTGGTGACAAAGCCGTTTTGCTCGGCCCCGCGGATGGTCTCCTTCAGGTAGCGGTCCACACCTTCGTAGCGCTGGAAATACGTCTTGATGAACCTGTCCGCATCGCCCTTGGGGATCTTGAGGCTCTGGGACAGGCCGTACGCAGACATGCCGTACACCACGCCGAAATTGATCGTCTTCCCGACCCGGCGCTGTTCAGCGCTCACCTCGTTTTCCGCAACGGAGAAGATCAGTGAGGCGGTCTGCCGGTGGATATCCCGACCCTCTCGGAAAGCCTGGAGAAGGACGGGGTCACCCGAGAGATAGGCCAGGATGGCCAGCTCGATCTGCGCATAGTCCGCGCTCACGAAGTGCATGCCCGGGGCGGGCACGAAAGCGCTGCGGATCCGCCGCCCCTCCTCCTCACGGATGGGGATGTTCTGAAGGTTCGGATCCTTGCTGGCAAGCCGGCCCGTGGCCGCGCCCGTCTGGACGTAGTGCGTGTGCAGGCGGCCCGTTGCCTCGTTGACCTGCAGGGGCAGGGCATCCACGTAGGTCGACTTGAGCTTGGAAAGCTTGCGATGCGCCAGGATCTTCTCCGGCACGGGGTCCTGGGAGGCCAGGATCTCCAGCACGTCCTCGTCCGTGGAGAATCCCGTCTTGGTCTTCCTCACGGGGGTGAGCTTCCTCCACGAGAAGAGGATCTCCTGCAGCTGCTTGGTGGAATTGATGTTGAACTTCCTCCCGCACAGGTCGTAGATCTGTGACTCCAGCTGCGAAAGATCTTTCTCTATCTCCCGGCCGTACCGTTGCAGCTCAGCGGAAAGGACCCGGATTCCCGCCAGCTCCATTTCCGCCAGCACGACCAGGAGAGGCATTTCCACCCGGGTAAACAGGGGCGAGAGCCCCGCTGCCTCAAGCTCCGGGAGAAGAAGCTTGTACAGGCGCAGCGTCAGGTCCGCGTCCTCCCCCGAATAGTCGGTGACCTGCTGGATGGGGACGTCCTGGAGGGTCTGACCCTTGCCGACAAGGTCCTCGTAAGGGAGGGTCTGGTAGCCGAGTCGCTGCTCCGCCATCCTGTCCAGGCCGTACGTCCCCTGCTCGCTGTCCAGCATCCAGGCCGCAACCATCGTGTCGAAGAAGACGTTTGCCGGGGTTACACCCCAGCGGCGAACCACCTTGTAGTCGTACTTGGCGTTCTGCCCGACCAGGCGCGCCTTCGGGTCTTCCAGAAGCGCGGCGATGCGGCGGCGCACGTCATCTTCCGGAATGCACGCGATGTCCCTGGCGCGCACGGGCACATAGCAGGCCTTCCCCTCCTCCACGGACAGGGAGAAGCCAAGGAGGATGGCCCGCATCTCGTCGGTGCCGTCGGTTTCAACGTCAAAGGCGTAGACCCCGGCGGCCCGAGCGCGCTCGATCCATGTCTCCAATTCTGAAACGCTCGTGACGGTGGTGTAGGTCCCCGGCGCAGTGCGCTCAAGCATGACCACCGGCGGGGCACTGCCAGGAGCCGGCTGGGCATTGGCAAGAGCGGGCCTCGCCGCAGGCGCAGGGTCATCCGCGGCGCGCGGCGCCGGAGCCACGGCTTGCCAAGCGGCGGCCGCGGCTTTCGGGAAAAGCTTGAGGAGGTCCGCGACTATGCTCTTCATTCCCTGGCGTTCGAAAAGCGGGATGGCCGCTTGCACGTTCCAGCCGGCCGGCGGCAACTGCTCAGGCTGCGGAAGACCCGGCACGTCGCGGCGGAGCGTAACCAGCTCACGGGAAAGCAGGGCAGAGTCCTTCCCCTCCGCCAGCTTTTTTCGAAGCGACTCAGGTGTTACCCCATCCAGGCTCTTGTAGATCTGATCGATGCTCCCATCAGCCGGCCAGGAGCTTCAACGCGGTCTTTTCCCCGACACCGGCCACGCCGGGGACGTTGTCCGAGGAATCCCCCGTCAAGGCCAGAAAATCGGCAATCTGCTCCGGATAGACGCCGCGGGACTCGAAGACTCTTTCACGCGAGTATTCGACGATTTCCGAAGAGCCCTTCTCCTGCGCAAGCAGGCGGACGTTGCCCCCGATGAGCTGCAGGATGTCCTTGTCTCCCGAGAGGATCCAGCAGGGCCGGCCGGATTTCCTGCAGTCCTCCGCGAGGGTGGCAATCACGTCGTCCGCTTCGAAGCCGTCCGCCCGCAGGCAGGGCACTCCGAGAGCCGAAAGGATCTCCTCTATCACGGGCACCTGGGCGTGCAGGTCGGCCGGCGCCTTCTCCCGGTTTGCCTTGTACTGGGAAAAGCGTTCGTGGCGGAACGTCGGGATGCGGGAATCCATTGTCACGGCAACGAGTCCCGGCGCCTTCTCCCGCACGACCTGCATGAGAGTGCGGAAGAAGACGAATACCGAGGAGGAGTTCTTCCCTTCCGGGTTCAGGAGCGGCCTGTTCAGAAACGCGAAGTAGCCCCGGTAGATGACGCTGTAGCCGTCCACAAGGCACAGTGAGTTGGTAATGGCGGGCCCGAAGGCCGTGTCCGGGTTATGGGAGGTTTCCATGACAGCTCTTTATCTCAGGGTCTCCCCTTCTCCACAAGGGGACAAAGAGGAGCTTATCACTTTATCCTTCCCTTCCACTGCAGTTTCCACCTCGAGGGAGCACTGTAAGCTCTCCAGCCCAAAATGCCATAAAGCGCTGCTTGCGAGCATCAAGCCCTCACTCGCTGCAAAACAACCTTGGGATGGATAGCCATCTCGACCCCATTACATATCGAGCGGATGACAACCTCGCTCGCTGGGTCTGTTTTCTCAATTGTTACAGCTATGCATTCTCCCTTTTCCATGGTAATTGAGTTCATAGTGAAATTGGTATTGCCTCGTATTATCCATGTTCTATTTTCTTCTATGAAGTAGCCGGCGGGAAATGCCGCAAAGGACTCAACCGTCATTTGTCCTTTCTGCATTTGCAAACTGCCGTTGACGCATCGATTTTCGTTGGCGATTCTCGTTATATAGGTAAACTGCCCGAAGGTTGAGAGATAGGCGATAAGATCGACGCCTAGGTCCCAATCATCACCTAACAATTCCAGTTTTTCAAAGAACTCGCCCTTGAAGATAGATTGTCCGAAACGGTTGCGGGAGCAATACTCATTGTTGAGATTGGGACTCGTAATGCAATATGCGGAGACTCCTTCGCCCCGGATCAATTTCTTAGGTGCAGATCTGGCATTCCAATCATAATTATAGAACATTGGCATCATTGCCTTATAAGCGGCTAGAAGGAAACGATTATCCAAGGTATAATCATAAACGGTCAGCATCGCCTTTGCTGCAAGCACAGCCCAGAGATTGTGGTACATGCATGCAAGGGCCTCCCACCAGCGATCTGGAGCAAAGTTTCTGTAGTCGTTACTGCTTGCCACGTTGGATAGCAGAAGCTCTGCTGCTTGAACTCCTTCCTCGATTTTTCCGCTTCTGACGAGCGTCTCCGCAGTGCATGCAATCCCCGCATTGTCGAAGTAGTGCTCAGTAACAATAAAAGAAAGATCAGCGATCTTGGCGCATTGCTCTTCTATATTCGCCGTCCAATGCTTTTGCAGCAAGCGCGATTCATTTATAAAGCCCTTTTCCTCCAATTTTTTGAACATTTGCAGCTGAATCCAGGAGATCATGCTTGCAGCATGGGTTTCCGCGTTTTCACGAGGAAGCTTGTCCGATGTCTCTGAAAAACGGTACAGTGCGATCTTGCAGCACCATTCCAGGTAGGTATCGGCTGAATTGAGCGCAAGGTGCCTGGTTTCACAGAGGGATAGATGATAGAATTCCATGATCAAATAATCCAAGTCGAATATTCGGGCAAAGCCTCCCGGATATTTCTTAACAGCGGTGAAGTCGTCATTCAGCCAATTTTTTTTCAGATAATTGACAGCATTTCGTTCCACCTGCCTGATCTCGGCTGAGTTTTGCCGCGTAAGCAGATTCTTAAGGAGTATGAGAGAACCTTTAGCGCAGGATTCTCCCTGGGGGGATACGGATTGATAGGCGCAATAATACTTGGAGTTCACATCATCTATGAACCTGTTCGTGACCTCATGATTGCAGAATGAAACTATTATGTCCCGCACGGATTCATAGACGGCGAAGATGACGAACGTCTTCGTTCCATCCATGAATTCAAGTTCGAGCTTCTTTTCACCTGCGCGGTTCTGAGTCGGAATCCCTATCCTGTTTCCCTGTTCCGGCAGTGGCAGTTCATGCTCAATAAACAAGCCTGTATCGTCAATTCCATAGATCACACAGCTTCTCACCGGCGAAGCATAATGGACTTCTATATGCGACGAATGGCCGAATTGAAGTATCGGATCGTAATCGATGACGGCGCAGCCGGAAGATTGGAGTGCTTTTTTTTCATCAAGAGCGGGATCGTATCTGATTGTGTATCCATCGTCAAACTGGGCTCCTGGCTCAATTGTGATCGACTTATACATTTCCCGATATTGCCAGTCGAAAAAGTGGCTACTTTCGATTTCCAAATTCTTGTATGCATTGACGACATTATACAAGACCAATCCATTCAACGAAGGTGACGTCTTCTCGAAGAATAAATTGGTGTATCTGCACAACGAACCCACAGATTTCATCTTCCCACTTTTATTGCATATATATATTGCATCGCCATTCTTTTTCCGTTTCCGACAGATTATATGTGAATGGTTTCCAGCTATGGAGGGAACCATGGAGCAGGAATGATTGACATTCTCCTGGAAATCCTTGTGCATAATATAGGCAAGAGGAAGCCAGTGGTACATTTTTTCGATTTCAATATCCGCCTTACCGGTATTTTTAATGGAGAAACTCCAGTCCAGAGAATTCTCACCTATGGTGAACAGATGAGTCACAATGAGTCCATCCAAGTTGTATTTGAAGCATATCGAGTCATCCCGCTGAATTGTTTCACTTGGTTCCAATTTGCCTGTATCAATAACATGATTTGATTCAATATGGCTTTTCCCCCACAAACAGCAGATACTCTCTGAAAAACCATACCTCTCCAGAGTTGCTGGCGAGATTAGCCAATTCATCCCGTCTTTATCATCAAGGAATTCCAGATGGGTGATCAGTCCTCTTTTCAGATCGAAAGACAATACCACTTTCTTATTGCGGATCGTCTGCTGCATGGGCTAGTTCATCCGTTGACACTGCCAAGGGCAATGCCGCGCACTATGTGTTGTTGGAGAAAAATGTGGGCAACGACGACAGGGATAATTGAAATAACAGCGCCAGCAAGAACCGGTCCATAGCCGATGGTATACTGCTTGAATGCATATTTTGCAAGACCAATGGTCAAGGGTGGGCATTGCCGCGCAAGCCCCTCTGGTTTGCGGTATGGTGAGTTGACCACAAATCTCACCGCAAACCGGGAGGGGCCTGGCAATGGATTCCTTGGTACCTCAGATCGCAGAAGCTTTCAAGGCTGCCTAGGGCAAGAAGATCACCGACAGTACTGAGCTGTTGTTGATCGAGCGCAATCTGCTTGAGCTCATGATGCTGCTGGGGCCGCGGGGTCATGGACCGGGTGTTCCAAGACATGGACGGCGGCTGGCCCTCCAGCTTTTGCCATATTCTACGGCAGTTCACCATAAGCGCAAGCTTTTGGACATAGCAGAGACATCCGCTGCGGCGGCTATTTACGGCTCGCCGCGCGTCGAGCCATCTCGTTTGACTTCTCAAGTTTAGGCGTAATTGGTATTGGGGCCTAAGACATAGCCTTTCCAGAGTTGCAGTTGCAAGAGAGGCGAGGACCGGGAGCCTTTGCAGGCTCCCGGCCTACGTCGTGATGTCGACGAGACCCGGAGTCACGGGGGAGAAGCTGGATGATCCCCGCGGCCACGCGCGCAAGGAGGCGATCTCCAGGCGAAGGTCGTCCATGCGCGCGCGCAGGAGCGCCCTGTTTTTCGCGTTGTGGGCAATCACCTGCTCGCTCATCCTGTCCAACGTGGCCTTCAGCCGGGGCACGGTTTCTTCCGCGCGCGGATAGGCGGCCTGGTAGAGATTTTCAAGCGGCTCGATCACCTTCTTGAGGGAGAAGATGTCAGCGATGATCGATTTCTCCATCTCCACCTGCGTCAGGAGGGTCTCCGCGTCCCCGCGGGCAATGGAGGACTCCTCCTGCTCGAGCAGGGAAAGGTAGCCCTGGAACTTCTCGCGCTGTCGCTGCAGCATGTCCCGAAGGCGCTTCAGGAGCGCCACTCTCTGTTCGGTGGTCATTGCGCCTGCGGTGGTCATCGTGTTTGCGGTTGTTGCTTGCATTGGTGCTTCCCTTCTCATCCGGCTATGTTCACGCCAGACACTGTCCCGCCTTTCTCCTCGAGGCCTTTGCGGGTCGATATCTCTTCCCATGCTTCCCGAAGCTCGCTCAGGTGCTTCTTGACGGTCTGCAGCGGGCCGGGGTCCTTCTTCAGATTCGCCTCCATCAGCTGACGGTTCATGAAGCTGTAGAGGCTGAACAGGTTCTTCGCGAGCAACCCGCCCTTCTCGAAATCCAGGGAGGCGGTCAGCTCGGAAAGGATGTCCTGCGCGGCGATGATGTGGTTGTTGATCGCGTCGTAGCGCCGGTGGCCCTCGGAGAAGGAATCCAGGGCGAGGTTCAGGTGACGTATTGCCCCGTCGTAGAGCATGACGATCAGCCTGATCTGGTTCGCCGTCTTGATCTGAGTTTCCTTGTACGCCTGCACTGGGTCGTTCGCTTTCACCCCAATTCCCCCTTCCTGCGTGTCTACCTGGCGTGTTCCATGAGCGTGGAGACCGGCACGATCTGGAACCCGAGAAGGATGAGCTCGTTGATGATGAGATCAAGCTTCTGGAAGAGATAGTCGTCCCGGGGGCCGCCCACCATTCCCACCTGGATGGGGATGATGGAGCCCGGCTTCTTCTGAGAAATGATGCGCTCGACGAGCTGTGCGGCGGGGAAGTAGATCCCCCGCGCCCTGTTGAAATCAGTGGCCGCGACCCAGTCGTAGGAGTCCAGGTCCCGTCCCACGTACACGTAGTTCATCTCGGCCGCCGCGGCAATGATGTCGGAGCTCACGATGTAGTAGGGCGCGTGCCACAGCAGGGAGAGCTCCCGGCCGGTCGCCGCGAAGTAGTCATCCTCGTTGCGGGCAAGGCCGGCCTTGACGAAGCTTCGGTCCACGCCGAAACGGGAGTCTGTCATGGTGAAATAGGCCGAAAAGAGCGAGCCCACCTCGTGGCCGGATTCAGCGATCTCCCGCACCGCATCCGGGTAGCGCCGGATGAACTCGCCGTTCACGAAGAACGTGGACCGGATCCCGTATGCCGACAGGGTGTTGAGGATTCCCGTCAATCCCTCCGCGGAATCCACGGCGTTGAACACGAGGCTGACCTCCCGACGACGGATCCGCGAGCCGTGCGTGAAGTTGACAAAGCTCACGGGCTCATCAGCGGCCGGGAACGGCTCGTAAACCGAGCGCTCCGGAGGAAAGAGGGGCGTCGTCCCGTACCCCTTGGCGTCGCGGATCATGACGAGGTTGGAGTAGATGCCGCGAACCGAGCCTTCCAGGTAGACGCGAAGGTCCTCGGAGGCCGCGCTGGGCGGCCGCACCGAGTAGGCCTGTGTGGATTTCCAGGCGCCGCTTGTCTCATCGAAGGCAAGCGCCCTGCCCTTCGCCGAGGTCTCCACGGAGTCGGAGTCAACCGCAAAGCCGTACTCGCCCGGCTGGGACAAGGCCACGAGTGTCGAGCCGCCGGTGGCCAGGGAGAGCCTTTCGATGAAATACGCCCCCGCCACGAGCAGCTCCTCCTGGCTCAGCCACAGGACGTGCAGCGGCGACGGGTGGGCCGCCCTGCCCTTCTCCGTCCAGGTTGCATAGTCGCGCCACGAGACACCGTCGGCCTCCCTGATGGCGGCAAGGCTTTCATCGGGGGAGAGGCTGATGTCCAGCACGCCCTTGTCGGCGGTCTGCTGGAAGCTGCCGTAGCGCCCCTGGGCGTCAGTGGAGAGGCGGAACACGGCGGTTCCCCGCACGCCGGAGGTCCGTGTCTCGCAGAGCATGGTGACGACGTTGTTCGAGGACCAGATGACCTTGCGCACTGTCGTGTCGCGGGGCAGGTACAGGTACGGCAGGTTGAGCGGCGTGCCGTTGGGGTGAAAGTCGTCGGTGGACAGGTAATAGAGGAAGAGGTTGCGGCCCCCCTTGTTGAGGAGGAGGTTCCTCCCATCGGGGGACACCCAGAAGGAGTCGAAGTTCGAATCGAAATCGAAGGGGATCTTCCCCTCGATCTTCCCGATCTTCAGGAACCCGGCGTAGAGCGCGCGGGTGAAGAGCTCCCTCGGATCGATGGCGTAGACGACGAGCCCGGAGACGTAGAGCAGGCTGCGGTCCCTGCTCCAGCGGACGTTGGCAATAGTTCCGCCGCCGATCCGGCGCAGCGATTCAGTCAGCACCCGGCCGTCTCGCATCTGGGGAAGGGAATAGTAGAAGAGGCTGGCGGCCTTGGTGTAGACGATGAAAAGCGAGTCCGGAGACCACAGGGCGGGCAGCGCCTCCAGGGAGAGCTCCACGCGCTGGGAGACGACTGTCTCCTTTCCCGCAGAGACATCGAGAAGGACCAGGTCCCCAAAGGCCGTGGAGGTCGCGCGCGTATAGAGGAGGTAGCGGCCGTCCGGGGACGTCTGCATGGGAGCAATTCTGCCGACCTGGATCTGGCTGCCCCCGACGAAGGAGGGGAAAATGGGCAGGGGCGCGATGGTGGTGAATCCCGGTCCCGAGCGGAACACCCCGAAGCGGTTCTGGATCTGCAGCACGTCCTTGTCCTGCAGGAGCAGGACTTCCTCGGGGAAACAGGTGAGCTCGCGTATCCCCCGGGTATGCGCATCCGCAAGGAAAAGCGTGGAGAACGTGCCATAGTCGGGATAGAGGGCGGACGCGGCGAACAGCAGTCGGTCCTTCGGCGAGAGGTCCAGGCCGGAGAACGTAACCTGCGCAAAGGCTGAGGCCGCCGAGAAGCATAGGAGGAGCAATGATTTCCTCACGAGCAATCCCTCTTCTTTTCCCTTCTACAATCTTCGGCAGTCGGCGGTTGAAAGCTTCAGCAAAAAGCGCCGTTCCTGCGGGTCTCCTTGACCCCCTTTCGGAGACGGTGCTACAGTCGCAATCATGAAAATCCTGATAACGGGGGGGGCGGGGTTCATTGGCTCGCACGCGGCGGACGCGTACCTGAAAGCGGGCCATTCAGTTGCAATTGTGGATGATTTTTCAACGGGGAATGCAGCAAACCTGCCGAAAGGGGTTCCTTTCTACCTGATGGATATCGCTTCGCCCCTGCTGGAGAAGGTTTTTCAGGTCGAGAAGCCAGACGTCGTGAGCCACCACGCCGCCCAGATGAGCGTCACCGTTTCCTCCCGTGATCCCGTCCTTGACGCGCGGATCAACGGGCTGGGCCTGCTCAACGTGCTGGAAAACAGCAGAAAAGCGCGGCTGAAAAAGTTCATCTTCATCTCTTCGGGCGGCGCAATCTACGGTGAGTCCGACCTGGACCGCATTCCGGAGAATCATCCCCCGGCCCCCGAGTCGCCGTACGCCATTCACAAGCTCCTGGGGGAGAACTACCTTCGCTTCTACGGGCACCAGCATCGCCTTCCCTGGACGGCGTTGCGCTATTCCAATGTGTACGGCCCGCGTCAGAACCCGGCCGGAGAGGCGGGAGTGGTCGCGATATTCATCAACAAGATGCTGAAAGGCGAAATTCCGACCATCAACGCGTATCCCGACGACCCCGAAGGGATGTCCCGTGACTACGTGTTCGTGGAGGATGTCGCGAAAGCAAACGTCCTGGCCCTGGACAAGGGCGAGGGAGACGCCATCAACATCGCGAGCGGCCGGCCCGTCAAGACACGGGAGCTGCTTGCCTCCATCAGCTCGATCATGGGCAAGGAGCTGAAGTATACGCGGGCCGGTCCGCGGCCAGGGGACCTGCGCAAGAGCTGCCTGGACAACGCGAAGGCCGCGGCCGTCCTGGGGTGGAAACCCGGGTGTGACCTGGAGGTGGGCCTGGCAAAGACAATCGCTTTCTTCTCCGCTGCCCATGGCTGACCTCGCGCAGATCGGCATCCTGCCCTGCCCGGGGGGCATGGCCTTTGCCCAGAAGATCTTCGACCACCTTGAGTCGATCACGCGGGACAAGCTCGAGGAGCGCGTGCGGATCCTCAGCAAGTCCTACAACGTGCCGCGGCCAGACATCATCCGCCAGATGAACCTGGCCGCGGACATCCTCCCGACGGCGGGTGAGCGAGACGAGCCTATCGACCAGCAGCGAACGAACACGTACCTCGTGCCGGCCAAGTACACGCGATTTCCCAACGGCGAGTTCAAGACGGAGATCCTCACCTCGGTGCGCAACACCGAGATCTACATCGTGCAGGATGTCGCCAACCGCTACCCCCTGCAGTTCCAGAAATCAGATGAGCCGCACGTGCTCTCCGTGAACGACCACCTCTTCTGCCTCCTGGTGACGGTGGACGCCGCGCTCCAGGCGGGGGCCCGCAGGTGACGGTCATCCTTCCCACGTTCCCCTACTCCCGCCAGCACAAGAAGAAGGGGAGGGAGAGCCTCTCCGCGGCCCGGGTGGGACAGATGCTGGAGTCCTTCGGCGTGGCGCGCATCATCACGCTGGACATCCACTCCAAGGAGATCGAGAACTGCTTCAACCACCTCCGCCTGGAGAACCTCCACGGCGCGTACCAGATCCTGAAGATGCTGGCCACCGTGACGGACCTGAAGGACGAGAGCCTCGTCGTCGTGGCCCCGGACACGGGCGCCGTGGACAGGAGCAAGTTCTACGCTTCCATCCTCGGCAAGCCCCTGGGCATGCTGTACAAGGAGCGGGACTACTCCCGCGTGGCGCAGAGCGCGGAGAACGGCAACATCACCGACATGAGGCTGCTGGGCTCGGTGGCGGGCAAGACCGTGTTCCTGAGCGACGACATGCTGGGCACCGGAGGGACGCTCATCAAGGCCATGCGCGTGCTCAAGGAGGCCGGAGCGCGAGAAAATCATCTGCGCGGTGAGCCTGCCGTTCTTCAGCGCCCGGGACCGTGGACACCTTCCAGAAGGCGTACCACGAAGGGCTTGTTCTCCCGCATCATCGGAACCAACGCCGTGTACCACGACGACTCGCTCCTGGGGAGGGAATGGTACCTCAGCGCGGACATCACGAACCTCTTTGCGCGGATCATCTACCGGCTGCACTATCAACAGAAGCCTCAGCTCGCTGCTGGATGACCGCAGCGTGATCAAGGATCTTTTGAAGAGGTCCTGATGATGAGGTCGAGCTCCCTCTCCATGTCGGAGAGGAGCTCCTGGAGCGTGCGGAGGCGCAGCAGATAGTCCTCTTCTCCATCCCCGGACGAGTCCCCCATGGTTTCATCCAGGAGCGCTGACAGCTCTTCTCCCTGCCCGAACTCGTAGCCGCAGTGGGGACAGTACTGGTAGGTCTTGTCCACGATTTTCCCGCAAAAAAGGCAGGATTTCTGCTCCTCCATGGCGCTCAAGTATAGTCGCCGCGATACCGCTTTGCAATACGAACGGCTGTTCTGCGTATCCGCAGCCCGCTATTTCAGCTTCAGGATGTCCTCGATGGCCCCGAGCAGCTCGTCGATGTCGCTCATCTGCAGGTCTCCCATGTGCGCGATGCGGAAGGTCTGCTCCTTGAGCTTGCCGTAGCCGTTGGAAAGGGCGAGGTTCCGCTTGCCCAGCTCCTTGTTCAGGTCCGCCACGGAGATGCCGCGCGTGTTCTTGATGCAGGTCACGGTCGTGCGACGCGTACTTCTCAACCGGGAACAGCGCGAAGTTCTTCCGGGCCCACTCCTGCACCGCGCCTGCCATCTTCTCGTGTCGCTTGAACCGGGCCTCGAATCCCTCCTTCGCGATCCTGTCCATCTGCCGTCCAGCGCGAACATGTGGGAGATGCTCATTGTGGAGGGGTACTGGAAGTTCTTCTCCCGGATGAACTGCAGGAGCTGCAGCAGGTCGAAATAGTAGCCGCGGTTCTTCACCGCCTGCGCGCGCTTCTCCGCCTTGGGGGAGAGGGTGGCCAGGCACAGGCCGGGAGGGAGGCCCAGGCACTTCTGGCTGGAGGTCACCATGATGTCGATGCCCAGCGCGTCCACGTCTATCTTGACGCCGCCGAAGGACGAGACGGCGTCGATGCACCACACGACGTCAGGGTACTTGCGGAACACGGGGGCAAGCTCGTCCAGGTGGTTCATCACGCCGGTGGATGTCTCGCTGTGCGTGAGGGTGGCGCAGTCGTACTTGCCCGTGGACAGGTGCTCGTCGACCATCTCCGCGGTCAGGCCTTTCCCCCACTCCACCTCGTGCTTGTCCGCAGGGACGCCGTTGCCCTGGGCAATCTCGAACCACCGGTTGCCGAAGGTCCCCACGGAGAACACGATGGCGCGCCGCGCCGTGCAGCAGCGGATGGCCCCTTCCATGAGCCCGCTTCCCGACGAAGCGGAGAAGAGGACGGGATTCACGGTGAATGCCAGCTTCTGGACCTTTTCCGTGACGCGCTTCTGCAGCTCGGTGTAGTCAGAGCTGCGGTGCCCGATCATGGGAGTCGCCATCGCCGAAAGGATTTCCGGGTGCACCTCGGTGGGTCCGGGGATGAACAGCTTCTTGTGCGGCATTCAGTACCTCTTTCTCAAGGGTAAAAGTTTGCATAATAATACGGAGAATGAAAAAAGAGTCAAGCAGGATATCGTGAAAAAATTCTCAAGAGCTCACGCTTCGCATCTTCCGGGAAATCCTGGCCGGTGAAAAAGCGAAACTGCTCGCAGGCCTGGGCGAGGAGCATCTGGCCTCCTCGAATGACCCTGCACCCTGCCCCCAGGGCCCGGCTCAGGAATGCGGTTGTCTCAGGCACATACACGAGGTCGTACACCGTCTCTCTGCCCGTGAACGTGTAGCCGGGAAGCGGATCCTCCCCGGCCTCTGGCGACATTCCGACTCTCGTGGCCTGGACGATCAGGTCGTTGAAACCGCCCATCTCCCTGATGCCCGTCTGGTCGAGGGGCGCCGCCGTGACCCCGAGCTCACGCGCAAGCTGCTGTGCCCGTTCGACGGTCCGGTTCAGGACCAGGACGCGCGCCCCGTTCGTCACAAGGGCGTGAACAACTGCGCGAGAGCCGCCTCCGGCTCCAATCACCGTGGCGCCCAGGCCTTGGGGGAGTCTGCCCCCGAATGCCTCACGGAGAGGGGCAAGAAACCCGGCGGCGTCGGTGTTTGTCCCCTCCCACTTTCCGTCGGCTCCCCGGCGCGCGGTGTTGCATGCTCCCATGGCCCTGACGGACTGGTCCCGGCGCTCGAGGGCCGAAATGACGCCCTCCTTGTGCGGAATTGTAACTGAGACGCCGCGGATTCCGAGCCTGTCCGCGACCTCCAGGAAGGCCGCCAGGTCATCCACCAGGAAAGGAAGATAAACGGCGTCGCGCCCGACGGCGGCGAAGCCCGCGTTGTGGATTCGGGGCGAAAGAGAGTGCATCACAGGATTGCCGATAACGCCGAATACTTCCGTGGACTTTCCGATGAGGTGGTAGCGGAATATCTCATCGAGAGTCAGGGGGTCGATATGCCCGGGCGCCGCTGCCTCGTCGGGCGGGGAAGAATAGCAGAACAGGGACCCCAGCTTCGGAGCAAGCACGCGGGTGGGAAAACCGTATGGGCCCATCCCGAGAAGGATCTTGGGCGTGGGCCCCAGCTCCTCGAATGCCTCCAGGAGTCGAAGCAGGTCGCGAGCGCCGCGCGGGGTCACGGCCGCCTTTGGAATCTCCTGCGCGCCACGAGCCAGGGCCGCCATTCTTTGCGTGAGGTCGCGCGGGACGCCGTTTCTGTCGTGGAAAGATCGGATGATGCCGGTTCCCGCTTCATGGACCTGCTTTTCCAGGCCCGGAGCCTCCACGTCTTCCTCGAGATCCAGAAAGGCAAAACCCGCGGACCCGATCCGCGAAATCAGCTGGATGCGGTCCCGTTCATCACCCGTGAACGTCCCCCCGTCCTGGAGCCGTCGAACGGTGAGTATGACGGGGAGGTCGACGTTTCGGAGGAGCGCCCCCGCGCGGGCCGCCTCCTCCGGCCGCAGGAAGTCGGCCCGGAGCTCGAGCAGGTCGATGTGCTTTCGGTACCGTGCGACGCTCGCCAGGTCGTCTTCAAGGGTGGCGCCGGTCAGGCAGAGGCAGATACCGGATGGCAGCTTCAGAAATCGCTCCTGTACACGTACATGTCCGCCAGCTCATTATTGGCGAATACGAGGCGCACCCGCAGCGGATATTTCGAGTCGTCAAGGTCAAAGTACAGTGAATCCCCCCGGGGGATGAGCGGATGCGCAGACGTGCGTTCGATCACCTCCCGGGGCATGCCCATTGCCAGCCCGAACAAGGGCCGCGCGAACCTGTGGTCGCATCTCACCTGCCAGACCCGGTTGCGATACCAGAACAGGTACAGGTAGTCCGAATAGAAGAACACGACGTTGTCCTCGGTATCGTCCTGGCCGCGGAAGGAGAATACCTCCTGGGGCGCACCCGAATGAGTCCAGGGCTGCTTTCAGGTCCAGGCCGATGAGCTGCGTCGGGTCGAAATCCCCGGCCGGGGGCGCTTCCGCGCCGGCTCCTCCTCCCGCCGGGGCGGTGACTCCGCTCGAGCCCAGAGCGGAGCTCTGCGGGGACGCGGAGATCACCGATAGAATCCCGAGGAAGAACATTGACGCGGCTGTCGAGCGCATTCGTCTCATGGCAGGCACGAGAATAGAAGCTTTTTCCCCCCAAGGGCAAGTCCAGGCTTTTTTTGTGCGCGGTATTCCCAGGCATCAGGAAAACCATTACAGTGCGCCTGAACCTCATGATAGCAACCGTCGTCAACGCCTGCGCCGTGCTCGTTGGTTCCCTGCTCGGACTGCTCCTGCGATCGCGCATCAGGGATTCCTTCAAGACCATTGTCCAGATAGGAGCAGGGATCACCTCGCTCATCATCGGCATCAAGATGGCGCTCACCGGCCAGAAGATCGTCTACCTGGCGCTCTCTCTCATCATCGGGGGAATCCTCGGCGAATGGTGGCGGATCGAGGGAGGCATCCTGGCCCTCGGGGAGAAATTGAAGAGCACGTTCGTGAAGTCCGACAACGGGTCAGAGTTCGGTTATGGCTTTCTCAACGCTTCCGTGCTCTTCTGTGTCGGCGCCATGGCGCTCGTCGGGTCCTTCAAGGCGGGGGCGGAGGGGAACTACGAGCTGATCTACACCAAGTCCGTCATGGATGGCTTCATGGCAATCGTGCTGACAGCGGCAATGGGGATCGGCGTCGGATTCTCCGCGCTGTCAGTCCTCGTCTACCAGGGGATCCTGACCATTGCGGCGGTCTGGCTCGCCCCGCTGGTAAGCGAAGGCCTTTTGAAAGAGCTCACGGGGGTGGGAGGAGCGCTCGTTGTCATGATCGGCATCAACCTGCTCGGTCTGGCCAGGCTGAAAACGGCAAACTTCCTTCCCGCCCTGCTCCTGATTGTCCTTTTCGTGGTGGGCGAGGGCTGGCTGGCCGGGCTGCACGTCTTCGGATGACCGCGCCGCCCTACCCCCACTTCACGAGGCCGGGGAGGAAGGGATGGACCAGGGCTGCGTGGGACGGCAGGACCCTGACGGTATACCCCTGGCGGCCGGTCCTGTCGCAGACGAGCTCCGCGCAGAAAAGGGCTGCATTCTTGTCCCCTCCGCAGTGCTTCATGGGGAGCCGCCGCGGCTCTTCGATCTCCCGTTCCGAGGAGAGGTTGCCGTAGTACAGCTCGATGCCGACCTCTTCCGGGGCCATTCCCGCAAGGTGCACACGGGCGGTGACGGAGATCTTGTCTCCCACTTTGAGGATGGACGCTGAAGGCGACGTGAGCTCCTCGATGCGAAGCTCATCCCAGTTCCGCGCGAGCTTCTCCCGGTAGGAGGCGATCTCCCGGCACAGCCCGCACGTGTCCTTCTCGAACGCCTGCGCGCGCCCCAGAGCGGGTGAGTAGAAGCTCTGCGTGTACTCCATCAGCATCCGGTGCGTGCTGAATCCCTTGCCGACCTCCCGCATGGATTCCTTCATGCGGTGGATCCACTCGCGGGGAAGGCCGTCCATCCCCCTCGCGTAGAAGAGCGGGATGATCTCACGCTCCAGGAGGTCATAGAGAGCCTTGCCCTCCACCTCGTCCTGGAGGGATTCGTCCTCGTATTCCTCTCCCCTGCCGATTGCCCAGCCGATCCGCGTGGAGTAGGCCTCGTCCCACCAGCCGTCCAGGATGGAGACATTCAGCGCCCCGTTCATTGCGGCCTTCATGCCGCTTGTGCCGCTCGCTTCAAGGGGCCTGCGCGGCGTGTTCAGCCAGATATCGCTTCCCGACACGAGGTAGCGGGACGTGGTCATGTCGTAGTCTTCGAGGAAGACCACCCGGTTTGCCACCCGCGGATCGCTGGTAAAGTGGATGATCTTCTTGATGATCTCCTTGCCCGCAAGGTCATGGGGGTGCGCCTTGCCGGCAAAGATGAGCTGGAGGGGCCGCTCGTTGTCCGACAGCAGGCGAATGAGCCTCTCGGGATCCGCGAGCAGCAGATCCGCCCGCTTGTAGGTGGCGAACCTTCGGGCAAAGCTGATGGTCAACGCATAGGGGGAAAGGGCGTTGGCCCCGCGCGAGAGCTCAGAATTGTTCACACCGCGCCTGGTGAGCTGTTCCTTGAGCCTTCCGCGGGCAAATGCGACCATCCTCTCTCTTCGCCGTTCGTGCGTCCGCCACAGCTCTTCGTCTGAAATCCTCTCGATGCGGTCCCAGATGTCCAGATTTGTCGGAGTGTGGAGGAACTCCGGACCGAAATAGCGATCCAGGAGATCCACCATGTCGTGCGTGATCCATGATCGAGGGTGGACGCCGTTGGTGATGTGAGTAATCGGCACCTCGTCAAGCGGCAGGGATGGCCAGATGTTGCGCCACATCGCCCGGGAGACCCTTCCGTGGAGCCTGCTCACACCGTTGTTGTACGCGGAGAGCTTCATGGCCAGCACCGTGAGGCAGAACTCCTCCCCGTCGTTGTTGGGGTCCTCGCGGCCAAGCCCCAGGAAATCCCTCCAGGGAAGACCAAGATCGGCAGCCATGGAGCCGAAATACTTCTCCATGAGCGATGGCGCAAACCGCTCGTTTCCTGCCGGCACGGGGGTATGCGTTGTGAAGACGTTCGTCGCCCACACCGCCTCCCACGCCTGGTGGAAGGTGAGCTTCTTTTCGGACATCAGGAGGCGGATCCTTTCCAGGCCCAGGAACGCGGAATGCCCTTCATTCATGTGCATGCAGGAGGCGTTGATGCCCAGCGCGCGAAGCGCCCTGATGCCGCCGATTCCGAGGAGCACCTCCTGTTGGATCCTTGTCTCTCGTTCTCCTCCATAAAGAGACGCCGTGACCAGGCGCAGGTGCGCCGGGTTGGCCTCTATGTTCGTATCCAGAAGGTACAAGGAGTTCTTTCCGACCTTCACCTCCCAGATCCACGCGGAGGCCTTCTCTTTTCCCATCTCCACCGTGATGGCGAGCGGCTCTCCCGCGCGGTCGCGGCAGAGAGTCACGGGCATGTTGTACCAGTCGTTCTCGGGATACGACTCCTGCTGAAAGCCGTCAGCGTTCAGGTACTGTCGGAAGTACCCCTGGCGATACAAGAGGCCCACCCCCACCAGGGGAAGCCCGAGATCGGAGGAAGACTTCAGGTGATCCCCGGAGAGCATTCCCAATCCTCCGGAATACACGGGCAGCGAGACATCCAGTCCGTACTCCATGGAGAAATATGCGACTGATCGATCCACGGCGCCCTTGTACCAGCGCTCCGCGGAGTTGTACCGCTGGAACTTCGCGTACACGGCGTCCATGGCGGCAAGGAAGGAGTCGTCCGCTGCGGCGGCATCCAGCCGCGCCTGGGACACGAGGCCGAGCATCCGCACGGGGTTCATGCGCGACGCCACCCAGGCGTCGTAGTCGACGCGCATGAAAAGCATGATCGCCTCGTAGTTCCAGCTTATCCAGAGATTGTTGGCGAGCTCTTCGAGGGGCAGCAGGCGGCTTGGAATGTTCGGCTTGATCGTGAAAGTCAGCAGTCCCATTCGTCGCTCCTTCGGGGCTCAGATCGTAGTGAAAATGATCGGCGGTGTACAGGGCAGCCAATACCGGCTACATTCCCACACATGGGCGTCTTCAAATCGTACGACATACGTGGTGTGTATGGAAAAGAATGGGACGCCGCGACGGCGCACGGCATCGGCCTTCGGCTCCCCGCCCTGATCGGTGCGCGGCGCATGGGAGTGGGCCGCGACGTGAGGCTCTCCTCCCCGGAGATCTTCGAATCACTCACCCGCGGCATCACGGAGGCCGGCTGCGATGTGGAGGACATCGGGCTGTGCGACACTCCCGCGGTGTATTTCGCCACGGCCTTCTACGGCCTGGACGGGAGCGTGATGATCACCGCGTCACACAATCCCCCCGAGTACAATGGACTGAAAGTCTCGCGCAGGGAGGCCGTCCCCGTGGGATTCGATACCGGCCTGGCTCAGCTGGAGGGATCGCTCCGAGACGCGGATCCCCCGCGCGCGGATCACCCCGGGGTGGTTCGACCCCTCGACATCCGCGGGGACTATCTTTCTCACCTGGCAAAGTTTCGAACGCAGCTGCCGGGGCTTCGCGTCGTCATCGACTGCTCCAATGGAATGGCGGGGATCTTCCTGCACGACCTCCTTGCACCGGCCGGAGGAGACTTCCGCTTCATCTTCGACGAGCCGGACGGACGTTTTCCCAACCACGCGCCCAACCCGCTGGAAGAGAAGAACCTGGAAGCTCTGAAGAAGGAGGTTGTCCGGCAGGACGCCTCCCTGGGAATCTGTTTCGACGGAGACGCCGACCGCGTCATGTTCATCGATGAGACCGGGCGCTTTGTTTCTCCTGACCTGATCATCGGCCTCCTGGGTGACTACTACTTCCGCGAGCATCCGCAAAGGCTTGCCGGCGGTTCACGCGTGGCCACCTACGACGTTCGCAGCTCGCGCGCGGTCGTGGAGTACCTGAGCGGGCTCGGGGCGGACCCGAGGATCTGCAAGGTCGGGCACTCCTACGCAAAGAAGCTGCTCCGGGAAACGAAGGGAATCCTGGGCGGGGAGCTTGCCGGCCATTACTACTTCCGGGAGAACTACTTCTGCGACTCGGGAATGATCGCGGCCATGATCGTCCTGGAGGTGCTCTCGAAAAGCGGAAAGCGGTTCTCTTCCCTGCTGTCAGGGATCCGAAAGTACTTCTTCTCCGGAGAGATCAACTTCACCGTTCCCAACGGGGCCGGAGTTCTGGAGAAAGTCAGGGAAGACTATACGTCAGGAACGCTCACCGACCTGGATGGCATCAGGATCGACTTCCCCGACTGGTGGTTCAACCTGCGCGTGTCGAACACCGAGCCTCTCCTTCGCCTGGTGGTCGAAGCCGCAACGGAAGACGGGCTTGCGGCCAGGACAGGCGAGCTCACGGAGAAGATCAGGAGATACGCTGCGGTTCAGTGAGCCCTGTGGCGGCGCCCCCGGCTGCGCTACCGGGGCGGTATGACCAGCTGCCAGCCCGGGAAGATCAGGTCCGGGTTCTGGATGAGCTTGCGGTTGCGCCGCCAGATCTTCGGCCACTGGTACGGGTCCCCGTAGATATCCTGGTATTCCGCTATCCGCCACAGGCAGTCTCGTCTTTCGGGAATGAGGCGGACGGTGTAGACGCCCTTGACCGCATACGACTTGTAGATATCGATGTACCGCAGGGCCTCGTCGAAGTAGTCCTGCGCCTTGGCGTAGTTGCCGGCCAGCTTCTCCTTCAACCCGAGGCTCCAGAGTTCCCGGGCCTGGTTGAGCAGGTCTTCCACGGTCTCTTCAGCAAGGACCACCGTGGTCCCTCCCCTGGGGATCACCATGGACTGGCCGCCCGGAGCGGTGCTCTTCTGCTGCTGCTCCTCTTCCTTCTGCATCTGGTCGATTTCCTTGAGGAAATCATCCTCTGTCCAGTTCTTCGGCTGGATGACAGTGCCGTCTTCCGTGACAACCGTGAGCCGTGAGGCATCCTGAAGGGCCTTCATGACCTGGGCCTGCCTCTCCTCCGCCTTCTGCTTCTGGTCGGCCTCCTGCGCGTCACGGGCAGCCTTCGCAATCCGCAGGACCTCCCTGGCCGCTTCGAGGGCGGCGCCGAAGCTCTCTTCCGCCTGGTCCAGCTTGTATTCCTGCTGGGCCTGCAGCCCCTGCAGGTACATGCCGGTGACCGTATCCTTCTGGGCCGGGGCGTATGAATAGGCGTTTGTGGATTCCGCCTCCTTCATCTCCTGCTCGAGGTTGTACCTGAGGGCCTGCAGGGCATCCAGGCGGGTCTCCAGGCGGTTTCGAAGATCCGCCATTTCCTTCAAGGCCTGCCATGCGCGGGCGCGGGCCGCGGAGTAGTCTTTCTTTGCGAACAGGTCCCTGGCTTCATCAATCCCGGCGGTCGAGCTCTGGAAATCATCCGGGGCGTACTTGTCAGCCCCGATGTCGAGCAGCTTCTGTTTCAGGGCCGCCATCCGTGCTCCAAGCTCATCCGCTGACCGGGACACGGAATTGTCGAAGGAAAGGTCAGCCTTTGCCTTGGCCTCCGCCAGCTGCGCGTGGGCCGTGGCCGGGTCACTTGTGCGGACGGCGAGGGCGGAGTCCAGGAGCCGCCTGGCCGCGTCGAAATTATCCGCGTCGTAGTAGTCCGCGTCCACTTCCCGGGCGCGGGCAATGGCGTTCTGGGCGGCGGCCACCTCTTCATCCGTCACGGGGCTGACTTCGGGCGGCTTTGTCTGTGAGGCGCTGATGGTGAAGGTGGCGCTCGCCACCTCTGAGTCCTTGAAGCCCTTCTTGAAAGCAATAGCCTTGATGGTCGTCGTGGATGAGACCGCCACCGGGCCCGAGTATGGTGCGCCCGTTGAAGCGGTGGGCTCGGATGAGTCAGTCGTATAGCGGATTTCAGCGCCTTCCGTCGCGGTGGAAATGGCCACTGTCTGGGCTTCGGTGTACGTGCCCTCCGCCGGGCTGAAGGTGGGAGGCGCAACGGTGCTCTCCGGCGGCTTGGGCGTTGACGGACAAGCGGCGAGCAGGACGGCAAACCCGGGCAATGGCGCACAGCTGCAGGGGACGTGACATTTTCTGCCTCCTCCCGACAGCACATCCGTCCCACAGGACGGCTCACCGTCGCGTCCGGCAAGTGTACCAGCGCCCAAACCGGGTTGTCAACTCGAGCGGGATGTGTGTAGACTATCGCTGATTGCTTTTCCCTCGTCGAGGAGGCGTCCCATGAGAAACAAGCTCATCATTTCCGCAATGGTGCTCGTTTTCGCCGCGGGTGCCCTCTGGGCGCAATTCTGGAAAAACTGACAATGAGAAGGACCGTCAGGCCATTGCCCAGGCGTACTGGCTCGCCGGCAGGCAGTACCAGACTGTCGGCAAGGCTGACAAGGGCAGGGAGCTCATGCAGCTTGCCCGCATCATCGACCCGCAGCTTGATCCAACGGCCATCAGGGACCAGGCCATGCCGTCAGCAGCCGAGCTCCTGGCGCGAGGGGGCGCTTCCCCCATCGGCGGAGGAGCGGCAGAAGTGCCGGTGCAGTCCCTAAACTCCTTTTTCCTCAGATTCATTGGCGCGATGCTGGACTCCGATGCGGCGGCTGCCACGGAGTTCATGGACGGCTCGGTGTACCTGACGAAGACAGGCGCGGAGATCTCGCGGTCCGACGCGAAATCAGCGCTCGAGCAGTTTTTTTCTGCCGTCCCCCTTGCGGGCAAGACGCCGTCCGACCTGTATGACCTGAACAGCGTCGCTGTCCAGCGCATGCCTCCAGCCATGAGCGCCGTGTGGGGAGATGCATACACGCTGCGCGTGGACTCGCGGGCGGACTATTCGCAGTACCTCGCCTTCTGGGAACCGAAGCAGCAGTTCTCCATCCACAGGGTTGCCGGTGAGTGGTACATATTCGCCATCGGGCAGAGCCCTCCTCCGCTCACCTGGAAGCCGCAGGCCGCTCCCCCCGGAAGCTCTCCGCCTGCCGCCGCGGGAGCTGCTGAAGCGGAGGCAAGCAAGGCAATCATGGACACCTTCGGCGGCTGGCTCGGGGCCTTGCTGAAGAAGGACGCGGATGGAGCGCTCACCTCCATGACTGACAGCATCACCTTCCTGCGGCTCCGCCAGGCGGTGACGAGGGCGGAGCTGAAGACCTCCCTGGAAGGCTCGCTCGAAAATGGAGACTTTGGCGCCGCCCAGGTCGGGGATGCCGTTGACATGGACAACGCCTTCGTCGAGCACGCGCAGAGCCCGGTGGCCGGCGTCAGCGGGACGGTCTATTCCCTCAGTGTCCAGGCGAAATCGGACCTGTCCAGGATGCTTCCGTTCTGGACCGCCCGGCAGCGTTACTACTTCGTGAACGACAACGGGCAGTGGAAGATATTTGCGCTTATGTAAGGGGATGGGAGAAGAAAAAAACCGGCCTTGAAAGGCCGGTTTTTCTTAAAAGATGGCCTTTTCGGTCTCCAGGTCGAAGAAGTGGATCTTGGCGAGATCCGGGCGGAGGTTCGCCGTGTCTCCCGATGTGGAAGGCGAACCGGGGCGCGAACTCTGCGCCACGAGCTGGTTGTTCTGCGTGCTCACCCAGAGGTGGATCTCTGATCCCAGGGGCTCGATGACCTCGACCTTCGTGGGGATGTTGTTGGTGCTGTCCGGAGCCTCCGAGTACACCAGGTCTTCAGGCCGGATCCCGAAGATGGCGTCCTTGCCGGCGTAGTTGCGGAGGGTCTCAGCCTGCTGCGGGAGTGAGCTCCATCCGGAAGCTGCCCTCGTCCGCGAACAGCTTGCCGCCCTCCGATCTTCAGGCTGACCTTGATGAAGTTCATGGGGGGCGACCCGATGAAGCCGGCAACGAACCTGTTGACCGGCGTGTTGTACAGGCCCAGCGGGGTGCCGATCTGCTGGATGATCCCGTCCTTGAGCACGACGATCCGGTCTCCCATGGTCATGGCCTCCATCTGGTCGTGGGTCACGTAGATCATGGTGGCCTGCAGCCTGTGGTGGAGCGCGGAGAGCTCGGCCCTCATCTGCACCCTCAGCTTGGCATCCAGGTTGGACAGGGGCTCGTCGAAGAGGAAGACCTTGGGCTTGCGCACGATGGCGCGGCCCACCGCGACGCGCTGCCTCTGGCCGCCCGAGAGGGCCTTGGGCTTGCGGTCCAGGAGCTCCTCGATGTCGAGGATCTGCGCCGCCTCGTGGACGCGCGTGTTGATCTCCGCCTTGGGATACTTGCGGATCTTCAGACCGAAGGCCATGTTGTCGTAGACGGTCATGTGCGGGTACAAGGCGTAGTTCTGGAACACCATGGCGATGTCCCTGTCCTTGGGCGCCACGTCGTTCATCAGCTTCCCGTCGATGTACAGCTCGCCCGCGGAGATCTCCTCCAGACCCGCGACCATTCGCAGGGTCGTGGTCTTGCCGCAGCCCGACGGCCCGACCAGAACGACGAACTCCTTGTCGTTGATCGTCAGGTTGGCGCTGTCGACCGCCTTGACGCCGCCTTCATAGACCTTTGTGATGTTTCGTAACTCTACTGTCGCCATTGGCAACCTCCCGGTTGGATTATCTTATGATTGAGATGATAAATGACCGCCGCCGGTATTGTCAATGAATATTTGGCCGAGCGAGGCCCACGGCCTCACTTTTTCGTGACCTTCACCCAGTCGTCCAGCTTGCTCTCCAGGGATTGATCCTCGGCTCCCGATGCACTCTGGTGAATCCAGGGCCTGATGACCTGGTCCCGAACGGCGAGCCAGTTGTCCGGGAGCATGTCGGGGAAAGCGAGGATGGATTCTGACGGGATATGGCCAAGGAGAAAGGGGTACTTCTGGGGCAATTCACGCTCATTTATGGTCTTAAAGGAGGAAAATCCGTCCGTAACGCCGAAAACCCCTATTCTCCGTGACTGGTTCACGTCCAGGAGCGTCCGCTGGACGGACGGGCTGCAAAACCATTCCAGGAAAGCCCTGGCGCCGCCCTTGTTCCTGGATGAGCGCAGGACGCCGGCGAACAGGACATCCGGCCTGACGGGAATCGAGCTGCCCTGCGACAGCCACCGGAAATCGAGATCCCTCCGTTTCTCTTCCGGCAGGGCGAAGTAGTCAGTGAAGGAGGTGAGAGCGAAGAGGATCTTTTTCCCCGTGAGGAGCTTGTACCAGGGCTGAACGTGGTTTCGCGCCCAGAACTCGTCATCTGCCGTGGCTCCCCCGTTCGCCTCGGCAAGCCATGCGCGCGCAAGGTCCACCGTCCGGGTGAGCCCTTCCTGGTCCCACGCGGGAAGACCGTTCCGGCCGGGTCGAAAACGCGCACCGAAAAGGAGCGCCGCGGCGTCGATGAAGTCAGGGTACCAGAACGGTGAGAAACCCATGGCGGTAAAGCCCCCGGATTTCCCGGGCGTGTTGAAGGCACGAGACAGGGACCGAAGAGTATCCAGAGGCATGAACATGCTGGAGAGCTCCGCCTGCATGGCGGGCTTGAAGAACACAACGGCAGGCAGGCTGTAGGAAATGGGGATCAGGACGGGCCGGTTGTCCCGAGATCCCATGGCGAGCAGGCCCGCGTAGAACCATGACGGCTCGATCCTTCCGGGCTTCACGAGGTCTCCGAGCGAATCGAAGCGGTCCAGGACAGCCGGGCTGGCAAGCCACTCACCCACCACGAGGTCCGCCTGCGCCCCGTCAAGCACGGACTGGAACGGGGCCTCGCTGTACGCGAGCTCCACCCTCACATCGGACTGCAGGGCGTTGAAGCGATCAACGTAGGCGGCCATCTCTGCCCTGTCCGTGATCATCCTGACACCCGGCTCGGGGATCAGGCCGCACCCGAGGAGCAGCGCGCACACCGCCGCCAGGACAAGAGCTGACCGACGGGCGCGGCGCAAAGTGTTCATGTGGCCCAGACTGTATGGAGGCAAGCCGCCGTTGTCAACACGCGCCCTCTTCTGCTACGCTCACCCGCGGGACTGCCTTCGTGAGCGAACCTCCCTATCTCACCTACTCCCACTACCTGCGCCAGCGTTACGGGTGCGTCGTGTACCGCGTTGCCGTCGACGCGGGCTTCTCGTGCCCGAACAGGAAAGACGGCCGTTCCTCCGGCGGCTGCAGCTATTGTGCCGTGGATGGCTCACGGGCTCCGTACCTGAATGTCCGCGGCGCAGTCATCCCGGGCTGCGCACAGGCGGCGCGGCCCGGCAGCCGGGAGAGCCTCGCCTCCCAGGTGGAAAGAGGAATCTCTTTCCTGTCGAAGCGCTACGCGGCGCGGGCCTTCATCCTCTTCTTCCAGGCCTACTCGAACACCAATGCGCCGGTTGCCCATCTTGCCAGGGTGTACGACACCGGCCTCTCCCTTGCCCCGTTCCTCGGATTGAACGTGGCGACCCGGCCTGATTGCCTGGACGAAGAAAAAGCCAGGCTCCTGGCTTCCTATCGGGAGCGCGGGCTGGATGTCTGGGTGGAGCTGGGCCTGCAGTCAGCCAACGACCAGACGCTGCGCCGGATCGGGCGCGGCCACACGTCGGAGGATTTCCGCCGCGCGTTCGACCTGCTCAAGGACCACGGGCTGAAAGTCGGAGTGCACCTGATCTTCGGCCTGCCGGGAGAAGGCTGGTCAGAGATCATGGCCACCATGGAGCTCGTTGCCGGGCTGGCCCCTGACGGAGTCAAGATCCACAACCTCCTGATCCCCAGAGGCACCCTGCTGGCCCGCGAGCTGCTCATGGGGGAAGTGACCACGCCCGGACCGTCCCGGCATCTCGAATACACCCTGGCGGCAATCGAAAGACTCCCGAAGGAGACGGTGATCATGCGAATCACCTGTGATGCGCTCCCGTCGGACGTCGTGAGCCCGCGGACGTTCTGGTCCAAGGCGGAGTTCACCTCACGCCTTGCCGCTGAGATGGACGCTCGCGGCGCCCGCCACGGACGACTGTTCTCTCCGTCGCGCAACCCCGTCCCTTGACCACGCCATGACCATGGGCTACCCTTTGCATCGAGAGGCTGCGCGTGAATATCAAGGATCCTGAGATTTTCAAGATCATCGAGCGGATCGGAGATCATTACCAGAACAACATCTCCAATCGTTTCATCCGCAAGGTGCTCGTCATGCTGGACCTGCCGCAGTCCGAGTGGGATCGCCTGGACAGCCTCACGACGAAATCAGAGTACTACAAGAACCAGGGCTTCCAGTTCGAGGAGCTCTACGAGATGGTCATCGCCGCTGCCCACTTCATCTACCAGGCCCGCACAAAGATGGTCCCCAACCTCAAGAGCATCATTTCGCATGGCGGCAATGATGCGGACAAGGTGTTGCGGGAAATGGCCGCGCAGAACTTCCCGCTGAACCTGGGGGTCCTCTCGGACCTGATCAATGAGCTGTACATGAAGACGACGAACCTCGACCGGGACGCCCACGAGAAGAAGCGCCCTGTCTACGAGCGAATCCCCGAGCTGAAGGACATCGGCCGCTTTCTGGTGAACGCGTAGCCCTCCCCGGGAAGGCGTGCTCGCCGAACGGGTACTCCATCCCGCGGGGTGCACGGAAGGCGCGGCGGCTAGAGCACCCTCTCCGCCGTACGGTAGATCAGGTCGAACACCTCCGGGAGCTTGTCCACGTCCAGCTGCGAAAATGCCACCCGAAGGCATGTCTCGTTCACGGCGATCGTCCCTACTCCCTCATCCATGAGGAGCGCCTTGCGGAGCGTCTCCGCATCACCTCTGTTCAGGCGGAAGCTCATGAAGTAACCGGAATTGAAAGGAAGGGGCTTGATGGCCGTGCTTGCGCGTCCCGAAAGGATGGACTTCACTTTCCGGTAGCGCTCGCGCAGAAGCGCGGCCGCCTCTTCCTTCTCCTTCTGGCGGTCGGGGCTTCCCATGGCGCGGAGGATCAGGTTCTGGGCCAGGACGCTGGAGTTCGAGACCGTGGAGCGCACCGCGCCCATGAGCTTGCTCGTGAGGGCGTCGTAGTGCTCCTTTGCGAGCCCCTTTGCGCCCAGGCTGATGAACGCCGTGCGGAATCCCCACGTGAGGTCTTCCTTGGTGGAGCCGTCCACTTTCGCGGCGAGCACATTTTCGTGCAGGCCGCACAGCCGCGCAAAGAGGGACTGCGGATAGATATCAGGCTCGTAGAAAAGGCCGAAGTACGCGTCGTCCGTGATGACAAGGCACTGGACCCCGGAGGACGCCAGGTCCCCGATGACGGAGACGATACCGGCCGCCTCGTCCCGGGTGGGCGAGTAGCCGGTGGGGTTGTTGGGGAAGTTCAGAAGGAGGAGAACTTTCCCGCCTGGCGCCGCCTCGCGCAAGGATGCCCGCAGGCCCTCCACGTTGAACCCACCCTTCTCAGTATAGAACGGAAAAGTTCGAACCGCGGTTTCGCGCCTGGTCTCGAAAATCAACGGATAGTTGTCCCAGTGCAGGTCCGGAATCACGAGGGTGTCTCCGGGGCCCGCAAACAGGTCCGCGAGGGTGGAGATGCCCGCAGTGAGACCAGGAACGACAAGGGGCAGGGAGAAGAGAGTGGTCCCGATGTCCGGGTTCTTCTGGATGATCTCCTTCTTCCACATTTCCCTGAGCTTCTCGACGCCCTGGGTGGGTGCGTAAGGGAAAATCTCCTCTGGGTCAAGCCCGGGACGAAGGACCGGATTGCCGGCAGGAACACCGGCTTCCCCTCTCGAAGGGCCATTCCGATCGTCGCGTTGGCCCGCTTGGCATGCTTTTTCGCCTCCGCGGACTGTGCCACTATCCCCCGGGGAAAATAGATCCGCCTGCCCAGGTCGGAGAGCAGGGCCCCGGCCACGCGTTCCATCCAGGACGGCGTTCAATTCCTGTGCCAGCGGGTTCATGAAGTGGTTTATACGGGGAGGCCGCGACCCTGTCAACGCGAAGAACCCGGGGCAGTTGACGGCATGATGAAAGAGCACTACATTTCGGTATCTTTTAAGGCGACCCAGCTACAATTCTGTAGGTTTTTCTGCTAGGAGACTGCAAGGAGAAATGATGGCAGCGGAGAGAAAGCGCCTGGTGGAGGTGGAGGGTGGACCCGGGGAGCTCTCCATGCTCTTCGAGATCAGCCAGATCCTCGATTCCAGCCTCGACCTTCGCACCGTCGTGGAGCCGGTCCTGGAGGCCATCACCCGGTCCCTGGGCATGAAGTTCGCCACCCTCACCCTGCTGAACCGGCAGACCGGTGAGATCGCCATCGAGGCCGCATACGGCCTCTCGCCAAGCCAGAAGCGCAGGGGCCGGTACAAGCTGGGGGAAGGGATCACCGGGCAAGGTCATCCAGACGGGCAAGGCCTCCATCGTGCCGAGGATCTCCGAGGAGCCGCAGTTCCTGGACAGGACGGGCGCGCGTCGAACGCGGGATGGGGAGGACCTCTCCTTCATCTGCGTGCCCATCAAGATGGGCCGGGAGGTGGTCGGCGCGCTGAGCGCGGACCGGCCGGTTGCGGCCCTCTCCTACCTGCAGGAAGACGCGCGGATCCTCTCCATCGTCGCCTCCCTGATCGCGCAGGCGGTGCGGCTGCGCCAGTCCGCGCAGGAGGAGCGGGAGCGGCTGATGGAGGAGAACCTGCGCCTGCAGGACGAGCTGAAGGACAGGTATCGACCGTCGAACATCATCGGCAACTCGAAGGCCATGCAGAGCGTCTACCAGCTCATCGCGCAGGTTTCCGCCAGCGACACCACGGTGCTGCTGCGCGGGGAAAGCGGAACGGGCAAGGAGCTGGTGGCCCACGCCATCCACTACGCCAGCCGGCGCGCCGCGCGGCCCTTCGTCAAGGTCAACTGCGCCGCGCTGCCCGAAGGGGTGATCGAGAGCGAGCTCTTCGGGCACGAAAAGGGGGCGTTCACCGGCGCGGTTGCCGCGCGCAAGGGCCGTTTCGAGCTGGCCCAGGGAGGCACGCTTTTCCTGGACGAGATCGGGGATCTTTCCCCCGCCATGCAGATCAAGCTGCTGCGGGTCCTGCAGGAACGCGAGTTCGAGCGCGTGGGGGGGACGCCTGACCATCAAGGCGGACGTGCGCCTGATCGCCGCCACCAACAGGGACCTGGAAAAGCTCATCGAAGGGGAGCAGTTCCGCCAGGACCTGTACTACCGGCTGAACGTGTTTCCCATCCACATCCCGCCCCTGCGGGAGCGCAGGACCGACATCCTGCTGCTGGCGGACTACTTCGCGGAGCGCTACAGCAGGCAGAACCACAAGAACGTGCGGCGCATCTCCACCCCGGCAATCGACATGCTGATGGCCTACCACTGGCCGGGCAACGTGCGGGAGCTGGAGAACTGCATCGAGCGGGCGGTGCTCCTGAGCGATGACGAGGTGATCCACGGCCACCACCTCCCGCCCTCGCTGCAGACCGCCGAATCCAGCGGGACGGTGCCGCGGGGCACTCTGGCGGCCGCCCTGGAGACGGTGGAGAAGGAGCTGCTGGTGGAGGCCCTGAAGTCGTCGCGGGGGAACATGGCCGCTGCGGCCGCTTCCCTGGGGATCACCGAGCGGATCATGGGGCTTCGCGTGCAGCAGGTACGAGATCCAGCCCAAGAGATTCAAGAGCCCGTCGTAGGCTGGCACGATCATTGCATGAATCCTCCTGCATCGATTTCATAAGCAAGGAGGGATTCAATGCTCAACAATCAATTCCGGCGACACAGCGTGGGTCCTTGCGTCGACGGCGCTCGTCATGGCTCATGACCGCCCCGGGGCTCGCCATGTTCTACGGCGGCCTCGTTCGGCGGAAGAACGTCCTCTCCACGATGATGCAGTCTTTCTTCATCCTCTGTCTCATCAGCATCCAGTGGGTCCTGTGGGGCTACAGCCTGGCCTTTGGCCCGGACGTCGGACACCTCTTCGGGAACCTGTCCTGGTTCGGCCTGAACGGCGTCGGCCTGACGCCGAACCCCGACTACGCGGCCACCATCCCTCACCAGCTCTTCATGGTCTTCCAGATGATGTTCGCCGTCATCACCCCCGCGCTCATCACGGGCGCGTTCGCGGAGAGGATCAAGTTCTCGACATTCGTGGTCTTCACTCTCCTGTGGGCGACCCTGGTCTATGACCCGATTGCGCACTGGGTCTGGGGCAAGGACGGGTGGCTGCACAACCTCGGAGCGCTGGACTTCGCCGGCGGAACGGTTGTGCACATGTCCTCGGGCATGTCGGCCCTCGTCGTCGCGCTGGTCATCGGCAGGAGGACGGGCGTTCCCGCGCATCACCCCGCCGCCGCACAACATGACCTACACGCTCATCGGCGCGGCCCTCCTGTGGTTCGGCTGGTTCGGGTTCAACGCGGGAAGCGCCGTCCAGGCCAACGAGCTTGCCGTGTCCGCCTTCATCAACACGAACACGGCAACCGCCACGGCGGCCATCGGGTGGGTGATCATCGACTGGTTCGTCACCCGCAAGCCGACGGTGCTCGGCGCGGCCACGGGCGCCGTGGCGGGGCTTGTCGCCATCACCCCCGCCTCCGGGTTCGTCATCCCCGATTTCAGCCATCTTCATCGGTCTCATTGTCGCGGTCGTATGCTACGTCGCAGTCGCCGTGGTGAAGCAGAGGCTCGCCTACGACGACTCGCTGGACGCCTTCGGCGTCCACGGCGTGGGCGGCACGGTTGGCGCGCTGTGCACGGGCCTCTTCGCGCAGAAGATCATCAACGCGGGCGGCGCCGATGGCCTCTTTTTCGGAAATCCCCACCAGTTCGCCGTCAACGCGGTGGCGGCCGGGGCGACCATCGCATACGCCGTGGTTGTCACGTTCATCATCGCCAAGGTGCTGGACCTGACCATGGGGCTGCGGGTGAAGGAGCAGGACGAGGCGATCGGCCTGGACAACACCCAGCACAAAGAGAGCGCCTACACGCTCATCGATTGAAGGAGAAAGCGATGAAACTCATCATAGCAATCATCCAACCCCACAGGCTCGACGAGGTCCTCCAGGAGCTGGACAAGAAGGAGGTCTATCTCAAGACGGTGACGAACGTCCTGGGTTGCGGCAGGCAGAAGGGAGTCACCGAGGTGTACCGCGGAGTCAAGGAAGCCGGCAACCTGCTGAAAAAGGTGCGGCTGGAGATCGCGGTGAACGACAACTACGTGAAGCCCACGGTGGACGCAATCGTGAGGGGCGCGCGCACGGGCAACATCGGTGACGGCAAGATCTTCGTCGTTGAGCTCGCGGAGTGCATCCGGATCCGAAGCGGAGAGACGGGCAAGATCGCAATCGGATAGTGAGCCGCGGGGAGGTCTCCGCCGTCTCCTTTCAACTCCCGTCCGCAATGAGGCGAAGGAGGTGCCGTGCCGCCTCCTTCGGACCTTCGGCCTCCTTGCCCGGGATGCCGAGCCTCGTGCGCAGCTGGCCGACGAACGTGCCGTTGGCAAAGAAGGCGGAGAAGAACCTCCCGGCGAGCTGCTCGTGCAGCTCGCGGTACTGCGGCGGCCCGAAGATGTTGGCAAAGTAGGTGTGGACCAGGCCGGTGGAGGTCGTGGTTCCCTTGCTCATGGATGTGCCGTCACGGAACACCTTCAGGGCCTCTGCCACGCTGTCGAAGCGCTCCAGCACGGGATGGTCATCATCCACTTCCTCGTAATTGTTCGCGTACAGCACGCAGTCCAGCCGCACGCCGCGGATGATGCTCGCGTAGTCGGTCACCGGGAGCACGATCCGCGAGTTCGTCCTGCTGGCGCTCATGATGATGGCGCGGTCGATCTGCCCGAAGGCGAAACCGGGGCTCAGGTCATCCAGGCGGAGGAAGGCCCCGATCTCAGTTCCGTAGGCAATCACGCCGTCATCCCGCAGCTCCAGGGAGCCCATGTCGTCAGCGACAATGGCGAGCTCCCGTATCTCCGCATCCGCCATCCCCCGCAGAGCCTCGATGGTCTCCGACTTGCCGGCCCCGGTGTCGCCCATCAGGAGGACGTTGGCTCCGCGCCCGCCCTTGAGCTGGATGGAGAGCAGGGCGCCGTGGAACGGCAGCCGCCCCTGTTTCATCTTGATCGCGTTGTGCAGCGTCAGCACCATCTTTTTCAGATAGCCGAAATACCCGTACTCCCTGCGGTTGGGGACCGCGGCGACAAACAGGCCGTTGTCGGTGTCGTCATGGAAAACGGTGGGCATCTCCGCGATTCCGGACAGCCCGTCCGTCGGGTCCCCGAAGACGTACAACGCGTCCGGGGCGCGGGTGAGGTCCTTGTCGTCCGCGATCTCGAAGAGGTTGCACAGGGAAAACCCCAGCTCGAAGAACGTGTTGTGGAAATAGACCAGGATGAGGAGGTCCCCGACGCGCGCCGGGTAGCAGAGCCAGTCACCGGCATGGACGCTCACCCGGTGGAGCGGGTTCTCTTCCACCCGGATGAACGACCCCGTCCTCTTGTTCATGGGCGGCTCCAGAATGAGGGGCGGGTTGAGGAGGATCTGGCGGATCACCGCCACGCCGCGCAGCTTCTCGTAGGGTCCCGGCGGGAGGGGGATCTCCTGGGAAAGGGCAATTGCGGACATCTCAACGCCAGCGTGGAGCTGCCGGTAGATCCGCGGATGTATGCCCTGGATGTTCTCCTGGATGTCACGATACACGCCGCGCACGAGGTGAGAGAAGTTTTCAACGGTTTCGTTGAACGTCCGGTACGGCCGCTTGTCCAGCGCGTCCCCCTCCGAATCGCAGACCGCGTACCGCTCGAAGCTCCTCCAGAAATTGTAGAGGTACTCGACAAAGTCCGCCAGGCACCGGGCGTGAGCGGGGAACGAGGCGGCGCCCTGCACGATATTGGGCACCAGGACAAGGGGGATCTTCGTCAGGAAAGACAGTGCCTGGATCAGCACCGTGCTGGATGCTTCCTGGTCGTGCTTCCCGTCCAGGAAGACAAGGAGGGGGGAATCCCGCCTGGCCAGCTCCCGCAGGCAGCGGCGCAGGATGTCGCGAAAAAGATCGCTCTGCAGGAGCTCATCAGGGGTTTCACAGAAACGACGCCTGACCCGCATGATGACTTTCCTGTCAAGGACAGCAAACGCGATGTTTTCCACGACACCTCCTTGTCGCCCGGGAAAGGGATTCTATACCACCGGGAGCGTCCGCGGGAATCAGAGAGCGAACGATTGACAGGAATGAGAAAATTGAGTCATGTAACTGTTTACACTGCGGAGTTGGGGGAAGATCATGCTGGAGCTCAGAAAAGGCACCGACATCCTGGCCGAGGTCGGACGGGTGCGGACCATGGACGAGGCGCGCAAGGTTTTCGCAGCGTCCCTGGACGCTTCGAACGCGGCAAAGATAGCGAAGGTATCCACCGCTGACGCGCTGGTCAAAATCGCCAACGCCATCACCATGTGCGCCCCGGACCGGGTGTTCATCGTCGGCTCGGGGCCCCAGGACGCGGAGGCGTGCCGCCGGATGAGCCTGGAGGCAGGAGAAGAGTGTCCGCTCGCCATGAAGGACCACACTCTCCACTTCGACCTCCCCGAGGACCAGGGCCGCATGGTGGACCAGACCTACTACATCGCCAACGAGGACGAAGAGGTCAGCTCGCTCGCCAAGAAGATGCTCCGCCCGGAAGCGCTGGAGTACATCCGCGCCACCATGGCCGGCATCATGAAGGGCAAGACCTTGCTGGTGGGGTTCTACAACCGCGGGCCCGTCGGCGCCCAGGCTTCCATCCCCGCTCTCATGATCTCCAGCTCCGCGTACGTCCTGCACAGCGCCAACATCCTCTACCGCAACGTCTTCGACCCCTTCGACGCCGAGGCCAAACGCGCCGGCGTGTTCTTCACGAACGTCCACAGCCAGGGCACCAACAGGTCGGAAGACATCCCCCGGGCGCGCATCTTCATGGACAGGAGCTGGTTCACGACGTTCAGCATGTACTGCACCTACGCGGGGAACACGCTCATGCTGAAGAAGGGCAACCATCGCTTCGCCGTTGACCTGTGCACGTACTACCGGCGGGAGAAGGAGCTCTCCGAGCACATGTTCATCACGGGCATGACCGGCCCGGGCGGCAGAAAGACGTTCTTTGCCGGCGCGGCCCCGTCGGGGTGCGGCAAGACCACGACGGCAATGGTCGGGACCGACTACGTCGGAGACGACCTTGCGCAGATGTGGATCGACGCGGACGGCACGCTGCGGGCGGTGAATCCCGAGATCGGGATCTTCGGGATCGTGGAGGACCTGAACAAGGAAGGAGACCCGTACCTCTACAAGTGCCTGCGGGAACAGGGCACGGAGGTGATCTGGTCCAACGTCCTGGTGGACGAGAACAGCGTCCCGCACTGGACGGGAAGCGGCGAGCCGCTGCCGCAGAGGGGCAGAAACTTCCAGGGCGACTGGTGGCCCGGAAAGAAGGACAAGAACGGCAAGCCGGTTCCCGTCTCCAACCCGAACGCCCGGATCACCCTCACCAATGACGCCATCGGCGAACTTCAACAGGCAGGCGGCCTGGGACCCGGCGGGGGTGCCCATCAAGGTCATCACCTACAGCGGACGGGACAGCGACACCATGCCCCCGGTCTGGGTGGCGAAGAACCCGGACCACGGCGTCGTGATCGGCGCCTCCATCCTTTCGGCGGCCACGGCCACGGAGGTGGGCGCGAAGGGAGTGAACCGGCAGCCGTGGGCCAACTCCCCCTTCATCCCCTGCCCCCTGGGGGACTACATGGAGGCGCAGTTCCTGTTCTTCAACTCGAAGAAGTTCTCGCGCGCAGGGACGGCCCCTCATCGCGGGGCTCAACTACTTCCTGCTGGACTGCGCGCGCGGCGGAGACCTGAACAAGCTCCTGGGGGAAAAGCGGGACGTGAAGGCCTGGCTGTCCTGGCTGGAGAGGTACGCGCACGGCGAGGTGGGCGCAATCGAGACCCCCATCGGCTTCATCCCGCGCTACGAGGACCTGAAGACGGTCTTCGAGGAGACGGTCGGCAAGGAATATCCCCAGACCCTGTACGACAAGCAGTTCTCCTTCTACGTGGACAACATCCTGGCCCGCATCCAGCTCCAGGAAGAGGCATACCGCAAGGACAAGAAGATGCCGCCTCGCCTCTTCGAGGTCTACGAGGAGCAGAAGCGCGGCCTGCTGGCCCTGAAGAGGGCGCACGGGCCGGTCGTTTCACCGGACAAGCTGTAGCGGGCATGGCCGCGCGGCAGATGGCATCGCCTGCGGGCGGATTGCGGCGGACGGCCGATTTCAGTTAAATGTGAAACGGTGGAGCAGATTTCGAATGAGATCCGGGTCAGGCTACTCCGACGCTGCCATCAACGCCTCCTCGAAGCCATCGGCGACGGGGTCAGACGCCGTTCAGCCGCCACTTCAACCAGAGCGAGGATTTCTTCCTGCAGCTCGAGGGCGAGTACACCGTCCCGCACATCCCGATCCACCACGACGTGCGCCTGCTCCGTGCCCAGCCAGGATTATCTCGTCCACCCTGAAGAGCGTCACGGAGCAGATCGCGGCGCTCGCGCCCCAGGTCCTGAAGGCCTGACCTACTTCTTCGATCCTGCCGAGATCCTCCGGCCCTGCTTCTACCAGGTCTACCGCGTGGAGGAGAGCTGCTACCTCTACCTCCTGCGGATCGATCTCATGATGCGGGCCACGGAAAGCACGGTGATCGAGCGGGGCACCAACGACGTGACCCCCTGGTACGCCTCGCGCAGGCTCTTCCTGGAGGACACCATCGTCCCGCTGGAGGAAGTGGTGCGGGACGACGGCACGGCGCAGGGCATTTCGCATCCGTCAGACCATTTCGCAGACCTGGATCGGAGAGCAGGGCAGAGGCTACTTCGTGCAGGGCATCTGGATGGACGCGACCTCACGAAGTTCTTCACCAGGCTCTTCCTCCCTCCGAACAGGAAGACCTACCCCTACTATCCGTACCTCTGCAAGTACAAGACCGTCTGCCAGTCCGTGGTCGCACTCTCACCCGGAGGCCGCGGCGACGGCGGTGCCCGTCCTCCACCGCGTCCTGGGGTTTCTCCTTCCCGATATGGAAGAGATCCAGGCGGAGATGAAGGACACGAAGTTCTCCGAGGAGCTGCCCTGTTTCCGGGAGCTCAAGGCCAGGGTGCCGCCGGCGTGGTACGAGGCGTGGGACAACCTTCGGGTGGAGGCGTACCTGAACGAATCGGACATGAGGGAGTTCAAGGTTGAAGATTGACGCAGAGGCGTTTTCACGGCATGAAGGTCACCGTCATGGGGCTGGGGATCAACGGCGGCGGCCTTGCATCCGCGCAGTTTCTTCGCGAATCACGGGGCCCAGGTGACCGTGACGGACCTGCGCGCGGAAGCGCTGCTCAAGGACTCCATCGAAAAGCTCTCCGGGCTGCCGGTGCGCTACGTCCTTGAGAAGCATGAGGAGCAGGACTTCACGGGCGACTGACCTCGTCATCAAGAATCCGGCGGTTCCTCCCGCCTCCCGGTTCTTGGAAGCCGCAAGCCCGGGGCATGCCCATCGAGACGGACCTTTCCATCTTCCTCTCCCTGGCAAAGAACCCGATCATCGCCGTCACCGGATCCAAGGGAAAATCCACCACCGCCTCGGCCATCGCCTTCGGCCTTGGCAGGGTGCTTCCCGGCGCACCGCCTGGCGGGAAACATCACCGTCTCCCCCCTGGCTTTCCTGGATACGATAGACCCCCGCACGCCCGGTGGTCCTGGAGCTTTCCTCCTGGCAGCTCGGAGACCTGCGCGGCCGCGGCATCCTCCGCCCGGCAGTCTCCGTCTTCACGGTGATCCTGCCCGATCACCTGGACAAGTACGCGGGATGCGGGAGTACGTCGCGGACAAGAAAGCCATCTACCAGGAGCAGCGGGAAGACCAGAAGGCAGTCTTCAACCTCGACGACCCGTGGCAGCGCGAGTTCCCCCGGGAGACGCGGGCCCAGCCTTTCTTCTACTCCGCATCGGATCTCCCGGACGGGCTGCGCGGGGCCTGGCTGGACGGGGAGAAGGGAAAGGTGCGCCTGGCCGGGGATGAGAAGACCATACTCTGCGAAAAGCGGCTGCCGGGGGTTCACAACGCGGTCAATCTCCTCTGCGCGGGCCTGGTCCTTCAGATCTATGGGGTCAAGGCGGAGGTGGTCCGCAGAGCGCTGGCGGAGTTTCCCGGGGTCGAGCACAGGCTGGAGATGTTCCATCAATGGAAAAAGCTGAGGTTTTACAACGACTCTGCTGCGACCATCCCGCAGGCAACCGTGCAGGCCGTCAAGTCGATCGAACCCCCCGTCATCCTCATCATGGGGGGCACTGACAAGAACATCGACTTCTCCCCGCTGTTGGAGATCGCCAGCGTGCCGCGCGCCCTCGTGCTCCTTGCGGGAAGCGGCACGGAGAAGATACGGTCCCTGCTGGACAGGGAAGGAGTGGCCTACGAAGGCCCTTTCGGAGACCTTGCCAGCGCGGTGGACACCGCCCTCTCGGCGGCGGGCGGCGGAGAGGAGAAGGCCGCGGTGCTGTTCTCCCCGGGCTGCACCTCCTTCGGCATGTTTCGAAACGAGTTCGAGAGGGGCGCGATGTTCAAGCAGACCGTGCTGGAGGCTACCTCGGGCTAACCCGCGGCCGCGGACATAGAGGTCTCCAAAAATCGCCACTTTAGGCAGATCAGCCTCCGCGGTCCGAATCCCGGCAAAGAGGGCCGCAACGTTCTGCATCGCTTCATGCATCGAAGATCGGCCTTCGAACGCCGGCAGGAGGAGTGCAAGCGACCGGGAAATGGCGTCATCCGTCGCTCCAGGCTCTTTCTCACGGGGGCGCAGCCTGCACCCAAGGCGCCGCAGGAGCCCGCCGGCCAGGTAGGCCCGGTATGCGTTGATGCTGGCCCGGAGGGAGACGTCGATGCAGAAGGCGCTCCCGGGAAACACCTCGACCTTCTCCATCCCGCATCCCCGGGCTTCCATGAGGCTCTTGATGAACGAGGGGAACATCCCGATGTTGCAGGAAAGAAGGGAGCGCGCCATCCGTGAAGCGCCTCCCGGACTTTCCCGCCGTGGGCGCGGTGCCCGGTACGGAGGATCTCCTCCCCGCTGACGAGCGCGACTGATATCGAGACTGAGCCTATGTCGACACCAAGGAGCACAGCCATGGGCATTGCAAGGCCGACACTGACAGGGCGCGCGACTGCCGCGCTTTCGCGCGCCGAGGGATCTATGGTCTAGTAGTTCTCCGCGAGAAGCTCATAGAAAGCCTGGGGGTGCTTGCACGCCGGGCATTCCTTCGGGGGTTCCGGCCCCTCGAAGATGTATCCGCAGTTGATGCAGTGCCACCTCACCGCGGTCTTCTTCTTGAAGACCTCCCCGTTGGCCACGTTGTCCAGGAGCCTGCGGTAGCGCGATTCGTGGAACTTCTCCGCCTTGGCCACCTGCTCGAATGACCTGGCAACCTCCGGGAAGCCCTCTTCCCGGGCAGTCTTTCCGAATACCGGGTACAGGGCTGTCCACTCTTCGAGCTCCCCCTCTGCCGCCGCCTGGAGATTCATCTTCGTGTCCATGATGGCCCCGGACGGGAACATCGCCGTGACCTCCAGGGCACCACCCTCCAGGTGAGAGAAGAAGACCTTCGCGTGCTCTTTTTCGTTGTCCGCCGTTTCCTGGAAGATGTTGGCGATCTGCTGGAATCCCTCTTTTCGGGCGGCGCTGGCGAAATACGTGTAGCGATTTCGCGCCTGGGATTCCCCCGCAAAAGCCTTGAGCAGGTTCTGCTCGGTTTTCGAGCCCTTGACCGATTTATCCATATCGATTTCCTCCGTCGTTAGATCAAGCCCTGGGGCTTTGCTATCCCTTGCAGAAGTTCCCCGGCGGGCGCTCAGGAGGAGCGCGGCTTGACTTTGCTTCAGCCTTCGGGGTATTGATTAGGCTATCACAAGTCACTACATCATGCAATCCAGTCATTTCAATCGTAGAGAAAGGGGCAGTCGAATATGAGCGCAGCGAAGTACGTCTATCTCTTCGGCGGCGGGAGGGCCGACGGCAATGAGAAGATGAAGAATCTTCTCGGCGGCAAGGGAGCCAACCTGGCGGAAATGGCAGGCCATCCGGACCTGCGGCTCCCCGTCCCGGCAGGATTCACGATCACCACGGAGGTATGCACGCACTTCTTCCAGAACAAAGGGAAGTACCCGGCGGGCCTGGACCAGCAGGTGGCGGCCGGTCTTGCCCATATTGAAAAGATCATGGGCCACAAGTTCGGGGACCCCTCCAACCCTCTCCTGGTCTCCGTGCGCTCGGGAGCCCGCAAGTCCATGCCCGGCATGATGGAGACGGTCCTCAACGTTGGCCTGAACGAGAAGACGGCGGAAGGGATCATCAAGGCAACGGGCAACCCCCGTTTCGTCTACGACGCGTATCGCCGCCTCATTCAGATGTATTCCGATGTCGTCATGGAGAAGGCGGAAGGGATCGAACCCGCCGAGGGCATGGGGATCCGCCAGCAGCTGGAGCGGGAGCTGGAAAAGGTCAAGCATGCCAAGGGCGCGAAGCAGGACACTGACCTGTCCGCGGAAGACCTCAAGAGCCTCATCAGGATCTACAAGGCGAAGGTGCGGGAAGTGCTCGGCAAGGACTTCCCGGAAGACGCCAAAGAGCAGCTGTGGGGAGGAGTCCGCGCCGTGTTCCAGAGCTGGAACGGGAAGCGGGCCATCTCCTACCGCCGCATCGAGGGGATCCCCGACGAATGGGGAACGGCCGTCACCGTGCAGTCAATGGTGTTCGGCAACATGGGCAACGACTCGGGGACGGGCGTCGCGTTCACCCGCAACCCTGCAACCGGGGAAAACGTATTCTACGGAGAGTGGCTGCCGAACGCGCAGGGGGAGGACGTGGTTGCGGGGATCCGAACCCCGTATCCTATCAACGAAGCCGGAAAGACGGAGCATACCGCCGGCCTGCCGTCCCTGGAGAAACAGTTCGCAAAGATCTACGGCGAGCTGCACGCCATTGAGCTGCGGCTGGAGAAGCACTACCACGACATGCTGGACCTGGAGTTCACCATTGAAAAGGGCAAGCTCTGGATGCTGCAGTGCCGGGTCGGAAAGAGGAACGGCCCTGCGGCGGTGCGCATGGCAGTTGAAATGGTGAAGGAGAAGCTCACCACCGCTGAAGAGGCGGTCACACGGATCACCCCTTCCCAGCTGGACGAGCTGCTCCACCCCATCATAGACCCCGCCAAGGAGGCGTCAGCCGCGGTCGTGGCCAGGGGGCTTCCCGCCGGCCCCGGAGGCGCGGTCGGACAGATCGTCCTCACGGCAAACGACGCCGTGGCCCAGGCGAAGCTGGGAAAGAAGGTCATCCTCGTGCGGGAAGAGACCAACCCGGAGGACGTGGAAGGCATGCGCGCGGCGGAAGGAATCCTCACGGCGCGCGGCGGTATGACGTCCCACGCGGCCCTCGTGGCGCGCGGCTGGGGCAAGTGCTGCATCGTCGGCGCCTCGGAGGTGAAGGTGGAGATGGACAAGCGCCAGGTTTCCGTGAAGGGCACGGTCCTTCGGGAAGGAGACTGGCTCTCCCTGAACGGGACCAAGGGCAACGTGTACGCCGGCGCGCTCCCGCTGATCAAGGCGGCAGGGGAAAACCCCAATTTCGTCGCCTTCATGACCATGTGCGACAAGGTGAAGAGGCTGGGCGTGCGCACGAACGCGGACAACCCCCAGGACGCAAAGAGGGCCCGCGAGTTCGGGGCGGAAGGGATCGGGCTTTTCCGCTTCGAGCACATGTTCTATGGTGAGGGGTCGGACAAGCCGCTTTTCCTCCTGCGAAGGATGATCGTGTCCAAGACGGAAGCGGAGAGGCGCAGGGCGCTGGAGGAGCTGTTCCCCTTCATGAAGGATGACGTCAAGAAGACCATGGAGGTCATGGACGGGCTGCCCGTCACCTTCCGGTTCCTGGATCCTCCCCTGCACGAGTTCGTCCCCAATCGGCTTGATGAGCGCCAGAAGCTCGCCGCGGACCTCGGGATCAGCACGGAGGAGTTCAACGCCCGGGCTGACAGCCTCCACGAGTCCAACCCCATGATGGGCCACAGGGGTGTGCGCCTCGGGATCTCGTATCCCGAAATGACGGAGGTCCAGACCCAGGCCATCCTGGAGGCGGCCGCGGAGCTCAACCAGGCCGGCAGGAACGCGAAGGCCGGAAATCATGATCCCTGTCACCTCCGTGATGACGGAGATCGTGGATCAGAAGAAGCTCATCGACAGGGTCTACGACAAGGTCATCGCGAAGTTCGGCCTGCCCAAGTCCAAGCTGCCGCTGATTGTCGGCACCATGATAGAGATACCCCGCGCGGCCGTTACCGCGGACAAGTTCGCCGGCGTGTGCGAGTTCTTCTCCTTCGGGACAAACGACCTGACCCAGATGGGATTCGGGTTCTCCCGAGACGACATCGGCAGCTTCGTCCCCAAGTACCTGGAAAAGAAGATCCTTCCCGCAGACCCCTTCCAGACCCTGGACCAGGAGGGGATCGGAGAGCTCATCAAGATGGGCATCACAAAAGGACGCGCGGTGAAGCCGACACTGAAAATCGGCATCTGCGGAGAGCACGGAGGGGACCCCGAGTCCGTGAAGTTCTGCCACAGGGTCGGGATGAACTACGTGTCCTGCTCGCCCTACCGCGTGCCGCTCGCGAAGCTGGCCGCTGCGCAGGAGGCTGTCGCTGACTCCGCCCCGAAGGCGCCGGCAGCGAAGCCCGCAAAGGCCGCGGCGGCAAAGAAAGCACCGGCGACGAAGGCGCCGGCGAAGAAAGCCCCCGCGAAGAAGGCGGCTGCAAAGAAGGCGCCCGCTCGGAAAGTCGCCGTCAAGAAGGCCGCGCTGCCGCGGAAAGCTGCCGCCAAGAAAGCCGCTGCCCGCAAGAGATAGCCTGGTCGGTCGGACATCCGGCCCCGCTCCTTTCCTCGTAGATGAATGGAGCGGGGCTTTTCATTTGACGGGGTTTTGGTATATTCCGCTGGAGACAATGCGAAACTACCCACCGCTGCGGTCCATGAGTCAGGCGGGTCAGACCGGCGTCGTGAAAGACATCTTCACGACAGCGCACGAGAGGTATGACTTCCTCAATCACTTTCTCAGCCTGCGGCGCGACGTGGGGTGGCGTCGGTTCACGGTGGAGAAGATGCGCCATCGCGCCCCCGGGAGATTCCTCGACGTGGCAACAGGCACGGCAGACCTCGCTCTCGAGGCTGCGCGGAAATACCCTGCCCTCCGCGTCACCGGCATTGACTTCGCCGAGCCGATGCTCGAAATCGCCAGAAAGAAAGTGCAGGCAAGAGGCCTGGGTGACCGGGTTACGCTCCTCTGCGGGGATGCGCTTGCCCTCCCTTTCGCGGACAAAAGCTTCGATGTGACCGCCGTCGCGTTCGGGATGCGAAACATTCCAGACAAGCTGGCGGCCCTTCCGGGAGATGGCGCGGGTCACGGTCCCGGGCGGCCAGGTCATGGTGCTGGAGATGACCTTCGCCCCGGTCCGCGCGTTTCGCGCCATCTACGGCGTCTACCTCGGCAGTGTCCTGCCGCGGATCGCGCGGCTCCTGGCAACCAACGGCAGCGCCTACTGGTATCTGGCTGACTCCATCCGAAGCTTCCCCGCTCCCCGGGGCCTCCGTGATCTCATGAGGACCGCGGGGCTGGAGCGTGTCGTCTACCACGCGCTCACTTTCGGCGCGGCCTACCTGCACATCGGGCGCACCCCACGGGGGGCGGGAGCAAACCCATGACCCTGGACAAGGTGTTCGAGCCCCTTCAGGATGACATGAACGCGGTGGATGCGGAGCTGAAAAGCCTCATGGAGCACGTCGGCTCGGAGATGGACCCGCGCCGGACCCGGCTCGGGATCCTCGGCGGGATCGTGCAGCACCCCTTCGCGGTGCCGGGCAAGAGGATACGACCGGGCAATGGTGCTGTTGTCCTACCGCGCGCTGGGGGCCAGCGCGGACAGCGATTCGTTGGTGTCCCTTGCCGCGGCGGTGGAAGTGCTCCACGCCGCCTCCCTGGTCCATGACGATGTCATTGACGGGGCGGACTCTCGTCGTCACCAGGTGAGCCTGAACAAACGGTTCGGCAACAGGATAGCCGTCCTGGCGGGGGACATCCTGTACACGCATTTCTTCACGCTCATTACCGGTCTCTCCCGGATCGACGCCCGCAAACGCTTCGCGATGCTGGATGTCTTCCTGGAAACCACCAAGGCCATGTGCATGGGTGAGATCATTGCCCAGGAAGCCCGGGCCAGCGCGCGTCCCCTGCCTTTCGACCTCTACGAAGAGATAGCGACGGACAAGACCGCGGTCCTCTTTTCCGCATGCTGCAGGACCGCCGCGCTGCTCGGGGAGGCGGCCGGGGACACGGTGGCCAGGCTGAGCGGCCTTGGCCTGGACTTCGGCCTCACATTCCAGATGATAGATGACGTGATGGACCAGGATCATGGGCTGGAGTCCGCCGTGGACCTCCGCGCAAAAGCCCTGCGGCACGCGCAGAGCGCGCAAGAGGGGATTGCGTCCCTTCCGGATACGAGATACCGCAAAAGCCTTCACGATCTCCTCGATTACGTGATTGCGCAAGCGATTCCTTGACTCCGCGCCGCCGCGTGAATAGATTTTAGGCGATTACCGCCACGGCTTCACCGTGGCATCGTCGAACGTCGATCGCACGCAGAATGCCACGGCGAAGCCGTGGTCGCGCGGAGAGCAAATGAACGCACTGCTGTCGCTGGCTGCCTACCTTGCCGTGGTGATCGTGCTCGTCGGGCTTCTCATGGTGGTGACGCACCTCTCGGGAGAGCGGCACCTCCAGAAGGGGACCGCTGACCCCTACGAATCCGGCGTGACGCCCACCGGTTCCGCCCGGCTTCGCTTTTCGGCGGATTTCTATCTTGTATCGATGTTCTTCGTCATCTTCGACGTCTCCGCTGTCTTCCTCTTTGCCTGGGCTGTTGCGGTGCGCCAGCTGGGCTGGGTGGGCTATGCGGCCATCCTCGTGTTCATGATCGAGACAGTGGTCGGGCTTGCATACCTGTGGAGGATGGGCGCTTTCGCCTGGGGAGCGCGCAGGCTTCGCGAGCACCGGGAAAGGCATGGGGTGAGCAGTGCACGCTGAATCAGCGGGAGTCCGGGCATCGACGTACGGAGACCTGTACCTTGCCCGCAGGGCAGACCTCCTGGCCTGGAGCCGCAAGTACTCCATCTGGCCCTTCAATTTCGGCCTCTCCTGCTGCTACGTGGAGATGGCAACCTCCATCACGAGCAAGTACGACATCGCACGGTTCGGGTCGGAAATCATCCGCGGGTCCCCCCGGGAGGCGGACCTGATGGTGGTTGCCGGCACCGTGTTCGTGAAGATGGCGCCCCTTGTCCTGCACATGTACGAGCAGATGATGGAGCCCCGCTGGGTCATCTGCATGGGCTCCTGCGCGGGATCGGGGGGCATGTACGACATCTACAGCGTCGTGCAGGGAGTCGACACTTTCCTTCCCGTCGACGTCTATGTACAGGGCTGCCCGCCGAGCCCTGATGCATTCATGCGCGGTCTCGTGCTTCTGGGAGAAGCGGTGGCCAGCGAGAAGCGGCCGCTTTCCTGGCTGGTGGGACCGCAGGGGGTCGTCCGGTCCGCCAAGCCGTCCCTCAGGGACGCCATGCGGCCCGAGCGGCAGAAGCAGACGGATCTTCGATCGCCGGACGGGCTGTAGCCCGCGGCTCGGGAAAGTGAAGGAAAGTTCATGCGATCAACGGGGTTGCTGCAGGAGCTCGCTGATCGCTTCGGCCAGGCGGCCGTTCTTGCCCAGCCCACGAGGGATGGCATCCCGACCGCGTGGGTGAGCTCCGAGCTCCTGGCAGCTGTCCTTCGCTACCTGAAGAGCTCGCCGAAGGGTGCCTACCCGATGTTGTGGGACATCACGGCCATTGATGAGCGGACACGGGTGCACCGGGAAGGCCAGCCGCCCTCCGACTTCACCGTCGTCTACCATCTGCTGTCCCTGGAGCGCAACCAGGACGTCCGGATCAAAGTTGCCCTTTCCGGCGAGCACCCATCCGTTGGCTCGTGACTACCGTTTACTCCAACGCGGACTGGTACGAGCGCGAGGTCTGGGACATGTTCGGCATCACGTTCGACGGCCATCCCCACCTCTTCCGCATCCTGATGCCGCCCTGGTGGGAGGGCCACCCCCTGCGAAAGGAGCACCCGGCGCGCGCAACCGAGATGGGACCATTCCAGATGTCCAGCGAGGACGCCGCCCGGATGCTTACCATGATGGAGTTCCGTCCCGAGGACTGGGGCATGAAGCGGGAAAGCCAGGAGCACGAGTTCATGTTCCTGAACTTCGGGCCCCAGCACCCGTCCACGCACGGCGTCCTTCGCTTCGTCACGCAGCTGGACGGAGAAGAGATCGTGGATGTCGTGCCCGAGATTGGCTTCCATCACCGCGGCGCGGAAAAAATGGGAGAACGCCAGAGCTGGCACACCTACATCCCCTACACTGACCGCATCGACTACCTGGGCGGCGTGCTGAACAATTTCCCCTACGTCCTGGCGGTCGAGACCCTCGCGGGAATCACGGTCCCCGACAGGGCGAAGGTGATCCGGATCATGATGGCGGAGATCTTCCGCATCATCAGCCATCTCGTCTACTTCGGCACCTTCACCGCGGATCTCGGCCAGATGTCCATGGTATTCTGGATGTTCACTGACCGGGAGCGCGCGTTCGACATTGTGGAGGCGGTCACCGGCGGTCGGATGCACCCCGCGTGGTTTCGAATCGGCGGGGTAGCCCAGGACCTCCCGACCGGCTGGGACACCATGGTGCGGGACTTCTGCGCTTACATGCACAAGAGGCTGAGGGACTACGACGCCTCCGTCATGAAGAACCGGATTGTGAAGGCCCGCATGGTCGGGATTGGCACGGTGAGCGCCCGGGAGGCGCTGGAGTGGGGCGCCACGGGCCCGTTCCTGCGGGGAAGCGGCGTGAGCTACGACATCCGCAAGAACCGTCCCTACGGCGGCTACGATATGTTCCAGTTCGATGTGCCCACAGCAACGCACGGGGACTCCTATGACCGCCTCGCGGTGCACGTGGAGGAGATGCACCAGAGCCTGCGGATCATCGAGCAATGCCTCGCCGGCATGCCTGGCGGACCCTACAAGTCGGACCATCCCCTGGCCACCCCGCCGCGCAAGGAGCGCACGATGCACGACATCGAGACGCTCATCAATCATTTCCTCGGCGTGAGCTGGGGTCCCGTGATACCTCCCGGGGAAGCGACCTTCGTGACCGAGGGATCCAAGGGAAACCATGGCTATTATCTTGTCAGCGACGGGGGCACCATGAGCTATCGGACCCGCATCAGAACGCCGTCATTCGCGCACATCCAGATGGTGCCCATGATGAGCCGCGGGCTGACGGTGCCGGATCTCGTGACCATTCTCGGGAGCATCGACTACGTGCTCGCAGACCTGGACCGGTAGGGGAATGAGAAGGACATGCTGAGCGAGAAGGAAAGACAGCTCATTGAGGCGGAAACGCGGCACCACGAGCAGAAACGGGGAGCGGTCTCCGAGGCGCTCATGATCCTCCAGGAAAGCCGGGGCTGGGTTTCCTCCGAGGCGATATCCGACGTTGCTGAAGCGCTCGGGATGACGGTTGAGGAGGTGGACGGGATTGCGACCTTCTACGACCTCGTGTTCCGCAGCCCCGTGGGAAAGCACGTGATCATGGTGTGCGACAGCGTGAGCTGTTTCGTCATGGGAGAGCAGCGGATCTCGGACCACCTGCGCACACGCCTGGGCGTGGAGATGGGCGGCACGACCGCTGACGGGATGTTCACGCTCATCCCTGTCGGCTGCCTCGGCGCATGCGACAGGGGGCCCGCCCTGCTGGTGGACGGTGAGATCCATGAGGACATCACGCCCGAGCGGGCGGATGAGATCATTGCCAGATGCAGAAAGGAATCCGATGCCCACACCGCTCACGGCTGATATCCGGCCTGACCGCTCCTACCTGGATGTGCGCGCCTATGAAGCCGCCGGCGGATACCAGGGGCTTCGCAAGGCGCTGGGCGCAAGTCCGCAGGACGTCCAGCAGACCGTGATAAAGTCCGGCCTGCGCGGCAGGGGCGGCGCGGGGTTCCCCACGGGACAGAAGTGGAGCTTCGTTCCCATGGATGACACGGCGGGACACCGCTATGTCGTGGTCAACGCTGACGAGAAAGAGCCGGGCACCATGAAGGACCGTCTCCTCCTGGAAGGCAACACGCATCAGCTCATCGAGGGGACCATCATCGCCGCGTGGGCCGTCAAGGCTGACATCGCCTACATCTTCCTGCGGCGCGAATATACAGCAGCGGCCAGAAACATTGAGAAAGCCATTGCGGAAGCGTACCAGCGCGGCTACCTCGGAAAAGGAATCCTGGGCTCCTCATGGGGCCTGGAGATGCGGCTGCACCTGAGCGCCGGCAGGTACATGTGCGGTGAGGAAACAGGGCTTCTGAATGCGCTGGAGGGACGGCGCGCAATACCGCGCAACAAGCCGCCGTTCCCCCAGGTGAGCGGTTTGTGGGGCAGGCCGACAGTTGTCAACAACGTGGAGACGCTGAGCAACGTCCCCCATATCCTTCGAGAGGGCCCGGACTGGTACAAGACGCTGAGCGCCTCTCCTGACGCGGGAACGAAGATATACGGTGTGAGCGGCAAAGTGAAGAAGCCGGGCCTCTGGGAGCTCCCCATGGGCACGACGCTGCGGGAGATCATCTACGAGCACGCCGGGGGAATGGCGGACGGGCTCTCGCTGCGCGGCCTCATCCCGGGAGGCGCATCCACGGATTTTCTCACCGCGGACCAGCTGGATGTGAAAATGGATTTCGATTCCGTGGCCAAGGCGGGGAGCCGGCTCGGGACGGGCACAGTCGTCGTCCTGGACCATCGCACCTGCCCCATCGGGATGCTGCTCAGCCTGGAGAAGTTCTTCGCCCGCGAGTCCTGCGGATGGTGCACCCCCTGCCGTGAAGGCCTTCCGTGGGTCGCGCGGATCCTCCAGGCCCTGGAAGATGGCACGGGGGAGCAGCGGGACATCGAGATTCTTGAACAGCACGGGAGGCTCCTCGGCCCCGGCCGTACGTTCTGCGCCCTGGCCCCGGGGGCCGTGGAGCCTCTGCAGAGCGCGCTGCGGCTCTTCCGCGAAGACTTCGACGCCCATGTCCGCCAGAAGAGGTGCCCCTTCAAATGAAGCAACTGGCCATAACGATCGATGGACGCAGGTACGATGTGGAGGGTGAGGGCAAGAACCTCCTCCACGTGTGCCTCTCCCTTGGTTTCAATCTCCCCTACTTTTGCTGGCATCCCGCGCTGCACTCCGTGGGCGCCTGCCGGCAGTGCGCGGTCAAGGTGTTCCGTGACGCCGCCGACACCCGGGGACGCATCGTCATGTCCTGTATGACGCCGGTCACCGACGGGATGCGCGTCGCCGTGGATGATCCCGAGGCCTCGGAGATGCGGGCACGAGTCACAGAGTGGCTCATGGTGAACCATCCCCATGACTGCCCCATCTGCGACGAGGGCGGGGAATGTCACCTGCAGGACATGACCGTCATGACCGGCCACACGTACCGCCGCTACCGGTTCACAAAGCGCACGCACAGGAACCAGGACCTGGGGCCCTTTCTCAACCATGAGATGAACAGGTGCATCCAGTGCTACCGGTGCATCCGCTTCTACAGGGACTTCGCAGGCGGACGGGACCTGGAGGTCCTGGGCGCCCATGACAACGTCTACTTCGGACGCCATGAGGATGGCGTGCTGGAGAACGAGTTCAGCGGGAATCTCGTGGAGGTCTGCCCCACGGGGGTGTTCACGGACAAGACGCTGCGCGAGCATTACACGCGCAAATGGGACCTGCAGACGGCACCCTCGGTCTGCACGCTGTGCGCGGTGGGTTGCAACACCATCCCCGGCGAGCGCTACGGAATGCTGCGGCGCGTGCGCACACGGTACAACGGCGAGGTCAACGGATACTTCCTCTGTGACCGCGGCCGCTACGGATACGAGTTCGTGAACGGAACGCTCCGGATCAGGCAGGCCATGGTCCGCGCGGGGGGCGCGCTCACGGCGGCCGCGCCGGCTGAGGCGTTCACCCAGGCGGCGCAGGCGGTGAAGAGCGGGCGGCTGATCGGGATCGGTTCCGCCCGGGCTTCGGTTGAGACCAATTTCGCCCTTCGGGAGCTGGTGGGACCGCAGAACTTCTACGCGGGGTCAAGCGACTCCAGGTTTGACCTCCTGCGCCGGATGCTGGAGAGCCTGGTGGACGGCCCGGCGCCCAGCGCCTCCTTGCGGGATGCCGGCGCCTCAGACGCCGTGATGGTGCTCGGAGAGGACGTGTGGAACACGGCCCCCATCCTTGCCCTCACCCTCAGACAGGCCGCCGCGAACGTTCCGGTTGCTACGGCCATGAAGCAGAAGCGCATCAACAGGTGGGAAGATGCTGCGCTCCGCGAAGCGACGCATGACAAGAGAGGCCCGTTCTTTGTTGCGACGGTGGAGCCCACGGAGCTGGACAGCGTTGCCGCCGAAAGCTTCCACGCCGCGCCCCGGGAGATTGCGCGCCTTGGGTTTGCCGTGGCCCACGAGATAGACCGCGCGGCCCCCGCCGTGGACGGCATAAGCGACGAAACGCGCCTGCTTGCCCAGCGGGTTGCACGCGCTTTCATGCTCTCTGAGAAGCCCCTCGTGGTCAGCGGGTGCAGCCTGGGCAGCCCCGAGATCATCCAGGCATCCGCAAACCTCTGCCGCGCCCTCAAGGCCGCCGGCAAGAGCCCGCGGATGAGCATGGTCTTTCCCGAAGCCAACAGCTTTGCCGTGGCAATGATGGCCCGCGGCGGCATCGAGTCCGCCCGCAAGGCAGTCCGTGAATCAGCAGGCGTCACGCTTGTTGTGGCGGAGAACGACCTCTTCCGCGAGGTTGACGCGGCCACTGCCGGTTCTCTCCTGGCCGGCGCGGCGCACGTGATAACCCTCGATCACACCGCCAACCCGACTACGGAAAGATCCGAAATCCTCCTTCCGTCTACTACATACGCCGAATCCAGCGGGACGCTTGTGTCTCTGGAGGGCCGGGCGCAGCGGTTCTTTGCCGTCTTTCCGCCCACCGAGCCGGCCAGGGATGCGTGGATGTGGCTGGGAGAGCTTGCCTCCGCCGCCGGGCAGCGCCCCGGTGCCTGGGAGAACCTTGACGCCCTCCTTTCCGAGATCGCCGCAAAGCTGCCCGAGCTTGCGAAGGTCCGGGAAGCCGCGCCGCAGGCGAGCTTCCGAATGGTCGGCCAGGCCATCCCCCGAAAGAGCCACCGGGAGACCGGCCGAACGGCAGTCACCGCGAATATCAACCTCCACGAGCCCAAGCCCGCGCAGGACGTGAGCTCCCCCCTTGCATTCACCATGGAAGGGCGCCTCACGCAGCCGCCATCGAGTCTCATCCCGAGGTTCTGGTCCCCGGGGTGGAACTCGGACCAGTCTCTCAACAAGTTCCAGATCGAAGTGGGCGGTCCTTTGCGCGGCGGAGATCCCGGCCTGCGCCTGGTTGAGCCGCCGGCCCAGGCCGGGGGAAGCTATTTCTCCCCTCCCCCGCCAAGCGCCGCCGGCGCGCCGGGACAGCTTCTCCTTGTCGCCCGGCACCATGTATTCGGCTCGGAGGAGCTGTCGGTGCTTTCCCGGGGGATCGCATCGCGGACGCCGGCTCCCTGCATTGCTGTTTGCGCGGCAGACGCCGCGGCGCTGGGGCTTGCCGAAGGGCAACGGGCGCAGGTGGCAATTCGGGACGGCCAGGGGGAGACGGTCTCCGCAACGCTCCCCGTCGTAGTGCGGGACCTGCCTCCGGGAGTGGCGAGCGTTCCCTGGGGAGTGCCCGGGATGCCTATCAGGGAGCTGCCGGCCCACGTGCGCGTGACGGGGATCCGAGGAGGCGCACAGTGAGCGTTGCAGCTCTCGCCGTCGTCGTGATCCTCGGGGTCATCATCGGCGTCATGCTCTTGGCCGCGGGAGTGATCTGGGTCGAGCGGCGCCTCCTGGGCTTCTTCCAGGAGCGCTACGGACCCAACCGGGCCGGCCCCTTCGGCGTCCTCCAGGTGGTCGCGGACATGCTGAAGATCTTCACCAAGGAGAACTGGATCCCTCCCTTCGCCGACAAGGCGGTGTTCGTCATCGCCCCTGCCATCATCATGATCACCACCCTGGCCTCCTTTGCCGTCATCCCCATTGCCCCTGCCATCCTGGTGTCCGACCTCGACATCGGCCTCCTCTTTTTCCTTGCCATGTCCTCTTTCGCCGTCTACAGCGTCGCCCTGGCCGGGTGGGCCTCCAACAACAAGTACTCGCTCCTGGGCAGCATCCGCGCCGTGGGCCAGATGGTGAGCTACGAGGTGTTCATGGGCCTCTCCCTCATGGGCGTGGTCGCTGCATGGCGGGCTCCTTCAGCCTGCAGGACATCGTGGCGGCGCAGCGCGGGCTGTGGTTCGTGGTGCCGCAGTTCGTGGGCTTCGTCGTGTTCTTCATCGCGGGGCTCGCGGAGACGCGGCGCCTTCCCTTCGACCTGCCGGAGGCGGAGAGCGAGCTGGTGGCCGGCTACCACACCGAATACTCCGGCTTCAAGTTCGCCATGTTCTACGTCGGGGAGTACATCGGGATCACGCTGATCTCCATGATGATCGTGACGCTGTTCTTCGGCGGCTGGCAGGGCCCCTTCCTTCCGCCCATCGTCTGGTTCCTCCTGAAGACCCTGGCCTTCATCGCGTTTTTCATCCTGGTGCGCGCGGCCCTTCCCCGGCCCCGCTACGACCAGCTTCTTGCGTTCGGCTGGAAGCTCATGCTTCCCCTCTCGCTTTTGAACCTTGCGGTGACCGGCGCCGTCGTGCTGGCCGTCGGTAGATAGAGAACGCGCCCCCGGGGGCGCAGAGGTCAGGCGCTGCGCGGGGCGCCCGAAGGAGTCTGGTGTCATGTGGAGCATCCTGAGGACGCTCTGGATCACTTTCCGTCACGCCTTCCACAAGAGGGTGACGGTTCTCTATCCCGAGAAGAAGCGCACGCTTCCCGCGCGCTGGCGGGGGCGGATCGTGCTCACGCGCGACCCCGACGGGGAAGAGCGCTGCGTGGCCTGCCACCTCTGCTCCGCGGTGTGCCCGGTGGCCTGCATCGCCCTGCAGGCGGCAATCGACGAGAAGGGCCGGCGAAAGCCCGACTTCTTCCGGATCAACTTCTCCCGCTGCATCTACTGCGGGCTCTGCGAGGAAGCCTGCCCGACGTTCGCCATCCAGCTCACCCCCGACTACGAGATGGCCGAGTACGAGCGCAAGAACCTCGTCTACGAGAAGGAAGACCTCCTCATCTCGGGCCCGGGCAAGTATCCCGGCTACAACTTCTACAAGGTCTCCGGGATGGAGATCAGCGGCAAGGGCAAGGGAGAGGCGGAGAACGAGCGGCCGCCCGTGGACCTGCGGAGCCTCCTGCCGTGAACCCCGTCTTCGCGGCAAGCGCGTGCGTGGCGGTCGCGGCCACGGTCATGGTGATCACGCGGCGCAACGCCGTGCATGCGCTGCTCTACCTCGTGGTGTCGCTCCTGGCGGTGGCGGTGATCATGTTCCTCCTGGGCGCGGCCTTCGTGGCGGCCCTGGAGGTGATCATCTACGCGGGGGCCATCATGGTGCTGTTCGTCTTCGTGATCATGCTGATCGGTCCGCGCAACGACACCGTGAGCGCCCGCGACTGGATCGGGCCCGTCATTCTTGGCCTGATCCTCCTTGCCGAGCTCCTCTACGTCATTGCCGCCGGACCTTTCGCCCCTCTTGCGGTAAAGGAGGTCGGCCCCAGGCAGGTGGGCATTGCGCTCTTCGGTCCGTACCTCCTCGGCGCCGAGATGGCGGCGTTCCTCCTCCTTGCCGGGCTCGTCGGCGCGTTCCACCTCGGGCGTCGTCTTGCGTCACACTGGGACGAAAGGGGGACTAGATGGCATCCGTTCCCTTCGAATACGGGCTTGCTCCTCGCCGGCGTGCTTTTCGTCCTGGGCCTGATCGGCGTGATCGTGCGGCGCAACCTGCTCTTCATCCTCCTCTGCGTGGAGATCATGCTCAACGCGGCGGGGCTCGCCTTCGTCGTGGCCGGGGCGCGCTGGGGCCAGCCGGACGGCCAGGTGATGTTCATCTTCCTTCTCTCCATGGCGGCCGCGGAAGTTGCCGTGGGGCTTGCGCTCCTTCTCCTGTACAGCCGCAGGAAGGACCTGGACGCCGACGCCATGGGAATGGGCGGGGCAACCACCCCCGGCGGGTCACCCGGGACTGCCAGGCCCGCCAGTCCCGTTGGCGCGGCACGGGCGCGTCCCCCCGCGGTGGGAGTCCCGCAGGGAGGGACACGGAGATGAGCTGGATCTGGTGATCCCGGCGTTTCCCCTTCTCGGGTTCCTCGTCCTGGCCGTGTTCGGGCGGCGCATGGGCGCGGCGGCGGTGGCGGCAGTCGGCGCGGGCTCCGTGGGGCTTTCGATGCTTGCGGCAATTGCCGCGGTCTGGCTCTTCTGGGTCTCCCCGCCCGCGGGCGGCTCGGTGACCCTCACGCTCTGGCAGTGGGTCAACGCCGGCGGCTTCTCTCCGAGCATTTCCTTCACGCTGGACGCCCTCTCCGTGGTCATGATCCTCGTGGTCACGGGCGTGGGATTCCTCATCCATCTCTACTCCACCGCGGTTCATGGCGGACGAGGAAGGCTACAGCCGGTTCTTCGCCTACATGAACCTCTTCGTCGGCTCCATGCTCATCCTGGTGATGGCGGGCAACCTCCTGCTGCTCTACCTGGGCTGGGAAGGCGTGGGCCTGTGCAGCTTCCTGCTCATCGGCTTCTGGTACACGGACCCCGAGAACGGCCGCTCGGCGCGCAAGGCGTTCATCGTCACGCGCATCGGCGACGTGTCCCTGGCCGATCGGGCTCTTCCTCATCGCCACGACCCTGGGCACGCCTCGACATCCAGGAAATCGCGCGCAAGGCAACCGCCGCGCTGGCCGGTCGGCTCGGCCCTGGCCGTGGCCGCGGCCGCCCTGCTCCTGGGCGGCGCGGTGGGCAAGTCGGCCCAGCTTCCCCTGCAGACGTGGCTTCCTGACGCCATGGCCGGCCCCTCCCCGGTCAGCGCCCTCATCCACGCCGCCACCATGGTCACGGCGGGCGTCTACCTCATCGCGCGCACGCACGCGCTGTTCGCCCTTGCCCCCGCGGTGCATGACGGCCGTGGCGATCATCGGCCTGGCGGGCGTGCTCGTCGCCGGGTTCAGCGCGCCGACGCAGACGAACATCAAGCGGGTGCTCGCCTACTCCACCATGAGCCAGCTCGGCTACATGTTCCTGGCCCTGGGAGTCGGCGCCTGGTCCGGGGCGATCTTCCACCTCGTGACGCACGCGTTCTTCAAGTCCCTCCTCTTCCTCGGCGCTGGCGTGGTGATCCTCGCCATGAACCACGAGCACGACATCTTCGCCATGGGCGGGCTGGCGCGGAAATCGCCCTTCACGTTCTGGACCTTCCTCATCGGCGCGCTTGCGCTCGCGGCCATTCCGCCGACCACGGCGGGTTTCTCCAGCAAGGACCTCATCCTCTCCCGGGTGTGGCAGTCAGGCCGGGCCGGACGCATCCTCTGGGTGCTTGGGGTCGCGGGAGTCTTCGTCACCTCGGTCTACATGTTCCGGCTCGTGTTCATGGTCTTCGGCGGCAAGCCGAGGGGGGCGGCCGCTCACGGGCATGGCGCGGCGCACGGCGGAGCTGACAGCGCTCACGGTGTCCAAGGCCCCGGCAAAGAGGTCTCGCCGCAGGCAAAGACGGCATGCAGGCAGGGGTCATCATGGGGATCCCGCTCGCCATTCTGGCAGCGCTCTGCCTTGTGGGAGGGTTCCTCGATCTGCCGCGGACCCTCGGCGGAAGTCCGTTCATCACCCGGTTCCTGGAAACCGCATTGCCCGGCGGGGAAAGCGACCGCGGTGCCGCTCTCCACGGACAGCATCCTCCAGCTCATTTCGGAGGCCGCTCCCTCCTGGGAATCCCGGTCGGGTGGCTGATCTCCCGGCGCGCGGTCAGCGCGGTCGCGAAAACCGGCACCTCCGCGGCCAGGTCCCCGGCGGTTCGATTTTTTCCGGAGGGCTGGGGCTTCGACTGGCTGTATGACCGCGCCATCGTGCGCCCGTTCGTCCGGCTGTGGAAGCTGAACGAGCGCGACGTGGCGGACCGGATCTCTGACGGCGTGGGAGGCCTGAGCATGCTCCTCTCCCGGGCGTTTCGATGGACGCAGAACGGCAGGGTCCGCTGGTACGCGGCCGGGGTGGCCGCGGGGGCCGCGCTCGTGATTGCGGCGGCGGTGCTGCTATGATCCTGGTAGCCCTTATTGCCAGTTCCCCTGCTCTGCGGGCTTGTCGGCTGGGCCTTCGGAGCAAGGCGCCCCCTGGTCAGCCGCTGGCTCACCCTGGCGGGAAATATCGTGAACCTGCTCCTGGTGGCCCTCCTCTGGATGGTCTACTTCGGACCCTTCGCCTCCCTCCAGATGCAGCCCGCCGCCGCGCCGTGGCTCGCGCAGGTGAAGTGGCCGTGGATACCGAGCCTCGGGATCTCCTTCTCCCTCGGGCTGGACGGCCTCAGCCTGGTCATGGTGGCCCTCACGGCGTTCCTCGGAATCATGTCGGTGCTGGCCTCCTGGACGGGCATACGCGAACGGGTGGGGTTCTTCCATCTCAATCTCTCCCTCGTGCTTGCCGGCGTGAACGGCGTATTCCTGGCCCTGGACCTCTTCCTGTTCGCCTTCTTCTGGGAGTTGATGCTCATCCCCATGTATTTCCTGATCGACATCTGGGGACATGAGAACCGCCACAAGGCCGCCGTGAAGTTCTTCCTCTTCACGCAGATCGGCGGGCTCCTGATGCTCGTGGCCATCATCGGCCTGGCCGTGGTGCACGGCATGGCAAGCGGCTCCCTCTCATTCGACTACCGCGACCTCCTGGGAACGACCCTGTCCCCGGTCATGGGGATGGTCCTGATGCTCGGTTTCTTCGCCGCTTTCGCGGTCAAGCTGCCCATGTTCCCTCTGCACACGTGGCTCCCGGACGCGCACACGGAGGCGCCCACGGCGGGCAGCGTGATCCTTGCGGGCCTCCTCCTGAAGACCGGCGGATACGGGCTCATCCGGTTCGCCATTCCCCTTTTCCCTGCCGCCTCGCGCGAGTTCGCGCCCGTTGCCATCGCCCTGGCGGTGGCGGGCATCATCTACGGCGGGTTCATGGCCTTCAGCCAGTCGGACATGAAGCGGCTGGTTGCCTACACGAGCGTGAGCCACCTCGGGTTCGTGCTGCTCGGCATTTACGCGTTCACCAGCATTGCCCTCTCCGGGGCCGTGCTCCAGATGGTGAGCCATGGCATCAGCACCGGCGCCCTGTTCATCCTGGTGGGGGTCCTGCAGGACCGGATCCACACACGTGACCTGAACCGCATGGGAGGGCTCTGGCGCCAGGCTCCCCGGATGGGCGCCGCGGGCTGGTGCTCGCAATGGCCCTGGTGGGGCTGCCGGGGCTCGTCAACTTCGTATCCGAGTTCCTGGTCCTCCTGGGCACCTAGCGCGTGAGCATCGTGGTGACGGTGCTCGCGGGCGGAGGGCTCGTGATTGCCATGGTGTATGCGCTTCGCATGATCCAGCTCGCGTTCCATGGGAGCCCCCGCGAAAGCTGGGTCTTCCCCGATCTTTCCGGTCTGGAAACGGGGGTGCTCTATGTCATGATCGCGCTCCTGGTGGTGCTGGGGCTCTTTCCCCAGGCAATCCTGCGCGTTGTCGACCAGGTAGTGGCGGGGGTGCTGGCAACGGTCGGGGGTGGCGCATGAGCATCCAGGACATCCTTGTTCTTCTCCCCCTGCTGGTGGCAGGCGTGGTGTCCCTGCTCGTCCTGCTGGCGGCCGCCTTCGTGCGGCGACACGGCCTTGCCGCGGGGCTGACCCTCGCCGGTTTTGTGGTTGCGCTGGCCTCCCTCGGGCTGGCGTGGACCGCTGCTCCCCGTGAGGTCGGGGGTCTCCTCACTATCGACCGGTTTGTGATTTTCGGCATGGGGCTCATCCTGGCGGCCAGCGTGTTCGTAACCGCAAGCTCCTGGGCCTACCTGCGCGGCCATGATCAGGCGCGGGGGGAGTACTATTTCCTCCTGCTCCTTGCATCCCTGGGCGCCATGGTGCTCATGGCGGCAAGCGCGTTTGCGACATTCTTCCTTGGCCTGGAGCTGCTCAGCGTCTCACTCTACACCCTCATTGCGTGGAGGAGGGAACGGGGCGCCGGCGCCGAGGCGGGCATCAAGTACCTGGTCCTTGCGGGGGTCACCTCCGCGTTCCTGCTGTTCGGAATGGCCCTGATCTATGCCGCTTCCGGGAGCATGGAAATCAGCAGGGTCGCCCTCGGGACAGCGGGCGGCAAGAGCCCGGCGGACGGCATCCTTGCCCTTGTCGGCCTTGGAATGATCATGGTGGGGCTTGGCTTCAAGCTCGCCGTCGTGCCCTTTCATCTCTGGACGCCGGACATCTACGACGGGGCCCCCGCGCCTGTCGCCGGGTATATTGCCACGGTTTCCAAGGGCGCCGTGACTGTGCTGCTGGTCAGGCTGCTCGTCCCCATCGGGGCGGACTCCTTTGTCGCGCCCGGAGGCTCGGGAGGCGCGTTCCCCTGGGTATTCACGATCATTGCGGGGCTTTCCATGTTCGTTGGAAATCTCCTGGCCCTGCGGGAGAACAACGTCAAGCGGATCCTCGCCTACTCCTCCATCGCCCATCTCGGATACCTTCTGGTGGCCTTTGTGGCGGGGGGAACGCTTGCCGTTCGGGCGGTCTCTTTCTACCTCGTTGCGTATTTCGCCATGAAGCTCGCTGCATTCGCCGTTGTGGCAGCCCTCTCCACCCCGGAGAAAGAAGCCGACATGATCGAGGATTACGTGGGCCTTGCCGCACGCTCGCCCTGGCTCACGGGGGTGTTCACGGCGTCGCTCCTGTCCCTGGCGGGGCTGCCTTTCACCGCCGGCTTCGTGGGGAAGTTCATCATCCTGAGCGCCGGCGCGGGTGCCCAGCTGTGGACGCTGATCATCATCCTCGCGGTGAACGGAACCATTTCCATCTTCTATTATATTCGCGTGGTCTCGGCGATGTATCGAAGCCGGGAAGGCTCCGTTTCCGCCGGCCAGGCGGTTCGACAACCGCTCCTGACGGGACTTTCTCTTGCGGTGCTGACCCTGGTCGTGGTTGCCCTTGGCGTCTATCCGAGCCCCATGCTTTCGCTGATAGGATTGTTCACAGGGCCGTGAGGGGAGCCGCCCGGCCGTCAGGGGCGCCGCGACCCGGCGCTGGTGCCCACGGCCGGGCCGGCCTTGGCGCCGGCACTATTTCCAGTCAAGCCGCGCTGCCACCTCTTCCCGCGTGACGGGCTTCCCGATGTGCTGCATCGCGAAGCCGAAGTTCTCACGTGACCCCAGGAGGATGCAGCCCGCCAGAACGCCGTCTTCCAGCAGGTACTTCTCGTAGCGGCTGTTTTCTTCCTGAAGCCTTTCGACCACGCCGAACCTGTCCTCCTCGCCATGCTCCAGGATGACCTTGCCGATGCTGGTGACGTTGATCCCCGCCACCTTCAAGGTGTTCTGAGGGATGGTCTGACGGTACGACAGGCCGCCGCCCAGGATGTTGCCGGCCACCACGGGCGCGTGATCCAGGGCCGCGGGGATGATTCCCCATACGATTCCCTGGAAGTCCACCAGGTCCCCGGCCGCCCAGATGTGGGGATCACTGGTGCGCAGGTGCTCGTCTGCCACGACTCCCCTTTTCACTTCCAATCCGGCCTCTCGAGCCATCGAGACCCGGGGGCTGATGCCCGCGGATATCAGCACCGTCTGGGCGGGCAGCTGCCGTCCGTCCGCGAGCCGCAGCCCCTGGACCTGTTTTTCCCCGACAAGCTCGATGACCTGCACGCCCAGAATGATCCTGCAGCCCTGCCGCTCCACGAGCTTCACGAGGAGCCTCGACCCAGTTTCATCCAGCTGTCGCGGCAGAAGGCGCGGGAAGAGCTCCACCACGGTCACAGTCTCCACACCCGGGACCTGGATGAAGCGGGCGGCTTCGAGCCCCAGCAAGCCTCCGCCGATCACCACGGCATGACGCGTCCCCGCGGTGAGATAGTTGCGCAGCGCGTCGGCGTCTCCATACTCCCTGATCGTGAAGACCCCATCCAGGTCGAGATTCCCTATGGGGGGCTTGTAGCTGTCCGCGCCCATGCAGAGGACCAGCTCGTCATACGGGACTTCTGCGCCGCTTCGGATGCGGATGCGCCGCGCGGCGCGATCTATCCGCACGACCTCCTGGTTCTTGAAGACGTCGATGTGCTTGCCCGCGTACCAGTCGGTCTTGTAGATCTTCAGGTCTTCCGCGTTCAGGCGGGAGGAGAAGACCTCTGGGAGGCGGATGCGCGAGTAGTACTCGAATGGCTCGCGGCTGTAGATCTCCACCCGCAGCCGATCCGGATCAGGCTCCAGCTGGCGCAGCTTTGCGGCAGTCATGGTGCCGGCAATCCCGTTGCCTATGACAACGACGCGGAGAGGGCTCGCCACGGGGTGCAACAGCTTCCCTGCAGGGCTCGCTAGGGCTCGGGGACTTCCGTCAGGAGCTCCAGGTTGCTTCGTGCGCGCGCATCCTCCGGGTTCAGCTCCAGCGTCTTTCGGAAGCTTCGAATGGCTTCCATGTTGTTGTGCATGCCCATGAACACCATGCCCTTCTGGAAGTGCACTTCCGCGAGGTTGGGTGTTGCCGTCAGGAGCTCCTCAAGCAGGTCAAGGGCTTCCTGGTAGCGATGGTGTTTTATCTTGAGCTGGGCGAGGTAGTAATTGGCGATCAGGGATTCGCGTGATGACCCGCGAAGGACGCGGAACCCTTCCTCCGCCTCCGCGTCGTTGCCCAGGAACTGGTTGATGAGGCCGACGAAATAGCTGGCCATGGCGTGCCCCTGCCCGCGCATCTTCAGAATGGTCGTGAAGCTTTCCAGGCTCTTTTCCAACTGGCCCATGCGATGGTAGCAGACTCCCATCTTGTAGTAGGCAACGCCGAAATCCGGCTTCAGGTCGATGGCCTTCTGGTACTCGAGCACGGAGTCCTTGAGACGGCCCAGCGCGTACTGGGTCTCGCCAAGGAGATAGTGGAAAAAATGGTTGTCCGGATCCTTCTGGAGGAGCTTTTCGAAGGCCTTCTCAGCCTCTTCCCGCTCCCCCAGGAGATGGTGCCTCATGGCCTCCGCGGTCTGCGGAGATGAGAGGTCGAAAAGGTCGTGGTGTGTTCCGTGCGCGTTCATGTGTTCCCCCCTGACCAGTATCAGTCAGCCAGCGCCGAACGTCAAGAAAGGCCGACACGTCACCGCTGCGGCCGCCGCCTGCGGTAGCGCTCCGCCACCTTGAGCTGAAGGAGTGAGCGCTGCAGGTCGCGCTCTATCAGGGCCACTTCTCCCTTCTGCTTCCTTTCGGCAAGCAGCTCTTCGGCCCGCTTGCGGGCGGCCTCCACGCGCGCAACCTCGATGCTCTGTGCCTCCGCGGCGAAATCCGAGAGCACTGTGGCGGCGTCGAGGTCCGTGTCCAGAAAACCGCCCGCAACGGCAATGACCACCTCTCCCTTGTCCGTGGGAATCCGCACCTCGCCTTCGGAGAGAACGGCAACGATCGGCATGTGGTGGGCCAGGATGGTTATCTCCCCGTTCGGGGTCGGGAGGGTCGCCTGCGTCACACGCCCCTCGAACGCCGTGCCGAGCGGGGAGATGATCCGCAGGGAGAAGAGCCTCAGACATTGGAGACCACCTCTTCGATCGGGCCCACGTTGTAGAAGGCCGTCTCGGGAAGGGCGTCGTGCTTTCCCTCGATGATTTCCGTGAACCCGCGGAGGGTGTCCGGGATCTTCACGTACCGTCCCTCCTTGCCGGTGAAGGTCTCGGAGACGAACAGGGGCTGCGTGAGGAATCTCTGGATCTTGCGCGCCCGCGCCACCAGCAGCTTGTCCTCGTCCGACAGCTCGTCGATTCCCAGGATGGAGATGATATCCTGCAGGTCCTTGTAGCGCTGCAGGATCCGCTTGACCTCCATGGCAATGCGGTAATGCTCCGCCCCGACCACGTTCGGGTCCAGAAGCCGGGAGGAGGAGGTCAGGGGGTCCACGGCGGGATAGAGGCCCTGCTCCGCGATGGAGCGCTCCAGCGTGATGGTTGCATCAAGGTGGCTGAAAATCGCCACAGGCGCGGGGTCCGTGTAGTCATCCGCGGGAACGTAGATTGCCTGGACCGACGTGATGGACCCGTTCTGCGTGGAGGTGATCCTTTCCTGCAGGCTCCCGATGTCTTCCGCAAGCGTGGGCTGGTATCCGACCGCGGACGGCATTCGGCCCAGGACCGCGGAAACCTCGCTGCCCGCCTGGGCGAAGCGGAAGACGTTGTCGATGAAAAGAAGGACATCGACGCCCTTCTCATCTCGGAAGTATTCCGCCATGGTGAGGGCGGTCAGGCCGACGCGCAGCCTGTTGCCGGGAGGCTCGTTCATCTGGCCGAAGACCAGGACAGTCTTGTCCAGGACCTTGGATTCCTCCATCTCGAGCCACAGGTCCGTGCCCTCACGCGAACGTTCCCCCACGCCGGCAAACACGGAGTAGCCCCGGTGCTCGATGGCGATGTTTCGGATGAGCTCCTTGACGATGACCGTCTTGCCGACACCGGCGCCGCCGAAGATCCCTATCTTTCCTCCCTTGGTGAATGGGGCGATCAGGTCGATGACCTTGATCCCGGTCTCCAGCATCTCGGGTCTTGTGCGCTGCTCCGCGAGAGAGGGCGGAAGACGATGGATGGGGGCGCGCTGCACATCGGGTCCTTCCACGGGGGCCCCTCCGTCGATAGGCATTCCCAGCACGTTGAAGATCCGTCCCAGCGTCTTTTCCCCGATGGGCACGGTGACAGGCGCGCCGGTGCGGATGACGCGGGCGCCGCGGGGCACGCCCTCGGTGGGCCCCAGCGCCAGCGTCCTCACCTCCCCGTTTTCCAGGACGAACTCGGTCTCCAGCACCAGGGCCGGGGCGCCTCCGCCCCGCTCGAGCTGGAGGGCCTCGTGGACTGCGGGCATCTCCCCCCTGAACTCGACGTCGATCACGGGCCCCTGGACCCGGATGACCCTGCCTTCGGCCCCTCCCGGACTGCCGTTCGTGCCGCCGGGTTTGTTCATGCTCTCTTTCCTGTGTTGGCCAGGTCGAGGATCTCGTTCGTGATCCGCTCCTGGCGGGTTTTGTTGTACAGAAGGGTGAAGGAATCCGCGATCTCCAGCGCGTTCTTCTTCGCGTTCTGCATGGCGACCATCCGCGCCCCGTGCTCGGAAGAATAGGCCTGGATCACCGCATCGAACAGGCGCACCTCGAGATAGTGCGGGAGAAGCGCTTCCAGGAGGCCCGCGAGGTCCGGCTCGATGGTATGCGGCCGCTGGCTCTCCGGCTCCGTGGGCGCAGGCTCCGGGACAAGCGGGAGGACGTGATCCAGCGTGGGCACCTGGGTGAAGTACGAGACGAAACGGGTGTACAGGACATCCAGCCGGGAGGCCCTGCCCGAAAGAATGTAGCCGTTGATGGCCAGGACCAGGTCATACACAAGCGAGTACTCGGGAAGCCGCGAGCCGACGGGGAACGACGCGACCAGCCGTGCGCCGGCCTTCCTTGCCGCGGGCCCCTCCATGCGCTTGCCCACCGTGATGAGCTGCGCGTCCGGGCTGTCCTCTTCGAACATCTTTCGCACGAGGTTCGACACGAGCGGGCCGCAGAGACCCTTGTCGGGGCCGATGACGAGAAGCAGGCGGCTCCCGCCATCCGCGTCGCGCTTCCCGCGACGGGGCTCCGCCGCCCCTCCCACGGTCCTCCGTGGGATCCGCCGTCCCTGCCAACGGGCGGCTTCCGGGGTGTCCGTCACCTGAGGCTCCCGCCCTTCCTCCGAGATAGGGATGGACAAACTCGCCGGGGGCCACGCTGCGCAGCGCCGTGTCGCCGAGGGACGTGATCCTTTCAGCGTACGGCCGCACCGTTTCTGCAAGACCGCGGGCCCTGCGTATCTTGGCCACGGACACCATCTCCAGCGTCTTGGCGAGCTGGGCGATGTTCTTTGCCGTCCTGATCCGTGACTTCAGCGTCCTGAGGTTCTGCGGCATCCGCCCCTCTCACCGCACCGTCTTTGCAAACGCGGTGACGGCCTCGTTGAGCTCCTTCAGCGTGGCGTCATCCATGCGCCCGCCGCCGGCAAGCTTCTGTGCCAGGGGGGCATTGCTTGTGCGCAGGTGGTCCATGACCCTGCTCTCGAACTCCGCAATCTTCTCCAGCGGCACCTCGTCCAGAAGGCCGGACCCCGCCGCGTGGATGCTGATGACCTGCTCCAGGTCTCCCAGGGGGGAGAACTGCGGTTGTTTGAGGATCTCCACGATCCGCTTGCCTCTGTTGATCCTCTTCTGGGTCGCCTCGTCCAGGTCCGAGCCGAACTGGGAGAAGGCGGCCAGGGACTGGTACTGGGCCAGCTCCAGGCGCATGAGGCCGGAGACCTGGCGGAAGGATTTCGATTGCGCCTTGCCTCCCACGCGGGACACCGAAAGACCGGCGTTCACCGCGGGACGCTGTCCGGCGTTGAACAGATCTGTCTCCAGGTAGATCTGGCCGTCGGTAATCGATATGACGTTCGTCGGGATGTAGGCCGAGATGTCTCCCGCCTGAGTCTCGATGATGGGCAACGCGGTCAGGGAGCCCCCGCCATTTGCCTTGGAGAGCTTCGCGGCCCGCTCCAGGAGCCTCGAGTGGAGATAGAATATGTCCCCCGGGTAGGCTTCCCTGCCGGCGGGGCGCCGAAGGAGCAGGGAGAGCTGCCGATAGGCCCACGCGTGCTTGGAAAGGTCGTCGTAGACCACGAGCGCATCCCTGCCCTTTTCCATGAAGTACTCACCGATGGCGCAGGCTGCAAACGGAGCGAGGTACTGCATTGCGGCCGGGGTCGAGGAGCTTGCCGCCACGACGATGGTGTATCCCATCGCCCGCTCTTCGGCGAGCTTCGCCACCGTGCGGGCGATGGATCCCCTCTTTTGACCGATGGCGCAGTACACGCAGACCACCTGCGGAAGATCCAGGTCCAGGGAGCGCTGGTTGATGATGGTGTCCACCACGAGGGCCGTTTTCCCCGTGTTGCGGTCTCCGACAATGAGCTGCCGCTGGCCTCTTCCGATGGGGGTAAGGGCATCCACAACCTTGATGCCCGTCTTCAGGGGCACTTCCACGGGCGCGCGCTGCGTCACTCCCGGGGCTATGCGCTCCAGCGGGACGGCCGTCCAGTTGGCAACCGACAGGGGTCGTCCGTCCAGCGGGCTGCCGAACGGATCAATGACCCTGCCGAAAAGATCATCGGAAACGTGGAGGGACAGCAGCGTTCCCGTGGTCTTCATCTCCATGCCCTCGGGCACCGAGGATTCCTCCGAGAGCAGCAGGATGGAAGCGAAGTCCTCGTCCAGGCTCATGACAAGCCCGAGCCTTCCGTCTTCCAGCTGCACCAGCTCGCCGTACCCCGCGCGGGAAAGGCCGTCCGCCTTCACGATCCCGTCACCCACTGATACCACGTGCCCGACGTTGGCAACGGCGGGGCGCACTTCCGCCCTCTGCAGCTTCAGCTCTATCTGTTTGACCAGGTCTTCAGCTTTCATGCCTTTCCAATCTCTTCCAGCAATTCCCTGAGGTAGCCCATCACGCTGGCATCCACGATGTCGTCACCCGCGCTCACCTTGACCCCCGCGCCCAGGCCATCGTCCCGGTACACGGAAAGCTCCTTGCCGGGGTATCTCTCCCCGATAGCTCCGCTCACCTCGCTCTCCCTGCCCCCGGAGATCGCAACGTATACCCGGCGTCGCCTCATCTCCCGGCGCAGCGCCGCGAGATATGACTTCAGCTGGGAGCGGGAGAGATTGTCCACGATCCGCGCGGCAATCTCTTCGTCGATCTCTCCCGCCGGCGTGAAGCTGAGCTCCGCCAGCCTGTTCACGATACGACCACTTCCCGGATCCGCTTCATGCCTTCAGCCACGATCCGCGCCTTCTCATCCTCGCTGAACAGGTCGGTGACCACGGATTCGAGGATCTTCCCGGAGAGCTGGAGGGAAAGGCCCTGCATGGCCCTCTCCATCTCCTGACGCTCGAGCGCCATGACTCCCCGCGCTTCGACAATCATCCTTTCCGCATCCGCTCCCGCGCGCTCCAGGGCCGCAGCGCGGAGGCGCTCGGCTTCGTCGCGGGCACGCTCCAGGATCCGGGAAGCCTGGGCATACGCCTCCGCAAGGACCCGTTCCCTCTCCTTGCCCGCCTCATCCAGGGCCAGTCTCGCTTTTTCCGCGTCCTGCAGGCCCCGGGCTATTTTTTCGCTGCGCGTCTTCATGTTGGCCTGCAGCGGCTTCAGCAGGAACCGATACAGCACCCACCCGATGACCAGGAAGTTGATGATCTGGCCGGTGAGGAGCATCCAGTTGATGTGGAAAGCTCCGAGGGCGTCTCCCATGCCTTCCCTCCGGGGATCAGCGCAGGAAGGCGAATATCAGGGAGTAGATTGCGATTGCCTCGGCGAAAGCCATTGCCAGGATCATGGTCGGCACGATGCGGCCCGAGGCTTCAGGGTTCCTGCCGATTGCCTCGATTGCCTTCATGCCGATCAGGCCCACCGCGAGAGCCGGGAAAGACCCGCCGATTGCGATGATGATTCCGCCGGTGACTGTGAACGTAACCATGAGCGCCCTCCCTCAGTGATGAGATGATTCCGTCAGTATTGCCATGAATGCCATGGTCAAAAGCGCGAAAACTGCCGCCTGGACCACGCCGACGAGGATCTCGAGGGCAAGGAACGGGACAGGCAGGAGGAAAGCAAACATCGCGGCGACGGTGCCGAGCACGATCTCTCCGCCCGAGATGTTGCCGAAGAGGCGGAATGAAAAGGAGATGAACTTTGTCAGCTCCTGGACGATTTCCAGCAGGCCAACGAAGAGGAATATCGGGTTCAGGGCGAAGAACCTCTTGAGATAGTCCACGAGCCCCGTGGTCCTGATGGCCAGAATGTGTGTTGCGAACACAGACACGATTGCCAGGGCGAGAGTCACGTTCAGGTCCGATGTCGCCCCGCGGAGAATGGGAACGAACCGCTGCCCGCCGTCCTCCGCGGCCCGCAGGAACCCGATTGAGCCGAAGCCCGGCAGGAGACCCATGAGATTGTTGAACAGTATATAGATGAAAAAGACGGCGACCCAGGGAAAGATCATTCCCGACCGGACGCCCGCCACCTGGTCAACGGTGGTCTTCAGATAGTCGACGACTCCTTCCACCGACTGCAGGAACCGCCCGGGCACCAGGGCTATCCGCCGGCGCACGGCGACCACGAGGAGAAGGATCACGGCATCCACGACGAGCGTCGCCAAGAGGGTGTTTGGCGCTCGGAATCCTGCGAAACTGAATATCGTCTCGGCTCCGAGGGATGTCATGCCAGAGCGAATATACTGCCGTGTTCCCGGCGGCGTCAACGAAGTTCGTGCTTGCAATCACGGTATTTCGCGCTCGCTCGCACGTTTCTCTGTTAGTATACTATAGCGAGCAGCGCTCGATTCGGGAAAAGGGTGACGAATGAAAGACACGATTACCGGAATGCTCATTGGCGAGCACCTGATGGAAGGATCGCCCGGCGCCGGGAAGGAGATCGGGCTCCGCATCGACCAGACCCTCACGCAGGACGCCACGGGAACCATGGCCTACCTGGAGTTCGAGTCCATGGGCCTCCCCCGGGTGAAAGCGGAGCTGGCGGTGAGCTACATCGATCACAACATCATCCAGACGGATTTCAAGAACGCGGATGACCACCGCTTCCTGATCTCGTGCGCGGCCAAGTACGGCGTCATCCTCTCCCCCCCGGGCAACGGAGTGTCTCACCATGTCCACCGCCAGCGCTTCGGCGCTCCCGGGCAAGACCCTTCTCGGATCGGACAGCCATACGACCACGGGCGGGTGCCTCGGGATGCTCGCCATTGGCGCGGGAGGCAACGAGGTGGCCATGGCAATGGCCGGAAAGCCCTTCTACCTCATGACCCCGAAGGTCTGGGGAATCCAGGTCGAAGGGGCCCTGCAGCCCTGGGTATCAGGGAAGGACGTCATCCTGGAGCTCCTGCGGCGCTACTCCGCGAAGGCCGGAACGGGAAAGATCATGGAGTTCTTCGGCCCGGGCGTTGCCGCCCTGGACATGGCCGCCCGAGGCACCATCGCGAACATGGCGGTGGACATGGGGTTCACCGCGTGCGTGTTTCCCTCTGACGACATCACCCGCTGGTACCTCGGGATGAACGGCCGGGAGAAGGACTTCCGTCCGCTCACGCAGGGCGCGGATCCCCGGTTCGACGAGGTCACGAAAATCGACCTCTCCGCCGTCGAGCCCCTGGTGGCCTGCCCGTCCAACCCGGACAACGTGAAGACCGCCGCGGAGCTCTCCAACGTGGAAGTCCAGCAGGTCCTCGTGGGCTCCTCAACCAACGGGAGCTACCGGGACCTGATGATGGTGGCCCGGGCGCTGGAAGGAAAGCAGCGCCATCCCCTGGTGGATCTCAGCGTCAACCCGGGCAGCCGCCAGACCCTGGAGAACGTCATGGCCATGGGAGGCATCAAAGCCCTTGTGGACGCCGGCGCGCGCATCTCTGAGGCGGGCTGCCTCGGGTGCATCGGGATGGGCCAGGCGCCGGCAAGCGGCACGAACTCCCTGCGCACCATGCCCCGCAACTACAAGGGCAGGAGCGGGACGGACGATGACTTCGTGTACCTGTGCTCGCCGGAGACCGCGGCGGCGTCCGCCCTGACCGGGAAGATCACCGACCCGCGCACCCTGGGGAGCTGTCCCAGCATCGAGTATCCGAAGCGCTACGCCTTCAACCCCAACTGGTTCTTCATGCCGGCCCGCAGCGCTGATGGCGTGCAGATCATCCGCGGTCCGAACATCCAGCCCTTTCCGACCTTCGGCCCCCTGGAGGACACCATCGAGGCAGAGGTGCTCATCAAGGTGGGAAACGATATCAGCACTGACATCATCATGCCGGCCGGCAACCGCGTCCTTCCTTTCCGCAGCAACATTCCGGCCATCAGCGACTTCGTCTTCATCCAGGCGGACGAAGGTTTTGCGCACAGGGCCCGGGAGAAGAAGAGCGGTGCCGTTGTTGGCGGAGAGAACTACGGGCAGGGCTCCTCCCGGGAGCACGCTGCCCTGGCGCCCCGGTACCTCGGGGTGCGGGTGAAGATCGTCAAGAGCTTTGCGCGGATCCATAAGTCGAATCTGATAAACTTCGGAATCCTTCCCCTCACCTTCGCGAGCCCCGCGGACTATGAGACCATCCGCCAGGGGGACAAGGTGCGGATCACGGGCGTGCGCAAGCTCCTGGAGAGCGGGACCACCGACGTGCCGGTCCAGGTGAACGGGAAGACCATCATGACGAAGCTCGACGTCTCCGACAGGCACCGTCGCATCCTGCTTGCCGGGGGCCTTTTGAACATGGCGCGCGCCAGCTAGTACGGACAGAGAAAATTAAGGCAGGGGCAGGGGCGCTCCTCGGTATCCCTGCCGACGGAGGTATTCAGCATGTCCAGGGTGAGCATCATAGGGAGCGGGAACGTCGGAGCCAACGCGGCATTCTTCATCGCGGAGAAGGGCGTCACGGACGTGCTCCTCATCGACGTCAAGCAGGGCCTGTCCCGCGGCAAGGCGCTCGACATCATGGAGGCCGCGCCCATCAGGAGATACCGCAACTCCCTTGTCGGCTCCGACACCGTTGCCGATATCCAGGGGTCCCAGATGGTGGTGATAGCGGCGGGAGCCATCCGTTCGCCGGGCATGCGCCGTGAGGACCTCTACGGGGAAAATGCCCCTGTCATCGAAGCGCTTGCCCCGCAGGTGGCGCGCCTTGCCCCGGACAGCGTCGTGGTGATGGCAACGGAGCCGGTGGACTCGCTCACCGCGCTTTTCACGCTGCGCTCCGGAATGCCGCGCACGCGGGTGCTGGGGCTCGGCGGCATCCTGGATTCAATGCGCCTGCGAGCTCTGATCTCCCGCGAGCTTGATGTGTCCATGGAAATCGTTTCCGCCCTCGTCATCGGCCGGCACTCCGACGACATGGTCTGCCTGCCCCGCTACTGCAGCGTCTCCGGGGTGCCCCTCCCGCAGCTCCTTCCCCCGGAGCGCATCGCGGCTGTCATCTCTGAAACGCGAAGCGCGGGGGACCTGGTCGTCGAGCTCGCCAAGAGATCGAGCGCCTACTACGCCCCTTCCGCGGCAATCGCGGAGCTCGCCGACAGCGTCCACATGAACCTGTCGCGCATATTCCCCGTCTCCCTGATGCTGGAGGGAGAGTACGGGCTCAGAGACGCTGCCTTGAGCGTCCCGGCAATCGTCGGGGAGAAGGGAGTGACGAAGATCCTCACCCCCGAGCTCACGAGGGAGGAGAAAGAGGCGCTGGCGCAGTCCGCCCGCCTGATCGCGTCCGTGGTGCGGGGAGGTGCCGCATGAAGGTGACCGTCATAGGCGCCGGGAACGTGGGGGCAAAAGCGGTCTACTACATCGCGGAGAAGAACATCGCGGACATCGTCATGGTGGACGTGGTCGACGGCCTGGCGCAGAGCAAGGCCATGGACTTCCTCCACGCCGCGCCGCTTCGCGACTACGAGGTCGGCATTCGGGGGACCACGGACTTCGCGGAGATGGCCGGCAGCGACGTGGTGGTCCTGACGGCGGGCATAGCACGCAAGCCGGGCATGGACCGCATGGACCTCCTGCGCACGAATGTCGGGATTGCGCGGCAGGCGGCCCGGGAGATAGCCCGCCGGGCGCCCAACGCGGTGGTCATTGTCGTGACCAATCCCCTCGATGTCATAGCCATGGCAGTCCTTCGAGAGACAGGGTTCGCCCTGTCGAAAGTGATCGGCATGGCAGGTGTCCTGGATTCGACCAGGTTTCGCTTCTTCATCGCGGAGCGACTGGGCGTCTGGCCCGGAGACGTCCAGGCCATGGTGCTCGGCGGTCACGGGGACGACATGGTCCCGCTCACGAGCTTCACCTCGGCGGGGGGCATCCCCATCGGGCAGCTCCTGGACTCTTCCACAATAGAGTCCCTGGTGGGCAGGACTCGCACCGGGGGGGCGGAAATCGTTGGCCTTCTGAAAACGGGCAGCGCGTTCTATGCCCCCGGAGCGTCGGTAGCCAAGATGGTGGAAGCGGTCATCAAGGATGAGAAGCGCCTCATCCCGGCTTCCGTCTACCTGCGCGGGCAGTACGGTTTTCGCGACATCTTCCTTGGTGTTCCCGTCATCCTGGGAAGAAACGGAGTAGAAAGGATAGTGGAGCTTCCCCTGACGGAGACAGAGAGAAAATCCCTGGAAGCCTCGGCGGAGTCGGTGCGCCGGGGGGTTCGGGAGCTGGAGAGCCTGTAAGGAGGTTTCTCATGGTCCACGAGTTCGACGCGCTGATCGTCGGAGCCGGAGGAGCAGGGCTGTACGCGGCGCTGGAGGCAAGCGCCGGGGCAAAGACGGCTGTCATCTCCAAGGTCCATCCCATGAGGAGCCACACTGGCGCTGCCCAGGGAGGGATCGGCGCCGCACTCGGAAACGTCGAGGAAGACAGGCCGGAGTGGCACGCCTTCGACACGGTGAAAGGCGGTGACTACCTGGTGGACCAGTCAGCCGCCATCCTTCTGGCTGAGGACGCGGTGCGCGCCGTCTACGACCTGGAGAACCGGGGGCTCCCCTTCAGCCGCACCCCCGAGGGCCGCATCGACCAGAGACGCTTCGGAGGGCACACCCGAAACTTCGGGGAAGGACCGGTGCGCCGCTCCTGCTACGCGGCGGACCGCACGGGCCACATGATCCTGCAGACCCTCTACCAGCAGTGCATCAAGAACGGCGTTGAGTTCTACGACGAGTTCCACGTGCTGGACGTGATCCTGGACGGCCGCAGGTGCTGCGGCGCGGTAGCCATCGAGCTGGCCACCGGGGAGATTCATACTTTCCGGGCAAAGGCTGTCCTTTTCGCAACCGGCGGCTTCGGCCGCATGTTCCGCATCACCTCCAACGCGTACGCGAATACCGGCGACGGCCCCGCGGTGCTCGCCCGGCGCGGCGTTCCGCTCCAGGACATGGAGTTCTTCCAGTTCCACCCCACCGGCATCAAGGGAATGGGGATCCTCATTACCGAGGGGGTTCGCGGTGAGGGGGGGATCCTCAGAAACCGCGCGGGGGAGCGTTTCATGGAGCGGTATGCGCCCGGCCTCCTGGACCTGGCCCCGCGGGACATGATTTCCCGCGCCATCCTCAAGGAGATCGCGTCAGGCAATGGGATGCGCGGAGACGGGCGGATTGACGACTGGGTGCTCCTGGACGCGACCGGGCTCGGCCGGGAAGTGCTTGAAAAGAAGCTGCCGGACATTACGGGCTTCAGCAGGACCTACCTCGGTATCGACCCGGCAGATGACCCCATCCCTATCCAGCCCACTGCCCACTATGCGATGGGGGGGATTCCGACTGACATTGAAGGAAGAGTGATTGCGGACGAAACGGGCGGCCTGTACGAGGGGCTCTACGCTGCCGGAGAATGCGCCTGCGTTTCGGTTCACGGCGCCAACCGGCTCGGGACCAACAGCCTCGTGGACCTGGTGGTTTTCGGACGACGAGCCGGCAGGCACATGGCCGCGTTTGTGCGCTCGGCGGACTACGGCCCCCTGGCCGGGGACGCGGCAGAGCAGTCACGAAGCGACGTGGCGCGACTGACCGACGGAACGCGAGGGCCGCACGGAAAGCTCGTCCGGGAGGAGATGGAGACCGTGATGATGGAGAAAGTCGGGATCTTTCGCAACGAGAATGACCTGTGCCTTGCGGTCCAGAAGATGAAGGAGCTGCGGGACCGCATGAGAGAGGTGCGCGTCCAGGACAAGGCACGGAAGTTCAACACCGACCTCCTCGGGATCCTCGAGCTGGGCAACCTTGTGGACCTGGCATACCTCACGGCAACGGCGGCGCGGGCCAGGACAGAGAGCCGCGGCGCCCATGCGCGGGACGACTACCCGGAGAGGGATGACGCGCGGTGGCTTCGCCACAGCCTCGTGTGGCTCGGGGAGAAAGAGGCCCTCCTGCGCTCACGGCCCGTGGACGCATCGAAATGGGCCCCCAAGCCGCGGGTGTACTGAAAGCATACTGAGGAGGACCGCATGAGGATCGTGCTGCGCATCAGGAGATTCGACCCGGACAGGGAACGGGAGCCGCATGACGCGGATTATCCCGTGGAAGCCGAGCCGACGGACCGCATCCTTGACGCCCTCATCCGCGTGAAGGAAGAGCAGGACGGCAGCCTCTCCTTTCGAAGGAGCTGCGGCCACGGGGTGTGCGGATCTGATGCCATGATCATCGCGGGGGTCGAGCGGCTTGCATGCAAGACCCTCGTGCGGGACGTCGCGAAGGAGGAGAGCGCCCTTGTGACGGTGCAGCCCCTTCGCTTCCTGCCTGTGCAGCGGGACCTCATGGTGGACCAGGGAGTGTTCTTCCAGAAGTTCAGGTCCGTGCAGCCCTTCCTCATCAACGATGAACCGGTGCGGGAGGGAGAACGCATCCAGAGCCAGGCCGAGCGCGCGGCGTTCGACGACACGACGAGCTGCATCCTCTGCGGGGCCTGCTACTCCTCCTGCCCGGTGCTTGAGACGAACAGCGCGTACCTGGGCCCGGCGGCGCTCGTGCAGGCCGCACGGTTCGTCTTCGACAGCCGGGACCATGGCTTTGCCCGGAGGCTGTCCGTGCTCGACGCGCCTGACGGCGCGTGGGCCTGCGACAACCACTTCAACTGCACACGGGTGTGCCCGCGCGAGATCAAGATCACTAAGAATATCAACGCAACAAAAAGGGCAATCACGAAGCTCAGGGAAGGAAGCGCATGAAGCTGCACGAGTTCCAGGCAAAAGGTTTCCTCAGGGAGTACGGGATCCCGGTGCCTGAAGGCAGGCCGGCATCCACCCCCCAGGAGGCGCGCGCCATTGCCGCCTCCATCGGCTTTCCCGTCATGGTGAAGGCCCAGGTCCTCGTGGGAGGCCGGGGCAAGGCGGGGGGCGTGAAGATGGCGAAATCCGCCGATGAGGCGGAGGCCAGGGCGCGCGACATCCTGGGAATGAAGATCAAGGGCATCGAGGTGCAGCGTGTGCTGATGGCCGCCGCCGTGGACATTGCCGCGGAGTTCTACGTGAGCCTCGCGGTGGACAGGTCGGGAAAGACGGTGCAGTGCATCGCCAGCGCTTCCGGCGGGATGGACATCGAGGAGATTGCAGCCACCCAGCCGGATCGAATCATACGGTTCCCCCTTGACCCGGAGAACGGTCCGGTGGCCGCCTCCCACCAGGGGAAGCTGGCCTCCGCGTTCGGCCGGGAACTTTCCGACCAGGCGTGGGCCATCCTCCAGGGGATGTACCGGCTGTTCTCGGAGAAAGACTGCTCCCTCGTGGAGATCAACCCCTGCGCGAAGACCCAGCAGGGGAAGCTGATCGCGGCGGACGCGAAGGTGATATTCGACGACAACGCGTTGTTCCGGCATCCCGAGCTGGAGAACCTGCGAAGCCCGGAGGAGTACGGCGCGGACGAGATGGACGCCCGGTCAAACGGCCTTTCCTATGTCGGCCTGGAGGGGACCATTGGCTGCATCGTCAACGGGGCAGGACTTTCCATGGCAACCATGGACCTCATCAAGTATTTCGGCGGCAGTCCGGCCAACTTCCTGGATGTCGGGGGCAGCTCGAATCCCGAGAAGGTGCTGAACGCGCTTCGGATCATCCTCAAGCATCGCGGCCTCACGGCGATCCTCATCAACATCTTCGGAGGCATCACCCGCTGTGACGACATCGCCCGCGGGATCGTCATGGCGCGCGAGCGCCTGTCCATCCCTGTGCCCCTGGTCATACGGCTGATCGGGACCAACGAGGCGGAGGGGAGAGCCATCCTCAAGGGCGCGGGGATCGATGCATATGAGGACCTGACCGAGGCCGTGCAAGGCGTCGTGGCCCGGGCGAGGTCAACTGATGGGAAGGGCACGGCATGAGCATACTGCTGAACGCTGAGACGCAGGTGATCGTCCAGGGCATCACGGGGAGGGACGGGTCCTTCCACGCCAGGTCCATGCGCGACTATGGGACGAAGGTGGTCGGAGGAGTGACCCCCGGCAAGGGCGGCGAGAACGTCGACGGCATACCGGTCTTCAATACGGTTGCGGAAGCAGTCCAGCGGACAGGCGCGGACTGCACGGTGATCTTCGTGCCCGCGCGGTTTGCGGGCGCGGCGCTGCGCGAAGCCGCGGATGCGAGGATCCCGCTGATCGTCTGCATCACCGAAGGCATACCCGTCCTGGACATGATCCGTGACACCCATTACCTCTCCGAGCGGGGATGCCGGCTCATCGGCCCCAACTGCCCGGGGCTCGTCTCCCCGGGCGCCGCAAAAGTGGGCATCATGCCCGGCCGCATCCATACGCCGGGAGGGATCGGCGTGATCTCGCGAAGCGGCACTCTGACCTACGAGGTGGTATGGGCCCTCACGCGCGCAGGAATAGGACAGTCCACCTGCATTGGCGTGGGAGGGGACCCGGTCATCGGCACGAGCTTCGTCGAGCTCCTGGCCTTGTTTGAGGCCGACCCCAACACAACCGGGGTGGCGCTGATCGGAGAGATCGGGGGCGATGACGAGGAGAGGGCCGCAGAGTATATTTCAAAGTCCATGAAGAAACCCGTGGTCTCCTTTATTTCCGGCCGCACTGCGCCTCCGGAAAAGAGGATGGGACACGCCGGAGCCATCATCTCCGGGGGCAAAGGCACGGCTGAGGCCAAGGTGGCTGCCCTGCGGCAGGCAGGGGTCCCCGTCGCCGACCGCCCCGACGAGGTGCCCGGCCTCCTCTCCTCCCGGCTGGCGGCTCAGGCGCCGGGGAGTCGCAAGGGCGGTTGATCGCCACGAGGGAGAGATATGAACGACGCGTCCGTTTTTTCGTCGGTGGACGTCCCCTGGATCGAAGAACTTCATGAGCGATGGCTGGCGGACCCGAGGTCCGTCGAGCCGCAGTGGAACGAGTTCTTCCATAACCAGGAGAGCAGCCATATCGCGCTGAAGAGGCGGGGAGGAGGCACGGCGAGCGACGGTCCCGTCCCCACCGACATGGCATTCAAGCAAAGCAGGGTGGACAGTCTCCTGTGGGGATACCGGGACGTCGGCTACCTGTACGCCCATCTCAATCCCCTGGCCCCGTCCGAGGGAGAGCAGAAAAACTACTACGCGGAGCCCGCGCATACGTATGAGCAGCTCACCCTGAGCGAGTTCGGGCTGTCGGAGAGCGACCTTCAGACGGAGTTCTATGCCGGGAACGTGTTCTCCCGCTCGAAGATGAAGCTTGCGGACATCATCCAGGCTCTCCGTGAGACCTATTGCTCCACGGTGGCCGTGGAGTTCCTCCACATTCAGAACAAGCCCATCCGCCGCTGGCTCATCCAGCAGATGGAATCCAGCCGAAACCGTCCCTCGTTCGGCCAGGAAAAGAAGAAGGTCATCCTGGACGACCTTCTCACGGCCGAAGAGTTCGAGCACTTCATGCACACGGCCTTCATCGGCCAGAAGCGCTTCTCCCTCGAGGGAGCGGAGTCGGTCATCCCGGCCCTCCACCGCCTCGTGGACAGCGCTCCGGACATGGGGATAAGCGAAATCATCATGGGAATGACGCACCGCGGCCGGCTCACGGTGCTCAACCGCATCCTCAACAAGCCTCCGGTGGAGCTCTTTCGGGAGTTCGAGGGCATCGAGGACCCCGGAGACTTCAGCTCGAGCGGAGACGTGCGCTACCACCTGGGGTTCGAGACCGAGCACTCTCTTCCTGACGGCCGCGCGGTCCGCGTGAACCTCGTTGCAAACCCGAGTCACCTCGAATCGGTTGATCCGGTGGTGGAGGGGATGGCGCGAGCCGTGCAGCGGGAGCGCGGGGACACGGAGAGGAAAGAGGTGGTCCCCCTGGTCCTGCACGGGGATGCGGCTTTCTCCGGGCAGGGAATCGTGGAGGAGACGTTCAACCTGTCCACCCTGCGCGGCTACAAGACCGGGGGCACCATCCATGTCATCATCAACAACCAGATAGGGTTCACGACCTCCGCCCGGGATGCGCGCTCCACGTTCTTCCCCACGGACGTCGCGAAGATGCTGCCCGTACCGGTGTTCCACGTGAACGGTGACGACCCCGAGGCGGTCGCCTACACGATGGACCTTGCCGTGCGGTTCCGCCAGACCTTCGGCCGCGACGTGGTCGTGGACGTCTTCTGCTACCGCAAGTACGGCCACAACGAGGGTGATGACCCATCGTTCACCCACCCCCTGATGTACAAGATCATCGAGCGCAAGAGGAGCCAGCCTGTTCTCTATACCGAGCGCCTGATTGCGGAAGGGGTTGTCACCAGGGAAGAGACCGAGCGGACGCGGCTTTCCTTCCGGGAGTCGCTCAAGGTGGCCCTCCAGGAGGCTCGCACAACCGAGGTTGATGGCCCAGTGCTCACGCGCGAGCCCAACGCCTGGGAGTGGGGAGAGCGCGTGGCGGCCCCCTCTGAGGAGAGCATCAGGCTGGTTGCGGAAAAACTGACCGCCATTCCCGCCGGCTTTCACGTCCATGCCAAGCTGAAGAGGATCATCGACGAGAAGGCCGCGCGGCTGGAAAAGGAAGGCCTGGTGGACTGGGCTTTCGCGGAGTCCCTGGCGTTCGGCTCGCTGCTGATGGAAGGCATACCGGTTCGATTGAGCGGCCAGGACAGCGCGCGCGGCACGTTTTCCCAGCGTCACCTCGTATGGTGGGACACGGAGACCCTTGTTCCGCAGCCCTTCATTCCTCTCGCCAACCTGGCGCCGGACCAGGGGCGCTTTTCCGTCTACGACAGCCCTCTGTCGGAATACTCCATCCTGGGTTTCGAGTACGGACACGCTCTGGGCCAGCCCCGTTCCCTTGTCATGTGGGAAGCCCAGTACGGGGACTTCTCCAACGGGGGCCAGGTGATCATCGACAACTACGTCGCGGCCGGCGAGGCCAAGTGGGGAACCATCAGCGCAATCGTGCTCCTCCTTCCGCACGGCTTCGAGGGCCAGGGTCCCGAGCACTCGAGCGCCCACCTGGAGCGGTTCCTGATGCTGTGCGCGCGGAACAACATCCAGGTCTGCAACTGCACAACCCCCGCGCAGTATTTCCATCTCCTGCGCCGGCAGGTCAAGCGCAGCTTCCGCAAGCCGCTCATCGTCATGACGCCCAAGAGCCTCCTGCGCCACCCGCGGGCGCTCTCCCCTCTCTCCGATCTCTCCCGGGGCGAGTTCCAGGAGGTCCTGGAAGACCCTGCCCGGCCGGCGAAGCCGCGGCGCCTGATCCTGTGCAGCGGCAAGATCTTCTACGATCTCCTCAAGGCGCGCGAGGACGGCGGTGACCCATCCACGGCCATCGTGAGGGTCGAGCAGCTGTATCCCTTCCCCGCGCAGATCCTTGCTGGGATCCTGGAAGGGTACAGGTCCGTGCGGGATCGGCTGTGGGTCCAGGAAGAGCCCCGCAACCGGGGCGCCTGGATGTTCATGAGCGAGAGGTTCGCCCGCGAGCTTCCCGGCGTTCCCCTCTCCTACGTCGGACGGGAGGAGGCGGCGAGCCCCGCAACCGGGTCCCACCAGGTGCACACCCGGGAGCAGGCGGAGATCATGGCGGAGGCGTTGGGAGGAAACGGAGGAAACGCGCGTGCAGCCGCCTCCTCGCGCAACGGCGGAGCAAAGGCCGCCGCAAAAGGGAGGCGCAACGGAGGCTCACCCGCGAAGGAGCGCCACTATGCAAAGTGATGGCGGAGAGGTGAGGAAGTGAAGCTCGAGATAAAGATTCCCAGTGTCGGAGAGTCCGTGACGCAGGGCATCATATCCTCCTGGCTCAAGGCGGAGGGGGATTTCGTGGAAGAGGGCGGCGACCTGCTGGAGCTGGAGACGGACAAGGCCAACGTGACGGTGCCCGCGCCGGCAGCAGGGGTGGTCTCCATCACGGTCAAGCCAGGCACGGAGGTCACCATCGGGCAGGTTGTCGGATACATCGATTCCGCGGCGTCAAAGCCGGCCGCTCAGCCGCCCGCCCCCCAGCCGACGCCGGCCCCTGCGCGGACCGCGCCGGCCTCCGCACAACCCGCGGCCATGCCTGCCGCGCCGCAACCTCCCGCTCCTGCGCGGGCTGCTGCGCCGCCTGTCCTCGCGGTTGCCACCCCTCCCGCACCGACAGCCGCCCCTTCGGCTGCCGTCACTTCGGCTCCCGCACCGGCGGCCCCTCCCGCGCGGGCGGCCGCCCCGGAACCTGCCCGTCCGCCGGCGCCAGCGCAGAGGCCGCCCGCCTCCTCGGGAAACGGCGCGACGCCCCCCACCCGCACCCCGATGAGCTCGCTTCGCAAGCGCATTGCGCAAAGGCTCCTCGAAGCGCAGCACTCCACGGCCTCCCTGTCCACCTTCAACGAAGTGAACATGAAGAACGTCATGGACCTTCGCAGCCGGTACCGGGAGGAGTTCGAACGGATCCATGGCGTCAGGCTCGGCTTCATGTCCTTCTTTGTGAAAGCGGTCTGCCGCGCTCTTGCCGAGTTCCCGATGGTCAACGCGCGCATCGACGGCGATGAGATCGTGTACTACAACACCTTCGACATCGGGGTGGCCGTCTCCACGGATCGAGGACTGGTCGTACCCGTTGTGAAGGGAGCGGACCGGCTCGAGCATCGCGCAGCTGGAGGCCGCCGTTGCGGACCTTGCCTCACGCGCGCGCGACAGAAAGATACTTCCTGATGAGCTTGCCGGAGGCACGTTCTCCATCACCAACGGCGGCGTATTCGGCTCCCTGCTCTCGACTCCGCTTCTCAATTACCCGCAGTCGGCCATCCTTGGCATGCACACCATTCAGAAACGACCCGTGGTGGAAGAAGACGCCGGAGGAGACCATTGTCATCCGCCCGATGATGTACGTGGCCCTCACCTACGATCACCGGCTCATCGACGGGAAGGAAGCGGTCAGCTTCCTCCGGCGCGTCAAGGAGCTGGTGGAGGATCCCTGGCGGCTCCTCATCGAAGTATAACGAAGGAATGCACCATGAGCGTGGACACCGGGACTTACTCCAAGGGGCTGGAAGGGATCATCGCGGATGAGACCGCCGTCTCCCGCATCGACGGTCAGAAGGGCAAGCTCTACTACCGCGGTTACGCAATCGAGGACCTTGCGGCGACATTCCGACTTCGAAGAGGTCACGCACCTCCTCCTGTACGAAAGGCTGCCGCGCGCAAGCCGAGCTGGATGCCTGGCGCAAGCGCATGCGGGCAAGCCGGGACATCCCGACCCAGATCAGGGAGATGATCCGCGCGTTCCCCGTGAGCGCCCACCCCATGCAGCTGCTCCAGTCCGTCATGGCCTACATGTCGAGCTACGTGGAGCATCACGATCCAGCACTCGGCGACATGCGACTGCCGCGACACCCTGCACCAGGTCGTGCAGACCGCAAGCGTGGTTGCCGCCTACCAGAGATCCCGCGAGAACAAGCAGTACGTGCCGCCCCTTGCGGACAGGTCTCACGGCGCGAACTTCCTCTTCATGGTGCGCGGAGGGAGCCCGAGGAGTACGAGGGCAGGATCATGGACACGCTGCCTCGTCCTGCATGCGGAGCATGAGTTCAACGCATCCACCTTCACCGCGCGCGTGGTCGCATCCACCCTGTCCACCTGCTACTGCAGCATCTCCGCGGCCATGGGGGCCCTCTATCGGATCCCTCCACGGGGGCGCCAACGAAAGGTCATGGAGATGGTGGAGGAGATCGGCGCGAAGGAAAGGGTGGGGCCCTGGCTGGACAAAGCCCTGGCGGAAAAGCGCAAGGTCATGGGCATGGGCCACCGGGAGTACAAGGTGAAAGACCCCCGCTCGTATGTGATGGAGGAGTTTCTCAAGGAGCTGGCGGAAAAGAAGGGTGATCCCCGCTCCTACGAGATCCTCAAGGAGATCGAGAGGCAGTTCCGAGAGCGGATGGAGGAGAAAGGGAAACCGATCTATCCAAACGTGGACTTCTTTTCCGGCGCCGTCTACACGATGCTGGGGCTTCCCCGGATCCTCTTCACGCCGATCTTCGCAATGGCGCGCGTGGCGGGATGGCTCGCTCACGTGCTGGAGCAGCGCAAGGACAACCGCATCTATCGTCCAGAGAGTCTCTACCGGGGTCCCGCGCCGCGCGCGTGGATTCCCATCGACCAGCGCGTTGATTGACGGCGAAGCTGCGAGGGCATAGCGTCGGCTTGGGTGCTTTTGCCTCAGCGCTCGGCGGCCTCTGATCTCTCCATGACGGCCGAATAGACCCGCCCGTGGTAGCGGCTTGGCCTCGTCTCCAGCAGACGGGCAGGCCCGAGCGCCGCGGCCTCGGCAAGCCTGAGCAGTCGCTTGAAGGGGACCGGGTAAGGGACCCATGGGTTGGGAAGCGTGACCTCATACTCGACAATGACAATGCGGCCTGCCGGGAGGAGCCAGCCCTTCACCCAGCGGAGGACCTCTTCCGCGTCGCGTTGGAAGTGGAGTGAATTGGCCATCACGACGCCATCGAGACCCGATATCCCGGTCAGCCTGGTGAAGTCCGCCGCTGCCAGCTCCACCTGCAGCCGCGGAAACCGGGCGCGTATGGCGCGTTCCTGTTCGGCCAAGGCCCGCGCATCCCTGTCTACGGAGAGTATCCTCCCCTCTCCTCCCAGGAGCGCGGCCAGGGCCATGGTGAAGGCCCCCGTGCCGGATCCCAGGTCTGCCCAGAAGGCAGCTCCGGCTTTGACCCCTCCCCTCAACAGCGCGAGGTGGTCCTCATGAGTCATGGATCGATCCCGGGCTTTTTGTCTTTTCGGCCGGCATGATATACTCGAAGGTACCGAGGTGCGAAGAGAAATGTTAGCCGAAATTCAAGACGCGCGGCAGATCCCCGGTGAGGGGTTTCGCCGCTGGTTCACGGACGAGTATTTCGATCTCATCGTCTGGTACGACAGCCCCGGCGCTGCGAGCTCCCTCGCTGGCTCCCTGGCAGCGCTGAGGGGCTTCCAGCTCTGCTACGACAAGGCTGGACGGGAGCGGGCGGTCACCTGGACCCGTGAGCACGGATACCAGCACAACAGGATAGACTCGGGGGAGATCCCGGGGCGCGCCAAGATGACCCCCGTGGTGGTCGCGGACGGCGAGTTCAGCAACGACGCGGTGGCTGACGCGTTTCGAAGCGAGGCCGCCGCATTGGATCCTGACCTGGCCCAGTTCGTCTATGCGGCGGTGAAAGCCTATCCGCGCACGCCGGCACGCCCGCCCCGTCAGACGTGAACGTTGATGCTGTTGACGACCTCCCGCCCCGCGGCGTGCATGGTCGCAACCTTCTCCGCTTTCATTCTGTCGCTGTCAGAGCGGACATTCCCTTTGAGGATGATCACCTCTTTTGCCCGCGGCCACACTCCCTTCTTTTCCACGCTCACGACGATGCGGTCGGCTCCCCCGATTGTCGGGTCATCGTTGATGATCTTGAGAATCTCGCTCTGAACCTTCTCGGCATCACGCATCCCCCCACCTCCCCTGCGCGGTAGCTCCGCGCGCTGTTCACGCAGCGGTGGCCCGGTCAAGGCACCGGAACGCGCGAGTGCGCAGGCCCGTTGAGGTAGCGGCCGGCCAGGAAGCTGCGGTTGCCAGCGGGAGCGCGCTCGTGGCGGCACCGCGCGCAATCAGTATTGTACCCCTCGCCGGAGCTGCTGTACAGGGCGTTTTGGAAAAGCCTGCCCGGCTGCCCTGGCCCTGGCGAGGTCTGCCTACAGCGCGGGAGGCTCGTCGGAGATCAGCCTTTCCGCCCGCGTCAGCTCGAAGACCGTCTCGGAGCAGCTCGGCATCCTCCGGGGTCTGCGGATCCCCCTGCGCGCGAACATCCTTTTCTGGATGAGGATGGCCTGGTCCACGGGGCATTCGGTGATCTGCCCGAAGGAGCGGGCATAGTTGCAGAAGCTCGGCACATTGGAGCCGATGGACGCCGTAGAGCATGCTGGAGACCCCGATGATCTTGCCCGTGAAGATGCTCGTGTTGATGGCGCTCTTCGCGAAGTCGCCGATGATGCAGCCCAGGAACTGCATCCCGGTATCCACGCGCCGGTGCGGGTACTCCAGGCGCACCTCGCCGTAGGTGTTCTTCAGGTCGCTGTTGCTCGTGCCGGCGCCCAGGTTCACCCAGGAGCCCACCCAGGAATGCCCCAGGAAGCCGTGGTGCTGCTTGTTCGTATAGCTTTCGATGATGCTCGCCTCTACCTCACCGCCGATCTTGCAGGTCTCCCCGACGCAGACGTGCTCTTTCAGCGAGGCCCTTTCGATGACGCGGGATCTTGCCCCGACGTGGACGGGTCCCTCGAAATAGGTGAAATCCCGGACCTCCACATCCCGTTCGAGGACGACGGGTCCTTCCTTGACGTGAAACGCCGCGCTGTCGGCAACGGTGACGCTGTCCGCCGCGAAGACGCCCGGCTTCAGCTCCCGGTAGGTCCCCTTCGCGAGCCGGTGCGCGATGTTCGTCACGAAAAGCGGCTCGAGGAACTTCACCACCTCGAACTGGTGATCGAAGGTGTGGAAAAGCTCCTCCTCGTGGAGGGGCAGCTTCGCCTCCAGGAGCCACGGAGTGATGTTCTCCGGCGTCAAGGGCCGGGGGACGGGAATGCCGGCCGGAACAAACGCGGCTGAGACCCTTTCACCCGCGGTCGCCACGAACGGCTTCGCCGAGCGTGCAAGCTCGCAGAACTTCTGCGCATAGCGGGTGTCGGGGACGATGGATGCATTCAGGAAGAGCTTCGGCCCGTCCCCCAGGGGGCTCGCCGGATAACGGCGCGCCGCGAGCGCGGCGAGGTAGCCGCGGACAACCCAGGCCGGACGCACGCCGGCGGCTTCCGCCGCCACATCATACAGGGTCGCGCACGCGCAGGTCACCGCGAAGGCGGGACGCGTCAGCGCTATGGGGTTCATGTCCGACAGCAGGTGATCTTCGAAAAGGACCAGGCGGGCCGGTGCGGCCTCGCTTCCCATGACGTCCATACCCTACTCCACCGTCACGCTCTTGGCCAGGTTGCGGGGCTTGTCCACGTCGCGCCCGCGCGCCACGGCAATCGAATACGCAAACAGCTGCAGCGGGATGACGGAGAGTATGGGAACGAGCGGGTCGAGGGTCTTCGGGACGAAGATGACATCTTCCGCGAGGGAGGCAGCCTCGGTGTCTCCCTCCTGGGCCACCACGATGATGCTGCCGCCGCGGGCCCGGATCTCGTGGATGTTCCCCATCATCTTGTCGCGGATTTCCGTCTGCGCGGCCAGCACCACGGTGGGAACCGACGGCTCTATCAGGGCAATGGGCCCGTGCTTCATTTCCGCCGCCTGGACCCCCTCCGCGTGGACGTAGGAGATTTCCTTCAGCTTCAGCGCGCCCTCGAGCGCGGTGGGATACTCGAACAGCCGGCCGATGTAGAGGAAGTTGTCATTCTTCGAATATCGCAGCGCGATCTCCCTGATCCGCTCCCTCTGCGCAATCAGCTCCTGCGCCTGCTCGGGAAGCTTCTCCAGGGCATCCAGGAAGAGCAGGCCGGCGCGCAGGGACAGGCCCCGCATGCGGCCTAGGTGGACGGCGAGCAGGCTCAGGACAACCAGCTGGCTCGTGAAGGCCTTCGTGGATGCGACGCCGATCTCGGGGCCGGCATGGATGTAGATCCCCTTTCCGCACTCCCGCGCAATGCTGGACCCCACCACGTTGCAGATCCCAATGGTGTCCGCGCCCATCAATTTTGCCTCGCGCACGCCCGCCAGGGTGTCCACGGTCTCACCGGACTGACTGATGGCAATGACCATGGTGTCCGGCTCCAGGACCGGGTGCGCGTAGCGGAACTCCGACCCGAAAGATACCTGCGTCGGGACCCTGGCGAGGGTCTCCATGAGGTACTTTCCGATCAGTCCCGCATGCCAGGAGGTGCCGCAGGCCACGATGTGGCAGCGCTTCACCCGCCGCAGGAGCCCCTCATCCACGCCGCCCAGCTTGGCCGTCCCCTCCGCGCGGAAAATCCGCCCGCGGTACGCGTTGTGGATGGATTCGGGCTGCTCGGTAATCTCCTTGAGCATGAAGTGCGGGAATCCCCCCCGCTCGATGTCGGGGAGGCTGAAAGCGATCTGCTGGACCCTCTTGCTGACGGGAGCGCCTTCCAGCGTCTTCGTCTCGAACCCGTCTCCGTGAAGAAGCGCCGCTTCCCCGTCGTCGAGGTAGATGACTTCCCGCGTGTGCGCCACCAGCGGAGCGGGATCGCTTGCCACGAGCGTCCTGTTCCTGCCCAGTCCCAGGACAATGGGGCTGCCGTGTCGGGCAACGAAAATGGTCCCGGGCTCTCCGGCGTACACGGCCGCGATTCCGTACGCGCCCACGAGGAGCTTCATTGCCCCCAGGAACGCCGCCGCGAAGCTGGGCTCGGACTTCAGGAACTCCTCGATGAGGTGCGGGATCACCTCCGTATCCGTTTCGCTTGCAAAGACGTGACCTTTGCCCTGAAGGGTCGCGCGCAGCCCTGCGTGGTTCTCGATGATCCCGTTGTGGATGACGGCGATCCTCCCGGCGCAGTCCGCGTGAGGGTGGGCGTTGGCCTCCGTGGGAGATCCGTGCGTGGCCCAGCGCGTGTGCGCGATGCCCGAGGCACACGGGCCGTGCGCGCCCAGGGTCAACCCGGCGGGGTCGACGCCTCCGATCCTGCCGACGCGCCGCAGGAGCGAGAGCTGGTCGTCGCACGCGACGCAGACGCCCCACGAGTCGTAGCCGCGATACTCGAGGCGCTTGATTCCTTCGATCAGCACCTCGGCGTTCGCACCTTCTCCCGCATAGCCGAAGATTCCGCACATTTTCCGTCTCCTCACCTGCCGGGTCACGCGATGGGGGAGCTTATCAGAGAGTGACTCTAGAAGTCCACGCCGAATCCGCTGTAGGAGCCCGACCAGGGAAGCCACTGGACATCCACGCTGTTCACCCTGGCGCCCGGCGGGCCTTTCTCCAGCCAGGCGATGAGACGGGCCAGCAGGGCGGGGTCCCCTTCGGCCATCACCTCCACGGTCCCATCCGGACGGTTTGTGACGGTCCCGCTGAGACCCAGGGAACGGCCCTCACGGACAGTGGACCATCGAAAGCCGACTCCCTGGACGCGGCCGTGCACCACGGCCCGCAGGCCCCGGCGCTCAGGCGGAGCCGCCATCCGCGTCACCTGGTTCGGGAGGCTCGCCGAGGGTCTTCCTGATGAGCGACTCGAGGTCCGAGTAATCGTAAGGCTTGTAGACAACGGGGAACGGAATGGGGAACTCGGGCTGGAGGAAGCCGCTCGTGATGATGACTTTCTTGTCCCCGCAGAACTTGCGCAGGAACCGTATCCAGTAGTCGCCGCCCAGGATGTCCATGCGGTAGTCCGTGACAACGAGGTCCACGGGGTGGTCAAGGATCTGCTTGATGGCCCCGACGCCGTCGGAGGCGACGAGGACCGAGTGTCCCTTCTTTTTCAGGAAATCGCGCAGGGTGAGACGGATGGAGTCCTCATCCTCCACGACAAGGATCACCCGGGCGTCAGCCATTTGCATCGCCGGCGGTCACCCGCGAAGCGGTGAGCTCCTCGACGCGCGCGCACAGTCTCTCGAAATCCAGGGGCTTCGCGAAGAAAGCGTCTGCGCCTTCCTCGAGGATGGTCTTCTCCAGCGAGGAGTCGGTCAATCCCGTGATCGCAATGATGACCGGCGAGCCCAGCGCGGGATCTTCCTTGATCCTCTTGCACAGCTTGTGCCCGTCAATTCCCGGGAGGCTGATATCCAGGAGGATCACGCCGGGCTTCATTTCCGTGATCTGCTTGCCGGCCTCGAATCCGTCGAAAGCCTGCATGATGGTGTACGACGGCAGTCGGCGCGTGAGGAACCTCTTGAGCAGGGTGTTGATGTTCTCATCGTCATCCACGATGAGGATCCGCCGCCAGTCGGCGGCGTTCTCATCGCCCTCCTGCAGCTCTTCCGGAATTCTCATTCCCCGTGATGAGAGGAACGTCAGCAGGTCTTCAGCATACACCCGATATTGGCCGCCCGGAGTCATGAACGCTTTGAGGAAGCCGTTCTTGATCCAGTTGATCGCTGTCTGATTGACAACCCCGCAGATGTCCGCAACTTCCAGGGCCGAGAAGATGCGGACCTTCTTTTCCTTTTTCGCCACGTCTGCTATCCTTTCAATAATGCCCAGCGCATTTGTCAATTCTCTATATTACTCAGTATACCAATTATATCCATAATGTCAATGAGAAAATTTGAGAATGCTCTCACCGAGTACAGGTACCTCCGCGAAAGGGGATATCCGGAAAAGGCGTCGCTCAAGCTCGTCGGAGACAGGCACCGACTCTCGCGAATCGAGCGCAATACACTCTTTCGCGGAGTGATTCAAGAGTCGATCGCTTTCACTCGGAAGCGCAAGCTTCTCCCCCCGACGGCTCTGAAAGGACAAAGCCTTGGAATCGACTGGTACAATGTCCTCATCACGGTGGAAAGCTTTCTTCGAGGATCCCCCCTGTTCATCTCGGACGATGGAGTCACCCGGGACTCTTCGGCGACGCACGGCAGCTATCGGCGCTCTGCCCTGACGGACAGGGCCTTCATCGCGATCCTTCATTCGCTGCAGGCACTGGCTCCTGAACGCCTGGACGTGTTTCTCGATTCTCCCATTGCGTTTTCAGCCCTCATGGCGTCCGAGGTCCGCGAACGGCTGGCTCCCCTCGGCGTCCCTTCCCTCGTGACCCTCGAGCACACGGCAGACTACCCGCTGAAGACCTACGCGGGCATCGTCGCTTCGTCGGATTCCGTCATCCTTGACTGCGCGCAAAGGGTCTTCGACCTTCCCCGGTGTGTCGTGGAGGCGGCTTTCCACTTTACTCCTCCGTCTCTTGCCGGGCTTCCCTCTTCATTTCCGAAAGTATTCGGGCAATTGTCCGGGAGCGAAAACCCCGGGACGTGAGCCTGCTCACCGCGGTCCTGGGCGCAAGCCCGTGGACCAGCAGTCGGGCGCGCTCCAGTTCGACTTCCTCAGTGCATTCCTGTTCAAGCACATCCTCTGCGATGGCGCGCGGCACCCCGTTGCGCAGAAGCCCCCGGTACAGTGACTTCCACCCCTCCTTCCGCGCGGAGAGGCGAAACCTCGCCCAGTTCTCGGCATACGCCCGGTCATCGACGTAGCCGAGCTCGATCATTCGGCTCACCGCGGAGCTGGTCGCCTCACCGCTGAAGCCGCGGGATCGGAGTTTCCTGACCAGCCCCCTGCGGGTCTGGGCGGCCCGCGACAGGAGCCGAAGCGCGGTCTGCCGGGCGAGGATGAGCTCCGAACGGGCTTTCAGCGCCGCAACGCGGGCATCATCCAGGACGTCTCCCGCGGCCAGACCCTCCGTGGCAAAAACTTCGGCGTGGATGACAAAAAAAGAGCCGTCGGCCAGATGGATTCGAACCATCTCGCCGGCAGCCCCCTTGAGCTCGATTGAAACGACGGGAAACGAGGTTCCTGAGGCTCTATCTCTTGGAGAACTGGAAGCGTCTTCTGGCACCGGCCTGGCCGTACTTCTTCCTTTCCACCATGCGCGGGTCCCTGGTCAGGAAGCCGTTTGCCCGCAGGGCGGTGTGGTTGGACGCGTCATACGCGTTGAGAGCCCGAGCCAGCCCGTGCCTGCACGCCTCTATCTGGGAGGACACGCCGCCGCCGCTGACGCGGATGAGCACATCGAACTTGCCGGTATTGCTGGTGACCTCCAGAGGAGCGAGCACGCTCTGGGCCGTGAGAAGCCCCGCGAAATACTCTTCCACCGACTTTTCGTTCACGGTTATTTTTCCGGCTCCGTCACGAAGGAATACGCGCGCTATGGATGTCTTGCGCTTGCCTGTTGCGACTGCAAGGTTCTTTACCAAAGCATTCTCCTCTTTCAGCTGATTTCCAGCTTGACGGGCTTCTGGGAAACGTGGGGATGCTCGGGCCCCGCATAGACCTTCAGGTGCTTGAAGATCTTTCTCCCCAGGGCTCCCTTGGGGAGCATGCCCTGGATTGCCCGCTCCAGTGGCCAGGCCGGCTTGCGCGCGAAAACCTTCTCAAAAGGCTCCGCGCGGAAGCCACCCGGGTATCCGGAATGGCGATAGTACATCTTCTGAGCCGGCTTGCGGCCCGTGACCCGGATCTTGTCCGCATTGACGATGATGACCGAGTCACCGAGGTCCCAGTGAGGGGAAAACTCAGGCTTGTTCTTGCCCCGGAGGATCCCCACCACCCGGGACGCCAGCCTGCCCAGGACCTTGCCCTCGGCGTCGATGAGGTACCACTTGCGCTCCACCTCATCCGGCTTGACAAATATGGTTTTCATCTGTGCTCAACCCTTCCGTGAAAAATGCGGCTCCGGAGCCGCAGGAAGGGTACCGTGACACATCGGTCCGGGAATGTCAAGAGCTTCACTTCTTCTCATCCGCCTTCTTTTCTTCCTTCTTCTCGGCCTTTTCCTCTTCCTCTTCCTTCTTGGCTTCTCTCTTGTCCTTGATGTCCGCAATGCCGACGAAAAACGCTATGAGGCCGACAAAGACCGCCAGGATGGGCACTCCGCCTTTGAGAAACTGGATGACCTCCGCCCACCACTGCAGACCCCAGGAGACCGGAAGGACGGAGTAAACAGCGAAGAGTATGAGGACAATGCCTATGGTCAAAGCGATCATGTGAAGCCTCCGGTTCGTATTGTTTTGTTTCTCTGCAAAGAATAGCAAAATATGCCGTGGTGTCAATAAGGCGGCCCCGGCGCGAGTGACATTCGTGTCGTTCGACTCCGGCGCGGCCACTCCCATTCCGGTGCGGCTTGTGCAATGGGCCGGAATCAGGTATTGTGGAGCTCACGCCGCAACCGCGGCGGAAAATCAACAACGAAAGGAGCAACGCATGAAGGTGCGAATCGACCCGGACCTCTGTACCGCTTGCGGCCTGTGCACGGACGCGGTTCCGCAGGTTTTCAAGATGGGAAAAGACGCCGCCGAGGTCATCAACCCCGAGGTTCCGGCCAATCTCCAGAACGTGGTGAAGGACGCCGCAACCGACTGCCCTGCCGAAGCCATTATCGTCGAGTAGAAATCCCTTTGCGAAGAGAAGGCCCGGCCCCCCCGGGCCTTTTGCATCAGAACCGGGAAAACACGAGGGCCACTTTCGTGCTGCCGAACCCGAAGGAGTTCGAAAGGGCCACGCGGACGGGGCGTTCCTGGGGCGTGCAGGGCACGAGGTTCAGGCCCGCGAACTCCTCGTCCGGCTTTTCGAGGTTCAGGGTCGGCGGGCACGCTCCGTGCGTGATCGACATCACGGAGATGATTGCCTCGATGGCCCCCGCGGCCCCGAAGGTGTGCCCCATTGCGCCCTTCGTAGAGGAGATTGCAGGCCTGCTCCCGCTGCCAAACACCCTCATGATGGCGTGCAGTTCTCCCGCATCTCCTATCTGTGTGCCCGTGGCATGGGCGTTGAGATAGTCCACGCTGTCTGCCGGGATCCCTGCCCGCTGCAGGCAGAGACGCAGCGCGCGCTGCTCCCCCAGGCCCTCGGGGTGGGAGGCGGTGATGTGGTAGGCGTCGCTCACCGAAGCGTACCCTGCAAGCTCCGCGTGGATGCGCGCCCCTCGCGCCTTCGCGTGCTCAAGGTCCTCCAGGATGAGGACCCCCGCTCCTTCCGCCAGGACAAAACCGTCCCGCTCGGAGTCAAACGGCCGTGAGGCGCGCTGCGGGGTGTCGTTCCAGTGGGTGCTCAAGGCGTGGATTTTCGTGAACCCGGGCAATCGACAGGGGATGGACCGCGGCATCGCTGCCCCCGGCGAGAACAACATCCGCCTCCCCCAGGAGGATGGCGCGGGCCGCGCAGGAAATTGCCTCCGCGCCCGTCGCGCAAGCGCTCATGACAGAGAAGTTCGGCCCACCGAAGCCGTGGGCAATGGCAATCTGCCCGCTCGCCAGGTTGGCGAGCTGGGACGTGATGAAATATGTCGAGAGCCCGGTCTCCCCGCGGGCGGAGAAGTCCACGGCCCCGTTTGCCAGCGTGGAAAAGCCCCCTATCCCGGTGCCGACAATGACGCCGACGCGCTCCTTTTCCGCCGTGTCCTCCGGAGCATAGCCGGCATCTGCAAGGGCTTCCTCCGCGGCCTTCCGCGCGTACAAGATGAACGGATCGTTACGCTTCGTCTCGCGGGGCGGAAAACCGCTCGACAGGTCGAGCTCTCCCGGTCCGGAGCCAAGGGGCACCATGCCGGCGACTCGGGATGCAAGATGTGAAACGGGGAACCGGTCGATGGCCCTGATTCCTGATCTTCCCGCCATGAGCCTCTCCCATGCGACCTCCAGCCCGACCCCCAGGGGCGACACGATCCCCATCCCCGTCACGACAACCCTTTTCTTCATGATCTGCTCTTCACTCCCTTGAAATACTTCGCTCCCGCGGCAGCCAGGTCCAGCACTTCGTCCCCTTCCGGAAAATCCGCGAGCGTTCTCGACATTGCCAGCGCCCCGAACGCCAGGCACAGGGCAAGGATTGCCTTTTCCCGGGCTTCCGACGGCTCCCTCCCCTCCAACCGCTCCGCAAAGGCCTTCACGCCGCGGGAGAACTCCTCCCGCACCCGGGACCGCACGGCCCGGCTCGAACGGGGCAGCTCCGAGAGGAGCGCCGCGTAAGGGCATCCGGTCTGCAGGTCATCACGATGATCGCGCGTGAGGTAAGCGCGAAGGAACCGGTCGATGTAGGAAGGCCCCCGGGCGTCCCCCAGCGTCGCGGAAAGGACCCTGCGTTTCTCCCGCGCTGCGCAGGAGAAAGCCTCCTGCGTCAACGTCGCCTTCGACGGGAAGTGGGCGTAAAACCCGCCCCCGGTCATGCCGGCAGCCGCCATGACCCTGCGGACGCTCGCGCCTCCTATGCCGTCTGTGCGCAGGAGGCGGGCCGCCGCGCCCTGGATCTTCTCATGAGACTTGCCTTTTCTGTCCTCCGCGGCTGCCTCGCCTCCCCGGCGGGGATTCCTTTCCTTCATGACGGTCGTAATATTACGGCTGTAATATGATGATGTCAAGGAGAATGCCGCCATCCTGCCTTTGGCCCTCGGCGCAGCAAAGGCCTCGCACGGTGTCAGTGCCGGGGGTCTACTCCCGGGGCGGAGCTTCGGCCACCGGCTCGCCGCGGAGGATTTCCCGGGAGAAAAGCTCCAGCCACGCCTCCAGCCGGGGCGGCCGGGCGCCGAACCCGGCAAGCTCGGATTCGGGCACCAGGGCGGCGCGCAGCCGGCCCAGGGACTCGGCCGCCACGTCGTAGGGCGTTCGCGCCACCTGGGATTCATGCGCGCGGATTGCCTGCAGCTTGCGCTCGAAGGGCAGGCGCGGCACGGTCACGATGGTGTCGAAGTCACCGCGGTTGAACAGGGCCCAGGGCCCTTCGAAGTTCCACGCCTCGATGGTCTTCTGCGTCCCGCCGAGAAAACGGCGCAGGGTCTCCACCGCGATGCGCCTGCTTGCGATATGGGCGGGGTGCGAATCCCGGACGTGCGGCATGAATACCCAGTCGGGGTCCAGCTCCTCCACCAGCGCCAGGAGGGCGGAGATGTCGCGCTCCGTGACGTCGTAATTGCTGTCGTAGAAGGGAAGCCGCAGGAACCGGGGCTCGACCCCCAGGATGCGTGATTCCTTGACCACCTCCCCTTCGCGGATTGCGATGCGCTCGCTTCGCTGCGTGCCGTAGATGAAAGAGCGATGGCCCGTGCTCATGACCGCGGTGACCAGCCGGGCAGCGCGGGCTGAGCATGGCCATGGTCCCGCCCAGGCTGATGGGGGCATCATCCGGATGCGGAGAGATGACGAGGACCCGGCGCTCGGAGGGGACTGTCTCAGCGTCCATGATGAAAAGGCCGGAGTGGAATCCGCTGATGCGCTCCTTGCGCTCGATGCGGGAGAGCGCTCCGCGGTCCGCTATGAGGGTCACGTTCTCGTGCCGCTGGAGGACGGAGATCGGAATTGCCGGGTCGAAGCTCCCCTCCATGAGACGCTGCACGATCTCGGCAAGGTTGCGCCCGGCGGCAAAAAGGAGGATCCGCGAGGCAGTGCGGAGATCCGCCAGGCCAAGAGAAAAGGCGTTGTCCGCGCCCCAGCGTTCTTTGTTGGGGACCGCCAGGATCCCCGCTTTGGACTCCAGGTCCGACCCCGTGACGTGAAACCCGATGTGGCCTCGGGAATCCACGGAGAGGAGCGCGATATCGATGCCGGCAACGCCGAGCCAGCTTGCGATGCGGACCGTTTCATCCGCGTGGCGTCGCGTCGGGTCAAAGGCAATGACATTCTCCGGGGGCACGGCCAGGGGGCCGAGCAACCGTTCGTCCAGAACCGCCCGAAACGGAGCGACGGGGGACGGGCGGACCAGCTCGTCGAAGACAACGAAGCGCACCCGGGAGAAGTCAACGAGCTCCGCCCGCGCCCGTTCCACCAGCAACCGATATGCGCCGAACGCCGGGGTGCCGGCAAAGACGGACACGATGAGGTCCGGCTTGTCCTCCACCGCGGCAAGCAGCAGGGTCACGAGCTTCTGCTCCATGTTCTGCTCGTCCCGCGCCGGGATGACGTGGACGGGGGCCATGATCAGTGCGTCCTCTTGCGGGCGAAGGCGATGATGAATCCTATGCCGAAGAAAAGGAGGGGCACATCCGCGAGCAGGATGCGCACCAGCGGGATGCCCGGCCCCACCACAGGCTCCGGTCCCAGGATTCCGTAGGTTCGCAGGGTCCCCAGCACGATGTCGGCGTAGGAAATGATGACGGCCATGATGAGGAAGGTCCACCCCATCTCCCGGGTGCGCGACCACAGGAGGATTGCGCAGAAGGTGGCGAACGCGCCGAACAGCAGATGCGATGCGTCGACGGAGAAGGCTGTAATGTCCATGATCAACCTCCGGGGATGCTGGTGAAGAGCTTCGCGAGCAGCCTCGCCTCTCCCGGGGAGCACTCCCCCGGGAGGATGCTGGGGCCAGGATACCTGGGGCACAGGAGAACGCCGGCGCGCAGGAACTCGCCATGCACGCGCGGATATTCGTCGGGAGAGAAAGTGGCCCTCACGTAGGGGCCCGTGCGCGCCCAGCCCCGTGAGGCGTCGAGGGCTTTCTGCACGGCGGCAGGAGCCTCAAAGGGGTTGGCGCGCGCCGCGCGCAGCTGAGCCAGGGCCGTGAAAGCGCCGGCAAGCACGAAGCCCGGGAGGTGGTCTGAGTCGGAGAGCCCGACGAGCGGCCCTTCCGGAAAGCACACGGGTGCCGGGGATTCGCAGACAGTCAGGGGAAGGACGGGGAGGAGGGCCGAATGGGCGGCGGGGGGGGAAGCGCCGTCCGGCAGAAAAGGGCGCCAAAGCGACGCGCGGGGCTGTCCGCGCGGCTGGGCGTGGATTGCCGGGTCGTAGATGTCGGACGGTTCGACCCTCATTCCCTCGAAGCAGGACACGGCCTCCAGCGCCCGCGAGCGTGATGAATAGAGGCGGACGTTGCGGTGAGCGGGAAACATGGCTGCGATCATCGCGAGGAGGCGCGCCTCCCAGACGGACGGGAGCGCCCCGGCCAACCCCTGGGAAAGGACAGACTTCATCAGCGTGACCGTGGATCCGCTTCGGTGCCCCAGGAGCGCCCCGCCGTCATCCCGATAGAGGTCGAGGTACCGCCTGCCCTGTTGATCGTAGAGCCGGAATCCCCGTGCCCGCTTGACCACAGGAACCACCGCGGCGGCCCGGCTACCGTCCATCGAAGCTCTTGGTGATGACCGCGTACGCGCTGTGGTTGTGGATGGACTCGAAGTTCTCCACTTCGATGGAGTAGTAGCGCAGGCCGGGGAGCGGGTCCAGGCGCAGCGCGACCTCGCGCACCACGTCCTCCACGAACCGGGGGTTCTCGTAGGCGTGCTCGGTGATGAACTTTTCATCCTCCCTCTTCAGCAGCGTATAGACCGGGCTGGAGGCGGAGGTCTCTGCAATGTCGATCAGGTCCTCGATCCAGATGAACTTGGTCATGCCGACGGTTATCGATACGGTCCCTCTCTGGTTGTGCGCGGACACACGCGATATCTCCCGCGAGCAGGGGCACAATGTGTGCACCGGCACATCCACGCGGGTGGAGATCTCCAGGTGCTGCGCGTAGGTTGCCGAGATCAGGCAGTCGTAGGACATGGTGGATTCCATCCCGGACACCGGGGCCCGGGTGCGCTGGAAGAAAGGAAAGGAGATCTCGATATGCGATTCCTCCGCGTTCAGCGCCTTCTTGATGGACAGGAGAATCACGTCGAGGGTGTGGTAGCTCACCTCGTTCTTGAACCGGTCCAGCACTTCGATGAGCCTGCTCATGTGAGTCCCGCGGTAGTTGTGCGGGAGGTTCACCGACAAGGTCAGGTTGGCCACCGTGTCCTGCGTCTCCCGGCTCTTGTCCCGGACGGTGATCGGGTAGCGTATGTGGCGTATCCCCACCTTCTGGATGGGCATGTTCCTGCTGTCCGGGCCGCCCTGGACGTCCTTCATCCCTTGCATTTTCCTACTCACCCAGGCTGATCCGTTCCAGCCGCGTGTATTTCGGCAGGAACTTCGCGACCCTCCCCGACTCGAACCTGACCTGCACCAGGAGGGTCCCGTCAGTATACCATTTCCTCTCCACCACGCCGGGGCCGTACTCATCATGATAGACGCCGGTTCCGACCGCGTACTCGTCGGAGACCTCCTTTGCGCCGTCCTCACCCAGCCTCTTGGCGGCTCCTTCGGGAATCTCATCCAGGAAGCGTGACGGGGCCATGTCGGAATATCGGCCGAAGATCCGCCGCCGCCTGCACCATGTCAGGATGAGCTTTTCCCGGGCGCGCGTTATCCCCACGTAGAACAGCCGTCTCTCCTCTTCGATCTCCTCCGGCTCTCCCCAGTCGCTTGATTCGTGCGGGAAGATCCCCTCTTCCAGGCCCGTGACGATCACCCGGTCGAACTCGAGGCCCTTGGTGTTGTGAATGGTGATCAGGCTCACCTTCGCGTCGGCGTCCCCCGCGGCCTTCTCGTCGCCGGGGCTTGCCAGCGCGACATCCTCGAGGTAGCGCACGAGCTCCTCGGGGCCCATCCCGTAGGAAGCAAGGTCGCTGACCATCTCCTCCAGGTTCTGGGACCGCGCGGTGCCATCCGAGCGGTCCTTGCTCTTGTACATCTCGAAGAGGCCTGCCCGGGAGATCAGCACCCGTGCCAGCTCGGAAAGCGGCGTCTCAGGCAGGGCAGACCCGAGCTCGTCAAGGAGTGCCAGCAGGTCGGACAGCCCCGCCCGCGCGCGGGGGGGAAGCCGTCCGGCCGCGCGCCGGCAGGCTTGCGGGATCCCCCCTCCATCCGAGCGCCATTCGGTAATGATCTTCTCCACGCTCGCCTCTCCGACTCCCCGGCCCGGCTTGTTTACGACCCGGCGAAACCGGACCTCGTCGTTCGGATTGGCAAGGAGAGAAAGGTACGCCACCGCATCTTTCACTTCCTCCCGGGAATAGAAGCCCGTCGTCCCGACCAGGCGAAACGGAATGCGCTTCTCCCGGAAGAGTCTCTCGAAATGCAGGGACTGCGCGTTCATGCGGTAGAGGATTGCGGTGTCTCCCGAAAACCCGTCGCCGACAATCCGTGAGCACAGCTCGGCCTCTTCCTCCTGGTCTTCCAGGCAGTAGACGGCGGGCTGCTCGCCCTCCTGCCTGTCCGTCCAGAGAGTCTTCCCGAGCCTGCCCTTGTTGTTGCTGACAACCGCGGAGGCAATGTCCAGGATGGGTTGGGTCGAGCGGTAGTTCCTTTCCAGGCGGACAATCGTGGTCCCGGGGAACACCTTGGGAAAGGAAAGGATATTTCCCACCTCCGCCCCGCGGAAGCGGTAGATGGACTGGTCATCGTCCCCGACCACGCAAAGATAGGTCTCGGGTCGCCACAGCTCCTTCAGGAGCTCGAACTGGGCGATATTGGAGTCCTGGTACTCATCCACCAGGACGACGTGGAACCTCTGGCGCGTACGCTCGCGCACCTCGGGATGCGCACGCATGAGGCGGATGGGAAGGAGGATCAGGTCACCGAAGTCCACGTTTCCCGTCTTTCGCAGCGCCGTCTCATACCTGCGATATTGCTCGGGATCACAGCCGTGGCCCCGAATCTCCTCCGGCGGGGAATCCACGCCCAGCGCGAAATCTTTGACCCTGCTGATCTGGTTGTACACCTGTCTCAGGGCCCCCTTGTCCCCCGCATTCTCAAGGCAGCCTTTCAAGAGGGACAGTGAGTCGTCCTCGTCATAGATGTGAAAATGCGGCGTCAGTCCCGCCAGTGCGGCGTTGACGCGGAGGAACCACGCGCCGAAGGAATGGAAAGTCCTGACCATGACATCCTGCGCGCGCGGGACCATGGTCAGGACGCGCCCCTTCATTTCCTGGGCCGCCTTGTTGGTGAAGGTCACGGCAAGGATGGAGCGCGGACTCAGGCCCTTGCATTCTAGCAGATAGGCGATCTTCGTGGTGATGACCCGCGTCTTTCCCGAGCCTGCGCCCGCAAGGATGAGGAGAGGGCCCCCCTCGTGAACGACAGCCTCTTTCTGCTCTTCGTTGAGTGACTCGAGCCAGGAAGGTTCACTCATGCGCCGGCTCTGCTTCGAGGTCCACCCCGTTGCGACGGGTGATGCGCGCCCGCACCCACTCCCCCGGGGGAAGGCTCCTGCGCACTACCACGAGCCCGTCCACATCGGGGGCATGGAGGTATGCCCTTCCGATGCTCATGTCTTCTCCGTCCACTCTCTCCTCGACAAGGATGTCGAGCGTCCTCCCGACCTGCGCATCCAGCGCTCCCGCTGTCGCGAGGGTCTGCCGGCTTTCGACCTCGCGCAGCCTCTTCTCCGCAACCGCCTTGGGAACCTGGTCTTTCATCGAATACGCGGGGGTGTCTTCCTCCCGCGAATAGGTGAAAGCGCCGAGCCAGTCGAACCTCGCCTTCTCCTGGAAATCGAGGAGACGCTGGAAGTCTGCATCCGATTCTCCGGGGAACCCGACAAGGAACGTGGACCGAATCACCGCCCGCGGGAGCCGGAGGCGGATTTCTTCCAGGAGCCCGAGGTTCGCCTCGGGGACTCCCCTGCGACCCATGGCGCGAAGGATACCGGGGGAGGCGTGTTGAAAGGGCAGGTCGAAATAGGGAAGAAACCTCGGGTCGGCAGCCATGATGTCCAGGATTCCCCGGGGGAACTTGTCGGGATGGATGTACAGGAGCCGCACCCAGAATTGCCCGGGCAGTGAGGCGATCTCCCGCAGAAGGAGGGGCAACTCGGGCCCGTCGCGGTCTGAGCCGAAGCTTCCGAGGTCCTGCGCGATGAGCACGAGCTCTTTCACTCCCCGGCGCAGAAGCCCCCGGACCTCTTCGGTGATGGATTCTACGGGCCGGGAGGAGAGGTCGCCGCGGATCAGGGGGATCGCGCAGTATGTGCAGCGGTTGGCGCATCCTTCCGCGATCTTCACATATGCGGTCCCGGGAAACGAGAGAAGGCGGGTCCTCTCCAGGCGCGGGATGCGAGTGCCGGGGGCCGCCGCGCCGGTGCCTTCCACCAGGCCCACAATTGCGGCGGGGTCCTTGTTGCCAAGGAAGCCGTCCAGCTCAGGCAGCTGGTCCTCCAGCGCCTTCCCGTAGCGTTCGCTCAGGCAGCCCACCATGATGACCTTCTTGCCCGGGATAGCGCGCCTTGAGCTCCAGGGTCGTTTCGAGGGATTCCTTCTTTGCCGCGGAGATGAAACCGCACGTGTTCACGATCAGGACATCGGCAGCCTCGGGGCCCTCCGCAAGGGACCACCCCTTCCTCTGGAGAGCAGCCATCATCAGCTCGGAATCCACCTGGTTCTTTGCGCAACCGAGGCTCTCTATGTGGAAAGAGCGGGAGGGAGGGATCCCGGGACCTTCGCGCCTAGTAGAGCGCCGTGATCTCGAGGACATACCCGGCCGCCGCGGCATCCTTGCGCCAGGCGACCTTCCGTGTGGCAACCTCTCCGAGCGCGCCCAGCTCGAAATCCCTGTTGTCCACGCGCATCCGGGCGGCACCGGCATTGGACATCCAGATGGTAACCTGGTTCCTGGCGGCCTCGATGCTGAACTGCTCACCTTTCTGGAAGAAGCGGTCCTCCCGATCCTTGTCGTCCACGAGGAAACGGAACAGGCAGTCTCCCTTGAAGGTGAAGGCAAGAGTGAATGGTTCGGAGGAGGCGTTCTTCAGGAGGGCAACGGGGGCGAAGTCCGCGCTCCGCATGGGCGGAGCGGCAGCCGCGGCCGGGACCGCGTTGGCGCCGGTATCCGGGGCCTGCCCGGCCGCCGCAGGCGTGCCCGCTCCCGCGGAGGTGTCGGCCGGTTGACCCGAGGTGCGGTAGAGCCCCAGGTTCACCCGCATCTGCGGGGAGGTGCGGTCCACGTCATTCCAGACGATCTTGACGTCAGCGGAGGAATCCCCCTGCAGGTCTATGTATCTCTCCTTGCCGAGGCTGAGATCCACCGTGCCGCCCGGCACCTTGAGAGTCAGCGTATCTCCGATCGAGCCGATCTGGATGCGATATGATTTGCCGGAAATCGGCACGCTGATCACGTCTCCCGACGCGAACCACATGGTGCGGACCTCGTCCTGAAAGACGAACTCCTGGTGGCCGCCCGGCTGTGATCCGGCAGAGGCAGGCGCGGTTCCCCCGCCGTGGGAGGCTGCCCGATAGATGAGGTAGCCGGTTGCGCCAAGGATGAGCACGGCGGTGACCACGGCAACGACCACCAGGAGCGGCGGGTATTTCGGTTTCGACTCCAGGAGCTCGCTCATGGGCAGCGGCTGCTCCTGGATCTTGATGTTGCGGTAGACGGTGATCAGCTCCTCGGGATTCAGCCCCAGGTATTCTGAATAGTTGCGCAGGAAACCCATGACATACGTTTCACCCGGGAAAACGGAGAAGTCCTCGTCCTCCAGCGCCTTCAGGAACCGTTTCGCAACATGGGTGTCTCGGGCAATCTGGTCTATCGTCAGGTTGTTCCGCTCTCGGGCGAGCCGAAGCTTCTCACCGATCGATTCCATATGCCTCACTCTTCCGGATCAAAGAGCCAGTCGGAGATGACATTCGCATAGGGCGGAGGGTCATAGTTGAACCGTTCGTCAGGCACGCCCTGGTTGACGCGGATGTTGGCGATGTCCATCGTGACCTTGTCTCCGTTCACCTCTGTCCCTTCGATCCTCCTGATGAGCTGGTCCTTTACGGAGACGATGAGCTGGTTGAAGCCCGTCGTGCCATGCGAGGTCAGCTTCATCTTCACGACCATCTCCCGTGAGCCGTCCTCCAGCGGAACAGGCGCGGGCCCTGTGAGGTACGCCATGGAGTAGTTGCGCTGCAGGAGCGTCAGCCCCTGGCTGCTGGCAAGATTCTCTATCTGGGCCGCGCCCTTCTTCTTGTACTTCTGCTCGAGGACAACCTCGTACTGGGGAGAGTAGAACGTGAGCGTCTCCCCGTTGAAGACGACCACCTGGCCCTTGGGGTCATCAAAATCAATACGGAGGTAGAACGGAGTCTTATAGGAAACCTTTCCATGAGAAACGGACTTCCCCTGCGTAATGGTGATTGCCGCTTCGTAGTCCTTGACCGCCCCGAAGCTTGTCGACAGGGCGGCAAAGAACTTCTCCGCGGACACCATCTCCTGCGCGAACGACAGGCATGCAACGAAAATGAGAAAAAGAGAAAGTATGAAAGCTTTTCTGCTCAACAAGTGCCCTTTTGTCGATTCCCGAGCGCGCAGCGAGCGCTCATCTGTTATTACCATACTATCGATGGCCCAATGTTTGTCAAGCGTAGACAAGGATGTCGAGGCCGACCGAGCACAGGGATGTGCGGGAGGGAGGCCGCTTCGAGGCCGTGCACTGGTTATCCATCCCCTTCCCCGGGTACGGGCGCAGCTTCGATTGCCCGCGCAAGGAGCCATTTGAGGGAATCTTCCGAGAGCTTCAGGTTCTCTCCGCAGTATTCGCAGAAAAAGTGCATGTCCCTGATGTGGGCTGAGGCGCACGCGACGCAGGAGACCCTGCCGCAGGTGGGACAGCGGCCCGCGGGGGCATCCCCGGGAGGCTCGCCTCGAATCTTCAACCCCGGCTGGGATGGCAGGTCTTTCGGCGCCCACCACTGCCGGCCGCATTGAGCGCAGGAGATGAGCGTCTCCCGCTGAGCGCGCGCTCTGTCCAGCACGCGCGCCGCGCGAGGGTGACCGGGAGTCGACGCAAGCACGCCCTGGAGTATCTCCTTCGCCTTCCCATACTCGTTCTTCTGCAGGTGCAGCATGGCGAGGTTGACCTGGAGGTCGGGGTTGCGCGGCTGGATGCGGAGGCCGGCGGCGTACGCCATCTCCGCGCGAATGAGCTCTCCCTTCAGGACCGCGACGTTGCCCAGCAGGTTGTAGACGGACGCGGAGGGGTGCTCCTCCTCCACCTGGCCCAGCAGCTCCTCCGCCCTGTGGACCATGTCGATCTCGATGCATGCAGCCGCGCAGTTCTCCTTGTAGACCGGGTTCTGCGGGTCGAGGCGGAGCGCGCTCTCGTATTCCATCACCGCCGCCGCGTGATCACCCATGCGGCCGCGAACGTTCCCTTTCTGGTTGGCCACGGCTGCGCTGGGGCCGACAGCGCGATCCAGCTCGTCCAGGACGGCAAGAGCCTGCTCGTGCCGGTCCCCGCGGGACAACGCCTCGGAAAGATTCATGGAGATGTCAACCTCGGCAGGCGCCTCCGCGTGCGCCTTGCTCAGAAACTCCACGGCACCATCCAGGTCTTTCCCTTCGAGCCTGATCATTCCCGCGAGGTTGTTTGTCCAGGGGTCGTTCGGAGCGAGAGTGAGGGCCGTCTCCAGGACGGACCCCGGGTCCCGGCCCAGCATGTGAAGGGTCTCCGCCAGCCGAAACTGGTACAGGGGGAATGAGGGTTCCGCCCGCGCCGCGCGCTCCAGGTGAGGGAGCGCCTCTTCCCGGCGGCCTTTTGCGCTGAGGATGATGCCCAGGAGATAGCTGGCCGTGCCGTCAGCCTTCCCCTCCTCAGCGAGCGCGCCGAGGATGGCGTATGCGTCCTCTGTCTTTCCCTCCCGGTAGAGCATCCTCGCCTCGAGGGAGCGGACCTCCGGGTTGCCGGGATCCAGGGCGTGGAGTCGAGGCAGAAGCAGGGACAGCTCGTCGAACGTCTCTTCGGCGAACAGGACGCGCGCGGCCCTCAGGTACAGGTCTCTGGCCTCCTCCATGCGTCCTTCTTTTTCCCGGCTGCGCGCGGCGTTTCCGAGGAAAAGAGGCATGTCGGGCTGCGCATCGCAGGCCCGCAAATAGGCCTCTGAAGCCTTCGCCCAGTTGCCCAGGCCGTATTCAGCGTTCCCGAGCAGGTTCCAGTCCGCGGGTCCGGAAGGCACTGTCCCGTCTGCCAGGAGGGCGCTCATCTCGTCACGGGCTTCCAGCAGTCGGTTCTCGAGGTAGAGGAGGTTTGGCTTCTCCTTGCGAGCACCCGTGTGCCCCGGTTCCAGCCGAAGCACCGTGTCGATCTCCGTCAGCGCTTCGGGCAGGAGAGACAGCCGGGCGCAGGACTCCGCGAGCAGGAAGTGCTCGGCGGCCGTTCCCTCCCTGCCCTTCAGCGCCCGTCGAAGCTGGACAACCGCCGCGCTGAAGCTCCCCATGCCGAAAAAGGCCTCGGCCAGCCGGACGCGGGCCTGCGGCGACACGGGGAAGAAGTACGTCCAGCGCAGGTGCTCCCGCTCCACGTCCAGGGGGTGGGCATTCAACGCGATCCGCCTTATGCGAAACACCCCCTCCTTCGTCCCCGGGAACGTCTGGGCCGCGAATCCGACTCCCCCGGCGGGAAGTACTTCGTCATCGATTTCACCGACCCACTCGTCATCCACGACAAAAGAGAAATGAGAGCCATGGGCGACAACGGAAAGCCTCCTCGTCGGGCCGTCCGCTTCCGGCAAAGGGGTCCATTCGACGAGGTGCCGGGGATGGTTATTGAAGAGCAGGTCGAAGCGGTAGTTCCCGCGGGAAGAGATGAGGAAGAAATAGAAGTTTTCGTCGTTCACGTGCCGCAGGACAACGCCAAGCGCCGAATGCCCGTTGGCAGGGTCCGCCTCCAGATCCGCCTCCAGGACGAAGTCAGAAACCTGCTTCTCGGGCACCATCGTCTCCCAGGCGAAGTAGCTCTCCCTGCGAAGCTCCAGCCGAAACGAGCCACGCTCGTGGCGGGCGGAATACCCGGGGGCCTCTGTCCGGGGAAAGAGCTTCCTGTCGAGCCAGCGGAACGAGCTTGCCAGCCTGTCCGGCGGCCGGGGGGAGCGAAGAAAGGCGAGCATCGATTACCGTCTCAATACAGCAGTATGGTTGCGAGGAAATCCAGGGGTTCCTCACCCAGGTTTTCGATGGAATGTCCACCGCCGCTTGCGGTGAGGACCGCGTCTCCCGGCCCGACAGTGGAGGTGGTGCTTCCTTCTGTCACCTGGCCGGTCCCGGATAGGATGTAGAAAATCTCTTCCTCCCCTTCATGGAGGTGGTACCCGATCGAGCTGCCCTTCACGAGGCGCATGCGCGCCAGGAGTCGGACCTTTCCATGCAGCTCCTTCTGCCGGAATACATGGAGGATCTCCACGACCCCCGTGCCGTCGCGCATGCGCTCGCGCACCTCTCTCTCCATCTCTGCTTTTTTCCTGATCATCTGTGCGTGCCTTGCCATGAGGATACCAGCGTGAGCGCGAAGGAACAAGATGCGACGGAAAGACGTTATTCCGCAGAATCGGCGGCGGGGTCTTCTTCTGCCTGGCGGATCTGGTCCCTGATCACAGCCGCCTTCTCGTAGTCTTCCTCCTCGATGGCCGCGGAGAGCTCATTCTTCAGCGCGTCCAGGGGCGTCTCCTTCTTTTCATGGATCTGCTTCAGTGTCGCCTTGAGGTAGTTGAGCGACCTCACACGTTCGAACTGGAACGCCGGCGTGTCGATCTCGTTCATCCCTTCGATGGCGCTGATGGCGTTTGTGAGGATGTCCTCCGCCGCATCCTTCATTTCCTTGTGAAGGGAGATCATGGCCCGGGCTATTGCGTTCATGCGCACGACGTAGGGCTTGTACTGGAGCAGGTCCTTTCGGTCCTCGTCATTCGCCCCGTACTTCTCCACGAGGGTGAAAAGGTTGAGATTGTGCTCCGTGTCCCGGGCCGTCCGCACGAAGTCACCGATCTGGAACAGGACGAGATAGCGGAAGTAGTACAGAACTCCTTCCCCCTGAAGATTGGCGAAATCGTCGTGCGTTATCGCGAAGCCGTCATCGGTTCCGTGGGCAGACCGGTAGTTCTCCAGCCGCGCCTGGTACTCCTCCACCATGCTCTCGCGACCCAGGGGCCGTTTGCCGTCAGGCCGTCCGTCCAGCTCATACTGCTCGATCCCCATGGGCTGGCGCACCTGTAGCACCTGTCTGCCATCGTCCGCCTGGATGATCCGGATCTGATTGTCTGAGTCGAACTCCCAGTCCCGAAGGAGGTCAGTTATGTCAGAGCTCATATTCCCGCTCCCTGTCGCAATGTACCCCCGTACCGGCGATTCGGCAATATCTCCGGGGTCCGAAGCTCGCGGGAACGCGCCTATGCCACCCCGTTGACGGCGTTGATGACCTCACCCTTGATGAGGTACGCGGCGATCTGCTTCGCGATCATCACGGAGACATTGACCTGAGCCTCGGCGGTCGAAGCCCCGATGTGCGGCGTTGCCAGCACGCGGGGGTGCCGCGCCAGGCTCCAGTCATCCGGAGGCTCTTTCTCGTGCACGTCTATTCCAGCGCCCTTCACCGTCCCGTCCTCCAGGGCGGCAAGCAGGTCCTTCTCCACGACGATTCCGCCGCGCGCGCAGTTGAGGATGTACACGCCCTTCTTCATTTTTGCGAAGGTCGCCGCGTTCAGGATCCCTTTCGTTTCCGGAGTCCTGGGGGCATGAACAGAAATGAAGTCCGCCGCCCGGATGACCTCATCGAATCCCGCCGGCGCAAATCCGAGGGCCTTTGTCTTGTCCGCGCTCACGAACGGGTCATAGGCCATGACCTTCATTCCCAGGCCAAGGGCCCGCGTGCCGACGATGCGTCCGACGTTGCCGATTCCTATGAGCCCGAGCGTCTTTCCCAGGAGCTCGCACCCGCTGAAGCTCTTCTTGTCCCACGTCCCCGCCTTCATGGACGCGTCGGCCCGCGCGATCTCGCGCGCAAGACAGAACATCATGGCGACGGCAAGCTCTCCGGCTGCTTCCGCGTTTCCGCCGGGGGTGTTCAGAACGACGATGCTCCGTTCAGAGGCTGCCGTGACGTCGATGTTGTCCACCCCGGCGCCGGCCCGGCCAATGACCTTGAGGCTCTTGCCTGCGCAGATGACGTCCCGCGAAGCCTGCGTGGCCGAGCGCACCACCAGCCCGACGCAGTCTCCGAGCTCCGCGGCGAGCTTCTCCGGGGACAATCCGGTTTTCACCACCAGCTCCAGCTCCGGGTAGCGGGCGAACTCCGCCATCCCTTCTTTCGCAATCGAATCCGCAATGAAGACTTTCATCTTTTCCATGATGCAGATATAGACTCCCAGCCCTTATTTTGCAAGGGCAGGGTCCTCTGCTATAGTTCACCCATGATGCCGAATGTCACCGTCATTTCCCTGGGCGGATCCATCATCGCGCCGCACGGGCTGGACATCTCCTACCTCGACGGCTTTGCGCGCCTGGTGGAAAGCTACCTTGCGGGGGACCAGGACCGCAAGCTGATCATCGTCTGCGGCGGAGGAAGCCTCGCGCGCGAATACCAGGCAGCGCTGCGTGAAGTGGCTCCGGCCGCGAGCAGCGAGGACCAGGACTGGGTGGGGATAGCCGCCACACGGCTGAACGGCGAGCTGGTGCGCCGCATCCTGCGCCCCTGGTGCGTGGAGAATCTGGTCACGGACCCCACGGCGGCCGCCGTGTTTGCCGGCAGGGTGATGGTTGCAGCGGGCTGGAAGCCGGGTTTTTCGACGGACAACGACGCCGTGGTCCTTGCCCAGAGGTTCTCCGCCTCGCTCGTCGTCAACCTGTCGAACATCGCGATGGTCTATTCCGAGGACCCCCGTACTCGATCCGGACGCCCGCGCGCTGGAGCGACTGACGTGGAAAGAGATGCTGGGGATCGTCGGCGGGGATTGGACGCCGGGGAAAAACACGCCGTTTGACGCCACGGCGGCCCGCGCCGCCGCTGAATCCCGCATCCCCGTGGTCTTTGCGGAAGGAAGGGACCTGGCGAACCTCGAGCGGATACTGACCGGCGGAGCGTACGTCGGAACGACCATCGGCCCGGACTAGGAGTTGTTATGATGCGCCTTGCAGTTCCCGGAAGGCGTTGATGATCAAGTGGTTGGTGGCTGTATACTGAATTCCTCGAAGACCCGGGACCCAAGAGGAGGACGGTAGATGGCCTTCTATAGGCTTGTGGCACCCGAGCGGCGACCACGACTAAGAGTTTGGCAGGCCACCCACCGCCGTTCCGTACCGACAAAATAGCACGCCACTGGCGATGCTGGATAGTAGGATGGAGTTACCAGCGCCTTCCAGGAAGTCTCCTCGTTTGGACCCTGAGGGTTTCGAGAAGGGAGGGGGACATGAGGTATTACGGGGTGGATCTGCACAAGAAGTACGCAACGATTTCCGTACGGGACGAGGGAGGAACGGAGGAGAGTTTTGTGCGGACCCAGGTGGATATCAAGGGCTACGTCGCGAGCCTGGGCAACGAGGACGCGGTTGTGCTGGAAGCCTCTGCCGGAGCGCTGTACTGGGCGGAGAAGATTCAGAACCAGGGAGCGAGCTGCGCGGTGATCGACGCCTACCGCTTCCGTATCATCCGCGACTCTTGGCAAAAGACGGACAAACGGGACGCGGCCAATCTGTCCTTGGCGTTGTGGCTGGCCTCACGCAGCGGAGAGATGAAGCTGCCGGAGGTGTGGCAGCCGGGACCAGTGGTGCGGGAGTTGAGAAGGTACTTCGGACTGTACGAGTTGTTGAACAAACAGATCCGTCAATTGAAGAACGAGATTCACGGGGTTCTATTAGACAACGGGATAAGGGATCGAGTACTGGGAAACCGTCTTGTGGACAATCCTACTGGAACAGAGGAGCTTCTGAAGACGGTAGAGCTCTCCGCGGCAAGTCGTGTCTGCATCAAAACCAGCCTGGCACTTCTGGCAAGCTTGCAGGACCAGAAGGAAAATCTCAAACGCGCGATCTACCAGGCAGGCAGGCCGTTTGAGGCCGAAGTGAAGCTGCTCATCAGCATCCGCGGAGTAACCCCTTTGTTGGCCTTGGCCTTCCTCTCGGAGGTGGGAGACATCACAAGGTTCAGGAGCGCCCGGCGGCTACACTCCTACTTGGGGGTGGTACCTACAGTGCGCTCCAGTGGCGGGGTAACACACAACGGGGCGATCAACCGACGTAGCCGAGGACTAACCCGCAGCCTCTTCACCCAGACGGTGATCCACCTCGTGGACTCCTCTCCTGTGCTGGCTCGTTTCTACCGCGAGTTGGTTGACCGTAAAGGGTACGGGCGCGCGCGGATCGCTCTACTGCGCAAGACCTTCTCCATAATGCGCCGAATGCTCTTGTCTCGCGAGTTATACCGCTGGATTGATCCGAGGCTCTATGAGAAGAAGCTCGGAGACTATGCGAAGGAAATCAAGAAAGGGGGAAACCAAGAGGCGGCTTGACGCGCATCATAGTAGTAGCCTGTCGGACTTTCGTCGTCGGGTATTCCGGAAATCCGCGGGGCATGGTAAATTGAAGGCATGGCAGAGCGGCTGGTGAACGTGGATCGGGACACGCCGATGCTCCTTCCTGTGGATCTTCGTCAGTGGGTCCCCGAGAACGATTTGGTGCACTTCGTGATCGGCGCGGTGGATTCGATGAGGCTCTCCACCATGTCGGTGAACACCCGCGGCAGCGGCAGCAAGCAATATCCACCCCGAATGATGCTGGCGTTGCTGATCTATTGCTACTGCAACGGAGTCTTCGCCTCGCGGAGAATCGAGCGGGCGACCTATCGTGACGTAGCGGTTCGCTACCTGAGCGGGGACACCCATCCGGATCACGACACCATCTGCGAGTTTCGTCGAGAGAACGGGAAGGTCGTCAAGGAAGCATTTGTTGAGGTTCTACGCCTGGGGCGGCAAATGGGTCTGGTGAAGGTGGGGATGGTCAGCGTGGACGGGACGCACATCAAAGCGAACGCCTCCAAGCACAAGAGTGTGCGCTATGATCGGGCAGGGCAACTGGAAGAGCAATTGCGCAAGGACATAGAGGAGTTGTTGCAACGCGCGGCAAAAGCAGATGCGGAGCCTGCTGAGGATGGACAGAAGCTCCCCCCGGAGATAGCACGACGCGAAGCGCTTTTGGAAAAGATGCGCTGGGCTCGCGAGGAACTGGAGAAGCGGGCGAAGGACGAGGGTGAGAAGCAAGACGACAAGGACAAACCGCAAGGACCGAAGTCGGGGGGTGAGAGTCCTGTGAAGCAGCCGAAGGACTCTCAGCAGATCAACCTCACCGATCCCGATAGCGCCCTGATGCGCAAGAGCCGCCGCGACAGCTACGAACAGGCCTACAACGCGCAGGCGGTTGTGGACGCCGAGGGCAGCCAGTTGATCCTGGCCACCGATGTCATTGCCACCCCCAGCGACGCGAATCAGCTGGAGGTGGCCTTGCAGAACGTGGTGGAGTCGGTCGGACCCGTGCAGGGGATGCTGGCCGACGGGGGCTATGTGAACGCCGAGGCAATTGAGCGCGTTCAGCAGAAGGTGGATCTGTACGTGGCGATCAGCAGTGAGGACAACAACTATCGCCGCTACGACTACCGGCCGCCCAAGAACCATCCTGCCAAGAAGGTCGTTGATCCTCGACTGATCGCCATGCGCGAGAAGGTGACATCTGATGAGGGCAAGCGCATCTATGGCAGGCGAGCCTCCAGCGTCGAGCCGGTATTCGGCATCATCAAGAGCGCGATGGGGCTGCGGCAGTTTCTGCTTCGCGGCATGGCCAAGGTGCGCATCGAGTGGGATCTGGTCTGCCTGGCGTACAACATGAGACGGCTCTGGAGCCTCTCGACTGCCTGAAGGGAAAGGAAGTGGGCTCGGAAAGATCACCCAACAGGCTTTCGCGGGAGGCCGACAGCCTCGCGACGGACAACGGGGCCGACCGGGCGCAAAATGCCCCGCCGTGGACGCTCGGTGGCCGCTTCGGCTGCCGACTCAGTCCGACAGGCTACTCAGGCGCTTTCTATTTCCCTGATCTTGTCTCTCAGGCGAGCCGCTTCCTCGTAGTTTTCCTCATCAATAGCCGCCTGAAGGAGCTTTCTGAGGCTCGACATTTCGTCTTCCTGCACCAGGGGTGCCACCTCGGTGACCGTGGGCGTCTCGCTTTCTTCCGTTGCCGTTTCCCCGGCTCCCTGTTCCTGCTTGAGCTCCCTGTTCTTCTCTTCAACCATCTTCACGGAGATGCCGGCCTCGTCCACCACGGCCTCATCGATGTAGATGGGGCACTTGACGCGGACCGCCAGGGCAAGGCAGTCGGATGGACGCGCATCCACGGCGATCTCGGACCCCGAGGAATCAAGGATCAGCTTCGCGTAGTAGGTGCCTTCCTTGAGCGCCGTAATCTCCACGCGGTTGACGGAGGACTCCAGGCTCTCGAGGACCGTGATGAAAAGATCATGCGTGAGCGGCCGGGGCATCTTCACGCTCCCGAGCCCGATGAGAATGGACTGCGCCTCCAGGGGCGCTATGAAAATGGGCACTGCGACGTCCAGACCGAGGGGTCTGACAAGCACCGCGTTGCCCTGCTCGGCTTTCGCCACTGTCCAGACCTCGGCAGGAACCAGCATCTCTTTCCAACTCTCTCGCATCAATGATAGAGCAAACCGGGGGAGATGACAATAGCACAGCTTCCTTCCCATGGTGTATAAGGGGACAGGAAACGATGATGAAAAACCCGCGTGATCCCCTGGGCACACGGACCGCGCTGTCCGGCCGCACACGATTGCACTACTACAGCCTGGAGAAGCTGGAAAAGAAGGGACTGGGCAGCGTATCCAGGCTCCCCTTTGCGACGAAGGTCCTGCTGGAGTCCGTGCTCCGCCACGTTGACGGTTTCGTGGTGCGTGAGGAGGACGTCTCCTCCGTCCTGGCCGCCCGACGCTCACCCCGACAGCGCGAGATCCCCTTCATGCCGGCTCGCGTCATCATGCAGGACTTCACCGGTGTGCCGGCCGTCGCGGACCTCGCCGCAATGCGGGACGCCATGGCGGACCTGGGCGGAGACCCCGCCCGCATCAACCCGCTCATCCCGGTGGACCTCGTCATCGATCATTCCGTCCAGGTGGATCGCTTTGCGTCGAGGATTGCTTTCGAAGCAAACAGCGCGCGCGAGTACGAAAGGAACAGGGAGCGCTACCAGTTCCTTCGCTGGGGAGCCGGGGCTTTCAGCGGCCTTCGGGTGGTTCCTCCCGCGACCGGCATTGTTCACCAGGTGAACCTCGAGCTCCTGGCGCGCGTCGTTGACGTCAGGGACGGCGTCGCATTCCCCGACACGGTGGTGGGTACGGATTCCCACACGACCATGATCTGCGGGATCGGCGTCCTGGGATGGGGAGTCGGGGGGATCGAAGCGGAGGCAGCTCTGCTGGGACAGCCCCTGTACATGCTCGTGCCGCAGGTGGTGGGGATGCGCCTGCGGGGCGCGCTGCGGGAGGGCGTGACGGCAACCGACCTCGTGCTCACCGTCACGCAGATGCTCCGAGCACACGGGGTGGTGGAGAAGATCGTGGAGTTCTTCGGTCCCGGGTTGTCGCTTCTGAGCGTGGCGGACAGGGCGACAATCGCAAACATGTCCCCCGAATACGGGGCGACCGGCGGATTTTTCCCGGTGGACGAAAAGACGCTGGCGTACCTGAGGGACACGGGACGGACGCAGGAGCTGGTCGACCTGGTGGAGAGGTATTGCAAGGAGCAGGGGCTGTTCCGTTCCGACCAGGGAGGAGAAACGGAGTACTCCGAGGTGCTGGAGCTGGACCTTGGCGGCGTTGAGCCCTGCGTGGCCGGCCCGCGCAGGCCGCAGGACCGCATCCCGCTGTCGAAGACCCGGGGCTCCTGGAAGCCGGCGGGACGCGAGGAGACCGCCGGGCGCGAGGCGGAGATCGAGATCATGGGAGCTCGGGAGACCATTCGCAGCGGCTCGGTGGTCATCGCCGCAATCACCAGCTGTACGAACACGTCGAACCCGGCCGTGATGATCGGCGCAGGGCTCCTTGCGCGAAATGCCGTGCAGCTGGGCTTGCGCGTGCCTCCCCACGTCAAGACGAGCCTTGCCCCTGGCTCGCGCGCTGTCTCGATGTACCTCGACCGCGCCGGGCTCACCCCGTACCTGGAAGCCCTCGGATTCCATCTCGTCGGGTACGGGTGCACCACGTGCATCGGCAACTCGGGCCCGCTCCCCGAAGCCGTGAACAGGGCCATCAGGGAAAACGACCTGACGGTGGCCGCGGTGCTTTCGGGCAACCGCAATTTCGATGGAAGGATCCACCCGTCGGTCAAGGCGAGCTACCTCGCGTCCCCTCCGCTCGTGGTCGCCTATGCCCTGGCGGGAACGATGGACATAGACCTGGCCACGGACCCCGTCGGTGTTGACCATGACGGGGAGCCGGTCTACCTGCGGGATCTCTGGCCGAGGCAGGCGGAGATCGAAGGGATGATCCGCTCCGCGCTTGGCCCCGAGGTCTTTCACAAGGCATATGCGTCGGTCTTCACGGGCAGCGAGAGCTGGAACACCATCGAGGTGCCGGGAGGCAGCCGGTACAGGTGGATGGAAACATCCACCTACATCCGGAAACCCCCCTTCTTCGACGGGCTGACCCCGGATGCGCAGGAGGTGGCTGCCGTCAGCGAGGCCCGGGTGCTTGCGCTGCTGGGAGACTCCGTGACCACGGACCACATCTCCCCGGCGGGGGAGATCCCTGAGGACAGCCCGGCCGCGCGGTGGCTGAAAGATCGCGCCGTCGATGCGAAAGAGTTCAACACCTTCGGTTCCCGTCGGGGGAACCACGAGGTGATGATCCGAGGGACCTTCGGGAACATCCGGCTTCGCAACGGGCTCGTTCCCGGCGCTGAGGGCGGGATCACACGCCATCTCCCGTCAGGGGACAGGATGCCGATTTTCGACGCGGCGCAGAGATACCGGTCAGAAGGGGTGTCCCTCATCATCATCGCGGGAAAGGAGTATGGCACCGGAAGCTCACGGGACTGGGCGGCAAAGGGAACCCGTCTCCTGGGAGTGCGCGCGGTGATCGCCCAGAGCTTCGAGCGCATTCACAGGTCCAACCTCGTGGGAATGGGGGTCCTCCCGCTTCAATTTGCCGAGGGACAGGGCGCGGCAAGCCTTGGGCTTACGGGCGAAGAGCTGTACGCGATTGGAGCACCGTCTCGACCAGGGGATGCCCTGGAAGTCAGCGCAGAAAGTGTTCGCGGAGGGACCACCAGGTTCACGGTGACGGCGCGGATCGACACCGACATCGAGCTCCTGTATTACAGGAACGGCGGCATTCTGCCCGCGGTCCTTCGGGGGCTGGCCGGCAGGCCGGACGGCGGAGAGGCGCGGCGGTAGCCGGCCTCGGTTTCAACCTCTCGCGCCGACGCTTCTGAGGACCTGGGCGCCTTTCCTGTTTTCGAACAGCCTCTGCATCAGGCAGAATACGAAGACGAGAAAGCCTATGACGATGCGGGTCCACCACGAATTGAGCGTGCCCTGGAAAACGATCAGCACCTGGATGATCCCGTAGACGAGCACGCCGAGGACCGTTCCAAAAATGTTCCCGACGCCGCCCGTCAGAAGGGTGCCGCCAATGACCACCGTTGCGATGGTGTCCAGCTCCATCCCGCTTCCGTTCAACCCGTAGCCGGAAAGCGTGTACAGCGTGAACACGATGCCGCCCAGCGCCGAACAGAAGCCGCTCAAGGCGTAGATGGCGATCTTGGTCCGCGCCACGGGAAGCCCCATCAGGATCGCGGACTGCTCGCTGCCGCCGATGGCGAAGACGGTTCGGCCGAACTTCGTATAGCGGGAGATGAAGAACCCGACAAGGACGACGACAATCGCGACCAGCGCGCCCGGCGAGAGGAAATTGGTGCCGACGATGTTGATCTGCGCATGCGCCGTGCTCACGAAGAACGGGTTCGTGACCGCGATCGTGAAGAGGCTGACGATATAGCACAGGCCGCGAGCGAGGTACAGCCCGGCAAGAGTCACGATGAAAGGCGGCAGGTCGAAGGTCTGGATCAGGTATCCCATGAACAGGCCGAGCGTCGTCCCGATGGCGAGGACGATCGGAATCACGACGACGGGGCTCATGTGGGACTTTTCCAGGAGGCTGGAGGTGACCATCCCGGCCAGGGCGAGCACCGATCCGACGGACAGGTCGATGCCTCCGGATATGATGACAAAAGTCATGCCCACCGCGAGGATCAGCAGGAATGAGTTGTCAATGAACAGGTTGAGAAAGTTCTGCAGCGCGAAAAACCCGGGGAACGAAATGGATCCGACGCTGAACATGATGATGAACAATCCCAGGGTGACGAAAACGGGAAGGTTGCGGAAGCTGGCCAGGGATTTCCTTTTCATGTCGTCTGCTCCCTGTGGACGAAGACCTGCGATACCTTGAGCCTGAACTTCGGAGACTGCAGCAGGCAGAAGGTCCACACGACCAGTGCCTTGACGACGGGGGCAACGTCAGAAGGGACGCCGAACGCGTAGATGGTGGTGGTGAGGGTCTGGATGATGAGGGCGCCTATGATGCTGCCCATGAGATAGAACCTTCCGCCGTTCAGCGAGGTTCCGCCGAGCACGACGGCCAGGATGGCATCCAACTCGAACAGTCTTCCTGCGTTGTTGCCGTCAGCGTTCATGACGGTGGAGCACACGACAAGCCCCGCAATTCCCGCGCACAGCCCGCTGAACGTGTACACCCAGAAGACGATGTTCCGGGAGTTGATTCCGGAGAACCGGGCCGCCGTGGGGTTGATTCCCACCGCCTCGATGAACATCCCCGCGGCGGTCCGCCGGGTAAAGATATGCGTCATGAGCAGGACGAATGCGACGATGTACACGTCGAACGGGAGACCCAGGACGTAGCCCTGTCCCAGGATGGCGAATGGTTTTGCGTACAGCCAGATCTGCATGGAGTTCGTGAAGAGCATGGCGATCCCGCGGCCGGCCACGAAAAGGATCAGGGTGGCAATGATGGGCTGCATGCCGATCCGGGAGACCAGCATCCCGTTCCACATTCCCGCAGCGCCGCATACCAGCAGTGCCGCGAGCATGGCCACGATGATGGGGTACTTCGGATGGCCTGCCAGGTCTCCGCCAATGAGAATGGCCACCGCTCCGGCGGCAACGGCCACCACGGAGCCCACCGAGATGTCGATTCCGTGCGTGGCAATCACGAGCGTCATGCCGATGGCCAGCAGCATGATGGGTGCGCCATTTTTCAGGATATCGATCAGGTGGCCGTACAGGTGTCCTTCACGGATCTCAACGTGCATGAAGTTCGGCGTGAAGACCACGTTGAAAAGCAGGAGAGCCGCGAGGGCAATGAGGGCCCACGCGATGTTGCTGCGGCTCAAGGACTTCCACCAGGACATGTCAATTCCCCCCCGCGATGGTCCGCATGATGTTGCTCTCGTTCATCTCATCCCCGTTCAACTCGGCTATCTTTGCCTTGTCTTTCAGCACGGCGATCTTGCTGCTCAAGCGCACCACTTCCTCCAGCTCGGAGGAAATGAAGATGACGCCCATCCCCTGCATGCTCAGTTTCAGGATCAGCTCCATGATCTCCAGCTTGGCTCCGACGTCGATGCCCCTCGTGGGCTCGTCAAGGATCAGGACGACGGGATGGGTGGCAAGCCATCGGGCGAGCATCACCTTCTGCTGGTTGCCGCCGCTGAGCTGTCCGGTCCGGCTGTTCGCGCTCGGAGTCATGATGGCCAGAGACTTTATCATTTCATCCGCGATCTCCAGCTGCTTTCGCGGCGTGATGTATTTGAACACGCCGTTCCTGGCCTGCAGGGCCAGGATGATGTTTTCCCGAACGGTGAGGTCCGTGAACACGCCCTCGCTTTTCCGGTCTTCGGAGCAGAACCCCATGCCGGCCATCATTGCGCTTCGGGGGGAATTGATGGCCGTCTTCCTTCCTTTGACCTGGATTTCGCCCTGGTTGGCGCTGTCGATGCCGAAGATGAGGCGCGCCATCTCCGTCCTGCCGGAACCCAGGAGCCCGGCCAATCCGAGGACCTCACCTTCGTTCAGAACAAGATCAAAGGGGGCAATTGATCCCCGCAGCCCCAGGTTCTTCACTTTGAGCAGGCTTTTTGCGCCCTCCTCCGCACCGTCGAAACTCTTCTTCGCATGCTCCTTGTCCGCAGCGTAGCTGAACTCTGAGAGCTCCTTGCCAAGCATCCTGGCAATCAGGTCCAATTTCGAAATCTCTCCCGTCTTGAACTCGCCAACGAACTCGCCGTTCTTCAGCACCGTGATCCGGTCCGAAATCTCGAAGGTCTGGTCAAGGAAATGGGTGATGAAGATGATTGCCATTCCCTCGTCCCGCAGGGACCGGATGACCTTGAAGAGCTGCTCCACTTCAGTTTCATCCAGGCTGGAGGTCGGCTCGTCAAGGATGAGTATTCTGGAGGAAGTATCCAGCACGCGGGCAATGGCCACCATCTGCTGAATCGCAATAGAATACGATGAGAGGGTCTGTGTGACATCGATGACGATGTTCAACCGCTTCAGGATCTCTTCCGACCTCCGAGCCATTGTCCTCCAGTCGATCCGTGCGAACCGCACGGGTTGCCTGCCGGCGAAGATATTCTCCGCAACCGAGAGATTCGGGCAGAGGTTGATCTCCTGGTATACCGAGTTGATTCCGAGCTTCTGCGCTGCAAGAGGAGAATCCGGGCGTATGCGTTTGCCTTCCAGCACGATCTCCCCGGAATCCTGCTCATGCACTCCGGTGAGAACCTTGATCAGCGTGGACTTTCCGGCGCCATTCTGGCCCATGATTGCGTGGACCTCTCCCTTGAAAAGGCGGAAGTCAACGCCGGAAAGGGCCTTCACGCCTGGAAATGATTTCGTGATCCTTTTCATGGAGAGGACGGGCGTCTCTTCTGTCATTCCAGCGTCTCCTCTGGCCGCGTGAAATCCCTTTGAAAGGCGGGACCACCCCCTGGTGGTCCCTCATCATTCTCTATTGTATCAATCAGATGCCGATTCGGGGAAGACTTAGTACTGGCGATCCGGAAGGGCGGCCGCTGCATTGGAGGCATCGAACTGGCTTTCGATGGTCCAGATGCGCCCCGGGAGCTTCTTGCCTGCTCTCAGATCGTGGATGGCCTGGACGGCCTGCGGTCCGAGCAGCGGGTTGCATTCCACGGTGGCGTTCGCCTCACCGTTGACGATTGCCTGGAAAATGCCCTTCACGCCATCTATCGAAATGATGACGATATCCTTGCCCGGCTGGAGTCCGGCTTCCTTGATTGCCTGGATGGCACCGAGCGCCATCTGATCGTTGTGCGCAAAGAGCACCTGGATCTTCGGGTCATCCTTCAGGAAGGCTTCCATGACCTGCTTCCCCTGGGAAGAGGTGAAGTCGCCATCCTGCGAGTGCTTGATTACCCAGTTGGCATGAAGTTTCTGAATGTTGCGGAAACCGGTAGCTCTGTCGACGGCGGGAGCTGAGCCTGTCGTTCCCTGGAGCTCGGCGAAGTCGACGGGCGTGGACCCGTCATCGATGCCCTTGTCCTTCAGGTACGTCTCGAGCCAGTGTCCTACCTTCTCGCCTTCCTTGATGAAATCAGAGCCCATGATCGTCAGGCGGTACTTCTGGTCATCTTTCGCGACGTCCCGGTCGATCATGATGACGGGAATGTGGGCCCGCTGGGCTTCCTGGAGCACGGGGCCATACCCGGTCTCAACAAGGGCGGTAAAGAGGATGACGTCGACTTTGCGCGCAATGAATGACCGCAGGGCCCTGATCTGGTTCTCCTGCTTCTGCTGCGCGTCCGAATAGACCATCACGAGCGTCGGGTCGCCGCTGATTGCATCCTGGACAGACCTCGTATCAGCGGTCCGCCACTCACTCTCTGATCCGATCTGCGAAAAACCAACAACCCACGTCTTGGGAGCTGCGAAGGCGGCAACCGAAAGAACCATCATTGCCACCGCCGCCAGCACCAGGACCTTTCTCCAGTTCCTCATGAAAGCTCCTCCTTAGAAAAGTGTCTCTCTGATCTGATTTTCCTCTTCCACGCCGGCCTCGGCCGGCAAGGAAAAGCCTGCAGACGCCTCTCCGTCATTCATGACGGATGTTCAGGTGAGTTTCTCTTCTTTCTCCTGCCCTCCCCTCTTTCAGCCCTCCTCTCAGGGGGCGTTCAAGTACTTGTAGAGCTTCTGGTTCGTAAGCACTTTCTCCAGGTCGAAGTTGAGCGGACCGATGACGGTGGTGACTTTGCGGCTGGCATTCATGAGGGCAATCGTGTTGTTGATCGCGATGATTCGTACCTTCCCTTTTCTGTCCAGGACATCGCCGTACCTGATGTCGTTCTCATCCCCGTCCGGGGTCACGTAGACCTGCCTGCCCAGGTACGGTCCGACAACCAGCTTGTTCTTGAACTTCGGGTCGGGATTGGAGGCGCTTCCCTTGGGGAAGCTGACGATCTTCGGCTTGCCCTTCAGGAGATCAGATACTTTCTTCACGAGCTCACCCGTATCAGGGCCGTGGATTTCGTACACCGCATTCGGGTTGTCCGACGGGGTGACCTCTATCCAGTCCCTGTCCACGTTGACTCGAATCTCCGCGTTTGCGGGGATGATGTCTCCGAGCTTGACGACAATCCAATTCCCGGTTCCGACGCGGTAACTGACATAGCCGGCGTCTGTTTCGGAGTAGATGCCGACACAGGTCACCGTGCGTCCCCCCGCGGCGTATGATCCCGCTGCCGCAAACAGCAGGAAGAAGGATACCGCCGCCAACCCCCTCAGAATTTGCCGCATAACCCTGCCCCCCCGCGTTCGGCTGTCCCCTGGCAAAGATCACCTTCGAATCCGAAAGCGATTCTATCTGAGCATATTTCGAGGTCGGCTGTATTTAGACGAATCAGCTATTTTGTGTACTTTTCCGCCGTCGCCGCGGGCTCCCGGGGGTCTAGTACTTTCTGTACGGCAGAACCCTGCTTGCCACCGCGGCCGGGAACACGCTCTCCGCCGTGATGATCCGGACAGGCAGTTCCTTGCCCAGCTCGTAGTCCTTCACGGCCTTCATGAGCTGCGGGCCAAGGAGGGGGCTGCACTCCACGGAACAGTTGAGCTTCCCCGCGATCATGGCGCTGAATGCGTCACGGATGCCGTCTACCGACACGATGACCACGTCCTTCCCCGGCTTCAGACCCGCCTCTTCCATGGCCGCGATGGCGCCGATGGCCATGTCATCGTTGTGCGCGAACAGCACGTCCATGTTCTGGCCCTTCGCGACCAGGTCTTTGAGGATCTGCTGCATGACCTGCCTGCCCGTGCTTCGCTCGAAGTTGCCGCTCTCTGAAACGATGATGCGGTAGTTGGGATGGTCCTTGAGTATCTCCTTGAAGCCCTGGGTCCTGTCGATTTCGGGGGCAGAGCCGATTGTGCCCAGCAGCTCGACGATGTTGACGGGTTTGTCCGTCTTCATATAGTTGATGAGCCATCGCGCGGCGCGGCGCCCTTCCTCCAGGAAATCCGAGCCCATGAAGCTGGCCCAGAGCGACTCGTCCTTTACGTCGACGGTGCGGTCGGACAGGAAGACCGGGATCCCGGCGGCTTTCGCCTCCCGGAGCACGGGCTCCCACCCCGACTCGACGATCGGGGAGAATGCAATGACGTCCACCTTGCGCGCGATGAATGACCGCACGGCAGCGATCTGCCTTTCCGGCTGACCTTCAGAGTCCACGAAGACGAGGTCGATCCCGGCCTGGCGCGCCGCGGTCTTGATGGATTCGGTGTTCGCCAGGCGCCAGTTGCTTTCCGTCCCTGTCTGGGCGAAACCCAGCACAATGCGGTGGTCTGCGGGAAGGCGCGGCCGCGCGGGCGCCCCCAGGGCGCCGCTCTCGATTATCTTCTTCGTGACGAGGGAAGTCCGAAGGATCATCTTCTTCGGGATGCCCTCTTCGTGGTGGAGGATATCCATCGCATAGATGAGGGCCTCCTTGCCGCCGGTGGGGCAGGTGAAGGTGGCGGCAAGGGCCCCGCTGCGCACCAGGTCGATGCCGCCGCCGGGCCCCGGCAGCCCGTCGATGCCGACGACGCGGATCCCGTTGATACCGAGCTTCACCGCGGCCCGGTGCGCTCCGTCAGCCATCGCGTCATTCTGGGCAAAGATCACGTCCACGGGGCCGTTCTTCGCGAGCCATGCCGTCAGCTCGTCCTCCGCCTTGTCCCGCAGCCAGTCCGCGTTGATGCTGGCAACGATCCTGATGCTCTTGTGCGGCGCAATGGCCTCCTGGAAACCCAGGCGCCTGTCGAGGACAGGAGGCGAGCCGGAGCGTCCCATGATCTCCACGACCTTCCCTCCCTTGCCGCCCAGCAGGTCGGTGACGTACTGCCCGGCCTGCTTGCCGATCAGCCTGTTGTCGGGGCCGATAAAGAGGGTGTAGTCGTAGCCCACCACGGAGCGGTCCAGGAGGATGACCGGGATGCGCTTGTACGCCTCCGCGATAATGGGTGTCAGCGCCTCGGAGTCGTTGGGAGAGATGATGAGGAGGTCGATCCCGCAATCCAGGAGCTTTTTCACGTCCTGGATCTGCCTGCTGCTGGAATCTGCGGCGTCGGTGAACACGACGCGGAGATTCGGGTAATGGGACGCCTGGCTCTTTATTTCCTCGCTCATGTTGATCCGCCAGGGCTCGGTGAGGTTCGCCAGGGATACTCCGATCAGGAACTGGTAGGCCTGGTCAACGGGACGTTCCCGACTGCACGCGAAGAGTGAGGCAAACAACAGCACGCAGGAAAACCCTGCCCTCCATGACCTCTGCACCCTACGCACCCCCCTTCCTGTACTCCACGGGAGAACGGCCGAAGACGCGCTTGAATGCGCGGCTGAAATAGTGCTGGCTCTGGTAGCCCACCGCTTCCGCCACCTCGTAGACCTTGACCGCCGGATCCGCCATGAGGTTGACCGCCGTGTTGATGCGCACCCGTGTGAGATAGTCGACGAAGGAGAAGCCCGTCTCCCGCTTCAAGAGTCGGCTCAAGTAGCCCGGGCTCACCTGGACCGCCCCGGCCACCTCTTCCAGGGTGAGCTCCGCCTTGCCGTAGTGGGAATCCACGTAGTTCTGCGCCAGGAGGACGAAGGAGTGGTGCCCGCTCCTGCGGGCGACCTCCGCGCTGAGGGCCTCGTAGGTCTCCGCCACGCCTTCCGCTCCTTCGGGAATGGGGGCGTGCGCTATGAAGAGGGCATGCGCCAGCGACCCCGCGGCGTGAGACTCCGCGGTTTCCACCGCGCGGGTCCAGGGGGGGCCCACGGAGGCCCCGGCGAGGACAACCACGTCATCCTGCTCGTCAAGGAACACGGAGACGGGAGGAAAATCCTTGAACGCCTCCTCCGCGATCCGCCGCACCGCGAACAGCTCGACGCGCCTGTCCTTCTCCCGGGAAAGCTCGGCCGTCGCCATTTTCTCCATGACGTGCACGAGCGCAATCATGCGGTAGCCGGTGGTGACGATGCCCAGGAAGGCCGCCTGCTCCTTGATCTCGGAACGGGACAGCCGTCCGCGCACCCAGTCGCGGAAAAGCTGCTCGCGGAGGATGGGCATGTTGCGTTCCAGTTGCTCGTGCGCCCAGCTCATGTAATGGTTGCGCTGCCGGGCGGCGGTGAGCTCCGCCTCCGCGCGCACCAGCACGGATGCAAGGGCGTCCCGGGGGACGGGCTTCAGCACGTACTCGAAGACCCTGAGGGAAAGAGCGCGCTGGGCGTACTCGAACTCGTCGTGTCCGGACACGACAATGATGACGCAGTCCCGCCAGACCTCGTTGATCTTCTGGATCAGGTCAAGGCCGTTCAGGAAGGGCATGCGCACATCGATCATGAGGATGTCGGGCTTCTCCTTCTGGACAAGGGCAAGCGCCGTTTCCCCATCCTCCGCCTCCGCAACCACCCGCATGTCCGGGCGTATCTGCTCTATGGTCGAGCGGAGACCCCGCCGGATCTTGGGCTCGTCATCCGCAATCAGGACTTTCCACATGGTCGCCTCATACCTCCCCCTGGATCAGAGGGTGCAGGATCTCGACGGTGGTTCCCTCCCCGGGCGCGCTCTCGAAGCGAAGCCCGAAATCCTTGCCGAAGGAAAGCTGGATCCTCTCGTTCACGTTCGAGATGCCGTAGCCGTTCTTCTGGGAGCTTTCCTCGGGGGCCTTCGTGAGGAGGGCGCGGACGGCGGCAAGCTTTTCCTCCGACATCCCGACCCCGTCATCGCGCACGCGCAGCACCAGCACCCCGTCGCTTCGCAGCGCCTCGACCCGGATGGACCCGTGCCCGCGCCGTTCCTTGATCCCGTGATAGATCGCGTTCTCCACGAGGGGCTGGAGCGTCAGCTTCAGCACCATGTACGGCAGCACCTCGTCCTGGACGCAGAGCGAGAAATCGAACTTGTCCTCGTAGCGCAGCTTCTGGATGATGAGGTAGCTTCGCACGTGCTCCAGCTCGTCGCTCAGGCTGATCATCTCCTTGCCCCGGGACAGGGCGATGCGGAAGAGGCTCGTGAGGGCGCCCACGACCTGGACGATGTCCTTCGCCCCGTGGTCCTGCGCCATCCACTGGATGGTGTCCAGGGTGTTGTAGAGGAAGTGCGGCTTGATCTGCTCCTGAAGCGTCTTCAGCTCCGCCTCCCTCTTGCTCTGCTGCTCTCGATAGACCAGGTCGATGAGCTTCTGGATCTCCTCGATCATCGTGTTGAAGCTCTTGCCCAGGTAGCCGATCTCGTCTTCCTGGTGTCCCTTGAAGCGTACGGCGAGGTTCCCCTCCTCCGCCTCTTTCATGAGGGCCCGCAGCGCAATGACCGGCCGGGCGATCGATCCCGTGAAGAAGATGGAGACTATCACGGCAACCAGGAGCGTCACACCGGCGATGATGAAGGAGTAGTACCGGATGAGGCTCACCTGGCTCATGATCTCGTTCAGCGGGAAGACTCCGATTGTCTTCCATCTGGTGTAATCCGAGCTCTGGGCGATGATCTGGTAGTCCGGCGCCGCCTGATCCTGCGCATGGTGCTGGTCCGCGGGCCCGTGAGCCACTCGCTTCTCACGCGGTACACGACGGGATTGACCGGCGCGTAGACGGTGCCGCCTTCCGCATCCTCGATGAAGAGAAACCCGCCCTGCCCGACTTTCATGTCGACGAAGATGTCCTGGACGACCTGCAGCTTCATATCGATCAGGACCACTCCCCGGGCCCGCCCGGTGCGAGGGTCCATGACCGCCTTCACGATGGAGACCACGTCGTCAGCGCTGTAGCCGGGGGTGTTCCGCAGGTTCCTGCCAACGGGCCGGGGGAGAAGCTGGACGGCCGGCGCGAAGCGCACCGCTTGACGATACCACCCCTCTTCCCAGAGAGGGTCCCGGGTTATCGGCTGGATCTCGTTGCTGAGGTGCCCGTCCAGATCGTTCACCAGGAGGATACCGGCAATCTCCGTGTTTACCTGGGTGATGTTGCCAAGAAGGCGCAAGGCCCCGGCTTTCCGCTGCGGGGAAAAAGGCGCTCCGGCGTCGCTGATGCCGTAGAAGGCCTGGATATCCCCATCCTCGGCGAGGATCGATATGATGCCCTCCATCTCCCGGATATAGAACTCGATATTTCGCGTCACCTGCCGGATCAGCTGGACCGTGTGGTTTGTGACTTCTCTCTCGATGATCCGCGCCGAGATGGACGGCCCCAGGATTCCCAGGGTCAGGAGGGGCAGCACTATGACGGCGACGAAGTAGACGAGGAGCTTTGCTCGAATGCTGCGATACTTCAGGAAGCGCCCCCAAAGCCCCGCCGAGGCATACCTCTCCGCGCGGAGGTCGCCCGGCGGCGTCCACTATTCTTAGCCGCGGGGGCGCGAATATGCAAGGGAAGATTGCGCGGCTATCCCTGCGGACTGTCGAAGCTCACCACGGCCGCCTTGATGCTCCCGTCGGCGTTCGGACTGCCTCTGACCAGGATGTGCATTCCTGCCTTCACCATGGCCAGGCTCACGGTCACCAGGCGGTGAACCTCGGCGCTGCCGGGGACCACGATGGGAAACTTCTCACCATTATAGGTCATGGTGAGCGCATGCGTGTCTCCCTTGGGCAGGAACGCCGTGACCACCGCGTTGGTCATGATCTGGCCCGGTTGCTGCATGGGGAACTGCCCCTTCTTGACGACCTTGTACAGCTCCGCGGAGAAGATATTGATTGCCGTCGCCGTCATTGCGCCGTCCTCCGCCCGGTGGGTGGTGACTCCCATGGCGTCTCCCTCACGGATGTCGGAGAGTGTCGCACTGCGCCGCTCCAGGGCCAGTGTGCCCGGGGAAACAGTGGCGCTTTTCGTGCTGCCGTCCGCTGCCGTGAGAGTGATCCGCGTGGCGCTTATGGACGTCACCGTGCCGTCGATCGACACGGGCACTGCCGCCTGCGCAAAGCCAGCGGCAGCCGCGCCCGCAAGAAGGAGGGCAATCGAGATGACCAGAACCGGGGTGGCCGGTCGAATGTGCTCTTTCATGGAAAAGTGCTCCTTGTCACAAATGTAGGCACCCGTGCGCGGTGTCGTCCACCGGGCAACCTTGACTCCCGTCCACCGTCGCCGCTATCCTCCTGACGTGAGCGTCCGCATCGGGCTCGCCCTCGGCGGGGGCGCCGCGCTTGGTCTTGCCCATATCGGCGTCCTCAGGGTCCTTTCGGAGGAAGGCATTCGTGTGGACTGCGTCGCCGGCACCAGCGCGGGAAGCGTGGTGGGCGCCGCCTTCTGCGCGGGACGCTCATGGCAGCAGATCCGTGATGCGGCCCGCCGCCTGGAATGGTCCCACATCGTATCCCTCACCATTCCCCGGCAGGGGATGATGCGCCTCGACAAGCTTGAACGCTACGTGGAGGCCATGATCGGGGTGCGTGATTTCTCCGACCTGCGCATTCCGTTCGCGGCTGTCGCCACGGATCTCGAACGCGGTGAGCCGGTTGTCTTCACCGCCGGATCCGTGGCCCGGGCCGTGCGGGCCAGCTGCAGCGTGCCGGGGCTCTTCGAGCCGGTCCGTAACGGTGAGTCTGCCCTTGTTGACGGGGGGCTTGTGAATGACGTGCCGGCCGACGTTGCGCGCAGGCTGGGAGCGGATGTGGTCATAGCGGTGAACCTGCACGCGCGCAAGCAGCAATCCGGCCCTCCCCGCAACATCCTCGATATCGCCTATTACACCTTCGACATTCTGCTGGGCAGCGCGGGCCAGAAAGGCCTGGCTGACGCGGACGTGACGGTCAACCCCGACCTGCGCGGGATGCACTACAGGAACCTGAAAAAACTGGATGAGCTCGTCGATCGGGGTGATCAGGCCATGCGATCGCTCATGGGCGAGCTCAGGCGTCGGATGGAGGGTCACCGCCGCAGCGCGTCAAACACCTGAGGCCAGGCGGGCAACGTGCTCCCACGCGCTGCGGGGAAGAGCGTGAAGGCCCGCGGGAAACCGGCCGGCCTCCCGGCTGACCAGGAAGCGGACGCCGGAAGCCAGGGTCGCCATCGTGATGTCAAAGGAATTGAGCGAATCGCCCTGCCCCGCGGTGAGGTTGGCCATAGACCCTCCTGCAAAAAGAAACGCCTTTCTGCCACATGGCGCCACTTGCTCCACGAAGGGAAGGATCTCGTTCCGAGGGCCCAGGGCGGCAACGTCTATCTCATCCGGCGTGTGACCGACGTTCAGGAGAAAGCACCCGCCTTTCAGGTGCGCAAAATGCCGCGCGTTCAGGACGCCAGGCCTGCCCGTCGCGGTCACTATGACGTCCGCCTGGTCCACCAGGTCCTCCAGGCGGCCGGCAGGGTAACCCGCGTACGCGGCAAACAGGGCGCGGGACGGGTCCGATTCCGCGACGCTCACGGTCCCGCCGAAAGCCCGGGCCACCTCGGCGACTCCCTGCCCCACCAGGCCGAAACCCACCACCAGGACGCGGCGGCCATGCAGGCTGAGCTGCGTTCGCTCCATGAACGTATTCCAGGTGCTCAGCCCGACCAGGTGGCGGTTGTGCAGGCCTTCCTTGATCGGAACGTCGTCGCAGTTGAACACGGGAAAGCCGAGCACGAGACCGTCCCGGGTGAGCCCGGCGATCCGCGAGATCCCGGACCCCGTTGCTTCCAGCCCCGCGGTGACGGAAACCTCTGCGGCCGTTTCCAGGACATGCGCGGTGAACGTTGCTCCCATTTCGTACAGGTGGGTCGGTCCCCAGGCAAGAGCGCGCCTCGTCGCTTCCGCCTGGTCCTCCCCCGTCATGTCTCTCCACGCATGCGCCGCGGCGCCGCGCGAAACCAGGCGGGTGACCACTTCATCACGCACGGTGCGAGGGTTGCACGTCGTCAGGAACAGCTCTCCGCCCTTTTCGAGGAACGCCTCGAAGAAGGGGAGCGCCTTCGGCTCCAGGTGCATGGAGCAGGCCAGCCGGATCCCTTCAAGCCTTTCCAGCGCGGCGATTTCTCCTTCCGTCAGGGGCATATTCATGCGCGCCCAGGCCACGGACCGGTCAAGACTATTCATGGTGGAATGAATATACAGAAATTCCGGGGGGGCAATTCCCGGGCGGGCAGCGTCTGCTTCCTAGACGGTCGGCTGGGTCAGCGGGACGTCGTCCTCAGGCGTTGCCGCGCCTTCCGGGAGCTTCGCATGGTCCTCCTGGCGGCCGGGCTGCCCCGCTGAATCCGCCTCGGGAAAGCTCCCCCGCGGGAACAGTATCGCAATGGCATCCAGCACCGAATCCGCGAATTCGAAGCCCATGTCCTGATGCACTTCGGCGGGGATCTCCTCCAGGTCCTTCTCGTTTCGCAGGGGGAGGAGAACGTGCGTCATTTTGTAGCGGTGCGCGGCCAGCACTTTTTCCTTCACTCCGCCAATGGGAAGGAGCCGGCCGGTCAGCGTGATCTCCCCGGTCATCGCGAAGCCGCTTTTCAGCGCGACCCCCGTGACGGCGGAAAGGACGGCGGCGGCCAGGGTGATGCCCGCGGATGGGCCGTCTTTCGGGATTGCCCCCTCGGGAACGTGGATGTGAATGTCGCGGTCCTTCGTGAAATCCGCCGGGATGCCCAGGGTCGCATGGTGGGCGCGCAGGAAAGAGAGCGCGGCCTGGGCGCTTTCCTTCATCACGTCCCCGAGGCTTCCGGTGAGCATGAGCTCTCCCTTTCCCTCGAGGATGGCCACCTCAACGGGGAGGAGCTGTCCTCCCACCTCGGTCCACGCAAGTCCGTAGGCGAGCCCCGGCTTCATGTCACGGGAGAAGGTGCTTTCCAGGAACTTGACTTTGCCGAGGTACTTCTCCACATTCCTGCCGGTGACGGTGACCTTGAATAGCTCAGGCACGGGGGCGGTCTGGTCGGCTGCCGGAATTGCCGCTGCATCAGGTACGGACGCCGGAGCAGCAGTGACGTCGGGCGCGGCTGCGGCGGCGGAAGGTGTCTCCCCCTGTGCGGCCGCCTCCGGGCTTTCGAGCTCCGCCGGCGGGACCGCCGCCGAAGGCATCCTGCCCTGCTTCACCGCTTCCCGCGCGACCTTCCTGATGATGTTCGCAATCTCCCGCTCGAGGTTTCGGACCCCCGCCTCCATCGTGAAACCCCTGATGAGCTTGAGGATGGCGGACTTCTGGAACGTGATGTCTGCCCAGCCCAGCCCGTTTTCCCGGATCTGCTTGGGAACGAGGAACCTCTCCGCGATCTTCTCTTTTTCGAACTCGGTGTATCCGGAGATCTCGATCACTTCCATCCTGTCGCGAAGCGGATAGGGAATGTTGTGCGAGGAGTTCGCCGTCGTGATGAACATCACGTGGGACAGGTCATACGGCACTTCGAGGTAGTGATCCATGAAGGTCGCGTTCTGCTCAGGGTCCAGCACCTCCAGCAGCGCGGAGGCAGGGTCTCCCCGCCAGTCGGAGCTCATCTTGTCGATCTCGTCCAGGAGAAAAACCGGATTGCGTGAGCCAGCCTTGCGCATGGACTGGATGATCTTGCCGGGAAGCGCGCCGACGTACGTCTTTCTGTGCCCGCGGATCTCTGCTTCGTCCCGGACCCCGCCCAGGGAAACGCGCACGAAGTTGCGTCCCAGGGAGCGCGCAACGGAGCGGCCAAGGGAGGTCTTGCCCGTGCCCGGGCGGACCGATGAAGCAGAGGATCGGCCCCTTCACCGTGGGGGAGAGCTGGCGCACCGCAATGAAGTCGAGGATGCGCTCTTTGACCTTCTTCAGGTCGTAGTGGTCTTCATCCAGGATCTGGCGGGCGCGCTCGATGTCATGATTGTCCGCGGTGGCCTCTTTCCATGGCAGGTCCACGATCCATTCCAGGTAGGTCCGCAGGAGCGCAGACTCCGGTGACATGGGCTGCATGCGACCCAGGCGCTTGAGCTCTTTCTGGCATTTCTCCGCCACTTCGGCGGGAAGCCCCTTGGCTTTCACCTTCTCTTCCAGCTCCCTGGCGCCGGTCGGGTCCTCCCCCTCCGCGCCCAGCTCCCGCTGGATCTCCTTGAGTTGCTCGTTGAGAAAGTAGTCTTTCTGCGTCTTCTCCAGCTTCCGCTTGACCTTGCCGGTGATCTCCTGCTCCAGGGAGAGCACCTCGATCTCCGAAGCCACGATTGCCGCGCACCTCTCCAGGCGGGTCTCCGGGTTCTCGATGGAGAGGAGCTCCAGCTTCTGGGGGAGCTTCAGAGGCAGGTTTCCCGCAATCAGGTCAACGAGGGCGTCCGGCAGCTCCGCGCCCTCCACGGCGGTGACGGCTTCCGGGGGGACCTTCTTGGAGACCTCGGCGAACCGGGTGAACTGCGAGAGCGCCGTGCGCATGAGGGCTGACATCTGGGGAGTGATGTCCCGGGTTTCCGGCAGCGGCCTCACGATCACGCGGAATGAATCCCGCGTCTCCGAGTATTTCGAGATGGCGGCCCTCTCCAGCCCTTCGACCAGAAGCCGGATCTTCCCATCCGGAAGCTTGAGCATCTGCAGCACGCGCGCCACCGTGCCCACGTCGTGCACATCTCGCTCATCCGGCTCCTCCACGCCGGTCTTCCTTTGCGACACCAGGAAGAGCGGCCGACCCAGGCGCATCGCCTCTTCCACGCTGCGCAGGGACCGTCTTCGGCCCACGAACAGAGGCACGACCATCCGGGGGAAAACCGCCAGGTCCTTCAGCGGGACCATGAACATCTCGTGTCTCTTGAGGAGGATCTTCATTGCGCTTGAAAGCGCTAGGCGGTCTTCTTCTGACCGGAAAGGATGATCTCGGGCTTCTCGGAGCTCGTGACCACGCGCTCGGTGATGACGACCTTCTTGGCGCCCTTGAGGGAGGGGATATCGAACATGACGTCCATCATCAGGGCCTCGACGATGGCACGCAGGCCGCGCGCGCCAGTCTTGCGCTCTATGGCCTTGTGCGCGATTGCGTCTATGGCGCGCTCGTCGAACTCCAGCTCCACCTCGTCCAGCTTGAAGGAAGCCTTGTACTGCTTGAGGATGGCGTTGTGGGGCTCCGTGATGATGCGCCGCAAGGCATCCGCGTCCAGCTCTTCCAGCGGGACGACAATGGGAAGCCTGCCCACGAACTCCGGGATGAGCCCGTATTTGATCAGGTCATCCGGCTGGAGCTGGCTATAGAGCTCCACCAGGTCCTTTTCTCCGAGGCCCTTGGGGTCGGACCCGAAGCCCAGGGGATGCGCGACCGTCCGCTGCTCCACGATCTTGTCCAGGCCGACGAACGCCCCGCCGCAGATGAAGAGGATGTTGGTGGTGTCGATGCGCAGCATCTCCTGGTTGGGGTGCTTGCGGCCGCCCTGCGGCGGCACCGAGGCCACCGTGCCTTCCACGATCTTCAGGAGCGCCTGCTGGACGCCCTTCCCCCGATACGTCGCGCGTGATGGACGGGTTGTCCCCGCTCTTGCGGGCGATCTTGTCGATCTCGTCGATGTAGACGATGCCCCGCTCCGCGGCGGAGATGTTGTTTCCCGCGTTCTGGATGAGCTTCAGGAGGATGTTCTCCACGTCCTCCCCCACGTAGCCGGCCTCGGTGAGGGTGGTGGCGTCCGCGATGGCAAAAGGCACCTTGAGCTTGCGCGCAAGGGTGCGGGCGAGCAGAGTCTTTCCCGTCCCCGTGGGCCCGATGAGAAGGACGTTGGACTTTTCCAGCTCCACGTCGTTCTGGACCTTGTGACCCAGGGCTATGCGCTTGTAGTGGTTGTAGACCGCGACGGAGAGGACCTTCTTGGCCTGCTCCTGCGCAATCACGTACTGATCCAGGTAGTCCTTGATCTCGCGCGGCTTGGGGATGTCTTCCGTGAACTCGATGGAGAGGTTTTCTTCCTCTTCATCGAGTATTTTCTTGCAGACGTTGACGCATTCGTCGCAGATGAAGACGCCGGGCCCGGCAATGAGGCGCCGCGCCACGTCCGCGCTCTTTCCGCAGAAAGAGCAGACCTTGAAGCCGTCACTTTTGGGGGTTTTCGCCACTCTTGCTCCGCCTTAGGATCTTGTCGATGAGGCCGTATTCGAGGGCCTCTTCCGCGGACATATAATAATCCCTCTCGAGGTCCTTTTCCACAGTATCTGCGGATTTCCCCGTGTGCTCCGCAAAGTAGGAGATGATGAGCTTCTTGATCCGCACCAGCTCCCGCGCCTGGATGCTGATGTCCACTGCCTGCCCGGAAACGCCTCCCCAGGGCTGGTGAATGAGGATCCTCGAGGAGGGAAGCGCAACGCGCTTGCCATGGGCGCCGCACGCCAGGAGCAGCGCGCCCATGGAGGCGGCCTGTCCCAGGCAGATGGACTGCACGTCCGGCTTGATGTACTGGATGGTGTCGTAGATCGCAAGGCCCGCGGTCACGGTTCCCCCGGGAGAGTTCACGTACAGATGGATATCCTTCTCGGGGTCCTGCGACTCCAGGAAAAGGAGCTGCGCGACCACGAGGTCCGCATTCACGTCGTAGATCTCGCCATCCACGAAAACGATCCTGTCCTTGAGGAGCCGTGAATAGATGTCGTAGGAACGCTCCCCTCGGCCCGTCTGCTCGATGACGATCGGGACAAGGTTCGTGTCCATTTCTTCCATGAGCTGCCCTTCCATTTTCGTCATACTGAATGGTACCTAATTCCCCGTCAATATGTCCAATACTTTCCGCTTGTCACCGGTCCTCAGGGTGGTCTTGGAGAGGAGGAAGTCGTAGAGCTTGTCGATCCTGAGGTTCGACTTCATGTAATCCACGAGGTTGCTCCGCGCGAGGCTCTCCTTGAGCTCTTCGGCCTTGACCTTGCGCTCCTCCGCCATCTTCGCGATCTCCGCATCCAGCTCGCCTTCCTCGATTGCGATATTCTCCCGGCGGGCGATCTCGGAGAGGACGAGCTGGAGCCTCGCCCGCTTTTCCGCGGACGGCAGCCAGTCCTTGCGCAGGCTTTCCATGGTGGTCCCCTGCGTCTCCAGGAGCTCCACGAGCTTCTTCTCCTCGATCCGCATCTGGCTGACGTATTCCTGCCACATGTTCTCGAGCTGGTAGTCCACAATGGACTGCGGCAGCGGGATCTTCGATGTCTCCACAACCGAGTCAAGGATGCGGGACACGGTGCGCGAACGGACGTTCTGCTTCACGGCCTGCTCAAGCTTGGAACGGATATCGGTCTTCAGATCGTCGAGACCGGTGAACTTCTCACTGATGTCCTGGGCGAGCTCATCGTTGATCTCGGGGAGCTTCTTCTCCTTGATGCTGTTCAACGTCACCCTGAGGTTGACCGTTTTTCCAGCCAGGGCGCCGGTCTCGAAGTCTTCGGGGAAAATCTTGGTGATGGTCTTCATCTCCCCCTTCTTCATCCCGACCAGCTCGTCATCAATCTTGTAGACGTTGTATCCCGTTCCCACTTCGAAGACGAACGCCTCCCTCTTGGTCCCCGGCTTCTCCGCCCCCGTCTCCATCTCCACGTAGTCCACGTTCACGATGTTGCCCTTCTCCACCTCGCCGCTTTCCTTGTCGGTGAAAAGAGCGTTCTGCTCCTGGATGCCCTTGAGCTCCCGGCCAATGTCCTCATCCGTGATCTCCCACTGCGGCTGGTCGATCTCCAGGCCCGCGTACGGGCCCAGCTCCACGGCCGGCCACGTGTCGTAGATCACCTCGAAGGCGAACTCTTTTCCAAGCTCCAGCGCGTTGTCCGCCTTGATCTCTGGCGTCGCGTAGGGAATGGGCTTCTGCTCCACGCTCTCAAAGGCCTCGGAGAGGCTTTTCTCCAGCACCTCGGACTTTGTCTGGTCCATGAGCGCCGGACCGAGCTTGCGCACAATGATGTCCGCGGGGACCTTGCCGGGCCGAAAGCCTTTCAGGTGGGCCTTCTCCGTGTACTCCTTGAGGATGTCGTCGTACTGCTTCCTGACATCCTCCGTCGGGACCCGGATGGTGAGCTTCACCTGCGAGTTTTCGAGAAGCTGGACTTCCTTCGTTGCGTTCACCCTGCAATTCCTTTTTCGACGTGAGTTACGAACCGCTTGCGCGCAGCGATCCGCATGCCACGGTATATCGCGGGGCGATTCGAGTCAAGCGCCGTAAATATATGCTTTATACTATACAGCTTGGCCGGGCCCGTCGGCAACCAGGCTCGGCGTCCGCGGTTGCCCCAGACCCAGCGCCGGCGCCGGGCCCGCTCCCTCGGCAACGCGGAACTGCGCCACGAGTCTCTGCAGGTCCTGCGCCATCAGCAACATTTCATCTGTGGCGCCTGACATCTCTTCGGCTGAAGCGGCGGCAGCCTGGGTCACATCGTTCACGCTCTCCACGGCTTTCGAGACCTGCTTCGCGTTCGTCGTCTGCTCCTCGGTCGCCGCGGAGATGCTCCGGCTCATCTCGTTGACGTTCGTCAACGCGTTTGCCAGCTCTCTGACCGCCGCCAGCTGTTTCGCCATGGATTGTGAGAGCCCGGCAATCATCCCCCTCACCGTCTCGGAGGTAGCTCGTATCTGGTCCATGGCGTCCTGCGATCCCTGCGCCGTCTGCACTCCCCTGGTCACGTTCCTTTCGCTGTCCCGGATCAGCGATTCGATTTCTTTTGTGGACGCTGAGCTCCTGTCCGCAAGCTTGCTGACCTCTTCCGCAACGACGGCAAATCCCCGCCCGTGCTCCCCCGCGCGCGCTGCTTCGATGGAGGCGTTCAGGGCCAGCAGGTTTGTCTGGTCAGCGATGTCGGAGATCACGGAAACGATCCCCCCGATCTTCCCGGAGCCTTCGGCAATCAAGCCGATGCCCCTGGCAACCTCCTGGACCGCCCGGGCCCCCTCGACAGACTTCTCCACGGATTTCTCCGCCAGATCCGCTATCGCGCTGAGGCTCTGCGTCACATCCTCGATGGCGGTGTGCACCTGCGTCATGGAGCTGGTGCCCTGCTCGACGGCCGCCGCCTGCGCCTGCGCATGCTCCGAGACCTGGTCCACAGAGGCTGTCAGCTCTTCCACGGAAGCGCTCGTCTCCTCGAGGGTGGACGCCTGGGTCTGCGCTCCCTCGGAGAGGCGGGAGGCCGCCGTGCTCAGGGCCTCACTCGAGGAGGCAACCTTGTGCGCGCTCTCCTGGATGCCCTTCATCAGCCCGTTCAGCTTTTCCACCATGCTGTTGAGGGCAACGGCCAGTTTCCCCACCTCGTCTTTCCGCGCAATCTCCAGGCGCTGAGTCAGGTCTCCACGGGCAACGTTTTCCGCAAACGCGACGCCTTTTGCGAGCGGCCGGGAGATGGAGATGGCGATCAGGAACCCGAAGAGAAGGGCAAGAAGGGGACCGGCCGCGAAGCCCGCGGCCGTCGCAAGCCGCACCTGTGCGGTGGCCCTGGCGCCGGAGCTGAGAGCCGCGGCGGCATACTGGAATTGCAGCAGGTCGATGTCCGCCAGGATCTTGGTCAGCGCGTCGAAGGGTACCGCTGCCTGGTCAAGGGTCTGCGAGATGGTCTGGTCGTACACCATGTCTGCCAGCTGGTCGAATGGCCGGGCCCTGTGGTCTTTCTCCAGGTCCTCGAAGGCAAGGTGCACTTTCCACCAGGAATCCCACGTCGAGTTGAACCTGTCCCAAAGCGCCTTTTCTGCCGGCGTTTTTGGAATGGCGTTGTAGGCATCCCGGGCCTTGTCCAGCTCCTGCTTTGCAGAGGCGATCATGGAGTACGCGTCAGCCCTCTCTGAGTCACCCAGTCCTTTTCTCAGAAGGGCCTGTTCGCTCGAGTGGATTTCCGACATCGCAAGCCGCATCCTCAGGATGCCCGTTGCGCTCGGAAGGACTACCTTGCCCACCGCGTCGAGCTGGCCCGAGAGGCGCGCGCTCCCGGTGACTCCGAAGTAGCCCACTCCCACCACTATCAAGGCAACAAGGACGAATCCTCCAAGGAGCCTGGGGAGGAGTTTCATGTTCCGCATGCCGCATTGGGAGCAAATGCGGGGCCAAGCAGGCATGCACAGCAACAATCGGATGGGGACAGGGGCAGAGGGTTGCAATTAATACGGCTATGTGACTTAGGCATCGCGCATTGAGTCGCCAGACCGAATTGAAATGTGTCGGGAGGTGAACGATGCAGGCCAGGCGTGTTCCACTGGAACGAAAGGTGTTCCACTCCCTGGAACACCCGGGCTCGTCAGCATTTCCGAACGACCGTGAGGGCATTCGTCGTTCGAAACCGCGCGGCTCTTCAGGCACGGCACAGTCCCCTTGGTTTTCGATGGCTCGGTGAGTAGCTTTCAGCATAGAGGACCTCTCATGCGCAACCTGAAGTCCCTTCGTGTTGCCGTCATCGTCTTGCTTGCCCTGCTTGCTCTCCAGTTTGAACTCGGAATGGTAGTAAACCTTTCGCCGAACCTCAAAGAGGTTCCACCCGTTGGCTTTGCCGACCTCTGGAAGATCCTCGCTTCGATAGGCGGAGAGGCTCTCACTCATGCCGTGTTGGGGACCTTGCTCGTTGTGGCCGCGATCGCCGGTCTCGTGTTCTCCCTCGTGACGAAGACGAGGAGCGTGGTCGTCATCGGAATCATCGCTTTCCTGGGTACGACTCTTTCGGCTGTCAACGGCGTCCTTTTCACCTTGTCAGGATTCAAGAACGACGGCTACTCGCATGGCATGGCGACGGGCTTCCTGGTCGCTTTCTCGCTCTACTTCGTTCAGGTCTGTCTTGTCTCGGTGAGGCTTCAAAGGCAGAACAACCAGTAGTCCGCTCCTACGGCAGTCAGCCAAGTAGCGATCCCCCTGCGGTTCACATTTGAGGCGAAAGGTCCACTACGGTCCACCCGGCCTCGTGAACCTCACGTGAACCATCGTCATGGTCCGGGCGAAGCATGAATGTCTATCCTCAAGGCAAGATGAAAGAGGCCTCCGCCAGTGTCATGGCCCTCCACAAGGCAGGTGTGGACATTCTTGCTGGCAGTGACGTCTCGGAGCCTCTTCCCATCCCTGGAGGACTCGCCCATGGCGCGAGCTTACATCATGAACTCCAGCTCCTGGTTGCTGCCGGCCTCACTCCCGTTGAGGCGCTTCGATCGGCCACCTCGGTCCCTGCCCGTCGCTTCGGGCTCACGGACCGCGGCCGCGTAGCGCGTGGTGCCAGAGCAGACTTGTTGTTGGTCAAAGGCGATCCAACCACCAACATTACTGACACGTTGAATATCCATTCCATCTGGAGGCGGGGTGTTAGTGTCGAATCGTCAGTGTGATTTGCCAGACTTGGGAGCGGGATGTGTCATCGTCGTCAAGGGCGCCTGGTGATTCGACGAGGAAGCTTCCCGAGATCGTGAGCATCGATTTCGATCACGCTTCCCCGCTTTGTGCAGCCGCTATTCGGTAGAACTCATAGCCGCGAAGAAGCCGTCTACGGGTCGGCAGGTAAGCCGTCCTGTATTGGACAGACCCCACGTCCTCAAGAAGGTCATATCCACGAGCGCCCAGGTAGACAGGCAGAGCCGCTGGGTCGAAGCCAAACGTCCATCGTTCCCCGACTTTTTTCAGCCGCTGTTCCACGCTCGACGTCCCATCGAACGACCCACTACTCTCAAGGACTGCCCTGTTTATGTAGGTGAACAGGACAAGGCATCGTGCGAAGATCGCCCTGAGCGATTGGAACGTCGAGTCGACCGCTTCTTCTGCGAGATAGTTGGTCACCCCCTCCCAGACAATGACCGTCGGTGCAAGGGGATCGAAGGCAACACGCCGCATCGCATCTTGCAAGCCTTCGGTGTTGAAGTCGATTTCGAGAAACTGGACGTTCAAAGGCAGCCCGTGAATCCCGCTCCTCAAGGCTCTTTGCTTTTCGCGTGAGGTCGCTGGATGATCGACCTCGATTACCGTTGTGTTTGCCAGCTCCGCCATGCGGTACGGACGGCTGTCGAATCCTGCGCCAAGGATGACGACCTGGTTATACCCTTCCTGAAGCGCACGCCGAAGGCGATCATCTATGAAACGGGTTCGGGCAATCGCTGAAGTTCGTGCCCCTGGCCAGAACAAGTCCAGAATCCAGGGGATAATGTTTCCGATCAGAGGGACCGCCACTACTGCGGCGGCCAATCGCAGTTTGGGACTCAGAAATAGACGGGCAAGGGGGTCGTGAAACAGGCGTCGCCCTGGCCGTCTGGTAGACTCGATAGCGCGGAAGAGCGCCATGTACCGGGCTGTGTGACTCGCTCGACCATCTTGCATCTTTGGAGTTCCCTCAGACGAACGCCTGGCAAAGCCGCGTCTTGCTCGGCGCAGGAAGGTCGTGCCGCCCCTTGTAGTATCTCTCCGCGGCTTGCGCGGGATCCAGAAAGCGCACCACGCTGAAACTGCTGGCCATCAGCTTCTGCTTCAATTCGTCGACGTCAAGCCTCGTATGCCATGGCTCGCCCTTCGCGGCAGCCCTTGAAGCGGCGTCTGAGCTCTTGAACGGAGAATCCGTCTCGGGGGGAGCAAACGCGAACAAGAGCCTGCTGCCTTTCGGCATCTTCGCAGCGGAATGGAAAACGGCTTCCACGGTTGCCCTTCGCAGGTATGCCAGAACGCCGAGACAGGCGATGAACGTCGGGAGCGACGGATCCAGGAAGGGCGTTGCAACGGCAAGCGAAAGCTCGCCTATCTCGAGATCCAACGGGATGAGAGCTACGCCTGGCATGATCTGCAAGCCTATCTTCTCAATCGCGTTTCGCTTGGCAGCCTGGGTCGCTGGGTGGTCCATTTCCACGATCCTCAGCCCGCGAGTCCACTCCGGTTGCCGAAAGGCGAAGGTGTCATACCCGGCGCCGAGATTGATGAATTGCGTGATTCCCGACTCGGAAGCGAGACGTAGTTCGTCCTCCGCGTATCTGCTTCGAAGCACGACATGGGAGCGAAGGGCCCTGGCTGAGAGCGTTTTGTATCTTTCTGGATGCTCCAAGATCTCGCGGACGCCCTGATCGCCGATCACCAAAGGCGAGATCGGGTCTTCGAGAATAGGAGGCTTCTCGTCGAGCAGTTGATGAACCGCCCTGATCGCCGAGGCTCCCAACGCAGTATCGCTTGATTGGTTTTCTTTCATGCTTACGCCGGCGAAAAATCCTCTATGAAATCACATCCTTGAGGCCCTGCGATCCAATGTAGATGGCTCCGACTCCATTCATCACATAGGCGACACGAAGAACCTCAGCAATCTCCTCCTTCGTTGCTCCCTCCCTGATCGCGCGCTGCGCCAAGCCCCTCACGCCGCCGACCGCGCCGTGAGCCGCGTCGAAAGCCACCGCCACGAGCAGCTTCACCTTCTTGGAAAGGGCTCCGTCGGAGAAGACCCACTCGTCGGTGGATCTCATGTGCTCCACAACTTTCGGGTCAATTTCGAGAGCAGTGCTCAAGGGATTTTCTGGCATAGTGCGGCCTCCTGGGGGAATTATTGATGCGCGAAGGCGGCCTGAGCAAGTATCAATTTGCGATGGTCCTGGATCAGCTTTCTTATGGCCCGAGCCGAGCTTCTCGCGTTCATGCGCGACGACGACAGCCATGAAGCTGAGACGGTCACGTTCGGATTCACAAGCCCAGGATTACTCCCAGGAGGCCTCTCTATGGCGAAAGCCAAAATCAGCAACTACCCCTTCGGTCCGTTTTCCACTGTGATTGCTGGAGCGGACTTTACGAATCGAGGGATCAAGGAAAGTGGCTACTTCAGCATCAATATCCCTTCTTCGGAAATGGTCATTCAGACTACTGGACGTTGGGCAAAGTGATCGGCTCCCTCTATGGGGAAGGCAGAGCGGGCAGCGCCCCCTTCTCCTCTCCTCGCGGCCGTGGGTCAATTCTGAGTCGGCGCTCACCGCCTCAGCATTCGATCTGATCGGACTGGAAACGGTCGCCCTACTCGGGTACCAAGTCGCAGAAATAGAAACGCTCGTCCCGCAGAACCTTCTCCCCAACGGAGAATCGTACCGCCCCGCCGAAGATCGGCCCGTCGAAGACAAACGAGTGGTACTCGCCGTTCTCACCACACGGATCGACGAAGGCTGGAAGGTCCGCCAGGAATTCCTCGTCGATGACTCGGCCAACAAACTCCTTCCCAAGCACGTTGGTGTCGACGCAGGTCGTGATCGCCTTGAATCCGAGCGAGATAAGCGACTTCGCGAGCTCCTTCGTGCCCCTCATCCAGATGGGAAACACCCCGCTCATGCCGACCGTGGCGAGTGTTAGCTGCCGCACTCTGGTCCGCGGGATTCCCACGTTCCCGTGCGCGTATTTTGCCGCATTGACAGGATACAATTCCCGCTTTAAAAGGCTCATCGTTGCACCACAGACTGCACATGCTCGGCTTCCACCTGAGTGCTCTTGGCAACGAAAGCCTTGAATAGCGCGGCGTTGGCGATGGTACCGATGGTACGAAGAATGCCGCCGGATGCCTGATGAACGAGGGTGAGGGCATTCTTGGTAAACAGAGGCGTCCGTGCTCCACAAGCGCTGAGACGACCTTCGATGAAACTGATGCTCTCTTCAGGAGGGAGTCCCTCCAGCGGAATGGTCACAGTGATGGAGTTGGCCAGGGCTTCCAACATGGACAAGCCGAAACGCAACGAGAGGGTCTCCGCTCCGCAGAGCATCACCGTCAGGGCGTTGAGCGAGTCGATGTGGAAGTTGGTCAGCAGTCGGATCTCAGCCAGAATCTCATTGCTCAAAAGGTGCGCTTCATCGATGAGCAATACCGGATGCAAGTGGCGCGAACTGTTCATCGAGAGGATGTGGGCTTGGATGTCGCGGAACATGACTGCGCGACGGCAGGATGAGGACAGACCGAAAAGCGCGCACAGGTGGGTGTAGAACTCCAGGATGCCCACAGAGGTGTGGCAGAGATACAGGGGTTTGAAAAGACCTGCGGGCAGCCGGGAGACCAGCAGGCGCAAGAGGCAGCTCTTGCCTGTGCCCGATTTGCCGACCATCACTCCGATGCCGTGCGTGTCGACCAGAAGCCGGGCGGCAGCGAGATTGTTCTCCACCGAGGGCAGAAGCTGCAGGGATTCGGTGGGGATCTCCTTGCCGAAGGGCAACTGAGTCAGGCTGTAGTAGCTGAGCATCTCTTTCCAGTTCATGAACGCTGCTCCTTGGAGGTATCGAGTAGTCGGGAGGCCGCCAAAGAGGCACTCACCGGTGTGGTGGATGGTTGTGGAGACTGGCTGGGTTGCTTTTCCACAACCAACTGGTCGGAGTTGAAGGCGCGTCGGACGCGACTATTGGCGTAGGTATCCACGATGCGGGCATCTGCACGGGGCTTGCCGTCAAGCAAGACCACGACTCGGCGACGCAGGGGAGGAATGGAGACGTCGTAGCGCAGGTGGATGTGCTCGCCGATGAGAGTGGAGTCCACCTCGTAGAGCACCCCGTGGAGGGTGACGGTGGAATCCTTGTGCACCTTGCGGATGTCCTCGTGCTTGAACAAGCTCGTCGAGGTTCACCGTGGGGTCGATGGGAATGATCAGATGAGCCTTCTCCAGCCACAGCTCCAGCGGGGTCCTGCCGCCCAGACCGCGATGAGGGCTTCGGTGGTACTCACTTTCCAGCCAGGTATGAAACCGTGCGTCCAGGTCCTGGAGGCTGGCCAGTGATTCACAGTGGGTGCTGAGAAATTGTTGCCGTACGGTTCGGAAGAAGCGCTCGATCTTTCCACGTCCCTTGGGCCTGTAGGGACGTGAGTGCACCAGCACGATGCCCAGGATGTCCAGGATGCGGCGTGTTTGCAGCGAAACAAACCCCGCCCCGTTATCTGTGTATAGGCGTCCGATCTTGCCGTGGGCGGCCAGCACGTGTTTGATGCCGCACTCGAAGGCCAGTGCATTCTCGCTGAAGCCGAAGCAGGCATAGAGAATCCTTCGGGTGGCATCATCCAGGAATGCCAGCAGCACCGCCTGGCGCAGCCTGCCCTTGGAGTCAGGCACTTCCACGGTGTACATGCAATCGACCTGCACGCATTCCAGGGGGGCAAAGAACTCGAAGGGCAGTGTCTGTTCCTGCTGGTGCACTCGCAGGCGTCCCTCGCGATCCAACCCCGCCGAGCGCACAAGCCGCGACAGGGAGGAGCTGGAAGGGTGGGACTGGATGCCGCCTTGGGCCTGCAACTTCTTCAAGGCGGCCGTCGCGGTGAGCTCCGGGTGAGTCTCAAGCTCGGTGACCAGAAGCGCCGTCTCCTGCGGGCTCAGCGCACGAGAACTGCCACTGTCTCGGCGGGGGTTGGGCATCAGGCCCTCCATGCCTCGAGCCTTATAGGCTGTCAGCCACTTGCGTAGGCAGCTCTCCGTCAAGGTGCGCTTGCCCAGGAAGGGAATCTCATGCTCCCGCCCTGCTTTCTGGCGCATCAGCGCCCGTAGCTCCTCGCGCTTGAGGTACGGGTTGGCCAGCTCCGCGATCAGGCTGTAGCGAAATGCTGCAATCTCCTTGGCCCGAACTTCGCGCTCCTCGTGATTCATGCACTGCCTCCTTGCCGTCTTTCTCATGGGCTTGAGGCTACCGCGGTAGTCTCCTCCTGGGCAGTGCCCTTGTTATGTGAAACACGCCTCCTTTGAACCGAGGAGGAGAAAAGCAAGATCGAAGCGCGGCACAAACACATTCCGTTGACCCCATGCGCCAGGCCGAACCGATTCAGCTCCACCAGGGGGTGATCGAGATCGCCCACAACCGAACGCACCCACGCATAGCCCTTGCAGCCGCTCTCTGCCCGGGGCAGCCAGCAGCGCCTTGCCACGGGTGACCGTCGTGACCAGCATTCGCTCCAAGCGTTTGGGATAGCTCTGGCTCATGCCACGGGCCAGAAGCTCCCCGGCGGCACATCCGCGGCTCGCCCCCTCCTCCCGGGCGGCCAGGTAGCGCTCGGCCTCCGCGCTGCCGATGGATAGTCCGGGCAACGAGAAGCTGGGGATCAGCGCGTGAGTGCGCCGACAGTGTCCACAGCGTACCCGCACGACGCGGATCCGTTCGAAGAAGTGGTACTTGTGATAGCTGCCGTGACGATGGAACTGGCCCTCAGTCCCACAGGCAGGGCAACGCAGCGAAGGGGCAGGCCTCCGCCACCGGCGCCAAACTTCGGCGGGGCTATAGTCTTTCTCAGAACTGTCGAGTATAAGTACTGTGTTGGTTTGGGGGTCGGGGACGGTCCTCCGCGACAGAGTACACCGTTCCCGATTTCCCGTCCTTCCTCCGGGAATCCCCAACTACAGCAATTCGGCAATTTCCCCTACTTTCTCAAACCAGAGCGCGGCAGCGGACAGCGAGCCTTTCCTCTCGATACCTTCTGAGGTCCTCCAGAAAGATGTCTCCGAAGACAACCGTCTTGACGCCCTGCTCTCCGTACCTCGCAAGAACGCTTTCCCAGCTCTGCTCATAAATCTCGTTGGAGGCCTTGCTGGGGATCAACACCTTCTCCAGGTGGAGCCCGAGCGACTCCGCCTGTCGCTCGAGTAGCACTCTGCGAACGCCGTGCATCGAGATGCGGTCGTAGTCCTCGGTCACAGTGGTCAGCACCGCCGCGACGTGGTAAGCCCCGCTCTTCAGGACCTCGTACAAGGCGAGAGCGCTGTCTTTGCCGCCGCTCCAGGACATGAGTACCGCTTCTTTCTCGGGTTGCATCGAGGCCACCTACGTCTTCACACCAAACCTGCTGATGATCGCGAGAAATGCCTCGGCATTCCCCACGGCGTCGTCGACGGCCTTGTGGTTGTGCCTGGTCTGGCGATAACCCTTGAAGCTTTTCGCGAAGCTCCGCTCCACCCCCTTGTAGAACGACCCCAGATTCGTGGATGAGTGGCCGAAGGGGTTTTTTCCCAGGAAATGGTGCAAGTACCAGCAAGTGAACATCCAATCGAAGCCGTTGTTGTCGGAGATGAATCTCGGACCGTTGCCGCCTTCGCGAGCTATCCATCCCGCAAAATCCGCCATCACCTTCTCGGGGCGCTCGAACGTCATGGTCTGCTCGCGAGTGTAACCAGAGATCGCGAGTGCTTCAGGAAGGAACTTCTCGGAGATCGGTTGGAGGTTCGCGCTGAACCTGCGACTCATGTCCTTCGCGGCGATGTCTACCACAACCGCCCCGATCTCGATCATGGAGAAGTCCCCAGGAATCGGGCCGTCAGCTTCGATGTCGACCATGATCCAGGAAATAGCAGCCTCCTGCTTGATCGCTTTCCGAACGCCGTACTCTGCGGGTTGCGACTTGAAGCGCCACAAGAAGGGTCGCCCCGCGGAAGCAGAGACTCACTGTCTGAGCTTCAACATATCATGGCTTGCCCCAACCAACGTCGTCAAGCTTGTCACCTTGCCCGCATATCATGGATGCAGGATCTGGCAATTGAAGACACAGTTTGTCTTGAAAGCACGCTGAAACACTATGCGCTTCCCCGAGGGTTTGGCCGTACTCTTCGCAACCGAGGCAGGGGTTGTCAGCGGTGAGAATCCTCTTCACCAGCGACATGCACAGCCCTTCCGAGGCCTATCGAGGGTTTTCTGCTAAGGTCCTTTGATGTCGGCGTGATCGCGGAGGACTTGCTTGCCGACCACGTCGCCTATACGCTCAACAAATCTCGATCCAGGTTGCGACAGGTTTTCGACATGATGCGTATTGGCCAATTCCTCCACTTCACCTGTTGCATCTACTGACGCGAACGGACCAGGAGGGCGCTGTATGAACGATGAAACAACAGAGGTCGAACGACTCGACGAAGCTGAGGCACTCAACTTCGCCCACTACCGCAACATCGTTATCCTGACGGGCGCAGGAGTCTCTGTCGCCTCAGGCATCAACCCGTTCCGAGGGCCTGACGGACTATGGAACGATCCCAAGGTCGAGCGGTTCGCGCATAGAGAGGGGCTTGACGATGACCCCGAGGGGGCTTGGCGGTTCTTTGCCCTCCTACGGTCCGCCTCGCTCAAGGCGGAGCCGAACGCCGCCCACCATGCGTTGGTCCGCCTGGAAAAGAGCCTTCGGACGGACCAGGAGTTCCTCCTCATCACGCAGAACGTTGACGGTCTTCACCAGAAGGCGGGAAGCCGCCGCATGGTCGAACTGCACGGGAGCGTTCTCAGGACACGGTGCTCAAACTACGAGTGCGATCTCCAGCCCTTCGACGACACCGAATGCTATGCTGAGAAGAAGCCCGTCTGCCCGAAATGCGGCTCCCTGCTTCGACCCGATCTCGTCTTCTTCGGGGAGCGGTCTGATCTCGACGCTGAGTGGGCAGTGAAGATGGCCCTTCGGAAAGTTGATCTCTTCATCTCCGTCGGTACTTCAGGGACCGTGTACCCAGCGAACGGCTACATGCGTTCGGCTCGGTACACTGGAGCAGAGACTGTCTACATCAACCTTGAACCCTTGATAGGGTCGGAAGACAGCTTCGACCGAACCATCCTCGGGAAAGCCGAGGAAGTCCTGCCGAGGATCGTTGGAAGCCACAGTGTATGATCTTGTCCCCGAACTCTTGATAAGATCCTCATCGTGGCTGCGCTAATCCTGTTGATCACCTTTACGGCGAGGCCGAACATGCAGCCGAAAGGACGTTTATCCCATGGAGACCAAGTGTCCGATGTGCCAGCGGCCATTGAAGATCGTTGCGGCAGGACGCCACCGCTGCCCCAACTGCAGGACAGCGCCGGGCTTCGACGATGCGGGGCGGGTGTTTCTGGTCTGAAGCAGTGAAAGACCTGGAGTGCAGTGTTCGCGGGAGAGCTCCACCTTGTGAAAAGGAAGCTCTAAGAGTCTGTTCAATTGTTTATGGCGAAAGAAGTTAGAAAACGGAGGGCTCAGACTACCACACTGGTCGCCGAACGTCATGTTCGGCTGCAGCGCAATCTAATTGCTTACGACCAAAAGACTTGAGCGGGAAACGGGACTTGAACCCGCGACATCCACCTTGGCAAGGTGGAGCTCTACCAACTGAGCTATTCCCGCGTGTCCTACACCACTGCGAGAGAAGGGATTTGAACCCTCAAGCCTTTTGGGCACCAGATCCTAAGTCTGGCGTGTCTGCCAAATTCCACCACTCTCGCCTGGATAGTAGCAACGACAGTGGAATATATCAAACCAAAAAAAGCATTGCAAGCAGCCATCACGGATCAATCAACAGGGGGCCGATTGTGCCGCAAAGCTCGAAGAATGAGCTCGACGACCGTGAGGGAGTCCACACTCCCCTCCTCTTCGCCCTTCTCGAAGTCCCCTTTCGACAGCGCCATTGAGTTGGTGACATGAGCAAGGCACACGACCCTTTTCTTCCGAGCCCTGGCAAAAGCGTACAGAGCGGCGGCTTCCATTTCCACGCAGTCCGCGCCCAGCTTCCGGGCACGGCGGATGGCGGTCGCCGTCTCTCGAAACGGAGCGTCCGTGGTCCATGACGTTCCGACCTCAAGAGAGGGCGGAGAGCGTTTCAAGGCAGGGCGGAGCGCTTTGAGCAACACGGCATCGAGACGGCTCGAACTGTTGCGCCGCACATAACGGTCGCTCGTCCCTTCGTCACGCAGCGCTTTGGCAATCAGAAGAAAGCGCGGAAGATCCGTATGCTCGCTTACCCGTCCCGCGGATGTCACGCTCACGAGCAGCGCGCACCCTGATGCGAACATTTCCTCCGCCACGAGCACGGCGAACGGGGACCCCACTGCGTTGCCCACGATCCCGACCCGGGTGTCGGCGAGCCTGCACTCGAACATCATGGTGTGGTAGCAGGCCCAGTCCTGATTGGGGGTCGCCCGGCCTTTGCGGACGAGGTATCTGACAATGTCCCCGTCAGGGTCGAGCATGCAAACCGGCGGGATCCGCCGCTTGACCATCGACTTCTGTCGCCTGGCTTCCCGCAGCAGGTTTCCGGGGGTGAACAGCGAGGGCTCCCTGAGGTCGCGATGATCGAGCATATGCTGCTAGATGATACGAATTGAGCTCATGAGCATGCAAGAGAGGAATGCGTGTACGAAGTGCCAGAGCAGCTCCGTCACGCTGTTGGCGGGAAAGCCCGTTGCCCGTTCCCCACACGTCCCCTCCCCTGGGGTGGCCCCACTCCGCCGCATCCACCATCTCGGCCACGAGCACGAGAGCGCGGTTTTCGTTGTTCAAGGCGGGCGGGGCATGCCCTACGGCGATTCGGTTATGCTCGGCGAACCTACGAGGATTTCTTCGCTGTTTGGCCCAAACGGACGGACGGACGGACAACCCCTCCGCAGAGCGTCTCAACCTTGTCGACGAGTACTTGCTGTCGATCTATCCCCTTATACTCGGACCGGGCCGGCGGCTGTTCCCTGAGGGCGTATCCGTTGCGCTTCGACTCGTAGAGTGGCCGTTGCCGTCAATGCAGGGACGGCGTTGGTCTACTCGGCGCGCCTCCTCGACGCACTCCGTTACGGGACCAATATCACCTTCCCAGTTGCCTTGCGGTCGTGCAGATATTGGTGGGCTTCTGGTGCCTCGGAGAACGAAAACGCGCGGTCCACATGGGGGTGAAGCTTCCCTTCGTTGTACCAGGTCAGCAGTTCCTCGGTCCAAGCACGCACCTTTCGTTCTTGGCCTCGGAAGTGTCCGATATGGATTCCGAGGACTCCTTTGCTGTCGTTCATCAGGCGAAGGGGCGCAAAACGAGGCGTAGAAGTGATGAACGAAAGAAGAGCGCCCACTGATCGACGGCTGCCGGGGGCAATGCTGCTGGCTCCGAATGTGAGCAGTCGCCCAGTTGCGACAAGGAGCTCGTAGCTCTGACGCAAAGACTGACCGCCTTGCGAGTTCAGGACAATCTCCACTCCTTGCCCCTCGGTGATCCGACGTACCTCTTCGGCCCAATCAGAGGCGCGAGAGTCCATAGCGTAGTCGAGCCCTCGCTCTTTCAGAAAACCATGCTTGGCTGGAGACGCAAGGCCAAGAGTCTCAGCGCCATGGATTCGGCAGATGTCCAGAGCGGCCAGGCCGAGGCCACCCGCTGCACTCTGGATCAGAACGCGATCCCCTTTGCGAAGCGAGCCCATTACAACGAGCAGCCCGTATGCCGTGAGATAGCTTACCAGAAAAGCCGCTCCCTCCTGAGCGCTCATTTTGAGCGGACGGGTGAAAACCTGGACAGCGGGAACGCAGACAACGTCCGAATAGCCTCCGAAGTTGGTCATCGACAAGACAGCATCACCTGGATAGAACCCGGTCACACCCTGACCAATCGCGTCAACTACTCCAGCGACTTCGTAGCCAACAACGCACGGGATCTTGGGGGCATCGGGATACAGCCCCATGCGAGCCATCAGGTCGGCGAAGTTGACGCCGCTTGCCTCTACCCGGATTCGGACCTCCGCTGGTCCAGGGGTGGGATCAGGAGCCTCGCGCACCTTCAGGACACTGGGTGGACCCGCTTTGGTGATCCATAGCTGCTGCATAGGAAGCCCTCCTGCTTGACGTGTCGAGTCTACTATTCAAAGCTCGTGGAGCCAAGAGATCTCACACAAGCCCGAGCGCGTGTTTGTCGCCCGCGTCGTCTGCACAGTATCTTATGCCAACGCGCTGGGCGGGGCTGTTTCACAGAAGGAGTCTGCCGTGGAAGTGACGATCAAGTCCCTACCCATCCACTACGAAGAGATTGGCGAAGGAATCCCGCTCTTCCTTCTTCACGGCCTTGGAATCGACCACCGTCACATTCAGGCCGACATGGAACCGCTTTTCGCGGCTCGCTCGGGTTGGCGGCGAATCTATCCCGACCTTCCAGGAATGGGAAAAACTTCGAGTGCAGAATGGATCAAAAACGACGACGACGTCCTGGAGATCCTCAAGTCTTTTGTCCGCGAGCTTGCCCCCAACCGCCGTTTCGTACTCGCTGGGACTTCCTACGGCGGCTACCTCGTGCGAGGCCTCGTGCACGAAATGGCAAGTCTGGTCGACGGAGTCCTGCTCATGATGCCGATGGTGGAAATGGAGGAGTCAAAGAAAATAATTCCGCCCCGACAGGTTTTGGTCGAAGACCGTCAGTTCTTGGAAATGATTCGACCCGATGAAGGCCCCCTGCGTGATCTGTTCGTGGTTCAAAGCCCAGCGCAAGTGGAGTCGTTCCGCACCGTCATCCAACCAGCGCTGCCCCTGGCCGACCAAACGTTCTTGAAGCGACTGAACGAGCACCTGGCCTTTTCCTTCGAGGTCGACCGCCTGGAGTCCCCGTTCCCTGGCCCAACGCTGACCCTGACGGGTCGGCAAGACTCCTTGGTTGGCTATCGGAATGCCCTCTCGCTCTTGGAGAACTTTCCAAGAGGAACTTTTGCCGTCCTCGACCGCAGCGGGCACGCACTCTGCACCGAACAAGAGGGACTCTTTCGAGCGTTGACGAGCGAGTGGCTGGATCGTGTGGAAGAGTGGATCAGACGGGCGGGATAGATGACGCGCCTCCAAGTGGGTTTGCCCAAAGACCTCCGAGGAATACCAGGCAGTATTTCACCCAGAGCGCATGATTGTTCACAATGCAGTTGCGGCTTGACCGAAATCCCCAGAAGAGCGATTTGCTTTTGGTCCCGCATCTTTGGGGACGGGCTACTTCTAAATCTTTGCTCTGAAGAAACTTTTGAGCCGCGCAGGACTCGAACCTGCGACCCGAAGATTAAGAGTCTTCTGCTCTACCAACTGAGCTAGCGGCCCTCGATTCCAGAAGCGCGTCCGGCAGGACTCGAACCTGCGACCTACGGGTTCGAAGCCCGGCGCTCTATCCAACTGAGCTACGAACGCACGCACGGTGTGCAGTTGCCGACCGTAGCTGTTTCTTCGCGCTACGGTCAGCGCAGAGCGCCGACCTCTGCACGCCCTCCGGGCGTGCTACGGGTGGGTGATGGGTCTCGAACCCACAACTTCCAGATCCACAGTCTGGTGCTCTGCCAATTGAACTACACCCACCATGCGGTGGCAAATATGATCAAAGTGGGCCGTTTTGTCAATCCGTAGGCGCCGCAGTCGCCGCGGTCGCTGCAGTAGGCACGGCTGGTACAGGCACGGCTGGTACAGGCACGGCTGCCTGCGATTATCGCAACCAGGATTGTTTTCATTGAACCCCGGGCTCGTGTCGAGGTACAATCGCCTTCTCCCAGGAGGCCTTCATGAAGAGGTTGTGCCGGCTCTTGCTCGGATTGGCGCTTACAGCAGGCTTCGTCGCGGCATGCAGCGTTTCACGGGCGCCTGTCCCGCAGCGCGTGATCGCGCTTCCCGGCCCTGTACACGCCGGGCAACAGCGACCAGCAGTCCGGCCAGGACAAAGGCCTGCCGTTCCAGGTCGCGGAGACGGGGCCCAGCGGCACCGTTCCCCACGAGAACCTGGAGGGCGGCGTCTGGGTCCTTTTCAACAAACCGGTGGTGCCCCTGACGAAGCTTGCCAAACCCGTAACCGCGTCGAACGTGCTCTCCATCTCCCCCGGCGTGGACGGTGTCTTCCGCTGGTACGGCTCGCGGCTCTTGTCCTTCGAGCCCAAGGGGCAGCTGGCCCCCGCAACGGAATACAAGGTCAGCGTGAACAAATCCCTGCGCTCGCTGGAAGGAGAAGCGGTCACAGGAGACACGGAGTTCACCTTCCGCACCGAGCCCCTGGGGATAGTGAACATGAGCCCGCGGGGAAACGATGTCATCCCTGAGGCGAGCAAAGAGATCGTGGTCACGTTCAACTTTCCGGTCGATCTCTCGACCATCGTTCCGTTCATTCGCCTGGAGGCGGATGGCAACGCGGTGCGCTTCAGCGCCGCCCGAACAGTGATCAAGGACAAGAGCGAGCTCGGGCCGTACGAGAACGCTGCCCGCCTGGTTTCCCTGAAGCCCATCGCGCCACTGCCCAGGGATGCGGACATAAAGGTGGTTGTCCGAAAGGGCGCAAAGCCGCGACCTGAGAACTATGGGACTTCGGAGGACATCACGGCGTCGTTCCACACGCTCAGGCCGCTCGAGCTGGAAACAAGCGAGGTCGCCATGGGAGAGGCATCGCCAAGCGCGGTGCTGCGCTTCAACCACGCTCTCACGGAAGAGACCGTCATCCCGAATCTCGACGTCCCGCTGAAGGACTATTCGCTGGAAAGCCACGTGGAGGTCTCGGGATCCTGGGTGTACCTGAACCAGCTCCCGGTCCCCTTCGAATCGAAGTTTGACATGAAGGTCCTCCGCGGGCTCACGGACGTCTACGGGCAGACCCTGGGACAGGACGAGCCGGTCAGTCTCCAGGTCGGGCCCGCGGCCAGCTTCGTGGTGTTCCACGCCAACGGCCAGAAGCTCCTGGAGTCCCAGTTTCCTCCGCGGGTCGCCGTGGAGTTCCAGAACGTGATCTCGGGGAAGTTCGGAATGGGCCCGTTGAAAGAGCCGTTCCTGCAGAAGCCCGGCAACCCGAGCAAGAGGATTGACGTGCGCCGGGTCCCCAAGAACACGCGTCATTTCGAGCTCTTCGACCTGTCCCCGTATCTCAATAGCGAGCACAAGGGAACGGCCTGGCTGTCCTGGGCTTTCACGGGAAACTTCGAGGAAAGCGACACCCCGCAGGTGGTCACGGACGACCTGGTGGTCCAGGTTACGGACATCGGGGCCTCCGTGCACGTGGCATACAACTCTCTGGTGGTGCTTGCCGGCTCGCTTTCGACGGGGGCGCCCTTGGGAGACGCAACGGTGACGCTGCGGAAGGGTGGCCAGCGTGTCGCGTCCGGCACCACGGATGCCTCCGGCCTGGCCGCGCTTGTCGTTCCTCCCGGAGCGCTGATGAACGCATTCCGGGGGCACGAAGAGGACGCCCAGGTAGAGATAACCAAGGGAAACGACAGGCTCGTCGTGAGCCCATCCCAGATGCCCTGCCTGACATGGAACTCCTCGGAGCCGTATTCGGCGGAGGTGCCGCGCCCTCTCACCTACATGTGGTCTGACCGGGGGATCTACCGGCCCGGAGAGACTGTCTCCTTTGCCGGGATAGACCAGGACCTCGTTGTCGGAAAGCTCGCCGCGGCTGCCGGGAAATACCGCGTCGACCTGAAGACGGACTCGGAGGACGCCCAGCCCGTCGCTTCCCTCACCGGCACCACTTCGCCGTCCGGCAGCTTCGCCGGCCAGATCACCCTCCCGAAGGATATCGAGCCGGGGGACTGGTCTCTTTCTTTCAATCGGACCAGCGGAGGCAAGGACCACGCAACCGGCCAGGCGTGGATCAAGATCGCCAACTTCCGCAGGGTCACGTTCTCCGTTGATCTCTCCCTGCCGGACGCCAGGAAGTTCATGGGTGATTCCCTGAGCGGCAGCTTTGTCGGCAAGTACCTGGCGGGGGGAAATGTCTCCCAGGGAAAATGGAGCTGGTTCTGGACCCGGCGGGAGCAGTGGTATCAGCCGCCCGGCGACGCCCTGGCTCCCTACAGCTTTGGGGCGGTCACGCGTTCCTACCCCGAAGACCTCGGCTCGCAGGCCGGAAGCCTTTCCGGCGACGGGACAGTCACGGCGACCCAGGCCCTGGCTGACGGTGACAAGGGCCGCGTGTACGACTACGAGCTTGCGGCAACCGTGGAGGATGTCGACCGGCAGGCAATCTCCAGGCAGGACTCGCGCCTCGTGTTCTCATCTGAGCAGCTCCTGGGCGCACTGATATCGTCCAACCCGAAGGCGGATGACTCCCTGTATTTCGTCCAGAAGGACGTGCCGTTCACTCTCAAGGTCGTTTCCGTGGACCCTGACGGAAAGCCGTATCGCTCAGGTGAGGCGCAGGGCAAGCTCATTCGGGAGGACTGGAAGCTTGTCCGTGAAAGGGCGGTGGGCGGCATGGTTGACACGCACTGGGAGCAGGAGGAGACAACAGAGAAAGAGTTCACCGTGAGACCCGACATGCCTTTTGGGAGCGTCCAGCTTGCAACGCAAAAGGCGGGCTCATATGCAATCGAGCTCTCCGGCAAGGACTCCCAGGGCAGGGAAAGCTTTACGCGCGTTTCCTTCTATTCTACAGGGGCTGACTTCATCCGCTGGAACAGCGCGGATGAACGGCAGATCGAGATCGTTCCTGACAAGAAGAGCTACGCCCCGGGGGACACGGCCCGTCTTCTGATCAAGAGCCCGGTGGCCAGGGGGAACTTCCTTGTGACCGTTGAAAGGGAGGGGATCATCGAGCAAAAGGCCGTGACCCTCGAAGGGAGCGCGCCGACCATCGATATCCCCGTGAAGGAAGGCTATGTCCCGACCTTCTATGTTTTCGTGTCCACGGGCACCCCGCGGACCAAGCCGCCGGCGGACGGACCGGATTCGCCGGATTTCGGGAAGCCGCGAGGATACTCGGGGCTCCTGGAAGTTCCCGTCCGGGTCGATTCTCGAAGCATTCACGTGGACATAACCAGCTCCCGTCAAAGCTACCTCCCCGGCACGCAGGCGTCGCTCACCGTGAAGGCCACGTTGAAAGGAAAGCCGCTTGCTGGAGCGGAGGTAGCCCTGGTTGCTGCGGATAGAGGGGTGCTTGATCTGATCGACTACCACCTGCCCAGCCCGCTGGACTTCTTCTACAACCAGGGCAATTTCCCTGACAAGGTCGCCCACTATGAGTCCCGTGACCTGCTCCTGGACCCCGTGACGTGGAAAGCACGGGACCTCCCCGGTGGAGATGAGAAAGGCGAGGCCGCCCCGGAAGCGGGGGCTGGCGTCAACGTCAGGAAGAACTTCAATCCCACCGCTGTTTTTCGAACGGGTCTCAAGACCGGCAAGGACGGCACCGTCACGGTGACCTTCACCCTGCCGGACTCGCTGACGCGATTTCGGGCGACCGCGGTTGCCTCGAAGGATGAGCTTTTCGGCATGGGAGAGAGCGAGATCCTTGTGCAGAACCCCATCAACGTGCGGACCGCGCTCCCGCGGCGAATGAGGGTCGGTGACTCGGCAACGGCAGGCGTCGTCCTCACGAACCTGGACGCAAAGCCCCACGCGGTCACCGTGTCACTCACTGCAGGCGAGCCTCTTGCGCTCAAAGGCGCCGCGAAGAAGACAGTCCAGCTCGGCGCGGGTGCGACCGCGGAAGTCGCATTCGACCTCCAGGCTCCGAAAGAGGGTTCCGCCCGCCTGCTCTTCGACGTGGATTCGGACATCCTGAGAGAAAGACTGGAGGACTCCCTCGGGGTCGCTTCCGAGCATGTAAGCGAGACCTTCACGGTGATTGGAAAGACGACCAGCGCTTCGCGGGAAGCGGTGGTGGTACCGCCAACCTTCCTTGGCGTGCCGGACGAGGGACTGTTCTTGACCCTGGACTCCACAATCGCATCCAACCTTGCGGGAGCGGTGCGATTCCTCGAAATCTACCCCTTCGACTGCCTGGAGCAGGTGACGAGCAAGATGTTCGCCCGCATCCTTTTCCCGCAGCTCGCCGGAGACGCAAAGGCGGACCTCACGACGCTGGAGCGCTTCGCGAATCCGGACGGCGGGTTTTCCTACTGGGATGATCCCGCTCCGCGGCGCTCGAGCTATTACGTGTCCCTTCGCGTCGCGCACCTCCTTGCGGTGGCCCAGGACCGGGGATTCGACATCCCCGAGAAGCTGGATACCGACGCGCTCCTCGACTACCTCTCCAAGGGGTGGGAAAAGCTCAACGACGACAGCTACCTGCAGTCGTATGCCGTGTACGTATTCTCCCTCTTCGGCAGAATGGAGAAGGACAAGGCGGATGCCCTTGCGGCCAGAGGGGATGAGATCGGCATCTTCGGATATGGCTTCCTGGGCCTTGCATACGACGGGATGGGAGACCGGAGAGCTGCCGCGAAGATCCTGACCCGGATGAAGAACTTCGTGCGGGTGGGCACGCGTACGGTCACCCTTGTCGGAACGGTGAACGACTGGTTCTGGTACGGCGGCAACATCCAGGCCAAGGCGCTCCTCCTCATGCTGTATGCGCGGCTCCAGCCGGATTCGCAGCTCGTCCTGGGTCTTGCCAACGACCTGCTGACGGCGAACGCAAGCGGCTACTGGGGCAACACGAGCAACGCGGGCTGGGTGCTCCAGGCTTTCGCGCAACTGATCTGCCCAGAACAAGGAGGCGGAGGCGAGCTTCACGGCGCAGGTGAAGCTGGGCGACTCCGAGGTCGCCCGCAGCAGCTTCAAAGGGCTTTCGAAGGCCCCGTTCAGGAAGCAGGTTCCAGCCGCGGACCTGACGGGCATCGCATCTGCCCGGGCAGGGAGACCATGCTGCCGGGGGCACGCTGCTGCCGCTTACCTTCGCCCTGGATGGGACGGGCACGCTGTACTACACGGCGGAGCTTCGCTACTCCATCGCGGCCGGAGACGTGGACCCGAGGGACGAAGGGATCGGGATTGCCGCGGAGATCCTGGACCAGAAGGGCGACACGGTGGACGGGACGGAGCTGGCGCTGGGCCAGGTCTACACGATGAAGTCGTCTTCTACTCCTCCCGGGACAGGACGTTCGTGGCGCTGCGCGCGCCCATCCCTTCGGGAGCGGAGCCGATCGACGGGTCCCTGGTGACCTCGCAGATCGTGAAGCCGCCGGCCGTCCCAGCAGGCCTCAGCGGACTCGGACAACGGGGACACCGGAGACGAGGAGGTGTCGGCACCGGACTACACGACGCGAATCTACGACAGCGAGGTGCGGTTCTTCTTCGACCAGCTCGATCGGGGCAAGCACGAGGTGAGCTTCCTGTTCCGAACGACCACCCCGGGCGTCTTCCCCACCCCGCCCGTGCAGGCGGAGCTGATGTACCAGCCCGAGGTCTTCGGGCGGACAGGCGGCGCCGTGTACACCATCGGGAAATAGGCGATGGCAGCAATCACCCCCCAGGACGTCTTCGAGTATCACAGGGCCGGCCGACCCGGCAAGATCGAGGTGGTGCCGACCAAGAAGCTGGACACCCAGCGCGACCTCTCCCTTGCCTATACACCAGGGGTGGCCGCCGTGGTGGAGGAGATCGAGCGCGCGCCGGAGGCGGCATTCGAGTACACGGCGCGGGGCAACCTCGTCGCGGTGATCACCAACGGCACCGCCATCCTCGGGCTGGGCAACCGGGGGCCTCTTGCCGCCAAGCCGGTCATGGAAGGCAAGGGAATCCTCTTCAAGAGGTTTGCCGATATCGACGTGTTCGACATCGAGCTGGACGCCCCGACGGCGGACCAGATGGTGGGCGCGGTCACGGCGCTGGCGCCGACCTTCGGCGGCATCAACCTGGAGGACATCAAGGCGCCGGAGTGCTTCGAAGTGGAGCGGCGGCTCAAGGAAGCCCTCGACATCCCGGTTTTCCACGACGACCAGCACGGCACGGCCATCATCACCGGCGCCGCGCTCCTGAACGCCCTGGAGATCAGCGGGAAGAAGATCGGCGACATCAAGGTGGTGGTCAGCGGCGCCGGCGCGGCGGCCATCGCCTGCGCGGAGTTCTACGTCACCATGGGCGCCGAGCGGAAAAACATCCGGCTGGTGGACACCAAGGGAGTGGTGTACGCGGGACGACAGGAGAACATGAACCCGTACAAGGAGCGTTTCGCGGCGGCAACGGACGAACGGACGCTCGCGGACGCCGTGCGGGGCGCCGACGTTTTCCTGGGACTGTCAGGCAAGGACGTTCTTCTGCCCGGCCATGCTCCTCTCCATGGCAGAGCGACCGGTGGTGTTTGCCTGCGCAAACCCTGACCCGGAGATCCGCTACGAGCTGGCCCGGGAAACGCGCCGGGACGTGATCGTTGGCACGGGGCGCAGCGACTACCCCAACCAGATCAACAACCTGCTCGGGTTCCCCTTCATCTTTCGGGGGGCGCTGGACGTTCGCGCGCGGGCCATCAACGAACAGATGAAGCTGGCCGCCGCGCGGTCCCTTGCGGCACTTGCCCATGAGGGAGTGCCGGAGTGCGTGCTGGAGGCCTACGGAAAGTCCTCCCTGGCCTTCGGTGAGGACTACCTGATCCCGACGCCGCTCGACACGCGCCTGCTTTTCTGGGAGGCCCCCGCGGTTGCAAAGGCAGCCATGGAATCCGGGGTGGCCCGGGTCCGCATCGACCTGGAATCCTACCCGGCGCAGCTGGAACGCCGGCGCCGCCACTGCGCCAGGAGCTGCAGGTTCAAGGATGCCTGTTATCCGGGGTGACCAGGGATGACGGGCCGCTGCTCGGGAGCTTTCACGACGTCCAGGATCCGGGTTGCGATGAGGTCCGCATCTATATGGAAGGAAACGTTGTACGTGCCCTCTTCCGGGAATACGACATTGGGCACCTGGATGACCAGCTCCACCACCCTGCGCGGATCATCCACGGACACTTTCCCGCCGGCGGAAAAGATCACCTGCTGACTGCGGTCAAAGAGAAGGTTGAGGGAAAAGACGTGCTCGCCGGCAATGTTCGTCACCGCGGCGTAGATGTACCACGGCGGCAGAGCGGCAGGGACCTGGCGGACGGTGAACTGCGTGAAGGTCCCGATGATCCCCTTTTTCTGGTTGTCCTCCGTGACGACCCTGTCCGCAATGAGAAGGGCGACAAACACCGGCTCAGGCATTCCCCATGTCTCCTGGAGTGAAGTCTATCAGAGCAGGCAGGATAGGGAAACCCGCCCGCGAGCTTTGGTGACGTGGTCAGGACGGGAAGAGGATCTGGGTATGTCAGTGAAGGGGATTACGTCGACGCGGGAGCCGCTGCCGGGGCGGCTGAAACCAGGGCCTCTGCCTCCTGCTGGTACTTGCCGTGGCTGAGCGCGGCCTTGCACGTCTTGCACACTTTGATGGTCTTGTCCTTCACCTGCGCCTCATAGACGACTTTCACCGCCGTCCTCTTGCACAGCGGGCAAAGGCCGCGACCGCCTCGTACCTGCCCCTGCAATCCCTTTCCACGATGGCTCTTTGCCATTGGCTCTCCTCACAGAAACGATAGTGGCCGCATGATAGCGGCCGCCCCTTTCAGAGTCAAGGGAGGAGTCGCCCCGGGACGAGGGCCGTCGACGCGCCCTTCACGCCGGCGCGCAGCCTGTAAAGCGCTCCCGCCCCCGGTCCATTCGCCTTCCGGTCCTCCCCGCCGGATGCAACGACATAGAGGTCCCGGAGATCCGGCCCCCCGAAGGTGACCCCGCTGAGGAGCCTGGCCGTGAAGTAGACGCGCCTCTCCTCCTTGCCGGTCGGCGCAAGTCGAATGATGCAGCTTCCCCCCCAGACCGCAACCCACACGAAGCCCTTGGCATCCGCCGCAATCCCCCGCGGCGCGCCCAGCGACTCAGGCACGCGGTGAACCACTGCACGGCTGGAAAGAGCGCCCGTGGCGCTGTCATGGGCAAGACAGGAGATCTCCCGCGTCACCGCGTCGCAGCAGTACAGGAGGCCTCCGTCTGAATCGAAGCTCAGCCCGCACACCCGGCCCGCTCCGCCGGGCACCGGCTCAATTGCGCCATCTGAGTGGACAAGGTACAAGCTCCCCTTCCTGCCCTTTGATCTCACCGCGCAATACAGCCTGCCCTGACGATCCGCCGCCGCCGCGTCGATCTGCGCCCCGGGACCCAACGGCAGACGTTCCGCGAGAGTCAGGATACTCGTGCCGCGCAAAGCCTTGAGCGCCCCGTCCGCGGTAAAAAGGAGAAGGCTGCCGTCATCACAGGCGGCCACCTGGAGCACTTTCTCCGCCGTGGGAGACAGGACGCTCCGTGCGGCTCCCGGATCGTAAGAATAGAGGCAAGCGGAATGCGCATCTGTCCAATAGAGGAGGTTCGAAACCGGGTGCCAGACGGGTGCGCCGGCCAGCCGACATGCCTGGTCGGCCACGATCTCGGGGACGGAGGAGGGAGGTCTCAGTATCACGCGGGGAGCTCTGGGGACGGTCCGCCTTCCTCTCCCATGCGGGCTTTCAAGTAGTCCGCCCGGGTGACAAGGCCCGTGACCTTCCCGTCTTCGACGATGGGAAGAGAGAATATCGTGTGGGAAAAGAAGATGTGCTCGAGCTCCCGGAAGGTCGTCGAGGGCGCCGCGCTGATCACCTTGCGCGTCATGAAGGCGCGAACGGGTGCCTCCATCTGGCCCGCGCTGCGGCCCTTGGAGATATCGCGAAGCGTGACAAACCCGCAGAGCTGTCCCGCGCGGTCCACAACGGGCGCCCCTGTGCGATCCAGCTTCTCCAGGAACTCCGAGGCCTCCCGCAGGGTCCACGAGTCTTTGGCCACCTTGACGCTGTCTCTCATGATCCCGCGCGCCGTCGCGGCCTCGTCCAGCATCGTCTTGAGGTACGCCTGGAGAGCGTGAAAGGTCTTTCTCCCCGGCTGGTTCTTCAGCAGGGCGGAGGAAGCCTGGGAGTGTCCTCCCCCTCCGAAGGTGGCAAGGATCCGGGCAAGGTCGATTCGATGCTGCTGGCTGCGGGCGATGATGAGGGAGTCCCGTTCCTTCTGGAAATAGAACACTGCAAAAATCGCGTCAGGGTTCTCGACCTCGAAGACCTTCTCCACCACGGCGGAAAGCCCCCCGATCTGCTTCTCCATCTCCATGTATGTCGTGACGATCTGATGGCCATGCAGGGTCTGATAGGTCAGCCTGTTGAGGATCTCGTGAAACAGGGAGATTTGCGTCTCGTCCTTGAGCGTCTGGAGAAAGCTTTTCACCAGGGAAATCGAGGCGCCCTGGGAAACGAGATAGCCCGCCACTTCGAAATCCACCAGGGCGACGTTTTCATGGGTGAAGCTGCCGGTGTCCGCATAGAGGCCGGTGAGGGCTATGGTTGCTTCCTCCGGCGTCAAGCGAACGCCCTTCCGCATGGCTTCCATCCCGAGGAGAGTCGTATTGGCTCCGACACTGCCCTCGTGGATGACCGCGCCGGGAATATCGGATGAATCCGCGGGATGATGATCGTAGACCTCCACCCGGGAGGGGAGCTGATCCATTTCCACGATATATTCCTTGATGCGGCCAAGGGACCTGGTGTCGACAACCACGAGCTGCTCAACGGTTTCCTTGCTGATCTCCTGGATGCTCACGAGGTCGAGGTATTCCCCGTAGAGGTTGTAGAGATTGCGCGCCACGGGGTGGATCATGCGGCTGCGAACGCCAATGGAGCCGGGGAAAAGCTTGCGCGCCAGCGCTACTGAACCGAGGCAATCGAGATCCATGTTGGAATGCCCGATGATCAGCCGCAGCGGCCCACCTCTCCTCGCGCCGGGATCCATTCCCCCGCAGTTTGACGTGAATCCCTTCAGAGTTCAAGGCGCCGGCGGGGCTGCCGCTGCCGGGGCTACCTGACCACCAGCACCTTGCGGATCTCGTCGAACCCGGGGCCGACCACGCGGATGAAATAGATCCCCCTGGCCACCGCGCGGCCGCCGCGGTTCCTGCCGTCCCAGGCGGTCGTATAGGTTCCCGTCCCCTGTGAGCCGCGCTGCAGGACGTTCACGATGCTGCCGCTGAGATCGAACACCGTGATCGTCACCTGGCCTGCGGTGCTCACCGTGTAGGTCAGGTACGCCATTTGCCCATTGTCGGGACGGATCACGTTGTTCGTTATGGTGACCCCGCCGCGCTGCCGGATGATGGAATGGAACATGTACTCAAACGGCCGGACATTGGCCGGGTTGGCGGGGTCAGCGGGGAAGGCGCACGGGAGCTTGTGTCCTGCCCCATCGTCCAGGATGAACATGAACTGGAAAAGGGCCCCGTCTTTGATCGCCGGGTTAGTGGAAGCGATCGTGAAGTCTCGCAGCGCCCCGTTGACCGTGGATGATACCGAGCGCGCCTGGGAATCTCCGGGGAAATGAGCCCGATCGCCGGTCCCCGGGGCTCCCGCGGAGATCGTTGTCGCCGTCGTCGGAATCCACAGGTTGTTGAAGTCATACGAGGGCGGAGGGTTGATGTCCCAGTACAGCGTCACGGTGGCCCCACTCAGCGTGGGCGGCATTATCCTGGCTTCCAGGAAGGTGTTGTCAGGCGGCAGCCACTGCGAGCCGTCAAAGTTTGTGACCAGGCCGACCCCGCCGAGGGTCGGATTACGAGCGGTACTCTGGTCCTCAGCAAGAACGGGGACAACAAATCCTATCCCGACGTCCGAGATGTTGTGAGCGGGCGCAGTCGGACCGGGAGCGGAGCTGGGCGTGAGCATGGCCCTGCCGCTGAAGGGGGCTACCGCGGTCACGCTGGGAGGAAGGTTCCCGTCGGGGTTCGTATTCGTATATGCCGCTGCCCCCGGGTTGCCCGAATAGTGACTCTGCGAGGCCGAAGCGAAGTTTGATGGATAGTCGAACGTAGTTGGATAGACCTGGTTGCTCCAGATCTGGCCAGTGCCGGCCAAGGTTGCCGCGCTGATTGACTTTTGGCCCAAGAGAATATCGTTCACAACCAACGGCGTCGGCAGTGTGACTATGGCGGCGTGAGCCGCGCTGCCGCTTGTCTCCACGGGCTGAACCGTGATGGCCCCTCCCGAGTAGGAGATGCTCGTATTGCTGATAGACGTGGTTCCGTTGTCGGCGCCATACACCGGCTCGGAGAAGTGCACGTATGCCTGGGTACTCCCCAAAGCAGCAAGGCTGTACGTGATCACGGGCCGAGCGCCGCTTGCGGCGATGTAGAGCTTCGTGGTCCCCGCCGTGTTGTGCGCCACCAGGGCGCCTCCGGCAACCCCGAGGCTCGTGTTTGCGGTCACCTGCCACGTCGGCGTGGCGTTCGTATCTTCCTGCGGTCCTTGCTGCAGGAGGATATCGAAAACGTCCGTGCCGGGGACCACTTGCTGGTAGCCGGTAACGGTGTATCCACTTACCTGCGCGGTAAAGCCTCCAAAGCTGTTGTTGAGGGGTATCGTTGGCAGAACCTGGACACGGATTCTGTTTATGCGGCCGCTGTTGAGCGTGTCCAGAGTCCAGCTGGCCACGATGGGAACGGAGAAAATCCAGTTGTAGTTGTTGCCCCCGTCATTTGCATTTGCCCCGGGGACGATCTGGTTTGTCGCATAGCTCCACGAAACGATCGCGTTGTTGACATTCGGTGGCGCCCCATTATTCGTGATGACCCACTGCCCCAGCAAGGTCGGCGGCGGAGTCGTGTTGGACGTTGCATTCGGACTGTCAGTTGTCAGTGTGATCAGGGAGGAGCTGCTCCCCAGCACCGTGAAGCTCCCTCCCGCAACTATTGTCTGGGTCATCAGGTGCTGGAACTGGATGGTCTTGCCCGCGGCGCTGGCCGCGGTGACGCTGAAGTTGTACCAACTGTTGTTTCCTGTGATCGAAAGCTGCGCGGCGTTCTGCAAGGTGAAAGAGACTGTCCCGTTTCCGGGAGTGAAAGTCCCCGCGTTGTTCCACTGCGCGCCGTTCATCGTGATGGTGAAGGACCCTGCTCCGCCGTTCAAGGTCCCCGTCCCGCTCACGCTCAGCGTGTTGTTGATCCCGATGCCGGCCTGCAGAGTTACGTTCGCCGAGGCTGCAATCGTCAGGTTGTAGAAGGTTGCGGCGCTCTGAATCGATCCTGTCCCCGTGAAGCTCACCGTGCTGCTTGCCGCGTTGAAGCCCGTCACGCCCCAATTGCCACCAACGCCGATGGCCTCTGAAGCCGCGGCTGTCAGCGCCCCTGCTCCCGTCAGGCTCCCTGCCACGGTGAGATTGTTGTTGGCAGTGCTAAAGAGCCCGCCGGCGGAAATCGTCAGGTTGTTCCCAACCGTGAGAGCCTCTGTCGCGATGGCTACTCCGGCCCCCCCGGCGCTGATAGTCAGGTCATAGGGCTGGTGCAGAGGTGTCTGCGCAAAATGGATGGTTGTTCCGGGACCGCTCATCGTTAGAGTGGACGTGTTTGCGATGAATGTGGCCACGGCCTGCACATCGACGCTGCCGCTGGAGCTTATGGCTGCATTGGCGGCTGTGATGGTTCCTCCGATTTGGACCAACCCGCCCGCGCCCAGGGTGACCGTCCCCGCCCCGGAAAGGGTGTAGGCCCCAGCACTCACGGTCAACGAAGCCGCACTCAGCGTGCCCGTGGACTGGGTAATCGAGGCGTTCGCGTTGCTGATGGTAATGGTCTTCCCGTTGGTCAAGCCGTCCAGGGTCCCTGTGCCGATGGCAATTCCTGTTACATTTGTCGAGCTCAGCGAAAGGTTGGTGCCGAGCCTCAGGAGGTTGCCGCCCAAGGCAAGAACTCCCTGCGTCATGGTCAACAGGTTGGACACCGTGAGGTTTCCCGCCAGGCTCACCTGGGGAGCCGTAGCGTAGGCGCTATTGACCGTCAGGTTGATCAGCGTCGAGGTCGACAGATCCGCCGTCTGCCCTGCTGCATTCCCGTCCAGCGTCAAAGTCCCCGCTCCGGTAAACGTGACTGCACCGCCCGCTTGCGTGATGTTCCCCGCTACGTTCAACCCCAGGGCTGCCATCGCCAGCGTTCCCTTGCTCAGCGCAAGGTTCCCCCCCAGGGTGATCCCCGTGGTGCTCACCGTCACCGTGGCACCCGTGGAGTTGTTTACCGTCAGGTTGGTCAGCGTCCACCCTGTGAAGTCCACCCCTTGAGCCGCACTCCCGTCCA
>CAVUXE010000057.1:0-79564 GCA_963745235.1 uncultured Spirochaetota bacterium | reverse complement strand
TTTCCCACGCTCTGCTTGTTTCCGCCAGACTCCCCTGCCCCCGGAACACGAAATCATCCACACAGTCTGAAAGGAGGTGGCTTTCGAACCCCGGCCTCTGAAAAAAGGGCAGGGTTTTTTGCGCTCCTTCTTTCGAGCCGCTCGGCGTCTTCCTGATATTTAACGTAGCGCCAGTCTCTTATCCGCATCCAGCCCTATGGTCGTTACGCAGTAGCCGCGGCTCCAGAAATGATTCCCCCAGTATGGCTTCCGCCTCAGGTGCGGGAAATGTTTGAATATCCCGATTGCTGTCTTGCCTTTGAGAAACCCCATCAGCTCTGATATCGACGTCCTTGGAGGAGTACTTACCACCAGATGCACGTGATCCGTCATTACCGCCAGTTCCTCTATCTGGCTATCCTTCCACTCGCAGATAGCCCTTATGCGTCCTTCGACGTACTTCCCCACAGCTCCTTCCAGGATTCGGAATCGATACTTGGGAGTCCACACTATGTGATAGCTGCACTGGTAGACCACGTGCGACTGTTTTTTCCATTTCGGCATGCCCCTATGTTATTCGCAATCGGTCTTACGGCAAAGCCATCAGGACATGACCGCCGCCATAGGCGGCGGGTTTTCAAGTTTAACTAAATCTTCAAAGAGGCTTCTTCAAAGTAAGATTCCAGTTCTCCCGGCAGACCAATCTGCCAGTGTTCTCCGGCCAACCCCTAGGATGCTCGTTGAGGAAGTCACAAGTCCCCTCCATGCCAGCGAACTTGCCTGTAGCCCCTATGAGCTTGCCCTTGTCCCCATCCGCGCCGGAGGGCGAGTCCCAAATCTCCCATATCGTTGTGTCACCGTCCTTGTCTCCATACACTCCGTATCCATGGAAATGCCATCCGGTGTCCTTGTTGAAGTAGACGATGAGAGAGAAATGGGTTGACATATTGTTGAATGCAGGCTGACCGTTGATTTCTACGCCCAACTGCTCCCCCATCAGTACAAGATGGTCTTTGTCAATGGGAATGGCCTTCAGAGCGGTGGACGCATAGTTTATGCCCTTGAAAGTCAGCTGGGTTTGAGCGAAGGCACGTCCCCCCATAACAATTGCAAAAGCAAATGCACATAACACTATCGCTCGCCATTTCATACTGCGCCTCCTTGAGATATCAGATTGTCCGTAGAAAAAACGTGTCGGAACCGTGTAAGGCGGGCCGCGAGCTTCCGGGAAAATGTGGCGTCTATCTTTTAGAGGTTTGGCAAGCGAGAGGGAGTGCGACACCGGAGTCGCCTCACTTTACGAGAGACACCGCTTGTATCGTGTCAGCACATAACTGGGCTATTATATATGCTTTCATAGATAAGGTCAACAATTTTGTCTAAGGATTCGACACAAAATAAACGCTACACATAGCATTAGGAGTCGTGTATACTCTGGGAGTGACACCCGAAGCGAGTATTCGATTCCGATTTCAGCGATTGGCCTCGACGCTTGACGAACGCGCCCTGCGCCTATTCGCGGCAACGGAAGCGGAAGCGCTTGGGCACGGGGGTATTTCCCAGGTGTCACGCATCACCGGTTTGGCTCGCTCGACCATTCTTCGCGGACAACAAGAACTCCGCCAACGACCGGCAGTGACCCCGGGCAGAATCCGCCGCCCCGGGGGAGGACGGAAGAAGGTGAGCGCAGTAGATCCGACGGTGGTGCAGGAGCTGGAGCGCCTTGTTGAACCGTTGTCCCGAGGAGATCCGATGTCGCCGCTGCGCTGGACGTGCAAGAGCATTCGCACGTTGGCGGACACCCTGCAGGGCATGGGTCACGGGGCCAGCCATCGGTGGGTTTGGGCCACCCTGCACGAGCTGAACTATAGTCTCCAAGGCAACCGCAAGATGGAGGAGGGCAACCAGCACGCCGACCGTAACGCACAGTTCGAGCATATCAACGGTCGGGTGTCACGGGAGATGCGGGTCGGGAATCCGGTGGTATCGGTGGACACCAAGAAGAAGGAACTGGTGGGAAACTACAAGAATGACGGGCGCAAATGGCACGCAAAGGGGGAAGCCCCGCGAGTCCAAGGCCACGATTTCCCCCATCCCGATGTGCCGCGGGCCTATCCCTACGGCATATACGACTTGGCGCGCAACCGGGGTCACGTTGTGGTCGGTACCGACCATGATACCGGACAATTCGCCGTCGCCTCGATTCGGGGCTGGTGGCGCGCGGAAGGTCGCCGTTTGTATCCACGGGCCCAGCGGCTTTTGATCACCGCCGATGGCGGCGGCAGCAACGGGTACCGCGCTCGGCTGTGGAAGCTGGAACTTCAGCGCTTGGCTGATGAGCTTCGCTTTGCGATCTGCGTTTGCCATTTCCCGCCCGGTACAAGCAAGTGGAACAAGGTGGAACATCGGCTGTTCTCTTTCATCAGCACCAACTGGCGTGGGGAGCCCCTAAGGGACTATGAAACCATCGTGCGCTTGATTGCGAACACGACCACCGCGACGGGCTTGCAGGTGACTTGCAGACTGGATCGCCGCAAATACTCAGTGGGGCGAAAGATCTCCGACGAGGAAATGAGCCGCGTCAAGATCAAGAAGGAAAATTTCCATGGCGAATGGAACTATACCATTCTTCCCACGTCTCCATAATTTGAAGCGTTTCTTTTGTGTCGGACCCTAACCGTGTCTAACCGTCTTCTTCTCGAGCCTTGATATAAGAAATGGCTAGCAAGACCAAAATCATGTTCCCATACGGAGGTCTACCCTGCTTCAATCGTCGTCCTGGCGTGGTTGACGCTGACCCTCTGGCAAAGAGCAAGGATGATTATCGCGCTTTGACTCCGCAGCAACTGGACCGGAAGGACTTCGAAAACATGTCTCTCTGACCCCGCATAGGGTGGGTGCGGTTCTTTAAGCGGATACCACTATTGAAATCTTTCAAGCTGCCTTTCTTTTCGACCACGAACGCCATGCGGTGCAGAATGCACTTCTACACGGCATCGAGATAGGTAATGAATGCCATTCTAACAGGGACACTCCAAGCGAAATCGCTGAAGCATACGGCATCGATCAAAAGGGGAAATTTCGCAACATAACCGACCGCGACGAACTCGCGCAGATGAAAGACAAACGACCTTTGAAGAACAACGCGACTTTTTCATCGGCACAGCATCCCGGGCAAATAAAAAAGCCTGGCAACGACCTACTCTCCCACCGTCAAGCGGCAGTACCATCGGCGCGGCAGGGCTTAACTTCCGTGTTCGGGATGGGAACGGGTGGTTCCCCTGCGCCATAGTCACCAGGCAATATTTTGCCAACGTCATCCGCAGCAACCCGTGGGGAGGCCGCGGCAAGGGGAAAGAACGAAGAGGAAAGAGCATGCCCAATAAGGGCCAGCAGTGGGTGTCGCGCTCTCGCTGTTTCGCGCCCTCCCACGGTATCCCGTGGGGTTCGGCGCTCCAGCGATTGCCGCCCAAAGCCTTCCCCACAATTGCAGGAGCAATTGTGAGGGGGAAAATATGGTCAAGCCTCACGGTAAATTAGTACTGGTCGGCTGAGTGCGTTGCCGCACGTAGACCTCCAGCCTATCGACCTGGTTCTCTCCCAGGTACCTTCAGGGGAGTTTAACTCCCAGGGTTGCTTCATCTTGAGGCGGGTTTCCCACTTAGATGCTTTCAGCGGTTATCCCTTCCGAACTTGGCTACCCTGCGCCTACCCTTGGCAGGATAACAGGTACACCAGAGGTTCGTCCATTCCGGTCCTCTCGTACTAGGAACAGCTCCTCTCAAGCAACCAACGCCCATGGCAGATAGGGACCGAACTGTCTCGCGACGTTCTGAACCCAGCTCACGTACCGCTTTAATTGGCGAACAGCCAAACCCTTGGGACCTGCTCCAGCCCCAGGATGCGATGAGCCGACATCGAGGTGCCAAACCTTGCCGTCGATGTGAACTCTTGGGCAAGATCAGCCTGTTATCCCCGGAGTACCTTTTATCCGTTAAGTGACGGCGCTTCCACTCACCACCGCCAGATCACTAAGACCCGCTTTCGCGCCTGCTCGACTTGTCTGTCTCACAGTCAGGCTCCCTTATGCCTTTACACTCGTACGCTGATTTCCAACCAGCGCGAGGAAACCTTCGCGCACCTCCGTTACCTTTTGGGAGGCGACCGCCCCAGTCAAACCGCCCGCCTGACACTGTCCACCACCGGGCTTCACCAGTGGAGTTAGAAACCTAACCTATCAAGGGTGGTATTTCACCGACGACTCCGGCGAAGCTGACGCCCCGCCCTCACAGTCTCCCACCTATCCTACACATGAGAAGTCAAGTCCCCATGCCAGGTTACAGTAAAGGTTCACAGGGTCTTTCCGTCTAACCATGGGTAATCGGCACCTTCCCCGATACTACAATTTCACCGAGCTCCACGTCGAGACAGCGCCCAACTCGTTACACCTTTCGTGCAGGTCGGAACTTACCCGACAAGGAATTTCGCTACCTTAGGACCGTTATAGTTACGGCCGCCGTTTACTGGGGCTTCAATTCAGAGCTTCGTCTTGCGACTAACCCCTCCTCTTAACCTTCCAGCACCGGGCAGGTGTCAGTCCCTATACATCTCTTTGGAGATTCGCAGAGACCTGTGTTTTTGTTAAACAGTCGTTTGGGCCCTTTCACTGCAACCCCCTTGGAACCCTTGCGGATCCTTCAGGGGTGACACTTCTCCCGAAGTTACGTGTCTAGATTGCCGAGTTCCTTGACGCGGAATCACTCGAGCGCCTGAGAATATTCTTCTCGCCCACCTGTGTCGGTTTCCAGTACGGTCCCCAACGATTACACCTTAGAGATTGTTTTTCAGCGCCTTGACTCCACCCGCTTCGCCTCGCTCCCGCTACGCTCGCCTTAAAAGCTTGCCTCAGGTGGGGGATTTTCCTCCCACCCTCAAAAGCTTGCTCCTTGGACCAGAACTACCATTCTCTGGCCGAGTATCGCCTCACGCGTCATCCCTTCGAAATCGTCAGAGGTACGGGAATATGAACCCGTTTCCCATCGACTACGCCTTTCGGCCTCGCCTTAGGGGCCGACTAACCCTGGGCAGATTACCTTTACCCAGGAAACCTTAGGCTTTCGGCGGACAGGTTTTTCACCTGTCTTTTCGTTACTCATACCGGCATCCTCCCTTCCGCCACCTCCAGAGCGCCTCACAGCTGCCCCTTCTTCGGCATACGGAATGCTCCCCTACCCCTCCCACGGTATTCCGTGGGAAGCCGTGGCTTCGGTTTCGAGCTTTAGCCTCGGTGTATTATCAGCGCACGACGACTCGACCAGTGAGCTGTTACGCACTCTTTCAAGGCATGGCTGCTTCTAAGCCAACCTCCTGGCTGTCTGGGCCGTCGCACTTCCTTTTCCACTTAGCTCGACTTCTGAGACCTTAGCCAACGGTCTGGGCTGTTCCCCTCTCGACCACGAACTTTATCGCCCGCAGTCTCACTCCCGTGCACCATGTCACGGCATTCGGAGTTTGGTTGGGTTTGGTAGCCCGTAAAGACCCCTAGTCCATCCAGTGCTCTACCTCCGTGACACTCAACACGAGGCTAACCCTAAAGCTATTTCGGGGAGTACCAGCTATCTCTGAGTTTGTTTAGCCTTTCACTCCTATCCACAGCTCATCAGTGCCCTTTTCAACGGACTACCGTTCGGCCCTCCACGCTGTGTTACCAGCGTTTCAGCCTGGCCATGGATAGATCACTCAGCTTCGGGTCTACTGCATGCAACTGATTCGCCCATTTAAGACTCGGTTTCCCTGCGGCTGCGGTATTTCGATACCTTAACCTCGCTGCATACAGTAACTCGCCGGTTCATTATGCAATAGGCACACCATTAGGGCACATTGCTGCGCCCCTCTGATCGCTTGTAGGTTCACGGTTTCAGATTCTCTTTCACTCCCCTCTCGGGGTCCTTTTCACCTTTCCCTCACGGTACTTCTGCACTATCGGTAGCTACTTGCGTATTTAGCCTTGGAAGGTGGTCCTCCCAGATTCCCGCAGGGTTTCTCGAGCCCCACGGTACTCAGGTACCTGCCCCACGAAGCCTCTTCGCATTTCGCCTACGGGACTTTCACCCCCTCTGGTCGCCCTTCCCAGTGGCGTTCGGCTATGAACAAGGTTTTTGACTTCGCGAAAGCTCGTGAAAGCTCTCCGAACAGGCCCTGCAACACCCACTCCGCAACGGTTCACGCCTTGGCACGGCGTGGGTTTAGGCTCTTCCCCGTTCGCTCGCCGCTACTTGGGGAATCTCGATTTGTTTTCTTTTCCTCCAGGTACTGAGATGGTTCAGTTCCCTGGGTCTCCCTTCCATAACCTATGTATTCAGTCATGGATGACGCATAGTTAAGCGCGCCGGGTTACCCCATTCGGCTATCCGCGGATCTCGGGATGTGTGCTCCTCCCCGCGGCTTCTCGCAGCTTACCACGGCCTTCTTCGTACAGTAGCTCCTAGGCATCCACCATGAACCCTTTCTCGCTTGACCATATTTTCCCTCTCCCACGGTATTTCCGTGGGATTCTCGCACGGCTTCCGCGTATTCGCGGAGTTTCCCCGTGGCGATCTGTCGCTCGCGACCCCATCGTCTGGCGCTGACTTGCTCAGCGGTTCGATCCTCAGGTCCGACCTCGACCGCGTGCTCTCGCAGCGTCTTTCCGGTGCCAAATGGACAGACACTGCGCTCCTCGTTCTTCCTTCCCTTGAGTTGTCAAAGATCCCTCTCACAGTACTCCGTGAGGTTCTCCCGCGGTACTCCGCGGGATTGTCGATAAGCACGAAGTGCTCGTCGACACTCTCACAGTACCCTGTGAGGTTCTCTCACGGTACTCTGTGAGGTTCTCACGCAGTCATCCGCGGATGTTCAGCGCGCTCGATCGCCGCTCGTGGGCCTGGAGGTATGGAGAGTTGAACTAACCACCTATGCTTATCAGGCGCCGCTCTAACCATCTGAGCTACAGCCCCAAGTGTTGGACAGTCGCCGCAGTGAAGACGGCATCACCGACCACGTCCGCGGCTGGCGCTATACAGAAAAGGGAGGAGAGTTTGAGGGAGAGCGAGTTGTGCGGCCCCGCTTTCGCGAAGGCCACGTTTCTCTAGAAAGGAGGTGATCCAGCCGCACCTTCCGGTACGGCTACCTTGTTACGACTTCACCCCCCTCACCAGGCATACCTTCGGCAGCGCCCCCCTTGCGGTTAGGCAACTGACTTCGGGTACCCCCAACTCGGGTGGTGTGACGGGCGGTGTGTACAAGGCCCGGGAACGTATTCACCGCGCCATGCTGATACGCGATTACTAGCGATTCCAACTTCATGGAGTCGGGTTTCAGACTCCAATCCGCACTGAGACCAGCTTTCTGCGATTTGCTCCACGTCGCCGTTTCGCTTCGCTTTGTACCTGCCATTGTAGCACGTGTGTAGCCCAGGACATAAGGGCCATGATGACTTGACGTCATCCCCACCTTCCTCCGGTTTGTCACCGGCAGTTCCGTCCGAGTGCTCAGCACAACCTGTTTGCAACAGACGGTAAGGGTTGCGCTCGTTGCGGGACTTAACCCAACATCTCACGACACGAGCTGACGACAGCCATGCAGCACCTGTGTGCGCGCCCCTTGCGGAGCTGCCCACTCTCGTGAACATCCACGCACATGTCAAGCCCTGGTAAGGTTCCTCGTGTACCATCGAATTAAACCACATGCTCCACCGCTTGTGCGGGCCCCCGTCAATTCCTTTGAGTTTCACCCTTGCGAGCATACTCCCCAGGCGGTGCACTTATCACGTTAACTACGGCACAGAACCCGTACGGGCCCCACGCCTAGTGCACATCGTTTACAGCGTGGACTACCAGGGTATCTAATCCTGTTTGCTCCCCACGCTTTCGCGCCTCAGCGTCAGTCCTCTGATAGAAGCTCGCCTTCGCCACCGGTGTTCTTCCAGATATCTACAGATTTCACCCCTACACCTGGAATTCCAGCTTCCCCTCAAGAACTCAAGCCCACCAGTTTCCAGCGCATCCGCAGGGTTAAGCCCTGCGTTTTCACACCAGACTTGATGAGCCGCCTACACGCCCTTTACGCCCAATAACTCCGAACAACGCTTGCCCCATACGTATTACCGCGGCTGCTGGCACGTAATTAGCCGGGGCTTATTCATCGGCTAACGTCATCACGAAGGCTTTCCACTCCCTCGCTTATTCTTCACCGACAAAAGGATTTTACAACCTTACGGCCTTCATCATCCACGCGGCGTCGCTCCGTCAGGGTTTCCCCCATTGCGGAAGATTCTTAGCTGCTGCCTCCCGTAGGAGTCTGGACCGTGTCTCAGTTCCAGTGTGGCCGTACACCCTCTCAGGCCGGCTATCCATCGTCGGCTTGGTGGGCTCTTACCCCGCCAACTACCTAATGGACCGCAGGCTCATCCCCAGACGATGCAATTGCACCTTTCACCTCATGGCTTCACCCACAAGGCCTCATGCGGTATTACCCCGTGTTTCCACGGGCTATCCCCCATCCAGAGGCAGATCACCTACGTCTTACTCACCCGTTCGCCACTCTAGGGGAAGTATTGCTACCTCCCTTACCGTCCGACTTGCATGCTTAAAACGCGCCGCCAGCGTTCGTTCTGAGCCAGGATCAAACTCTCCATGATATACAACCCTCCCTTGCGGGAGGATCTTTTATCTATCTTGTTGACCCGCTCTCACTTACTTCCGCGCCGAAGCTCGGAAGAAGCTGACCTCTTTCTCCCCTTCCCTTGACTGTCAAAAACCAGCCGACGCCTTGCGGCGCCACTCAAAGGCTCAGACGACCGAGCCCACGGGGCGGATGCCCTTTTCAGACTCGAGCCGTTCTCCCTTGAGGCAAGGTGGTTTTATATACTCATTTCCGGAACGTGTCAATAGTCCCGGGAAATTTCGCCAATAATTTTCGCAGAAAAAAACAGCTCGAGCAGTCCGCAAGCCCGATCCTTGACTCCGCCCATTGCGGTCACTACTATCCCTAGAGGAAAAGGAGCGCGGATGCAGAACAGTAAAGTCAGGGACATGGGGCTGGCAACAGCGGGAAAGCTCAGGATCGAATGGGCTGAATCCCGCATGCCCGTGCTCATGGCCCTGAGAGAGAAGCACGCAGGCGCACAATCCCTGAAGGGCATGCGCGTTGCCGGATGCCTTCACGTCACCAAGGAAACAGCAGTCCTCGTGAAGACCCTTGTCGCGGCAGGGGCGGAGATCTCCTGGTCGGGATGCAATCCGCTGTCCACGCAGGACGATGTGGCGGCGGCCCTCGCCGCGGACGGGTTGTCCATCTACGCCTGGCACGGGCAGTCGCGGGAGGAGTTCTATTGGGCCATCGACAAGACGCTTGAGCTCAAGCCGACCCTTACGCTGGATGACGGTGCGGACCTCATCTTCCGCGTTCACAGCACCCGCACGGACCTGGCAAAAGGCATCCTCGGCGGAACAGAGGAAACCACCACGGGCGTGCATCGCCTGCGCGCCATGGGTGACGCCGGCAAGCTCCTGTATCCGGTGATCGCCGTCAACGACGCGGAGACCAAATCTGACTTCGACAACGTCTATGGCACGGGGCAGTCGTCCGTCGATGGCATCCTGCGCGCCACCTCCATTCTGCTGGCCGGCAAGAACTTCGTCGTTGCCGGATACGGCCACTGCGGCCGCGGCGTGGCAACACGGGCGCGCGGAATGGGGGCGCATGTCATAGTCACCGAAGTGGATCCCGTCGTGGCGCTGCGGGCCACGATGGATGGCTTCGAGGTCATGCCCATGGACGAAGCAGCGGCGGCGGGGGACGTTTTCATCACCGCAACGGGAGTAAAGGACGTCATCGTCAAGCGGCACTTCGAGAGGATGAAGGACGGCGCCGTGGTCTGCAATACGGGACATTACGATTGCGAGATCAACATCCCTGATCTCGCCTCGCAGGCGAAATCGGTTCGCGACGTCCGCGCGAACAACGAGGAATACACCCTGAAGGACGGCCGCAGAGTCTATCTGCTGGCCAAGGGCAGGCTCGTCAACCTGGCGGCGGCCGAAGGGCATCCCTCCGAAGTCATGGACATGTCCTTCGCAAACCAGTTCCTCTCCCTGGTTCGACTCGCCCGCGAAGGGGCGTCCATGGAGAAAAAAGTGTACACCATAGACAGGGCGCAGGACTGCGAGATCGCGTCGGTGAAGCTTGCAACCATGGGCAAGAGAATCGACACCCTCACCCCGGCCCAGGTTGCCTATCTCAAGGATTTTGCGAGCGGGACATGACGCATTTCATCACCTGCCGAACATGCGGGAAATATGTCACAGCGGGCGCCGTCGTGGCGCGTGGGTACTGTGCTGAAGAGTGCACCCGACTCTACGCATCATGCATCAATTGCGGGAAGTATTTCCCGCGCGGCAAGGGATTTGACGACGAACACTGCTCGAAGGACTGCACGACCAGGTATCAGATACTCAGGAAGTATGGTCCCGAGCCGGTGACTGTCGTGGCAGAGGTGTAAAGAAGAATGAATCTGATCTTTCTCGGCCCCCCCGGTGCGGGCAAAGGCACGCTGGCTGGACTTGTCAGCAAGGAGTACGGCATCCCCCAGATCTCCACGGGGGACATCTTCCGTGACGCAATCAAGCGGGAGACTGAGCTCGGGAAGAAGGTGAAGGAGATCGTCGGGAGAGGAGACCTGGTTCCCGACGAGCTGACCGTCAGCCTTGTCCGGGAGAGACTCGGCCAGCCGGATGCGGGCAGCGGCTACATCCTGGACGGCTTTCCCCGTACCATCCCACAGGCTGAAGCGCTCGGGGAGTTCCAGGGAATAGGCGCGGTCGTGAACTTCACCATCAGTGACGCAATCGTCATTGAAAGGCTCTCGGGGCGCGAGGTATGCAAGAACTGCGGCGCCATCTACCACGTGAAGAACATGCCCTCCAAGGTCAAAGGCGTATGTGACAGGTGCGGCGGCCCTCTCTACACCCGTCCGGATGATACCCTGGAATCCATCACCAACAGGCTGGACGTCTACAAGAAGCAAACAGAACCTCTCATAAATTACTATAGAAAGAAAGAGCTGCTGCGGGACATCGATTCATCGAAGTCACCGGAGGATACGCTGGTCCAGATCCGCAAGGCCCTCGGGAAGCCGAAGTAAGGGCCTGTCCTCGCTACTGTTGCGGTTTCGAAGGCACTTCTGGCTGCTGGGGCTTCTGGAGAGCCTCCGCAGGCTGGGATTTCTGCGGCTCCTCGGGAAGCAGGTCGTGTTCCTTGAACGCCTGTTCGACCTTGCCCTTTTCCAGGAGCTGCGGTGAGGAAAGAAGAAGCTTCACGGCATCCTTGTCCTTGAAGCCCGAGGCGAGTGCCTTGTCCAGCGAATCCAGCCCCTTCTGCGGGTCCTCTACCACGGTCAGAAGGAGACGCGCTTCCCCGAACCAGGCGTTTGCCTGTTTTCCATCTATGGAAATGATCTTGTCGAAGGCCTCCAGCGCACGCGAGTACTTTTTTTGCCTTTCGGCTCCCGCCGCGATCAGGTACCACGCGTCAATGTCATCAGGCTTCTTCTCGATATACCGTGACAGCATGTCCGCCGAGTCGCTGGCCTGGTCAAGGGAGAGGAGGATGGACCCTGCGGCAAAAAGCGCATCCGTGTCGTCGGGCGCGAAGGCAAGCACCTTGCGGAAGCGCGCCAGCGCGTCCTCCTTTCTGCCGAGCTTCCACAGAATGATGCCGCTGTCGTACAGGGCATTCTGGTCCGCCGGGGAAAGAGCGAGGAGAGCCTCGTATTGGTCAAGGGCCTCCTTGTCCCTGCCCAGCTGGTGGTAAGCCCAGCCGAGTGCGGCCATCAGCGTCGTGTTCTTGGGATCGCTCATCAGGAGGCGTTTGAGGATAGTCACAGCCTCCTCGCTTCGCTTCAGACGGATCAGGGTGAGCGCGAGGTTGTAGTCCGCTTTGACCATGCTGGGGTCGACACGGAGGGCGTCCTGGTAGTACTGGATTGCCTTGTCGAACTGGCCAAGGTCGAAGAAGGCGTTGCCGATGTTGTAGTAATCCGATGCGATCTGCTTCCCGCTCTGCGAGGTGACGCAACCCGTGACGAGGAGAGCGGCGCACAGGACAAGGGACGAGGCTGCGGCGAGGCGGCGGGGATGCATGCGCACGACTATATGATAAAAGTTCAGACGCTGGCAACGGTCCCAATTGACTTTGGCGTCTGCGCGCTGTACGATGAACAGTGACAGCAGGGAGTGTCACGGAAGAGCAATCGTGTCCGGAATGATGCAAAAACCTGGCGCAACCAAGACTTCCGGCGGGCTCGGCCGCGAAGGCAAGATTACCGCACTGAAGCTGCTCAAGAACTACTACGAGGAGGAGATTTTCACCCTGCTCGTGAAGGAGTTCTACAACTCTGACATGGGAGTGAGCGAAGCCGCAATCGGCGCTTCGGGCTCCCTCGGGAATGAGATAGCCATCCCCCACCTCTACCAGATCATCGAGCGCGGGAGAAAGACGCAGCGCATTGCGGCCATCGAGGCGCTTGCCGGCATCCGCGCTCCCTCCTCGGTGGCCCAGCTGATCAAGTACTTCAACCACTTCCCCGAAGAGGACGTTCGCAGCCAGATCCTGCGGGCCATCAACACCATCGCACCCTCCGGGCTCCAGGTCCTGGAGCTCAACCAGGCCGTCTATTCCGACGGGAAGCAAAGCGACGCTGTACGGCGAGTTGCAGCGGAATCACTGGTGGACACGGAAAAGTACGCGGTTCTGGTGGAAACTCTTCCCAAGGTATCCTCGGGAGTCCAGGAAGCCGCCCTGAACAGGATGCTCCAGTCCGGCAGCCAGGAGGTGGTTGCGCTGGACGAGCGCTCGCTGTCTCCCGTTGCCCTTGGCGCATACCTGTGCCTGCACACGCTGAAGGCGAAGAATCCCCGGCCGAACTACGTTCTGGAAACGCTCCAGAGGTCTTCGCGGCAAACGCTTCACTCGTTCCTGTGCTGCCTCAGAGATTTCCAGGGCCGGCTCAGGTTCCCCACACGGGTGTTCCGCCTGCTTCTCATCTGCCCGTACGTGGACGCAGAGACGGAAGCCCTCATCGGGGACTTTCTGAAGAAGGTCGTGGTCGAGGTGAAAAGCGCCTCACCCCACCTCCTGAGTGAGTTCTCCGTTGTCGCATCAGCCCATCTGGACAACGTGTTTGCCAAGGTGAGAAAGAACTACATATCACTGGCAGGCATCACCAACAAGGAAGTCCTTCTGGCGACGGTCTTTGCGACCATATTGGAGAAGTATGCCACTCCAACGCTTCTGGCGGATGTCATGGCCTTCTTCAAGGAGGACGGATTCACCGCGCGGACCCCGCCCCTCGCCCAGGTGCGCAGCCTGCTGTCCTCCGCGCCAAAGGAGGACCTGAACCGGCTGGAGGCCTGCGTCCCCCTCTTCACGCTCACGGAGAAGAAAGACAAGCTGCTCGTGGTATCGCAGCTCACCAAGGTGGACCTCAACAGGCCGTTCTACATCCGACGGCTCAATCGCCTCATCAGGGTCGCCGGAGCGCTGGAGATACGGTCCGCTTCCAAGAGAATCCAGGACATCCTGGACTTCGCACGCGTGGAGCGCGTCTACTTCCTCGAAGAGACAAGCGTTGTCACGCTCTGCCAGCTCCTGACCAGGTCCATCATCGAACAGTCACAGAAGTACTTCCGGAGCCGGGAAAGAACATCCGATCTCTCAACGGCTACATTCGCGGCGCCCGCTTCATTCCCCCGCGAATAATGATAGGTCCGCTCACCCAGGTCCTCCTGGTCCCTTCCCTCAACCCCCTTTCCCGGGCGCTCGTGGTAGAGACCCTGGAGAAGATGCAAAAAGGAGAGGGGGATCAGAAGAAGAACGGCCTCATGGAGTCAAAGAAACTTCTCCCGCCGCTCCTTCGCATCGTGGACGTGAAAGACGTTGATGAGGCTCTGAAGCTTCGGGTGGGGGACATCCTGTGCACGAACATGGACCCAGCCATCGAGCACCAGGCTATTGACCTGACCAGCCATGGAACGCCTGCGGGAAGGAAGGTCGGCATTCGACTCCTCAAGGCAATCAGCACGGGCACGGAAGGGGCCACCTCGGATGTCGTCACGAATCGACTGTACGTACTGCTGGAAGACCCTGACGAAGGCGTGACAGTCGAGGCGCTCCTGGCCCTCCTTGCCATTGGAGACGACTATGCGGCCCAGGTCCTGAAGGACTTCGTGCAGGCCGGAGACCACAAGGTCATCGCGGAGGTTCTTTCCTCGATTTCCAAGCCCATCTCACGGGAAACTTTCGATATCGTGCTGGATGCGATCCTGTTGGAAAACGTGCCCGTGCAGGAAGCGCTCCGCAGGCTCCTCCCGGATCTGAGCCAGGGGGGATTCGCGGAGGACATACGCCAGCGGCTCGTGTCGCTCCTCAAGGCACTGCCCGGCGGCAGGTCACAACCGGGTGAGCCCGCCGCCGCGCCCCTCGCTCCGGTGGAGAGCAGCCTTGGTCAGGGCAAAATCGAGTTCAAGTTCAAACGCGAGCACACGCAGGAACTGACGGTCCTTTTCGTGGATATCGCCGACTCCACGGAAAAGTCCACACGGCTCGACATGTCAATCCTGATAAAAATCATAAAGGCGTTCGAGGAGATCGTTACCTCCACCATAGCCGCAAACCGGGGCTCTATCGTCAAGAAGATGGGGGACGGAATTCTCGCGGTGTTCAAGACTCCCTACACCGCCACCATCGCCGCCCTGGAGATCCAGAAAAAGATCCGTGACTACAGCGCTGTGCGCGTCGAGCAGGAGAAGTTCGAAGCGAGGGTCGGCCTGAACACGGGTCCGGTGATCAGGCGGGACAACGACATCTTCGGGGAGACGGTGAATGTCGCCTCGCGAATGCAGAGTGTCGCGGGCAAGGGAGACGTCGTTCTCACGCAGGGAACATTCGAAGAGGTCCATGAGTACGTGCGATGCACGAGCATGGGAAAGGTTAACGCCAAGGGGATCAAGGACCCCATCATGGCGTATGTAGCGAAGGAAGTCACCAAGAACCCGAGCGACATCCTGAAGAACGCCGAAGGAGCAGACGCCCGGGATGCCTCGCTTGAGAAGCTGAAGGAGTCCATGTTCGTTCCAAGCTTCCAGGCGCCACCCGAGAAGAGAGAGCAGGCAGAGCTGGTGTCACAGCTGGAGTCCGTGTTTTCCGACCTCACACGGTTCGTCGAAGAGCTTGCTCCTGACTACCGCCTGGAGTACGACTTCAAAAAGTACTTGCAGGACAGGTGGAACGCACTTCTGGACAACCTCTAGACACGCAGGTCGAAGGGCGGCACCGCGGCAAAGGCCGTTTGACCTTTTTCTGGCCCGGTGATATAGTCGGCGAAATCCCCATATCGTGGGAAGGAGGTATATTGGCCGAAAAGGATCTCAGGATCAATGAAGGCATTCGGGTCCGCGAAGTGCGTTTGATCGACGCGGATGGCAACCAGAAAGGCATCGTGCCGACGTTCGAAGCCCTCCAGATGGCAAGGGAAGGCGGGCTGGATCTGGTGGAAGTAGCCCCGCAGGCCCAACCGCCGGTATGCAAGCTCCTCGATTACGGAAAATACAAGTTCGAGCTCGAGAAGAAGAGCCGGGAGTCAAAGAAGCACCAGAAGCAGATCCGGATCAAAGAGATCCGGATGCAGCCGAAAATCGACGGGCATGACCTGGAGTTCAAAACGCGACATGTGCGCGAGTTCCTCGATGAGGGGAACAAGGTCAAGGTGACGGTCCGCTTCCGCGGCCGTGAGCTTGCGCACACGGAGCTCGGCAAGGATGTACTGGACAAGATCCTGGAGATGCTCGGAGACTCCTTCCTCGTGGAGAAGCCCGCCCAGATGGAAGGTCGAACGATGTCGATCCTCCTGAACCCAAAGGGAACCAAGGCCAAGAAAGGATAGACAATGCCCAAGATGAAGACGAAGAAAGCCGCGGCCAAGCGCTACCATGTCACCGGCACGGGAAAGGTGCGCTACAAGAAGCAGGGCCTGCGCCATATCCTCACCAAGAAGAACGCCAAGAGGAAGAGACGCCTGCGCCTTCCCGCCACGCTCAGCTCTGTCGAGCAGAAGCGCGTCAAGAAGCTCATGCCGTACGCCGGGCAAGTACTGAAAGAGGAGAACCTGATCCATGCCGAGGTCGAAAAACGGTACGCGGAGGCGCGAACGCCGACGCAAGATAATGAAGCTCGCCAAGGGCTACTGGGGAGGCAGGAGCAGGCTCTTCAAGACCGCGAAGGAAGCGGTCATGAAAGGGCTGGCTGCCTCGTATCGGGACCGCAAGAGACGGAAAGGCGAGTTTCGCAGACTGTGGATCACGCGCATTTCCGCAGCGGTTCGCCCCGAAGGCATCACCTATTCGCAGTTCATGCACGGGCTGCGGGAAGCAAACGTCGTTCTCAACCGCAAGGCGCTTTCCAACATGGCTATCGAGGATCCCATTGCCTTCAAGGCTCTCATTGCCAGGGCGAAGGAAGCCCTCCCGGCAGCTGCTGCAGCGGTGAGCGCCGGAAAATGATCACCCTCGAGCAGATCAGGCTGCTGGAAGGCAAGATCACTCGAGCCATCGAACTCATCCGGGTGCTGAAAGAGGAGAACTCCACGCTCCGCAAGGGGCTTGAGTCCGCGCAGAAGCGGATGAAGGAGCTGGAGTCTCTTGTGGACGGATTCAAGACGGACCAGCGCGAGATCGAGTCCGTGATCGTGCGGACCCTGCAGCACCTGGATGAGCTGGAAGAAGCCGCAACCACTGCCAGGAAGCCTGAGAACAACGGCAGGCGGCAGACTCCTGAGGAAGCAGCGCCCCCGCAGCGTCCTCCCTCCGAGCGGACCGAGACTGAGCCGAAGAAGGAAGAGCTGGACATCTTCTAAGCAGGGACGGTCATGGAGAAGCGTCAGCTCAGAATCGACGTGCTTGGAGCCTCCTTCGTCATCCAGTCAGACGAAAGCACCGAGCACCTCAACCGGCTTTCAGCGTACGTCAAATCCAGGATCGAAGAAGTCAGGAAGCGCTACTCTTTTGCCGAGCCTCTCACCGTGGCCGTGCTTGCCGCGCTCAACATTGCGGACGAGATGTTCAAGCTGCGGGACGGTCGCGAGCCGCAGGAGTCCTCCGAGATAGACAGCGTGGCGGAAAGGCTTATCAGCCGCATTGATGACGACTTGCTGATGCACACCCCCCTCGCCACGGATGGCGAAGGGCGAACGAGCGCAGGGACGCGCGAGAGTGAGCCCCTGGCCACGGACGGCGAAGGGCGAACGAGCGCAGGGACGCGCGAAAGTGAGCCGCGGGACCGCACCGCCCCTGAAGAGGACCCTCCTCAGTCGTAGCTGCATCCTTCGCGTCCGACGATGCGTGAGGCGATGGCATTCGCCAGTCGCGCGCATACAGTCGGCTCGGCACCCTGCAGCATCCCGAAAAGAAAGCCAGCCGCGAACGCATCACCGGCCCCGGTGGTGTCGACCATTCTCACGGGAACGCCGGGCACAACCTCCAGCTTGCCTTTCTGCCCGAGCATGCAGCCCTTTTCCCCCATCTTCATGACGACTAAAGGCGCGAACCTTCCCGCCTCCGCCACGCAGTCCTCGTCGCACGACGCCCCGGTGAGGATAGCGATCTCGTCCCTGTTTCCGAAGAGCACGTCAACGTGAGCGGGAATCCATGAACGAAACGCCTCCCCCGAGCGGCGGACGGCAAAGGAATCTGCCAGGTCGAATGCAACGACCGTGGCGCCGGAGTCCGCGGCCTTCCGGGCGGCGGCATCCTGGTGCGCGGTATCCCACAGGTAGCCGGTCAGGTAGAGGATGCGGGAGCGGGCGAGCTTCCCGAGGTCGAGATCCTGCGGCCCGAAGTCCCGGCAGGCACCCAGGAAGGTGTTCATCGTTCGCTCGCCATCCGGGGTCACAAGGATGACTGACGTGCCGGTCGGGGTTTCCTTGCGCACGATGGACGCGGACACGCCCGCGGCGGTCATGAGCTGTTCGAACTGGTCCCCGATGGCGTCCCGCCCGACCGCTCCGTTGAATACGGGAGGAAGGTTGCCCTCTCCCTCGCGTTTCAGGCCACCGAGGTGCTCCAGGACCTCCCGACCGCTCGGGCTCGCCAGCCACGCGATCCCCCGCGCGGTGTTTGCGGCGCTTCCGCCCGGCAGGACGCGAAACGAGGGCAGCTCCCGCCGAAGCTTCTCTATTTCGGCGTGGTCTACGAGGTGCATCGAGCCGGGCTGTTTGTCGAAGCGACGCAGAAAGTCATAGTCGACGTGGGCGATGATGTCCATCAAGGGGTTCTCCACCCCGAATACTGAATACAACGTCTTCCTCCCCGCTCGAATTGACAGCGACAATGCCCTTCTTTATATTGGTGGCTAATAGTAAGGGAGCATCGCCCCGATGTCCATCGTCACAGCGCAGCAGATCACCCGTTTTTTCGAGCAATTCGGCAAGACGGAAATCACGTTCAACAAGCAGGTCCTCAGCGCGACCGGCTTTGTCGCAAAGAACGTCTACCTGAAGGTGCTCGACCGACAGTGGCCGTGCGTGGTTTTTTCCAGCTCAATGGCGGCCTCCCGGGTGATCGTGACCGTCAAGGAGACATTCCTGATTGCCCTGCGCAGGGCGAACAACAGGCTTTCCCTGAGGTGGTGCTTCAAGCTCCCGGACAAGCCGGAACCCATCACGTTCTTCGTCGCCTGCATGGTCGGAGGCTTCACTCCGTATGATCCGCAGAACCAGGACGTGCAGCTTCTCACCGTGGAGTTCACGCAGCGGCCCCCGGACGACCTTATCTCCATCCTCGGCAGCCTGCTGGATGCCAACGCGAACGCCCAGCGGCGAAAAGAGGAGCGGATCCTGGTGACCCCGGAGAGCATGAAGAAGCTCGGGCTGGAAACCAGGGAGGCAATCCTGTCGCTGAATGGCACCGCGCATCGCGGCATTCTCCGAGACTTGTCTTTCGGTGGCGCGAAGGTCCTCACCTCTGCGGTCACGCCCAAGGCTGTCGGCAGCACGGTCACACTGAGGATTGCCAAGGGCGAGCAGGGAGGAGAGCTCCTGCTCCTCGGTGTCATCGGCAGGGTAGATGAGGTGGGTGGGAGAAAGGATGTCGTCGTTGTCGCAGTGGAGTATCCGCGCGACCCCCCCATGAGCTACAAGCTCCTGATCAACTCATATATCACCTCCCAACGGAAGACCGCTGTCGAGCCAGGCAAGCCTTCCCCCCCTCAGGCCCCGCAGAGCGATAGATCATTCCCGGACGAGGAGCCGTCGGATGGCGGCGAAGGGAGCGGCGCCGACGATGGATGAGAAAGCGAGGCTGTCGAGCGTCGGGTTTGTTTCCATCAAGGGGACGTCGCAAAGACAGATAGGGTCCTTCGTGCTGGATCCCGAGATCCTCCTTCCCGTCGAGATGCCGCAGGGAGCCGCGGCGCTTCCCAACTCTGAGCTGAGCTGGGAGGCAATCGTTGCCGGGGCCCTCAAGGTGCTGGCGTGGGACCAGGAGAATCCTCACACGGACTACTACCGCCGGTTTGTCCTGGCGGTCAAACCGGATATCAGGCAGGAGTTCACCCACCTGGGAATCCTGAAGGCCAGGGACGGTGACGCGGAGCTCGCCATAGAGGTGTTCCGCGCGCTTGAGGGTCTCTTTCCAGACGATGCCGCCACGCTCCTGAACCTCGCCCTCGTCTACGAGGAACGAGCGCGCCAGCATGAGAAGCGGGAGAACGAGGCAGGGGCGGAAGAATACCTCGGGCTGGCCTTCGAAGCCTACAAGAGAGCGCTCGCGGCGGATCCTTCGGAGCCGACAATCCATTACAATCTGGCCTACTTCTATCTGCACCAGCGCTCTTTCGAGAAGGCCCGGGAGCATCTGCAGGTCTTCATCAAGACCGGAGCCGATGAGAAGAGACTCACGGAAGCCAGGCGCATCGTCAAGGAGATCGACACGCAGGGGCTGATAGATGGCCTGTTCAAGAAGGCTTTTGATGCCATCCGCATGGGAAGGGAAAAGGAAGGGATCGGCTACATCGAGGAGTTCATCGAGTCCCGCCCCGACTTCCAGAACGCGTGGTTTCTCCTCGGGTGGGCGCACAGGCGCCTCGGGGAGTACGCGCAGGGCAAAGAGGCGTTTCTCAAGGCGCTTGGCCTCGGCGCCCCGCATGCGGACCTTTTGAACGAGCTGGCAATCTGCCTCATGGAGCTCGGCGAGCTGGCGGAAAGCCAGAAACGGCTGCTGGAAGCGCTGAAAATAGAGCCCGAAAACACCAAGGTCATCTCGAATCTCGGCATCGTCGCCCTGAAGGGAGGCAACCGGGACGACGCTCTGGGCTTCTTTCGAACGGTGCTGGAGTACGATCCTGACGACCGGATAGCTGCGCGATACCTCGATTCTCTTTCCGAAAAAAGGGAAAAAAAGGCCTAATCTTTAAACTCCCCCCTGTCGAAAAAAGGACTGAGGGTAGCTCCGGCCGACTTCAAGGGCCTCAACCCTCCTTCCGCTATTCTGCGTATCGGCACACCTGGAAGGCCGGTCAAGGGAAATCGGAGGGATGGCTCGGCCTGAGGAAGCGGGAGAGCTCCCCGGAAAACCGACTCCGGGCATGGATGCCCGGGGTACATCAGAGGGTTTCAGGGAGGAAACCATGATCATCAATCACAACATGAGCGCGCTGTTCGCGGAGCGCCAGCTGAACGTGAACGGGCTTGCCCTCGACAAGAGCCTCGAAAAGCTGTCGTCGGGAAGCAGGATCACGCGCGCGGGGGACGATGCGTCAGGACTGGCCGTGTCGGAGAAGATGAGGTCCCAGATCCGGGGTCTCCGCCAGGCAAGCACCAACGCATCAAACGGGATCTCCTTCATCCAGACCACGGAAGGCTATCTCCAGGAGAGCCAGGACATCGTCCAGCGCCTGAGGGAGCTTTCGGTCCAGTCGGCCAACGGCATCTACACGGATGAGGACAGGATGCAGATCCAGGTCGAGGTATCCGCTCTCGTCAACGAGGTGGACCGCATTGCCTCCCACGCGCAGTTCAACGGGATGAACATGCTCACGGGCCGCTTTGCGCGAGCGGCGGGAGAGAACATCATCACCGCCTCCATGTGGCTGCAGATCGGCGCAAACATGGACCAGCGCGTTCGCGTGTTCATCGGCACGATGACCTCCGAAGCGCTGGGAATCCGCCAGGTCGGTACCCGGCAGATCATCTCCATGTCCACGCCGGACGGGGCCAACCGTTCCATCGGACAGCTGGACGCGGCGCTGAAGCTCATCAACAAGCAGCGCGCGGACCTCGGCGCCTACCAGAACCGCCTGGAGTACGCGGTAAAAGGCCTGGACGTGGGGGCGGAGAACATGCAGGCGGCAGAGTCGCGCATCCGCGACGCAGACATGGCTTCCGAGATGGTGGAGTACACGAAGAACGCCATCATAACGCAGTCCGCCACTGCCATGCTCGCGCAGGCGAATGCCAAGCCGCGGACGGTCTTGCAGCTGCTCCAGTAGAGGAGTACATTGAAGGGTGCGCCACACAGTGGTGCACCGGATGGATCGGTTTCCGTTCTGATCTTTGAAAAAGAACCCTCCTGAGGTGTGTCGGGAAAAGGGAAGCCCCGTCGCGGCACGCCATGCGCTCACTGCTGAAGACTGCATGGCGGCACGGACAAAGCTTCCCTGTTGCGGGGGAAATGGGAACGGTGGGAAGGAAGGCGCGACTCCTTCCCGTGAAATGGCCCCGGCGGCACACATGGCAGGTACTGAGGGAGGCACGGACGCCTCCAGATTCCAGTCAAGGAGGGTTTCATGATCATAAACCACAACATGAGCGCTCTGTTCGCGAATCGAACGGTGAAGTTCAATGAGGTGGACCTGAACAAGGACATCGAAAAGCTGTCCTCGGGGCTCCGGATCAACAGGGCGGGAGACGACGCGTCCGGTCTGGCCGTGTCGGAGAAGCTCCGCTCCCAGATCCGCGGGCTCAATCAGGCGGAGAGGAACATCGAGAACGCGGTGTCCTTCATCCAGACCACGGAAGGCTACCTGGCGGAGACCCATGACATCATGCACCGGATCCGTGAGCTGGCTGTCCAGTCGGCCAACGGCATCTACTCTGATGAAGACCGGATGCAGATCCAGGTGGAAGTCTCACAGCTGGTGGACGAGGTCAACAGGATCGCGTCCCATGCCCAGTTCAATGGGATGAACATGCTGACCGGCAAGTTCGCCAACCCCGCGGGGGGCGGCGTCGTGACGGGGCAGATGTTCTTCCAGGTAGGGGCGAACATGGACCAGCGGAAGCAGGCGTTCATCGGCACCATGACCGCGCAGGCCCTCGGGCTGATGGCGACGGGAGGGGGCAACCAGTCCATCTCCATCTCCACCCCCGACAAGGCGAATCAGGCAATCGGCATGGTGGACAACGCCATGAGGCGGGTCTCCCGGCAGCGGGCCGACCTCGGAGCATATCAGAACCGCTTCGAGATGGCGGCGAAGGGAGTTGCCGTGGCTGCTGAGAACATGCAGGCAGCGGAGTCCCAGATTCGCGACACGGACATGGCCTCACAGATGGTTGACTACGTGAAGAATCAGATCCTGATGCAGTCCAGCACGGCAATGCTGGCGCAGGCCAATCTCAAGACGAGGTCGGTTCTGCAGTTGCTGGCCTGAAAGGGACTGCTCAGATCGGACCGTTCCCGACGGGAGAGGTTACTGGACGTCACCTTTTCCGGTGAGTGCGCGGGAGTGGGGGGTCGCGCCCTCCCGCCCCCTTTCTTGGGTGAGGCAATGGGAACTGCCTCACGCATGAGCGTCAGGGCACACCACGCGGACTCCGCGTGAAGGCCGTGACAATGAGGTACATGGAGGTACAATGATGAGCATGGAGATACCCGGGATTCTGAAATCGAATCCCGTCCCGGATGTGCTCATGAAAGAGCCCCGGGCAGCACCCGAGCGGCAGCCGCGTCCGCAGCCGGACGCACAGCTATCACGCTCGGAGATCGAAGCACAGGCGAAAGCGCTGGAGAGGACGTTTCTTGCGTTCAACCGGCGGGTGAAGCTGTCCGTAAACGACGAGATCAACCAGGTGATCATCAAGGTCGTTGACGGGGAAACCGATAAGGTAATCAAGGAGATCCCCCCCGAGGAAATCCAGCATCTTATCGCTCGGATCAAGGAGACCATCGGGCTGCTGGTCGACGAGAAGATCTGACGGGCCGGATGGGCAACGCCGCTGAAAACCACACGGTATACCGTGTGGGCAGCGGAACCCCGCAGAGTACTGCGGAAACCCCGCAGAGTACTGCGGGAGCGGAGGGGGGTAAGCGCCGCACGATGTCCGATTTTGCCATCCCAGGCGTCAATGATAAATACAACACTCAGAAGATAATCGACGCCCTCATGGAGGCCAAGAGGGAGCCCCTGAAGCGCATGCAGAAAGAGGTGGACCTCGAGAAGCAGCAGAAGGGCTCCTGGCAGGATGTTTCGCGCAGGCTTGCGACCCTTCGAGACAGCGCCCGAGCGCTGTACGGCTTTCAAAACCCTTTCAACGACCGCATCGCCGCATCCTCCGATGAGAAGACGCTCGTTGCCTCTGCCACCCGGCAGGCACTGGAGGAGACGAAGCAGATCCTCGTCAAGAAGACAGCCACGGCAGACAGGTTCCTTTCCCAATCCCTTCCGCGGGATTTCGTAGTGGATCCAGGAGACTACGCGTTTCGTGTCGGAGACAAGGAAGTGCGGCTCTCCTGGAAAGGCGGTTCCGTGAAGGCGTTCGCTGACGCCTTGAACGCCAAGGGGGGTGACCTCCTGTCCGCTTCGGTTGTCAACGACACGCCAACCACGCAGGTGCTCTTGATCGAATCCAAGGTCACCGGGGCCAAGAACCGCCTCACCCTTCTGGGGGCGGCCGCTGACATGGGCGTGAAGGCCGGGATGCTGGAAAGGTCACTGACGGCCAGCCGCCAGGTCCAGCTGAATGACAAAGCGGTGAGCACATGGACTACACCGCCGGCGGCCGGGCGCCGTAGTGATCCAGAACGGCACTATCACCCTCAATCCAGGCTCGGAGATCAAGGTTCCCGTCAGCCCCGCGGCAACGCTCAACAAGAACATGGTCCTGGAGCTCTCGGTGAAAGTGGAGCACCTTCCCGAAACGCCGCCCAGCCAGGCAGCGGCGCCACCGGGACCGAGTGTTCCGTCCACGGGCGGAATCGACTACCAGGGAATCAAGATAGAGAGCCAGCCGTCGCGGGCCCCCTCCTCCCTGGGAGCCGCCCAAGCCCCCGGAGAAGGTGGATGACCTGCAGATGCTTTTCATGGAAGCCGACGGGAAGGAGGTCCCCCTCCCTCCACTGTCGGACTCAACGGATTTCCAGAAGATTGAGATCCCGGTCGGAGAGCAAGCGTCCAGCCTGAGCGCGTTGGACCTGCGAAACCGCAACACCTATCGCCGCCTTTCCGTGAAGGACATCTCCCTGTATGACAAGACTCAGCGGGGAGACTACGTGCCGAAGAACGCGCTCAACCAGGCGGGGGACGCGGTGCTCTCCGTTGACGGCATCGATGTCACTCGACCTTCGAACACCATTGACGACGTGCTCCCCGGCGTGACGCTGAACCTGAAGGCCCCGAGCGATTCGCCGGTCACCCTGACGGTCAAGCATGATACCGAAGGGATCAAGAAACAGCTCCTGGACCTGCTGGGCGCGTACAACCGGACCATCACCCAGATCGATGTCCTCACGCGCAAGGACCCGCAGATCATCGAGGACGCATCGTACCTCACGGACGACGAGAAGAAGAAAGCCCAGGACGACATGGGTCTGCTCATGGGTGAAATCTCCCTGATGCAGATGAAGAACTCCCTGCAGAACATCATGATGAACCCCTACCCCACGTCCCTCGGACGGGACATGCGCCTCCTGGCGCAGATCGGGATCTCGACTGACGCCAGGGCCCCCGGCGCGCTCTCCCTGGACAAAACGAAGCTGCGGGGATACCTGGAGGTGGACGAGGCCAAGCTCACCGCGGCAATCGAACAGCATCCGGAGGCTGTGAAGCAGCTGTTCGGGAATGACACAACGGGAAGCCTCGTCATCAACAGCGGGGCCGCCTATTCCCTGGACAACCTCCTGCGGCCGTATGTGCAGGAAACCGGCATCTATCCGCAGCGGGTCACCGACCTGGATTCGCAGATCGCCAGGAACTCACGCTCGATAGATGACTACAAGACCAAGCTGGATGACTATCTTGCCGATTTGAAGAGGAAGTATGGCCAGATGCAGAGCTCGCTCGACACCCTGCAGAAGAACTCACAGTCCCTCCAGAACTTCAACAAGCAGAACCAGTAATGCCGGGACGAAAAGGAGCCTCTCGTGCTGCTGAAAATCAACGGTGAACAGGTCAGCTTTTCCCTGGAAAAGGAGAAGACCCTCGCCGAGGTGATGAGCGGCGTCCAGGCATGGCTCGGCGCGGCCGGATTCGTCATCACGGGCCTGCAGGCCGACGGGCAGGACCTGTTGTCCATGCCGGCAGGCATCTGGGGAGGCACCGCTGTGGATTCCGTCGAATGAAATAGAGATCCAGGCCCTTCACACCGCTGACATGAAAGTGGAGCACTGGCAGACCCTGGACCAGTGGCTCGGCATGTTCGCGGACGAGATCAGGGCCCCCGGTCCCGTTCTGGAGGAGCTGCTTTCGAATCTTTCGGAGACCGTGGACGGCATCCGCGCCAACCCGTTTCTCCCACCGGGCGCGGACGCCCTGGACAGGTTCATTCGCCTGTTCGAAGGGGTTCAGCCGGCGGACATGCGCCGCTGGTCCCCGGAGCAGCGCCAGAATGCGGTCGCTCTGGTTGGACTGCTCCGCGAGGAGTTATCGAAGCGGATCGCGGACGCGGCGCAGCCACGTGAGGCCCTTGCGAGATGCCTTTCGGACCTGCGCGCGCGCGTGGACAGTCTCCCCGAGGTGTCCGTGCTTCTCCAGACGGGAAAAGACAAGGCCGCAATGGAGACCGTCATAGGGTTCACCGACACGGTGCATTCCATGCTTTCCCTGGTCCCCTTCCTCCCCCCGGATGCGGAGCGGGGGCGCATGATCGCGGACCTGACTCCGGTCCTCCGCGACCTGGTGGCGGCTTTCAACGCGAAGGACTCAGTGCTCATCGGCGACCTTCTTGAATACGAGATCGCTCCCCGCATGACGCGCCTCATGCCGCTCCTGGAGGGGGGCGCATGATAGCGCTGCAGACGGCCTACCAGTTCCTGGGCGGCCCGGGAAGCAGCTCGCGAAGCATCATCATTTCCTTCGCGGCGGTGATTGCCGGTGTCGCGCTGCTCATCCTGGTTGCGGCCGTCATCAACCGCAGGAGCCGGCCGCGCACGGCGGCCGACGAGGCCCGCTATTCCAGCACGGCGTTCCGCCGCACCGCCAAGTCCCTCGGCCTGCCTCCGGCGCACGTCGACATGCTGGAAAACCTGGTTGTCGCATGCAAGGTCAAGCAGCCGACCCTGGTCTTCACGAGCGTCGGGCTTCTGGACGACACCCTGAAGAAAGGCCTCTACTCGCTCCAGAATGCGCGGGGCGTCACGGAGGAGGAGCGGGAAAAGCGCGCCGCCATCATCTTCCAGATCAAGCAGATCATCGAGCGAAACGCGCGCCGCGGGGCCACGCTGAGCTCGACCATCCTGCTGAAGCCCGGGCAGGTCCTGACAATCACGCCGCAGGGCGGAAGCCCCTTCGCGAGCAGGCTCGTCTCCAACATGAAGGATTTCCTCACCGTGGCGGCGCCGCAGGCCACGGCCGGAGCCGACACGAGGTGGATGCGCGGGACGGGCCTTTCCGTGTATCTCTGGCGCGACAACGACGCCGGCTATTCCTTCCCCTCCAAGGTGCTGGGGTATGACACCGTCAAGGGGATCTCCTGCGTGCTCATCCAGCACTCAAAGACCATCCGGCGGGAGCAGCGCCGCAGGAGCAGGCGCCGGGAGCTTATGCGCTCCTGCTTCTTCTACCCCATCCGCATCACGGAAGTCATGGAGGGCCGCACGATGCAGAAGAAGGCGAGCGTGGAGAGGAGCATGCGCGCGCTGGGAACCGTCGTCGATCTCTCCGCGGGCGGCTGCGCAATCCAGACCACGAAACCCTTCGAAAAGGGAAAGCTCGTCATGGTGGAGTTCGATATCGACCGCAAAGCGCCGATCCGGGCGTTCGGCAAGGTGATGAGCGCCCGCCGAAAGATAGGACGCGGCGGCTCCATGCACGTCATGTTCACCAAGGTCACCCGCCAGCACCTGAACCGCATCAGTGAGTTCGTGTACAACTTCAGCAGGCCAACGACGGTCGCGCAGGCCAGGCAACAAGTCCAGAGGACAATCCCCCGGCGCGCTGGCTGAGACGGCCGCCATTGACCGCCGGATACGTTTCCACTACTCTGCCGACCGTGAGTACTCTGTCCTCAGCCCGGCATCACTGCGCCGCACCAGGGGACACCCTCGCCCTCGGTGAACGGCTGGGTGCCGCGCTCTCCCCCGGGGCAGTCGTGCTGCTGATTGGCCCCCTGGGAGCAGGCAAGACAGTCCTTGCAAAGGGAATGGCCCGCGGGCTCGGTATCCGGGAGGAAATCTCGAGCCCCACCTACACCATCATCTCGGAGTATCGAAGCCAGGGAGTCACGTTGTATCACGTCGACCTGTATCGGATAGATGGCCGGGACCAGATGGAGAATCTCGGCCTTGAGGACATTCTGCGCGGGGATTCGATTGTCGTGGTCGAATGGGGAGAAAAGCTGGAGCCGCTTGACGTCCCCCATACCCGCATTTCTGTCGGACTGGCCCCGGACGGCGGCCGCGACATCCTTGTGGAGGAATGCATCACGTGAACGGCAACGTTCTCGCCGTGGACACCTCCACGGAGGTGCTTGCAATCAGCGTGTGCGCTTCCGGAGCATGGGCTTCTCTTGCCCTCCGGCAGGGCCTTCAGCACTCACCTTCCCTTCTCCCCCTGGTGGATACGCTCCTCGTCCGCCTCGGCCTCACGGCCGCCAGCCTGGATCTCATCGTCTGCTCCATTGGGCCCGGCTCCTTCACGGGGATACGTATCGGGCTTGCCACCGCTCTGGGGATCTCCAGCGCGCGCGGGATCCCCGTGGTGGGAGTCTCCACCCTTGATGCGATTGCAGAGCCCTGGCAATCCCGCGCGGGGGAGGTGTATGCTGTCATCGACGCCCGCAAAGGCAAGATTTACACGGCTCTCTTCATTGCGGGGACGCGTCGCAGCGATTACCTGGATCTGACGCCGGCGGCGCTGGCCGCGCGGCTTGTTTCGGCGAAAGACCCGCTTCTTGCCGGTCCTGATGCGTGCAGGATCCGGGCGCTCCTGGGAGAACCGGCCGGCGCGGTGCCGTGCGCGGAGCTCCTGGACCCGCGGGCGCTCCTGCGCCTCGGAGTGGCAAAGATGGAAAGGGAAGGAGCTGACCCCCTCCCCCTGCGCCCCCTGTACCTCAGGAAGAGCGAAGCAGAGATTGCGAGCGGGATGTGAATGAGCGGGAAAAGGCAATGGATGAAACGAACAGTGAGCCTGGGGTGGACCAGGCGGTCGATGTAGAAAGCCTGGATGAGCTTTCGACGGGGAAGAGCGAAGGCACCTCGATCCTCGACTCCGCTGAGTTTCGTCAATGGAAGACAAGCTTCCTCACCGAACGGATCCCAAGCCTCTTTCTCGACGGCAGCCTGAAGATCATCACGGCGAACGAGAGCTTCTGCCTCCTGTTCGGGTGCGGGGAGGAGGTCCTGGGCCAGTACTTTACCCAGTTCTATGCCTCGTTCTTCGATGAGAAACGAAGCAGCGAGCTCTTCCGCGCAATCCTCTCTCCGGCCACCGGCTTCATGTGGAACGGACGGGTGGAAAAGACAGGCGTGGATCAGCTCCTCAATGTATCCAAGATATGGGTCCTCCCCGTCTCATCAACGGCGCAGGCTGGCACCATCGCCGCGCACGCGATGCTGGAGCAGCCGCGCGCGTTCTGCGCCGTCTGCCTCGACATTTCAACGGAATACCGTCAGCTGCTCCAGAACACGTTCGCCAGCCTCCTGCAGGCGGCGCGTCTCAAGGACAACGACACGGGGTATCATGTCGAAAGAGTGGATCTCTACGCCCGGGCTCTCGCAGAAGACCTCCATGGACGAGCTGAGACTCCGGAGGTGGATCAGCAGTTCGTGGAGAGCATCGGCCAGGTGGCCGCACTGCATGACATGGGGAAGATCGGGACTCCTGACGACATCCTCAACAAGGCTGGCCCCCTGGAGAGCTGGGAATGGGAAGTGATGAAGGAGCACACGAAGAACGGGGCGTACATCCTCTCAACCTATCCCAACCCCATGGCCAGCGAGATTGCCCTGCGCCACCACGAGCGCTGGGACGGCACCGGCTACCCCCACGGCCTGAACGAGGACCTTATTCCGCTGTCCGCCCGCATTGTCGCCCTGGCGGACGTTTACGACGCGCTGCGGATGCGTCGCCCGTACAAGGAGGCTTTCACCCATCAGAGGGCGGTGGAGACCATCCGCGCGGAACGGGCAACGCACTTCGATCCTTTCCTCGCGGACAGGTTCCTGGAAATTGCGGACCGTTTCGACCAGATCTTCAGCGGGCTCGTGGATTCCCCGTAGGGCCCGGCTTCGGCTCGTCTCGACTGCCGCCCTTGGGCCCTTCCCGCGGATCGCCCTTGGGCCCTTCCCTGGGGGCCCCTTGGGGAGCCCTTCCCGGGGGCCCCTTTGGACCCTTCCGTGCTCTCCTTTTTCTCCAGCAGACCCTCGATATGCGGGAGGCTCCGGGGGGCGGCCGCGGCCGCGGCACGGTTCTCCTCCTGGATGGCGGAGTACACCTCGCGCCGGTACACCTTCACCTGGGAGGGAGCATTGATGCCAAGCTTCACCTGATCTCCCTTGATGTCGACAACGGAGATCTCCACCTGGTCCCCGACCATGATGCTTTCACCGATCCGCCGCGCAAGGATCAGCATCAGGCTCCCCGTCGCGCGAGCGCCAGCTCCTCGAGGATGGTGTGGCGCACACCCCAGAGCGGATTGGTGCTGATGGACTGGCGCCCGACGCTGGTGCGCCTGTTGATGAGGAGGGGTCCCTGGAGGTTGGCCGTCATGCGTGAGGAGTCCTCGGGGATTGTAACGATGGCGAAGACGAGCATGTCTTCGGGGCCCCGGATCTCGATCTCCTGCAGCTCCGCGGGATCCACGTCCGGAGTGTAGTCGGGACGGAAGAAGTGCGGGTCTATCAGGACGAAGGCAATCTCCACGCGCTGCAGGGACTGCAGCCAGTAGAACGGGGTCTGGGCGGAGTCCAGGAGCGCGAACTCACGCAACTCCTCGAACCCGAAGATGCCCCGGGGAAAGATGAGCCTCTGCCTGTCTGCAATCTCCATCTCGCCGTATGGCTTGGTGCGGATCTTCATCGTCATCTGCTACCTCAGGAAATCGAGGAGCTTCGGGCGGTTCAGGGCCCGCGCAGTGGCGGACAGCGCCGCCTCCTGGGTGTACTCCAGCGTCTTCAGCTGCGTTATCGCATCCGCCATGTCCAGGTCCCGTTCCTGGGAATCGAACCCCACCAGCACCGGCTTCTCGTATTCCAGCCTCTTGGCCGTTGCCTCCAGGCGGTTGTCCCGCGCGCCAATATCGCCCAGGACGCCGGCCATGTTGGTGATCGAGCTCTCCAGGCCGCGAAGGCCCGCCGTGCTGACTTTCTCCGAGGAGCCCTCGTAGAGTGCGTTTCGCAGGGCAATCACCATGTCGAAGATCGATCCCCCGAAAACGCGGGCGCTCTGGGCGACGTTGAGAGGCGGGTGGCTTCCGCCGGGGGCAAGGATCCCGAGGTCCTGGAGCACCGTGCCGCCGCCCAGGTCTTCCGCCCAGATCTGGTGGGCCACCGTGGTTTCAAGCACCAGGGCGCCCGCCACGGGATCTATGCGGGCCCGCACGGGGACGCTCGCGTCGTTGATCTTCGCCGCAACGGCGCTCAACGTGTCGCCGGTGGCGAGGTGGATCTCTGTGCCGTCGATCCGGATGGACTGATCTCTTTGCACGCGGTACTGGCTCCCGTCCACCGTCGAATAGATCTGCTGCTGCTCCGCCCAGAAAGCGACGTTGCCCGGCAGGTTGATCCCCACCTGGGCCCCCTCGGAGATCTCCGCGGCGTTCCGCCCGATGTTCCCCATGTAGTCGACGGAGACCACCTTGTCACCGTCTCCCCCCGCCACGCGCCCCATGGTCAGCCTGAATGGCGTCGTCCGTGACGCGGTCCCCGCGAAGAGATAGTTGCCGTTCTGGTCCTTGGTATTGGCGACGGTGAGAAGCTCCCCCAGGAGCTGATCCACCTCCTGGCCGAGATACCCCATCTGCGTCTTGTCCAGCGTGCCGTTCGCCCCCTGCACGCCCAGCTCACGAATGCGCTGCAGGACGTCCATGGCGCTGCGCAGGTCTCCCTCCGCCGTGGCGATGGTGCCGCGGACGCTCTCCACGTTCTTCCCGTAGCGCTCGTTGCGCAGGATCTCCGACTGGAAGCGCGTCGAGCGCGAGGCGGCCATCGGGTCGTCACGCAGCTTGCTGATGCGCGTCTGCCCGCCGATCTTCCCGTACATCTCGTTCATGTCATACTCGCGCAGGCGCGTATAGTAGTTGCTGTCGTATGTGGGCAACTGTGAGCTTATCCGTTTCATTCAGGTCCCCTTACACACCCATCCTGTTGATGATGACTTGCAGCATCTGGTCGAAGGTTGTCACGAACCGGGCGATGGCGGAGTAGGCGTTCTGGTAGGTGATCATCTTGGTGAGCTCCTCATCCTGGTTCACCCCCGACAGTGACTCCCGCATGTCCTTCAGCTCCTTCATCACGAGCTTCGTGGTGTCCATGCTCCGCGATGCTTCGTCACCCTTCAGGCCGACGGCCGCAACCCTGTCCGCGAAATAGCCGTCGAATGTCGAGACCGATCCGACCATCACCGGCGTGGTCCGAAGCTGCGCAATGGCGAGCGCAGCCGTTCCGTCTCCGATCCCGTTCGAAACCCCCGCCGTCCCGGAGGCGGCCGCGATGGTCCCCGGGTCCTCCACCACGCGGTCGTTCACGCTGATCCAGCCCGCCGGATGGGCCAGGGGAGCCACCGCAAACTGCGCATCCGGGCGAAGCGCCTGCACCGCGTTTGCCTGGTTCCACGAATATGCCCCCGCCGCGCCCGGCTGACGCAGGATGCCGCTGTAGCCGACAAGGAACTGCCCCGAGTCCTCGATGCCACGCAGGACGAAATCGGGGTTTCGGTTGTCAGCCGCCGGCACGGCCTTGAGGGAAAGCTTCCCGTCCGAGTTCAGGCGTGCCACCACCTCCGAGCCGGAAAGGTTGATGCGCGTGATGAGATCCTCGACGGTGTCCGTGGGATGGTAGTCCACCGTCACGTTTCCCTGGCGCCCGGGGAGCGTGATGGTCCCGGCCAGGCCGATGAGGTCCGTGGGCTTGAGCTCGTTTGCGCCGGTGACCCTGAAGAGCCACGTGGAATCGAAGACGCCTTTGCCCGTCCGGTCGTAGTTGCCGGCAACGTCGAAGACGAATGGCCTCTCCACGAAGAAGTCGGTTCCCGTCTGCCCGTTCAGGCCGAAGCCCTTGCGGTGGATCTCGTTCACGAGGTCGACAAAGTTCACCGTCATGAGGTCCAGGCTCTGGATCTCCGTGCGGGCGTCCCCGTCGCGCAGCTGCACCAGGGAGGCGAGCTTGCCGCCGCGGAGGTTCACGGGTCCGCGAGTGTCGTCCCACACGAGCTTCGAGTATCCCTCGTCCGTCTTGTCGGGATCCAGCCCGATCACCTCGTGGTGGGCTCCCTGCACGATGTGCATGCCGCCCGTGGCTATGACGAGCTCCCCGGCCGGATCGTTGTACGTTACGGAGATGTCGACGAGGTCCGACAGCCTGCCTACCAGGAGATCCCTTCGGTCCTTGAGGTCGTTGGGGTTGTCCCCGAGGGCCTGGATCTTCTGAATCTGCTTGTTCAAGCCGGCAATTTCCGTCGTGAGCTCGTTGACCTGCTTCACGGTGCCGCGCACATCATCGTCCAGCATGTCCCGGATGCCCTTGAGCCGGGCATACCGCTCGTGGATGCCGTCGATGAGAGATTTGCCCTTTTCCAGAACTGACCGCCGGGCCGCCATGTCCGTAGGATTGATCGAAAGCTCCTGCCACGACCCCCAGAACCTGTCCATGAGGGTCCGCACGGAATGATCTGTCGGCTCGTTGTAGACCTGCTCCATCATGAGGATGTACTTGTCCCGGGCGTCCCAGTAGCCCTGCATGTTCTGCTCGGAAACGATCCTGCCCTCCAGCAGCATGTCCCTGACACGCTCGATCCGTGACACCTCGACGCCCTGGCCGATCTGGCCGGGGGTGAGCTCGCGGTTGAGCTGCGGCTCGTACAGCGGAGGGCTGGCAGTCATCTCGACGCGCTGCCTGCTGTATCCTTCGACGGACGCGTTGGAAAGGTTGTGACCGACGGTCTGTATCCCCTGGGTCGTGGCGACGAGCCCGCGCTTGCCGAGCTCTATGGGGGCAAAGGTGGACTGCACGCTGACCTCCTACAGGCTTCTGTCGACCAGGAGCGAGTCGTTGACGCTGGTCGCCTTGCCGCGGCGGGAATAGATCTTGCCCCTTCGATGCGGGAAAACCTCCTCCAGAATCCTGCCGAGCGTCCCCGCGAGCGCCTCCGCGAAGTACCTGAGCCGGTTGGTGGCCGTTGCGAGCCGGACGACCGACATACGGAGGTTTCGCCAGCTCTCTTCCAGCGTCCTGCGCTGCCCAGCGGGCATTCGTGAGAGCACGGCAGAGAAGACCGCGTCCTCGGGAAGCCCCAGCGAGGCGCAGAGGGCGCAGAGGGCCTTGTCTCGCTCGGTGTCAGCTTCCTCGATCGTCAGGGCGAATCTCTCCAGGCCCTGGGCAAGGGCGAGCCCGGCTGTCCAGCTCTTGCGCTGGACCGAGTCACGAAGGCGTTCGACTTGCTGCCCCATCTCGAGAAAAAGCTCCTTCTCCCGCTCCATCCGCCCCCGCAGGGTCTCTCCCAGGACAGTCGTCTGCTGATCCACGGTCTTCTGCTCCTCTATCTTCCTTCAATGTCGGTAGAACTTTCCTTCCCATGAGCCCGGCAATCTGGTATCTTTTCGCCCGGGAGATTTTGCAGTGACAACGGATCAGGACCTCATCATCATTGGAGCCGGCGGAGCCGGGCTCTCTGCCGCGCAGTATGGCGCCCGGGGGAACCTGCGCACCCTCCTCCTGGAAGAGCTGTCATCCGGCGGCCAGGCTCTCCTCATCGACACCCTGGAAAACTACCCGGGCTTCCCTGACGCGGTGAGCGGCTTCGATTTCACCCAGAAAATGGAGGAGCAGGCCAGGAAGTTCGGCGCACAGGTCGAGAATGCGGCGGTGTCCGCCGTGAGGAAAGAGGACGGCATTTTCGTCGTGGAGACCGACCGGGGCCCCATCACCACCCTGACGGTCATCCTGGCCACGGGGGCGAAACACCGCACCCTCGGGGTGCCCGGTGAGGCCGAGCTGTCGGGAAAGGGCGTATCCTACTGCGCAACCTGCGACGGCCCCTTCTTCAAGGGGAAAAGGATGCTGGTGGTGGGCGGGGGAGATGCCGCCTGCGACGAGGCAACCTACCTTTCGCACCTCGCTGATTCCATCCTCATGATCCACCGGCGGGACAGGTTCCGCGCGCAGAAGGCCGTGGCGGCGCGCGTGCTTGCAAACCCCAAGATTACCGTGCGCTTCAACACCGAGCTTCGAAAGATCGAGGGCGACAAGGTGGTGAGGAAGGTCAAGCTGGTGGACAACCAGGCGGGAAAGGAGTGCGAGGAGGAGGTGGCGGCCGTCTTCGTCTTCATCGGCTCCGATCCGCGGACCGACCTTGTGAAGGGGATGGGGCTTCCCCTTGATGATGGCGGATACATCGAGACGAACCAGCGCATGGAGACGCGCGTTCCCGGCCTGTACGCGGTCGGGGACGTGCGCGCAAGCCCGTTCCGCCAGCTCGTCGTCGCGGCAGGGGAAGGCGCCGTGGCGGCCCACGCCGCAGGGCAATACATCGACGAGACGAAGGGTGAAAAGTATTAGTTTCCGCCTCATCCTGCACCCCCGCATGGAGGGCAGGCTCGACATGGCCATCGACGAGGCTCTCGCGGAGGCGGTTGGCGCCGGTCGATCCGGGCAGGTGATACGGCTGTATGGGTTCTCGCCTCCCACGCTTTCTCTGGGCAGGTTCCAGAGGATCAAGGGCTTGTACTCTCCAGAGCTGCTCGCGCGGGACGGCGTGACCCTGGTGCGCAGGCCCACGGGGGGACACGCGGTGCTCCATGACGACGAGCTCACCTACTCCGTCATCCTCTCGAAGACCCTCATAGCCGAGCGCCTTGGTGACTCCCGGAAACGGACGGTCTACGAGTTCATCGCCGGGATCCTGTTGGAGGGACTTGCCAGGCTGGGGGTCGCGGCAAGGATCAACTCCTCCCGACAGGGAGACCTTCGAAACCCGGACTGCTTTCGCTCGTCCGGTGAGTTCGAGATAACGGCGCGTGACGGCCGCAAGCTCATTGGCAGCGCCCAGATGACCACGCGGACCGCAATCCTTCAGCACGGTTCCATTCCTCTCAGCAATCCCGGCAGGCGGGTGTTCCGCTACCTTGGCGTGGAAGAACCGGCGGATTCCCATGATCCTTCGTCCCTGGACGAGCAGGCGGGCAAACGTCTCAGCTTCGAGGAGGCGCGGTCAGGTTTTGCCTCCGCGTTCAGAGATTGCGTGCACGCCGAGGAATCAGACCTCAGCGCGGAAGAGCGGGAGGCCGCGGCCCGCATCCTCGCTCAAAAGTACTCGAGCGACGAATGGAACCTGGCATTCTGATCGTGGAGACGCGATCCGCGCATCGCTTCCTGAAGGCGGCGTCTGCCGCGCTCCTCCTGGCCGCCCTGGCCGGCAGGGCCTGGGGCCTTGGATTTTTCGATCCCGGCCCGCCCGCGTCTCTTGCCTCCCGCATCGCAGACGCAATGACGGACGACGAGCTGCTTGGACAGGTGTTCTTCCTGGGCTACCAGGGAGTGGGACCGTCCGCGGAGATCCAGCACTGGATCAAGGACCACAGCATCGGCGGAGTGAAGCTGTTCCCGCGCAACGTCTCGGACCTCACCTCGCTTGCTCGGGACGTGGCTCTGATGCAGCGCCTGGCTGAGCGCGGCAGGTTCCATGTCCCGCTTTTCGTGGCCACAGACCAGGAAGGCGGGTGGGTGCGCCAGATCAAGGATGAGACCTCCATCTCCCCGGGCAACCTCGCCCTGGGCGCGGTGGGGGCGCCCGAGGACTCTTTCCTCACCGGGTACTACCTCGGCAGGGAGCTCGCGGCGCTCGGCATCAACATGGACTTCGCGCCCACCGCGGACGTCTACTCCAACCCCGAGGCGAGCGTCATCGGCCCGCGCTCCTTCGGGTCCGACCCCTCGGAGACGGGGCTCCTCTCCGCCGCTTATGCGCGCGGCATGCAGAAGGCCGGGGTCATTACCACCGCGAAGCATTTCCCCGGGCACGGTTCCGCGGACAAGGATTCGCACGGCAGGCTTCCCCGCATCGATGTCACGCTTTCCCAGCTCCTGGACCGGGACCTCGTGCCGTATCGGATCCTCATCGCGGAGGGCATTCCCGCGGTCATGACCGGTCACCTCGCTTTCCCGCGAATCCTCGGCAACCTGACGCCCGCCTCGCTCTCTCCGTTCTTCCTGCAGAGCGTTCTGCGTGACCGGCTCGGGTTCAAGGGGATGATCATCACGGACGACATGGAGATGGACGGGGTGCTCACCGGGGGCCTCACCACGCCGAGCGCATGCCGGCGGGCCCTGGAGGCGGGAAACGACATGGTGCTCATCTCGCACACGCCGGCAACCCAGGCGCGGACGTGGGATGAGCTCATCAAGACGATGCGCCATGACGCCGCTTTCAGGGCCGCCGTCAAGGGCTCCGTGCGGCGCGTCCTGGAGACCAAGCTTCGATTCTTCCGTGACGGCAGCTCTTTGTTGATCCCGGATCCAGACAGGGTAGCGTCCCTGGTGCCCGCGGCGGGCGCGCTTGACTTCTTCACGCAAAGCGCCACCCGGGCGGTCACGGCCATTTCCTCCGCGCAGGTCCCCTTCCGCCCGGCGCAGGGCCGCAGGATCCTGCTTGCGGGGCAGTTTCAGGACTTCATGAGCGAAGGCCTTCGACGGTATCCCCGCGCGGAGACTTTCCTCTTTCCCTTCATGCCTTTCTACGTGGCCCGCAGGGAGGACAGAGCGGCAATGCGAGCCCTGGCCGGCCGCTATGACACCATCGTGTTCTGCCTTGCCAATTTCAACAGCCTGGACGTGCTGAAGGAGCTCCAGGGCATGGCGAAGAACGTCGTCGTGATCTCCGCGCTGAGCCCCGTCTATCTCCAGGAAGTCCCGTGGGTGACCACCGCCATCGCGGTCTACGGGGACGGGAAGGATTCGTTTCGAGCCGGGTTCGCGGCGCTCGCGGGTGACTTCACGCCAACCGGCACGCTCCCGGTCCGCTTCCCGCCGGGGAGCGAGGGCACGCAGAAATGACCTGGCGGGCGGCGGCGCGGGCGGACATGGATGGCGTCCTGTCGTTCCTCCTCCGTGATGAGTCCCTCTGTGTTCCTTTCACCGCGCGCCTCCGAACCGGCGCGCGCGGGCAGACCGTGTACGTTGCCAAAGACGCGCGGGGTTGCGTCACCGGCACCTTTCTCATCACGTCATCCGGGCTCCTTCTCCCGCTGCTGGCGGACGACGTCTCTCCCGGAGCCGAGCTCTCCCGGCTGCTGCGGGACGTTCATCCGCCCATTCATTCCATCATGGGCACCGGTCGGTCGGCAAGCGCGATGGAGGCCCTGATGCCCAGCCTCCCGACAGCGCGCATCGAGTATTTCCTCATGAGTGTCACCCGGGAAAGCGCGCGGCCGGCTCTCGCGTCGCAGGACGGCAGGCTCGCCATCCGCATGGCCGGGGAGGCGGATGCGCATGCCCTTTTTCCGCTCCAGAAAGCGTACGAGCTGGAGGAGGTGGTGGTCGACCCGCGCCACTTCAACGACGCGCAGTGCCTGAAGCTCCTGCACAGGACGCTGAAGGAGGAGCTCGTGTTCGTCGCGGAGCGGGACGGCGTGCCGGTGGCAAAGGCGGCGACAAATGCCCGCGGTTTTTCGGTGGACCAGATCGGCGGAGTCTTCACCGTTCCCGGCTCTCGGGGCATGGGAGTGGGCCGACTGGTGGTCTCTGAGCTGTTGAAGAGAGTCCTCCGCGAAAAAGAGGGCGCATGCCTTTTTGTGAAGAAGAGGAACCGGCCCGCGATCTCCCTGTACGAGAGGCTTGGTTTTCTGCCCGTGACGGATTACGTGATCAGCTACTACGGCCTCTGAAAGCCGAAGGCGTTCTTACATGTCGACCTCGACACGGATCTCCGCGCCCTGCGCTTCCCGGGGGCACGACGTTCGACTGCGACCCGCTTCCCGTTGACCGTGATCGTCCTTTCCTGCGGCGTCCTGCCCGAGTTCCGTATCCGTATGGAATACCGGCAGCCGCGGAACCTCCTGGTCAGCTCCACATTCCGCAGCTCGGGCGGCAGGGAGGGATCTATCCTCAGCCCGTCGAACTCCGGCCGAACCCCGAGGATCCACTGCGAGACGGCAACGAAGTTCCAGGCGGCGGTGCCGGTGAGCCAGGAGTTCTTGGCTTCCCCGTGGCGCGGGGCTGCCTTGCCGGCGACCATCTGCGAGTACACGTACGGCTCGGTCCTGTGAAGCTCCTGCACACCCTCCAGGTACGAGGGGCAGATCCTCTTGTAGTAATCGAAGGCCTGCCCGGCGCGGCCCGCGACGCACTCCGCGATCATGACCCACGGGTTGTTGTGGCAGAATACGCCGGCATTCTCCTTGTACCCGGGCGGGTAGGATGAGACCTCACCGAGCTCCACGTGGTACTCCCGATAGGGAGGATCCAGGATCACGATCCCATACCGGGTGGCCAGCCGGTCCCTGACGGCGTCAAGAGCCTTGAGGGGGTACCCGTGCTCCGTCCCGACGCGTGCCATGGCGCACCATGCGTTGGCCTCGACGTAGATCTGGCCGTCCGTGTTTTCCCGCGAGCCGACCTTGTTCCCGAAGCTGTCGTAGGCCCGCAGGAACCATCCGCCATCCCAGCCGTGCGCCAGGATGGCACTGCGCATCTCGTTGACCCGGGCCTGCGCCTCATCCGCCATCGCCTCCCGCCCTGTCCGTCGGCAGATCTGGATGAAATCCTCTCCGATCAGGACGAACATCCCCGCGATCATCATCGACTCCGCGGTCCTTCCGTCACGGGACACCGCGGTCTGGAATGATTCGTTGGGGTCGGTGGAGAAGCAGTTGAGGTTGAGGCAGTCGTTCCAGTCCGCGTGCCCGATCAGAGGAAGCCGGTGCGGACCCAGGTTCTCAACGACATGATTGAAGGACCGCAGCAGGTGCTCGAACATCGGGGCTGGGACGGGCTCCGCGTCGAAGGGAACAGGCTCCTCCAGGATTGCCCAGTCACCAGTCTCCTTGATGTAGCCGGCGACGCCAAGGATGAGCCACAGGGGGTCGTCGTTGAAGTCTCCGCCCACATCCCGGTTTCCCTGCCGGGTCAGCGGCTGGTACTGGTGGTAGGCACCGCCGTCGGCAAACTGCGTGGAGGCGACGTCCAGGAGGCGCTGGCGGGCCCGCAGCGGGATCTGGTGCACGCACCCCAGGAGGTCCTGGCTTGTGTCCCGGAAGCCGATTCCGCGCCCTATGCCGCTCTCGAAATAGCTTGCGCTCCGTGCCATGTTGTAGGTGGTCATGCACTGGTACTGGTTCCAGACATTCACCATGCGGTCCAGTCTCTCGTCTCCCGAGGAAACGCTGAACCCCGAAAGAAGGGCGCACCAGGAGGCGGAAAGCTCCCGGAAGGCAGCCTCCACCTTGCTGTCGGTGTCGAAACGTGCCCGCAGGGCCGCGGCCCGCGCCTTGTTGATCACTCCGGGTGCCGACCACTTCTCGGCATCAGGATTCTCCACGTAGCCCAGGAGGAAAACCAGGCTCCGCGACTCGCCCGGTTCGAGTGAGATCTTCAGGTGAAACGCCGCAATGGGTGACCAGCCGCTGGCCAGCGTCCCCGGCAGCCGTCTGCAGGAAACAGCCTCCGGCCTTTCGAACCCGCCGTAGCGCCCGGTGAACTGTTCCCTATCCGTTTCAAAGCCCGCCACGGGAGCATTCACTGAATAGAACGCAAAGTGATTGCGCCGCTCCCTGTACTCCGTTCGATGATAAACAACGCCCTCTTCCACTTCGACTTCTCCCGTGGAGAGGTTGCGCTGGAAGTTCGTCATGTCGTCCATGGCGTTCCAGAGACAGAACTCGGTCACGGCAAACAGGTCCAGGGTCTTTCTGCCCCGGGAGGTGTTGCTCAGGACAAGGCGCTGGACCTCGCAGTCCGCGCCCTGCGGCACAAAAAGGAGCAGGTCGGCGGAGACCCCGTCCCGCAGGGAGCGGATCCTCGTGTACCCCATGCCGTGGCGGCACTCGTACGATTCCAGGTCCGTCCTTGCAGGCCGCCAACCGGGGTTCCAGACGGTCTCCCCGTCCCTGATATAGAACAAGCGGCCGTTGGAGTCCATGGGGACGTCGTTGTAGCGATACCGCGTGAGGCGCCGCAGCCGGGCATCCTTGTAGAAGGAGTAGCCGCCGCCGGCGTTGGAAACGAGGGAGAAGAAGTCCTCGGTTCCGAGGTAGTTGATCCACGGCCATGGGGTGTCCGGCCGGGTGATGACATACTCCCGGGCGCCGTCGTCGAAGTGTCCGTAGACCATCTCTTCCTCCACGGGTGAGAGCGCATGCGTCAGATGAACCGAAGAAGTGGTCCCCCGCCGCGGGCGGGGGACCTCACGGGACAGAGGCTTATCCCTTCTTCTTTGCGAGCCAGGCGTCGTACTGCTTCTGGACCTCAGCCTTGATGTCGTCGATGCCGACCGCCTTGTATTTCGCGATTGCCTCGGGAATCACCTTGTCCGGGTCAACCGTGCCTGTTTCCAGGGACGGGGTGAACTCTTTCCAGAGGTTCTTCGCGGTGGCGATCTGGGTCTTCACGGGCGTGGGGTCGAAAGAGAAGCCCAGGCTCTTGAGGGGAAGGGCGGACTTGTTGTACGCGGTGAACTTCTCCCACTTCTGGGGGTCCTCGTTGGACCAGAGGTAGTTGATGAACTGGTTCCCGAACATCCAGCCCGTCTGCGGGTTATACTGGTCGTTCTGGGGTCCGGCCTTGATCACGTTGTCGCTCACCTTCACGTAATGCGAGCCCTCGATGCCGAAGTTGATCAGGTTGTTGAGGTACTTGTCGGTATTGAACAGCTCCAGAAACGCCATGGCTGCCTCGGGGTGCTTCGAGGTGTGGGATAACGCCTGCATTGACCCGGTTGTCTCACGGTTGGACATGACCGGAGGGGTGATATCGATCTGCATCCACGGCTGGCCGGTCTGATTGGTCATCTCGGCGTCTTTGCCCGGCTTCAGGGACTTGGCCGCGGCGAAGATCAGGCCTGCCTTCTCATCAGCGTTGAAGTCCGTGATGGTGGCTGCATCTTTGCGGACGTAGCCGGCGTTGTAATACTTGTGCATTGTGCGATAGAGGGCAATCGTCTCGGGGGCCTCGAGCTCGAAGACGGCCTTCGAGGAGCGGTTGTCGGAATAGAGGGAAATGGGGATGTCGTCGTCAACGAGCTTGTCGAAGTCCAGGAAGAAGCGGGGCGACTCTCCCACGCAGGCTTCCAGGGGGTACATCCCGGGCTCGTTGTCCTTGATGGTCTTGAGGAACGGCTCCATGTCTTCCAGCTTCTTCACGCCCGAAAGGTCCATCTTGTACTTGGCAACCAGGTCCTTGCGGACGATGAAGCCCCAGTTGTGCGCCTTTTCCTTGTTCGCCGGGATGGCGTAGTTCACCCCGTCGATTGCCGAGCCGGCCAGGAAGTCCGCGCCCAGGAGCGCCTTCGTCTTGGGAGCGTACTTGGTGAGCAGGTCATTCAGGGCGAGGAATGCGCCGCGGCCCGCGTTGTTCCTGTAGTTGTTCGTCCACACGGCGGTGAAGCAGATGTCGAACGGCTCTCCGCTGGCAATGATGGTCTGCATCTTGTTGTCGTAGGCGCCCCAGTCGAAGCAGACAAGCTTCACGGTGGCGTTCAGGCCCTTGCCCTGAATGTACTTGTCCACCGCCGCTTCCACCTTGTCCACGTCCTTCTGCGGCCCGTTGCCGATGAAGTACCAGGTCAGCTGCACGGGCGCGCCGCCCTGGCCACCCTTCTCACCCTGCCCTCCGGCCCACACGCCGGCGACCAGGGAGAGAGCGAAAAGTGCGACGAGCGGAAACAGAATCGCTCTTTTCATCTCAGAATCCTCCTCTTGTGATATATGGCGTCCAGCCCGACGGGCCGGTCTTGCCTACTCTTTGAGAGACCCAATGGTGATCCCCTTCACGAAGTACTTCTGGAAGAACGGGTACGCGAGAACGATGGGCCCGATGGACAGGATGCACATGGCCATCTGAGCCGTGCGCGAGGGGAGCCGTCGAAGGATCTCACCCGCCACGTTCGTGTTCCCCGCCATGCTGGACAGGTACTGGATGTTGACCTGGACCCTGTACATCAGGTACTGGAGGTTGAACCAGGCGGGGTCGTTCACCAGCATCAGGGGCAGCCACCAGTCGTTCCAGAACACGATGGTGTTGAAAAGCGCAATGGTCGCGAGCCCCGGTTTTGCCAGGCTGATGATGATGCGGAAGAAAATCGTGTACTCCCCCGCCCCGTCGATCCTCGCGGACTCGATGATGGAATCCGGGACGTTGGTCTTGTAGAAGGTCCGCATGATGAGCACGTACCACGCGTTCATGGTGTAGGGCAGGATGAGCGCCCAGATGTTGTTCCTGAGGTGGAGGATCTGCACGCACACCATGTACCAGGGCACGAGGCCGCCGGAGAACAGCATCGTGAAGAAGGCGATGAACGAGAACAGCTTCCTCTGGGGGAAATCCTTGCGGGAAAGGGGGTACGCATACAGCGCGATCACGAGGGTGCTGAGCACCGTCCCCAGCCCTGTCACGATGATTGTAATGACATACGCCCGCGCCACGGCGTCGCTCTGCTTCAGGACGAAGTTATAGGCAACGAGGCTCGTCTGGGCCGGGATGAGCTTGAACCCGTGGATGGCGATGGCGCTCTCTGATGAAAAGGAGATGCCGATCACGAGGGCCAGCGGATACAGGCAGATGATGCAGATGACGATGAACAGAGCATGGGACACGATCTGCCGCCCCCTGCCCGGGTCCGAGAATCATCGTTGCAACGGAAGCTGACGCTGACTGCTTCATGCGCGCCTCAGAAAAGGCTCTTCTCCACGTCGATCCTCCGCACGATGAGGTTCGACACGAGGACCAGCACGAACCCGATGACGGCCTGGTACAGGCCTGCCGCGGCGGACATCCCGATGTCGCCGACGTTCACCAGAGTGCGGTACACGTACGTGTCAATGACGTTCGTGGTGTCGAACAGTGGTCCCATGTTCTGGGGGACCTGGTAGAACAAGCCGAAGTCCGAATAGAACAGGCGACCGATGGACAACAGCACCTGGATGATGATGACGTAGGATATCAGGGGGATCATGATCCGCCTGATGACCTGCCATCGGCTGGCCCCGTCGAGAGCCGCTGCTTCGAAGCAGTTCTGGTCGATCCCCGAGATGGCGGCAAGGTAGATGACGCTGCAGTACCCGGTGTATTTCCACAGGTTCGTGAAGATGATGATGAAAGGCCAGTAGATCTTTTCGATGTACCAGTTGACCGGAGCGATCCCCAGGGCTGGAAACAGCTGCTTGTTGAAAAAACCGAGATCCGTTGAAAGAAGAGAGAAGACGAGGGTGCTGATGACGATCCAGGAGAAGAAGTAGGGGAGAAACATGACCCCCTGGTAGAGCCGGGAAAGCCGCTTGGTTCGAAGCCCATCCAGCGCAACGGCGACGCCCACCGATGCGATGGTGCCGAGAACGATGAATGCGATATTGTAGAGGACCGAGTTCCTCGTGATGATCCAGGCATCCGGCGTCTTGAAGAGGAACTCGAAGTTCTTCAAACCGATCCAGGGACTGCCGAGGAGTCCCTTGGTATAGTTGATGTTCTTGAAAGCAATGAAGATCCCCAGCATGGGGAGGTAGCTGAAAAGAATCAGGGCGAGGGTTCCCGGGAATCACCATGCTGAGAAGGCCGAAATTGGTCTTGCGCCTGTTGGGCCTCACGGCGATGCGCGCCTTTGGCACGGCCTCGGTCATCACGTCAGCCAAGACTTCAACCTCCATGCACGAATCTGATCCAGCGGTTCATAGGTTGATTGCTTCCTTCAACCAACATGATTACATCATAGCCGGAGCCAGTTGTCAAGAAAAATCTTTAAATTTCAATATTGATTAACTATGAGAGCTTTGATAGCATAAGTTGATAGAAGAAACTTACTATGAAGGAACATTGGTTTCCTGCTCAGGAAGGCTTCGAGCCCGGTCAACTTTCACAGGATCCTGAGGGCCATCTGGGTCTCCCCGGGGGTCAGCCGCAGCGCGCTGTCCGCGAGCCTGAAGCTGGACAAATCCACCGTCACAAAGATCGTTGCGGACCTGCTCCAAAAGGAGATCATCGTCGAGATCCGCCGAGGGAGACGCGGGAGAGAGGGGCGGGCGAAGGCCGGTCTTTCTCAGCGTGCGCGGAGACTACGGCTGCGTCGTGGGGCTGGAGATCCAGACCGAGCGCTACACGGCCGTGGCGGTGGACCTGGATGGAAAGGTGCTGTACTCGCGCTCGGAGCCCATGAAAGCCGAAGGGAAACAGCTGCCGTCGGTCTTCCTGGACATCATGAGCGAGGTCTCCCTTGACCTTGAAAACCGCGCGCTCGAGCCGCTGGGAATCGGCGTGGGCGTCTCGGGGATAGTGGATTCCGCCAACGGCGTCATCCAGCAGTCCCTCCCCCTGGGCATCTCGCTTCCGGTGGACTTCACGGCGTCGGGGGCGCGGCTTCTTGGAAAGCCGCTGTGCATTGACAACGACGCCAACTGCTGCTGCTGGGCCGAGCTGGTGCGCAACCGCGGGAACAGGCCGCGCGAGTTCCTCTTCCTCCTGGGGGAGTTCCGAAAGGAACGGGTGGGAGACGTGAACGGGGGCGGCGTGTCCGTGGGGCTTGGGCTGGTCATTGGAGGCCGCGTCCACCTTGGCGCGAACAGCTCAGCCGGTGAGTTTCGAAGCGTCTTCCGCACAGCGGAAACCAGGAGCCAGTTCTCCCTCCCGGATGAGACCATGAGCGCCGCGATGAATGACCAGTCCGCATTCCGGGAAGTGGCTCGGGAAATCGGGAGGAATGTGGCCCTCCTGGTCAACACCCTGGACCTCTCGCACGTGTTCATCGGGGGAAGCGTTGAGAAGTTCCGGTCCATCCTCATCCCGGTGATCGACGAAGAGGTCCAGAAGAACTGGCCCTATGGAAAAAAGTCGCTCCAGATCGAGCTCTCCGAGCTGGGCGATCTCATCGTTGCGTACGGGGCAGCATCCATGTTCCTGGAAAGGCTTTTCTCACTCCCCGAGATTGAAGAGGTCCCTGGACGGCGTGGAGGAGCCCAGTGAGGTGCGGTCATTTCGACGACGCGGCCCGGGAATACGTGATCACGAATCCCCTGACCCCCGTCAAGTGGATCAACTACGTGGGCACGCTCTCCTTCGGGGGGTTCGTGGATCACACGGGAGGGAGCCTGCTCTGCCGGGGAGACCCGGCCACAAACCGCATCACGCGCTACCTGGCGCTCACGCCCGCGTCGGATTTCAAAGGCACCACCCTTTACCTTCGCACGCGCTCACGGACCGGGTATGCCCTTCTCTCCCCCTTTTTCGTCCCGGGGCTGCAGCCCCTGGACTTCTTTGAATGCCACATCGGCCTGGGCTACACCAGGATCGTCTCCGTCGTGGCCGGCCTCCAGGTGTCGGCAACTTTCTTTGTCCCGCACAAGGATAGCCGGCTCATCATGGATATCCGGGTCGCGAAGGTCGGAGGAAAGGCCGTCGAGGTGGATGCCATCCCCGTGGTGGAGTACACGCATTTCGACGCGTTGAAGCAGCTCACCAACGCGGACTGGGTGCCGCAGACAATGCAGAGCCGGGCGGCGACCGGGCAGGACGGCCGCGTCGTCCTCTCCCAGTACGCGTTCATGATGCGGGATACCCGCATCAACTACATGACATCCAGCCTCCCCGCCTCTTCGTTCGAGACGGACCGCAAAAGATTTCTCGGGGACAACGAGTACGGGACCTGGTCGGCTCCCCGGAGCCTTCTCGCGAAAGAGCTGGGCAACGGGGAGGCGAACCGGGGGGACAATATCGGCGCCCTCATGCATCACCTCGGAAGGATGGCAAGGGGGGACGAGCGAAGGCTGATTGTCCAGGTAGGCCAGGCAGAAAGCCTGGCGGCGGCGATGCCCGGGCATCCGCGCTTTTCGCGGACCCGCCCGGGTGGATGAGTCCTTCGAAGAGCTCGGACGGTTCTGGACATCATGCCTGGACAGGCAGCAGGTCGCGCACGCCTGACACGGATGCGGACAGGATGCTCAACATCCACAATCCCCGCCAATGCCACGTCACCCTGACCTGGTCACGCTACCTCTCCCTGTATCAGCTCGGCTACGGCGCCCGGGGAATCGGCTTCCGCGACTCATCGCAGGACGTGATGGGCGTTCTGCCCTTTGCCCACGGAGAGGCGCGGGAGCTCATCCAGCGCCTCCTGTCCGTTCAGACGCGCGACGGGTGCGCGATGCACCAGTTCAACCCCGCGACCATGGAGGGGAGCATGGGGGACGCCCGTGAAAGGGAAGATCGCCCTCAGTACTACAGTGACGATGCTCTTTGGATCATCCTGGCGGTTTCCGCCTACGTGAAAGAGACCGGGGACTTCGGGTTCCTTTCCACCCCCCTGCCCTTCTACGACAAGGCAACCTCGGGAGAGCCGCTTGAAAGCGCTTCCGTGCTGGAGCATCTCCAGCGCGCTCTCGGCTTCACCCGCGGCAACGTGGGGCGCCATGGGCTTCCCCTCCTTGGTTTTGCGGACTGGAATGACACGGTGAACCTTGCAGCGGGCGCGGAGTCGATCTTCACCGCGTGCCTGTACGGGAAAGCGCTGCAGGAATTGTCCGCACTCCTTTCCCGGCGCGGGGATCCCGCCGGGGCGGAGCGGTACACGCGCCTGTACGACGAGATGAAAGCTCTTTTCAACGAGCACGCGTGGGATGGAGCATGGTACGTTCGCTATTTCGACGCGGATGGCGCGCCGCTTGGCTCGCGGTGCAACGAGCAGGGCCAGATCTACGTCAACGCGCAGACGTGGGCGGTGATCTCGGGTTTTGCCACGCCGGAGAGGGCCCGGGCCGCGCTCGAGTCCCTCCATACAAAGTTGAACACGCGATACGGCATAAAGAAGTCCGCGCCCGGTTTCAATGGGTTCGACCCCGCAAAAGGCGGCGTCACAACGTATCCCCCCGGGGCAAAGGAGAACTGCGGGATATTTCTCCACACCAACCCGTGGGCCATGATCGCCCAGACCATGGTCGGAAACGGGGACCGCGCGTGGCAGTATTACCGCCAGATCAACCCGGCCTTGAGCAACGACCAGATCGAGCGCTTCGAGTGCGAGCCCTGGGTCTATCCGCAGAACATCCTTGGGGACGAGCATCCGCAGTTCGGCCTCGCGCGAAACTCCTGGCTCTCGGGCACGGCATCCTGGGTCTACCAGGCGGCAACGCAATACATGCTCGGCATCAGGCCGGATTTCGACGGCCTGCTGGTGGACCCCTGCATCCCCGCGGCATGGGACGGCTTCCAGGTGACCCGCGTGTTTCGAGGCTCACGGTACCTCATCACCGTGAAGAACCCGCGGCACGTGTGCAGGGGAATCCAGTCTGTCAGTGTTGACGGCAAGCCGATTTCAGAGACTGTCATTCCTGCTTTCGCGGACGGGGCGGATCATTCAGTCGAAGCGGTTCTCGGGTAGCGCTCCGTCCTCATCGACAGCTTTCTCACCAGGCGGTCCCTGCGTCTCCTGATTTCCTGGCGATCACCGGCGCTCAAGGGCAGCTGCCACGAGCTGACCATCTCCACGATTTCCAGCGCCCGCCTGAGATCGCGCACCCTGTGCTCCAGGTGCTTCGCCAGCTCCACCGCGGCGAACAGGCTCTTCGATCTCTGGAGGAGCTCCTGCCAGATTCCGACAGCCGTGTCCCATTCCCCGAGCCTCTTGTGGTGAAGGCTGAGCGCAACGCCGGCCTGGAGGCTTCCTTTCTGGAAGGCCTCCCCAAGGAGGGCGGCACCGCTTGCCGGTGAGCGCGCCAGGAGCCAGCCCCCGAGGGCGGTCTCATCCACCGGCGTTTCCTCCACGTCGCCGCGGAGCAGGCTCCCGATGACGCCGTAGAGGCGCGCGACGGAGGTGATGTCCGTCATGTTGTGCTGGAAAACGACCGGCAGGATCCCCGGTGAGCCGGTCCGCAGGAACTCCAGCCAGACCAGGGGAATGTCCTCTCCGGCCACGTCCATTTCCCGCGTGACTCCCAGGATGTCTCTCTCGATGGCTTTCAGGCTGCAATCCCGCGTGATGGAGCGCCACAGCCGTCTGGCGTGATGGAGCAGGTCCACCTGCGGGCCCGGCTCCATGGTCATCCCGTTCATCAGGAACCTGGTCCGGATCAGGTGGCTGTCGAAGGTCTTCCCATTGTACGAGACCCAGGCCGCAAACGGCCGCAGCAGGCCCTCGATGGCCTGCAGGAACTCCGGTTCCCCGGGAAGTCGGCCAGGAAAAGCTGCTCGAACCTCAGGTCATGCCCTTCGCACCATGCGGCGCCGAACAGGAAGATCAAGCTTCCCGCCCCGCCGGAAAGACCCGTTGTCTCCGTATCATAGAAGACAAGCTTGTCCACGGACCCCGCCTCGGGGGAAAAGGCCGGATCCCAGATCTCCACGGCGCGCCCGGGCAAAAGCGAGCCTGCGTCGATAGAGAAACTCTCCCTCCCTGACCCAGCCAGGGAACCGGGGATCCTGGGACGATGCAGGAGCGGAAGCATCCGTCCAGCGAAGCGCTGGCCCGGGAACGCCTTGCCCGCCCCGTCTCAGGAAGTCGATCCCCCTCCGTGTTCGCGGCGCCTCGTCGGACATCAGCCCTCCAGGGAATCCGTCCATCCCGCCAGGAACCGTCTCACCTCGGCCTTGGCGTCCACGCTCCCCTGCTCCGCGTCGGGAGCCCCAATGCAGGAGGGGCAACCGTGGTCGCACGGGCAGCGCTCCACGACCTCCCGCGCGCCGCGCGTTATCCGGGGAAGGTCCCGCAGGAAGCCTTCCGAGAGGCCGATGCCTCCCGGGTACTGGTCGTACATGTACAGGCACGGGGCCTCGAAGTGCGGATCACGGACTCTCTCCGCCACGCCGATGTCTCGCGGGTCGCAGAGCAGGAACACCGGCGCCACGGTTCGAAGGAGCACACCGAGCCGCTGGATCACGATGCCCTGCTCGGATTCTCCCAGGGCGTCGAACAGCCTGCCCGCCGGGCTTCCCGCGTCGAAGAGGAGCACGGCGGAGCGGGTATGCATCTCATCGGGAGGGAGGGTGATGTCGCCGTACCCCACGTTCTCGTTCGTGTGGTATTTCAGCTTCTTGAACTTCGTTGCCTGCGTGCGCACCAGGATGTCCCCCAGCACGGTGCGGACGCCCGCCTGGGCTTTCTCCTCGTCCTCCGCCAGGACCTTGATGTCGCGTCTTCACGATGGAGTCCGTCCAGTAGTCCGTGTCCGTGGACTCCACGAAGCAGCGGCGGTTCTCCAGGTCCAGCTGCTTCACGACGAACTGGTCCCCGAGGTGGATGTAGATGGCGTGATCGAAGACGAGGAGCTTCGCGGAGACGATGTCCATCTCGCCGATGACCTCGTCCCTCCCCTTCGTGGTGTCCACGATCACCACGTTCTCCGGGGTGGATGTGCGCAGGGACACGTTCTCCGCCGGGTACGAGCGGTCCGCCCAGTACCACTTTCCCCCGGCGTGGCGGATCACTCCCTCTCCGCACAGGTACCCCAGCAGGTCCTGCCCGCCGTCGCCGAAACGCTCCCCGTCCTCGAAGGGCAGCTCGAACACGGCGCACTTGAGCTGGTCGGTCTGGATGAAGATGTTGCCCGGGTCGATGTAGCCGTTCTCCGGCGACCGGGAGAAGAAGTACTCGGGATGCTGGATTACGAACTGGTCCGTCGGGGAGGAGGAGGCGACGAGGATGGACAGGGACACCGTGTCGCGGCGTCCCGCCCTGCCCGCCTGCTGCCACGAGGAGGCGATGGTGCCGGGAAAGCCCGCAAGGATGGAGGCATCCAGCCCGCCGATGTCGATGCCCAGCTCCAGCGCGTTGGTGGACACCACCCCCTGGATGCTGCCGTCCCGCAGCCCCTTCTCTATGGCGCGCCGCTCGTTGGGCAGGTACCCGCCCCGGTAGGACTGCACGGTGATGCCGTGGTTGTCCGTGTAGAAGCTCTTCAACGAGTCCCGGATGTAGGTGGCGATCAGCTCCGTGCGCACGCGCGAGCGGGCGAACACGATCGTCTTCACGCCCACCTTCAGCAGCCGCGTGGCGATGCGCTGGCTCTCCAGCACGACGCTGCGCCGGATCCCCTGCACCCGGTCCACGAGGGGCGGGTTGTACAGCACGAAGTGGCGCTCCCCCGACGGGGCGCCGTTGTCGTCCACCAGGGTCACCTCCTGCTCCAGGATCCTCCTGGCCAGCTCGTGCGGGTTGCCGATGGTCGCCGAGCAGCAGATGAACACGGGCGCGCGCCGTAGAAGGCGGCGATCCGCTTCAGCCGTCGGATCACGCTCGTCATGTGGGAGCCGAAGACTCCCCGGTAGGAATGCATCTCGTCGATCACGACGTAGCGCAGGTGCTTCAGCGCCTTGATCCACTTGGGGTGGTTGGGGAGGATCCCCGTGTGCAGCATGTCGGGGTTGGTGATGATGATCCGCCCCTCGTCCCGGGCGGAGATGCGGATGGAGCCCGGGGTGTCCCCGTCATACGTGAACACCTTCACCGGGATCTCCCCGCCCAGGACCACCTCGTTCAGCTCCGACTGCTGGTCCTGGGAGAGAGCCTTGGTGGGGAACAGGTACAGCGCGCGGGCGTCAGGGTCCTCCAGGAGAGCCTGGAGCACGGGCAGGTTGTAGGCCAGGGTCTTTCCCGAGGCGGTGGGGCTGACGAGCACCACGCTCCTGCCCGCGCGGACGTCGTCCCATGTCGCAAGCTGGTGGCTGTAGATGCGGGTGATGCCGCGTGAGCCGAGAGCAGAGCGGATACGCTCATCCACGCCCGCGGGAATATCGCGGTACTTGCCCTCCCGCGCCGGCACGACTTCCCAGTGGGTGACCCTGTCTGTGAACTCGCGGTCCGCGCGAAGCTGCGCGATCACGTCGGTGAGCATTCGCCCCCTCCCTGTGCGGACCAGAGGACCGCCTCCCCGGGCAATAGTACCATGCCGGCGGGCACGCGGAAAAGGCGCCCGCTGTCTTGATGTCGACGCTGTTCTGCCTTGACCGGTGGAAGGGGGCGTCGTAGACTTTTCTGTCCGGGGGGCAGCAAGGTGGAAAAGATCATTTCAATCATCCTCGGCGGCGGGAAAGGACAGAGGCTCTATCCGCTCACGGCCAATCGAGCGAAGCCGGCTGTTCCCTTCGGAGGCAAGTTCCGCATTGTCGACATCCCCATTTCCAACTGCATGCACGGGGGGATGCGCAAGATCTACGTCCTCACGCAGTTCAATTCCGCTTCGCTTCACAAGCACATCAACAACACCTACCGCTTCGACACCTTCACACCGGGGTTTGTGGAGCTGCTTGCCGCGGAACAGACCCTCGAATCCAGCGACTGGTACCAGGGCACGGCGGACGCGGTGCGCAAGAACCTCCTGCATTTCGAGGACCATTCCCCCACCCACTACCTCATCCTCTCCGGAGACCAGCTCTACCGGATGGACCTGACGGACATGTATCGGACGCACGTGGAATCCGGCGCCGAGGTGACGGTGGCCTCCATGCCCGTCACGCGCGACAAGGCCACCGGCCTGGGCATCCTCCAGGCGGACGCAGGCTACCGGATCACGAAGTTCATCGAGAAACCGCCCCGCAGCCAGGACATATCCGCCCTGGCCATTCCCCCGCAGATCAGGGCCCAGCAGGAGCTGGACGCGGACGGGGACCTGTTCCTGGCATCCATGGGAATCTATGTCTTTACGGCTGGCGTTCTCAAGAAGGCGCTGGACAATGCCCTGACGGACTTCGGCTCGGAAATCATCCCCGCGCTCATCGACAAGGTGAAAGTCTTCACGTACGTCTTCGACGGATACTGGGAGGACATCGGGACCATCAAGAGCTTCTACGAGGCCAACATCAACCTCGCTTCGATCAACCCGGCATTCAACCTCTACGAAGAAAATGCTCCCATCTTCACGCACCGCCGCGACCTGCCGCCGTCCAAGATCAACTACAGCACCATCTCGCAGTCACTTGCCGCGGAAGGGAGCATCATCACCAACGCGAATATCGCGAACTCCATCGTCGGGATCCGCACAATCATCGAGAGCGGCGCGAACCTCGACGGGGTGGTCTGCATGGGGGCCGACTACTACGAAACCGCGGAAGACCGCGAGGCCAACCGGGGAGAGCCGAACATCGGGATCGGCCAGGGGTGCATCATCAAGAAGGCCATCATCGACAAGAACGCGCGCATCGGAGACAACTGCCGCATCGGGATCGACCCGATCCAGCGGCGGGACGGCGACTTCGAGAGATACTCGATCCGGGACGGGATCATCATCATCCCCAAGGGCACGGTCCTGAGCCCCGGGACGGTCATCTGACGCACTGAGGGACGTGCCGCATGAAAAAGAGAACCGCCACATCGCGGGCCGCGGCAGACAGGTACCGCAGCATCTTCGAGCATTCCTCGGTGTCTCTCTGGGAAGAGGACATTTCCGGCCTGCGGGAGCTCATCAAGCAGTGGACCTCACGCAGGATCCCGGACCTCCGGGCATACCTGCGCGCCCATCCCGCCCTGGTCCGAAAAGGGGTTCGAGCGGTCCGCGTGGTTGACGTCAACGAGGCCACCCTCAGGCTGTACGAGGCCGGGAGCAGGGCCGACCTCCTGGGTCCCCTGGACACCACGCTTGATCCGGGGGCCATGGGAGACTTCATTGATCTCTTTGCCGCAATGGCGGAGGGTCGCGAACGATTCGAAGCAGAGACCAGCGCGCGGACTTTGACCGGCAAGAGGCTCGACCTTCTCGTCAGGACCTTCATCCCTTCGGAAACAGATGCGTACCCGTACATGCTCGTGAACGTTGTCGACTTTACCGACTACAAGCGCCTGGAGAGCAGGCTCAGGGAGGAACGCTCCGTTGTCCGCGCGGTCATCGACAGCGTCCCCGACCAGATATTCATCAAGGACCGCGAGGGGAGGTTCGTGCTTGCCAACCGGCAGCTCGCGACATGGGCGGGCATGTCGTCTCCTGAACAGATGATCGGCAAGACAGATCATGACTTCTTCCCGAAAGAGGTTGCGGACCTCTATTCCGAATACGACAGGCAGATCCTGAAAAGCGCCACAGGTGAGACGGACATAGAGGAGGAGATCATTTCGGCGGCTGGCGTTCACGCATGGGCGCTTACGACGAAATTGCCGTTCAGCGACGCGTCCGGGGCCGCAACGGGCATTCTCGGGATTGTCCGCGACATCACCGAGCGCAAGAAGCTGGAACGGAGGATCGATGAGGAAAGGTCCCTCCTGCGGACCGTCGTCAACACTCTTCCTGACGGTATCTTCCTGAAGGACACGCGCGGTCGTTTCATCCTGGTCAACAAACCCGTGGCGGACATCATGCAGGCCACGAAGCCGGAGGACCTCATCGGCAGGACGGACCGGGACTTTTACCCCGCGGAAATGGCGGCGGAGTTCGCGGCCGACGAACGCCTCATCATTGGACAGGGAAGGAGATTGATCAACAAGGAAGAGCCAAAGCTGGTTGGCGGCACAACGCACTGGATCCTGACCACGAAAGTGCCCATCTTCGATGCGGATGGGATTGTCGCGGGCGTTGTCGGAATCACCAAGGACATATCGGCCCTCAAGAAAGCGCAGGAGGCGCAGCGGCAAAGCGAGGAGCGCTATCGCACCATCTTCATGGAAGCGCCCATCGGCATATTTCAATCCACCCTGGAGGGAAAGCTGATAAGCGTCAACCCCGCGTTCGCGAGAATGGTGGGATACGACTTCCCCGTGCAGCTCATCGACGCGGTCAACAGGAAAAACGTGGCCGAGGTCTTGTACGAGGACCCCGGGCAACGCCCAGCCATCATTGACGCTCGTCCTGAAAGACCGCCAATGGCGGAGGGTTGAGAACCGCTATCGCCACAGGAACGGAAGCACGGTCATCGCCCAACTGATGCTGAGGGCATACGTCCCCATCGGTTCTTCCACCCCGCTCCTCGAAGGGTTCGTGGAGGACGTGACCGAGCGCGTCAAGGCAGAGGCTGCGCTTGCCCGGGAGAGGGCGTTCCTGACAGCCCTGATGGACAACGTCCCCGACTATATCTATTTCAAGGACAGGGAAAGCAGGTTCATTCTCAACAACAAGGCCCATGTGCGGGAGTTGGGGGCAAAGAGCCCTGCCGATGTGCTTGGCAAGACGGACTTCGATTTTTTTGCCCCGCAGCACGCCCAGAAAGCATACAACGACGAACAGCAGATCATTCGCACCGGGCAACCACTCGTCAACGCCGTGGAGCAGGAAATCTGGACGGACCGGCCCTTGACGTGGGTTTCCTCCACCAAGATGCCGCTGCTGGACGACAAGGGAGAGATCGTCGGGACATTCGGCATTTCCCGGGACATGACGGAGCGCCGCCAGATGGAGGAGAAGAATCTCCGTCTTGCCGCGATGGTGGAGTCTTCGAACGACGCCATCATCGGAATCGATCTTGACGACATTGTGACCAGCTGGAACAAAGGGGCGGAGAAGATCTTCGGATACGCGGCTGAGGAAATAATCGGCAGATCCATCAACCCGCTTCTTTCACTGGAGATAGTGAACCAGGAGCCAGCGCTGAGGGAGAAGCTGCGGAGCGAAGGGCACGTGGTGGGCCTGGAGAGCACGGTCACGCGCAAGGATGGCAAGACGGTGAACGTGTCCACATCCATCTCATTTGTGACGGACGCAGGCGGGCAGATCGTGGGCATCACGTGCATCGCCCGCGATGTCACGAGCCAGAGGGCCCTGCAGGCGCAGATCATCAGGGCGCAGAGGCTGGAAAGCCTGGGGACGCTGGCGGCGGGGATTGCGCACCAGTTCAACAACATCAACGCCGCGGTCAAAGGGTACCTGGACGTTGCTCTCCCTGGATGCCGGCCTACCGGCCGGGGCGCGCACCTACATCGGGGAGGCCCTGAAGGCTGTGCAGCGGGCCGTGGACATCACGGACCGGCTCCAGGCGTTGACCAGCGCTTCCCAGACATCACAGGAGACGCTTCGCCTCGAAGAGGCCGTTCCCGCAATCCTCGGCCTCTTCGAGGAGCAGCTGGAAAACGAGGGGATCTCTCTGACGACGGCGTTCCCGCCGACCCCGCGGGTTCGCGTCAATCAGCCCATGCTGGCATTCATCGTCACGAGCCTGATCACAAACGCCATGCAGGCTCTCATCGCGCGCCCCTCACCGTGCATAACCGTCTGCACGCGAAGCGAAGCGGAGTTCTGCTGCCTCGAAGTGTCGGACAACGGCCTGGGCATCTCCCCCGAGAATCTTCCAAGGGTGTTCACGCCGTTCTTTACGACCAAGGGAGAATGGGCGGAGCCGGGCTCCAGCCAGGTAAAGACGAAGGGCGTCGGACTGAGCCTTGCAGTTTGCCAGAGCACCGTGGCGGAGATCGGCGGCTGGATAGAGGTGGAAAGCGCGCCCGAAAACGGAGCAACGTTTCGCGTCTGGCTGCCGGCAGCATCAACTGAGAGGGAACCATGAGATGGACGGCTGCACCGAGGTGACCCATGCGAGTGATGTACGTCGAGGATGATCCTCGCGCCATCGACCTTTTTTCAGAGGCCCTCCGGGCCGCGGAGCCGGAGGTGAGGATAGAAACCGCGGGCTCCGTTGCGGACGCCCGCACCATGCTCGAGTCCGCCGGTCCGGACTACTCCCCCTACGACATCCTCCTGGCCGACGTGGGGCTTCCTGACGGCAGCGGCCTTTCCCTGGTCCCCTTCGTCCGGGACCGCATGCTGCCAATGGCCGTTGTCGTCCTGACAAGCTCCGGCGGCGAAGAGGCCGCAGTGGCGGCGCTGCAAAGCGGCGCGAACGATTTCATGGTCAAGCGCGGAGACTACCTCCAGCGCCTGCCGGCCATGATGCGTGACGCTATTTCCCGGCAGTCCGTTGAGGAGGTGAGACGCGCGAGCCCGCTCGCGGTCCTTTATGCCACCACGAGCAGCGGAGATTTCCAGCAAATGCTGCGGCATTTCTCCCGGTTCGCGCCTCACATCCACGTGCGGGCAGCGCGCAGCGCGCTGGAAGTCATATGGAGGCTGACCCGCAAGGACCCGGCGAGCGAGCAACCCTGCTGCGACGTTCTTCTCCTGGACGACCGTCTCGAAGGGACCAACGCCATAGACTTCCTGAAGGCCTTCCGCGAGCAAGGGGGGCCCGGCATCCCGGTGGTCGTTGCCGCCGGGCAGGGTGACGATGAGATTGCAGTCCAGGCGATGCGTCTTGGCGCCTCTGATTACGTGATCAAGGACGCAAGCTACCTGCGACGCCTTCCGACGGTGCTGGAAAACGCCCATTTTCGAGCGCAGATATCCCGGGAGAAGGAGCTGCTGGCCGCCAGCATGCGGACCATGCGCGCCATCATAGATTCCTCCCCCATCGCCATCATCAGCATCGACTCCGAAGGAAAGGTGCAGAGCTGGAACCCCGCGGCGACGCAGATGTTCGGGTGGACGCAGGAAGAAGCCTTGGGAAGAGCTGTTCCGTTCCTGCCCGGAGAGAAAGTCGGGGACTTCCAGGGGTTCCTTGCGCGGACGCTTGCGGGCTCCCCGGTACACAACGTGGAGAGCCGCCGTGCTCGGCGCGACGGCGCTCCCGTCGACGTCAGCATCTCGACGGCACCCCTGCGCGACTCAGCGGGGAGGACCACGGGCGCCATCTGGATGGTTTCAGACATCACGGGGAGGCGGCATGACGAGGCAAAGATCGCCGAACAGGCGCGCCTGCTCGACTTTGCCCTGGATGCCATCCTGGTCCGGGGGACAGACGAGCGTCTCCTGTATTGCAACCGGGCAGCGCTGAAGCTGTACGGATACACGCTGGAGGAGCTGACGAACACGCCGACACCTGACCTCGTCGTTCCCGACGACCTCCCCCGTTTCGAAGAGGCGCGGGCGCTGCTGACGAGCGCCGGCGAATGGGAAGGAGAGCTGCGGCAAAGATCGAAAACCGGCAGTATCATCAGCGTCCATTCGCGCTGGAGCCTGGTGCGGGACGCCGCGGGCTTTCCCCGGGCGCGGCTGGTCATCAACAGGGACATCAGCCGGCAGAAGGAGATGGAGAAGCAGCTGCGGCGGACGCAGAGAATGGAAAGCCTGGGGACCCTCGCGAGCGGCATTGCGCATGACCTCAACAACATCCTGTCCCCCGTGATGATGTCCGTGGAGATGCTGCGGATGCGATACACCGCGCCCAGTGACCTGCAGATGCTTCAGATCCTGGAAACGAGCGTCCACAGGGGAAGCGAGATCGTGCGACAGATGCTCTCCTTTGCGCGGGGAAGCGAAGGTGAGCTGGCTCCCCTGCAGCTCCGTCACGTCACCCGGGAGATCGAGTCGATCCTGACGGAGTCCTTTCCGAAGAACATCGTCATCACCAATGACGTGCCGAAGAGCCTGCCCCTCCTCCTGGGGGACGCAACGCAGCTGCACCAGGTCCTCATCAACCTGTGCGTCAACTCCCGTGACGCGCTGCCGGACGGGGGGAACATCACGATCATGGGGCGCAGAGGCTCCATAACGCCGGAGATGGCTTCCCTGCACCCCGGCGCCCGGTCGGGCCCCTGCGTCGTGCTGAGCGTCCTGGATGACGGTACCGGGATTCCTCTCGATGTCCAGGACAGGATCTTCGATCCGTTCTTCACGACCAAGGAGAAGGGCAAGGGGACCGGGCTCGGGCTGTCCACGGTGCAGTCCATCGTGCGCGGCCATGGAGGGCTTGTTCTTTTCGAAAGCGCCCAGGGCCACGGCACCAGGTTCGACATCTATCTGCCCGCGCTGAGCGCCACGGAGAAGCCGGACCTGGACGAACCTGTGCCGGCAATACCGCTCGGATCTGGGGAGACGGTCCTGGTGATCGACGACGATGTGTCCATCCTCCAGATCACCCGGCAGATCCTGGAGAGCTACGACTACAGGGTGCTCAGCGCCAACAGCGGGGCCTCTGCTCTGGAGTTGGCGGCGCAGAGCCAGAATGGGCCAATCAAGCTCATCCTCACGGACATGGATATGCCGGTCATGGGCGGCGCGGCAGTTGTTGCCGCCCTCCGCGCCTCGCAGGGAGGCGTCCCCGTGGTCATCATGAGCGGACTTCCCCCGGCACAGAACTCTCCCGAGGTGAACCAGCTGGCAGTGCAGGGGATTATCGGCAAGCCATTCAAGGCGGAGGAGCTCCTGGCGCTGATCAGGGATGTCCTTGACTCTTACGCCCGGTCCTCGACGGGAGCCCAGAAGTCAACAAGCTGACGGGCAAGGGTCTCGTCCAGCGGGGCAAGACCGAAGAGGAGCCGGTTGTAAATGGCCCCGTAGACCTGGTCAGTGACCACGTACAGTGAATCTTTCTTTTCCACGGGGTCCCACCCGAGCATCCTTGCAAAAGCTCGGGCAGCGATTTCCCGTCTCGGCTGGATGTACCGGAGAGTCAATTCCCTCTTGAGGTCGGGGTCTTCCTGAGCGGCACCGATCAGCTGCCTTGATTGCCCGGCCGGACGAAGTGGTGGTCAGCCACTTGATGAGCGCGGCAAGCTGGTGTTCCACGTCCTTGCGAGGGGATCCGGTCTCGGGGAAGGCAATCGACCCGTGATGGCGTGAACGTAGGCGTCCAGGGCCAGGGCTCCCTTCGACGGCCACCATTTGTAAATGGTCACCTTGCTGGCTTTCGCCCGAGCCGCAACCCCCTGCATCGTGAAGCGCTTGAACCCCACGCTGATGAGGAGGGTCGCTGCCGCCTCCAGAATGGCTTCGTGAAGGGCTTCATCCCTCACCTTTACCGCGGCCCTTTCGCCCCGGTTTCTCGTTGGTGCCTTCCATGCAAATTTCCTTGACTATCCTCCATATGAACGTATTGTTCATGTGAACGATAAGTTCATGTGAACATTACGTTCACAATATAGGAGGACACCGCAATTGTCAACATTCTCAACCAGGGAGGCAATATGAGCACTATCGAGACCCGCACCAGCAATCGTACTGTCACAACCCCTGGCTTCGGACCCGTTGAGGTGACCCTGACGGACCGTGGAGACGGTCATCCCTTTCTCCTTCTGCACGGAGGCGCAGGCCCGCAGTCCGTCAACGGTTTTGCAGACCTTCTTGCCGCCACGGAGCACGCGCGCGTGATCACTCCTGCTCACCCCGGGTTTGGCGGCACGCCCAGGCCCGAGGTCCTGGCGAGCGTTGCCAGCCTCGCCGAGCTGTACGTCGGCCTCCTGGATGCCCTTGACCTCGTGGACGTCACCGTGATCGGCAACTCCATCGGCGGCTGGATCGCCTCCGAAATCGCCCTGCTGCACTCGAGCAGGATCAGCAGCTTCATCCTGGTCGACGCAATGGGCATCCTTGTCGAGGGGCACCCGGTGGTGGACTTCTTCTCCCTCTCTCTTGCTGAGGTTGCCCAGCGAAGCTACTTCGACCCGGAAAAGTTCCGCATCGATCCATCGAAGCTCCCGCCGGCGGCCCAGGCGACAATGGCCGGCAACCGGGCCGCGCTCGCGGTCTACGGAGGCGCCACGATGGGAGACGCGAGCCTGCTTGCACGGTTGCGAGGCATCACCGCTCCGACCCTCGTGATCTGGGGTGAGGCCGACCGTATTGCGGACACCGGCTACGGCAGGGCATACGCCGAAGCGATCCCCGGCGCGCGGTTCATGATTCTCAAGGGCACCGGTCATGTTCCACAGGTCGAGACTCCCGAGGCGCTCATTGGCCCCGTGGGGACCTTTGCCCGCGCTCATTCCAAAGGAAGGGCTCTCAGGCCCTGAGCCGCTCGGGTGACACGATGCCGAAGGCCTTGTCCAGGACCAGGCGGACCCGGCTCATGGGCTTGGAGACAACCAGCGGCACGTGGCAGATCTCCACGAACACGCCATGGTGGATCTCTCCGCTGGCCGTCACCGCCGCATCTTCGTTCTTGTCCAGAGAAGCGATGATTTTCTTCGCGGAGTCGTTCATCGTGCGGATGGCCGCCTTCAGCTTGTCACGCAGCGCCGCGAGGCGAGGGCTCTCCCCTTTGGAGGCAAGGGTAGCCTCCACCTCCTTGAGCTTCAGGGCCAGCTCGATGTTCTTGTCCCTGATCCACGCAAGCTTCTGCTGCACACGGTAGTCGACGCCGCAGTGAATCTCCGTGCGGACGCCCGCGGTGCTTCCGATCTGGAATGCCGAAACTCCCTTCTGAGCGTGCAGCTTCCCGCCGATGATCACGCCCCGGGGGCCCGTGGAGATCACGCCCAGAGTGTTGATGACGGAGTTGAGGCAGCCCGTGGCCACCATCACGTCACCGCCGGCCTCCACGTAGCAATTCTCGATGAACTTTGCCCGCACGCGGCCGCCCACCTTGACAGTGCCCTGCATGCGTCCCAGGATCCCCTGGCCGGTCTCCAGGTCACCTCCGCATGACACTTCGGAGGCATCTATCAGCTTTGAGCAGGTCAGCGACCCGCCCGCCTTCACCTTGAAGCCCTGCTTGATCTGGCCGTGCACAACGACGTCACCAGCAAAGTCGATGTGCCCGGTGGAGTAGTCCACGTCTCCCTGGATCTCCAGGACCTCGCTCACCCAGAAGGACTCCTCCCCCGCCACGAACTTTCCATCGCACTGGGCCACCACCGTTTCACCGGTCACCAGTGTGTTCTTTCCCGGCTTCAGGCGGGGGGCGGGAGCTTTGCCGTACGCAACCACGGCACCCATTACGTCAATGCCCGCGGTGCCCTCGATGCGCGGCGTGATCCTCGCCAGGACGTCACCCTTCTTCACGAAGCGGAAAGGGCTGATGGCCTTGAAGTCCACCGCCTGCGCCTCGGGACTCTCCGCTGTCTCCTTCTTGAGGAGGGCCGGCTCCACCTCCAGGCGGGGGCCAATCTCATCCGTGGGCCTTCGACCGCGCGCCACCTCCACTCCCGCATGGGCCTTGCGCGAGGTGTTGCATGCCAGGACGGAAGACCTGACGGTATCCCAGGAGATGCCGAAACGCAGCCCCTTTGCGATCATGAGCTCCTGCACCTCGAGGAACTCCACCGGCCTTCCGGCTCCAACCGGCGGGTAGAAGCTGGCTGCCGCCATCATGCGATCTTCGGAGATCCTGATGTCCGCGTAGCCGTCCGCGCTTTCCCCTTCGGCGGCCTTGAGGGACGCGAGCTCCTGCCTCCCCCGCGCGGCTGCCCGGTCTTCAGTGGTTGACTCGCTCTCCTGGTGGATCACCCCGCGTCCTGGAGGATCCGCTCCGATTCGCGGATCAGGCCTTCATAGGCGTGCTCGTCGGATCTGGGCACCCGCTCACTCCTTGAGGAAGTCCAGGATTTTCGCGATCTCGAACGGCTTTTTCAGCAGGCCGAACGCCCCGGCCTGCAGGGCGCGGGCGGCAAGGGGATCGTTCGGATACGCGGTGATGATGAGGATCTTGGCCCCCGCCTTGCCCTTGCGGATGCCCTCCGTGACCTCAGCGCCGTTCATCCCGGGCATGCGCACGTCCACCAGGATGAGGTCGTAGTCGTTGCGGATGGCCTCTTCCATACCCGCATGGGAATCGGAGAAGACCTTCACTGCATAGCCCATGTCCTCGAAAATGATCTTGATCGCATCAAGGATCATGGTTTCGTCGTCAATGACCAGGATGCTTTTCATCCCCTGCAGTATAACGCGGGAATCCCGCTCCCCTCAAGTGAGCATGGAAAGGCGCTCCCTCAGAAACTCCGACTTCTCCCGCAAGCCTATTGCGCCCGTCCGCATGATGAGGACATTGGGTTTCATGGGATCCAGGGTGACCCTGCCCCGCCCTTCCTTCACCATCCGCACCACCTTGTCCACGGAAACCTTGGACAGGCGTGAGAACTCGATGGCAAGCGTGCCTTTCTCCTCCTTGATGGAGGTGATGAAGAGCCTGCGGCAGATGATCCGGATCTCGGCGAGGGCCAGGACGCTGTGCACCTCGTCCGGAACGGGGCCGAACCTGTCCTCGATCTCCCGGTAGACCTTGTCGAACTCCTCATCCGTCGTGACGCCCGCGATCTTCTTGTACACCTCCATCTTTTCCATGGCGTCCGGAATGTAGGAGTCCGGGATGTACCCCGAGTATTCCAGGTCCATGTAGACCTCCGGGGCCTCCTCGCGGTCGCGGGAAGAGAGAGAGGCCACCGCCTCGTCCAGCATCTTCAGGTACAGGTCGTAGCCCACGGAGAGGATGTAGCCGTGCTGCTCCCGGCCCAGGATGTTGCCGGCGCCGCGGATCTCCAGGTCCTTGAGGGCGATTTGGAAACCGGAGCCCAGCTCGGTGTTGTCGGAGATGATCCGCAGGCGCTTCATGGCCACCTCGCTGAGGGCCCGCCGGTCGGGGTACAGGAGGTAGGCATACGCGGGGATGCCGGCTCTGCCCACCCGCCCGCGCAGCTGGTAGAGCTGGGAGATTCCCAGGTTGTCAGCGCGGTCGATGATGATGGTGTTCACGTTGGGGATGTCCAGGCCGTTCTCGATGATGGTGGTGGAGAGCAGCAGCTGCCTTTCCCCATGCACGAACCCGCGCATCACCTCCTCCAGCCCGTCCTCCTCCATCTGGCCGTGGGCAACCGCTATGGAAACCTCCGGCACGAGCCTCTGCAGGAACAGGTGGATCTCCCCGATGGTCTCCACGCGGTTGTGCAGGTAGTAGACCTGTCCTCCGCGCGCGATCTCCTCCCGGATGGCGCGTGCCACCAGCTCCTCGTTGAACTCCGTCACGAACGTCTCGATGGGAAGCCTGTTCTGCGGCGCGCTGTTGAGGATGGACATGTCCCTGACCTTCATCAGCGACATGTTGAGAGTGCGCGGAATGGGGGTGGCCGTGAGGGTGAGGCAGTCCACCGAGCTCTTGATCTGCTTCAGGCGCTCCTTGTGCTTGACTCCGAAGCGCTGCTCTTCATCCACAACGAGGAGGCCGAGGTTCCTGAACTTCACGTCCTTCTGGATCAAGCGATGGGTCCCGATGGCGATGTCGACCTTGCCGCCCGCGATGTCGGCGATGGCCGCTTTCAGCTCCTTCGCGGTCCGAAAGCGCGACAGCATGGCAATGGATGCCGGGAACCTCGCAAAGCGCTCGCGGAAGGTCTCGAAGTGCTGCTCCACGAGGATGGTGGTGGGCGCGAGGAGCGCCACCTGCTTGCCGCCCATCACGGCCTTGAACGCGGCGCGCAGCGCGATCTCCGTCTTTCCGTATCCCACGTCACCGCAGACCAGGCGGTCCATGGGTCGCGGTGACTCCATGTCCTTCTTCACTTCCTCGATGCAGCGAAGCTGGTCCTCGGTCTCCTGGTAGGGGAAGGCCGCCTCGAACTCGCTCTGCCAGTCGGTGTCCGGCGGGAAGGCGAAGCCGGGTTCCGCCTTGCGCCGCGAGTACAGGTCCAGCAGCCCCTGCGCCAGCTCCTCCACCGCCTTGCGGGCCTTCTCCTTGCGCTTCTGCCACCCCTTCCCGCCGAGGCTGTCCAGCCGGGGCTTTCTCCCCTCCTGGCCGATGTAGCGCTGGATCAGGTTGACCTGCTCGATGGGGATGAAGAGCTTCTCCCCGTCCGCGTACTCCAGGGTGATGTAGTCACGCTCGTTGCCGGCCGCGGAAATGCGCTCGATGCCCTGGAACTCCCCGATTCCGTAGTTCACGTGGACGACGAAATCCCCCGGCGTGAGCTCCACGAAGCTCTCTATGGCGGCGCTCTTGGCCGCGCCCACCGAGCGGGGGATCCGCCGCTTGCGGCCGAAGATCTCCGCCTCCTGGATGGCAAGGACCTTCTGCTCCGGCAGCGCGAAGCCGGCGGAGATGCTCTACGGAAGGATCGCGACGGGCAGATCCTTCAGGATGTGCCGCAGGCGATCCGCCTGGACGTCGTAGACGGCGAAAATGAACACCGAGTACCCGTTCTTCAACGCCGCTTCCACCTCTTCGCGGAAGAAAGTGAAATTGCCGAAGAACGACCTGGGGCCGTCCGAAGGAAGGGCAAGCGCGTCCGCCGCCGCATCCGCGGCAAAGTCCACGCGGCGCGGCGCGCGCGCAAGGAGCTCGGGAAAGTCCAGGAAGATCTTCTGTGGACCGGGAACGATCCTTTTCTTTGACCGCGCCCTGCGGAAGAGCTCCAGGTGCTCCTTGCGCAGCGATGCCGCGCTGGTCAGCAGCCTCTCCTCATCCACCAGGAACACCTGCGCACCGGGGCCGAGATAGTCGAGGAGGGAGGAAGGCGACTCGAAGCACAGGGGATAGAACAGCTCGACGCCTCCCGCCTCCGGATCATCCATCAACTGCGAAATGGTGACCTCCACCTCCTTTTCGCCAAAGCCCTGGTCCAGCAGCCCCTTGGAGAGCCAGCGGCTCTCCTCCTGGCCAATGACAACTTCGCGGCAGGGGGTGATGTCGATCCGGTCCAGCGTCTCTGTCGAGCCCTGGTTGATGGGGTCGAACCTCCGGATAGAGGCAACGGTGTCGAAATCCAGGGTGAGGCGCACCGCAAGCTCGTGGCCGGGAATAAAGACGTCGAGGACCTCCCCACGGACGGCAAGCTCGCCGTGGATGCTCACCGTGGGCACGCGCAGGTACCCGGCGGCTGAGAGCCGCGCCGCGGTCTCCTGCGGGTCCAGTTTCTGTCCTTTCCTGACGGAGACAGTGCGGGTGGCGAGGTAGCCCGGCGCAGGCACGGGCGTCAGGAGGGCCCTGAGGGGAGTCACAACCAGGAGGTCCTCACCACTGGTGATCCTCGATAGAGTGGAGACCCTTTCCCCGAAAATCGAGGCAAGCGGGCTTGCCCCCTCGTACCCCACCGTGCCCCACCAGGGGAACAGCACGGGGCTCGCGACGCCAAAGGACTCCACGTCCTGGGTGATTGCCTCCGCCTCCATCTCGGTCGGAACGACGACGAGCGACGTGCCGCTCTTGGCGTGGCGGTGCAGGCGGTCAATGACCAGGGAAAGGTAGGCCCCTTTGGGTCCATGGACGCGCACTGCCGCGCTTTTCTTCCCCTGGGCCTCGGCAACGGCGTGGAAGGCTTTTGAGCGCTGGAAGTGCAGGTCAAGCTGTTTTCGGAACAAGTTTGTCATTGAATCGTCCGAATATTATAATCGGGAGCTTCCAAGGTGAGTAAGAATCTTGCCCTCGCGTTCGCGCTTTTCGTTTTTGTCCCACCTCTCTGGGTTGCGGCACAGGTCAGCCCGCAGGGGCAACCCGGCACACAGGGTCAGCCCGGCATCCAGGGCCAGGCAGGCGGGTCAGCCATGCCGGGCGTCGGCGGCGCCTCCAGCTCCATGGCTGCCCCAACCGCGGCTTTCTCCGTCCGCTTCTATGAGAAAAAGATCTACTTCCTCGGGGACGAAATCCAGATCCAGGCGGTCATCCAGAACAACTCACCGGACACCATGAGGTTCCGGGTAGCCGACAATCGCTATTACAACCTCGACTTCGACGTGCGCACCACCACGAACCTTCCCCTTGCGCACGCGAAGGAATTTACCATGGGCCGAAACTCGGATCAACCGGTGTTCTTCCGCGACGTGAGCCTGGAGCCGGGAGAGGACTACAGCTTCGTGGTCGACCTTGCCAGGTACATCTCCTTCACCGACGCCGGCCTCTACGTCGTGGAGGCAATGTTCTATCCCGACCTGTTCCGCGGCCCCGGCTCAACGGTCATGCAATCCAACCGCATGACGCTGAACATCAAGCCCCCCGTGATGGGCGCGGAGGAACGGGCAGCGGTGGAAGCCGAAACCGGGGCGCTGATTGCGCGGGCCCCGCTCCCGCCGGACGAGGTAGTAGCATACACGATCAGCGCGCGGCAGAAGAGCCAGTGGGAGAAGTTCTTTCTCTACCTGGACCTCGAGTCCCTGCTCCGGCGCAATCCGGAGAGGGATCGGGTGTTCCGCAGATCATCGGAGGCGGCACAGCGCCAGATGATCGACCAGTTCCGCCAGGAGCTGATGCAGGCAAGGATCGACCAGGAGATCAGCATCATCCCCACGTCCTTCGAGATCCAGAAGACGTCGTATGATCCGAGTGAAGCCACGGTGCAGGTGCTGGAGAGGTTCAAGTACCCTGACTACACCGAGCTGAAGCAGTACACCTACCTCTTGAAGAAGAGGGACAGGTACTGGATAATTGACGACTACGAAATCAAGAATCTTGGCACTCAATAGGCGGCGCGCATGAAACTGCTCCTCGTTGCATCATCAAAGGAGCACGCGAACGTCCTGGGCTACCATCTCAAGCCGCTGGGCTTCGAGCTGGAGCAGGAAACAGACCCCGTGCGGGCAATACAGCGATTCGAGGAGATGCAGCCCCAGACTATCCTCTTTGACGCGGTGGACTTCCCCCGGCATTGGAAGCCTCTCCTCAAGCTGGTGCGGGACAAGAAGCCGCGGGAAGAGGTCATCTTCCTCCTGGTGACCGCAAGCGACTTTCCCATGGAGGACGGGGCCAAGGCGGCGCACCTGGGCGCAAACGGAATCCTGGGACGAAACCTTTCCGACAAGAAAGAGCTCTACCGCCTGGAAGAGATCATCCGGCGCTACCGATCAGTGCGGGACAAGAGAAACTATACCCGCCTCGTGCCGTCAGCCCCGGAGCGCGTCGGGTTCGCGTTCACGCACCCTCTTCGGCTTTCCTTCGTCACGGGAGCCGTTCGCGAGCTTTCCATCCAGGGATCGAGCTTTCTTCCCAGCGTCTCCACTGCCGCAGCGGACCTTCCGGTGGGGATCGAGATTCCGCACTGCTCGCTCAAGGTGGAAGACACCGTTATTTCCGTGGACTGCAAGCTGACCCGCAACCGCGAAGAGCTGGGATTCCAGTTCCTTGGCTTCGGCGAGGGCGGGCACACCACATTGCTGAAATACATCGAGTCCCGGGCCCAACGGGAGCTGAAGAGCGCCACCGCCCCGGCATAGGCCAGCCGGGGCTGCCTCCGTGCCTAGGCGAGCTCCTTCTTCTGTTCCACCCCGTCGAAGAGCTTCACGAACTCTTCCCGATCCACCACTTCCTTCTCCAGCAGCAGGCTCGCCAGCTCTTCCACCTTGACGCGCTTTTCTTCCAGGATGGCCTTCGCCGTTTCATGCGCCTTCTGCAGGATGAGCCTCACTTCCTCATCGATCTCCGCGGCGATCTTCTCCGAGTACTCCTTCTCCGTCGGGAAGTACGAGTCTCCGCGGAGGAACGGGTTGTGCGGCCGCTCATACGCGGTCAGGCCCATGCGCGTGCTCATCCCGTATTCCTTGACCATTGCCCGGGCGATGTCGGTAGCCTTGAAGAGATCGTTCTGCGCCCCCGTTGAGACGTCGTTGAAGAATATCTCCTCCGCGACGCGCCCGCCCAGGAGGGTAGCAAGCTTCTCCTCCAGCTCCCGCTTTGTCACCAGGTAGCGGTCTTCCGTGGGGAGTTGGATGGTATATCCCAACGCCGCCACTCCGCGGGGGACAATGGAAATCTTCTGCACGGTATCCGAGCTGCCGAGGCTGTGTCCGACGATTGCATGTCCGGACTCGTGAAAGGCGACAATCTTTTTCTCCCGGGGGCTGATGAGCCGCTTCTTCTTCTCCAGCCCGGCAACCACGCGGTCAATGGCCTCGTCGAACTCAGGCATGTGGACTTCCGTCTTGGACCGTCGCGCGGCAAGGAGGGCGGCTTCATTCACGATGTTGGCGAGGTCCGCCCCCACGAAGCCGGGCGTCCGCTGGGCAATGACGTGGAGGTCCACATCGCTTGCAAGCTTCACGCCCTTGATGTGGACCTTCAGGATGGCTTCCCGGCCCACCAGGTCGGGACGGTCAACCACCACCTGCCGGTCAAATCTCCCCGGCCGAAGGAGCGCGGGATCCAGGATCTCGGGCCGGTTGGTCGCCCCCATGATGATTACGCCCTTGCGCGTATCAAAGCCATCCATCTCCGTGAGGAGCTGGTTCAGGGTCTGCTCGCGCTCGTCGTATCCTCCCACGGGGCTGTAACCGCGGGCCTTGCCGAGGGCATCCAGCTCATCAATGAAGATGATGCATGGCGCCTTGCCTGCGGCCTGGGAGAAAAGATCCCGGACCCGCGCGGCGCCAACGCCGACAAACATCTCAACGAACTCCGACCCCGATATGCTGAAGAAAGGGACGCCCGCTTCACCGGCAACGGCTTTTGCAAGAAGGGTCTTGCCGGTCCCCGGGGCGCCCACCAGGAGGATCCCTCTGGGGATCCGGCCCCCCAGGTCCTCGAAGCGCCGCGGGGTCTTCAGGAAGTCAACGACCTCCTGGAGCTCCTCCTTGGCTTCGTCAATGCCCGCCACGTCCCCGAAGGTAGTCCGCTTGGCTCCCATGTCGGCAACGAGCTTTGCCTTGCTCTGGCCAATGCTGAGCACCCCGGGGCCGCCCGAGCCCATCCGCATCATGAAGAAGTTCCAGAGGGCAAACATGATTGCCAGGGGCAGGATCCAGGACAGGACGTTGCCCAGGATGGATCCCTGGGCCTTGCCCGTGAACTTCACGCCTTTCTCGGTGAGCTGCCTCACGAGGTCCTGGTCATCCACCCGCATCGTGTGGAAGGGCGTCGGCTGCCCTCCGGGCGTGGCCAGCACGCCCTGGATGTCAGAGGGAGAGATCACGACCTCTCTCACCTTCCCATCCGAGAGGTATTTCTTGAAGTCGCTGTACGCAACGTCGCTCGACATTCCGCCCCCCAGGTACCACTGCAGCCCCAGGATGACGAGAAGCGCTATCAGGACGTAGAAAATCGAAAACTGAGTCTTTTTGTGCTGATCCGGGTTCATTCCTCTATCTCCCTGCGAGGCTCCAGGGACAATTCGGAGCATGCGCCGTGCCGGGCAGGTATATGCCCGTCGCCCCGTCCTCGCCATGGACGACCACGAAGCTCCTTTTTGCGAGCACTGCCAGGAGCATCTTCCTGCGCGCCGGAGAGTTCCAGCACGCCGGACAGACGCCAACGGTCACCAAACGGCCCGTCCTGCCCTCGTGAACTTCAACGAAGGCGCGTCCTTCCTGGACTGCTTCTGTCCTGGCTGTCATCGCGGTCTCCAGTTTCAATTTAATCTCAGTTCCCTCTGAAAACAAGCGAAGGGGTCCATCCGCTTTGTTGACACGGCCCGGCGCGCTCATCTATAACGTGCTGACGAGGAGGAGGCAGTGAAGGTCCTTTTCACGGGCATCCAGCCCACCGGAGAGCTGCACCTGGGCAACTATTTCGGCGCGGTTGCCAACTGGGTCCAGCTCCAGAACAACTATGTCTCATACATCTCGGTGGTGGACCTCCACGCCGTGACCATCCCGTACGAGCCGGCGGAGATGCCCGGGCGGGTCATGCAGCTGGCAACCACGCTCTACGCGTGCGGCATCGACATGGAGCGCACAACCCTCTTTGTCCAGTCAGAAGTCCCCGGGCACGCGGACCTGACGTGGCTCTTCAACACCATCACGCCCCTCGGGGAGCTGGAACGCATGACGCAATTCAAGGACAAGCGGGACCAGTTCCGCGCGTCCGTCAACGTGGGCCTCCTCGACTACCCGGTGCTCCAGGCCGCCGACATACTCTTGTACAAGGGCGATGTGGTTCCGGTTGGGGAGGACCAGGTCCAGCACGTGGAGTTCACCCGCGAGGTGGCCCGGCACTTCAACGCGCGCTACGGGGACACCTTCCCCGAATGCCAGGCTCTCCTCACCCCGACGCCGCGCGTGACGGGGCTGGACGGGGACGCGAAGATGAGCAAGAGCAAGGGCAACAGCATCGGCATCCTGGAAACCCCGGATGAAATCTGGAAGAAGCTCGCCCCCGCCAAAACGGACCCCGCCCGGGTCCGAAGGAGCGACCCCGGAACACCGGAGAAGTGCAACATCTGGTCCTATCACAAGCTCGTGACAAAAGAGCCGGAGCTCACGGAGATCCACAACGGCTGCACCACCGCGGGGATCGGCTGCATCGACTGCAAGAAAGTCCTCCACAAGAACCTGCTGAAGGTCCTTGATCCCATCAGGGAGAGATATGCGGAGCTCTCCGGCAGCGGACAGGCTGCCGTGGAAAAGCGCCTCGAAGCGAACGCGGACAAGTGCCGCGCGGTAGCGTCAGAGACCATGCTCGAGGTAAAGTCACGGATGGGGTTGAAAAAGATATGGAAAATCAGCTGAAGGCAGAGGACCTCAGGGTAGACACGCTCGGGGAGCCCATCATCCCCTCCCCCCTCGGTCTGAACACGGAAGACGGAGACCAGACCGCGAACTACGTCCAGGACAACCACTCGGTTCTTTTTGACGTGGACCGTGACGCGGTCCAGGCCATGGTGAAGGACGGGATAGAGCCGCCCGCCTTCCAGATGGCCGGGCCCCGGCAGAAGATCTATTTCGACGGAGGGATGGTCCGCGCGGCCATTGTCACCTGCGGCGGGCTGTGCCCGGGGATCAACAACGTGATCCGCACGCTGGTCATGGAGCTGCATTACCGCTACGGGGTGCGGTCAATCCTCGGGATCCGCTACGGGTACCGGGGTTTCATCCCGAAGCTCGGCTACGAGCCCATCCTCCTTACGCCGGACTACGTCAAGGACATCCATGAGAAGGGCGGGAGCATTCTCTCTTCCTCCCGGGGGCAGCAGGAGACCGGGCTCATCGTGGACTTCCTTCAAAAGAGGGGCATCTCCCTTCTCTTTACCATTGGCGGTGACGGGACCCTCAGGGGAGCATGGGAGATTCACCGGGAAATAGAGAAGCGCGGACTCTCCATCGCCGTCATCGGGATCCCCAAGACGGTGGACAACGACATCTCGTTTGTGGAGCGGACATTCGGCCTGGAGACCGCGTTCTCCGTGGCGGCGGAAAGCATCCGCAGCGCCCACACGGAGGCAATCGGGGCGCCGTACGGGATCGGCATTGTCAAGGTCATGGGCCGCGGTTCGGGCTTCATAGCGGCAAACGCGGCGCTTGCCCTTGCGGAAGTGAACTTCGTCCTGATCCCCGAAGTGCCTTTTGGCCTGGAAGGCCCCGGTGGTCTGTACGCCCTGATCGAGGACCGGCTTCGAAAGCGGGACCATGCGGTGATCATCGTGGCTGAGGGGGCGGGCCAGGAGTACGTGAAGGATGCATCCGGCAGAAAGGACGAGTCCGGAAACCCCGCCCTCGGGGACATCGGCCAGTTCCTCAAGGACGCCATCAAGAGCTACTTCAAGAAGACGGACCTGTACGTGAACGTCAAGTACATAGATCCCAGCTACATGGTCCGCTCCGTCACCGCGAACGCCCATGACGCCATCTACTGCATCCAGCTTGCCCAGAACGCAGTCCATGCGGGAATGGCGGGCAAGACCGGAATCATCATTGGCCAGTGGAGCGGGCACTTCACCCATGTTCCCATCAATATCGCCTGCTCGCGGCGCAAGATGCTCTCCCCGGAAGACCCCCTGTGGCTCTCCGTGCTGGAGGCAACCGGCCAGCCGGTGAGGATAGGGTGATCACCGCGGCGGGAGTCTGTTCCGAATTGCTATCAGCGACTTTCGATGAGCTCCATGGGCGTGAATGCGCAGCAGTTCTCAGTTTGACTTCGCCCGGAGCCAATCCACCACGTAGTCGACGTGGGGAGGCCCGTCCAATTTGTCATGGGGAACGCGTGGAGAACGGATCGGACTGACAGCGGGCTTTGCCAGGGAGAGGGCATCTCAAGTGAGGAAGAATACTTGCGGATGTTTTATGGCATGCCTGTTGCGTGGGCTTTGGCTGAAATGAGCTGCTGAGTCGGGATTGCCTTCGACTGATGGTGAGGGTCTATCCGCCCGGGTCGGCCAGCTTCAGGCCGTCCAACATGAACAGCATCAGCTGTTGCCAACCCTCGAAGCACATGTATTGGGTCAGTACCCCCAGGTGTTGGAAGAAAGTATCGCGGCGAGGCAGTGTGGCGCGGATGAGGGCACAGCGGCGGTCCAGCAGTTCCAGCACCGTGTGGAAGAGGAATGCCAGCAGGTTCAGCGACAACAACGTCTGAGCAAGGAACAGCTTGCCGTGACCGAAGTTGTGCTCGAAGTGATAGCCCTTGGTCTTCAGCGTGTTGATATCCTCGTTCTCGATCTTCCAGCGTGTTCGGGCCGCTTGCACCAACTCTTCGACGTTTTCCTCGCTCACCAAGTGACTGCTGATGCACGCGGTGTGGAAGCTCTTCTTGCCATCCTCGCCACTGATGCTCAGTTCGGCCCAGTTGACGTTGAGGGAGTCATCAGAGTTTCGAAGCCGTACCCCGTTTGCCCAGCGGTAACGCCAGAACTGGTGCTTTCGCCCCGTCCAGTGCCTGCGCTCCAGGGAGTGTACCTCACCGAGTTTCTCCAAGGAGGCGATCTCCTCGTACAGATACCGATGCAGAGTCTTCTTTGGCAGTAAATAGGTAGCCCATTTCTGCATCCAGGACCTCCTGGATCAGCGGCTGGGTGGCATACATCGCGTCGCCCAGCAGGGTGACATCCAGATCGCTGTACAGGGGAGCCACCTGCGCCAGCCATCGCCGCGCTGCCCGCTGCTCGCAGTCCTGCTTGTCCTTGCCATCCTGGGGGCGGATGAACTCGGGTTGCAGCGGAATGACATGGGGCATCTTCGGGGCCACCACCGCCGCCAGCACGACGCTGTGCGAGTATACCGTGCGCCCGTCCTTGTGATGCGCCACGCTGCACTGATCGCAGTGGATGCTCTCGGAGCCGAAGTACCCCGTGCCATCCAAAGCCACCAAGAGCGTGTTGCCCACCGAGCGGAACTTCTCCAGCACTTTCTCCTTGATCAGGTACTCGCTTGTCTGCTGAAACACGCGGCGCAGCAACTGCGGATCCACCGCGTCCAGCTGAGCGCGGACATGGTTGTCGCTTGGCAGTCTTTGCACGCCGAAGAGTGTCCGCCCGTTATTACGACCTTGAGCTTGCTCCATGAGGTGCTGGTGGGCCAGGAAGGACGGGCTCTGGCAGAAGAACACCCCGAAGGCTCCCCGCGCAATATCCACCATGGAGTACTGACGATTCTTGCCCTTCGCGCAGGTCGGGAAACGCAGCGATAGCGGTCCCGAGCAAGTCCAGCAGCTTCTGGTAGACCCCCTCCCGTTCCATGGCTCTGGCACCAGAGTAGCGGCAATACAGAGCCATGTCTAGGACTAGACAGGCGTTACCGGCTTTCCCTCGGCGCTCATTTTGGAGGAGGTCAAACTGAGAACTGCTGGTGAATGCGCGCTTGACGAGCGGCAGGCCGGAGGATAGAATACTCTCCCGGACGGTAGGTCCCGTGGAGTGATTTGCGGTGTATTGCAACCACGTAAAAAAGTGCTAAAAAACCAGGCACGTCCCCCGCGAGCTCCTGCGTTTTTCAGCACGGTTTTCCAGAACAGAGGAAAAGAGCAATGGTGACTCAGCGGAAAGATTTCACGTTCACATCGGAAAGCGTTGGCGAAGGGCACCCGGACAAGGTCTGTGACCAGGTCTCGGATGCGGTTCTGGACGAGGCGCTTCGTCAGGACCCCGCGTCGCACGTGGCCTGTGAATCGTTCACAACGACCGGGCTGGTGCTGGTTGGCGGAGAAATCACCACCACTGGCTACATCGATCTTCAGCATGTGGTGCGCGGCGTCCTCAAGGCAATCGGCTACACGGATCCCTCTTTCGGGATCGACTATGAATCATGCTCGGTCGTTTCCACGATCCAGAAGCAGTCCCCGGACATCGCCCAGGGGGTGAACGGGACAGGGCTCCATCACGAGATGGGTGCTGGAGACCAGGGAATGATGTTCGGGTATGCGTGCAACGAAACTCCGAGCCTCATGCCGGCGCCCATCAGTCTGGCCCACCAGATCATGCTGACCGCCTCCAAGGCGCGCAAGGATGGCAGCCTCGACTTCCTGAGGCCGGACGGAAAGTGCCAGGTTTCCGTGGAGTACAAGGACGGAAAGCCGGCCCGGGTGGCAACTGTTGTGCTCTCCCATCAGCACTCGGAGGAAGTGTCGTACAAAGAGCTCCAGGAAGCGCTCATCCAGTGCGTCATCAAGAAGGCCATCCCCGCCTCGCTTCTGGATGGGAAGACCGTGTACCACATCAATCCCACCGGTCGCTTCGTAATCGGAGGGCCGCACGGGGACACGGGGCTCACGGGGCGGAAGATCATTGTCGACACTTACGGAGGCATGGCCCGACACGGCGGCGGGGCTTTTTCCGGCAAGGACCCAACCAAGGTGGACCGCTCCGCCTCGTACATGGCCCGTTACGTTGCCAAGAATATCGTCGCCACGGGGCTGTGCGAAAAGTGCGAGGTCCAGATCGCCTACGCCATTGGGATTGCAAAACCAGTCTCGCTCTTCGTGTCCACCTTCGGAACAGGGAAGGTCCCTGATGAAAAGATCGAAAAAGCAGTGGACGAGGTTTTCGACCTGACCCCGCAGGGCATCATCACCACCCTGGATCTGCTGCATCCCATCTACCGCGAGACGGCCAGCTACGGTCATTTCGGACGGGACGGCTTTTCCTGGGAAAAGACGGACAAGGTGGAGGCCATCAAGGCCAAGCTGGGGTAGAATGGATGACGGCGGCCTGACCCGGGAGGCGCTCTGGTTCACGCGGCGAGCGGACGGAAAAGCAGTCTGCTCGCTGTGTCCGCACGGATGCGTGATCTCAGAGGGCGGCCACGGCGTGTGCAAGGTCAGGTTCAACCGCGGGGGGACGCTGCGACTCCCCTTCTACGGCAGGATTTCGGCACTTGCCGTTGATCCCATCGAGAAGAAGCCTCTGTATCACTTCTATCCCGGGTCCACCATCCTGTCGGCAGGATTCGTTGGCTGCTCGTTCCGCTGCAAGTTCTGCCAGAACTGGCAGATCTCCCAGTCCACTGACGTAGAGACCTGGCCCGTCACCCCAGCGGACCTTGTGCGAAAAGCAAAGGATGCCGGGTCCTTTGGAATCGCCTACACGTACTCGGAACCGTTGATCCACGCCGAGTACCTGCTGGATGCGGCGCGGGCCGCCCACGAAGCAGGGCTCAAGAATGTCCTCGTATCAAACGGCTATATCAACGCCGAGCCTGGGGAAGAGGTCCTTTCGCTGATGGACGCGGCGAATATCGACCTCAAGTCATTCGATTCCGAGTTCTACCGCGCGGAGACGGGCGGCAAGCTGGATGAGGTAAAGAGGTTCCTTGGCCAGGCGGCGGGTCGGGTCCACCTGGAGGTGACCACGCTGGTCATCCCGACAAAGAACGACGACGCGCTGCAGATGGAGAGTCTTGCCGCGTTTGTGGCGTCTCTCAGCCGTGACATCCCGCTCCACCTCTCCTGTTACTACCCGCAGTACAAGTACACCATTCCTGCGACGTCACCCACGCTTGTGAAGAGAATGGCGGAGGCGGCCCTCAGCCACCTGAACTACGTCTACGTTGGGAACGTGGGCAACGAGGAATCGAAGACTCTGTGTCCGAACTGCAGGAATGTCCTTGTGCGCCGCATGGGATACACGGTTCGGGTGGAAGGCTTGCGCGGCAACACATGCGCGAAGTGCGAAGCGGTGGTGCCGATTGTCGTAGGCAACGCCGCTGCGAACCCTTGACATTCAGACGGTTTTTTGCTTCCTTGATGGAACATTCCCCTGTAGCTCAGTCGGTAGAGCGGGTGGCTGTTAACCACTAGGTCGCTGGTTCGAGTCCGGCCGGGGGAGCGAAGGAGAACGCCACGCGAACTGGCTCTTTCAGGTCGACCCCTGAGAGAGCCAGTTTCATTTCCGTGTCCATCAAGAGCAGCCTTGAGATCAGCCCGTGGATGCCGAGCTTGAGGCCTTCCCCGGTCTGGTCGAGCACCTTCCGGATCCACCGGCTGTATCTGGTGAACTGGTCCTCCTGGCTCTTGAGGATGGATTCCGTCTGGCGGATGGCATCGAGGACGAACGTCTGTTTCTCTTCGAGCCCCTTCTTGCGCTGCCGCAGGTCGAGGATGCTCTTCTCGATGGATTCCCGGACCGCTTCCGTCCTGGTCTTGGTGAGCTCCTGAATCCGCGCTTCCACGCGCTCCTCGATGGCGGCGCCCTCCGCCTCAAGGCCGCGAAGGGACTCCCGGAGCTCGCCGATGTGATGCGCGATCCGCTTCCTGCCCTGCGCTTCAAGCTCCCGGAACCGCTCGCCGTTGGAGGCGACGTCACGCAGCCACGCGAGCACCAGCTCCTGCGCCATCTCCGCGTCGATGCGGTCCAGCCCGCCCTCGGGGCACTTGGTCCGGTGGGAGTAGTAGCGGTGGCGCTTGCCGTTGGAGGAGTAGGCGCTCCTGCCCTGGAGCCGCTGGCCGCACTTGCCGCAGGCCAGGAGTCCGGAGAGCAGGTAGAGGTAGCGCTCGGGACCGCGGCGGTGGTAGCGGTCCGTGTTGGATTTGAGGATGGTCTGCGCCTTCTGGAAGAGGTGCTCGGTGACGATGGGCGCCCACGCAGCCGGCACTTCCTCCCGGCCGTCCTTGCTGTGCGTGTTGATCTGCCGGATGCCGACGTACCCCTTGTTGTTCAGCGCGCTGTAGATCTTGCCGGGAGTGATCCGCTTCAAGCGCGGGCTCTTGCCCTCGAAGCGCTCCTTGATCCGATCCGTGGTGCGGCGGATGGATTGCTCCCGCGCGTAGGTCTGGAAGATAGCCCGCACCACCGCGGCCTCGGTCTCGTCGATGAGCAGGCGGCCCTTGTGCTTCTTGTCCCGCCGGTAGCCCAGGAGGACCTGCCCGCCGTTGGCCAGGCCGCGCTTGCTGCGCTCATAGGCGTTGATGGCCGTTCGGCGGGAAGTCATCTCCCGCTCGAACTCGGAGAACACGATCAGAATCTTGGTCACCAGCCCCTGGTAGGGAGAGGTGGTGTCGATCTCGGTCTTCAGGCACACCAGGTCGCAGGCGTGCCGCTGGGCGAACTCGAAGATGTTCAGGAAGTCTTTCAGGGACCGGGAGAGCCGGCTCAGCTCGGTGAACATCACCGTGTCGATGCGGCCCAGCTCGATGTCCCGCATGAGGCGCTGGAAGGCCGGGCGGTTGGTGGTCTTGGCGCTGATGCCCTCGTCTACGTAGCTCTCCACGAAGGCGCCCCAGTCCTTGTGCTGGAGGTTCCGCCGGTCCAGCTCCGCGCGCAGCATCTGGTCCTGGTTCTTCAGCGAGCCTTCTTCGACCTTGGCTTGGCGTTCGGTGGAGACGCGGATGTAGAAGGCTACTTTTCTCTGGGGCGCCGCGCTGCTCATGCGACAGACCTATCTCCTTGCCAAATCAGCCCGCGAGACTTAGGATCAACCAATTACTAGCAATCTACTCAGTAAACTATCAACGTGATGATAGCAATATACTGATAGGTTGTCAAGAGGAATTATGCTTGCTCAGAACATCAAGAAGCTCAGGAAACAACGCAAGCTGTCCCAGGAAGAGCTGGCCAAGAAGGCAGGCGTCACCTACAGCACCCTGATCAAGCTGGAATCCGGGGTGAACAAGAACCCGACCATCAAGACCATTCAGCAGATCGCCGCCGCGCTGGACGTCATCTCTGGACGAACTGACTCGAAAGTAGATCTCCCGGCCTTCGGACTTTCTAAGGATCGGTACGGGCCGACCGCATGCCCACGCGCCCCAACGTCCATGTTGGGGCGCTCCTTCTTAAGAGGGCCAGAGACGCGCGGCAAGGACGCCGCGTGTCTCTGGCCCAAAGGGGGGCGTCAAAGAAATAAAAACCTTTCAACCCCCAAGAAGGAGGTTGCACCCCATTGGCGATGCTGAAGATGGCGATCGGTGGCACGTGCACGCCCTCGCGGCCCACGCGCGCGCAGGCGGAGCCCGCCCCCGCCTGCCAGAGAACCCGCAGCAGGGTGCCCCTGCTACCGGGTCAGGGTGGGCAGGAGCGGCACCCTCCAGCGCGATGTCGGCCTTCCACGTTCTGTGTGATCACACCCGTCACCGTGCCTTCCTTTTCCAGCCGGGCCAGGGCGGCGTGGCCCGGGTTGGGGCGGGCCTTGCGTGAGCCGTGCCCAGCCCACCGAGCGTCTGTGCCCAATTGCCTACCGGCGAAAAGGACTTGACAAGGATGTAAAAGGAGTGATAAGTTCCTTTTAGGTCCTTTTATAAAGAGGATTGGAGGTGTCTTGTGAGCACAGATGTTGCCGTCCGGTCCTCGGGTAGCTACGGAGAAATGCCCTTGGTGCGGATCAACGATCTCGAGGGAAAAGTTCGAGGAGATCGAAGAAAGAATCGCGGAAGAGGAACGCCGAAAACTCTCTGACGAGCGAAGCCGCATGCAGCAGCAGATCGATGTCAGTGTTCAAAAGGCAAAAAAGGAGGCTGAAGCAAAGGTTGCTGAAATGGCCGTCGAGCGCGACCTGGCGATCAAGCAGGCGGCAACCCAGGCTGAAGCCAAGGCAAAGGAAGCATGGAATGCCCAACTTTCCACTCTGACCACGGAGCGCGATCAGGCCAAGACGAAGCTCAAGGAGCAGGAAGAGGCCGCCAAGAAGGTGATCGCCGAGCGCGACCTGGCGATCAAGCAGGCGGCAGCCCAGGCTGAGGCCAAGGCAAAGGAAGCATGGAATGCCCAATTTTCCACTCTGACCACGGAGCGCGATCAGGCCAAGGCGAAGCTCAAGGAGCAGGAAGCGGCCCGCAAGAAGGAGCTGGATCAGCAGCGTGCTGCGCTTGAAAAGGACCGTGACCTGCAAATCCTCAAAGTTCAGGCCGAGCATAATCGCGAGCGGGAACAGTTTTTGAAACAGATTGATGTACTGAATCGCAAGGCGCAGCACAAGACCCCGGATGAGTTGGGCGAAGGCGCCGAAATTGACGTCTATGAAAGTCTCCGCGAAGTGTTCCCTGGTGATGAC
>CAVUXE010000056.1:0-14009 GCA_963745235.1 uncultured Spirochaetota bacterium | reverse complement strand
GGGCCGCTACTGTCCGCCTCTTGATCCTGCCGGCCCCGAGAGGGTACTTCGTGGGTTGTAGTAATCGAACTGCTTCAAGGAATATTCTCTCCTCAGACGTGCTTCGCTGGAGCGCTGGCAGGCGGGAACCGCCGGAGGATGATGAGACCCTGGAGCATCCAACTGCAGGCACGTGTTGACTCCGACGAGATCGAACACGTCGTCGAGCAGGGACACGATCAGAAAACTGTAAACGCCGCCCAGAACGCCGCCGACTTCTGCTACCAAGTGCCGTACCCTTCGACCAAACCAGCAACACCTGAGTTGAGATCATAGACGATAGAGTCCAGCCTGCTGAACTGCATTTTCTTCTCATCCTGATGCGGCTGATGAGGAAGAGCGCAGAGAGGGCCGCGATGAAGCTGGAGAAGAGGTAGGAAAAGGGACCACCCTGCCGTCTGGATCCCCGACGGCCGGGCCGAACGTTCGTTTTCTCCCGTCGCAAAGATATGCCGCCCAGTACTGTTTTGGTGAGAATGAAGTGGGCAACAATGATGGCGAGGATGAGGAAAATAACAGCAAATGGGGCGGCCCAATATCCGTTTGCGAAATATCCCCACCACGGGGAGATGCGGCCCTTCGGCCGCTTGGTGTACATGAGCACGACGCCCTGGACGATCGAGCCCACGGCCATGGTGGCAATGAAGGGGAAAAACCGAAGCCGGCTCACAAGGAGGGAGTCGAGCAGCCCGACGGCCAACGCCATACACACAATGAGCAGAATGACGGGAATCGCCACGCCGAGCGCCGGGCTCCCCGCCATCAGCCCTGAGGCGTATACTGCCACCATGCTGATTGTCGCCCCGACGGAAAGATCTATTCCGCCACCGAGGATGACGAATGTCTGCCCAATTGCCACGAGGCCCAGGGCGACCGACTGGAGAAGAACGTTGAAAAGGTTGCGCGATCTGAGAAAATCCGGAGCGAAAAGCGCGCCAATGACGGCGATAACCGCGAGGAACAGATAGATCGTGACCGTCTCGCTGTGTTGACGAATGAAACGGATCGTCGACACCGAACCGTGCGTCTCGGGAACCCCCGCACTATTCATGCTTTTCCCCGAAAGAAGCGAGCGTCACGATTGCCTCCTCATTTACCTGCTCCCCGGAGAGCTCTCCCGCGATTCTGCCTTTATGCATGACCAGCACCCGGTCGCTCATGCCGATGATTTCCGGGCAGCTCAGAAGAGATCATCAGGATAGCTGCACCTGCGTCAGCCAGATTCCTCATGAGGCGCCAGATCTCCACTTTAGAGCCAACGTCGACTCCACGCGTAGGCTCGTCAAAGATGATGAGCCGCGGCCCACAAATCAGCCACTTGGCGATGACCACCTTCTGCTGGTTACCACCGCTCAGCCGCTCCACCTCCTGCGAAAGCGAGGGTGTTATCACGTTGAGGGCCTTCACAGTCTTTGAGATTGCGGCACGTTCAGCGCCACGCGCTATGAAGCCGAGGCTTTGACGTTTTCCCAGGCTGGCCAGAGCGCTGTTGTGCGCGACCGAAAGGCCCATCACCAGGCCTTCCTCCTTGCGGCTCTCGGGCAGGTAGCCCACGCCCCGACGTATAACGGAAGACGGCCGGCGAGGGCGTACTGGTTTTCCATCGATCAAGATACTTCCGGACTCGTAACGGCGAACGCCGAATACCGTCTGCGCGAGCTCAGTTCTGCCCGAGCCCATGAGACCGGACAGCCCCACGATTTCCCGGCACCGGACGCTCAAGGTGATGTCGTGCAGGACCGGGGCAGAGCTCATGCGGTCGATGCGTAGCGTCTCTGGACCTGCCGAAACGCCTCGAGGGGGAAACTGCTCGGTGAAGGTGCTGCTGCCGATCATGAGGCGCACAAGCGTGGTGCGGTCGATGTCTCCGATAGCGCGAGACTCCACCACCATGCCGTCTCGAAAGATAGTGACCCAGTCGGCAATTTGGAACACCTCTGCAAGTCGGTGCGAAATGTAGATAACCACTACTCCATGGGCCTTCAACGCGGAGATGACCTCGAAGAGCCGTTCCAGCTCTGCCGTCCCCAGGGTGGCCGACGGCTCGTCCATGATCACTACCCGGGCGTTCAAGGACAATGCCTTCGCGATTTCCACCATCTGCTGCTGCGCAATGCTCAGCCGGCCCACTCTCTCCGATGGATCAATTGACACCCCGAGACGAGCCAGCACCTCGCGCGCACCGCGGATCTGTTGGCGAGAGTCCAGCAGGCCGAATCTACCGCGCACCTCACGCCCCATGAATACGTTAGCAGCCACGCTGAGATGTGGCAGGAGGTTCAGCTCTTGATGGATAATGCTGAGGCCCGCTCGCTGTGCTTCGTTCGGTCCGGCGAACTGGACCTTGCGGCCGTCCAGCAGTATTTCCCCGCTATCGGGCTGGTAAACGCCAGAGAGAATATTCATCAGCGTAGATTTCCCGGCGCCATTCTGGCCAACGACGGTGTGCACCTCACCGCCGCGGCATCGAAGCGTGACATCCCGAAGTGCGCGCACCCCACCAAAGGACTTTGAGATGTGATGCATCTCAACGACGTATCCGCTCATGCTGCTCCCAGCCGTCTTCGAAGCGGAGACCGACAGTACTTCACCTGCCGGTCTCCGAAAGGCATCTGTGCTCCGCGACCGTTACTGGGCCGGGAACAGCCGCTTGGTCACTTCCGGTTGCGTATACGCATAGAAACTGTCCGGAAGGTCCATACGGACGAATTGGTCGAGGTTCTCGCGGGTTATGACCGCGTTGGGCTCCTGAAACAGGTGCGGCACCGACTCTCCTCTGAGAATCTTCATGCCAATCTCCACTGCGCGGCTGCCCTGGCGAACGCTGTTGGTGACGCATCTCGCTTTGAGCTGCGGGTCGTTCTTCCAGATCTTGAGGAACTGGTTCGCATCTTCGCTGGTCATTGGAGGAACGGGCAGATTTGCTTCCTTGAATGCCTGGTATGCTCCCACCGCCTCCATACTGTCGCACCACACCGCGTCAATCTTGGGATACTTCTGGAGCAGCGTTTCCATGATCTGGCGGGACTTGACGACGGACCAGTCCCCGTATTCCCTTGCCAGGATCTTTATTCCCGGGCGGGTGAACTCGGCAGTTGCGCTGGCCAGACGGTCCTCCGCCGGGCTTGCTCCTGCAAGGCCGGTAATAAGGACCACATTGCCCTTGCCGTGGATCTGCTGGATGAGCCAGTCAGCCTGCAGCTTCGCCATATTCTTGTCGTTGCCCGATATGAATGTGACGTACTTGTCGCTTGAGATATTGCGGTCCACCATGAGGACCGGGATCCCCTGGTCCATGGCCTTTTCAACGACAGGTGTCAGAGCTTCAGAGCTTGCAGCGCTTACGATGAGCAGGTCGACGCCCTTTGTTATGAGGTCCTCAACATCGGCAACCTGCTTGGTGGGATCGTCGTTGGCGTTGGTTTCGTAGTAGTCCTTGACGAGGCCCTGCTGCTTGGCCAGATCGATGGAATAGCGCAATTGCTCTACGAACGAGACGCGCCATGTGTTAGACACCGAGGCGTTGCTGAACCCGATTGTCCAGGGAGGCGCCTTCGCGTACTTGGCCGTGTCGACCATCTGCGAGGACTGAGCGAACAGGCCTCCAGTTATCAGTGTCGCCGCGGCGACGATCATGAGAGCCCGAAAGAATGATTTCATGTTACCCTATCCCTCCTTGCGTTTTGGCCGGCGTTCCTCGAAGACGCCTTGCGCCTTCACCCCGGCCGTCAAATACCGGGTCACGGCCTTGACGGCCTGCCCCTCGTCTTTCTCGTTTGGTCCTCCTTTCCCGGTGACTTACTGGCGGACATTCAGCCGCATGTACAGTCCCACCGCCCCGATGATTACCAGGCCTCGCACTATTCGCTGTGTGTCCGCGTCCAGACCAAGAAGTATGACGATGTTGAAGAGCATGGCGATCATGCACGCGCCAGCCAAAGTCCCCCAAACCGTGCCTTTCCCGCCCGACAAGAGCGCCCCGCCTATGACTACAGCTGCAATCGAGTTCAAGTCATAGCCTTGACCTAGCCAGTTGTCCGCCATCCCTACCCACCCGGTCAGAAGAAGCCCAGTGAAACCCGCCCATAGACTGCTGATCATGTAAGCAATTATCAGCACTCTGTGCGTGTTGACACCCGACATGTAGGCGGTACGGGCATTTCCGCCCACCGCATAGATGCTCCTCCCAAGCGTGGTGGCATGGAGGACAACTGCGGAAATGGCTCCGACGGCCAGGCAGATCCACACAGTCATCGGAATAGAGAAGATGGAGGCTCGGCCAAAATACATCAGCCCTTCAGATATCTGGCCTTTGGGCATTCCACCCGAGTAAAGGAAGCGGATGCCCTGCACGATCAGCACCATCCCCAGAGTCGTAATGAACGCAGGGATTCTGAGCTTCGTGACAAGGAGACCATTTGTAAGGCCAATAACGAGAGAAAAGGCCAGGCAAAGAAGGGAGACCGGCCACAAGAGCTTGTCCTCGCCGTTCATCAACCCACTGCTGAGAATGGACATCAAGGCGATTACGGATGCGACAGACAGATCAATGCCGCCGGTGAGGATAACGAAAAGCTGTCCCACTGCCACGACACCGAGAATGGATGCCTGGCGAACGACGTTTGAAAGATTGCGTTCTGTCAGAAAAGCAGGAGAGATGAGTGCGGCGACAAACACCAGCACGATCAGGACGACAAATATCGCTGACTTTTCCGCGAGCTTCCGCCCATCCAGCACTCGGCCTGCGTTCAAGAGGCTGCTCCTTCAAAAGGCAGAAATGATTGGCTTGTTGTAGTTAGGTTACCATACTTACTTAGTTTGTCAAGTCTTTTCGAAAAACTTATTTAGCTGTCTTTTTTGATGTCGTATTCTATCAGGTCACTGCCTTCCGACGCTTCTTCAAATCAGGAAGCCAACAAGTGTTAACGACTTGCAATTCTTGCTAAATGCTCTTGTAAATCAAATAGTAAGTATGATAACCTACCTAACAAAATGAAGCTCAGAGGCGATCCTGGAAGTGCAAGGCTCATAAACCGCGCCCTCGTGCTCCGAAAGCTGAAGTTCATCGACTCGCTATCACGGGCAGAGCTTGCCAGACAGTTGGGGCTCAGCAAAATAACCATTTCTGAAATAGTCGCTGATTTGATTAAGGAAGAACTTGTTGTAGAAACGGGCAAAGGGAGCGTGACAAGCACGGGAGGTCGAAAACCAATACTGTTGCGACTGAACTCGTCGTGGCAGCGCGTCGTTGGTCTTGATGTTGGCCTGACCAATACCGTGGCAGCCCTTGGCGGACTGAAAGGCGAACGGGTAGCTCAGTTGCGTGTGCCGACCACTGAAAGGCGAAACCCCGAAGGTGTCCTCGCTCAGATAGAAGGACTGATTGAATCAATCCTTACTCGTGGAAACATCTCGAAGGATAAGGTGGTAGGAATCGGCATCTCGATCCGCGGTTTGATCGACGGCAAGAAGGAAGAATCGCTTTCTCCCCTGCGTTTGACTGGGAAGACGTGCCCTTTCGAGACCTCGTGGAACAGCGGCTAGGCATACCGACGACTTTAGATAACTGCACTCGTGCCATGGCGTTCGGTGAAAAGTGGCATGAGAAAGTCAAATGAGATCAAGAACATTTTTTACGTAAACGTAGGGTATGGCATAGGGTCAGCCATTGTCGTGAATGGCAGGATCTATAATAACAACAGCGAGTTTGGCCACATTCGAATCACCAATCGGGACGTTCTTTGCGATTGCGGAAAAAAGGGTTGTCTCGAGGCGGTTGCTTCGGGCTATGCGATCAGCAGGTTCGCAGATGCGGCATTTGGCGCGAAGTCGCCGGGAACCTGCTACTCGGCGAAAGATGTGGCGGAAATGGCGCTCTCAGGCAATCAGAAGGCCCAAGAAATCTTCCGGGATGCCAGCCGTTATCTCGGTCGCGCCATCTCGATCGCCACGAATTTGTTTAACCCAGACAAGGTCGTAATCGCCGGGGGCATTGCGAGCGCACGCCAGCTGATCGAGGAGCCGATGATGGAAGAATACCGCGCTACTGCGATGGAGGTTATCAAGAAATCCACTCTCGTGACGTTTTCATCTTTTGGAATGGATGCAGGCGTCATCGGGGCTATCAGCCTGGCACTGGACAAGCATATTTTTCACGAGGAAGCTGCGCTTGCCGCAAGCCCTTGAAAGCCTCGCGGCGCCGACGCCGTGCGCTTGGTGGTCACTCCTACGGTATCAGAGACTCCTCTCGTGGCGCCTTACGCCCTCATGCTCTAGATTGTGTGTCCCTTGAATTGGCTTCGATAGATATGGTAGTAGAAACCATGCATAGCAAGGACCCCGAGCGTGGCAGCCTCCACTTTGAGGGCGTGGAACTTGGGTTCATGCTGACGTTTCAACGCTCTTTATGCTGCAAACGCCGTACCAACAGTCGTTCTACATGGCTCAAAGAGCAAGAAGGGCTGCGTTGAATGGGGACTGCGCAGGTTGCAAGATAGAGTCCTTCTCCACCCTCTGAGCGCAAGTGACGGGGCAGAGAACTTCTCCATCGGTTCTCGTCCACATCGCTCGCGACCCGGCGATGTTCGTCATTCACCGCATCGTGTCGCCAAGCTATGAAGCCTGATTGGATCGAATTATCAGGAGAGGCCGATCAGCGCGATGCAATACTCCTGCGGCGACACTCCCGTAGAAGACCGCCGGCAATCCACTTCTTCCGTGGCTCGCCAACGCGATGAGGTCGATTTTCTCCTGTGCGGCGAAATCGACAATCGTGCTCACAACAGGGCCGAGCGCCACGTGTGTGCGCCCGTGTATTCCCTTTTCTTCCAGGCGTGCTTGAAGTCCCTCGAGATAATCCCGAGCCTCACGATATATTCGATCGATTGTTTCTTGATCCACAAGGGGGGCACCAGAAGCCATTACTGCAGCCGAGGGCTCGATCACTTGGAGCAGGACCACCTGTGACTTCTCCTCTGCTTGCAAGGTATTCGACATAGGGAAGGATCGCTTCCGCGCGTTTAGATCCATCCAAGGGTACCAGGATTTGACTAAGCATTGCCGGCTCCTCTTCCCGTTCCATCTAATCCAATCGTTCTAATATTCGTTGGATACCTTTCCGATCCATTCGAAAATCCGCTGAAGCTGATAAATACTCGTCTGTAAGCTGCTTCTGAGCAGGGTAATTTCCTAAATTCAGCGTCTTATCTACGTGAAGAATCACGCAGCTAGACATAGCTTCTATGAGAACAACGTAGTGATGCCAAATATTGTTCAAGTCATCGGCAAAAAATGAGGAATCTACAGCGCCGAGTGAGCTTAGCAAATTGCCCGCCAAGAGCTCCTTTTTTCGAATACTATCACCAGGAGTCTGTACGATTTTGGCCCATTCCTTTTCAAAACAGTTTTTGCTTTTATCGTCTATCAAAAGAAAAACCATCCTGTCAACCAAATGCGCTCGGCTCTTTCTATCCAAGATATGTTGGAAAGATAAATACTCTTTGACGGAGAATATGAGATAGGCTGTGAGGGTCGTGAGAGCAATTTCCTTCCTGTCCAGCCCGTAGGTCTCCACAGCCAATTCATCTGTCAAAGCCGGTGAACGATCTTTGAGTGTGAGATCACGCTTTTTGAAATTTTGGACAAAGTCACTCGCATCCTGTGCGATGGCTTCGACAAAAATCGGAACGATACTTCTAACCGTTGCAGAAAGCTTCTCAGCAATATTCTCAATCCGTCCTGGGGGTAAAGCCTTCTCAAAAATGCTCATACACTGCTCCTTTACCATGCATGAACGATCAGAAACCATGCTGCAATGCCAATAACGGCTCCTAGGAGCATCGTAGCCTTTTCCTCCAACACTCTCTTTTCGGGTTGCGGTTTTCTTCCCAGCACTCTTTGAGCCAGCCAGCCAAGATCAGTAGCCAGCTCTACCAAGCTTGTCACAAGCGCCACGGCCGCGACGATCCAAAACCAGCCTTTTGGTACCCTTCCAACGAGGAGTATGGAACCTACGAGGAGACCAACCAGGGTTGCAATGAAGAATACGACAATATGACCAGTCAACAGGAATGCGAAGGGCGTTTTGATACCGGTCAAGATTCTTGCCCCCCACTTTGTAGGGGATATGCTCCATGGAATTCCGATGATACAGATGAGTGATACCAAGGCAGTCACGATCGAGGCAGACACTAAGGAACCAAGCATTCTACACTCCTTTTGACGATGCGAACTTGATTATCCGTTGTCGGTTGCGGGCCGTCAACGCCCTCCGCGAAGCGGATTCCGGAGCCTGGCACGGGATGGTGAGCAGGTATCTTATCGAAGATGCTCAGATCGAACCGAAGGTAACGCTTCTTGTGAATGAAAAAGGGATAGAGTTCACCCTTCATTATGTGACTGATACGGAGGGGAAGATCATTCTGGCGTGAGGTGAGAGGAGGAGAGTTGGTGACGATGAAGGAAAAACATGCACAGCCTCGCATCAAGCTGGTGGAAGAGCGTGGAAACCTTAAAGTCTGGATCGTGGATGGCAGCTACATCCGCGGCCACATCGACGAGGAGTTCACCAACTTCGGCCAACATTTCCGGTTCCCCTTTATCCCTGAGAACGAGCTTTGGCTTGATCAGGAAGCCGAGCACGATGAAAGGCAGTTTTTTATTGACCACCTGCTTGTGGAGCACAGGCTGATGAAAGCGGGGCGGCCGTACGAGGAGGCCATCGCAGAAGCGGACAGGCAGGAGCGGAGAGAGCGGAGGCGAGCCGGGGATATCCGAAAAGCCATGGGAGGCGGCACAGTTCTACCCGCAGGGGCCTCCACGCACGAGACGCTTTGGAAAAGGCTTGAGAATGGCATCACCGTCTGGATCGTGAATGGCCGGCTGGTTCGAAGCACTTTCGATATCGACTTCACCGAAGGGGGACACGACAAGGTGTACGAGTTCGTGCCAAGCGGAGAGATCTGGATCGACGATGCGATCGTCGAGCAGGAGCGGGGATACGTCCTTCTGCACGAGCTGCACGAGAGAAACCGGATGTCGCAGGAATGGCCCTACAGCAAGGCACATGCGGAGTCAAGCCGGATCGAGTACAGGTGCCGGCACCATCCGGATGAGCTGCACGATGCCCTGGCAGCGGAGGGCTGGGCATGATGGTTCGTTGGGAAAGGAGAAAGGGATGAGCAGCGCTGCCCAGGAAGAGATTGAAGAACTGCGAAAGCAAAACCGCGAGCTTATGAGCGAACTAGACCGATGCAAAGGAGCCCTCTTGAACATGTATGAAACCATCTCTGCCACACGCTCTACCACCGACCATGCTTTCAAAGTCCTTTCACGATTTGGTTATCCGCCCTTGAGTCCGAAAGTGGCCAACTCGCTTCGATAGCATCGCGAGCGCGCGCTTTGCCAGCATTCTTGGATGCTTGATTTGAAAGCTCTCTGACATAGTGTTAGTCTGCTCGACCGAAACGGCGACGAACAGCCGTTCAGCAGGCATTCGGATAGTCGCGATCGCCTCCACGTGAAGAGCGGCCAACACTGCAGGGCTTCGGGGGGAAGGAGAAGAGGCAAGCGCGTCGCTTTGGCCCTCGGTGTTGAGAGCCTGAAAGATAGAGAACATCCCTTACAGCGAGTTCAAGAGAAGCATCATGCTCACAATGGGTGAATGCTGCACTCACGGCCACAGTTGATACTTTCCGGAAGGTCCGTTTTCCGTCCCTTCTTCAATTCCTTACTCTGGAGAACCTTAGATGGGCGGCAGAAGAGTTGAACTTCTGACCCCCAGCGTGTCGAACTGCCCAATAGGGGTTCTCGCCCTTGCCTCTAATGAGAGAGGCTTGCATCGACTTGCATTAACTCTACCCGCCATTAAGAGTTAGGTCAATAACTTTCGCAATAGCTTGCAGAGGCTTGCAGGGATTTCTTAAGCGAGAATGTCACAGATAATGTCACAGCGACAAGGAGCTTTGGGATCGCCGGCAATAAGAGCTCTCCGAGGAGAACATCACGAAGGAGGGGGAAGCCATTGCCGCTCAGAAACACCCTGAGCTGCTTGAACGGGGAGAGAAGTTGCAGCGCGCATTCAACGAGTTGCAGCAGCATGAATCGGATTGAACGGCAGAAGCAGTGGGAGCGGGAGCAGAAGGAGCAGGAGCGGGATTGGGGCAGAGGCGGACTGCCTGGGGGGCGTGGCGGTCCTGAGATCGAGCGATAGCGGGTGGACACCGGGGTTGCTCTTCGCGCGTTCGACCGCTACACGGAGGAACGAATGAAAAGAATGAATGGTATTCGGGAAGGCAGCGGTCCCGACCAACTTTGGTTTTTCGGATGTCTTTTCGTCTACGGGCAGCCACACGTGTCTATGAGATTGAGCTCGACGTGGGAGTTCCTCGGGCCTTCGTTCTTCCGCCATAAGAACCGCTTGTGAATCACGCAACGTGCGGCGGTCCCTCTTTGAGACGCCCCTTTCCTTTTCCGATACCTGCAACTTCAATCAGGTAGCAAAAACTTGTCGAAAAGTCCAATATGTATGATAGGGTAATTCCCACGGAGGGGAGAAACGAGGTCTTCTTTGGACGAGAGTGACCCAGGAAAGAGCGGAATCCAGGAGCTCGTCGCCGGCCTTGCTGCCGGTCTTGGAATCGACCCGATGAAGCTTCTCTTCGAATGGAAGAAGAGACCGTTGATCCTACCGGAACACGAGCTTGACCTAAAGGTACAATTGCTCGAGTTGCGGATCTATCTGGGGAAAAGATCAGAGAGCCTCTCCCTTTCTGAAGAGCTCGTTCGAAGCGCTGCAGATAACTCGTATGCGTTTGTTTCAGCCTACTCGGATTACATGATCGCCGCGCTCAGGAGACTGAAGAGGCCGGAAAGTAGGCCTCCGAAATAGGAGCTCGAAGACGGCGAGGAATCGTGTTGGCAAGTGATGGAGGAGATATGACTAGGCAAAACGAGAAACTCAGACAGTGAGGAGGGTAGCATGCCCTGGGAGACTAGCTTAGCTACCTAAAGGTTCCTGGTGTACTTTCGGTCCGGGTTTGGGGCGAAGTCACCCTTTCGTAAGCGCTCTATAAACCGCCGTAGTACGGGTCACCTCAAGAAAGGGAAATTTACGTACGCTAAGGTGTAGAACACAAGGTTTGATCTGACATGCTTGCAGAGAAAAGTTTTTGAGTTCTGACGTTTTCTCAGCTGGCATGATCTTTGCGGCGCTATCTGCCCCACATGATGGGTTCGTCGCCCAGTCTCCTTGACGATGGCTCTTGGGTTTCCTCGTGCCTACAGAGCCACGCCCATGACATCGAGCGTGCCCAGGGCCATGACCGCCGCCGCGTTGACGAGGTCGTCGAGCGGCACGAACTCGTCAGGAGCATGCGCCATACTCAGCACTCCCGGACCATACAGGATGCAGTCCTCAATGCCACCGTTCACGACCACAAAGCGTTGGTCGTCGATCCCAGGGCTCAGAACCAGGTGACTGTCCCGTCCGAGCACGGCGCGAACCTGATTTTGCCAAGCCTTCACGACCGGGCGCTCCGGGGAAACGGCCACTGGCTGTGCTGAAAAGTGCTCGATCATCTCCAGGTGTAGCTCCGGGTCGCGGGCACGAACCCGCTCGAGGAACTCCATCAGTTCGCGCCGTACGCTGGCGAGGTCCTCCTCGGGGTTGAACCATCTATTCCACATAGTGGTGCATAGGGCAGGGATCGTCGTCCCGCCCCTCCGGTGCATTGCCGCCGCTCCGTCGATCCATATCGGCGACAGGCTTGAGCGGCGTGACCCCTCCGGCATGATGGGCTGGGGAGACACTCGTGATTGAATCGAGGGCCGCAGCTCCGTGGCGATGGCGTTCATGACGAAGACCATCTTGTCCACCGCATTGACGGCCAAGTGGGGCATGCAACCGTGGCCGATCCGCCCGGTCGTCGCCAGGGAGAACATGAGCAAGCCCCGATGGCCCAGGCAGATGCCGTCCACGTCGAGGCACTCAGTGATCACCACGCAGTCCTGGCGGCCTTTCCCAATGAGACCCTTTTCCACCAAGTACCCGAGGCCCGTCTCGCCTCCCGATTCCTCATCTACCGTCGCCGATTGCTCGACCGTCCCTGGTAGCTCGAAGCCGGCCCTACGAAGCGCCTCGATGGCAAACAGCGAGGCAGCAATGCCAGACTTCTGGTCTGTAGCGCCCCGGCCGTACATCCGGCCGTCCTTCAGGACGGCTCCGAACGGCTCCATCGTCCAGCCTTCCCCGACCGGGACGACGTCAAAGTGACCTGTAAAGTGAACTACAGGACCCTTTCGTCGACCTTCCTTGCGGCCGAAGACATTGACGCGCGGAAGGAATCCATCCCGGGGTACTTGGATGCGACGCGCGCGCATGAGACCTTCGACGAAGTCGGCGGGCACCTGGACGAGTTGCGCTTCGTATCCCAACCGTGCCATCGTGGCGCGAAGAAGCTCAGCACACTCCGGATAATTGTTCCCCGGTGGAACCGCAGTGTCGATGCGGACGAGTTGGCGGAGGAAATCCACCATCTCGTCACGAACGTCGTCAACGGCCTTAAGCACTCTTTCGTACTGATCGGACCTCGGCATTTTGCATCCTCCACGATCTGAATAGTTCTAAGGTGTCTGAGAGGTCAAGTTTCAATTTCTACACTTCAGAGCTTCGCGGTAAGCTTGTCAAACGTCTCAACCGTAACAGCGGGACAAGTGGTGAAGCTGATGCCACTTGCCCGAGCAAGAGCGACTGAAGCCTTCATCGCCTCTTCAATGCCGGGTAGCTCAACGACAAGCATCAGGTCTTGCTTGCCCATGAGGGCGTAGAAAGAAACGATTTTTCCGCCAAGCTTGGCGATGATCGAATTCGCCTTCTTGGTTCTTGCGGAGCTGATCGCCTTGATGGCGGACTCAGAGTACTTGCCGAACATTACAAACGTAGCCATAACATCCTCCTTGCCCCGCTGGTACTACAGGTGTCAAGACGCTTCGTCCACAGGGTGCCTCCATTCTCCGCTGCTCTTGAGTATCCGACTCATGAGTGGCCCGCTCTCGCCAGATGCGCCATACTCGCTCTTATGCGCATTCCGGATTTAATCGAAGAATGTAAGACTTCGAGGGGCAGTTGAACTCCTAGCTTGAACCTCAACTCTTCCCTTGAATGTACTTCCAGCTTTTCGAAGATGCTTTCAAGATGTTTCTCGACCGTTCTATTGGCGATAGACAGGCAAATGGCGATCTCCGACGTACTGAGCCGCCCTGCAACAAAGGAACTCACTTCAATTTCTCGCCGAGAAAGCGAAGGGAACCTCTTGGATAGGAACTTGGCGATGCGAGCGGGATCAGTGAAATACTTCGACACTCTCAAGACCTCTGGTTCGACCGAGTGCATTCTACATTTTTATTTCGCAGGCTGTATGCGTAGTAACTACGTAATTTGGGGAGACTTTCCTCGCTATTCGAGGCTGCCGGAGTCCTGTGGTTGGCGTCACACCGAGTCTCCATCGTAACTGCTCTCGGGAACGCACATCGAGCTTCTCAAATATGTTTGCGATATGCGTTTCCACAGTTCTGGGGCTGATGAACAGGCTGGTAGATATCTCAGCGGTGTTGAAACGACGGGCCACAAGGGAGCATATCTCGGCTTCTCGATGAGAAAGTGAGCGAAACTCTTCCGATATGCGTCGTTGGGTGAACGACGCCTCAGGGAGTTCTCTAATCGCGTCAAATGCTGAGTAAAGAGTGTTCAAATGCTCATTTATCGATCCCAAGACATCTATGTCCGTGTCGGTGAAGTCAGGACTCAAGCGTGACCTGTAGACTGCGAAAAGAATCTCATATTGAGGAAGCATGTAGGAAAGCGCCTTGTACATTCTGTTGGCCATCATAAAATCCACCGCAAACTCTAGGTGGGAATAGTCTCGCCAATCTACGACATGTGCTGAGCTTATTAGGTTAAGGTTTCTGCACCG
>CAVUXE010000055.1:0-10064 GCA_963745235.1 uncultured Spirochaetota bacterium | reverse complement strand
CATCTTCGACAGTTTGAACGCTTCCGGGAAGGCCTACCCCTCGAATTTGCAGGGAATTTGAAGGTTTTCGTATAACCGGAGCCGTATTTGTAGTGCCACGGAATAGGCGTGATTTGAAGAAATTGCTTGCAGAATAAGGTCTCCCATGATAGTCTCTGTGAGGGGGAGGGGAGACGGCGTGTTCGTCCGCATCAAGAACTCTCACGGCTACAAGTACCTGCAGATCGTGGAAAGCAAGCGCGAAGGCAAGAAAGTCAAACAACGGGTGCTCACCACCCTGGGTCAACTGGAGCCGCTGCGCTCATCGGGCAAGATCGATGACCTTACCCGTTCGTTGGCGAAGTTCGCTTCGATTCGAACCATCATCGATGCGCACCGAGAGGGGGCCATCCAGGCTCATCGGACCCTGTCCATCGGTCCCGCCCTTGTTTTTGGTAGACTCTGGCAGCAGTTGGGAATCTCCGAGGCAATCCAAGGCCAGGTAGCCGATCGACGGTGGCGCTTTTCCATGGAACGGGCGATCTTCCTCACCGTCCTCCATCGGCTGATGGATCCCGGAAGCGACCGCGCCGCAGAACGGTGGAAAGAGGATTTCCAGATCGAGGGGACCGAGGGCATCGAGCTGCATCACCTCTACCGCGCCATGGGATGGCTGGGCGAGCAGAGCATCCAACTCGGCCATGATGCCAGAAGCCTGCGCTGCCGAAAGGACCTCATTGAAGAGGAGCTTTTCCAGCGTAACCGCGACCTGTTCAGCGAACTGGAGCTGGTGTTCTTCGACACCACCAGCCTGTACTTCGAAGGCAACGGTGGTGAGAGCCTGGGACAGTATGGGCACAGCAAGGACCACCGGCCTGACCTGAAGCAAATGGTGGTAGGGGCGGTGCTCGATGGTGCAGGACGGCCGATCTGCTGCGAGCTGTGGCCCGGAAACCTCACCGATGTCACCTCGCTGATCCCGGTGGTCCAGCGACTGAAGAGCCGCTTTGGCATCGCCTCGGTATGCGTGGTGGCCGACCGTGGGATGATCAGCGCCCAAACGATCGAGAAGCTGGAAAGTGAAAAGCTGGGCATGTCCTACATCCTTGGAGCACGCATGCACCGCGACAAGACGGTGCGCGATACCGTACTTCCCTCCCTTGAGAAGCTGCACGTCGTCACGCCGGCGAAGAAAAAGAGCGCAGATCCCTCGCCGCTTTCGGTCCGCGAGCAGTGGGTGGGGGGCAAGCGGTACATCGTCTGCTACAACGAGGATCAGGCCCGAAAGGACGCCGCCGACAGGGCGGCCATCGTGGAGTCGTTGAAAGAGAAGCTGAAAAACGGGGACAAGAGCCTCGTGGGCAACAAGGGCTATCGCCGCTATCTGAAGTCGGCGGGCAAGGAGCACTTCACGATTGACGAGGCCAAGCTGGCCGCCGAGCAACGCTTCGACGGCATGTGGGTGCTTCGCACCAACACGGCGTTTGCTGCCGCCGAGGTAGCGCTGAAATACAAGCAGCTATGGATGGTGGAATCCATCTTCCGTTCGGCCAAGAGCCTTTTGGAGACCCGCCCGATCTATCACAAGGTTGACGACACCATCCGGGGCCACGTCTTCTGCAGCTTTCTCGCCCTGGTGCTGCGAAAAGAGTTGGAAACGCGCCTTGAGAAGCAAGGGCAGAAGCCCGAGTGGGCAGATATCAATCGAGATCTCCGAGCGCTTCAGGAAGTGCAAGTCGAAATGAATGGAAAGAAGATCTACCTGCGCACCGACCTTCGCGGCGTATGCCACACGGTGCTGCAGGCTGCCGGCGTGGCCGCCCCGCCGACGGTCCGCGAATGACGCCGGTGATTCCAAGGAAAGCAGCGCTGTAGTGCCAACACGTTACCCCTGTCTTCTAATCCTTTACGGGGTAAGCACATCGTTTTTCAAAGTGTCGAAGATGGGCCTAACAAATCGTTGCAGTTGTCCCCTCAAGGGCCGCCCGGAAGCGTGAATGCAGCTTGGCAATTCCGTCCAGTGTTGGGCTGATGCGGCGGGGCGGCTTAACTCTATGTTATGACCACTCAAGATCGGTCCTTGGCGTTTGTGAGTCTTTTCAAGCGGCGGAGGGGACGGGCGTCAGGCATCCCTGCCTGACTAACCCGCCCCTCCGGCAAGTCTTTGGGCTCTCCACGACTTGGTTGCAAGCGCACCGTCGCATTCGCTTGACGAAAGATAACAAATAAGTGAACCTTAACCATGGGACGGTCGCTCGTCTTCTACAAGACTGAGAAAGGACAGTGTCCGGTAGTCAAGTTCCTTGATTCTTTACCCTCAAAGGCCGCCCAGAAAGTGACGTGGGTACTGAAGCTGCTCCAAGAACTGGACGCAGTTCCTGGGCAGTACTTCAAGAAGCTGACTGCGAGCGACGAGATATGGGAGTGTCGCGTCGTCTTCGGTGGAAACACCTATCGGATCCTGGGCTTCTTTCACGGGAGAGACCGGTTGGTTCTGACCCATGGTTTCATGAAGAAGACGCCGAAAACGCCTATTGAAGAAATCAGGCAAGCCGAACGGCTAAAGGCTGATCACATAGGGAGGCACGGACGTGCGGGATGATCTAGACAAATACATAACCCAGCGGAAGAAAAGCGACAAGCGCTTCGCAAAGGGATTCGATGCTGGCTACCAAGAGTTCAAGATAGGCTACCTTCTCCGCAGTGCTCGACAGAAGAGCGGCGTCACTCAGGACGAACTTGCACGGCGGCTCCGGACGTCAAAGAGCGCAATTTCTAGAATTGAAAACCATGCTGAGGACATTCGGGTATCGACCCTCAAGAAGGTAGCGGAGGCACTCGGCAAGGAGCTGCGGATAGCCATCTCATGAGGATCCTGGGTGCGCTTCCTCGCGGCGAATGACGGCGGTGAACACGCCCTCGCCTTCCTTGGCTCGGGCGCCTGAATCCTCAGAGTGGCTAGCTGTAGTGGTAGGGCCAATCTGAACGGGAGTAGTCATAACAAGTCGTTGAAGCCGACCCCTTGACGTCCGGCTTGTAGTGGGGCATAGGTTTGGTAAAAGCCGTCGCCGCTGGGCTGATGCGGCGGGGCGGCTTAACTCTATGTTATAACGCGTTAAGATGTGATCATGCGAGTCGGGTGGTCAGTACAGGCACAATTGAGTAGCGACAAGGACATACAATGAAGGCGACCGAGGCTAGCCGAACCGCGATGTTTATGGCCCTCTTCAGAGCGCTCGAGTCTCGAAGTGCCCAGAGTAGTCGCCTTTTCACAGATCAATATGCGAAATTGTACCTTTCGCCCTCGCTACGCCTCATTCTGGGAGTCTCTGCAATTCCTTTCGTGCGTTGTGCCGTAAGCCAACTGATTGATCGCAGATGGCCAGGCGCACGGACATCCGGCATAGCGCGCACGCGACTTATCGATGATACCCTCGAGCGAGAGTTGGCAACAGGCGTGGCGCAGATTGTGTTTCTTGGGGCGGGGTTTGACTCAAGACCCTATCGCATGCCCCAAATGTCCAAAGCGACTGTCTTTGAAGTGGACCACCCTGCAACTTCCGCAGCAAAGCTCAGACAAACCGAACGGGCGATGGGAAGTGTTCCAGATAACGTGCGATTCGTCAGAATGGATTTCAATCAGCAGAAGCTTGAGACGTTTCTCAAAGACGCGGGTTTTGATTTCGCGGTCCGTACGGTATTCATATGGGAAGGAGTATCAAACTACCTCACCGCTCAAACTGTGGACTCAACACTGCTTTTTTGCGCAAAAGCGGCTGCGGGAAGCCGTATCGTCTTCACGTATATCGACAAGAAAGTCCTTGACGATCCCGGGGCGTTTTACGGAACGGATGAAATTGTGAAATTACTCTCCGGTGTGGGAGAAAGGTGGACTTTTGGAATCCAACCGGATAGCCTCGATGCCTATCTGGTAGAACGTGGTCTATCTCTTGAGATGAATATGGGCGCAGCTGAATACCGAAAGCGGTATTTTGGCGACGCTAGCCTCAAAATGAAAGGATACGAGTCTTATCGAGTCGCGGTTGCTGTAGTGAAGTAGCGGAGCGCGTTATAACAAGTCGTTGCAGTTGTCGCCTTGGGTGCATCTGTGGATCGACGGTGGGCCGATCCGTGGGGTTCGCTTCGCGTTGGTGATTCGGCGGCGCTACTGAATTCTATGTTAGATTGCTCAATGGATGGCTGGCCACCGGATGGGGCGAGGGTTCCTCTGGAGTTGACCCGATTTCGTGGACATGTCGACCCTTTGAGAAGGAGCATGAGTCATGCCACGAAGCAAACCTGCGTATGCGTCGGAGTTGCGCCAGCGGATTCTTGACCTGGCGCGAGCCGGCAGAACCCCTGCCAGCCTGGCACGGGAGTTTGAACCAACGGAAACAACGATCCGCAACTGGGTCGCCCAAGCCGCGCGCGATGCCGGGGTGCGGACGGACGGTCTGACCACGGACGAGCGCAAGGAGTTGAACGAACTGAGGCGCGAAGTTCGCACGCTGCGGGAAGAGCGCGACATTCTAAAAAAAGCTGCTGCGTGGTTCGCGCAGGAGACCGGCGCGACGCCACGAAGGCCTTCGAGTACATGAGCGGCCAGGAGGCGCAGCACTTGGTGGCCACGATGAGTCGCGTGCTGGAAGTGTCGCGCAGCGGATACTACGCGTGGGCAGCGCGAGGGCCCTCCCAACGGACCCTCCAGGACTCGGCTTTGAGCACGGGGATCCACCGCATTCACGCGTACTCGCGCGGTACCTACGGGGCACCGCGGGTCCACGCCGAGTTGGCCTCCGAGGGCACGCACATCGGGCGCAAGCGGGTGGCTCGCCTGATGCGCGAAAAAGCCCTGCGGGGCGTGAGTCGGCGCAAGTGGACCACCACGACCGTGCGGGATTGTGCGGCGGTTCTTGCTCCCGATCTGGTCAAGCCCATCTTCGACACTTTGAAAAGTGAAGTATTTGCCCTGTAAGGAATTATGGATCGTCGAAACGTTCTTTGGCACTACAGAGCCGTCTTTCCCTGGGCGGCGCCCTTATTCGCGGACCGTCTGCGGCACCGCAACCCCCGCTGCCTGCAATACCGTGTGGCATACCCCACGGAGGTCAGTCCGCAGGTACAGCTTCTTGCCGTTCATTTGCACTTCCACTTCCTGCAGGGCGCGAAGGTCCCTGTTGATGTCCGCCCATTCCAGCTTCTCCCCTCGCTTCTGGAGTCGCGTCTCCAACTCTGTTCGCAGCACCAGGGCGAGGAAACTACAGAACACGTGCCCGCGGATGGTATCGTCGACCTTGTGATAGATCGGGCGGGTCTCAAGGAGGCTCTTGGCCGAACGGAAGATTGACTCCACCATCCACAACTGCTTGTACTTCAGTGCGACATCCGCGGCGGCAAACGTCGTGTTGGTTCGAAGAACCCACATGCCGTCGAATCGTTGTTCTTCGGCGAGCTTCGCCTCGTCAATCGTGAAGTGCTGCGCTCCCGCGGACTTCAGGTAGCGCCTGTAGCCCTTGTTGCCTACCAGGCTCTTGTCCCCGCTTTTCAGCTTCTCTTTCAGGGACTCCACGATGGCCGCCCTGTCAGCGGCATCCTTTCGCGCCTGATCTTCGTTGTAGCAGACGATGTAGCGCTTTCCTCCCACCCACTGTTCGCGCACCGAAAGCGGCGAGGGATCCTGGGCCTTCTTCTTCGCTCCCGTGACCACCTGAAACTCCGCAGAGGAGGGAAGCACTTCATCGCGCACCGTTTTGTCCCTGTGCATGCGCGCCCCGAGGATATAGGACATGCCGAGATCAGCACTCTCAAGTTTCTGGATCGTCTCTGCGCTTATCATCCCGCGATCGGCCACCACGCACACCGAGGCGATGCCGAAGCGGCTCTTCAGACGCTTGACCACCGGGATAAGGGAGGTGACATCGGTGAGGTTCCCCGGCCACAGCTCGCAGCAGATCGGCCGCCCCGTGCCGTCCAGCACCGCCCCGACCACCATCTGTTTCAGGTCGGGCCTGTGGTCCTTGCTGTGTCCGTACTGTCCCAGGCTCTCCCCGCCTTGCCCCTCGAAGTAAAGGCTGGTGGTGTCGAAGAACACGAGCTCCAGCTCGCTGAACAGATCGCGATTGCGGCGGAAAAGCTTCTCTTCGATGAGGTCCTTTCGGCATCGCAGGCTTCGCGCATCGTGGCCGAGCTGAAGGCTCTGCTCGCCCAGCCAGCCCATAGCGCGGTAGAGATGATGCAGCTCGATGCCCTCGGTCCCGCTGATCTGGAAATCCTCCTTCCAGCGCTCTGCCGCGCGGTCGCTTCCAGGATCCACAAGGCGATGCAACACGGTGAGAAAGATCGCGCGCTCCAACGGGAAACGGCATCGGCTGGCCGACTGCTCTTCTTTTATCGCCTCTTTGATTCCCAATTGCTGCCACAACCGCTCGAAGACCAAGGCAGGGCCGATGGACAGGGTGCGGCGGGCTTGGATAGCCCCTTCGCGGTGGGCATCGATGATGGTGCGTGTGGAGGCGAACTTCGCCAGTGAACGGGTGAGGTCATCGATCTTGCCCGATTCGGTGAGTGCATCGAACTGACCGAGTGTGGTGAGCACGCGCTGCTTGACCTTGTTGCCCTCGCGCCTATTCTCCACGATCTGGAGGTACTTGTATCCGTGAGAGTTCTTGATGCGGACGAACACTGCGTGCGTCCCTCCCCACCACGGATACTATCATGAGATTGCATCGAATGCAAGATATTTCTGCATATGGACTCACTTTGTTGGCACTACATAAATCGGTCGCGTCGGCGAAAATCCCTCAAATTCCCTGTAAATTCGGGGGTAGGCACTTCAGAACGGCCTCAAACTGTAGAAGATGGGTCAAGAGATTAAGCGTGGTTTTTCTGTTAATTCATAAATCGCAAAAAAGAAGATGGTAGATGATTCAGAGACGGCGTTGGATATTGTCCCATAGCCGGAAGACTCAGAGGCTGAGATGGTTTGTAGAGGCCTGGGTTCTCAGACCCGGTTCCCCTCTAAGGAGCTTTGTCTCCCAGCGAGATCAATTCTGTTGACCGGATTATTCTCGCAGTGGACCTACCCCTTCAAGTTACTGCTTAACCCTGTGTCCACGAATTTGGGGTAGGTCCAAAGCTCCGACAGTGGCCAGATTGACCCACAAGCTTTTCCTCGTGCCCACTTTACCGCAGCGCGTCATGGCGGGCAACCAGTCACGGTAGTCGTGTCTAATCCAGCTCGATAGCCCCCTCCAGTCAAAGAGGTCCCGCTCGGGCCGCGCCGAATCGTTTCTCCAAGGGTTTTCCCTTCCTTCTTGGCTCCTTGCTTCTCTCTATCGGAGCAGCTCCTTTCTTGACTCTCTTCGCGTCTGCAGCCCTATAATTGCCTCGGGATGAAAGCGATATGTCGCTCGTGTGGCTTTGGCCACCGCGGGTAGAACCGCTTGCCATGTCGCTTTCTCCCTCCTTGTTTTCATCTTCCGTTGGTGCAGTCGTGATCTCACCGACAAGTGTGAAGAGCTTGCGGTAAATGACTCGCACAAGGGCTCGCGCAACGCGCTTGGTTGCTGCCAGCGGAGACTTTCCCGCTTTTATCAGGTTTCTGTGGTACCCCGCTACGTGAGATTCAGGATTGTAATGGACTACGTTCCACGCCGCAGTCATGAAGATATCTTTCAGCCGATGGTTGAACAACTCTGTAGGAACCATCCTCACGCTTTCTCCCGTAGAGTGCTCCCTCATTCCCAAGCCGCAGTAGCAAGCGAGACTGTCTTCTCGAGCGAACCGTCTGATGTCGACAATCTCGGCAACCATCGTCGCCGCGGTGATCGTCGAGATCCCTCGTGTTTCCCTGCAACACTTTGACCGCCGCCCTATCCTTGGTGAGTACGGCGAGAATCTTGGTAATTTCGAGGCGATCGTGCTTGAGCTTTTCGATCTTCTGAGCGCTGCTTCTTATCATCAGAGCCAAGGCGGGTGACACGGGATTGAAACTCCCATTACGTTGCGCAACTTCTGGATGACGATGCTCCGCCACTTGCGGTTTCGCCCTCCCATCGCTTCCACCAATTCCTCATCGCAGAGATGTTTCCACTCGCCGAAATCCGGCTTCGCGCTCAGAAGAGTCATTCCCGGTGGGATTTCAATACCTTTTCGCCAAGTTCCACCTCGGGATGCCCTCCCCGAAGCGCAAGATAGAAGTCCGGTGACGCTAACCGAATCGTCTTCCACAACCGATTTACCTCCGCCGTCAGCTCCTGCGAGTTTCTCTCGTAGGCGCGGGTCAGAAGCTGGAGCTCCTGATCCGGCGAACGATACCCTTCGATACCTCCCGAAGTTCTCCTGCGCCTCAAGGGCCATCGCATAGCGGGCAACCGACTCTGCGTCCTTCTTGTTGTTCTTGTTCTGCCCCAGTACCGCCTTGCGGAACTTATCCGTGTCTGCGGGCTTGAAGGAGTAGAATATGACCTCCGCTTCACGCAGCGCTTTCTCCAGGGGCTTGCTTAGGCCATTGCTGCCTTCAATCGCGACGACGACATTCTTCTCTCCCTTCACCCACTGAAGAAAGCTCTTCAAATCCGCATCCGTCGTCAGGTACCCTCTGACGGAAACCTTTGCGTCGGAACGCTTCACGTAGGCGCATACGAACCCCTGCGAGTCAGGGTCAATTCCGATGGCATTGCTCTCTTTCATTTCCTCCTCCTGCGCGAGAAAAATCGACCGTTCCGCCCAGGTCATCCTTGTAAAGAGCAACCACTCCACTTTGGAGCAGGCATTTGTTTTATCAGACCAGAACGGTCCCTGTGGAGTTGGCAATCTACAGTTAGTCGTCTTGAAGACGACAGGCCCGCCAAAACAGCAACAACATCCACAAGGACTTCAGTACATCTCCTGCGCGCTAAGAGCAACCTTCCAATCAATCCAGGTATCCCAAGACGCCCTCTACCCCCTTCAAAGAGCTTACAAGGACAAGGACAAGATAAAGAGCGTTTACAATCCCTTGTAATTCCTATTGATGTATAGAATTAAAGTGTAAACATGGACATTTTTGTAAACATATTTTCTCTAATTCGTTATTCCTTAATGACTTAGTTGTAAACATATTGTCGTTAGTGCTGCACGTACCCGATGTCGTCGATGATGAGGGCCTCGTAGCGGGCCATGCGTTTCAGTTCCTGGGCCAGGGTGAGGTCCCGCTTGGCTCGCAGGAGATCCTGGACCAACAGTTGGCAAGGGTAGAACAGGATCCGGTGTCCCCGATGGATCAGTTCCTGGGCCAGGGCGCACACCAGATGGGTCTTGCCGCTTCCGGGGTTGCCAAAGACCAGCACGTTCTCGGCGCGTGTGAGAAACTCCCCCTCCAGCAGCGTTGTCAGGGCGGCGGTTACCTTGGCCGGGGAGCTTGACCGCGGTCAAAGCTGGCCAAGCCCTTCTCCAACGGCAGGCGCGACTCGTGCAGCCAGCGCTCGGTGCGGTTCTCCTGGCGGTGTTCCAACTCCTCACGCGTGAGGGCCAATAGAAACTGCTCGTGGGTGAGCTGTTCCCGCCGCGCTTCCTCGGCGGTCTCGGCGTAGCACTCGGCAGCCACTGAGAGGTGCAGTGCCTTCAGGCAGGAGACCAACTCAGACGGCTGCGGCATGGCTGAGCTCCTCGTTCTCCAACAACCCGTCGTAGACACCCACGTCCACGGGAGTAATCGTCACACCCGCCGCCGGTGCCGGAGCGGCGCGCAACTCCGTCAGAGCCGCGGCTACCGCCTCAAGGCTGATGGCGGTGTGGCGGTCGAACAGCAGCCCCAGTGCCCGGTCGACCAGGTCTTCGCTCTCTTCGGCAGCCAACTTGAGCACCGCCAAGTAGGCGGCCGCGGCCCTCGTGACCGCCAGATGCCCCTTGAGCTCGTCATAGGCTCGACGGAAACGGCTGGAGGGAAACAGTTGCAAGCGCCCGAGAAACCGCCTGCTACTTTGCGACGGGCCGGAGCGTCTTGGGATCGATGTTCTGAGGAAGCAGGGCGGCAAATTGTTCGGCAGTCCTGGCTGAAATCAATCCTTCAAACAAAAACCGCAGATACCAGTAGGGCTCGTGGC
>CAVUXE010000054.1:0-162354 GCA_963745235.1 uncultured Spirochaetota bacterium | reverse complement strand
CCTGTTGAGGCCTACACGAAATCTTCACCGCCGCACGCCCGGGCGGCGGCCTTGCTTCCCCCGGAGGAAAGGTCCGGGCTGATCCGCTACGTCATAACCACTCAAGGTCCGCAGCCCGAGGGCAGGACCACCGCTCCGCTGGACTACGAGCACTATGTTCAAAAGCAAGTACGCCCCATCGTGGAATCCGTGGCTCCGTTTATTGGACTTTCCACCGAAAGTCTCTTCAACGCGGAAGGACAGCTGGAGCTATTCTGAGCTTCTTATTCATCCCATCCGCATGGCTGCGGGTCAACGATAACGGCTACCACGCCTGATCAGCAGTCATGTTCTTCACCTCAGAGAAGCTCTTGAACTCAACGAGGAACACGATGTCGTTGTAGGTCTTGTTTTTTGCACTCGTGCTGCCATCAAAGGTGTACAAGTTGAACACTGGCTCGTAGGACAATGCGAAGTCGACGCGCGAGCTCACGGGAACATAGAAGCCGATAGTGGGGCAGACTCCCATGTAGGCACTCCCCTGGATGGTATTCTCATAGATACGTGCGCCCAAGACAGGTGAAATGCTGGCGTCCACTCCCAGCCACCGGGCAATCAGGCCTCGCCAGCCGAACGTGACGTATTTCGTGTCGGCCAGATCAATCCCCCCACGCGATGTGGTAAAAGTACCCCGAGAGGAAGCCGTAATAGAAACTGGACGGACTCGATGGGTTGAGGTACTGCGCGAACTTGTAGCAGATTCCGGAGCCGGTGTTGTCCGCCGCCCAACTATCTCCAATGGTGACAGAAGTTCCTAACTCGAACAGCGAACGACTATAGGTTGTCGACGGTTCCTCGGCGACAAGCAGAAAGGCTGTCAGCCCGAACATGAGAGATAGCACAAATGCCTTCATCATGATCTCCTTCAAAATCCATTCAACACTTTGCAGGGCGTTTTTTTGCACCTGGCGAAAAGGAGGACACCTGATGGCTGTCACGCGGATTATCGTATCAAACGATTATCGCTTTGCAGCCGCCCGCAATACCGGTAGCACGGACGATTATCTGAGACAGGGAGCGCCGCAGGTGTTTGGCCGGCTCGACGCTGTGCATCAGCCCGTGTGGCGCGGGGAGCCCCATTTTTCCCAGCAGCCGGGTGAACGCAGGTTCCGAGCGCAGGCTCGTCCACATGGGGCGGACGTTAACGGATAGAACCGCGCTGCCGGCGCGCTCTTCGTATGCCTTTCCGAGCCACTCGATGGCCTGAGCGTTTTCATGAAGCCCGCAGTGCACCAGGGCAAAGGCGACGGGAGGCACGTACTTCCTCTTTGATTCCTCCCTGAGCTCCGCCAGCAGGCTGCGCGCTTTCCCCGTCCTCTCCGAGCGGGCGTGCGAAAATGCAAGGTGGGCTTTGACCAGCGAGTCGCCGTGAGAGAACGGGAGCGCCTTCTCCAGAACCCTGATTGCATCTTCGAACCGGGACTTATCGTAGTAGGCTTCTGCGAGGTTGCGATAAGCGGGAAGAAAGTCCTTGTCGATCCTGAACATTCTCTCGCAGGCTTCCACGGACCTCTCGAACTGGTGAGCGCAACCGAAGATCGTGGCCGCGCAGCTGGTCACGTCCAAGGCGAGCGGGTTGAGCTCCTGGGCCCTGGCGATCTCCGCGGTCGCCTCATCCAGCCTTCCCATGCACGCCAGGTAGACGCCATACGAGCTGCTGACCTTCCCATAGTTGGGGTTCAGCTCCAAGGCGCGCTTGAACTCTCCTTCCGCGCCGGCCTGGTCGTAGTAGTACGCGGTCATGACCGCTCCCAAGGTCGCGTGAGCCTCCGCAACGGAATTGTCGAGCGCCAGGGCGCTGCGGGCATACTCTTCCGCCTTGAGAAAGCTGTCTCTTGGAGAGAGATAAGCCTCTTCCTCCACAAGGTCACCCGGCCGGAACAAAGACCCGTAGCAGTCTCCAAGCCCGGCATGGGCAAGCGCAAAACCCGGGTCCTCTTTCAGCGCTTCCTGGAAATACCGGATGGCGCTGCTGTATGAGTCCTCTGTCCCTTCTGCCCTCTCGTGGAGCCCTTTCAGGTACAGGTTGTACGAGGTCAGGTTCCGGGTTGCCCTTCTGTGAATCCTCTCCCGCTCCTGGTCCAGGATGTGGATGCGCAGCGCCCGGGCCACCTTGTCCGCGATGTCGCTCTGGATGGCGAATATGTCCTCCAGTTGCCTGTCGTAGTCCTGGGACCAGAGGTGCTCGTCATCCTGAACGTCCACCAGGTGGATGCTGATGCGCACCCGATCCCCCGCCTTCCTGACGCTCCCCTCTACCACGGCTCCCACGTGAAGCTCAGCGGCGATCTCGGTCACGGACTTGTTCGTGGACTTGAAACGCATCGCGGACGCGCGAGAGATGGTCTTCAGGCCGCCTATGTTGGATACCGCAGAAATCAGCTCTTCCGTCAAACCGTCCGCGAAGTACTCGTCCTTCGGATCAGCGCTGATGTTGGCCAGGGGAAGGACCGCAATCCGTGTTCTGGAAAAGCTGGCTGGGGCATGGGGAGTGGCTTCGCCAGGTTCCTTGTGATTCGCCGGCGCCGTTTCCGCGGCTTCCTCCGTGAACGAGGGTCGTTGGGGCAGATTCCCTTGCGCAATCCATTCGGCCAGCTGCACGGTTTCCTCACGGGGAGGACTGTTCAGCTCCTTTTCCAGCAGCTGCCGGCACTTCTCGAACTGGTGCTTTGCTGCGGCCCTGTTGCCGTCCCAGGCAAACAGCCCCATCAGCGTAGCGTGCGCCTTCTCATCCAGCGGGTCGAGACCAAGCCGCTCTTGAGCATAGGAGATGGCCGAGCCGAGATCTCCGGCTGCGGCGCAGCAGAGCACAAGCCGTTCCAGGACCTGCGAGGCTTCCAGCCGATACTTCTCCGTTGTGAAGAGCTGCCAGTCATCGAACTCGGCGCTATCCTTCAGCGTGAACCCGAGAAGGAACTCTCCCTGATACAGTTTCGCCGCCTCAAGGAGCAGCGGCAGGCATGCCCGGCAGATCGCCTGCTGCCTGTGGGGATGGCTCCTGGCCAGATCGAGCAGCTCTTTGCAGCGAAGAAGATCTATCCAGGTGTCCGCGGATTCGGACAGGCAGATTGCTTCCCGCTCCGCATCGATGAACTCCCTGCCCAGTGAGCTTCGGATCGTCGAAAGCGTCCGCCGCAGCGCCCCGTGTCCTTCGGCCCGACCGTAGCGGGACCACAGAAGGTTGACCAGGGTGTCACGGCTGACGGGCTTCCCCATCACGGCGAGGTATGCTATGAGGGCAACGGCCTTCCGGGTGTCGAAGCGGACGGGAACTCCGTCGAGCTCGATCGTCGGGGGACCGAGAAAGGCAAGATGAACGTTCGCCATCATTCCCTTTCCTTGTTCTCCAATATACTAGCCGAATGCGGCGCAGACGAACGGCGCGCGGACGTCTCTGCGTCGTAGCGCATTCGTGACTTCGCGATCTGGCGGCCGTTACGCTGAAATGTGCAGATCCTTTCCGGCGCCCAATGCTATTCCAGTCCCGGTATCCGGACTGGGCCGCGAGCCGCTCCTTTTCGAGGTCTGGCAGACATGTGAGTGAAACCTTCAATTACGTCCTCTTTGGGGAACGTAGCATTTCGAGGGACAGTTGAATTCCCATTTTGAACCTCAACTCTTCCCGAGAATGTATTTCAAGCTTTTCAAAGATGCTTTCAAGGTGCTTCTCGACAGTCCTATTGGCGATAGACAGGCACGTGGCGATCTCCGATGTACTGAGCCGACCTGCAACAAGGGAGCATACTTCAATCTCTCGCCGAGAAAGGGAAGGAAACCTCTTGGATAGTGGGAAATACTTCGACACTTTGTGACCTCATGCTTGACCAACTGTATTCTACAGCGCTTGGTGCACGTGCGCATGCGTAGTATCTACGTAATTCCAGGGGCTTTTCCGCCAATTCGGCTGGTGATTCCGGTTAACACGGCCATAGCACTCTTGCGTTGTCCCTGGCGGTGCATCCAAGGTCCGTTTCCAGAACTCAAGGCAGAATTACGTAGTTCTTACGCATGCCGAAGACAATCGGGAAGCGTAGAATGGAGGCTTGATCATTCCCAAACGAGGGAATCTCAAACAGGAGGCGAAACATGAAGTGGCGAGTAGTGGCGGTTCTTTGTGTGGTTTTGGCGCTGTGCGTAGGAGGACAAGTCTTTGCTCAAACCCAAATGGTCTCCACAGGAGTCAACTACGGTTCGATCACCTGGAAGTTTATGCCCGTCGATAAAGACCATTTGGTTGGTATCGGTGAACAACCCGGCGTCAGGGTTGACGACACCGGAAAAGGTCCATTCAACAATCTTGCGACTCACGTCGCAATGATCATGTACGTGGACAAGGGGGTTGCGCGATACCACGGATACGAGACCCATATGGACAAGGATGGCGACAGCCTGGTCTGGGAGATTTGGGATTTCCCTGCTGGCACCAACAAGGGCAAAGGCAAGCTGATAGGTGCGACAGGCAAGTTTGAAGGGATGGAAGGGACGGTGGATTTTGTTCTTCAACCCACTCCGAAAGGCTTTCCACCAGACTCAAGCCGCACGATCTGCAAGGAGGTCTGGAACCTGACGTTGAAGAATCCAATGTAGGAACGGCAAGACAAGACGGGGGGCGAAGCCCCTTCTTGAGTCAAACTGTAGGAGGTTGGAATATGAAGTGGCGAGTACTTGCTGTATTCGTGGTATTTACTCTTGCTTTGGGAGGGGTCGTATTTGCCCAGACGCAAATGACTGTCAAGGGAACGCTGTACCAGACCGGAACCCCACAAGTTACGGTCATTGATCAAGACCACTGGGTCGCCATCGTTGACTATCGGGGAGTGAAAATCGACGTTTCCACCCCGGGAGTGGCTGCGCTAGATAACATGTCTGCGGACAACAAGCTCGTCCTGTTTGGGGAAAAGAACGTAGTCCACGACTTCGGCTATCTTACCTTCATGGACAAAGATGGAGACAAGATGGTTTGGCAGATCTGGGATACTCCTGCCGCCGGCCCCGGCAAAGGTGGAGGCAAAATCGTGGCTGCCACCGGCAAGTTCGCAGGCACGGAAGGTACGCTTGATACTACGACAGGTGACATAGCCAACTTCAAGGATGGGTCGATCTACTTGATCGGCCACTGTGTGGAGAAGCTCAAATTCAAGGCTCCGCTCTGATGGAACGAGATGGGGCTGAGGTTACCGCGCCTCAGCCCATCCCAAGCTTAGCGTCGCTTCAGACGGCGTCGGTCATATCGAGCACGAGAGACGACTTGGTTAATCGGATGGGTCCTGAACCTCACGGGGCTGGCCAAGTTGCTCGCGGCCCAACCTGCGGTGGCGTGAAGCCATCAGGATAGCACGGCGATAGTCCAGGCGAGAATGACCAGCGCGTTCAAGTTGATAAGGAGAGTCCTCACCCAGTGCGTCTTGAGGATTTTCGCAAGGTAGGGACTTCTCGGCCCCAGAGGATCACGTGAAAGGCCTGCCTGCCATGGTCCCCAAAAGATGCCTGTCAGAACGAGAGACAGAGCCTGGCACAGGACCGCTCCCGCGATGCCCCAGAGCGGCGAGCCGGGAGGATGGTACCAGACGAGAGTTACGCTTCCCACGAGCCCGAGGCCCACGGGAATGAAGATCCAGAATGGGAGCTTGCGCCAGTGCGCGGTCTGGACCCGGAGGAAATCCTTTGGATCGATCAGCTTCCAGGAACGGAAAATGTCGGTTTCGTGCGCCCAGATTGTTCCAACGTTGTAGAAGGCGAGAACGAGGTTGAGGAGGAGATAGACTCTTGGGTTAATTGGTCGATAGCTGGTGCGGTATCGCTCAGAGCGACCCGTTCCCAGCACCTCCTTTCAAACTGTGCGTGCCGTTTTCCGGCACACAGCTTACCGATGAGTTCTCCTGACCGTGCTTGCGCGGAGTGGCTGCCTGGGGATATCGCGTAGTCCCCCTCAGTCGCTGCAGGCCCATCTCGTACAGGCGTTTCTGGGGCCATCGGTCGAAACGGAAGCGCGTTCGCTGTCCGCCCCGTCGCCACTGCCATTGGAGCACACGGCCGTACACGTAGTCATCCACTCGGTTGAACTCTCGGTCCGCGTTGCCCGTTCGGAAGTAGTTGCCCCATCCACAAAGCACCGGGTTTAGCTTGTCGATCAGCTCCCCTATGCCCTTCGCTTGCCTTCCTCGCGCCTCGGTGATCTCATGCACGCGGGATCGGATTCGCTTCATAGCCTTCGGCGACGGCCAGCGCTGCACGAAATGCCAGCGTGGGTTGCGTTGAATGCTCCTGCACTTGCGCACCGTCCACCCAAGAAACGTAAAGCCCTCCTTACCCAGTGCCAGATTCACTACGCGCGTTTTCTCGGGATGCATTTCCAGCCCCAGGCGTTCCATCACAATCTTTACGCGCCTGAGGGCTTCCTTGCACTGCGACTTGTTCTTGCACAGCACCACGAAGTCGTCAGCGTAACGCACCAGGATTCCAAGGTGTTTGCACTTGCTCTCCCAGATGCGATCCAGAAAGCCAAGGTAGATGTTGGACAACAGCGGCGAGATCACTCCGCCTTGCGGGGTTCCCGCAAGCGTTTCCCTCACCGTCCCATCTTCCATCACGCCCGCCGCCAGCCACTGACCGATCAGTTTCAGGACTCGCCTGTCCGAGATCCGCTCCTTCACCAACACCATGAGCTTCCCATGGTCGATGCTTCCGAAGTAATCCCGAATATCGGCGTCCAGCACCCAGTTATGCCCTCGGTTGCCCGCCTCGCGAATGACTTCCATTGCCTGCGTCGCTCCCCTTCTCGGTCGAAACCCCCAACTGCACGGTTGAAAGTCGGCTTCAAATATGGGTTCGATCACCAGCTTGGTTGCCATCTGCACCACGCGATCCCTCACCGTCGGTATCCCCAGCGGCCTCTGCCTCCCGTCCCCCTTGGGGATGTATCGCCGTCTCACCGGTGACGGTCGATACCTGCCTGCCTTCAGGACGTTCTGTATCTCCTTCAGATACTCTCCCGCCCCTCGCTCTTCGATGTCGCCGATGGACACCTCATCCACCCCCGCGGCACCTCCGTTCGCCTTCACCCGTCTCCACGCCTCCAGCAGGACGTCACCCCGCCAGATCCGGTCATACAGCGCGTGAAAACGTCGGCTCCTGCTCCGCTTGGCACATGTCCATAGCCGTCGCTGGAGTTCTCGCACTTTTTCTTCGGGGTTGTTGGGTCTTTCGACCATGCCCTCGCGCTTACCTCCACGCCCCAGCACACTCAAAGCAGGGTCCCTTCCCTCCAGCGGCTTCTCACCGCCTTCTCAGGTACTACGAACCCCTCGGACTCCCTCCTGACTCCGCGCGCTTTCGGTCTCCCCCTTATACGCGTGGTCTTTGCCCGACGTGGGCCGCCAGGGAGGGCCTCTCGTGTTCCCTACCATTCCGTCACAACGTGCTGCCGCCAATACCCCGAGGGCGTCCAACGTCCACTTCGGATTCGGTCCGTTGTCTGTTGCCTTCGCCGTGGCATGATCGGCTCGGCCACCCTGAACACCTTTCGGCTGATACTCTGACGAGGCTTGCTCGGCGTTCACTCGCGTTGCGGCCCGCTGTGTTGCTTCCTCCTTGGAGGCTTTTGTCGGTCCGCTCGGTCAGAGACATTTCGGCCTCTGACTGGACCCTGCTACCGGGCGCTCCGACGCTTACCCGGGCGGAACTTTCATCCGCTGGAACGATACGGCTTTTCACGACGCACCATACCAGGAGTATATCACGCCAGCCGGGGGCCCTTTCCAATCTCCATTGTTCCCTTGAAGTACAGCCGTTCCAGGTCTCCCGAAACCTTTGCAAAGCCTTCAACGCCGGCACGTTCTATCATGCAGAGGTTGAAGACCTTGAGGTTGTGGGGAAGAACATCCGCCCTCTGGGAGGAAGGGCAGAGCTTCGCGCAGGGGAAGTCAGCACACTCGTAGCAGAAATTGACTGCCTCCTGACGAATGCATTCGTAGGTCTCGCACGTCTCGGCAATCACGGGACAAGCCCCTTTGACGCTTCTGCACCCCGCGCACGGCAGCTTCTCGCGGGGAATCCCTCTCGCAACCAGCCGCTCCACCAGCTCGGGATTGTCCTTGCACATGCTCAGCGAACAGTTCCCGCAGTCGATCCCGCAGGGGGCGACGAGGATGAGCCGATCTTCTTTCGTCATGTGTCACCTCTCCATCCACAACACCGCGGACCTGCATTGTTGCACCCTTGAGAGCCGCGATCAACCCAAGGCGTTCGCCCTCTGCCGTGACGGTTCAGTGGCGATCGGATTTTTTTCGGGATACAATGACAGGCAATACATGACCGAGAATGAATTGCCGGTTCAGGTCTTCAGCGAAACTGAGCTGGTCGAGCGCCTCGAGTCAAACGGGCACGTTTTCAGCCACTGCATCTCGATCAGGAACCCTGACCAGCAGATGCCTGCCGCAATCAGGGCCGCATTCAAGAGCATCCTGGAGCTCAAGTTCTATGACGTTGAAAGCGCAGACCAGCTTGGCCCGGCGCAGGCAATCAAGCGAGTGCCCGAGAGAAGAGATGTGCGGGGCGTCGTAGAGTACTTTCGAGTGACAAGGTCTGACGCGTCCGGCTACACAATCCATTGCTGGCAGGGCATTTCACGGTCCCCGGCCATCGCCCTGGGCATCCTGTACCTGATGACTCAGTCCGAGAAGAAAGCGGCCGAGACCCTGAGGCGGCTCAAGCCTGATGTCCGCCCCCACCAGGGGCTTGTGAAGTTTTTCGACGAGGAACTGAGTTGCAGCCTTTCGCCTTTCAACGATGAAATCCACCGGCAAACCCTGGATTCCCTTCGCAGGGAGCTGTCCGCGTTTGCGAATGCGGGCCTGGATGAGCTTTCAGCCGTTGATGAGCCGAGCGGTTTGTTGGCTCGGGCCCGGGCCATCCGAAGAGGTCCCTGAACGAAATCCCCGTTCGTGACACTCCCGTGACTTCTGCGCGGCACATTCAAGGCGGGGGTACTGTCCTGATGATGGCTCGCGTGATGTTCGTGGTTTGCGCAATTGCGGTCCTCGGCGGCACGGCGTTCGCCGCAAACCTGGGGGGAGAAATCGGCTACCTGGAGGGGCAGGCGACCATTGACGGTGCCCCTGCCACAATTGGCGACGTCGTCCCCCTGGGCGCAACGGTCACGACGGGCGCGCGGTCGCAGTGCGAGATAATCTTTCGTGAAAAAAACATCATTCGGCTGGGAGAGAGCACGGCTTTTGTGTTCCACCCCTTCAACCTCCAGAATGGGAGCGAGCTCAAGACAGGCTCCCTCACGCTCGTCTTGAAGAACCTCGTCGGAAGTGCGGCCGGATCTCCACGGTTCCTTGTCCACACACAGACCACGACCTGCGGGGTTCGCGGAACCTCGTTCTTCATGAAGGTGGAGGACCCCAATTCAACCTATGTGTGCCTTTGCAATGGAGCCATCACGATAGACGATGGAAGCCAGTCCGGAATGGAGGTTGTCGCCGCACACCACGGCTCCTACTGGCTGAAAAAGAAGGACGGCGCGATCTCCGTCAGCAAGGCGCCAATGCTGTATCACTCTGACGACGACATGGAGACCCTGGCCGGGAAGATCGGAGTTTCAATAGACTGGACGGTTGCGGATCACTGATCCAAAGAGGGGCTCCCGAACCGGGAGCCCCCGGCAGGCTACATGGCCATCAGGTCGAAGACGTGGACTTTGCCGCCGTCAGCAACGATAGGGCAGTCCCTGACGATCTTTGCCGCGCTGGCAAGGTCGTCAGCCTGGAGCAGGCTGTAGCCGTTTGAGATGTTTCCCTCGGCCCCGCTTCGGACCCCCGAAGAGCTGACCGTCGAGGATCCGGCAAACGGGGCGCCCGCCTCAACAACCACCTTCCCGAGCTTCCCGAACCAGGCCATCCAGGCCTTCGTGGAAGCCTCCCCTTCCTGCGGAGTGCTCGGAGCCTTTCCTCCGCTGTAAAGCACCAAGAACTTCTTCATGATCTCCTCCTGTCTATCAGTCTTGCAACTATGACGAGCCTGAAGCGGAAAATGGGACAGGCAAAGGAATTGAAGTTTCGCGACGCGCGTGGTAGTCTTGTGCTCAACCAGCCTTCATCGTTCAGCCTTTGAGTCAGATCCAAGCAAAATCGTAATCCCAATACTGCGGATTGAAGGGGTTACAGAATGAGTCAGAGATGCCCGCTGTGCGGAACGGCCTTGATCGACATACGCGGTCATGGTCCGGCTGAGGTTTGCAACGCGTGCTTCCGCGTATCATACAGATTTCTTGCCCACCTGGAGAGCCTGAGCTCTCCGGCCGCCCTCATCGCGCGTGATCACATCGTCGTTTCCTCCAACGACTCAATGAGGAAGATGTTCGACGACAACGGTCGTGATCCCGTGGGGCTCAGGATAGGCGAGGTGCTGGACTGCAAGCATGCCGTTTCTCACGGCCTCTGCGGTGAGACTTTCGCCTGCCTCCAGTGCGGCCTCAGGAGATTGATCGCGCTGTGCGGTGTCACTGGGGAGCGGCTGGCAGAGATACCGACGAGGCTCCTGCAGCAATCAGGGGACAACGCCACGTACAGCGTCAGCGCCGAGAGGGCTGGCGCGGCAATCATTCTCAGGGTCGGGATGGCGAAAACGAGGTCCCTTTCCTGACACGCGTCGTGGAGGCAATTCCCTTCTTCATCCTGTCCCATGTCGGCATCGTCCTGACTGCCGTCTTCTACGGGAATGTGACGCCAGCGCGTTCCTCGGCGCCCGGGCCAGCCGCCTGATCTGCTGGACAGAATCCACTCTCTGCGAAAGACTGGTCGCCATGAGCACCGTGCCCGCAGTCTGGAAAGAGCAGCGCTTCGTGGAGTCCTTCGAGGTGGACCTGAAAGGCAGGCTGAAACCGCACGTCTTCTTTGCCTTCCTGACGAACTCCGCGTGGAAGCATGCATCTCTCACCGCGCATGGCTACCAGGACCTGCTTGACCGCAACCAGATGTGGGTCCTCGTGAAGTTCCAATTGTCCGTCAGGCGCTTCCCGCGGTGGTCGGAACAGATCGTCATCGAGACCTGGGGCAAAGGAGTCCAGAAGCTCTACGCGCTGCGGGACTTCATCATCACGACCGCCTCAGGGGAGAAGCTGGCGTCCGCCACCTCCGCCTGGCTTGTCCTGGACAGGGAAAGCCACCGTCCAGTGAGGATCGACCAGATGATTTTTCCGTGGACGCCGGGGAAGAGCGAGCTGGACACGGACCTGCAGAAGGTCCCGGAGCTGGCGGAGGCCTCCGAGGAGCGCGCGCGCTTTCACGTGGTCTTTTCGGACCTGGACGTGAATGGGCACGTCACGGCTGCCCGGTACCTGCAGTGGATGGTGGATAGCCAGCCCAGAGAGGTCCTGGAGGAAAAACAACCGCGCTCGCTGGAGCTCAGCTTTCTGGCTGAAGCGATGATGGGAGATGAGGTTGCTGTCCTGTCAGAGGGCAGCGACGGACATGAGTTGTGCGGCGTGCGGCGAGTCAGTGATCGGAAGGAGCTCTGCCGGGCAAGAATGGAGTGGGCGTAGCGCCTCACGGAACGCTACATTTTCACGATCGTCTTTATCGCCTCATCCGGCATCGAAGCCGCGTATTCGAATGCCTTGACTGAAAACGGGGTTCATCGACAGGCTCTGAATCACCCCACGGCCCGGGCAGGTCTCCGTTGCCCGATCGTAGTGTATCTGATAGAGTGCCTTGGACGCCTATGCTCAATACGGTTTCGCTCCTCGTGATATTTGCTTCAGCTCCGCTGGTCTTCATCATGCTCTATTTTGTGACCGCTCCGTACGGAAGGCATTTCCGGGAAGGCTGGGGCCCGTCCATTCCATCCCGGGCGAGCTGGTTCCTGATGGAGCTTCCCGCCATGGTGGTCATCGCCGCGGTCGTCCTGTTCGATGAGAGAAGGGCCAACTCGCTCGCCCTGGTCCTCCTTGGCCTGTGGGAAATGCACTACATCTATCGCACCTGCCTTTTCCCTCTCCTCATGAAGGACAACGGCAAGCGCTTCCCCGTGGTCCTCACCCTCTTTGCCGCCATATTCAACTCGCTCAACGGGTACGCCAACGGCCACTTTCTTGCGGGTTTCACTCTTGCCCCGGGCAGCGGCATCATTCCCGCTGCGCGTGTCGGGCTGGGAATGGCCCTGTTTATCGTTGGTTTCGTGACGCACGTGAGGGCGGATGCCGAGCTTCGCAGCCTGCGGGAAAACGGGAACGGCGGATACGCGGTCCCGCGGGGAGGGCTTTTCGAATACGTTGCCAGCCCGAACTACCTGGGCGAAATCGTCGAATGGACAGGCTGGGCGCTGGCGACATGGTCCCTGGCGGGCCTCGGGTTCGCGCTCTTCACCATGGCAAATCTCGTGCCCCGGGCGCACGCCAACCGCACCTGGTACCTCGACACTTTTCCCGACTATCCACGGCAGCGCAAGCGCCTGATTCCGTTTGTATACTGAGCGTCCTGGACGCGCCACGGAGGTCGTATGTTCGAGCTCATGTGCTTTGGAGACTCAAACACCTGGGGTTTCTCACCCACCACCGGGCAGCGTTACCCGCGAAACGTGCGTTGGACCGGGGTGCTGCAGTTGGAGCTGGGGAGCGAGTACCGCGTCATAGAGGAAGGGCTGAACGGCCGCACCACCGTGTGGGAGGACCCGATTGAAGGGGACAAGATGGGCAAAAGGCATCTCCTGCCGCTCCTCCTGTCCCACGCGCCCCTGGACCTCGTGGTCGTGATGCTGGGCACCAACGACCTCAAGAAGCGCTACTCAGCCCACTCCTCGGATATCGCGGCGGCCGCCGGAGTCCTCCTTGACATCATCGCTGCCAGCGGCGCGGGGACTGTGGCCGTAGCCCCCGCCATCCTGCTGATAGCGCCGCCGCCCCTGGGAAAGCTCACCGACTACGAGGGCATGTTCGAGGGGGGGAGCGAAAAATCACTGGACCTCGGAAAGCACTACCGCGAGCTTGCCCGCCAGCGCGGCTGTCATTTCCTGGATGCCGCCACGCTCATCCGCTCCAGCGACCTCGACGGGATACACCTCGAGGAGAAGGAACACCTGGCACTGGGACAGGCCGTTGCCCGGGAAGTGAAGAAAATCCTGCACTGACGGGCTGCGCGGGGCCTTCAGTCCGGCTCGCCCCTCAGCCGCACGAGCTCGCGCGTCGAAAGCATGCCGCACGCCGCAGAGATGTCCAGGCCCCGTGACTGGCGGATGGTGGTGCGTATGCTTCGGCGCTTCAGCTCCTGCTCGAAGTGCTCCATTCTCTCCCGGGGGCTGGGAGAAAGAGGAGTGCCCGGGATCGGATGGAACGGGATGAGGTTGACCCGGCAGCGGATGCCCTCCAGGATCCTGGCGATTTCCCGGGCATGACGGTCGCTGTCGTTCAGGCCATCGAACATGATGTACTCGAATGACACTCTCCTCTGGCGACCCAGGGGATTTTCTCGCAATACAGAAAGGACATCCTTCAGCGGATACACGTTTTCCACGGGCATGAGGCGCCGCCGTTCCTCCGCGAACGGCGAATGCATGCTGACTGCGAGGTGACAGCGTGTGGCCTCCAGAAACTCCCGCATGGCGGGAATCAGCCCGATGGTGGATACCGTGACCCGCGACGGGCTAAGGCCGTAGCCGTGGGGAGCGCAGAGGACCTCGAGGCTCTCCAGAACGTTCGCCAGGTTGTCCATGGGCTCGCCCATGCCCATGTACACGATATTCGTCACCGAGTCGCGCTCCGGCAGGCTCCTGTACTGGTTGAGGATCTCCCCTGCTGACAAGTGGCCCTGGAAGCCCTGCTTCCCGGTCATGCAGAACAGGCACCCCATCTTGCATCCGACCTGCACGGAAAGGCACAACGTGGCGCGCCTGCCTTCCGGGATCCAGGCCGCCTCCACGAATCCTCCTCCAGCGGCCGGGAACAGGTACTTCCTGGTTCCGTCCTGTGATTCCGTCGCCTTTATCGGGCCGGGGGTGTCAATTGTGTAGCGCTCAGCAAGCCACTCCCGCGCCCGCCGGGGAAGGTTGAGCATGTCCTTGAAGCTCGTGGCGTTCTTCCCATAGAGCCAGTCGCTGAGCTGCTTCGCGCCGTACGCGGGGAGCCCGGCCTCCGAGGCAATCCGGCCGAGTCCTGCAAGCGTTGCGCCAAAAAGGCTTTCAGCCATGCGGCCAACCCCCCTCAGAAGTAGATCTCAGCCACGACGCGGCTGAACGGTACGCCACGGGAAATGAGGACATCACGCGCATCCACCACCATCCGGCTGCTTCCGCAGAGAAGATAGCGCTCGGCGGCAGGCAAGTCGCCGGAGGCAAGCCACGCGGTTGTCCTGCCGGGGAAGACTCCCTGCGCGGTCTCCGACGAGCAGCAGGGCATGTACCTTCCATCCAGCACGGAGGAAAAGTATCCGCGAAGGTAGAGTCCTGCAAGGGTGCGGCTGCCGTGGACAAGGGTCTTCTGCGAAACCATGCCGGACCGGGCCATGGAGGCAAACGGCGCGATACCCGTGCCGGATGCGATCCAGACGGAAGCCCCGTCCGCATCACGGAAAGCCCCGAGCTCCTCCGACACAAGCAAGGCATCTCCGGCGCCCAGCCTGGCGAGGCGGGGGGTGAGCTGCCCTTCGGGCACGAGGTCGTAGAGGATTTCAAAGAGCGCGTCGTTGGCGCCGCTTGCGATGCTGTAGTAGCGGGGAGAGATGGCAGGATCCGTGGTGAGCGCAAGTGTCTGCCCGGGAATGAAATCACGGTCACGGGGGAACGTGAGCCGGAATATTCCCAGGGCAATCTGGTCGTTGCTTTTCACCTCGGCCTTCCTGAGCCGCAGGCCTTCCGCTGAACGTGTGCTCACCAGGTGAATTTACATAATTTCCGGCGCGAAATACTTGCCTACGACGGGCTGCAGACGTATGTTGGCTACACACAATATGGCAGATGAAAAGACCCCGGCCAGGAAGAACGGCGGGAGGGCGAATGGCGCCGGTTCCTCCGGTGCCGCCGCTGATTCCGGGACAGCTGGGGGCCAACCTCCTTCGGGCTCGTCGGACCCACAGCCGGTACCCCCTTTCCCAGATTCTTCCCCTCCTCCGCAGCCCGCGGCGCCGGCGTCCCTGCCGGCCCCGGTCTCTCCCCCCGCCCTGCCGGCCGGTCCGCGACCGCAGAGGTTCCTCTTCATCTCCAAGTACGGCCTGATCCACGACCTGGCCTGGGAAGTGAAGAAGGAAGGGCAGGACGTGCGGTACCATATCGCGGCGAAGTCGGAGAGGGACGTGGCGGACGGCCTGGTGGAGAAAGTGGACAGGTGGGAGGACTGCAAGGACTGGGCGGACGTGATTGTGTTCGATGACTGCGAGTTCGGCAGCGCAGCGGACAGGCTGCGGGCGGACGGGAAGACCGTCATCGGCGGGACCCCGTATACCGACCGGCTGGAGATGGACCGGGACTTCGGGCAGGAAGAGATGAAGGCCGCGGGCATCACCACGCTGCCGAGATGGGAGTTCGATTCCTTCGATGCGGCCGTTACGTTCATCAAGACCAACCCGGGCAGATACGTCGTCAAGCCAAGCGGTCGGGCGCAGAACGAGAAGGTCCTGTCCTTCGTGGGGCAGGAAGAGGATGGGCTTGACGTCCTCACCATGCTGGAGCACTACCGGAACGGCTGGAGCGGAAAGATCAAGAACTTCCAGCTGCAGAAATACGCCTCCGGCGTCGAAGTGGCGGTGGGCGCTTTCTTCAATGGTAAGGACTTCCTCCAGCCCGTGTTCGTCAACTTCGAGCACAAACGGATGTTCAACGATGACATCGGCCCGCAGACCGGGGAAATGGGGACCTCGGGCTTCTGGCACGGTTCGAGCACGCTGTTCCAGCAGACTCTCCTGAAGATGAAGGACCGCCTGGCAGCCGTTCGCTACACGGGTTATATCGACATCAACTGCATTGCCAACTCGCGGGGGATCTACCCCCTGGAGTTCACCTGCCGGTTCGGGTATCCCACCATCAACCTGCAGATCGAAGGGATGCTGTCGAGATGGTCGGAAGTGCTTGCCGCAATGGCGCGTGGGCAGGGAATCCCCATCCGGACCAAGAAGGGGTTCCAGATCTGCGTCGTCATTGCAGTGCCTCCCTTCCCGTTCGTGGACCCCGAGGCGTTCAGGAAGTTCTCGGAAGACGCGGTGATAATCTTCCGCAAGCCCGTGAACGGAGGGGTTCACCCATGCGACGTGCGCGTGGTGGATGGAGACTGGCGCCTTGCGGGCAACTCGGGCTACGCGCTTGTCGTCACCGGATCCGGGTCAACCATGGATGATGCGCGGAAGGAAGCGTACAACCGGGTGAAGAATATCATCATCCCCAACATGTTCTATAGAACCGACATCGGGGAGCGCTGGCATCGGGACGGAGATCTTCTGCAGACCTGGGGATACCTGCTCTCGTAAGACAGCGGGTGGGCCTGGGGCAATCAAACCGACAGCGGTGCAGAAGGCTTGACCGGCCGTTGCGTGCACTCGACAATGCCAAGGTGACCGCAGTTTCCGCCTCGGGCCGGGCAGCCCGGCTGACAACATCCCCTGCAGTATCCCTCCCCTTCGCGACCGGCTGCGCCGAGACCCCACCTCCGGTCAGTCATGGTGCGCCAGCGGTGATTCCATGAGCGCCCGGCCGGCGGCTGCTGCGCGCGGCATGCGGGCCGGCAGCATCCTCGTTGCCTCCATCTCCTCCGCTCTGCACGCGCTGGCGTTCCTGCGGTTCACCCTGCGGCAGGACGCGTACGGCCTGCCGGCGGAATGGACACGCGACTACGATCTGCTCCTTCTCGTGTCGCTTGCCCTCGTCCTTGTCATTCACATCTTCTCATCCGCCCGGGTGCGGATCACGGTTGTCATTGTCCGCATTGTCGTCTTCGTGGTGCTCGGGCTTCCCTTCGGAGGGTTCCTCGACATCCGGTACATGCTCATGTTCGCCCTGCTTCTCGACCTCAACACCTGCTTCGCGTTCCCCGGCAGCGCGGCGCTCTCCGCGGTGGTGATGGCCTGCACCGCGGTGTTCCTTGCCCCTCTCAGCGCCTTCTCCCGCACCATGCCCGCCCCGGGCTCCTGGACTGGTCCACCTTTTTCGCAATCGGCGCCGCGTTCGCCGGTCTCCTCGTCTTCCTTCGCCGCACCTCCGACCGGCTGGACGACTCGCGGCGGAAGACCGAGTCCCTGAACGACGCCATCAGCAAGCTCATGAGCTCCAGCAGGGACTACCTGGAGTACGCCGCCAGGGTCCAGCGCGAGTCCACGGAGCACGAGCGAACGCGCATCACGCTGGAGCTGCACGACATTGTCGGCCAGGCGTTCACCAACATCTATGCGATGATGGACGCCTCTCTGAAACACCCCTCGGCCAGCGAAGAGGAGGCGCGGGAGCTGCACTCCTGGACCAAGGAGCAGGCGCAGAAAGGGCTGAACGAGACGCGGGCCATCCTCTACCAGTTGCGCTCCATCCGTGAGCAGGAGTTGTCGGGAATCCAGGCCATCAAGAACCTCGTGGACACCTTCAGCTTTTCCACCAAGATGCAGATCCGGGTGGAGTGGGGGAACCTGCCCTGGGAGCTGGGCCCCGCCCTGGACCAGATCCTCTACCGGGTCATCCAGGAATGCCTGGTCAATTCGTTCCGGCACGGAAACGCGACGGAGATCCAGATCCATTTCTGGGTGAGCGAGCAGGAACTGTCCGTGGACATCCAGGACAACGGGACCGGGGGCCTGGCGGCCCAGAAGGGAATCGGCCAGGAAAGCATGGAAAGCCGGGTGACCCCGGTGGGAGGAAGGATCAGCTTCTCCAGCAATCCCCGCGGGTACAACGTGCATCTGGCGTTCCCGCGATCCGTGCTCCCCGCGGGGGACCCGCCGTGAAAATCCTCATTGTCGACGATCAAAAGCTCTTTGCCGACAGCCTGAAGAAGGTCCTCCTTTCCGAGGAGAAGGAGATCCAGGCCATTTCCATCGCGTGGAACGGAGAGGAAGCGCTGGCTGCCCTGGCGCGGGGAATCCCCGACGTCATCCTCATGGACATCCACATGCCCATCATGAACGGGATCGAAGCCACACGCCTGATCCACCGGGAGCATCCCGAGGTGAAGATCCTCATGCTCACCACGTTCGGCTATGACGAGTACGTGAAAGCGGCCCTGGAGAAAGGCGCCGTCGGCTTCTTGTTGAAGGACATATCCACCACGGAGCTGATGGCCTCCGTCCGCGCTGCCCTGAGCGGGGTCCGCATCGTCTCCCCGCAGGTGCTGGAGGGCATGACCAGCGCTCCGCGCAGCGCCGGCGCTCCGCCCGTCCCGCAGTGGTACCGGGAGCTCACTCCCCGGGAGAAGGACATCCTCGTCCTCGTGATGAAAGGGTTCAGCAACGAGGAGATTGCTCAGAAGATCTTCCTTGGTCAGCAGACGGTGAAGAACTACCTCAGCACCATCTACTCGAAGTTGGGAGTGGAGAACCGGTTCCAGGCCATGAGGCTTGCAATGGAGTTCAAGATCGACCTGCTGGGCGGGGAGCAGCGCACCGTCTGAGCGGTTGAGTACTTTTGTACCGGAAGATTGTGACTTCGGTAACTTCACTGCTCCGCCCCAGCCGACCTACAATCCAGGCTCGAGTCGGCGGCTCCCGCACGGCCACCGGCCTGAAATCCAAGATCGGATCAAGGAGGTTCTGAATGAGGAAACTGCTTGTGATCCTCGGGGCCGTTCTGCTTGTCAGCGCGTCGGCGCTGTGGGCCAACGGCCAGAAGGAAGGCGGAGGGGCCCCGGTCACTGTCTCCTACATGACCTGGGATTCGGGGAAGGGGCTGGAAATAACGCAGAGCGCGGTCGACGCGTTCCAGAAGAAATACCCCAACGTCACGGTGGAGCTGCAGAGCGTTCCCGAGGGTTATGACGACAAGGTCATGACCGCCAACGCCGCCGGCAACACTCCGGACGGCCTTCTCATGTGGAATACGTCCCAGTTCGCGGAAGCAGGCGTGGTGGAGAACCTCTCTCCCTACATCGCCAGGGACGGCTTCGACATGGGTCAGTACCTGCCCGTGCTCAAATCCTGGAGCACGTACAACGGGGCGATCTGGGGGCTCCCCAAGGACTACACCCCGCGGGCAATCTACTACAACAAGAAAGTCTTCGATCAGGCGGGGGTCGCGTATCCCCAGGCAGGATGGACATGGGCTGATTTCACCGACATCGTGAAGAAGCTCACCAACGGAAAGACCGGAGCGGATGCCCGCTACGGGTACGTGGCCATCCCCGGTCACACGTATGCCATACAGTCGTACATCTGGATGAACGGCGGTGACCTGTGCAGCCCGGATGGCAAGACCGCCAGCGGCTACATCAACTCGCCGGCCGTCGCCGAGGTGGTGAAGTGGTACAAGGGACTGTTCGACATGTCGGTCTCCACGGGGACCATGGACGCCTACCAGAACCTCGGCCAGACCGAGTTCCAGTCCGGGCATTGTCGGCATGATGGACAACGGGATGTGGCCCCTTGCGACGTTCCTGGGGGACACGAGCCTGAGCTTCGGGATTGCCGCTCCCCCGGTTCCCCGAAAGGGCGTCGCGCTCTCCCCCATTATCCACAGCGCCACCTGGTCCGTCTTCGCCAAGGCCAAGCACAAGGATGCTGCATGGCAGCTGGTCAAGTACCTCGGCGGCCCTGACGGCATCCGCATCAACTGCGCCGCGCACTGGGGCCTGCCGCCCATTTCTTCCCTGGCGGGCGAGCTCGGATTCACAAAGGACCCCTACCTGAATGCATTCCTGGACATCGGCAAGCAGGCCACGAGAGCCCCCACGTTCGTGCGCAGCCCGAAGTGGTTCGAGGCCGACAGCGAGTTCCAGGCGGCCCTCCAGAAGATATTCCTTTCCAACGCCGACATTCAGAGCAGCCTGAACGATGCCGCGGCCCGTATGGACAAGATCCTGCAGGGCACCAAGTGAGAGAGTGACCTTTTCCGGAGGGGCGTCACGCCCCTCCGAGTGGTCAACAGCACCATGAGACAGATCGGCGCAACGGCCCGCGAAAGGCTCTCCGGCTACCTGTTCATCTCTCCGTGGCTCATCGGGTTTGTCGTGTTCTATGCCGGCCCGATGCTCTTTTCATTCGCCGTGAGCTTCACGAACTGGGATTTCTTCAAGAACATGACCTTCGTGGGCCTGCGCAATTATTTCCGCATCTTCAGCCCCGGGGAGGACGCGCTCGCGGGTCTCCGAAAAACGCTCCTCTTCGTCGTGCTGGAGGTGCCGCTGCAGATGGTCTGCTCCCTGGCCATTGCCCAACTCCTGACGGAGAAGCTGAGGGGAGCAAACGTGGCCCGGTCCCTCGTGTATCTGCCCGCGGTGATCTCTGGCCCGGCAGGCGGCCTGATCTGGCGCTACATGTTCAACACGCAGACGGGAATCTTCAACTACGTGCTGTCCTTCTTCAACGTCAAGCCGATCCCCTGGATCGAAGATCCCCGCATCGCGCTGTTCTCCATCATCGGCACGGGCCTGTGGGCCGTGGGCCAGCCGATGATCCTGTTCCTGGCAGCGCTCCAGGGCGTGCCGACGGTGTTCTACGAAGCGGCCGAGGTGGACGGGGCCAGTCGATGGCGGAGGTTCTTTTCCATCACCCTGCCGATGATCTCCCCCACCATCCTCCTGAACGTGGTCATCATCATGATCAACCAGTTCCAGGTCCTTGCCCCCCTGCTCGTCATCACATCGGGCGGACCGGCAAAGGCCACCTATCTCTACTCGTTCGTCGAATACAACAATGCCTTCAAATTCCTGAAGATGGGGTATGCCTCCGCGTTGTCGTGGTTCATGTTCCTCATCATGCTCGTCGTCACCCTGCTTCTCTTCCGCTCCTCGCGGCGCTGGGTGTACTCCGAAAGCGGGAGGGGGGACATCCTGTGAGCGGGGGAATCAACGGGACCGGCCAGCCGTCGCGGCGACTCCTGCTCTACGTCCTGATGACGGTCGTCTGCATCGTGTTCATCTTTCCCGTGTACTGGGTTTTCATCAAGTCCATCAACGGCCCCATCGCCATTTTCCAGTACCCGCCGGATGTCTTTCCCGCGCGGCTCAGCCTTGCCAACTTCCAGAGCGCCTTCGGGACTTTCCACCTGCACAGAAACTTCCTGAACACGCTGAAGATCATGGTCTTCGCGCTGCTCGGCGCCTCTCTTTCTTCCTCCGTGGTGGGGTACGGCTTTGCCCGCATGCGCTTCCGCGGCAGGAGCGCCCTGTTCCTGGTCGTCATAGCGAGCATCTTCGTGCCCTGGGACGTGAAGGTCATTCCGCAGTTCATGGAGTTCAGCGCGCTGGGATGGATCAATACCTACCTCCCGCTCATCGTGCCCCTGTGGTTCGGATTTCCCTTCTATATATTCATCTTCCGCCAGTTCATCACCCAGATCCCGTACGAGCTGGATGAGTCCGCCATCCTGGACGGGTGCACCCGGGTGGGCGTCTTCAGCCGGATCATTCTCCCGAACCTCAAGCCGCCGTTCATTACCGTGCTCGTCTACGAGTTCGTCCGGGTGTGGAACGACTTCCTGGACCCCCTCATCTACCTGAACAAAAGCGCGCGCTACACCCTCAGCCTCGGCATCTACCACATGGTTTCTCCCTGGTTCATGGACTGGGGCGCCCTCATGGCCGCTTCCGCGCTCTCCGTGCTTTTCCCCGTGCTCGTGTTCTTCCTGTTGCAGAAATACCTGTTTGGCGGTCTGATACTCTCCGGCCTCAAGGCATGAGTCGGGCGTGTCTCTCGGCAACGAGGGGAAGGTTTCATGGCACAAATTCGTGAAATCCTCGTGCTCCATCACAGCCACCTCGACGTCGGCTACACCCACAGCCAGCCCATCATCTGGGAAATGCAGCGGGAGTTCATCGACCAGGCGTTGACGCTGCTGGCTGACACCAGTGGCTTTTCCGGGCCGTCCCAGCCGAAATGGACGTGCGAGGTGACAGGGCCGCTCCTTCACTGGCTCGACGACGCCCGGGACGCGGACGCGGAGCGCTTTCGGACGTTTGTCCGCCAGGGGCGCATCGGGATATGCGCGATGCAGTACAACACCACGCCACTCAGCAGCGCCGAGCTTCTCAGTCGGCAGCTGGGCCCGACGCGGGAGTTGCGGAGCAGGCTCGGGGCGCGGATCTCCACGGCCATACAGCACGATGTGAACGGCGTTCCCTGGCCTTTTGCCGACCTGCTGATCGATGCCGGGGTAGAGCTGCTCCTGATGGGAGTGAACATCGACCACGGGCACGCGGTGAGGCCCCGGCCCGGCGTGTTTCAATGGAAAGCGCCTTCGGGGCGCCGTCTCCTGGTCATGAACGGGAACGCCTACACGATGTTCGACCAGATCCTGCGGACCTGGGAGAGATCCCTCTCGAGCATGCAGGCGGGTCTTGGAGAATACGCCGCCCACCTCCAGGCACTGGAATACCCGCACGATTTTCTCTACCTGACGACCACCAACCCGCCGGAGGCGTGGGACAATTCGCCCCCCAACCCGTGGGTGGCCGGGCTGATCCGCGAATGGAACGAAAAGGTCAAGGACCCGCTGATCCGGTACGTGACGCCGGAGGAGCTGCTGGCGCGGCTTCGCCGGATCCCTCCCTCCCTGCTCCCTCAGCTGGACGGCGACTGGACCGATTACTGGTCATTCGGCAACGGCGCAAGCGCTTATGAAACGGCAATCAGCCGACAGGCACGATTTTCCCTGGAGGCCGCGGAGATGCTCCAGGCCTCGCGGCGTGACGCCCCCGGCGCTTCCCGGCAGCGCGTCAGCCGCGAGGCGTGGGAGAAGCTTTCCCTGTACTGCGAGCATACGTGGACCTACTGGGACCCGGCTCCCGAAAACCCGCCGACACGGGCGCAGTCCCAGCTCAAGGGGGCGTTCGCTCACGAGTCACGCGAGCTGGCCGAATACCTCCTCATCGACCAGCTGGAGACCCTTGCCGGGAACCTTTCCCAGTCAGCGCGGCCGGACCAGCTCCTCATCGTGAACCCGTCCTCGCGGGCCCGTTCTGTCAACGTCCGGTTGCCCGCGGCATGGCTTGCCCCGGGGAAGCGACTGCGCGTTCAGCGCTTCGCGTGGACGAGCCAGCGGGAAGGCAGGGAGAAAGGATCCGCGTATGGACCCGTGGAGGTGCCTCCGTTCGGGTGGAAGAGAATCCCCATTGCCGGGCTTGCACCCGCAAAGACCTCTTCCCTGGTGAGGATCGATGAGCACGGGACAGAGGCAGTCATCAGGTCTCCCTTTCACACGCTGAGGTGCGACACGGCCACCGGCCGCATCCTTGGCCTGAGGGACGAGATACTCGGCTGGGACGTGCTCGCGCCGGAAGCGCAGCAGGGGGAGCCGTCGTTTTTCGAGCCGGTGCGGGAGCGGCCGGACCCGGGCGTTGATGGAAGCCGCAATGCCATCTACGAGCGCGACCTTGAAAAAGAGAGGCTGGACAGGGACTGCTGGAAGACGGACTGGAAGGCGGAGAGGCAGGGCCCGGCCCGTCTCGTGTCCTGCACGGCCTCCCGGGACGAGGATTCCGTCTCCCTCGTGCGCGAGCTCAGCGTCCCGGGGCTCGACCTGGTGCGCCAGAGAATAACGTTGAGCGCGGAAACCGACGCAATCGAGCTGGAAGCCACGCTGTACAAGCAGGATCATGCGGCTCCCGAAGCGTTGTACTTTGCCTTCCCTCTCAATCTTCCCGCGGGCTGGCGGGGTCATTTCGATTCGGCGGGCGTGCCGCTCGAGCTGGACGCGGAGCAGCTGCCTGAGAGCTGCCGGGGCTGGATGAGCGTGGATACATTTGCCGCTCTCCACGCAGGCGCTCTGTGCGCCACGCTGGTCTGCCGTGACTCGACGCTGGTCCAGCCCAGCGGCTTTTCGTTTGGAAGAGTTCTCCGCCGCGTGCCCCGGCCCGCAGCGCCGCTCCTCCTTGCGTGGCCGTTCAACAACTACTGGAACACGAACTACCCTCTCTCTCAGCCCGGGATCATCCGGCTCACATGGGGATTCCTGACATCCGGAGCATTCGAAGCCGCGGACGTGATGACCAGGGCGCGCGAGTTCCTGCAGCCAGCGATTGTGCACCCTGCCGCGGGCGCTCCCGGAGAGGGGAGCCTGCTCCTCGTGGAAGGCCGCGGTGTTCTGGTGAATCACGTGAAACCGGCGGCGGACGGCAACGGCATTCTCGTCCGGCTCGTCAACGTCGGTGACGGAAACAGCGCTGCGCGGCTCCGTCCCGGCAGCTTCCGCGTGCGATCCGCGTGGGTCTGCGGCACCCTGGAGGACGACAGGTCGCCGCTCCCGGTTGTCGATGGCATGGCGGAGGTCACCCTTTCGCCCCGGCTCCTGACGCTGGTTCGACTCTGCGGCGAGTGAAGCCGGCCGCTACTTTCGCGCGGCTCCCCAGGCCTTCACGAGGTTTTCGTATTTTTCATGGATCATCTTCCGATCGAAATCCCGGAACGACTCGAGCATCACTTTCAACTCCTCGGCGCTGAAGTAGCCCTCTGTCCGCGGGAAGAAGTCACTGTCTTCCTTGCGGATGTGCCCGGGGTAGAACCCGGCCAGCCATTCCATGATGGCGATGATTTCCCTGACGGCCGCCGTCTCGCCCCCCAGAAAGCGCTCTTTCGCGTCCACGAGAGATCTCACCTTTTCCCTGGCTTGCCGGTGCTCTTCCACCAGCTCGGTCATCCCCTTGGCGTCCTTCCCGCTGAGAGCTTTCTGCCCGAGCTCCCGAAAGAGAATATCCTCTTCCTTTCCGTGATGCGTGCGGTCCGCATACGTTCGTATGAAGTCCACGGCGGAATCGATGAACAAAGGATCGACCTTTCCGCCACCGCGGATCCTTTCCGCCTCCTGCGCGATGATGCCAAGCATTTTCTCTATGAGACGGTGCTCGATCATCAACGGACCTCGTGGTTTCATTCCGACACCTCCGGCGCGCCTCCCGTGACGAGGCTCCGACGCCAAGCGTAGCAGGGACTGCAGAGGAAGGGCAAGGTCAGGGGGGTCAGCCGATCAGAACTGCTCCATCCGGAAGTGAAATCCCGCCCGGCGCGCCGCTGACCGCACGATCCTGCCGAGGGGGTACGGGCCGCAGAAGAAGACATTCGTGCGGCTGTACGGGTGCTCGGAGGCAATGCGGGAGAAGACCTGGTCCCAGTCCCGGCTGCCCGAAGCTCGTTCGGGACGAGAGGCCGGTGAGCAAGTCCTTTCTGGTGGCTCCGTGCACCAGATCCATGCCGATCTTGAGCAGCCCGGTGGTGGAATTGATCCTGGTGTCGGTGAGGTAGATGTGGATCTCCAGGAGCTTCAGGCGAAGGGCGTCTATCTGCTCCAGCATCTCGGAGAACCATGCATAGGTCTTCTCGCCGTTCGCGCCTCAATTCCTATGGCAGAAGCTTCCGAACCTCGTCAGCCACCAGTTTCGGCGAAAGCCGGAAGGCTTCCAGCAACTGGGGGTAGGTTGCGGAATGGATGAACTGCGGCCGCCCTGATGCGTCCAGCGTGTTGATCGGGATGAGCTTGCCGGCACCGGCGATCCTTTGGGAACGAAACAAACCGTCCCGCGTCTGCGACCACAGGAAGCCGTTGTTCTGCTCCGCGATGAAGGTGGGTTTGCCCGAGTCGTAGAGCTTTGTCATGAGACTCTCGTCGAAAGAAGGCATGTCCACCACGCCGACCCTGATCCCCGAGCTCTCCAGAAGAGTGGCTGCCTGGAGCGCCTCGTGGACACCGCGGCCGCTTGAAACGAGGAAAGCAGCGGCGTGTTCGTCACCGCGCAGCCAGGTGCCTTTTCCGTATTCGAAGGTCGCGGTCGGAGGATACAGGACGGGCGACGGTGCGCGCATGATCCGGAGGTACACGAGCCCCCGATTTCCCTGCATGATCCACTTCATGGCGGCCAGCACCTGGTTGGGGCAGCACGTGTCCACGACCTTGATGTGCGCAATCTGCCCGAACACCTGCGTGTCGTCGTTGCCCATGTGGGTGGCGCCGTTCGTACGGGTCTCGAAATTGCTCGCGGTGGCCAGGAAGGTGAGGTCCACATTATGGCCTTCGGACAACCAGCTCCCCGCGGCTATCGCTTCCTTGCGTTCCTGATAATTGATTGCGATCCGGCGAAGGACGCGCCAGTCGAAGAACGGGCAGAACGTGCTGACCCACGTGTTGTAGCCCAACACTGCAAACGCTTCGCCGATGCAGCTCATGTTCGACTCAGCCACCCCGACGTTCAGCGCCTTGCTCTGGTCTGCGTAGCCGACTCCCGCCTCAAGGCCGCTGGTGGTTCCCAGGTCCGCATCCACGGAAACAACGCGTCCCCCAACCGCAAACACCTTCATGGCTTGTGTGATGACAACGCTCGTGGTGGCTTCCTGCCCAACCTCGAGCTTCGGCAGGCTGGATTCGTCATAGGGCACGCGCTTGTCGCGTGCCCCTGCCTTGCGCGTGAGAACGTGCATTGCAACCGAGCGCACCTCCCCGGCACGCTCATCCACCTCCAGGCGCATGGCAGCGGCCCGCGTGAGCAGCCGGCTGCGCGTTTCGGCATTGTCGAGATGGGCCAGGTGCTGAATGAAAAGCGCAGCGCGGGCTTTCCGCCGTTCCTGCTGGAGGCTGATCTCCTGGCCGGCCAGAGCGTCCGGCAGCTCGATCTTGTGCCCCACCATGAAGCTGGAGAATCCTCCCCAGCCTTTGCGCGAATTGCAGACGATGGCCGTGGGCCGCCCGTCGCGGCCTCCGTTGCGGAAAGCCTCCAGCGCCCCCAGCACAGGGTCGTACTGCGTCCCGTCGATATCGAGCACCCGCCATCCGAAAGATTCCAGCATCCGGCCGAGGTGCGGCATCGGGAACTGCAGGACCTTCGGGTTGTCGAGCTGGCCTTCGTTCTTGTCCACCAGGACGCACAGGTTATCCAGGTGCCTGGCCCCGGCATACATGGCGGCTTCCCAGATCATGCCCGCCTGCATTTCCCCGTCCCCCGTGAGGCAGTATACATCGAAGGGGGGCATCAGCCGTCCTGCGAGGGCAAAGCCCTGCGCAACGGGCATTCCGTGGCCTTCAGGTCCCGTGGAGATGTGAACGCCCGGCAGGATGGGACCCGGGTGGCCGTTCAGGATGCTTTCGGCGGACCGCGACCCTTTGAGGATCGAAGCGTCGAAGTAGCCCAGGTCCGCGTAAATAGATGCCATGGACGCCACAGCATGTCCTTTGCTCAGGACGAACATGTCCTGACCCACGCGCGCAGGCTGCTCCACGTCGAATCGGATGATTCCCCCGTAGTACAGGCTCACGAGGGGGATCACAGCGCTGAAAGCCCCGCCGATATGGATCCCCTTGTCGGCTGCGTCACGGCCCTGCTCGAGCGTCAGTATGCGGACATCCGAATCCTTGATCGCCAGGAGCTGCAAAACGCCCTGGCGGTATACATGCTCCATGACCTCAGCCGATGTCATCCTCATCCCCTTCCGCGACGCACCTCTTCAGAGCGTAGCCATCACCTTGATGTTTTCCTCCGGATGCTCAGCCATGTGCGCGACAGTCCCCGCCATCTCATCGAAACGCACGGTACGCGTGACGATGGACATGACGTCAACGGTGCCGGCGGCAATCAGCTGCGCTGCCCGGGAGATCTCCGCCAGATCTGTGTTGCGCTGGCCGAGGACGTCTACTTCTTTCCGCGTGATGAGCCGTGTGTCGAGCATCAGCGGGGACTTGGCCCATCCCGTGAGGATGATGCGGCCCGCGTTTGCCACGTAGTCCAGCGTGCTCACGACCGCCTCGTTCGCACCGGAAACCTCCATGACGGCCTCCGCCATCCGGCCGTGCGTGATCTCCCGTATTCGTGCCACCGCGTCCTCTGTCCGCGTATTGACGGTGAATTGCGCCCCGTACGTTGTTGCCCGCTTCAGCTTGGAATCGGCGATGTCCAGCATGATGGGGATGGCGCCTGTGGAAAGCGCTGCCATGGCCGACAGGGATCCGATGGCTCCAGCCCCGATGATCACGACGTGCTCTCCGGCGGCCAGGCGAAGCCGTGCCACCCCGTGCAGCGCAATGGCGAAGGGCTCGGCCATGGCCGCCTTGGTCCACGGCATGTCCCTGGGCACCTTCGCGAGACAACGAACGGGGTGGGCGCACACCTCCATGGCGCAGCCGTTTATGTGCGTGCCGTAGACTTTGATGTCGATGCAGCAGTTCGAGCGGCCAATGGAGCAGGGGTAACAGTGACCGCAGGGAGAATAGGGAGACAGGATCACGTGGTCTCCGACTGCGAAAGCGCTCCCTTCCTCATTGAGCTCAACTACTTCTCCGCTGACCTCATGGCCCATGATGAGAGGGTAAGGGATCTTCGTCTGCGCGCTCCCCTTGAAATAGTTGATGTCTGATCCGCAGATGCCAATGGCTTTGACTGCAATCCGCGCCGAGCCCCGCGGCAGCTCTCCCAGACCGATATCCCGCATGGCAATTTCGTTGGGCTTGTCGATGACAACGGCGTTGTTTCTCATGGCGCGGCATGCCTCTTCTGGCAGGCGGTCCGCACCTCGGCGCACGCACGCGCGGAGAGGAAGTCCAGGACTCCGGGGAAGGACAGGGCAGGCCGCACCACGGAGTCCTCGGCGCACTCCACGATCCGGGGGAGGGGCATGTGAGTCACGCGAGACAGCCCTTGCAGCGCGGCCCGCGAGCGCTGCTGTGATTCCTTTCGAGGCGCAGGGTAGCCGAGGCCCCATTCGACGCTGTAGAGCTGATCGAAAATGAGCTTCAGATTGATATCCCCCGCCCAGCCGAAGCCCTTGTTCAAGGCCAGGGAGACGCAGTTGCCGCCGTTTATCTGAGCGAAAAGCCACGCGTCCAACGGGCTCTCAATCAAGCCGCAGCAGACGCCCGGGTATTGCAGGACGGAATTGAGAAAGCCCTGTCCCGTGCCACACCCTCCGACGACCAGGTCCACGCAACCCCCGCCCAGGAGCACCGCGCCAAGGAAGCCTGTGTGGATGTAGGTGAGCTCGGGCTCCCCCGCGACGCACTTCATGCCGAGGTTGAATACCTCGTGGCCCCGGTTTTCCAGCGCCGAGAGCACAGAGGCGTTCTTCTCTTTTGTGCTGACTTCCGTGACGACGGCTATCTTCATGATGAGACTCCTTCTTTCAGGACGTTCGGAACCATGCGTCACGCCTTGCCGTTGGCGCGGACGGAGCGGATCCCTTCAATTGCCGCGAGGGTTACACTTTCACGCGCCTTCGCATGAATGTCGAGCGGGTGGCTCGTCGGCTCCGCCGCGGCCAGAAGCGGCTTCAGTCCCATGACGTACGCGCTTCGCAGTGCCGTCCCGATGTTCACCTTGTCGATCCCGTTCTCGATTGCGCGGTGGAAGTCCTCGATGGGGATGCCGGTCCCGCCGTGCAGCACGAGAGGGATTTCCACGGCGGCGTTCACCTCCCGGAGACGGTCGAAGCGGATCCTCGGCCTGGCCTTGTAGAAGCCATGCGCGGTTCCAATTCCGACGGCCAGGGAGTCTACCCCTGTTTCCCGCACCAGGCGCAGCGCCTCATCCACCTGTATCATGAAGCCCTCTCCGTCGAAGTTTCCCGCGTCGTTGCCGTTGCTGACCCGGCCCAGCTCCGCCTCCACACAAACGCCGCGGGCGGAGGCGTACTGGCAGACTTCCTTCACCATGGCAATGTTCTGCTCCAGGGGCAGAGCAGAGGCGTCCAGCATCACAGAGGGAAAACCCAGGTCCACGGCGATCTTGCAGAAGCCGACATCCTTGCAGTGATCCAGATGGAGGAACACCGGCACGGAGGCGGCCTCGGCCGCCGCAAGCGCCATGGCCGTGCACGTCTCCCGCCCCAGGCATTCCACGACCCGGGGGATTGCCATCACCATGATCGGTGAGCGCTGGTCTTCCCCGGCCTTGATGATGGCCGTCAGGTCCCAGACGTCGTTGAAATTGAACGCGGGCACGGCATACCCGCCTTGTTCGGCCTTCCGCAGCTCTTCCTTCAGGTTTTGCTTCTTCACAGTCATCCTTCCTATGCGTACCCCACCGAGCGCATGTGCTCCACAACCTGGTCGTAGCTTCTCACCCCGCCATTCGATCCCACTTCCTGGATGCTCACCGCTGCTGTGCCGCTGCCCAATCTCGCGGCCTCCTCGGGCGGCATGCCGCGGTTCAAGCCGGTGAGGAAGCCGGCAACGAAGTTGTCACCCGCGCCGGTTGTGTCCACGCAGCGCGCGGGGCAGGGCGGAATCTGCGCGCGTTTGCCTGTTGTCGCAAGGAAGCATCCCTGCGGACCCATTTTGATGAGGACGTTCCCGCAGCCGGCGCCAATGAGCACGTCGCACTGGCGCGAGGGCTCCCGTTCCGAGGTCAGGTACAAGGCTTCCTCGTAGCTGGGAAGGAAAAAGTCGATAAACGGACACGTCTTCCTGATCCCCTCAAAGCCTATCTTGTAGGCGTCGAACTTCGTGTCCGCGGTGGTCACGGCGCCGGCGGTGCGGGCGCGTTCCAGGACTGCCCGCATACCGTGGCCATCGAGCTTCTTGAGGGCGAACATGCTTCCAATGGCGACAATCTTCGCGTTGTCGAAAACGGAGAGGTCCAGGTCCTGCAGAGAAAAGGTTTCCAGGGCGCCGCGGCAGGCGCAGATGGTGCGGTCTCCGTTTTCCCTGACCAGCAGACCCGCCGCGGCCGTCCTGTCGGCATCGGAGATTATTACGGGGGCCGTGTCGACACCCGCTTCCCGCGCCTCCTCGAGCAGGAGGCGACCGAAAAGGTCCGCTCCGATCTTTGTGACGAGCCCCACCCGGTTTGCCATGCGTGACGCCGTGAGCGCCTCGTTCAGGGCGTCTCCACCCGAGCGCACCTCGATGGGGTCGATCAGCGTCACGTCCACGCCGAAGACCTCGGGAGTGACGGGCCGGAGCGTTATGCTCATGTTCGCTATGCCGACGCACAGGATCTCGTATCGCTTCACTTTATTGCACCACCGGTCAGGCCGCGGACGAAACCCCTCTGGTTCACAAGCGCCACGATCAGCACTGGCAGGATGACCATGATCGACGTCGCGGCCAGGAGGCCCCACTCGATTCCCTCGGAGGACATGAAGCCCTGGATCATGATCGGGACGGTCTTGGTGTTCCGCCCGGTCACCACCAGCGCGAACAGGAACTCGTTCCAGGAATAGATGAAAGAGAATATCGTGCACGTCACGATGGCGGGCAGCGATATGGGGGCGGCGATTCTGAACAACACCTGGATCCGGTTGCACCCGTCGATCATCGCGGATTGCTCAATCCCTTCCGGGATGGTGTGGAAGTAGCTCGACATCATCCACGTCACGAACGGGAGCGTGATCACCATGTACGTGATGATGATACCAGCGTACGTGCCGCTCAGGTGCAGGATGCGAAGCATGTTGTAGAATGGAAGCAGAAAGATCATAGGCGGTGCCATGCGCGTGAGGATGATCCAGACGCCCATGTAGCGGGTGAACCTGAACGTGCTCCGCGCGAGGGCGTAGCCCGCGGCAACCCCCAGGACAAGCGAGAGGGAGGTCGTGAAGACCGAGACGATGGCGCTGTTCATATATGCGCCGAGGAATCGGCTGCCGCGCGCAAAAATCCCGAGGAAGTTCTCGAACGTGGGCACGAAGATGAACTTTGGCGGCATGGCCCAGGCCAGCACCTGCGGCTTGAACGCGATCTCGGCGAACCACAGGAGCGGCGCCACGGCGACGAACACCACGAGCCACGCGAAGGCCCCGAGGGAGGCCCTGGCGATTGCGCCCCTCAGTCTATGCAGGTTCACCTTCAGACGTTCCCCTCGACCCCTGAGACACGCACGCGCTGGATGGTCACGACGCTGAGCAGGGCAATAATAAAGAAGAGAAACATCGCAAGGGAGGCCGCGTAACCGGTATCGAGGTAGCTGAACGCGTTGTTGTAGGCGTAGAGATTGAGCGTCTCAGTTGCGTTGCCGGGGCCGCCCGCTGTCATGATGTAGATGGAGTCGAAGCGCTTGAACGCATCGATCAACCGGAACATGACGGCAACCCAGATCACGGGAGACAGGAGCGGAAGCGTGATGTAGATGAACGTCGTGAAGGGTGAAGCGCCATCCACCGTTGCCGCCTCGAAGGGCTCACTGGGCAGCGAGGAGATGCCGGCAATCATGATGATGGTCACGAACGACGTGGAGAGCCACACATCGGCGGCAATGATGGTCGTCATGGCGAGGCCCGGCTTGCCCAGCCAGTCAGGCCCGGGGATCCGCAGGAGCGAGAGAAGATAGTTGACGATGCCAAAATCCGGGTTGACCATGAATCTCCAGATCACGCCAATGACGACCGGGGTTGCCATCATCGGCACCATGAGGAGGGAGCGCGCAACGCGCATGCCCCGGGCCTCGCGCGCGAAAAGCAACGCCAGGAACAGGCCGATCACGATCTGCAGGCTCACGGTGCCGAACACCTGGACCACGGTGTTGCGCATGATGGTCCAGAAATTGGGGTCCCGCGTCAGCATCCTCGCGTAGTTTCCCAGCCCGACGAACCGATCGGTGCCCGGCATGGCAAGGTTCATCTTCCACGTGCTCAACACGAGGCTGTAGGCGATGGGAACGATTGTGAGCAGGAAGATGATCGCGAACGGCGGTCCCATCAGGATGAGGAAGTACCTCCTGTCCTGCAGGAAATGGCTGCTCCTTCGATGCGTCTCCATGGCCATTCGCTGATTCCTCGATGCGGACGGGCGGGAGGGGCCGCGCGCGCGCCCCTTCCCGCACATCCAGGTTGGATTGGAGTCCCGCGCGCTCTTAATTCCCGCTCAGGAGCGTCACTACATTGGCGTTCGCCTCTTCCATTGCTTCCTTGGGCGTTGCCTGCCCGGAGAGACACTTGGAAAGCGCGATGGCGAGGTACTCCCTGATCTGCCCGCCTTGCGGAATGAGCGGCGTATACTCGACGTTCCCATGCGCAAAAGCCTCCTTGGAGGCGGCTGCCCACTCGGGACTATACTTGCTTCCGAACACCTGCGAGTCGATGACCGACTGCCGCGTGACATCGACGAGGTCCTTCTCCTGCACCTGCTTGGTCTGCGCCTCCTTGCTCGTCAACATCTGCAGGGCGGCCCAGGCAGCCTTCAGGTTCTTGCCGGAGGAGGGCATGAGCCATGCTCCGATGTTGCCCACCGTGTAGCTGTCTCCAATTCCCTTGATGCAGGCGTAGCCCAGCTCACTGCCGATCTTCGACTTGCTCGGGTCCACGAAGATGGGATAGTCCTTCGTGGTGGCGATGACCATAGCCACCTTGCGCTGCTGCATGGAGAGGTAGAGCTCGTTCCAGCCGAAGTTCGAGATGCCTTTGGGGCCGTAATTCGTCAGCATGTCCGTCCACATCTCCGTTGCCTTGATGGCCTCGGGATTGGCAAGGACCGCGTACTTCGGTCCGTTGGCAGGCGTCCAGCTCCCGCCGAGGGAGAGCCAGAGCATGATCCAGCCATAGCCGTTCACGTTGCCCTCACGGGTCCCCAGCATGGCGATGCCGGCCTGGCCCTTGTCAGGCTGATTGAGCTTCTTGGCGTATTCATAGACTTCCGCCATGGTCTTCGGAGGGGTCGTGTAGCCGGCTTCCTTGAACATCGTCTTGTTGTAGTAAAGGATGTTCGATTCCGTTCCGAAAGGAATCCCCATGATCTTTCCGTTGTACATGACATTCTGGGCGATCTTCGGCACGAAGTCGGCATAGTTGTAATCCGCGCTCGTCAGAGTGGCATCCTTCAGGAAGTCGTCCAGGGGAAGGATCCAGCCCGACGGAAAGAGCACCGGATACATCTTGTTGTTGGCGTAGATCACGTCGTATTCCCCCGTCTTGGAGGACAGCACCACCTGCAGCTTGGTCATGTAGGCATTTTCCGGAATGTAGTCCATTGCGACATTGATCCCGGTCTTTTCCTCCAGCCAGGGAAGCAAGTTGTCCATTTTCCTGTAATTCGTGGTATCCAGACAGGCAAAGACGAGCTTTGTTCCGGCGAAGGCCTTCTTGGCGTCGGCCGCCGTGGGCTCTTGTTTTCCACCGGCAAACACTCCCGCGCAAGCAATCACGGCAAAGAGAAGGAATATGAAAAGCCTCTTCATTTCTTCGTCTCCTTTCAGCGCAAAAGAAAGAACGTGTGATCCTTAAGGTTGGCACCTCCTCCAACCCGCGATACTACAGTCATGGATACCAGGTGTCAAGAATTATTTGATCAATTTTGGTAATATTTGGATTGATAATTCCAAAATAGAACATATGTCTCCATAAAGTTCAATAAAACATCTTGACAAGAGCATCGCAATATCCATAGTATCCAGGCAACGCGGGGGGAGCATGCAAGAAAGCGTGAGGCTGGGCTTTGTCTGCCTGGCCAGGAAGGCATTCGATTTTGCCATGGCAAGCAGGATGGCGGAGGAGGCGCGGGGCCGTCTTCCCGGCGTGACGCGAAACCTGGTGGTGCCGCAGGAATGGGTCATCGAGAACCTGCAGCAGGCAGCCTCGGTCATCGCGACCTTTCAGTCTCAGCACGTGGACGCCGTGCTGGTCCTGTGCGGAACGTTTGCCTCCGCGGAGCTCGTCCTGCGCATGGTGGAGCAGCTCGGAGTGCCTTTGATCATCTGGACGGTGCCCGAGCCGGACCTCGGAGACTACCTGCACCTGAACTCGCTGGTGGGGGGAAACGCCATCACCAGCGCGTTGTACAAATCGGGCTATGCATTCAAGTTCTTCTACCACGGCGTCAAAGACGAGGGCTTCTACCAGGCGCTGAGGCGACATCTCGAGGTGCTGGCCCTGGCGCGGGCGCTTCGCTCCATGCGCATCGGATTGATAGGCGGGAGACCGGCGGGCTTCCAGGACATCGTCATGGACGAGCTGTACGTCCGAAGGAAGATCGGATTTCAAGTGCATACCGTTGAGCTTGTTGACGCGATTGCCCGCGCCAGGAAAGCCCCGGAAGGGGCCGCGCGGGACCTCGCGCGGAAATGGGAGTCCCAGTATTCAGTTGACGGACCGACGTCGGAAGAGCTCGTCTCCATGGGAAAGCTCTACCAGGCTCTGAAGGACATCGCGCAGGAGAACGAGCTGGATGTGATGGCTGTTCGCTGCCTGCCGGAGATCTGGGAGCACCTGGGCATTACGCCCTGCGCCGCCCTGTCCGTGCTGACCAATGAAGGGGTGACGGCGGCCTGTGAGGCGGACGTTCTCGGCGCCGCCACGATGTACATCCACCGGTGGTTATCCGGAGGTCAGCCGCCATATATCTCGGACCTGATCTCCATAGACGCGGAGCGAAACCGCGGCCGCTTGTGGCACTGCGGCCTGGCTCCTGCGTGCATGGCCGCCAGCCCGTCGAAGATCAGCCTGAGCCGTCACTATACACGGAAGACCGGAGTCACGATCGAGTTCTCCTTGAAGCCGGGGCCGATAACCATGTCCCGACTGGACGTGGTCGGCCAGAGCTGTCGGATGTTGATTGCAAGCGGGACCGTGACGGGGGAAGACATTCCCATGAAGGGATCCGTGGCGGATGTGACGTTCAAGGAAAATGCAGCGCAGCTCATGGACGTCATCATCAACCAGGGATTCCCCCATCATTTCACGGTGACCTATGGGGACATCACTGAGGACCTGAAAGACCTGTGCCATGTCATGGGCATTCAACCGGTGACCGTGCGGACGGCGTGACGGGACAGAATGAGCGCAGATTGGGATCAGGCGGACAGGGAAGCGGCCTCTGACTCCGACGCCGCCCCGGCAGAGAAGAAGCTGCAGGTGGAGCGGTACCTGCACATCCACAATCTCGTCAAGCAGAAGAACACGGTCATGATCCGGGAGCTGAGCAAGAGCCTCAACGTGTCCACCAACACGATCCGCCGGGACCTCGCAAACCTGGAGAAGCAGGGTCTCCTCAGGAGGACTCACGGCGGAGCGGTGTTCGTGGATTCCAACCAGTCCATGCCGTATGAAACACGCTCCCGCGAGGGTCTCACGGAGAAGGAGAAGATCGGGAGGAAGGCCGCCACGCTGGTCCGTGCCTCAGGGACGGTGATCATTGACGCGGGCACCACCACGCGGCAGCTCGCCTTGTACCTGAAGGGGATCAGCAAGCTGACCGTCCTGACCAACTCGCTTGAAATCGCGGAGATCCTGAGCCAGAACCCCAACATCATCGTCATCGTCTCCGGCGGGATCCTGCAGGTAAGCTCGAGACATCTGATAGGGATGCCGGCGGAGCAGTTCTTCAGCAGGATCCGCGTGGACCAGCTTTTCACGTCAGCCAACGCAATCTCACTGGAGGAGGGGCTTCTCAGCTCGAACCTCCACATTGTGCCGATCAAGCGCAAGATGATTGAGGCCGCCAAGGAGACCATCATCATTGCGGATTCATCGAAGTTCAACCAGACCGGCATTGGCCTGATAGGGCCCTTGAGCGCCGCCCAGAAGCTCATCACGGATACAGGCATTGCACCGGAGGTCGCGGACAGGATCCGTGCAATGGGGATCGAGCTGATCATCGCCGAGTGACGCCGCCGGACCATCCCTCGCCTGCGGTCATCGTCCATTTTCTCTCAAAGCCATTTCGTATGGACCGCAACCGCTGATCAATCTTTGCCAAGCGGTAACGTCCGTGACCCGAGCCGCTTCACGGCCCCGGAGGAGAGTGGCTCCGCCGCGTTCTGGAAGTATATTCAAGACACAAGGAGGCGACTATGGGCGCGGTGCGCCGTCATGTTCTGGGAGTCTTTCTGGTTGCCGCAATGGCAGCTCCCGCTGCCCTCTTTGCGCTTGACGGCCAGGTGATCTACACGGAAGGAACGGTGTCCGTGGCAAGCGGCAGCAGCCAGCAGGACGCCGCGCCAGGCACCAGGCTCTCAGAGGGTGATGTCGTGACGACGGGGGCGGATGGCTTTGCGGTGATCGATCTTTCCAACGCAACGCAGGTCAAGCTCAGGGAGGATACCCGTCTTGTCATCGAGGCAATCGGAGATGACACGCAGGTCTCCCTGACAGCCGGGTCTGCCTTCACCCGGATACTGAAGAAGCTGTCCGGCACGTTTTCGGTCCGCGCGGATACCGTTGTCGCAGGCGCGCGCGGCACGGAGTTCTTCGTCGCCTATGGAAAGACCACGGACAGCCAGCGTGACATCTGGCTGTGCGTGAACTCGGGAGCCGTCGAGGTGTCCATTCCGTCGACAAACCAGCACACGGTGGTCCCCGCCGGCAAGGGAATCAACATCGTCTCCGGGTCGACGCTGACCCCCGCGCGCAGCTACAAATGGACCCGTGGGCTGAACTGGAACATGGACCCGGCAAGCGGCAAGGTGGAGGACCATACCAGCCTGGAGCAGGCGTACAGCGACCTGCTCAATCACGACTACCAGTGAAAGGCCGCTTCTTTCTCCTCCTGCTGTGCGCGGCTTCCGCGCGCGGCTTTGCGGACAACGTCCCGGTTGCACCCAACGGGATACTGGAGCTCGAGGGCAGGACCGCCCTCATCATCCAGTCCGGCGGGTTCGATTTTCTTGCGGACCTCACCGGCAGGCTCGAAGACGCGGACACCTCGTTTCAGTACCGGGCCTTCACGCTGGGGGTCTATTACCGTCCCCTGAAAAACCTGAAGGTGGGCGGGTTCTACCGCCTCCAGGCGGGAGTGCGCCACGACGATGACTGGATCTCCAACCCGACTCCCCTTCCCTGGTCCTGGCTGGACACCCGCGGACGGATGGAGAACGAGCTCATGCTGGATGTGAGCCCGCGCTTCCTCCTGGACTTCCTGCCCGGCCGTTCCTGGGTGCTCATGGTGAAAAGCCGCTACATCTACAACACCTTCGAGAACCAGCAGTCCATCATGGTGAGACCCGAGCTCACGTTCTTCTGGCTCGTCAACCGGGAGCCCTTCCTGGACTTCCTGGCGGCGTACGAAGCGTACTTCCCGCTCAACTTCGGGAGCACTCTCATCTATGAAAGCTATCCGTGGATCGGGATCCACTACCACGTGACTCCGGACCTCATGCTGGAGCTGGGCGCCTCGTACAAGTCGACGGTCTGGAGCTCTTCCCAGGAATGGCTGGCCGCCCCCAACCCTCCCTACCAGGTCACCTACAGCAGATGGCTCGCATCCTTCGGAGTGATCTACACTCTCAGCCCCTGAGGCCCCATGAGCAGCGCGCCCTTGAACCAGCAGCAATTCGACCCGGGGATCACGCAGAGCTACACGGGTGACCTCCGCAGGATCGTCAATCGGGACGGTTCCTTCAACGTGCGCAGGAAGGGCTGGAGCCTGAAGGACCTGCATGTGTACCAGCTCCTCCTGTCCCTGTCATGGCCGGCCTTCATGGGCCTTGTCCTGGCTCTCTTCATTTTCATCAACGGCATTTTCGCCGGCCTCTACGCCGCCACCGGCCTCGGCAACCTGGCCGGCGCGGAGGCCCCGACACGCATCGAAACCCTGCTGAACGCGTTCTTCTTCAGCGTTCAGACCCTGACCACGGTCGGGTACGGGACAATCTCCCCGAAGGGGATCGCGACGAATGCCCTTGCCAGCATCGAGGCCATGCTGGGAGTCATGGGTTTCGCGTTTGCTGCCGGGCTCCTCTACGGGCGGTTCTCCCGGCCGTCGGCCAGGATCCTCTTCAGTGATCGGGCAATCATCGCGCCGTTCGGTGAAGGGACGAGCCTCCAGTTTCGCATCGCCAACAGGCGCTCCAACGCGATTGTCAACCTGGAGGCCACGGTGCTGCTGATGACGGTGGAATGGGTGGGGGGGCAGCAGAAGCGCAGGTACACGAGGCTGGAGCTGGAGCGGCCCATGGTGTACTTCCTTCCCCTGACCTGGACCATTGTCCATCCCATCGACGACTCGAGTCCCCTGAAGGGGCTCTCCCTGGGGCAGCTTGCCGAAAGGTCGGCCGAGCTCCTGGTTCTCATCACCGGCTTCGATGACTCTTTCAGCCAGGTGGTGAATGCCCGCACATCGTTCCGCTGGGACGAGATCATCAGCGACGTGCGCTTCGTTCCCGCCTTCCACGCCGACGACAAGGGCGAGCTGATCCTGGACCTGGACCGGATCAGCGTCACGCAGCCTACGGAACGATAACGGTCCGCAGCCCGCCCTCGTACTTCTCGAGGTCGTCCAGCGCGCGGTTGATGGCGGCCGCGTCCAGCCGGATTGTTCGCGTCACAACGCGCGAGGTGTCCAGGATGCCCTTGCGGGCCATCTCCAGAAGGAGAGGAAGCTCCTGCAGCAGGTGATCGTTGGAGCCGATGAGCTCGGCCTCGTTTCCCAGGAGCTCGCGGTAGGTGTCCACGGAAAGCGGTTCATTACCGATTCCAACGATGACCGCCCGGCCCAGGGGACCGAGGCAATCCAGCCCCTGCTTCATGGTCACGGCCCGGCCAATCACCTCTATGGCAACATCGACGCCGCGGCCACCGGTCCGCCGCTTGATCTCTTCGACAGGATCCACCCGCGCGGCATTCACGGGAACAGCGCCATAGCGCGCCGCGAGCTCCAGCTTGTCCTCGACCCTGTCCACCGCGAAGACTTCCACCGCGCCGAAAGCCCTGGCCAGCTGGACCGCGGAGAGCCCGAGCCCCCCGATTCCGAACACCACGGCTTTCTCCCCTGCCCTGAGCCTTCCCTTGCGAAGAGCGTGAAAGGACGTTGCGGAGGCGCACATGAGCGTGGCCCCCTGCTCAAAGGGTATCTCCGCGGGGAGCGGGAGCGCGTTGCGGGCAGGAGCGGCCACGTACTCGGCATATCCGCCGTCAGTGAAGTGGCCGAGCATGAGCCCCGCGGGGCAGAACTGCTCGTTGCCCGTGCTGCAGAAATAGCAGTCCCCGCAAGTGACGTTGTAGTGCAGCACCACGCGGTCTCCCGGCTTCACGCCCGTTGCCCGGGAGCCGGCCTTTTCCACCACCCCGGCAATCTCGTGCCCCAGCGTCATGGGCAGCGGCCGAACGGGGGAGACGCCGGCCCGGTAGTGCGCATCCGAGTGGCAGATGCCGGCCGCCTTCACCCGCACCAGGACGTCCTTTTCTCCGACGGCGGGAATGGGGACATCGAACATCTCAAGCGCCTTTCCCACCGCAACCATGCGGACTGCTTTCATGTGCGCGCTGCTTCCATGGCCGCGAGTATAACATTTTCATACATTTGTGGAGGAGGCCGAAGGATGAACGATTCCTCGCCCGGCGCGCGGCGCCAGGGTCAAGGCCAGGGAGCGGTCCTCATCATCGATGACGACCGCGAGATATCGGAGCTGGTCGCCATGAACCTGCGCGACCTGGGGTTTCGAACCGAGCGCGCCAACGATGGCCGGGCCGGACTTCAAAAGGCGCTCTCCGGCCAGCATTCACTGATCATCCTTGACCTGATGCTCCCCGAGATCGACGGCCTGTCAGTCTGCCGGCGAATCCGGGAAAGAAACCCCTATACTCCCATCCTCATGCTGACGGCGAAATCAGAAGAGGTGGACAGGGTCCTGGGCCTGGAGCTGGGCGCGGACGAATACATGACCAAGCCCTTCAGCGTGCGGGAGCTCATGGCCAGGGTAAAGGCGCTTCTGCGCCGCGTGGAGACCGATCGGGAAGCGGCGGCGGGCAAACCCGTGAGCGGGCACGTGCGGGCGGGCGAGCTTTCCATAGATTTCGAGAAGAGAAAGGTGACGCTTGCCGAGCGGACGGTGGAGCTCACGGTGAAGGAGTTCGATCTGCTGGCCCTTTTCGCGCGCAACCCCGGAAGAACCTACAGCAGGACGGACCTGCTCAACCTGGTCTGGGGCTATCAGTACGACGGCTACGACCACACGGTCAACTCTCACATCAATCGCCTGCGAAGCAAGATCGAGGAGGACCCCGGCCGGCCGCGCTACCTGAAGACCGTGTGGGGCGTGGGGTACAGGTTCGCGGAGCCCGCGGAGCTTTCCGGATGAGGCAGATCTTCCGGTCCTTCTATGCCCGCATCTCCACGATCTTCCTGCTCCTCATTGTCGTCCTGGGCGCGGGCTGGGTGACTATTGCCTTCAACTCCGCGCGCCAGCTCTTCAGCAAGGTGGAGCAGGTCCTCAACCGCGAGTATGCGCGAAGCATTGCCGCGGAGATCCAACCCATGGTGGCCGGCGGGTTCGACGCAAACCGCGTGCGGGGCGCCATCCATTACATGATGGTCCTGAACCCGATGGTGGAGATCTATCTCCTGGATTCGCAGGGAAAGATCCTTGCGTACTTCACGGGCCCGTCAGACCGGGTGGAGCGAAGCTCCGTGGACCTGGGGCCGGTGAAGAAGTTCATTGACTCCGGCGGAGCAGCAGCTCACCCTCGGTGACGACCCGCGAAGCACGGGACGGGCAAAGCCCTTCTCCGCCGCTCCCCTGGCGATGGGAAGCGCACAGGGATACGTCTACATCATCCTGGGCGGCGAGCACTACGATGCGACACTGAGGATGATTCGCCAGAGCTACATCCTCAGGACCGGGGTCATTGCCCTGCTCCTTGCGCTTCTGTCAACTCTCATCGTCGGCCTCTCCCTGTTCTTTCTCCTCACGCGGCCGCTGCGGGCGCTGAGCGAGGCCGTGCGCGCCTTCGAGAAGGGAGATCGCGGGCGGCGCGTGGACGTTCGCGGCAGGGACGAGCTTGCCGGTCTGGGCAAATCCTTCAACGAGATGGCGGCCACAATTGAAGCGGACATGCACAAGCTGCGCGAAGCCGAGCGCATGCGAAAAGAGCTGATTGCCAACATCTCCCACGACCTCCGAAGCCCCCTTGCCTCCATCCAGGGCTACCTGGAGACCATCCTCCTCAAGGACGAGCATCTCACCCCGGCCGAGCGGCGGCATTTCCTGGACATCAGCCTCAAGAACACCGCAAGCCTCCAGAGGCTCGTGGAAGAGCTGTTCGAGCTGGTGAAGCTGGATACACGGCAAGTCCAGCTGAAGCGGGAGGCTTTCCAGGTGGCGGAGCTCGCCCAGGACGCTGTCCTGAAGCTGAAGCCCGGGGCGGAGGCCGCGGGGGTGTCCCTCAGCGTGGAATGTCCGGGGGACCTTCCCCTTGTCACGGGAGACATCGGCCTTGTCGAGCGGGTGCTTACCAACCTGATCGAGAACGCGCTGCGCTACACCCCGCCCGGGGGCTCGGTGCGCGTGGGCCTCTTGCCCCATGGCGACTCGGTGGAGGTGAGCGTCGCGGACACGGGAAGCGGCATCCACCCCGAGGACCTCCCCCACATCTTTGATCGTTTCTACAGGGCGGACAGGAGCAGGGACCGGTCTCGCGGAGGCGCAGGGCTGGGGCTTGCAATTGCGCGGCAGATCGTGGAGATGCACGGGAGCGCGCTCTCCGTGATGAGCAGGGTCAACATCGGCACCCGGTTTCGATTCACGCTGGCACGGTCATCTGGTTCGTGAGGAAAGGCGCGCCATTCAGTCCTTCAAGTACTTTCCCAGCCATGCCACAAGGGCGTGTCGCAGGCCATTCCAGCTCGTGTCCAGAAGGGCAACGCCGCTCTCCGTGGAGGCAAGCGCGGCTATTTCGTGCGGGCCTGTGAGCGCGGCCGCCATGTCCCCGGCGGCGGACAGCGCCGGGACGCTGGCCTCCTTGTCCCCGCAAATGAAAAGTACCGAACGCCGGCCGAGCTCCGAAATCTCGGGGACCCGGGCGCTTGAGACCAGCACGACTGTCCGCACGTCCGGGCTCCCGATGGCGGCCAGGACCACCGGCCGGGACGCCTTCATGGCTCCCACCGTCGCCATGCGCGAATGGTCCACACCGTCCAACCCCGCCGCATATGTGAAGACCGCATCGAACTCCTGGGGCGTGAACCGGTTGAATGCCACGGAGAGTGAGGCGTAGCCAAGGCGCGCAAGGTCGTCGTTGAGCTGACGCCAGTCATCCTTGATGGAATAATCGGCGTGACCGGTGGCCGCGAACACGACCAGAGGCAGCTGCTTCCCGCCCTCCGGCATGAAAAGGCTCGCGGGCAGCGGCCGGGGCTGCGCTGCAATGCTCACGTCGGTGCGAATGACTCGCGTCAGGCGCTTCTGTCCCAGAGGACCCAGAAGCGGAGGGCCGGATTCCGCCAGCTCGCGGATGCCGTCCGCGGTTGTAGAGACGCCAATGAGGTTCTCCCGTCCGTAGAGCAGGAGATTGCTCACCTCCGCGTAGAGCGCGTCCGGCGGGCCGTCCGGATCCACCTCCTGGCCGTTGACGTACACCAGGGAATCCCGGCCGCAGAACCATGCGCTGATGCCGATCTGCCTGCCCTGCCAGTCCGCAGGAACCATAACGTTTCGGCGGTACACCACCGCGGGCACCCCCTCCGCGTTGACCTTCTGGTCCGCCCATCGGGCCGGAGCCGGGGCAATCAGCCACCCGGAGTCGTCCGTGCCGGGAGCAAAAAGGGAATCCTCGACCTGGGACACGGCTTTGCAGCGCCAGGGACCGCTCAGGTCCAGCGCGCCATCTCGAGCCACGCCGGTGACCATCTCATCCGCCGCGGCCGGGAGAGCCAGCGCGCATGCGGCGAAAATGAGGGACACGACCCATGCTGTACGACGAATCATGTCTTCAACCCCGTCATGGTGATGCTTTCGATCAGGTAGCGTTGGGCAAACAGGAAAATGAGAAGAACAGGGACGATGGACATCGATACGGCGGCGACGATCCCGGGAGCATCCGCGCCCATTCCGCCTCCCCCGACATAGCGGCCGGCCATGATGCCGATCCCGAGGGGAAGCGTCATTTTGTCCGGGCTGTTGATGAAGATGAGCGGCGCGAAATAGTCGTTCCAGAAGAAGTTGTAGGTCAGGACCGCAAGAGTCGCCAGCGCTCCTCCGGAGAGAGGCAGAATGATCTTCCAGAAGATCAGGGGAGGCGCGGCGCCGTCCATGACAGCCGCGTCTTCCAGCTCCCGCGGAATGGTCAGGAAGAACTGGCGCAGGAGGAACACGCCGAACGCGCTCACCAGGGGAGGCAGGATGAGGGAGAGGTGACTGTCCAGGAGGTTCAGCACCCTCATGATGATGAAGATCGGAATGATGGTGACCTGCAGCGGGATCATGAGCGCGGAGAGAAGGACCAGGAAGAGCGCGTTCCTTCCCGGGAATCGAAGCCGGGCGAAGGCATATGCCGCCGTGGAGCAGGTAAAGAGCTGCCCGACTGTGATCAGGGAAGCGATCTTGAAGCTGTTGAGGAACCAGGAAAGGAAAGGCAGCTCCTTGAGCACGCGCAGGTAGGCGCCGAGCTGAACCACCGACGGTATCCAGCGAGGGGGGACAACGAACACTTCGGAAGGACGTCCCACGGAGACGGAGAACATCCAGAGGAATGGCGCCACCATGACGGCCATGACGATGAGGAGAAAGAGGTAGAAGAGGCCCCGCCCGGCCCCGCGCGCAACACCTTCGCGAAGCTTCCGCGGGTGGGACAGGGAATTGCCCGCCGCTTCTGAATGAATGATGCTACTGATAGAAGACCCACCTCTCGCTCGCTCGGAATTGGAGGAGCGTCAACCCCGCGACCACCACGAAGAGCATCACTGCAACCGAGGACGCGTAGCCCATCTGGAAGTAGCGAAACCCCTGCTCGTAGATGTACATGACCATGGTGCGGGAAGAGTCACCGGGGCCGCCGCGCGTCAGGATCTGGGCCTGCGCAAAGACCTGGAAGCCGTTGATGAGCGCAATGACGATCGCAAAGAAGATGCTCGGCGTGAGAAGCGGCAGCGTGACGTGTCGCAGGAGCTGCCTCTCGTTTGCCCCATCCACCACCGCCGCCTCCGTGAGCTGGACGGGGATGTTGTGCAGTCCCGCAAGGAAGACCATGGCGTAGAATCCAACGTTCTTCCAGACGTCGAAAAGCACGACGGACCGCAGCGACCACTGGCTGGAGCCCAACCAGGGGATCCTCGGAAGCCCGATGAGGTGAAGGTAGTAGTTGAGGATGCCGAGGTCCTTCTGCAGGAAGAAGATCCAGATTGCAGCGGCCGAAGAGACGGAAACGATCACCGGGAAGAAGAATGCAAGCCGGGCGAGATAGCCGATGCCCCGAGCGACTTTCCCTCGGAGAAGCAGCGCCAGGAACAGCCCGAGCAGCATGTTGAACAGGACATCCGCGATCACGAACAAGACCGTGTTACTGAGGATGATGCCCAGCCGCCCGTCCTGGAGCAGCGCGCCGTAGTTCGCGGCTCCGGCAAACCGGGGCGGGCTCAGAAGGTCCCACTTCAGCAGGCTGACCCCCAGCGCCCCGAGCATGGGCCCCACGACGAAGATCAGGAATCCGGCGGCCGTCGGGAGCAGGAAAAGGTATCCCCAGAAGGCCTCCCTGCGGGCCAGGCTCCTCATGGGCTCGCGCCGTTCTTCCCCTCCGTGGCTCACCGATTCGCCTCCCGCTTCCCGCTGAATCCGGGACTTCGCGCGGCCGGGCCGCGCGAAGCTTCCGGGCTAGACTCCCATTCTACCTGTTTTCCGCCAGGACCTGCGTCAGCTCCGCCTGGGCCTTTTTCAGCGCTTCCGGCACGGACATCTCGCCGGATGTCATCTGGGACACGTAGCGAAGCCAGATGCTCTCCACCTTGTTGAACCCGGGGGGAGCGGGGACCGGCTTGGCGTTCTGCAGCGATGCGTAGAAGACCTTGTAGTTCGGAATGGAGGCCATGTCGGGGCTGGTTGCAAGAGACCTGCGCGCAGGCACGTTGCCCACCGGCTTGTCGGTGGTGCCGACCAACTGCCCCTGCACGTCCTTTCGCGTCATGTATTTCATGAGCTTCCATGTTCCTTCGACGTTTCGAGAGCTCGTGAACATGGGGAAGTTGTCCACGCCGTACTCGGTCAGCTGGATTTTCGCCCCCGGCCAGACCTGCACGTCGAAGTCCTTGAACGACGGATCCTTGCTGAATGTCAGGATGGGCCAGCGGCCCGCGCCGAACATGGCAAGCTGCCCGGCCTGGAACAGGTTGAACGTGCTCACCCCGGCGGGATCCGGGGCCACCTTGTACTTGCGCACGAGGTCCACAAGGAACTGCATGGCATCCGCGACCTCGGGAGTATCCGCGGTTGCGCGCGTGAAGTGCTCGTCGAAGAGGCTTCCCCCGTTGGCGTAGATCCAGGGGATGGTGCCGACGAAGTAGGCGTTCTCAACCGCGTAGCCGTACACGTTGTCCTTCGTCAGCTTCTGCGCGTAGCGAAGGAAATCCGCCCGCGTCCAGTGGGGGCTCGGCGCAGGCAGGCCCGCTGCCTTGAGGAAGCTCGGCCGATACCAGACGACCATGTTGTTCCAGCTGTACGGGAAGCCGTAGAGCTTTCCGTCCACCGTCGTGCCGGCGATGAGCGACGGGGCAACGTCGTCGAAGTAGTCCTGGAGCTCGGCCTTGTCCCGGGCCACCAGGTCGTCGATGGGACGGATGAGGCCCTTTGTGGCCAGCTGCCGAATCCCTTCCGTGGCGACCCAGATCGTGTCCAGTTTTTTTCCGCCCGCGATCATGGTGGCCACCTTGTCCAGGTATTCACCCCAGCTGTTTCCCTGGGCCCCAACAAGGTCAACCGTGATGCCCGGGTTCGCCGTCTTGAAGTTCTGGAGCGTGGTTTCCCAGCCCTTCTGGACGTCAGGACCGTAGTCCCAGAAGACAAAGGTGACGGTGCCCTTCGCATCCGGTGCCGCTGCGGCCGACGCTGCCGGCAGAACGCCAAACAACACGCACGCCGCTATTGCCAGAAGCAAGCCCGATCTTCTCAACATAGGGACCTCCTTGGTTTCCGTTATCGTACACGACGATATCATGGGACAATCGTCCAGTCAAGACAAGTCGAACAATTTATTGTCTCCACTCTAACTACTTAATAGGAAATAACTTAATTTCAAAACTGCCGCGTGGATTGCAAGCTCTTGACAGAATGCGCACCCGACCGTAAGGTTATTATCGTACACGTATATGGAAAGAGCCTCGAAAAGCTTATCGAAACGGGTTTTTCCGCATACCGCCACCCAGGCGGCCTTCCTGCTTGGCGGGATAGGCACGGGAAACGTCTCTCTTGGCTCGCGGGGAGATTTGCGGGACTGGGAAATCTTCAACAGGCCGTCAAAGGGATTGAAGATTCCGTATTCCTTCTTCGCGATCTGGTGCGGCGGCCCGGGTTTTTCCCGGGTGCTCGAGGCCCCGGTTCAGCCCCCCTACTCCCTTTCCCATGGATTCAATACGGGCATGGTTGCCGGCCTCCCGCACATGGCTTCTTCTGAGCTGACGGGAGAATACCCGTTTGTCTCCGTGGACCTTCACGATCCGGATCTTCCCGTGTCTGTTTCCCTGGAAGCCTTCACCCCGTTCATTCCCTTGAACGCGGACGATTCGGGGATACCAGGAGCATTTCTATCGTACAAAGTGAAGAATGCGTCAGACCGCCGCGTCTCCGTATCCATCATGGGATCCCTTCCGAACGTCGTCGGGTTCAAAGGCTTTGACGCCTTCAAAAACCTGCTGGTGCACCCGGGAGGAAAGAACGTCTTCCGCGAGCAGGGCGGCATCCGTGGTCTCTTCTATTCATCTTCAGGCCTTTCCGCTGACTCCCTGGATCATGGCACCATGGCGCTTGCCACCACGAATGCCGCCGTGACGAGCAAGGCCACCTGGCTTGAAGGCGGCTGGTTCGACGGCGTCCAGGAGCTGTGGGACGATTTTTCCGCGGACGGCTCTCTCTCCGCGGCTCCGTCTCTGCGGACCCCGGGCAGCAGGATTCGCTACCAGGAAGACCGGCCCCTGGTGGGAAGCGTCTGCGTGTCGCAGGCCCTTGCGCCGGGGGAAGAAAAGCACTTCGAGTTTCTCCTTGCATGGCATTTTCCCAACAGGCTCAAGGGCTGGCAGAGGGTCACCGGCGCGCAGCCGGTCATGCAGAACTACTATGCCACCCGGTTTCCTGACGCCTGGGCCGCGGCCCGGTACCTGGCGGAGCATCGGGAAAGGCTGGAAAAGAGCTCGCGCCTTTTCCGGGGAGCGCTTTTCGGCAGCACGCTCCCCGCTCCGGTCATCGATGCGCTGGCCAGCAACATCACCGTCATCCGCAGCCCCACCTGCTTCCGCCTCCCTGATGGAACCTTCGTCTCCTGGGAGGGATGCCACGACACGGACGGCTGCTGCGAGGGCAGCTGCACGCACGTCTGGAACTATGCGCAGACCCTTGCGTTCCTCTTCCCTGAGCTGGAGCGCACCATGCGGCGGGTGGAGTTCAATGGGGAAACAGATGATGACGGCAGGATGGCCTTCCGCGCCCGGAGCATCCTTGGCCTGCCCAAATGGGAGATGCTACCCGCCGCGGATGGTCAGCTCGGCGCCGTGGTGCGGCTGTACCGTGACTGGAAGCTGAGCGGGGACACGGAGTTCCTGCGCTCGGTCTGGGAGAAGGCGGCGCGCGCGCTGGACTTCGCATTCGACTTCTGGGACACGGACGGGGACTCTGTCCTGGACAGCGAGCAGCACAACACGTATGACATCGAGTTCTACGGCCCCAATTCGCTGATCGGCTCGATCTTCTATGCGGCGCTGAAAGCGGGGGCGGAGATGGCCACGGCAATGGGGGACGCGGCTCGCTGCACGCGCTATCAGAAGGCGCTGGAGGAGGGAAGCGCCCGCATGGATTCCCTCCTTTGGAACGGCGAATACTATGTCCAGGACCTGGCAAACGTGGACGCGTACAGATACCAGTACGGGACGGGCTGCCTCTCTGACCAGCTCCTCGGCCAGTGCCTCGCGCACGCCGCCGGGCTGGGGTACGTGCTCCCGAAGGACCATGTCAGGGCGGCAATGCAGTCGGTCTATCGCCACAACTTCAGGAGCGGACCTTCGGGGAAACGCGAACGCGCAGCGGACCTACGTCCTGGATGGTGAGGCGGGGCTTCTCTTGTGCACGTGGCCCCATGGGGGCAGGCCGCGCCTGCCGTTCGTCTACTGCGACGAGGTATGGACGGGCATCGAGTACCAGGTGGCCACGCACCTGATCTATGAAGGCATGGTGGACGAGGGGCTGGAAATCGTGAAAGCGGTCCGGGATCGCCATGACGGGGTCAAGCGCAATCCCTGGAATGAAGTCGAGTGCGGCCACCACTACGTGCGCTCCCTGTCCAGCTGGGGCCTCCTGCTGGCTCTGTCCGGCTACCGATACGACCTGACCAGCAGGAGGATCTCGTTCGAGCCCGTCGTCAACGCCGGAAGACTTCTCCTGCTTCTTCAGCACGGGAACGCGCATGGGGAGTGTATCGACAGCGCGTTGACCCCCGAACAGGCGCACGGAGCTGGGACGTGGAGGTCATGGAGGGCAGCCTGGACGGGATTACAGTCAACGACGGGACGCTCACGTGAGGATCACTTCCAAGGAGCTTGCCAGGATCTGCGGAGTCTCCATCGGCACCGTGGACAGGGCGCTCAACGGCCGGGCGGGAATCAACCCGCAGACGAAAGAACGCATCCTGCGCGCCGGCCGGGAGCTGGGGTACCGCCCCCACCTCGTTGCCCGCAGTCTCAAGACCGGGCGGACCTCCACCGTCGGGGTGGTGGTCTATGATCTGGACAACCGCTTCTTCGCCCAGCTGGTGAACGCCATCGAGAAAGCGGCCAGGGAATCGGGGTATTTCGTCTACCTGACGCTTTCCCACCATGACCTGTCCCAGGAACGCGAATGCCTGGAGCACCTGGCCAGCCAGAATGTGGACGGCGCGCTCATCGTGCCGACGAACAAGGGGAACGAGTTCAATCGGTTCGTGAAGAGCCTGCCGGTCCCGGTGGTCGCAATCGGGAACAGGATCTCGCAGACCATTCCCTTCGTCGGGCTCAAGGACAGGCAGGCCATCCGCAGCATGCTCGCGGTGGTCTCGCAGAAGGGCTACCGGAGGGTGGTTTACGTGAGCCCGCCCCTTTCCTACGGGGGAAAAGAGAACATCTATGAGGTGGAGGAGCGCTACGAGGGCTTTCGCGAGGGAACCCGGGAGCTGTCCCTGGAGCCCATGGTCATCCGCGACAAGCACTTCGGCCAGGCCCTGGCTGAGATGGTGAAGGACGGCGGGCGGCGCACTGCAATCATGTGCTCCAGCGACATCTATGCCCTGGAATGCCTGCGGCTCCTTTCCACGTGGGGCATGCGCGTGCCTGGTGACATCGGCCTGGTCGGATTTGATGACATCGACATCCTGAAATATATCCAACCGGCCCTGACCACCATCGCATATCCGACGGACAGGATTGCGCGGGAAGCCTTCGACGTCCTCAAGCTCCTCATGAAAGGGGAGGCCGAATCATGCCCCGCGCGTCTCATCGAAGCGGAGCTCGTGATGCGGGAGTCACTGTAGTGGAGATACACCTGGTCGGCGGCTTCCTGGGAAGCGGCAAAACCACCGCAATCCTCGGAGCCTCCGCGCTCCTGAGGGGCAAGGGAGTCTCCGTGGGAGTCGTCACAAACGACCAGGGGCGCTCCCTTGTCGACACGGAGCTCATTCGGGCCGCGGGCATCCCCGCATCCGAGGTCACGGGCGGCTGCTTTTGCTGCAACTTTCCCGCGCTCCAGGGAATGATCGAGCAGCTGGAGCGGGCCACGGGTCCCCGTGTCGTGTTTGCCGAGCCCGTGGGCAGCTGCACGGACCTGGTGGCCACGGTGCTCAAGCCGCTCGTGGCTTCGAATCGAGCGCAGAGACGGATCGGACGGCTGAGTGTCTTCACCGACATTCGTCTCCTCAGGCAGCGCCTTTTCAATCGGCCCCTGCCGTTCAGCGAAGATGTGCAATACATCTTCGACACGCAGATCGAGGAAGCCGAAATCCTCGTTCTGAACAAGGCGGATCTCCTGTCGACCGACGCGGCACAGGAGATACTGCAGAAAGGGAAGGAGCGCTACCCGGACAAGACGCTCCTTCTCCAAAGCTCTCTGGACTCGGGAAACCTGCTGACGTGGATAGACACGCTGGAGAAGAACGATGGCGGGTCGGAGCACAGGGCAATCCGGGTCGACTACGACAGGTACGCCCATGGAGAGATGGGCCTTGCCTGGTACGACGCTTCCCTGGCAATCGATCTCCCCTCGGACAAAGGACAGGAGGTCGTGCAGCGCCTGATCCACGAGCTTCGCGTTGCCGTCCACGGAGCGGGCCGCCCGGTGGGCCACCTGAAGATCCACGTCCGGCACGCCGGCGGCTCCTTCAAGCTCAGCATCACGCAGGACCACGCCGAACCGACCGAGGTTCATGCTATTGACGGCACGGTCCTGGGTGTCACGATCAACGCGAGGACAGAGGGTGGCGCGGAAGCCCTTCAGTCCACGGTGCGGGAGGCAGTTGCCAGGGCGGTTTCAGGGAACGGAATCACCGTGAGGCTTCTGCAAGAAGCCGCTTTCCACCCGTCCCGGCCCGAGCCGTCCCTGAGAATGACCTGAGAGCTTTCAGGAAAGCGCCTGCTCCACTGCCGCAAGCGCGTGGATCCGCGTGGTATCGAACAAAGGCACCGTGCAGTCCTCATCCTTCACAAGGAGGCCGATCTCCGTGCATCCCAGGATGATCCCCCGGGCCCCCGCGCGGACCAGGCGATGGATGATCGACAAGAACGCCTCTTTTGATTCCCGCTTCAGCTCTCCCGCCACAAGCTCCTCGTAGATCACGCGGTGAACCAGCTCGCGATCAGCGGCCTCAGGGACATGGACTTCCAACCCGTGCTTCCTTTCCAGCCGGCCTCGGTAGAAGTCTTCCTCCATCGTGAAGCGCGTGCCAAGCAGGCCCACTGATGTCAGGCCGCGCTGCTTCACGACACCCGCCGTTGCATCCACCACGTGCAGGAGCGGTATTCGGATGGCTGCCTGCACCTCATCCGCCATCCTGTGCATCGTGTTTGTGCAGATGACGACAAAGTCCGCTCCGCCATTCTCCAGCCGCTGCGCGGCATCGATCATGCACCGTGTCGCCTCGTCCCACTTCCCATCGCGCTGCAGTCTCTCCATGGGCGCGAAATCCACCGAGTACATGAGACTTTGAGCAGAGTGAAGCTTGCCGAGCCTGTTCCTGACTTCCTGGTTGATGATCCGGTAGTACTCGATCGAGGACTCCCAGCTCATGCCGCCAATGAGGCCAATCGTTTTCATTGTGTCACCCTTTCTCCGGCGCAAGGCGCACCCAGTGCTCCGCCTGCCCCGTCCCATGCCGGTACTCCAGGACCTGGCTCTCCGGCCTGCGCGCGAACGTGCCATCGCTCACAGCCACCGTGTAGCCGCCGGGGTACTGGAGCCGGGGAACAAAGATCTCCGTGGGCGCGCTCGCGCGGGGGTCGTGGCGGAAGACGAGCTCGAAGGTGCGCCGATGCATGTCGAAGCGCATGCGGAGCGCCTCCCCCGCCGTGGCGCGCGGGTAGGGCCGCACGAACGCGCGCAGTCCCCGGCCTCCGCAATTGATGTCTCCGGCATCCCCGCGCTGGTCCGTGCTGAAGATCGACAGGTCCTCACCGTTCCACTGGTCCCCGCGCGCGTTCGTGTTCTCCGAGTCGTAGTTCCAGATGGCGCAGCTGAGCAGGTTCTCCTCGATGGCGGCGAAGCTTCGCTGGAGCGCTTTCTCCTGGGCGCTGAAGTCTCCTGTCCGGTAAGCCCAGCCGCCGTCCAGGTCAAACGGCACCCCGAACTCTGCAAGCAGGGTCGGAATGCCTCCCGCCTTCTCCCGCGCCGCGCGCGCAAGCCTTGCCAGCTGGTTGCGCAAGGACCGGCGGACCGCCTTCCTGCCGAGGACGACCTTCATGACCGAGGAATCCACTGCCATCCAGGAGGTGAGATGCTTCCTGGCCAGGAGGATGTCATCGTACCAATGCGGGGCAAAGACGACGTCCCCTCCGTCCTCCGCCGACCAGCTCGGCAGCTGGCGGTTGGCCTCCGCCTCGATGAAAACGAGGGCGCGCGGGTCCACCTCGCGGACGGCGCGGGCAAAACGCCGCGCAAAAGGGCGGTAATAGTCGTTGGTGAAGTCGACCCGCGCGGCCCTCACTCGCGTGAAGTGGTCCGGCCGCAGCAGAGCGGGCTTGCCGGCCCCATCCAGGCCCCACACTCCGTTCTGGCGCCACACGCAGTCAAGGCCGGGTCTCCAGGCGCGTGCGCGTTCGGGATTCGCTGTCTCCGTGCCGACACGATTGATGCGCGCAGACCCCATCTTCCAGACGCCGACTTCCTGGGGAATGCCGTCTCCCAGGAGCATGCCCTGGAAGGCCGTGGGACATCTGCCGAGCGTGACTATTCCTCCCGCGGCGTTCAGGTCCTCCCACCCGATGTAGCCGGGGAGCGGCTCGTTCATGGTGCCATATCCTGCCACGTTGGGCAGGTCCCGCAGGAGCGCTGCCGCCCGGCAGATGGCGCTTATGTAGTGACGCTGCAGGTATTCCTGGATCGGTTCCCCGTCCACCGTGGCGCGGGGCGCGAAATCGTTTCCGCCGAAGAACAGCGTGAACATTGTCGCGGCAGCGAGCTTGCCGCTGTTTGTCGGCCAGATCATGGGGGGCAGCGGGTCGCCGACTGCCTGGTGCGTGACGGCCGCTCCGGTCTCATCCAGCCTGGCAAGGTCGAAACCAGCCGCTTCCAGCGTCCAGCCGGGCGCCCCGTCTCCGCCGCACCACCTGCTCCACACGTCCTGGTGGGGATCGATCAGGAGGGAAATGCCGTGGTGGTTCGCTTTCATGATCACGGCTCGCAGGTACTGGAGGTACTCCTCGTCATAGATGCCCGGGCCGGCATGCTCCACGGCCTCCCAGGTGACCACCAGGCGGAGGAAAGTCATTCCCCATTCCCGAAGCCGCGCGAAGTGCTCGTCTGCCTCCCCCAGCGGGAACGGTCTTCCCACGAAAGAGACGAGGCGGTGGTCCAGGAATCCTTCACGGATGTGCGTTGCGCCGTTGGGGGCTCGGGGGACCTTGCTCGAACCGCCGACATTCGCGCCACGGAGCATGAGCGTGCGGCCGTGCTGATCCACGAGCCGGGACCCCGAGACGCTGAAGCGCTCCACGGCATCCATGACTGCCTCGATCACCGGCAGGCTCAATCACCGGTGGGTTTGACCGAGCTCTTCTCCACCATCAGGACAACCGTGCGCTGCGGCGCCCGCGTCCTGTGGAGCACGGTGCGGGGGACCATGAATCCCTGGTGGGGCTCCAGGGTGACCACGCGTCCCTCCAGGTCTATCAGGAGCCGGCCCTCGAGCACGAAGAAAAACTCGTCTTCCGCGTCGTGCTTGTGCCAGTGAAACTCACCGTGCAGGATCCCCAGCCGGGCGACGCTCTCGTTCACGCGGCAGAGGGTCTGGTTGAACCACTCTTCCTTGCACTCCGCCACGAGCCCGGGGACATCGATCAGCTCCAGGGGGCCGAACCTGGCTTCCAGGTTGATGGAATATTTCTGCTTTTCCGCCATGGGTCTTTCCTTTCCCCCGGCAATCATCAGCCGGCCTTGACGGGAAGGCGCAATTGACGTATGAAGAACGCGCGCTGTTCGTTCCAGGGACAACGGAATGCGGTGGAAATCCGCAGCGGTCCCGCCACTGTAATCGGGGATGAAAGCAGCAGGAACGGTGACGTTCTGACAGTCATCACCTTTTTCCAGGGAAAGGTGAGAAGGCGCTGCGAGTAAGACGATCCGAGAGCCAGGAGACGATCCCGGGAACCCGAGTGCCTTCGAGGAAAGGGTTTCATGGCGCCTGGTTTTGAGCTTCCATCACCACACCTTTCACATCCTGTCAGGATTCAGCTTGAAGGCCCGGAGAGAACGGCCGGGGAGTCCCCATGGACAGAAGGATTGCGCTCTGTGCACTCGCCCTCCTGAGCGCTCGCGTGTGGGCCGAAGACCTGCCCGAGCTGCCGGAGGTGGTCATTTCGGCCACGCGGATACCAACCGACATTCTCAATTCACCGAGCTTCGCGACGGTCGTCACGCAGCAGGACATCAGCGAATCGGGGGCTGCCGACCTGTCGGCGGTCCTCGCGGCGCAAAGCGGAGTGGTTGTCAACGATTACGGCCCGCAGGGGCAGACCAAGACGGTGAGCATTCGAGGCTCCACCTCCTCGCAGGTCCTTGTCCTTGTTGACGGCATCCGGCTGAACTCGAGCTTTGACGGATCCGTTGACCTGTCACGGATCCCGGTGGCCAGCATCGACCACATCGAGATAATCCGCGGAGGCGTGAGCGCCCTGTGGGGCACCGGCGCCGTGGGCGGGGTGATCGATGTCATAACGAAGAAGGCCGACGCGCCAAGCATTTCTCTCAGCGTCGAAAATGGCAGCTACATACCGCATGCGGGAACCGCGGTGACCGAAACGGGGACCTATTCGGTTCCCGCCTCCGCCCTGAGCCTGCTGGACAACCAGAACGTGAACCTCTCACTTGCCGGCAAGCTGGGGGATGTCGGATTGACCGGCGGCGGCTCCTTCACACGCGCGATGAACGCCTTCCTATGGGATGATACGGCGAACCTCGGTGACTGGAGGCAGAGAAACAACGCCCAGGACATGGCGCAGAGCGCCTATGCGGGTCTCCAGGTGCCGTTCCTCGGAGGCTCGCTTTCCGGAAAAGGCTCCTTCGATCATTCCCTCATCGGAGTGCCGGGCTCCCTGGTCGGGGCGAGCAGCCAGGAGTCCCAGGAGGACACCACCGCGGACGGGTCATTCTCCTATGGAACGAGCAGCTTCTTCAGCGACAGGCTTTCCCTGGATCTGAAAGGATCATATCGATACGCCAACGAGACTCTCCAGAATCCCGGGTTGTTCGCGTTCACGAGCATCCACACGGGCAATACCGTGAACCTCGATCTCACGCAGAAGTTTGCATTCTCGGATATCGCATCCGCGGTCTATGGAGGCACCGGTTCCTATGAAACGGTGAACAGCACGAACCTTTCCACACAGAGGGATCGGCTGACGCTGGCTGGATTCGTGTCCCTCCCCTTCTCTCCGCTGGAATCACTCACCGTCACGCCGTCTGTCCGATACGACTACTACTCGGACTTCCCCGGCTACCTTTCCTGGCAGGTGGGGACCGTGCTTCTCCTGTCGGACCTGACCTCGCTCAAGGCATCATTCGGCAGCGCATACAGGGTGCCGACTTTCGAGGACCTGTACTGGTATTCGTTCGACGGCACGGATATCTACAGCAACTCGTACTACTCGTACGGCAATCCGAACCTGCAGCCGGAAACATCGTACAGCGGCGAGATAGGGGCGGCGTACGCGGGAAAGCAGCTGTCGTTCGAGATGTCGTTCTTCACGCGGCTGCTTTTCAACCAGATCGGCTGGGGCAACTACGCCAGCTCAGCGGGCCAACCCACCGTCTACATCGAGACTCCCGTGAACATTCAGGAATCCCTTCTTCCCGGCGCTGAAATCAGCGTGAAGGCTGCCGTGATCCAGGGTGTGTCCGTGGAAGTGAGTTATACTTTCATTTACAGCCTGCTCCTGGCATACCTCGGACAGAGCTACGGGCTTTCCGATGATTTGAGGGTTCCGTACGTCCCCACCCACAATCTCAGCATTGCCGCCAGATACCAGGATTCGATCAATACCGCGAGAATCGAGATGCGATACGTGAGTGAGAAGTTCGTCAACCCCGTCACCAGCCCCTCATGGGTCCTTCCCGGCTACTTTGTTCTGAACGCGGAGTATGCCCTCGCGGTGACCGACAGCATGTCGTTCTCAGTGAAGCTCCTGAACATATTGAACGTCACGTATTACACTGAGGCAGGCTTCGGCCCCTCTGATCCCGGCTACCCCATGCCCCCGTTCTCTGTCGTGACCGGGATGCAGCTGAAACTGTAGGGAGACATGAAAGAGAAGGGCGACAACCTATTTCCCTCGGTTGTGCTGGCCATCGCGGCACACGCCCTTCTCTTCCTGGTGTTCGCGTGGCTTGTCGCACGCGGCAACCTTGTTGTCGTCCGGCCGGGGATCACTCCCGTTGATGTGGAGCTGATTGGGGGGAGCTCCCGAGGAGAAGGCAGCGGCCCGGGGAATAGAAGCGCCCCTGGCCCGCGGCCTCCCCAGCCCGCGCGGGTACGAGCGCCGTCACCGCAAAAGCCGACGCTGCCCCCCGCTCCCCCCACTCCGACTCCTCCATCCTCTCCCTCCACCATCACCGCCCCATCTCCCCCGTCACAGACTCCGCAAGATGCGCCCGCGGCGCGGGGCGTGCCGCCGGGCGCAGCCGCTTCGGCGGGAAACGGAGGGCCGGGCGGAGAAGGCAGTGGAGATGCAGGTCAGGCGGGGACCGGTTCCGGCGGCAGCGCCGGCGGCTTGGGGGCTTCCGGACCCGCAGGGGAGGTCATGGCGGACATCGACCCTGTCCCGATTGAGCCAATCGTCGCACCCTACCCCGCCATCGCGAGAAGGCTCGGGCAGCATGGCCTCGCGAAAGTCGAGGCCGATATAGATGCAAAAGGTGTAGTCGTAGCCGAGCGGATCACGGTCTCCTCTGGCTTTGCTTCCCTGGACAGCGCCGCTCTGGATGCGGTGAAAAAGACCCGATTCATGCCCGGCTATCAAGAATGGAAAAGCTGTTGAATCGAGGTATCTTATCCCAATAAGGTTCGTTCTGCCGCAGGATTAGGCCGCTTGCGCGATATTGACAATGGGGTCACAGATGGGGGCAAAGATCAATCGGTAGCCTTGCAGCTTTTTTCATTGAATCCCAATTCTGGGCCATGGTCTTTTCCTGGAGATACACGATATGAAAAACATCCGGATTGGCGTCAAGCTGGTAGCAGTGGGAACCATCCTCATCATTGTTCCCCTGGCGGTCCTCGCCTTCCTCGCAGTCACCAGGTCCAGCGCGGCTCTGGCCACGCTGGGAGACCAGGAGCTCGTTGGCAGGTCCCGGGAGATCGCCAAAGTCATAGACCGTGTCTTCGTGGAGGAAACCCGCTTTGCTCTCAGCCTGTCCAATGACTTCGACATCATTGCGGCGGCCAAGGCGGTGGACGAAAAAGGAGTCGCCAAGGCGGGGGACATCGTTCCGGAGGTCTCCAGGAAGCTCTCCCCCTTCGAGAAGAATCAGCAGATCCACTGGACATACGAGGCGACAATCGTTGCCGACAGGGACGGCAACGTGTTCGCTTCCTCCACGGTCGCCTGGGTGGGAATGTCCATTGCCAACACCCCGTACTTCACGAAGGCAATGAGCGGGACACCGAACATCGGCGTCGTGTTTTTCAGCAAGATCACCAACATGCCGGTCGTCCCTGTCGCAACCCCCATCGTCGACCCCGAAAGCAAGGCAATCTACGGCGTCTACGTGACCCTGATCAACATCAGCTTTCTCACAGAGATCATCGCTGATGAAAAAGCCGGCCTCACCGGCTACGCGTTCGTGGTTGATGACAAGGGTATCGTCATCGCCCATCCCAAGCCGCAGTACATCCTGAAGCTGAACCTCCTGGAAACCGAGGGGACGAAGGAGTTGGGCAAGGCGATGGTCGGTGGGAAGTCGGCCGTCGCTTTTTACACGTTCGAGGGGGTCACCAAGAAGGCCGGGTTCTCTCCCGTGGGCAGCACGGGTTGGAGCGTCGGTTTGGCAATGGACACAAAGGAAGACGCCTACGTCCTGACCGCGGCCAGCCTGCGAAACCTGTTCCTCGTCATCAGCGCCGGAGCGCTGATCCTGGCCTTCTTCATCTACCTGCTGTTCTCCCGCTCCATCACGGCCCCCCTGGCCCGGGGCGTGGCATTCGCGCAGGCCATCGCGGCCGGGGATTTCGCCCACCAGCTGCCCATCAACCGGCATGACGAAGTGGGAAAGCTGGCAGAGGCGCTGAACACGATGTCAGCGCGGCTTTCCACCATGGTGGCCACCGTGCAGGAGAGCGCGCACCAGGTTGCCGTTTCCAGCCAGCAGATCTCCGCCAGCGCCCAGTCCCTTGCGGAAAGCGCGCAGAACCAGGCCTCCACCCTGGAGGAGACCTCCGCCTCCGTGGAGGAGCTTTCCGCCAGCGTGGACCAGGTCAGCGAGCACGCCCAGGCCCAGGTGAGCGCCGTCAGCCACGGCACCACCTCCATGGAGCACGTGCAGAGGTCCATCGACGAGGTCACCCACAGCCTGGGGGAAATCTCCACGCTGGCCAACCAGTCGGTGGAGAAGTCCCAGGAAGGGGCGCGGGCGGTGGGGCAGGTGGTGCAGGGCATCACGCGGATCGCGGAAAGCTCCCAGAAGATCGGGGGGATCATCGGGGTGATCTCCGACATCGCGGACCAGACCAACCTGCTGGCGCTGAACGCCTCCATCGAGGCGGCACGCGCCGGGGAGCATGGACGGGGGTTTGCCGTGGTGGCGCAGGAGGTCAGCAAGCTGGCGGACCGCTCCTCGGCGTCCACCAAGGAGATCGAGGGGCTGATCAGGGAGAGCGTGAAGAACGTGACCCAGGGGGTGGAGATAGCAAACGGATCCGCCGGGGCCATGGAACAGATACGGGAGAGCTCGCAGAAGGTCCAGCAGATGATCGGGGAGCTGTCGGGGTCCATGTCGCGCCAGATCGGGGCCATCCGTGAGCTGGCAAAGGCGCTGGAGAAAGTCAGCCAGATGAGCCAGGGGATCTCGGCGGCCACGGAGGAGCAGACCGCCAACGCGCGGCAGGTTTCCCGCGCGGTCGAGCATGTGAATGAGCTGACGCAGGCCGCAGCATCCTCCGCGGAGGAGATGTCTGGGGCAACGGAGGAGCTTTCCCACATGTCGCAGGAGCTGCAGAGGCTTGTCGGACAATTCAAGATTGCTTCCGAAGCCGCCGGTGCCGCGCACGCGGTCGCCTTGGTGCCCGGGAAGACCGCGGCTGCGCCGCAACCCGTCGTTGCTTCGGCGGACTCGCGAATACGCTTCATCACGCACGAGGGCCAGCAGATCCTGTACGTGGACTTCTCCAACGGGACCCTGGACGACATGCATACCATCATTCGGGAGTCCATACCGGTGGTCAGGAGTCAGCGCGTCAAATCTCTCCTGATGCTCACGAATGTCCGCAACCTGGCGTTCAACCCGGCCTCAGCAGGGGAGATGCGCAAGTATGCGCAGGGCAACGAGCCGTTCGTCTTTGCGGCCGCCGTGGTTGGCCTGGACGGGCTCAAGAGGATCGTGTACGAGACCATCAGGAAGGCGAGCGGGCAGAACATGATGGCCTTCTCCGACCTGCAGGAGGCGAAGCAGTGGCTCGTTGAGAGGAAAAACGAGCTCGTGATGGACCGGGCGGGCGCGGGCGCTCCCCCCGGCGGCAGCCAGCCGCTCGTGTAGACAGCAGTTCAGAATCCCTCATGAATCGCGGCCCAATTCGCGCCCTGTTCACAGCGTCTCTGTTGTTCTTCGCCGCTCTCTACACGTATGTGCCGACCCTTCCCGCCTATATTGCGGCTCGCACCTCCAGCCTGACAGCGGTGGGTGTGGTTCTTTCCATGTACGGCTTGCTGGTAGCGGTGATCCGGGTCCCCCTGGGAGTCGTGACCGACGCGACTGGCCGGCTCAAGGCATACCTTGTTGCGGGAGTTCTTTTTGCCGGTCTCGGCGCGATCGTGATGATGCTGGGGCACTCGGTCGGATTGCTGGCCGCGGGCCGCGCCCTCACGGGAGTCTCCGGGGCTGCCTGGGTGCCCATGATGATCGCGTTTGCGGGACTCTTCCCTCCCGAGAAGGCGATTTTTGCCACGTCACTCGCCTCTTTTGCTTCGTCACTCGGCCAGGTGATCGGGACCGGCTCCACGGGCTTCCTGGAAGCCTGGGGAGGTCATGACCTGCCCTTCATTGCGGCAGCCGGGCTGGCGCTTGCCGCAACGGGCATCGTCATGTTCGTCAGGATTCCCCGCAAGGACGCCGCTCATCGCGGAATGGTCAGCACGCGGTCAATCCTGTCCATTTTCTCCCGACGGGATGTCCTCATTCCATCGTTCACGAACGCCTTGTGCCAGTTCAGCGTGTGGGCAATCACCTTCGGGTTCATGCCGCTTCTGGCAAAGCAGGTGGGAGCGAGCAGTGTCGCGGTCAGCCTCCTGATGACGTTGAATATCGCATCCAACGCGGCGGCCAACCTGGTTGCGACCGCGCTGGCCAGACGCGGGGGCAAAAGGATCCTGGTTTATGGAAGCTTTGCGGCCTTTGCCGGCGGAGCCCTCCTGGCCGCGACCTCTGGTTCCGTAACGCTCCTCTTTGTTGCAACCATCGTGATGGGCCTGGCGAATGGCCTCTTCTTCCCCATTCTGCTCGGCCTGTCCATCGAACGGGTGGACACCTATCACCGCAGCACCGCCATGGGGATCCACCAGGCCGTCTACGCGGTCGGGATGTTCACGGGGCCATGGATCGGCGGCATCCTGGCGGACGCGGTGGGGATCCGCGGCATGATCGCCATAGTTGCCGGATTCTCACTCGCGGCTCCGAGCATCCTGATCAGCCGAAACCCGGTGGCATTTGCCGAGCGGCGGGAGCCGCGGCGTACAGAAGGACTTTAGCCTGACGGGAGCCCCTGGGGAGAACGAGCCTCCGCGGGAAGCGAGGCAAGCCTGGCAAGAGACTCGGTGAATGGCGGACAGGCAATCCCCCTCTCCGTCACGATTGCGGTGATCAGCTGGTGGTCGGTGACGTCGAAGGCGGGATTGTAGACGCTCACGCCGGCAGGCGCCATGCGGCGCACATACCACTTCTCGGTGACCTCTTCCGCCCTTCGCTGCTCGATGGGGATGTCATCCCCCGTGGGACATTTCAGGTCAACCGAGGAAAGCGGCGCATGGACGTAAAAGGGAATCCCGTAGTGTCGCGCCGCTATCGCGACCCCGGATGTGCCTATCTTGTTTGCCGTGTCCCCGTTGGCGGCCACCCGATCGCAACCGACCAGCACGGCCTGCACCCATCCCTGTTTCATCACGACGGAAGCCATGTTGTCGCAAATGACAGTGACGTCCATCCCTGCCTGGGACAGCTCCCACGCCGTGAGCCGGGCCCCCTGCAGCAGGGGTCGCGTCTCATCCGAGTAGATCTTGAAGCCGTAACCCCGCTGGGCGCCCAGGTACATGGGGGCCGTTGCCGTCCCCCATCGTGACGTGGCAAGCGCCCCGGCGTTGCAGTGCGTGAGAAGCCCCCACCCTTTCTTCAACAGGCTCAGGGAGTGCTCCCCAATGCTGCGGCAGACTTGTTCGTCTTCCGCGCGGATCGCTTCCGCCTCATCCCGCAGCGCGGCCACGGCATCTGCGGGAGCCAGCCCTCTTTCGCGCGCAAGACGCGCCTCCATCCGGTCCAGCGCCCAGAAAAGGTTCACCGCGGTGGGACGCGCGGATGCAAGGTACTTCTTCACCCGGGCGAACTGCTGAACGAGCTCTGCGTGGTTCTTTGCAAATGAGCCCCGAACGCCGAGATAGGCACCGTAGGCCGCCGCGATGCCGATGGCGGGTGCGCCCCGCACCCGAAGCTCGTAGATCGCCTCCCAGATCTCCTCCTGCCTCGACAGGCGAAGGAAGACGGTCTCGCCGGGAAGGCGTGTCTGGTCCAGGACGACAAGAACGCCTGCCTCGTCATCAAGCCGCACCGGGTCGATCATGGAAGGAGTATGAGAGGCAGCGTCCCCCGCAGTCAACCCGGTTTCAAGATTATGAACGGGCCGCCCGATACCTGTGGTACCGAGCGCATGACCATGAAGAAAAAAAACCTGTTGTTTGCCGGCTTGCTCCTGTCACTGCTCATTCTCCCCGCCGGCGGCGCCATGACCGCGCCCGCCATTGCGGAGTCCGTCTGGAGCTCTCGCCTGTGCGTCAAAGACGGCGTTTCAGACTTCGGCAACAGGACCATGGGGGCCCTGTTTCGTGACGCGAAGTTCCAGGAGGTCGTCACGCGGGACGGAGAGACTGTCGACTTTCAGCTCGAACCGAAGAGCATGCAGGGAAATGAAGCAGTCATAGACTTCGTCATGAAGCGAAATGGCGTGGAATCCGAGCGGTTCACCTTCTCGTTCCGCTACAGGGGCACCTATACCGTCCTGTACAAGCTGTCCAGCGCTCGGGGAACCGTAGAAGGCGCGGACGAGCTGCTCAAGGCGATGCAGAGGTTCTACCTTCCCTGCCTGCAGGACTATTGAAGCGTCCCGCGCGTGCAACCGCCTTCGCACTGTCCGCTACACCCTGAATGACCGGCCCTCATCCAGCATGCAGAGGTAGTTGTCAAGCGGCACGTAGTTTGCAACCGTGTTCCCGGTGCCCAGGCAGTACCCGCCCCCCCGTGAGCACATCTCAAGGGTCTCTCTCACCCGCGCCCTGATGGAATCCTCATCCGACCTGCACAGGAAATCCATGTCGATCCCGCCAAGGAGCGACACCCGCGCGCCGTAAAGGCGCTTGGCCTCGGTGACGGGCAGGATGGCATCCTCGAAGGAATGCTTCCCGTCAATGCCGACATCCGAGACGAGGTCCTCCATGATCTCATCCAGGTTTCCGCAGGAATGCAGAAGGTATGGCTTGCCTTTGGAATGGGCGATCCCGGCGCAGCGCTTGTGCCACGGGAGGATCTTTCCGCGCAGGAAGTCGGGCGACATCATGGTGCCTGACCTGAACCCCAGGTCATCCGAGCCCCAGACCACGGCTACCCGTGAGAAGTCTACAAGCGCCCGGGTGAAATCCACGTAGAAGGCACCGGCCTTTTCCAGGATCGCATCCACAAGCTCCGGCTGGTCCACCACCGCATAACAGAGAGACTCGTAGCCAAGGAGAAAGGAAAGGATCTCGAAGATGTGGGCGGTCAGCTCGAAGCACCCCATGGTTTCGGGCATGTTCCGCTCCAGCCATTCCAGGGGAGAAAAATCGATGCCGGCGACCGTGGGCCAGCGATACGCCTCGAAGTCCTTCCAGCCCTGAATGGGCCCCGCGTGCTCCTCCTGCCAGTCCCTTGCCGATCTTCCCTGCCCTGCCTGGGACGTCGTGTCGGCTGCCGCGAGGGTTGCCGTCTGGAAAACGGTCTTTCGCGCCACTCCCACGCGGAACATGTCATACCCGAGAAAGGAATGAAGGGCGAGGTCCCGCTTTGTCTCGAAGAGCGGATCTGCGCGGTTCAACCCGGAGGAAAGACCGAAACGCTCACCGACGGCTTCCTTGATCTCCGGGTCCAGAAAGAGCTCAGCGTGGTGCACCCGCTTCGGAAGCCGGCGTCGGAAAAGAACATCCAGCATCTCGGAGATGTCGGGCTCGACTGGTTGCGAAAAAGCCTTCACGAGTTCTCCCCTTGTGGTTCTCCCGGTCTGCGGATCAGGGCGATGGTGTCACCCGCCATGGTTTGTGCACCGTCAGCAACGAGGAGCTTGACGATCACTCCCGCGAGGGAGGCCTCGATCTCACTCACTCCCTTGTCCGTCTCCGCCTCGAAAAGAGGCTCGCCCAGGGCAACGGTGTCTCCCTCCGCTTTGAGCCATCTGACCAGAGTGACCCTGCCGCCCACCGTGTCCAGGTCCGGCATGCGAAGCGGTGTGGCCATGACGCTCATCATAGAGCCCCGGGCCCTGTCGCGACAAGGAAGGAGAAAGCCGGTGAGGTACACGTGCGCGGTTGCTTTAGCAGAAGCCGGGAGCGGCGACCTCGGCCGTGCTCCTGGTCAGTACCTGGCCATCAGGTCCCGCACTGTTTCAGCGATCCTCTGCGGCTGCGGGACGTAGAGCTTTTCCAGGACGGGAGAGAATGGCGCCGGGGTGTTGGGAGCGGCAACCCGCGTGAGCGGCGCAAGCAGGTAGTCGGGGATGGCCTCGGCGATGCGCGCCCCGATCTCCGCGCCTATTCCGCCCTGCTTCGGGCTTTCCTCCACAATCACCACGCGGCCGGTCTTCTTGACTGATCCCATGATGAGCTCATCATCAAGCGGCCAGATGGAGCGCAGGTCAATGACCTCGCAGTCAATTCCTTCCTTTTCCAGATCGGAAGCGGCCAGGGAATTGAAGTGGCTCATGAGAAGGCTCCCGATCAGGGTCACGTCCTTCCCGCTCCTGCGGATGATCCCCTTGCCCATGGGGATGTCGTAGTAGGCCTCGGGAATTTCAGACGATGCGTCCACGGTGCCCTTTTCAGCCCTGGCGCCCTTGGAGCCATACAGCAGCTTGTGCTCGAAGATGAGAACGGGGTCATCCTCCTTTGTCGCCGTCCGCAGCAGGCCCAGCGCGTCGTATGCGGTGGATGGCGCCACGATCTTGATCCCCGGACAGCTCAGGAAAAAGCTCTCGAGGTTCTGCGAATGCTGCGCGCCTCTCCCCGTCACGCCGACAGGGGCCCGCATGACAAGAGGCAGCTTGAGGTTGCCGCCAGACATGTAGCGCAGCTTCGCAATCTGGTTCACGACCTGGCTTGCCGCGTTCATCAGGAAGTCTCCGTACTGAACGTCCGCAATCGGCCTCATTCCCATGGCCGCGGCCCCGCAGGCCATTCCAAATATGGCCGCTTCGGATATGGGTGTATTGACCATCCTTCCGGGGAAGCGCGCCGCCAGCCCCAGCGTAACGGTGAACGCCCCGCCAAAGCCGCCCGGGATGTCGACGTCCTCCCCAATACAAAAGACCCGAGGGTCTTTCTCCATTGCCTCGGAGATCCCTTGCCGCAGCGCCTCGACAATGCTCGCTCTCATCTGGGCACTCCCATGTTGACGTACAGCCCTTCCTCCACGGCCTCAGGATCCGGGAACGGGGAGTCCTGCGCGAACTTCATTGCGGCCTCGACTTTCCGGGTGACCGCCTGCCTGATCTCCTCTATCTTTTCCCTGCTTGCCGCCCCGGACCCGACCAGCACTTTTTCGCAGGACGCAATGGCATCCCTCTGCTTCCAGGCCTCTTTCTCTTCCTTGGGCATGTAGTTGTTTGGATCTCTCCGGGAGTGCCCCGAGTAGCGGAAGGTCTTGAGCTCCAGGAGAGTCGGGCCTTCCCCCGCCCTGGCGCTGTCGATTGCCTGGCTGGCCTTCTCAAAGACGTCGAAAACGTCCATCCCGTCCGCAATGGAAGAGCGCATCCCGTACGAGGCTGCCCTCTCAGCAACATCCTTGACCTTCATGACCATGGAGACGGGAGTGGAGGCACCGTAGAGGTTGTTTTCACACACGAAGACCGCGGGGAGGTTGAAGACCGCGGCGCAGTTCAGTCCCTCGTGAAAAGCCCCCTCGTTGGTGGCCCCGTCACCAAAGAAGCTGAGGGCCACGCGCTTTTGATCGCTGAGCTTGAACGCAAGCGCCATGCCTGCAATGATGGGGATGTTGTCACCGACGGTTGCGATGGCCGGAAGCATCCCCCGCGGCAGATCACCGATGTGCATGGAGCCGCCTTTTCCCTTGCAGCATCCGGTTTTCCTTCCGTAGAGCTCCGCGGCAATCGACTCCATGGAAAGGCCCCGCGCGATGGCGTGTCCATGGGGGCGGTGCGTCGAGGCGATGACGTCATCCGCCTGGAGCGCGGCGCATACCCCGGCGGCGCATGCTTCCTGGCCGATATACTGGTGGACGGTCCCCGGCATGTTTCCTTCCAGGAACAGGAACCTGATCTTGTCCTCGAACTCCCGGATCTCCACCATGGTGGTGTACATGCGTATCGCTCTTTCGGCGCCGACTTTCTCCACCGCCCCGTCAAGCGTTGCCTTTTCCTTCCTCATATGAGATTGATCTCCTCCTCAACGAACCGCTTCAGCGCCTGCAGAAACTCTGCCCCCTGCGCCCCGTTCACCGCGCGGTGATCGAAGCTTCCCCAGACAGAGCATACCGGCCGCACGCGGAACGAGTTGTTGTCCTCCACGTCCATGATCCTGCGGATCCTCCCGATGGCCAGGACCGCTACTTGCGGCGGAGTGATGATGGCCTGGAAGGAATCCACGGGGTACATCCCCAGGTTGCTGATGGTGAAGGTGGCATCGAAAATGTCCTCCCGCTCCAGCCTGCCGTTTCTCGCCTTCGCCGTCAGCCGCCTCACGTCACGGTCAATCTCTTCGAGGTTCTTCCTGTCCGCGTCACGGACCACGGGCGCGAAGAGCTCGTCACCCACGGATGTCGCAAAAGCGATATTGATCCTGTCCGATGGGTGAAGGCTCCCGTCCCGGAAGGAGGAATTGATCCGCGCGAAGCGCCGCAGGACTGCGGCCACCGCCAGGATGAAAAGCGAATCCACCGCCGGCGTGTCCCCCTCCCGCGCGCGCTTCTTCTCGCGGAGCTCCAGAAGCCTCTCACAGAGGAACGTGCTCTCCAGGTAGTAGTGCGGCACGCGCGCCTTGCTTTCCGCAAGGAGACGCCCGAGCTGCAGCTGCTGCTCGCTCAGGGCGGCGGCCGCCCCCGGCGCGGCCGCTTTCGGCGCCTCCAGGTCCTTGATGACGACGAGGCCGGAGGGACCCGTGCCCCTCACCGAAGCAAGGTCGATTCCCCGCTTCTCGGCGAGATGACGGACGAGCCTGGTTGCCGTCACCGTGTTCTCCGCGTGGCGGCGGGGGGATTCCGGTGCCAGGACGTCCACCGGCGGGGTCGGTGGAGCCTCAGGGGCCGGATTGCCCGCCGTCACCTCGCCAGGCTCGCCGATGAGCGCGATCACCGCCCCCGCGCTCACCACCGAGTCCGGCTGGGCCACCAGCCGGAGCACCGTCCCGTCCGCGAAGCTTTCCAGGTCCATGGTGGTCTTGTCGTTCTCCACCTCGCACAGCGGGTCTCCCTTTCTCACCGTGTCCCCCGCCGTGACGTGCCAGCGGATCAGATGCACCTCCTCAGAGGTCTGCCCCAGCTTCGGCATCCTGATCTCTTTTGCCATACCCCGGATCATAGCGGCCCCCGCGGCCGGAAGTCAATATAACATTATAATCTTTTACTAATAAGATTATAGATTTTTATTGACAACGGATTTGCCGTGTGCAAAAATATCCGCGCCATGGAGGTAGCACTATGAGAAAAGGCCTGCTTGTTCTCCTGAGCCTGCTGGTTGTCGTTTCCATGACCGTGACGGCCCAGGCCAGGGTGAAGCCGGGTACGATTGGCTTCAGTCTTCCCTTTGCGACAGCCCCGTTCTACTGGGCGGCCGCAAACGGCCTCAAGGATACCATGGAGGGAATGGGCTACAAGGTCATCGTGACGAATGCAGCCAACGACCCCGCTCAGCAGCTGCAGCAGCTCATGAACTTCGATACGCAGAAGGTCCAGGCGGTTGCCCTGATTGCCTATGATTACGCCTCCGTCTCGCCCGCCGTGGAGAAACTGCGGGCGGACGGGATACCGGTCTTCTGCATTGACCGGGACATCAACACGCCCACCGACAGCTTCCTCATCACGGACAACAGGAAGGCGGGCGCAGCCCTTGCGGACTTCGTCATCAAGGAGCTCAAGGGGGCTCCGGCGCACATCATCAAGGACTACTTCGCGGTCAACGTGGTCCCGCTGGTGGATCGCGTGGACGGGTTCATGGATGAGATGGCCCTGAAGTACAAGGGAAAGTACGATGTGGTCGGTGAGATCGGCGGCGCGGGAGGCGGCGGAGATCCCTTCGAAGCCCACATCCCCCTGTTCAAGGATATTCTGTTGAAGCACAGGGACGCCAACGTGTTCATCCTGGGAACGGACCTGCTCGCAAAGCCCGCCGCGGCGGCCCTGAAAGAGCTGAACCTCTTCAAGCAGCCGGGCACGCCGGGAGCGCCCATCGTGGTCGGCGTTGATGGAAACCCCGAGACCCTGGATGCCATCCGAAACGGCGATGTGGCGGCGTGCTTCTCCCAGTATCCCTACCTGCAGGGAGTCTGGACGGGAATCATGGCAGACAAGTGGATCAACGGGCGGTCTGACCTGATCCCCACCACCTTGTATTTCGGCGGGGATGTTGTAACGTACAGGAATATCGGGGACTTCAAGCACCTGTGGGGCGACAGGAAGTGGAAGCAGCTTGACTAGCGAAACAATCGAGGGAGAGTGACACCACTCTCCCTCGATCTGCATTGAGGCGCTGAGAGCTCACGGGTTCGCCCGCGGTGAGGACCAGACAGATGCGGGACAAAGACTACATCCTTCAGACGCGGGACCTGTCCAAGTCATTTCCCGGAGTGCACGCGCTCTCCGGCTTCGATTTCCAGCTTGGCTACGGCGAGATCCACGGCCTGCTGGGAGAGAACGGGGCGGGCAAATCCACGTTCATAAAGCTCCTCAACGGCCTGTACGCGCCGGAGAGGGGCAGCATCACGGTCCAGGGCCAGAAGATAGAGAGGCCGGATCCCATCCTGGTGAGCCAGCTCGGAGTCACATTCGTGCACCAGGACCTGTCCGTCTTCCCCTATCTTTCCATCCTGGAAAACATCTGCGTGAACAGCTACCCCCGCACCCGGCTCGGGACCATTGACTGGAAAAAGGGCAGGGAACGGGCGCGCGCGCTTCTGCGGGAGTACAACCTGGACATCGACCCGGACACGAAGGTCTTCCAGCTGAGCATAGGACAGAAACAGCTCGTCGAGATCATCTCCAACGTGTCGCAGAACGCCCGGGTGGTTGTCCTTGATGAGCCGACTGCCTCACTCGGTGACTCGGAGAAGAACAAGCTCTTCGAGGTGATGCGCTCCCTCAAGGCTCGGGGGATTTCCGTCATCTTCATAAGCCACATCCTGGAGGAAGTCCTCTCCATCTGCGACATGATCACCGTCATCCGTGACGGGCGCAAGGTCGGCACCTACGCGAACGTCGATCTCACGAAAGAGTTCCTCATAGAGAAGATCGTCGGGGAGCAGATCGAAGAAGGGGGCGGACGGCAGGCGGACGAGCGGGGGGAAAGCCCTTCCGAAGGAGAGGCTGCCCTCGAGCTCTGCGATGTGTCGTACAAGCACTTCTTCCAGGGGGTCTGCCTGAAGGTGCCCTTTGGCCAGATCGTCGGGATCCTGGGGCTCCTGGGCTCAGGCAAGACTGAAATGGCTGACCTCTGCTTCGGTCTTTCCCGGCCGTCTCACGGCCACATCGAGATCCAGGGAAAGCGCGTTGACCGTCTCTCGCCGCTTCTGGCCATCAGGAGCGGGCTCGGCTACGTGACGGAAGACAGGTATCGAAACGGCGTCTTCCGCTTCCTCTCCGTGACGCGCAACTGTTCAATGGCCATCCTTGAAAGGCTGCGCGGCGTATTCGGCATCGTCAACACGTCCCATGAGTCGCGACTGGTGTCCGAAGCCGTTGATTCCCTGGACATAAGGATCGCCTCACCTTCCCAGGAAATCAGGCAGCTCAGCGGCGGAAACCAGCAGAAAGTCCTCCTTGGCAGGTGGCTCCTGGCGGACCAGAAAGTCCTCATCCTGGATGAGCCAACCAAGGGCGTCGATGTCGGAGCACGGAACGAGTTCTACCGGATCCTGCGCGCGCTCAGGAAAGAGCAAAGAGCAATCCTTGTGCTCACCTCGGACCACCGCGAAGCGCTCGCAATCTCGGACAGGCTCTTTCTCCTGAAGGGCGGGAGGCTGGTCGAATACGAAGGGCTTCGCGGCGCGACTCCGCGTGACGTACTTTCGCGATTGACAGGAGATTAGGTGATGAGCACAACACCGCAACGACCCCTGGCGCGTGCAAAGCTGAAGCTTCCCGAGTCCTGGATCCTGATCCTGGTCATCATCGTCATGTGCCTGGTCATTGGAATTGCGGAGCCGGTGTTCTTCAGCTTCGAGAACGTCATCAACATCATCATCAGCATTTCCGTGATTTCGATTGTCGGCATCGGCATGACCATGGTGATCCTCACCGGCGGGATCGATGTATCTGTTGGCGGGATCCTTGCCCTTTCGGCCGCAATTGCGGGGTCCGTACTCCAGAACAAGGACATCCCGATTGTCGTCCCCATTGTCATCGCGCTGCTCGTGGGAACAGCCGCGGGAGCATTCAACGGGTTCTGCACAGCGGTGCTTCGCATTCCGGCGCTTATCGTCACGCTGGCAATGCTGAGCATCACCCGCGGACTGGTGCTCATCTACACCCGGGCCCAGGCATCGTACGGATTTGCCAAGTCATTCCTGGTGCTCGGCCAGGGCCGCATCCTGGGGATCCCCATTGTCGTGTACCTGACCATCGTTCTCGTCGCCATCGGGATCTTCGTCCTGAGCAAGACCGCATTCGGCAGAAAGATCTATGCGGTTGGAAACAACCCCACCGCATCCCGGATCGTCGGGATCCGGGTGAAAGCAATTCTCATCTCCATCTATGCGATCACGGGCGCCCTGTGCGCAATCGCCGGGCTCACCACAATCTCCCGAATGAACGCGGCCGCCGCTATCCTTGCCGAAGGGCTCGAGTTCCAGGTGATCACCGCGGTGGTGATCGGCGGCACGAGCATCCTGGGCGGCCGAGGCTCCATCGGCAAGACAATCATCGGCGCCGTCATCGTAGGATTGATCCTGAACGGCCTTCAGCTGCTGGGCGTTTCCATCTACTACAACCAGTTCCTCTCCGGCCTCATCCTCCTGGTTGCCGTCATGCTGGATATGCTGCGCCAGAGGAAGACGCAGGAATGAGCAAGGATGTCGTGCTGGGGGTGGATATCGGAACCTCCAGCATCAAGTACAGCCTGATAACGCCATCCGGGGAGTGTGTCCTCAGCCATGCAGGCGAGTATCCCCTGGTCAAACCCGGTCCCGGGTTGTTTGAGATTGACCCGGATGACCTGTGGCAGAGGATTGCCGGATCCATTCGCACCGTTGTTGAACGCGGCGCCGGGGACTACCGGATACAGGCTGTGTGCGCGTGCGCCATGATGATCATGCCCGTCTTCCTGGATGCAAAGCGCCGCGTGGTAAGGCCGGTCATCCACTGGCAGGATGAGCGGCTCCTTGCCCAATGCGAAAAGCTGAAAGCGCACGGAAAGGACAAGCTCATTGCGGGGTGCTCGGGCAGTCTCCTGACCGGAGAGAGCACGCTCAACGCAATCGAGTGGGTCCGTGACCATGAGCCCGGGAACTTTGCGCGCATTTCGACGTTCATCATGATCAAAGACTACATCCGCTACCGCTTCACCGGGGTCGTGTGCAGCGATTACGGCGACGCTTCGGGAAGCCTCATGCTGGATGTTGCGCACCGTCGCTGGAGCGCAGATACCGCGCGTGCACTCGGGCTGCCGGCATCGATTTTCCCCGAGCTCAGGAGCTCGGATTCGGCCGGCGGGACTCTCACCCGGGAAGCAAGCCAGCTCACCGGGCTCCCCGAAGGACTTCCCGTTGTGGTGGGAACGGGGGACGGGATCTGCACCATCCTGGGGCTGGGTGTCATTGAAAGCGGGGACGTGGGGATCACCGTCGGCTCTGCCGGGGTGATCGGTGTGGCAACGGAGAAGCCGCCCATCGACGCCGGGCACAGAAACTACGTGTTCTGCCATCCGGCGGCCGACCGTTGGTATTCGATCATGGCTACCGCGGCATCGGGTGATGTGCTGAGATGGTATCGGGATGAGCTGATTCGGAATGCAGGCCTTGGATACAAGGAGATTGACGAGGAGGCTCGCCCTGTTCCCCCCGGAGCAGACGGCCTGCTCTTTCTCCCCTATATCCTGGGGTCCCGGAACCCCCACAGCAACCCGGGCGCCTGCGGGATATTCCTTGGCCTGCGGCGGAGGCATGGCAGGAGTCACCTCACCCGGGCGGTGCTGGAAGGGATACTCCTGGAAATCCTGGACCTCTACCTGACCGGCCAGGAGGTTTGTGAAAAACTGGGGGTGGGGCTGAAGTCCGTGAAGGTCTCCGGGGGAATCGTCAAGAGCGATCTCTGGCTTCACATGCTGGCGGACGTGCTGGGGAAGCAGATGGTCCAGACTGAACAGGATGAGCTTGGCGCGTTGGGGTGTGGCATTCTTGCGTACAAGGGGATAGGGTATTATTCGTCCCTGCGGGATTCCGTAAAGAACATGGTCAGGGAAAAGCGCGTCGTTCCGTTCGACGAATCCGCGAACGTTGTCTATAGAAAAAAGTTTGACAGCTTCCGGCGCGCCTACAGGCAGATGGAGACCCTCGCGCTGCCGCCGGATGCGTAGTCGCAGGGACCCGCAAAGGAGGAATGCTTACGGCCGTCTCAGCAAAAGTGGACCGCAACGCTTCGGTCCCGTTGTACCTGCAGGTGAAGAACCATCTCCTGGAGGAGATCCAGACCGGCAGATGGAAGGAAGACGAGCTGGTACCCACGGACAACGAGCTGTGCGAGCGTTACCAGGTCAGCAAGATCACGGTCAGGGAAGCCATGAAGATCCTCGCAAACGAGGGCATCCTGGAAAGGATCCAGGGCAAGGGCACCTTCATCCGCAAGACCAAGTATGAGCCGCACCTGAGCCGGCTTTTCAGCTTCACCAAGTGGGCGAGGCAAAACGGCCTGGAGCCCTCCACCCGGGTCATCAAGATCGAGTCCGTGGCCGCAAAAGCGGACCTGGGCCATGAGCTGGGAATCAGGAGCGGCACCGAGATCACCAGGATCGAAAGGCTGAGGCTGGGAGATAATGAGCCCCTGTGCTTCGAGGAGATCAATATTGCCGCGGAGACCTGCCGGGATATCCATCTCAAGGACATGGTTTCAAGACCCTTCAACGACATCCTCGAAGAGGACTACGGGTACTCCCTGGCAAGATCCGCCGTCTCCATCGAGCCGGGAAAAGCCGATGCCTATGAAGGGAAGCTCCTGAGAATGAAGAAAGCGGACCTGGCCTTGATCATCAAGACGAAGGTTCTTTCCATGGACTCACGCGCGGTTTACGTTGTCCGCTGCGTGTACAGGGGAGACAAGGTCAAGTTTCTTGTCGAGCTGTAGGCCTTGTCCTGGTTTCCTTGAACGCTACGACGTTGCTGCTTGCACGGGAAAGGAGCCGCTCGAAGACGGTGCCTGTTGAGAGAACTCTTTTCTCCTTGCCGGCTTCCATCATTCTGTTCTTTATGTCCGACGGTACTGTCGATGTGTAGGCGGTCCCTGCGGCAGAGGTGTGCACCCTCTTCCAGCCGTAGGACAGATACTGGTTGGCAGATGGGGTCTGCAGGGCCTTTGGTCTTGTCGATCTGGGCATCAGGTTACCTCACCCACTTGCACAAAGGTACGCAGGCATTCGCCAGCATGTCAATTGCTTCGGGGCTGAAGGTGTCTTCCTTCGCGGAATCGAAGTATGCGACACCCAGGGTTTTTCCGTGCGCGTCGAAAAGCGGAATTGCCAGGTAGCTCCTGCGTATCTTCACCCTGTCAGCCTCTTCTTTCGTGAAGCCCCACTTCGCCACCAGGTGACTCTTGAATGACGACTCCTGCTTGATGACCTCAAGACACCGCTGCTGACTTCTGAAGCACAGTCCGATTATTCCCTTGCTTGTCGACAGGCCCCTGCGGTAGCTCGAGTACCGGTTGGTCGGGTAGTAGCGGCCAATCTGGTGAAGGGAGTCCTTCCTGGTGGGCGATGCGGTGAACACCGTTGCCCTGACATCCTCGTCAGGGGCAAAGTTGCAGCAACTGTACGCCGCTTCGAGGATGCCGGTGATGCGCTCCATGACCAGAGTGGTTATCCTGTGCGACAGGAGGTAGTCTGCTGCGCCGAACAGGACCGAGAGGGCAAACAGCACGATGGACAGGGGCAGGTTGCTTTTCGCGATGATGCCCGAAGCCCCGGCTGCCACCAGCACGAGGCTTTTGATCATGAGGCGTACTATCGGGTTGTCGAAAACCATGTTCCCTGCAAGAGGGCGGCTGCGATTGGCGCTCCAGCCAGCTCGGCCATCGACCGTCAGCCTATCGCCGCGTAGGCGATCCCGAGCCCGGCCACCACGGCTGCCAGCGCCACGTCCAGCCGCCAGCTCATCGGTGGGGCGAACTTGTAGACGAGGACCAGGGCCGCCAGCACAACCGTCCAGATCAGGCTGGACATCCCGACCAGGACCATGGCGACCATCAGGCCGGCGCTGCAGCCCAGACAGCTCAACCCGTAGCGCCACCCGGCGAGGGCGCCGGCGCGGACCAGCTTGAAGGGCAGCGGACCGTGCAACGCACAAACTTCGCGGCAGCGGTCCTGGGTAATACGCTTGAGCGGCGTCAGCGCGTAGAGCGCGGCGAGCCCAAGCGCGACGCCGCCGGCCAGGGCCCGGCTGCGCCCGGACATACCGAGCGCGTTGTAGGCAAAGTAGCAGGCCACCCCGAAGGCGAGCCAGACCGCCAGGTAGACCAGCGCCAGCACGGCAAGGGCGAACGGCCGCGCGCGCCGGCCCTCCGCCTGCCGCGCGAAGCGGTACACGAGCGGGATGGCCGAAGGCAGCATCATGGCGGCCATCATCTCCGTCCAGGTGACCGCGAACGGCCATACGGGGCCGAGACCCATCGCCATGCCCGAGCCCATCATCATGCCCGAACGGAGCATTTGCCACGCCGTGATCGCCCAGGCCGCCGCGGCCACCGCGAGCACGACGGCCACCGTCACGCCGCCGGTCGCCATCTCCATGCCGCGCGCGGCCGCCGCCGTACCGGTAACATCGATCCCGCAGGCGGGACAGAAGCCGCGCCGGCGGGCCGGCCTGGCCAGGCGCAGCGACAATAAGATTCGACGGGTGTCCATCGTCACCTCAGTCCGGGTACTCGTCGCGGCGGCGAACCCACCTTTGGCCCGAGTCCCCTTCGTCTCGACCCTTCGGCGCCAGGTCCATGTAGTGGTAGGCGACGTTCAGCATGTCAAGCCCGCGCGCGTAGGTGGAGTAGGTGTGGAAGATGCGGCCATCTCCGCCCTTGAGGAAGACGCTGATGCCCGGCGCCTCCGACATCGAGCTCCACGAGTTCATGCCGTAGTTGTAGTCCACCTTCCCGGCGGCGCGTTCGGCATCGGTGAAGGAGACGCGGTAGTCGAAGTTGAAATCGCTGCCTGCCGACGAGTACCAGGGAAAGCCCCAGCCCATGCGCTTCTTGTAGGTGGCGATCGCCGGATAGGGCGCGCGAGAGACGGCGGCCATCGTGATGTCGCGGTGGTTGAGGTGGACGGTGATGCCGTTGAAGTTGTCCATCCAGAAGGAGCAGGAGAAGCAGGGGGCGTCGACCGTCCACGTCGTCTTCGGTCCCGCGGTTTCGGGGTTGAACATGGCGTGGTAGACGACCAGCTGGCTCCGGCCGTCGAACAGGTCGCTCAGAGTTTGCGTGCCGCGCTCGCCCGCGAACGTGTAGCTCCTTCTCCACCAACTCCCAGGGCAGCTCGCGGCGCTCGCGGCTCAGCTGGTCGCGCAGCCGCGTGAACTCCTTCTCCTTGGCGAGGTGCTTCTTCCGTGCCTCGACCCACTTGTCATGCGACAACACCCGGTGCTCAGCCATCTCCATCCTCCTCACCGGTCACCGGCGACCACCCGCCGGGCGTGGACCGTCTCCGCGATCCGCTTTACCGCCGCCAGCCGCTTGTCCACTGCAGCTAATATGAGAATCAATCCACGCAGGGGTCAAGAAGCTCCTCTAGCACAGATGCGGCGTTGAAGACTCCATACAAGGTCACCAACCTTCATTCCAGGGCAGAAGATAGAGCTTCCCCAGCAGCGAGTATTGTAAAAAAACGAACTCCTGCGGGAGGGAGAGCTTGCGTCCAGACTGGTTTGGAACCTCATCTAGTGTTCCACCCGTACGACCACTTTCCCTTTGGCATGGCCGTTTTCAAGATACCGCAGCGCTTCCACGCCCTCAGCCAGGGGGTAGCGTCTGTCAATGACAGGGACAACTTCGCCGGCTTCAAGAAGCCCTCTGAGGAAAACCAGGTCGCGTTTGCTTGGCTTCGCCATCAGGCTCCCCATTTTCCTGGTCCCCCGGAGTGACATCAACGGTCCAAGAAACATGGCTTGGGACATTTGCCTGGCCGAACCGCCGATCATGACATACGCTCCGTTGGGGCCCAACGCGCGTCTGTAGTCCGAGATCGACCGATTTCCGTTTGCAGCAATGATAAGGTCATAGTGCTTTCCGCTCTGAACGAAGTCTTCCTTGGTGTAATCAATGACGTGATCCGCACCGAGTGAGCGCATTGTGTCCACGTTACCGGTGCTGCAGACGGCGGTCACCTCTGCGCCGAACGACCTGGCAATCTGCACCGCAAAAGTACCGACGCCGCCAGAGGCCCCGTACACCAGCACTTTCTGCCCGGCGTGAACGTGACCCTTGTCACGAAGCCCCTGCAAGGCCGTGACCGCCGCCATGGGAACGGCCGCGGCTTCCTCGAAAGACAATCCGCGGGGCTTCAACGCCAAGGCGTCTTCACGCGCACACACAAACTCGGCAAGACCACCGAAGCCGCAACGGAACAAGTCCCCGAATACTTCGTCACCGGGCCGAAACTCCCTGGTCATGCTCCCGACCGCTGCAACCCGCCCCGCGACAGCGGCGCCGAGGATGGCGTTCCTGGGCCTGAGAAGCCCGAATCCCATCAGGCGAATGAAGAAGGGCTTCCCGCTCAGCAGATGCACATCCGCGGCGTTGACTGATGCTGCATGAACCTCCACCAGTACTTCATTGTCCCGGGGAACGGGCTTTGCTACTTCCTGGACCCGAAGGAACGCTGATCCGTACTTTGGAGCTACTATCGCTTTCATGGGTTTCCTCCGGGGGACCCCGCCGGACTTTCCCCAGCGGCAGCCTGGTCCGGCTGCATGTAGCGGCGCAGCTGCTTTTTGCGCTTTCGGTCGGTACGGCGGCTGCTGTTGCCGGTCCCCCAACTCTTGAACAGGATCCAGCACAAGATCAGCAAGCCCCATGCATGCCAATAGTCAAGCCGCTTGAGGCCGAAGAGATCGGGCACCAGCCAGTTCCACAGGGCCATCACCGCCCAGCCGAAAAAGGCGAGCAGGCCGATCCCCAGGATGCCAAATCCAGTTCCCATGAGGATCTTCACCGGGAGGCTGCGGTCTTCCCACCAGCCCTCCATTCCGCCGGAGCCGCCCTCTTCAGGTCCGCTGCTGTAATTCCTGTCAGACATCACCCACCTCCTCCGGGCTCAGCCCGGGATAGTCGCCGGTTCGAGCTGCCGCCCGATCCCGTTTGTTCACTCATCAATCCAGTGCCTCAGGGCCTGGGAAAGGTTGCGCAAGGCGTACCGTTTGCGGGCCGTCAGAGTGTCGATGCTTTCTCCGGTGGCTTCCGCTATCTCCCGGAAGGTCAGGCCGCCGAATACCTGGGCTTCTACCACCCGGCGCTGGGCCGCGGGCAGGACGCGCAGCGCGTCGTTCAGGGCGTCCACCAGGCTGTCCCTCACAAAACCGTCCAGAGGATCCAGGCCCGTGCCGGCGATGATCTCCTGGAGGGTCTCCTCAGCGACGTCGACTTCACCCGATGCCTTGCGTACCTGTTCATGCCGCCAGGCGTCTATGAGCCGCCGGGTGAACAGCGAATTGATCCAGGCCGGCAGGTTTCGGATGCTGGAGACAAAAGGCATGCGCTCCAGCGTCTCGAGGTAGAGGTCATGCACAAAGTCCTCCGCCTCTTCCAGGCTGCGCCCCGAGGCGCGCAGGCGGGCCATGTGCCGCGGCCTTTCCCTTCTGTAGGCCTCCTCGATCCTCTGCTGCGCATCGTTGCTATCCGGCGACGCATCCACGCTCATAGTGTACAGGATGAGTGACGGGCGAAGCGTGCTTTTGGTGTATGAACGGGAGGGCAAGGAAGTCCCGGCCCAGGCATCCTCAGGCCACGTGCAGCGCGATCCCCCTCGATCGCGCGATCTCCACATATTCCAATGAGATTCCAGAGTCAGTCACCATCACGTCAAAGTCATCCAGCGCAGCGAACCACGAGGGGGTGACCCTTCCCAGTTTGCTGGAATCGACAACGAGGATCCTGGATTGCGCGGACTGGATGGCGGCCTTCTTCAGCTCAGCCTCCGCGGCCTCGACGCAGGTCACCCCCAGTGAATCACTCACACCGCCCGCGGACAGGAACGCCTTGTTGGCGCGGTAGCGGCGGATGAGCTCGAGACCTTCGACGCTCTCGAACACCAGCGTGTCGCTTTTGAGCCTGCCGCCCGCGAAAACCACCGTGCAGTTCTTGCGCCCCCCCACTTCCAGCAGAATGTTCAGCGCAAAACAGATGACAGTCACCGGCATCTCCTGGGGAAGACTGCGAGCCAGCCACTCCGTGGTGGACCCTGAGTCGATGATCACCACATCGCCCGGCTGCACAAGCGAAGCCGCTTTGGCGCCGATCCTTGCCTTCTCTGCCGCCCGGGAGGCGCTGTCCGAGGCAAGCGAATAGACCGGCGGTGAAGCTTCCCCTCCCGTTCGAAGCACGGCCCCGGATCTGACCAGGCGGACCTTGTTCTGGGCGGCAAGCAGCATGAGGTCTCGTCTGATGGTCATTTCGGAAACGGAAAGCTCCAGGGACAACTCGTGGATGGACGCGGCTCTCCCGCTTCGAAGAGTCCCGAGTATTTGCTCGATTCTTCCTTTCCGGTTTCTTGTCGCCACTTTGTGTGGACTCCGCAGAATGTTAATACTAACATTCTGACTGTTATCCAACAATCGTAATTATCGGCATAATCGCTGGTTATTTTCAATATTAGACTTGACAACTGTAATTTATTGATCAATAATCCCTCGAATTGTAACATAAATAACAATACACAAGCCTGTGGGCGCGCCGAAACTGGGAGGGTGCCCGCAGGTTTTTTTCCATCTCCTGGCCGCTCGCGCTGCGGTCAATCCTCGCGCGCCCCTGCCGGATATGCCTGAGCTGCCCGTGAAGACGCCGCCTCCCGGCACAACGCTCCAGATGCTTCAGAAAGCCATGACGCTCCAGGACTACGCGCCAGGCTCGCGGCGGCGCTCAATCGCTCGGGGGACACAGCAATCTTTTCAACATCATCGACCAGGTCTCCATCGGGCACGGCATGGGGACCATCGGGATTGCCGTCGTCAGCGTGCCGTTCCTTGGACGTTGGACGCGGCAGTCCTGAATCGTTACTATCGCTTTCATGCAGGAACAGGAAGCCCGGCTGCAGATCGTCGAGGCCGGGAAGAGGTTGCGTGACCGGTTCTTCGTCGCGGCAAATGACGGGAACATCAGCGTCCGGCTCGCGGAGAACCAGATCCTTATTACCCCCACGAACGTGAACAAGGGCGACGTCACGGTGGATTCGATCCTGAAGATCGACATGCAGGGCGGCGTCATCTCCGGCAGCATGAAGCCGAGCTCGGAAACGAAGATGCACCTGGCCGTGTACAAGGCGCGACCCGATGTCACCGCCATCGTCCATGCGCATCCCCCCGCGGCAACGGGGTTCGCGGCGTGCCACATCCGGCTGGACGCGGACATCATCCTTCCCGAGGTTGTATTCGGGCTCGGCAAGGTGGGCTTTGCGGAATACGGGACCCCGACCACGCAGGAAATCCCCAACGCGGTGGAGAAGGAGATCCCCGACTGTGATGCGATGCTCCTGTCAAATCATGGGGCGCTCACCGTGGGCACCGATGTGATGCACGCATACTACCGCATGGAAGTGCTGGAGATGTACGCGAGGGTCCGGCTGGTCACCAGGATCCTGGGGGAGCCCAAGCCGCTCTCCCAGAATGAGATCAGCACGTTGTACAAAGTACGGGAGGAACAGGGGTGGGGGAAGCCGAAGCCGGGGCTGGAGGACGTTGACCCCCGGCTGGTGGACATCATCGCCCGGATCGTGATGGGTGTCCTGGAACAGCAGAAGTAGGGCGGGCCCAGGAGCCTCCAACCCGAGCCTCCAGCCCCGGGGCCAGGCATCTATTGCCCTTGCAGCACCTCGATCATCGCGGCGATATTCTCTGGCTTTGCATCCTTGGGAACGTCATGCGCGGGTGAGGCGATATACCCGCCGTTCCTGCCGACCCTTTCCAAAAGCGCCTTCACCTCTTCCTTCACCTGCTCCACCGTGCCGAACGGAAGCGTCTTCTGGGTGCTGATGCCGCCGAAGAATGACAGCCGGGAGCCGTAGCGCCTCTTCATGTCCTCCACGTCCATGACCTCCGGCTGGAACGGGTTGAACACGTCCAGCCCGCTCTCTATCAGGTCCGGAAAGAGCTCATCCACCTTGCCGCAGGAATGGATGAAGACTTTCTTGCCCCGGGACTTGACGAGCTGGTACATGCGCCTCACCCGGGGACCAATCAGCTCCCGCCACAGGGCCGGACCCATGATGAGCCCGCGCTGCTGGCCCCAGTCGTCCCCGAAGCGCATGGCGTCTATGGGATACGAACAGGCTTTCTCTATGAGCGTCAGGTTGAAATCCAGGATGCGGTCCAGGAGCTCATTGATGAACGGCTTGTCGTCCGCCATCGCCATGAGCACGGTCTCCATGCCGGCAAGGGTCCACGCCCGTTCGAAAAGGCTGAACCCGATGCTCGCGACAACGAAGGAATCACCGCGGGCCGCGAGGCGGGCTCCCCACCCCTCGAAGCGCGCAGGGTCCAGCGGGTCAGGGAACGGACAGGTCTTCAGGCTCTCCCGGGTGAGCCGGGTGTTGCAGACCGTGCCGATGTCCGCGTCGATTGTCCTGTCCCATTGGACGCCGAACTGGTCCTCCCAGATCTCGTCATGCACCCGGCGCCAGGAGCCAGCCGGCTCGGTCTCCAGCATGAGCAGGCAGTTGCCCAGGGAGGCCTCGAAATCGTCGTCTCCGTACCAGCGGGCCATTGCCTCCCGCGCGGGAACGGTGAAGCTCACGTGATACGGCACCTTGTCCGGCTGCGTGTGACGGATTGCGGCTTCCACCCTTTCCCGCCTGTTCACTGTGCCGGCTCTTCCCTGATGATGCTGAGATGGAGATCCCGAAGCTGCTTGGAATCCACTTCCGAGGGACAATCATCCATGGGGCTTTGACCCAGGGTGTTCTTGGGGAATGCGATGACCTCCCTTATGGTGGGCTCCCCGGCCATCATGGCCACGAGCCTGTCGAAGCCTGGGGCTATCCCGCCGTGGGGAGGCGGGCCGTAGCGGAAGGCTTCCAGGAGGAAGCCGAAGCGGCTCTGCGCCTCTTCTTCGGAGAAGCCGAGGAACGTGAAGATCCTCCTCTGCAGATCGGCGTCGTGGATCCTGATGGACCCCGAGGCAAGCTCTACGCCGTTGCACACCAGGTCGTACAGATCTCCCTTGACCTCTGCAGGTCTCTTCTCGAAATCCGCCACGAACCTTTCCTGCGGCATGGTGAACATGTGGTGCGCGGGGTCCCACCTCTTCTCCTCTTCGTTCCATTCGAAAAGGGGGAAATCGATGATCCAGCAGAACCGAAAGTCACCTTCCGCGGCAAGCTTGAGGTCCTTCCCCAACTGCGCGCGGATGGCTCCCAGGGAAATGCAGGCCTTTCTGAGGTCAGCTCCCACCATGAGGATGAGGTCCCCGGGTTTTGCGCCCAGCTCCGCGCACATGGGCCCAGCCTGTTCCGCGTAGAACTTGGAGACGCCGCCTTCCAGGCCCTGCGCCGTCACTTTCATGGAGGCAAGCCCCGCCGCGCCGTAGACCTTGGCCACCGCCTCCAGCTCCCCGATCTGCTTGCGGGAGTACTCCCCGCATCCCGTGGCGACGAGGGCTTTCACCGCGCCTCCGGACTCCACGACTTTCTTGAAGACCTCGAAGCCGCCCTTTTTCGCGAAGTCCCCGAAGTCATGCAATTCCAGGCCGAACCTGAGATCAGGTTTGTCCGAGCCGAAGCGGTTCATGGCCTCCTCATAGGCAAGCCTCTGGAACGGGGCCGTGATGTCCTTGCCTATGGATTTCTTGAAGATATGAGCCATCAGGCCTTCGACCAGGAGGAACACGTCTTCACGCGACACGAAGCTCATCTCGATGTCGATCTGGGTGAACTCGGGCTGCCTGTCACCGCGCGCGTCCTCATCACGGAAGCACCGGGCAATCTGGAAGTACTTGTCGAACCCGGACACCATCAGGATCTGCTTGTAGAGCTGCGGAGACTGGGGAAGCGCGTAGAACCGGCCCGGGTTCAAGCGGGATGGCACAAGGTAGTCACGAGCGCCTTCCGGGGTGGACTTGATGAACAGGGGGGTGTCGATCTCGTAAAACCCGCGCGACACAAGGAACTCTCGGGCCGCGAACGCCGCGGCGTGACGCAGCGCAATGTTGCGCTGCATGCGCGCCGTGCGCAGGTCTATGTAGCGATACTTGAACCGGGTGTCCTCTTTTGCGTCCGCCTTCTCATCCACCATGAACGGAAGGACCTCGCAGCGGCTCAGGATGGAGATCTTGTCCGCCTTGACCTCGATCTCCCCGGTGGGCAAGTTCGGGTTCGCCATGGCAGCCGGGCGAGCGCGCACGGCGCCCTCCACGGCCACGCAGTATTCGAACTTCAGCTGCTTGCCGGTCTCTGCAAGCTCGGGGGAAGCGTCAGAGTCCACCACCACCTGCGTCAGGCCATAACGGTCCCGCAGATCGAAGAACCTGATTCCGCCATGGTCGCGGTGCCTGTGCACCCAGCCGTTCAAGGTGACGCGTCTGCCGGCGTCTTTTGCGCGAAGCGCTCCGCAGGTGTCGGTTCTCTTCATGTGCTCCATGGAAGGCACTATAGCGAGGACAGGGGCCGGAGTGCAATAAAGCTGGGGCTCGGCGTCCGCCGTGCCGGCGCTGCCGCGCCATGCTATGATGAGGGAGCCATGGTCACTCCGTTGTCGCTCCTTCTCTTTGCGGCGGCCTTCACGGTCCTTTTTGCGGGCGGCTCCGCCTGGCGCAAGCGTCACGTGCCCGGCGGCCTTGCCCTGAGCCTGACCCTCTTTGCCATTTCGATATGGTGCTTTTTCTCGGCCATGGAGACCACGTCGCCGGATGCAGCGCACCGGTACCTGTGGAACGCAATCAGCTACATCGGCATAGCCAACGTTGCGCCGCTTTTTCTCGTGTTCGCAATTCAGTACTCCGAGTCGAGCTGGCCCCTTTCTCCCGGGATGATCGCCTTCTTCTGGGCGGTGCCCGTCGCTACCATCGCCCTGGCTTTCACGAACAGCCTGCACCACCTGATCTGGACCGGGTTCACCCCGGGCCGCATCCCGGGGACCAACACGGTGATCTACAGCCACGGCGCGTGGTATTTCTTTTCAGTCCTGTGGTTTCTTGCCACCTGCCTTGTCGCGACCTATCACATCCTCCGGGTCGCCATCAGGGCGGCAAGCCTCTATCTGCTGCAGTCGCTCATCCTGGTCGGCTCCGTCCTGGTGCCGTGGATCGGGTTCCTCCTCTCCGTCCTTCCCGCCGGTCCGGTCCCCGGGCTGGACACCATGTCGCTCGGATTTGCGCTCAGCGCGCTCCTGATCCTTGCCGCCTTCAACCGCCTGCGCCTCCTGGACCTCGTCCCCCGGGCCCGCTCAGCGATGGTAGAAGACATGCAGGACGGCTTCCTCGTCCTGGACGCCCTGGACAGGATCATCGATATCAACTCCACCGCCTCCCGGCTCCTGGGGACGCGCTCCCCGCCGGTCGGGAAGGAGCTGCGGGAGACATTTCCGGCGCTCAGCGAGTGCCTGCGGAGAAACGACGAGACGCTGACGTTGAGCCCTCCGGGGCGGGGTGACATGACCCTGGAGGTCTCCGTCACGAAGCTCACAAGCAAGACAGGCAGGCGGTCCGGAAAGATCCTCCTCATGCGCGACGTCACGGAGCGCCGGCGCGCGGAGAAGGAGCGGGAGAAGCTGGTGGCGGATCTCAGCAATGCGCTGACAAACCTGAAAAGACTGAGCGGGCTGCTTCCCATTTGCGCCTCCTGCAAGAAGATCAGGGACGACAAGGGCTACTGGCACCAGGTGGAGAACTACATGAAGGACCACGCGGAGGTGGAGTTCAGCCACGGGATATGCCCGGAGTGCTCCGCCCGGCTGTACCCCGATCTGCAGGATTGAGCCCTCGCCGCTCAACCGGCGGTTTCGTTGACAAGTTCTTCAAAATAGAGGAATATACTTCCATATAGTAGAAAAGCGAGGCACCCATGGAAAGAGCGCAGCAGCTCCTGGCGAAGTACGCGCTTCCCAAACGCGATCTCTATGACCTGCCGACCTCTCCCCTGTCCTTCCCTGACGGATGCCAGTTCCGCATGGAGGTCTCCGGCGTGGAGTCCGTGGCAGAGCTGGAGGCCGTGGCAGATGAGAGCGGCAGGAGGGACATCCCCATCCACAGGGTCATCGCCATAGGAGCGGGAACCCACAGCCTGACCTTCGGCGAGCTGCAGGCGCTGGCGCGCATTGCGCGGGATGCCCGCATCGAGCTGATCGTGATCCCCGGCCCGCGCGCGAACTTCGACGTGGGCAGCCACTACCACTCCCCGTGGGGACACGCCTCGGGGGTGCGCGTGCGGGGAGCCGACCAGCTTGCGTACCTCATCGAGGATGTGCTTCGGTGCGTGGAAGCCGGCCTGCGAGGGTTCCTTTTCTACGGGGAAGAGGTGACGCAGCTTTTCCACCAGATGCGCCTTTCGGGTGACCTCCCGAAGGACACCGTCTTCAAGCTCTCCTACACGGCCGGAGTTTCCAACCCCGCCGGCGCGCGCCTTGCCGAAACCGCGGGGGCGGACAGCATCAACCCGGTGTCGGACCTGACGCTGCCCATGCTCGCCGCCATCCGCGCTTCGGTGAAGGTTCCCATGGACATCGTGACCATGGCTGCCGAGCAGAACCTGGGCGCCATCAACAGGTTCTGGGAAGGCGCGGAGATCATCCGCGTGTGCGCCCCGTGCTATTTCAAGCAGGAGTTCGGTCCGGGCGTGGACGGCGCCCGACTGAAAGTGAAATATTGCGAGATCATGAAGGAGCTGGCGGGGAGGGTGAACCCCCGGCTTCGCATGTCGGCGCGGGGCCCGTCGGACCTGCGTCTTCCCCAGTGAGCAAGCGCCCCCGGCCTCCGAAACAGACATCCATCGACGTCGCCCTGAACGTCCTGGAGCTGTTCTCCGCTGAGAAGCGGGAGGCGGGCATCACGGAGATGGCGGGGCTCCTGGGCAAGAAAGCAAGCACCATCCACAGGACGGTGAGCGTCCTCAAGAACCGCGGCTACATCGAGCAGGCGCTCCAGCGGGGCAAATACCGCCTGGGGCTGAAGGCGTTCGAGCTGGGATGCGTGTATCAGAACCAGAGCGACGTGATGAATGAAGCCATGGGGCGCCTGGAAACCCTGGCGAGCAAGACGCAGGAGACCATCAACCTTGCGGTCCTGGACCAGGGGATGAAAGAGATCGCCTACATCGCCAAGATCGACAGCCCTCACGTGCTGAAGACAGACATCCAGATCGGCACGAAGCTCCTTGCCCACTGCACCGCCCTGGGCAAGGTGCTGCTGGCCAGCCTGGATCAGCCGGTCCTGGAAAAGCTCTTTCCGCCGGGCACCGCTCTGCCGGCCTACACGTCGAAATCCATTTCCTCCACGGGGCAGCTTCGCAGGAAGCTCGCGGAGATCCGCAGGAACGGGTATGCCCTGGATGCAGAGGAGTTTCGAAACGAGGTGGTCTGCGTTGCCATGCCCTACCGGGACATGAACGGCAGGGTTGTCGCGGCCATCAGCGTCACGGGGCCGGCGTTCCGAATGACGCCGGCCCGCATCGAAGAGATAAAAGGGGCGATGTTCGAGGTCCTTACGAACGACTCTGCTCGTACCTCTTCACGATAGCGCGTACGCCCTTCTTCACGTCCTCCGGGAGGCACTGCGGCTGGTGGCTGGTCAGGAGCCCCCTCGCCTTTTCCCGGGCCCTGTCCCGCAGCGTCGTGCTGCCGGCCGACTTCCATCTCTCGTGAATGTTTCGATCAATGATGGTGGGGGACCAGATCTCTTCCTTGAACCTGTTCAGGGTGAGATCCGTTGCAAGGAAATCTCCCTCGGGGCCCACCTGGTCTATGAGATCCACCGCCAGGGATTCGGTGTCCACCGCAAAGCTGCGCAGGAACCGCTTCACCTGGGAGATCTGCTCGTCGCAGATCGTGAGCATCTCCAGGGACGACGTCATCCCGGAGGCAAGGTATCCGACGTCATGAATGAGGTTCCCTCCCGCCATGGCCGCGTAGATCAGGGACGAGGCGCATTCAAGGGCAGCCTGCTGGTCCGGAAGCTGCGAATCGCTGAAGCCCCCGGCGTTGAAGACGGGAATGCCCAGGTATTCTCCGAGCTCCTTGCGGACGCACAGACTGAGCATTGTCTCCGGCGCGCTGTACGAATAGACGGTGGTCCTCATGTCCAGCGTGGTGGGCCCCCCGCCGAACACCAGGGTCGCCCCGCGCTTCACCTGCTGCACCAGGACCAGGGCAGTGAGGTACTCCGCCATGTTCAGCACGAAGCTCCCGCCAAGGGTCACGGGGCTCGCCGCGCCGATGGACGGCGTTGATGCGTACAGGACCGGGATGCCTTTCTCCGTGCAGAAGATGAGCTTGTCCAGGGAATGCCCGGCGTGCTTCAACGGCGAGTGGGGCTGCTCGTAGAGGATGAAGAACGGGTTTTGCCTGAACTTCGCCTCCCCGCCGCTCACCGCGCACGCAATCTCGTAGATTGCCTTCAAGCCGTCCAGGTCCGGGGCGGTGGCGGTGATGGGCTTGGTGGAGTTGCTGACCATGGCCTCGAAGTGGCAGGCATCAGCGGCCTTGGAGGGGACATCGCTTGCCAGCGCGAAGGACATGAGGAAGTCGATGTTCGGGAGGGCGTCGGCAAGCCGCGCCCCCCTCTCCACGTCTTTCAGGACGCTGGTGCGCCGTTCCTGCGTGTCCAGGTCAATTGTGGACGGGTTGTCTGAGCCCGGACCGAAAAAGATGTTGTCCCCTTCAAGGACGAGCTTCCTCTTCCCCGTGCGGTCAGCAAGGACCACTCTCTTTCCGGCGCTTGCCACCGCGTTCTCCACGACGCCGGAGGGGATCTTCACCAGGTGATCATCAATGACCTCGGCGCCGGCCTCCTGCAGGAGAGTGAGAGCCCGCGGAGAGTACAGCTTTGCGCCCGTCCTTTCCAGGACCTCCAGCGCGGATCCGTAGATGGTCTCTCTCTGCCTGTCGGAGAGCACCCTGAGCTTCGGCCTTTCCCAGTAGCAGAACTGCGCGTTGACGTCCACCTTCATACCTCCTTGAAAACCGGCTTCATGCGCCTCAATTCCTCCAGGGGAATGTGGCAGTACAGGAAATGGTCGTTGTCGCCATCCGTCGTGACCCGTGGGGGCTCCGTTGTTTCACAGATCCTGCCGGCCTTGCGTGGACAGCGGGTGTGGAACCTGCACCCGCTGGGGATCTCGCGGGCGCTGGGGACCGAGCCTTCCAGGCGTATGCGCTCCTGGGACGCGTTGGGCCGGGGGACCGACAGGGAGGAGAGGAGCGCTTCGGTGTACGGGTGATAGGGCGGAGAGAGGACCTTGTTCTTCGGGCCGTGCTCCACGATTGCCCCCAGGTACATCACCGCCATGGTGTCGCAGAGATAGCTCACCACGCCCAGGGCGTGGGAGATGAAAAGATACGTGGTGCCCTTCTCTTTCTGCAGCTCCAGGAGGAGGTTGATGATGGACGCCTGGATTGAAACGTCCAGGCTGGAGGTCGGCTCATCACAGAGAATCAGGTCGGGGTTGCTCGCAAACGCGCGGGCGATGGCGATGCGCTGCTTCTGCCCGCCGCTCAGCTGCTCGGGGAAGCGGTCCAGGAACTCGCACCCCAGGTTCACGGATTCCAGCAGCTCACGCGCGCGCTGCTCCGCCTCCCGGAAGGAAAGGCCCGTGAGCCTGATGGGTCTCATGATCGCCTGCCCGATGGTCTTGCGGGGGTTCAATGTGGAGCGGGGGTCCTGGAACACAACCTGGATCCGCTTGGCCATGCCGCGTTTTCGCTTCCCGATGGGCACCGAGATGTCCTGCTGGTCAAAGACGAGGCTTCCCCCCGTGGCAGCTTCGAGGCCGGCAATCACTCTCAGCAGAGTGCTTTTCCCGCAGCCGCTTTCCCCGACCAGTCCCAGGGTGGAGCGGCCCGGGATGATCAGGGACACGTCGTCCACCGCGCGGACTTTCCGCGCGCTGCCGCGGGCAAAGAGAGACGTGAGGTCCCCATAGTGTTTTTGCACGCGGGTGAGTGAAAGCAGCGCCGAGGCGAACCCCCGCTCGCCCAGGTCCTCGCATTCCGGCCTCTGCGGCTCTTCATCGCAGGCGGGCGCCTTCCTCTCCTGCTCATCTATCTCCCGCGTGTAGTGGCAGCGGACAAGCCTGTCCCCGCCGAAAGGCATCCGTTCAGGGTTTTCACGCTGGCACTTCTCCGTGCGGTGGGCGCACCGGGGGGTAAAGGCGCACCCGTACGGCATGGCGCCGAGCTCCGCCACGCTTCCGGGGATCGGGGTCAGGCGTCTCTTGCTCTTGTCCAGCAGCACCTCGGGGATACAGCGCAGGAGCCCCTTGGTGTACGGATGCTTGGGTGAGCAGATAATGTCCGCGATGTACCCCTCTTCGACGAACCTCCCCCCGTACATGACCCCCACCCGGTCGGAGACCTTGTACACCACTCCCAGGTCGTGGGAGATGTAGAGGGTGGTCGCGCTGAAATCGTTCTTCAGATCGTTCAGCATGTCCAGGATGTTGGCCTCCGTGGTGACGTCCAGGTTCGTGGTGGGCTCATCCAGGATGAGGAGGTCCGGCTTCATGATGAAAGCCATGGCGATGCACACCCTCTGGCGCATGCCACCGGAAAGCTGGTGGGGATAGCGGTCCGCAATCATCTCGGGATCAGCAATCTGCAGGCGGGAAAGCATGGACACAGCCTGCCTCCGCGCCGCATCCCAGGACTGGCCCTGGTGCACCTGGAGGATCTCTGCGATCTGGAGGCCCACGGTGAGGGACGGGTTGAGGGCCGCCGTGGGGTCCTGGTAAATCATGGATATCTTTTTTCCCCACAGCGCGCGCATCTCGGAGCGGGACTTCTTCAGGAGGTCCTCTCCGTTGAAAAGGATCTCCCCGCGGGTGACGGCGCCGTTTCTTTCCAGGTATCCCATGATGGCGAATGCAAGAGTGCTCTTCCCGCAGCCGGACTCTCCAACCACTCCGTAGGTCTCGTTCCTCCGGAGGCTCAGGCTCAGATCCCGAATGGCGCGCAGGGTGCCGGACCGTGTGCTGTAGGAGACTTCGAGGTCCCGGATCTGAAGGATGTCATCCACGGGCATTCGCGTCCCCATGTTACAGGTCACCGCTTTCCAGCTTCCGGATGGCGTCGCTCAGGAAGTTCACTGCCACGGTGAGGCTGGCGATTGCAAGGGCGGGAAAGATGGCCATCCACGGCGCCGTTGTCACGTACGCCTGCGCATCGCTCATCATGAGCCCCCAGTCCGGGGTGGGCGGCTGGACGCCGAGCCCGAGAAACCCCAGGGAGGCGCTGGTGAAGATGGCATACCCGAACCTCACCGCCGCCTCCACGCCAAGAGGGCCAAGGGTGTTGGGAAGTATCTCCACGAACATGATGTAGAAGCCGCTCTCCCCCCGCACCTTGGCGGCTTCCACGAACTCTTTCGTCTTGAGGTCCAGGACCACGCTCCTGACCACCCGGGCTATTCGGGGAAAGAACACGATTGCGATGACGATGACGACCCCGATGAACGTTGGACCCATGATGCCCAGCATGAGCATGGCGAACAGGAGCGACGGGAATGACATGAGGATGTCGGTGAACCTCATGATGACCTCATCCACGGTCCCGCCCGCATATCCCGAGGCCAGCCCCACGGAGGTGCCGATGAGAAGGCTTACCAGGGTGGAGGAAGCGGCAAGCAGGAAGACCGTGCGGCTTCCCAGGATGATCCTGCTGAACTCGTCACGCCCGAACCGGTCGGTGCCGCACAGGTGCTGGAGGGACGGACCCGTGAACCGGTCCGCCAGGTTGTGCTTTGCCGAATCATAGGGGGCAATGGCGGGCCCCATGACGGACATGAGGAGCCAGAAGACCAGGATGATCATGCTGATGAGCGCGGCACGGGAAGCGCACAGGCGACGCACCGTGTCCGCGAACGACCGCAGGGTCCTCCCCACGGCGCCGACAATCTGCTGGAGCCTCGGCTCCTCGTTCTCGGGACAGGATGCGTCACGGGCGGGGCGTGCCGTGCTCATTGTCAGTACCTGATCCTCGGATTGAGCAGCGCATAGACGACGTCAGCAAGCAGGTTCAGGACAAGGTATGCCGCGGCCATCAGGAGGACGACGTCCTCGATGAGAGGCACGTCCCGCTGCTGAATGGCAAAGAGGACGAGGCTTCCCAATCCCGGGAAGCCGAAGACGGATTCCACGATGATGATGCCCCCGAACAGCCAGCCGATGTTCATCGCGATGATGGTGACCGACGGAAGAAGCGCGTTCCTGAGGATGTGCCTCCTGTTCACGAGGAAAGGCGGCAGCCCCTTGAGGATGGCGCTCCGCGCGTAGGGAGACCGCGAGGCTTCTATGACGCTTGCGCGGACCATGCGCGCAACGTACCCCAGGAGGACCAGGGACACGGTGACGATGGGGAGGACCAGCAGGGGGAGCTGTCGGAAGAGGCTCACATCCGAATTGATTGCGCTTGCAGCCGGCAGCCACCTCAGCCACACACTGAACACGAGCATGAGGAAAGTGCCTGAGATGAACTCCGGAAGGGAAATGGCGATCAGGGAAAGGGTGGAGATCACGCTGTCAGGCCATTTGTCTTCCTTCAGCCCGGCAATCACGCCCATGAACAGTGAGAGAGGGACCAGCAGGATGGTGGAGGCGGCGGCGAGGAAGAGCGAGTTCAGCCCTCGTCGGGCAATGAGGTCCGCGATGCCCACGCCCTGCATGGACAGGGAGTCTCCCAGGTTGCCCTGCAGGACCCCACCGATCCAGTGCAGGTACCGGACGGCGGGCGGGTTCATCAGGCCAAGGCGCTCACGCAGGGCGGCCAGGGCATCAGGGGTGACGTTCTGACCGAGGATCATCTGCGCAACGTCTCCGGGAATGATCTCGGTGATGAGGAAGATGATGATGGAGGCGACGAAAAGAGAGACGAGAATGAGACCGAGTCTTTTCAAGCCGTACCGTATCATCCCGTGTCCTCGAAAGAGGCTCCTCCCGACCCGCGAGGGCCGGGAGGAGCCGTGGCGGAGATGGCGCTCTACTGCGGCGCCGCGAGCTTCATGAAGCGGTAGTCGTTGATCCAGTTGCGGGTGAGATAGAAGTCCTTGATCCGCTTCGACGTAGCCCCGAAGTAGGGCTGGAAGAAGGAAATGATTGAAGGACCGTCATCCGCCAGGATCTGCTGGATGTTCTTGAAGTATTCCTTGCGCTTCGCGGTGTCCGTTGTGGAGGTGGCAAGCTGAATGTTCTTGTCCAGCTCCGGGTTGGCGTAGTGCCCCTCGTTCCACGGGCCGCCGCTCATGTAGGCAAGCCTCAGGAGCTGGGTCACGTCCTCCCTGTGGCCCCACAGGGTGGCGGTCAGGGTCTCCTTCAGCCAGTGCTTGGCATAGTAGACATCCCGGGGTGAGGTGCTGATCTCGACGTCAATGCCGGCGTCCTTCGCCATCTGCTGGAAGGCCAGCGCGACATCCAGCTCCGGCGGGGTGTTCGAGCTGCAATACAACGTGACGCTCAGGGGGTTCTTGTCGGTGTACCCCGCCTGCGCAAGGAGGGCCTTGGCCTTCCCGATGTCCCTCTGCCTGATTCCGCCCAGGTCGTCATAGTAGGGATGGAAGGGGGCAATGGGGGAATCATTTCCCAGGGACCCCATGCCGAACATGACGGTGTCCAGCATCTTCTGCCTGTCGACAACCAGCTTCATTGCCATGCGGACTTTCGGGTCGTTGAAGGGAGGAATGTCGGTCCTCATGGAGATGGGGACATGGTGCCCCAGCTTTATGTACAGGCCCGTGGTAGCGGGGTTCGCGTTGAGTCTCTTGTACTGGTCCACGCTGATGTCGGTGACGACATCCGCCTGGCCGGACTCCATCATCTTGATCTCGGTCTCTGTGTCAGGGATGAAGAGGAGCTCTATCCTGTCCAGGCCCGGAGCCCCGTTCACCCAGTAGCTCGTGTTCGCCTTGAAGACGACCCTTTCCTTGGGAACGAGGGTCTCGACCTGGTAGGCGCCCGTGCCGGAGGGCTTTGTCTCTCCGAGCTTGTCATTGTCATAGTCGTGCGCGAGCATGGGCGTGTTGTAGTCCAGCAGCTTCAGGGGTGCAAATTCCGGCTGTTGGTAGTTTTGGGGCTAGAAAGGTCCCTCCCAGCGCGTGGTAAACTACCACTGGCAAAAATCTCGAAGCTGGGAGGGAAAGGACAATGGATTCTCTGGTAACGCAAATCCTTGAAAACTTCAAGGCAGCATATGGGCTGAAGATCACCGACAGCAGCGACATGTTTCTGACCGAGAAGAACCTTCTGGAGTTCCTCATGAGACTGGGACGCGCAACCATGGGCGCCGTCTTCGAGCAGTTGGACACGGGCTATGAGGGAGCCGTCATTCGCAAAGACGCTCGGAAGTACAAGTTCGTAGGCTACCGCAGGACCAGTCTTCACGGACTATTCGGGATGGTCGAATACCGGCGAGCCTACTACTTCAGTAAGCAAGAAGGCGGTGGGGGATACTTTCCCCAGGATGAGAAACTGGGAATCCAGATGCGACACACTCCCGGCTGCCAGTACTTTCTCTCCTCCTTTACAGGGCGGGAGGCCTATCAAAAGAGCCTGGATCGGTTTCACGAGATCTTTCGCCCTGATGCAACGGAGCTGATCTCCTTGAGGAAGTCCTTGGACATGGACGCAGAGTTGGGCGAGCGTCTGGAGGGGCTGCGACAAGAGGAGATCGCGCAGGTCTTCGACAAGAGGCAGCTCATAGCCAAAGAGAATGTGATCAAGGAGCGGATGGCAGTGTCGGTGGATGCCACGAAGCTTCGCCAGCGAGGAGAGGAAGAGCGAAGTGTTGATGGCAAAAGAACTTGCCCGACCGTGTGGCGCGATGTGAAGGTGGGGGCGGTCTCCTCGATTGGCTGGGACGAAAAGCAGCAGGAGGCGTTTTGCACAGCCAGCAGCTACGTCAGCGGCATCGAACACGCCGATGAGTTCTTCAAGCGCTTGACGGTGGAGGTGCAACGCCGAGCGGAGGATGTGAAAAAGACGCGGCTGGTGTTCCTGGCTGATGGGGCGAAGTGGATCTGGGATCGTTTCGTTGAGCTTGCTCCGCCCAACAGCACCTTCATTCTGGATTTCTATCACGCCTGCGAGCACGTCTCGGAGCTGTGCAAGAAACTCTATGGCGAACAGACTCCCGAGTACTGGAAACATTTCAAAGCTTGGAAAACCACCCTCTGGGAAGGAAAAGTCGAGACGTTCCTCCAAGAATTGCATGTGATTCGTGACATGGTTGAGCACAGGGACTACCGCGACCTCATCCAAGGGCAGATCGACTATTTCACCGACAACAAAGAAAGGATGCAGTATGACGTCTACCGTGGTGCCCGCCTTCCCATTGGCAGCGGCACCATCGAGAGTGCCTGTAAGAACGTCATCGCGGGCCGAATGAAGCAGGGAGGCATGACGTGGTCGGAGACAGGGGCAGACGGGATGCTGCAGATCCGCAGCTCCATTGCAAGCGGCCGCCATCTGCAGGATTTCCTGGCCACGCTGGACCGGGCAGCGTAAATCTACCTACTTATTGAAATCGCTCCCCAGCTTCAGGTTGAAGTCGACGTCCGTCTGGGTCAGGGTGAACCTGACGGTGTAGGGGTCCACTTTCTCGACCTTCTGGATGAGGCTTCCAAACACCCCGTTGGGGACCATCCCGAGCTTCTTGTCCAGCCACCTGTTGACCGTATAGGTGACGTCATCCGCGGTGAAGACGGTGCCGTGATGGAACTTGACCCCCTTGCGGAGCTTCATGGTCCACACCTTCGCATCAGGTGACATCGTGTAGGATTCAACGAGGGACGGCTCGACCTTGCCGGTCTGCCCGTTGATCCTGAACAGCCAGTCATACACGAAGCTGGCGAAAATGGCCCCGGCTCCATCACCCAGATAGCCAGGGGTCAACCGGGCGGGGGGGATGATGATCACCCTCACCGGAGCGTCGCCCGCGGCGAACGCCATCCCTCCGAGGCACAGGAGAACGAGCGCCAGTGCCAGGATTCGTTTCTTCATGCCACACCTCCTTGAAACGGTTTTCAGAGTCGTTCAATGCCCACAAGGCTCGAACCCAGCGCAAGGTTCACGCCTTTTTTCCTCAGGAAATGCTCGATCCCGAAAAGAACCGGCACGACGTGCTCCCGTTCCGCGGTCTGCCCGATATGGCCTATCCTGATCAGCTTGTTGTACAGCTCGAAGAGCCCGTTGCTGATCTCGGTGTGAACGAAATCCTTGAGAAAACCGATGAGCTCGGAGACCTGGATGGGGAGATTGTTGCGGACGGAGGTGACTGCATTAGCGCAGCAGCCTTCCTCAGGGAAGAGCTGAAAGCCCATGCACTGCATCCCCTGGCGCACGGCCTGCGCCATTCTCTGGTGACGCAGGAGCCGCGCCTCCCACCCCTCCCTTCCAATCTCTTCCAGGCTCTCCAGGAGGGCGTAGACATTGTTCACAGGCATGGTCACCGGGCAGGGGATAAACGACTCCCTTGCGGATCTCCTTGCCTTCCTGCACTTTCTTCCATAGAAGGAGGTTCAGGAACCAGCCGGTTCCGGTGGTTTTGCGATCGAGGAGAATCTCCCAGCCTGCCCTGCTCACCGCGGCGATGCCCAGGCCCGGCGGAGACTCCAGCCCCTTCTGGGTGGCTGTGGCGCAAATGGAGATGTTCCACTTCTCCATGTCGATTCTTTCTGTCCCGAAGGAAGAAACCGCATCAACTGCAAAACGGAATGCGGTGCCTGCCCGCAACTGCGCCAATGGCCTGGATGGGATTGAGGACGCCGGTGGATGTCTCGAGGTGGACGGCCATGATCAGCGAGACGCCCGGATGGGCGCGGACGGCATCCTCGATCATGTCCGCGGTCACCGGCTTTCCCTCATCAGCCTTCACGTGAACGATCTGCGCGCCGTAGGAGGCCGCCTGGTCCCTCACCCTTTCGCCGAAGGTGCCGTTGGTGGCCACGATGACCTCATCCCCCGGGCGGATGAACGTGGCGGAGCAGACCTCGTTTGCGATGCTCCCCGAGCCGGGGAAGATGTAGATGTTTCCGCTGTCTCCGAGGCCGAACAGGGGCCGCAGGCGCTCGATACACGCGTTGTAGGCCCCAATGGCCTCTTCCCCATAGTGGGGCACCTGCGTTGCCGCCATGCGGTTCAAGACGGGCGTGCTTACCTGGACAGGACCGGGGACCATAAGGGTCAAAGGCTTCACGGATTCCCTCCGGACATTCTTTTCGACTATGCGGAAGTCTGTTTCGCTATTTAGAAGTTGAGTATATCATGGAATTCCGCGGAGTAAAGTCTTTTTATTTCATCATGGATTCCGCCAATGCCGCCTGAGCGGCTCGCGGAAGAAAGCCGACGAAGAACACCATCGCCTTGTTGAGGAACCCGGGGACCAGCTCAGCCCTGCCGCGCAGGAGGGCCCGGACTGCGGCCTTTGCAACAGGGGAGATCTCCATCATCGTGATTCGCTTGAAGGGGTTCGTTTCCAGCCCGGAAAGACGGTGAAAATCGGTCCGCGTGACGCCGGGGGAAAGCACGGTCACCGTGACGCCGGAGCCGCGAAGCTCGCGCCGTATCGCGTAGCCGTAGCTGAGCACGAACGCCTTCGCGGCGCTGTAGGTAGCGTAAAGCGGCGTGGGCTGGTAGGCTCCGGTTGAGGCGGTGAGCAGGATCCTGCCGAAGCCGGCCGCCCTCATGGGACCCACAAAGACCCTCGTCATCCGCGCGAGCGCCTTCACATCCACATCCAGCATGGACTCCTCGGTTGCGGCATCAATAGAATCGAAAGGTCCATACGCCCCAAAGCCGGCGTTGTTTGCAAGGAGAGAGACACTGATGCCGGTAGAGCGCAGGGTCTCGAAGAGACGTTCGGGCTCGCCCGGTTTGGCGAGGTCCGCCGCCTCCACCCTGACCTGGACCCCTTTCTCCGTGAGCTCCCCGGCAAGGGCATCCAGTGCGTCTCGCCTGCGCGCAACCAGGATGAGGTTCGCGCCTCGAGCCGCCAGCTCGCGGGACAGCTCCGCCCCGATCCCTGAGGATGCCCCTGTCACGAGCGCCCACTTCCCCTTTATGTCAGCCGCCACAAGAGCCTCCTTGGTAATGACTCCGAGTCAGAATATATTCAGTTTCGAGACTTCGCCCTGCGCGCGTCGAAGGACAGGGAGGCTGGCAACGTGGAAGCCGTGATCAGATCCGACACGACGCTTGCGCCGTTTCGGATCGAGCTCGAGGCCTTCCTTTCGGAGTGCGTGGATTCTTTGTACCGGGGAACGAGGCATCACGGCGCATGAGAGGGCACAGCGCGCCAAGGTCAGCCGGCCAGGAGTCGCGCGGTCTCGGCAAGGCGGCTGCAGAAGCCGTACTCGTTGTCATACCAGGCTGCAACCGAGACCATGCGGTCACCCATCACCCCGATCAATGGAAGGTCAACGATGGACGAGCGGGTATCTCCCACGATTCGCGACGAAGCGTATTCATCCTCCAGGACGCCGAGAATCCCCTGAAGCGCCGGTGAGCCTGCGGCCCGGCGAAAAATCTCCCTCAGTGATTCGGCATCTGTCGCGCGTTCGACGCTGGCCACCAGCTCGACAATGCTTCCGGTTCGCGTGGGCACCCGGTACGCTTTTCCGGTGACCTTGAGATCCGGCCAGATGAAAAGCAGGACCTTCGCCGCGCCGGAAGAGCTGGGAATGATGTTTTCCGCCGCGGCCCAGGAATCGCGCCGATCCGCCATGGGCTGATCGGTGAGCGACTGGGTGTTCGTGTAGGAGTGGACGGTCGCGAAGAACCCGCTCGCGATGCCGAGGTTCTCCCGTATGATCTTGACCACGGGTGCAAGCGCGTTGGTCGTGCAGCTCCCCATGCTGATGATGTGGTGCTTCTTCGCGTCATAGGCGTCGAGGTTGATGCCAGGAAGAAGAACAGCATCGCAGTCGGAGAGGGATTTGCTCCCAGCGCTGACAAGGACCTTCCTGGCGCCTCGATTCACGTGAAGCTGCGCGTTCTCCCGTCGGGTGGCCCGCCCGGAACAATCCACCACCACGTCGACGCCGAGTGATCCCCAGTCGGGCACAGAAGCCTTCGTGTCAATGAAGGCGATTCGCCGATCTCCGATGCGAAAACTGCCCTCGCCGAAGGACACAGGCTCCGGCCAACGGCCGTAGTTGGTGTCAACTTCGAACAGCGCGGCCATTGTCGCGGGATCCTTGATGTCGGCGATGTGAGTCGGCGCAAAGAGCTTTCGCTCCAGCGCGTTGCGAAGCAAGGTCCTGCCAATCCTGCCGAATCCATAGATGCCTATCGTTCCCATGTCATTTTCCTCACGAGTTGAGAATAACGATTGGGAAGCATCACGGCCAACTCACGACAACCTGACATTGTTTCCGTCGCTCGACGCTTGTATGTTCTGGAGAAGCCGCCATCAGCCTATGTCCCTTTCGGCGCCAGTCGTTCGACTACGTGTGAGAGGAGAGAATCAGATGCAGTTCTTTGTCTATTTCACCGCGGAGGAGGGTGCACGGAGAACACCACCTTCCCCCGAGGGTATGGCGGAGATGATGAAGCTCATGGAGGAAGGTACCCGGTCGGGCGTGATTGTCGCGACTGGCCAGCTCGCTCCCAAAACAACCCACCTGAAGCTCAGCAATGGAAAGGTGTCGATCACGGACGGCCCGTTCATGGAGGGCAAGGAGCTCATCCCGGGCTTCACGCTCATCAGGGTGGACTCCAATCAGCAGGCCATCGATTGGGTGACGAAGCTTCGAAGGTGCATGGGTGACGGCGAGTTGAGGATTGCGCAGGTGCTCGGTCCCGGTTGATGCCTGCTCCCGCCAGCCCTTGTCATGCCGCAGCGAAGGACCGGAGAGACTTGCCGAGCTTCATGTGCCGGGCCAGGCGCTCCAGGCCGGGCCGGCTGTGACGAAAGAACATCCGGTACGCCGGGCAGAGGTAGCTCAGGCCGGCTTCACCGTCAGGGGCAACGGCAATGCGGTCCTTCGGGCAGCCGCCGTTGCAGGATGCAAGCACGTCGCACTCCCGACACGCGCGGGGCAGCGCGTCCCGCCTGGCCTGGCCGAAGCGCCTCATGGCGGGATCAGCCACCATCTCTGACAGCGGCCGCTCTCTCAGGTTGCCCAGGAAGTGCGTCGGCGTCAACGTAGTGATCGCACATGTAGAGCCCGCCGTCATGCTCCAGCACGGCGACGTCTCCGCAGGTCTCGCGGTGAATGCACAAGGCATGCGGGACCCCGTAGATCGGACGCAGCGCCTCGTCGAAGGCCTGGATCACAACGCGCCCCACGTCGTTCTGCAGCCACCTGTCGAATATGCGGCACAGGAAAGCCCCGATGGCGCCGGGGGACGCGGTGGGCGCGCTCACGCCGCCTCGTGGAGTGGGGACCACCAGGGGCAGGAACTGGAGGTACTTCACTCCCAGTGCTCGAAAGAAGTCATACACCCGGTCGGGCTCCGCGGCGTTCTCCGCGTGAAGGACGCAGAGGACGTTGCAGAATACGCCGTGCCTCTTGAGAAGCTGGAAAGCGGCGGCCACCCGCGCATGAGTGTTGCCGCCCGCGCCGGCAGCGGCGGTCCTTCGAAACACGTCATGAAGGTCTGCAGGCCCATCCAGGCTCAGCCCGACTGAGAAGCCTTCCTCCTTCAAGAACTTCGCCCAGGCCTCGTCAAGGAGCAGGCCGTTGGTCTGGATGCCATTGGACACCCTCCGGCCCGACGGGCGATGAGCGTTCTGAAGGCGAACGATATGGCGGAAATAATCCAGCCCGAGGATCGTCGGCTCACCGCCGTGCCATTCGAAATGGGTCGTGGGACCAGGAGAGGCCTCCAGGCGCTGTGCTATGAAGCGCTCCAGCAGGTCCTCCGGCATGCGCCATGGCCCCGGCGGGAAAAGAGCGGCTTTGCCCAGGTAGTAGCAGTAGCCGCAGCGCATGTTGCAGCCCGGGCCGGCGGGCTTGGCCATCACGAGGCATTCGGTGCTCACGCGGAAAGCCTACCCCGAGAGATTCCCGGCAAAGAACATGAGAAGGCGCGCAAAAGCGTCACGAGCAGCGGCAACGTTGTACCTCGGGCCGCCGTCGTTGAAAAAGGCGTGAGCGGCTCCCGGGTAGATATGGTGCTCGAAGGACCTCCCGCCTTTGCGCATTGCCTCTTCGAATGCGGGAATTCCGCGCATTCACCCGTTGATCCAGCTCTCCGTAGAACGCGATAACCGGGGACTTGATTGCGGCGATCTTTTCCGCCGGGGGAGTGTTTCCGTAGAAAACGGCGCACGCCGCTATGTCGGGCTCCTCACAGGCGAGGAGCGCCGAGAGCCCGCCGCCCATGCAGAACCCGACGCACCCCACCGGCTGTTGCCTGCACTCGGGGCGCTCGGACCGCAGGTAGCGCACGGCGCTTCGCAGCTGACCGATCATCCCCGCCATCCTCGCGGGAGCGGTCGAGCCCATGAGCTGTCCCAGGCTCTCACCGAGGGGTTGGCGTTCGGCCTGCGCCAGCTTCGCAAGCTCCGCCTCCCTCAGCGCCGCGTCTGCGAAGGCGGTTGGGGGCAGGGTGCGCATGAAGCCCATGGCTTTCCGGACCCTCTCCCGGGTGAGGGCCGGGGGCCTTTCACCATTCACCGAGAAGAGGTCCGGCGCAAGCGCGACATATCCCGCCGCGGCCACGCGGCGCGTCACGTCCTCGATGTGCTCATCCACCCCGACGATCTCCTGGATGACCACGATGCTCGGCAAAGGCGTTGCCGCCAGCTCCGGCACGGCCAGGTAGCCGACTTGGTCCCCATACCTCACCCACTCGCTCTTTATAGCCATGGCTCTCCCCCTGAGATAGTGCGATTTTCTCCCCCAGTATATACCACAAAATGGACGTGAACGACCTGAGCATTGCGGGGCGGTCGAGGGCGGTCGAGCGCAATTGACAGCGCGCGTCCGGACGAATACCGTTTGGGGCATATGAAAGTTGCTGAATTGATCAAGGTGCGGCGCAAGGCCGAGGATCCGGCGGAAAGCTGGGAAAGCCCCTACACGGAACGGGAAGGCGGGTTCTATTTTCGCGGAATCTACGCCGGCCACCCCTACATTCCAAGGACACAGGAAGACCTCCCCGCCGGCGCCTGGGAACTACTCAAGGATCAGTGCGGCGTGAAAACACTTCAACAACTCCTGGTCATCCCTCCTTCGGTGAGATCCACAGGGTTGGGAACCGGGAAGGTGATCACACCCCTGGAGATCCTTGCCCTTGGAGGCCGCGCTGTCGGTCTCTGGACGGAAAAGCCCGAGCCGGGGATACGGGTGACTATCGGCCTGGATGAGCTGGCGGGCGTGGAGGACGTACAGATCCTGCTGTACGGGAGGCTGAGCTTCCTCTCGTCTGCCAGACGCGTGACCATCCGCTACAACCTGGTGTGCCGACGCATGATGGAGCCGGCGCTGCTCGAGCTTCGAAAGAAGGTGGCAGGTCCCCGGCTGAAGGTTCCGTGCGAGCCGCCGCAGAGCCCCGAGATCCCCTTCAAATGGAACTTCCTTCTCAATATTCCTTTTTCCACTCTGGATGAAGGCGCTCCCCGGGTCTTTCGATTCCAAGCGGAGCCTTCCCGAAGGCGGGGACGGACCAGGACCGGCCACCTGCTGATCCTGAGCCCGTATGAGCTTGTCCTGATGCGCGACCCTGTGAAATCCCTCCATCCCTACGGGGTGGACTGTTTCCTGATTCCTCGAGCGCGGATTCAGGGCGTTTCGGTGGGGGAAGCGGCAGCGGAGATAGAGGCCAACGGCGCCCGCTTCCAATTGGCAATGCCTCCCAGTCTCCTGCAGGCGCTCAAAGACTGGTCCCTCACCCCGTGAGCGCTTCCACGACGCGAAGGAGCGCGGTCTGGTCTCCGACATTTCCGGGGAACACGACGTAGGGAATATCGCCCCACGTCGATGCGGCCCCGAGGCGCCACACGGGAACTCCCTTGAGGACCTGCCCGAGCACGCGCGCCTCGGAGCAGCCCAGCGCCGTCCGCGCAATCGCGATGCTCGTGATTCCTCCCTTGGCCACCAGGAAGCCGGGCTTCTGCCGAATGCCGCGGACGACATCGCACAGCCCGTCCATGACGATCCTGCCGGCGGCAAGGAAGTCGGAGGAGGAATGTTTCTCACGCGTGGTGAACACAAGGACAGTGGTGCCGCGCGCAAGCGCCTCCGAGGCCGTATGAGCGGCTCTTCGGATTTCTTCCGCCCGAGTGCTCCCGTGGAGAAGCAGGGGGACAGAAAACTCCACCGGCACGACGCGGCCGGGCTCCAGGAGGCGCCGGATCTGCTCTGAAGTCCTTGAGACGTAGGAGCCTGCAATGACGAGCCCCGGTCCAGGGCCCGGCTCCATTTCCGACCGGCTGAGAAGGGGCCTGTCGCTGATTCCCGCCCGAACTTTGACGAATGACGCGCTTGTGCGATACAGGAAGCTCCTGCCGCGCCCTTCCGCGGCCTGCGCGCCCAGGGCAAGAACTTCCAGGTCTTCGTCGCAGGCGGCGTTCGCGATAATGGGGATCCCGTTTCGCGCGGCCGCAAGCTTTTCGGCGACCTTCTCCGGCCCTCCCCGTCGAATATCTTCAATAGAAAGGGGGATCACCTGGTCCGCCCGCACTCGACCAGAGGTTTTCTCCTGCACCCATTCACGCAGGTCCGCGTGCGTGAACCCGAAATCGGGGTCCTTCGCGAACTCCGTGTCGCTTGCGGGCACAAGCTCGCGTCCCGTGTCCACAAAGTGCACGTTGTCGATGGTGTAGCGCCCCGCGTCGAAAAAGGCAGGCACAAGGATCACCCCGTCAACCGCTCCCGCCAGCTCGGCGGCCAGGGCGTCCACCTCCGCGGGGAAGTGGCCGCGCAGCGTGCTGTCGCTCCGAGAGTCAGCGAGAAATCTGCGGCCAGCCTGCCTCGCGGCGGCGCTGAGATTTCTCCCCACCTCGTGAGCCAAGGCCGTCGCCTCGGCTCGCGACAGGCTGCGGGAGTTCGTCGAGATGAAAAACAGGGGCTCGGGGAGAGCGAAGGCTTCACGGAGGGTGCGCACCGACCATTCCATGAAGACCCGCACCCCGTGGACTGTCTGCGTGCCGGTCGGATCATCGTCTATCGCGACAAGCCTCGTTCCCGACCCCAGGAGCGTGTCCCTGAGGGTTCTTCGGGCGTCAGCAATGCGCAGGGGCGGCGGGAGCGCCGCCATTCGTTCAGCGAGGTTCACGGGGTGGCAGGGCTCAGCCCGCGCGCATCATCCCCCCGGCTCCAGGACGATGTCGAAAACTCCCGTTGCCGTGCCCTTCCGGGGAAAACACTCGGTCTGAATGGGCAGGAAGCCGTCCGCCGCCACTCTCATGTGGATATGGGGAGGGCGACCGGTTGACGCGGACGGAAAGGGGCTCTGGAACCTGTAGTGGCCGCTCTTGTCCGCCACCACGGTCCCCGAGTAGTTGTCTGAATACCCGTTGGGCCCGGCAAGCCAGAGCTCCACCGTGGCTCCCGCAATGGGCCGGCAATCACCGGAGGCCCGAACGATTCCCGTGAGAACATACCCCGACCCCACGCTTGCGCGCATGGGTGCCTCGGGCTTGTAGGATGCGTCAAGGAGCTCACCCTGCGTGGCGGTGCATTGCGCGGCAAGTGAGCCCGCGGGAAAGACACAGAAGATCACGCCCACGACGATCAAGAATGCCCTGTTCATATCGCACCTCGATAGATTTCAGTATGCCACGGTGAACCGCTTGCGGACGTGGCGTGGCTTTTCCACTTCCTCCAGAATTGCAACCGCGAAATCTTCCATGCTGATCCTGCTGTTGCCGTGCGCGTCGCTCAGGAGCTTGTCATCCCCTGTCCGGTATGCTCCGGTGCGCGTGCCCGGCTCGATCATGGCGGCAGGCGACAGGTACGTCCATTCGAGGGATTTTTCCTTGCGATACATGTCCAGCGCGTCGGCATGCGCTTTGGCAATCGGCTTCCAGTCCGCTGGGAACTGGGGGGAGTCCATGAGCAGGACCCCCGGGGCCACCTCCAGGCTTCCAGCGCCGCCGACAATGAGCAGCCTCCGGACATGGGCTCGCTTCACGCCGTCAATAAGCGCGCGCGCCGCATCCGTCAGGAGCGTCCCCACGCCTTTTTGCGGATCCGGCCCGATTGCGCCCACCGCCACGTCATGGCCCGCCACTGCCGCGGCAACGGAGGCCGGATCCAGGGCATCTCCCTTTATGACGCGCAGCTTCGGGTGCGTAAGAGTCACTTTCGGGGGATCACGCGCAACTCCCGTTACCTCGTGCCCTCGGGAAAGCGCCTCCTGCGCGATCCTGCTCCCGATCCGGCCCGTGATCCCGATCACGGCAATCTTCACGGCATCACCTCCAGGCCGACGTTCCACGGATCGCGGGCGCGAAGAACGCCGTCGGTTTCCTCAACCGGGACTCCGGCTTCTCGCAGCCGTTCGGCAAGACGCGACTGCTCTTCCGTGTCGGGAACCTTGATAACAAACGACTCCAGGCCCGTTGCGCCCGGTGGAGCCGGGGGCGCGCCGCGGGAGCCCCAGCTGTTCAACCCGATGTGATGGTGATAGCCGCCGGCGCTGAGGAAAGCGGCCCCCTGCCAGGCTGCAACGATGTCGAAGCCAAGGATGCCATGGTAGAACTGGACCGCTTCCTGCACGTCGGAAACCTGCAGGTGCACATGGCCGGTGCGGGTGCCCGGCGGGAGCGCGTCCGGCGAGTCCGGCTCGCTCTCCGCTTCCCGAAGCAGGTCCTCCAGGTCCAGGGGGTCGGTTGCCATCCGGACTCTGCCGTCATCCCACCCCCACTGGTCACGCGGCCTGTCGCGGTAGATTTCGATCCCATTGCCGTCAGGGTCGGAGAGATACAGGGCTTCGCTGACCAGGTGGTCCGCCTGACCGATGGAGACCTGCGCCCTGGCGAGCCGGCGAAGCGCCCTTGCCAGGGCAGGGCGGCCGGGGAGCAGGACTGCGAAGTGATAGAGGCCCGATGCATGACGCGCGGGGCGCGCTCCCGGGACCTCCTTCAGCACGACCACGGGTGCACCGTCCCTCATTCCCGGCGCCCCGAGCGCGGGCAGGCCGGCAACGTGGCCGACGGGCCTGAAACCAAGGGCTTCCTGGTAAAAGCGAAGCGAACGGGAAGCGTCAGCCACTCGAATCGTGACCGGCCCGATGAGCGTCTCGGGATGGATGGACTGCGAGACCATACTCACACTAATATACTCACCCTGATGGGGCGCGACGTGCGGACACGATTGTCGTTGGTTCTTATGCTGGCGGTCAGCTCTGCCCTGGCTCTCCCGGCTCAATCCACGCAGCAGCCGAAGAAAGGGCCTATTGTCGACAGGGTCCTGTTCGACGTTCGGATGCAGGAAGACATCGGGTTGAAGGACACGGCGGAAGGCAGGACGGACGTGTTCCTGTACCCGGTCCAGGGCAATACCTACCGATCGCTCCCGGCCGACACGCAGAAGAAGCTGGACGTGTACAACGTACCTTCGGGCAGCTGGTCCCTCATGGTCAACCCCATTCCCAACGAGGCGCCCTACACCGTCACCGTTGACGGCAGGGAATACTTCAATCCGTTTGCCATCAGGGACGTGCGGTACGCGCTCAACTTCCTCATCAACAGGAAGTACATCGTTGACGAGATCCTGGGAGGCGCCGGCGGCCCCCTGTTCACCATGGCGACACCCGGTCAGCCCGGCACGTATCGCTACAACCTCATACCAGTGAAGCTCGGAATGACACCGACGGGGAACGAGAAGAAGGCCGTCCAGGACATCACCTCCGCGCTCCAGAAAGCGTCACAGCTGCCTGCCCTCCGGGGAAAGCTCGTCAAGGGAGACACGTTCTGGCAATGGAACGGCGCTGACCTCACGGTGAAGGTCCTGATAAGGGTGGATGAGCCCAACGGCCGGCTGAAGGAAGGCCGTTACATCGCGGACCAGATCGAAAAAGCGGGCATCCGGGTGGAAAGGCTGGAGTGGGACAGGGCGAAGTGCATCGAAGTTGCGTACAAGGATGATCCGGCGCGCTATGAATGGAACATCTACACCGAGGGCTGGGGCGCAGGGGACACCCGCCGATACTGGGACAACATCGTCTCCCAGTGGTATGCGCCCTGGCAGGGCTACCAGGCTGGCGGCGCCAACCCGCATTTCTGGCGATACACGAACGACGAAATAGACGCCCTCACCCGCAAGGTCCAGAACGGCCAGTTCAAGGATGCCGACGAGTATTGGGACGCCATCCTTCGGGCAACCGAGCTCGGCCTCAAGGAAGCAACGCGCATCCAGGTCTCCTACCAGTCCCAGCTGTTCGCCGTCAACAAGGCCAGGTTCAACCGGCGGATGGTGTATGGCCTGGGGGACGGGCTGGACGCATGGTCTCTCATCACCGCGGACGTGAAGCCGGAAAAAGACGGTGAAAAAGTGCTGCGTGTCACGCAGCTTTCCGCGCGGGGATCTCTTTTCACGAGCGCCTGGGACCCCGTAGGGGTGGACGGCTTCAAGGACATGTACAGCCTGTTCATATCCGCTCCGACAGTGGACAGGGCGACGTTCGTGACCCCCAACACGGCGGAAGATGCGCCCCTTCGAGCGAGCTGGCAGGACGTCCTGACGAAGGTAAGCGTGGGATCCGGCGACAAGGGAGAGCCGGCGGTCCAGGGGCAGATTCCCGTGCCCGCGGACGCCATCGTGTACGACCCTCGGCAGTCCGCGTGGGTACCCGTGGGGCCGGGCGTGAGCTCTTTCAGCAGGGCAACCTACACGTACAAGTGGGGCAACTGGCATACGGGGATTCCCATCGGAATTGCGGATATCATGTATGCTCAGGCCTTTGTCTGGAAATGGATCACGAAGGTCGGTGACAAGGACCGGATGTACGACGCGGGTTACGAAAGCGTCATGCGGCCCGGGCAGGACATCATCAAGGGGATCGTGATCAACCCCGACACAACCATCACTGTCTATTACGACTTCAACCACATGGACCCGGACCGCATTGGCTCATCCGGCGCGCTGTACACGTCGGTGAGCGCCTCAGGACAGCCGGTGAACTGCTCCTGGGAGATCGTCGAAGCCCTGGCGAAAATGGTGGCGGAGGGCGGAAAGTCAGGAACCGCGTGGAGCTTTTCCTCTGACCCCGCCTACACCGAGGTGGACGTGCTGGCCCCCAGGTGCCTGGAGGACATAAAGGCAAAGCTCCAGGATTTCGTGGATGCCTCCTACGTGCCGGCGTCCATCAGGCAGTTCACCACGCCGGAGGAGTGCGTGGCCCGGTACAAGGCGGCAATCGCCTGGATTGACGCTCATCATAACGCGTACATCAACAACGGCCCGTTCTTCATCAACGCGGTGGATCCGACCGCTAGCTTCGTCGAGCTTTCGGCTTTCCGGGATCCGTCGTACCCCTTCGAGGCCGGCTTCTGGAACAGGTATTTCAGGATTGCGACCACGAGGATCGACTCAGTAACGCCGCCTCCGCTCGCGCTGCACGGGAAGCCGCTCGTCGTTGCCATCAAAGTCTCGACAATCGAATATCCAGAGACAGCCGCGGCGCCGGCGGACGCGACGGCGCGCGTGACCCTGACCCTTGTCCTTGCGGGCGGGGAAAAGAAGTACAAGGCGGTCTTTGTGCGGCCGGGCCAATATTCCGTCACTCTCCCCGCCGCGGACACCAGGACGCTTCTGGCCGGGACCTACACCCTCCTGGCCGAGTCGCAACTGCGCCGGGAGACGCCGTCCGTGGAATCGTCCACCATGGTCCTTTTCTAGGGATCCCCGATGTACCCTGTTTTCGCCATTCGACGGATCCTCAACGCAATGGCCATCTTCGTGATCGAGATGCTCATCTTCTCGGTCCTCTTCACCGCCACCGCGGAGAGGACGTTGCGCGCGCAGATCGAAGAGTCCCTGCAGCCCGAAGCGGCGAGGCTGAAGAACGCATCCGCCCTGCAGGTGCAGGCCTTCGTGGCGCAAAGGCGGGCCTATCTCTTCCATGTCTCCCATCTCGACCAGCCCGTGCCCGTGCGGGTGCTGTGGCGCGCCATCGACGCCGTGACCCTGCAGTTCGGCAACTCCATCACCATCAAGAGCTCACGCGGGGAGCGCAGCGTGTGGCGGATCATCATGGAGACCGTTCCCCGCACAGCGCTCCTGTTCACCACCTCCATCGTGCTCCAGGTGCTGCTGGGAGTCTGGCTCGGCCTGAAGCAGGCACAGAGAGCCGGCGGGACCCTGGACAGGTCTGCCTCCGTCATCACCATGGTGGTCTACGGTCTTCCCACGTGGTGGGTGGCCATGATCGTCATCATGGTCCTGGCCTACATGCTCCCCCTCTTCCCATCAGGGGGCATGCACTCGATCCCTCCCCCGCAGGGATTGGCGGGGATCCTGGACCTGGCCTGGCACATGGTCCTTCCGGTTGTCACGCTGGTCATCGTGAGCTTCTGGGGCGTGGCGCTCCTGGCGCGAAACATCGTGCTGAGCATCCTCCAGGAAGACTACATCACAGCCGCCCGCGCCCGGGGCCTGCCGGAGAGAACGGTGCTCTTCGGCCATGCAATGCGCGCGGCGGCGCCTCCCCTCACCACCATCGCCATTCTTTCCCTGCTCACGTCGGTGTTCGGCAACATCATCTTCGAGGGGATCTTCAGCTGGCCGGGCATGGGAAACCTCTACTGGATCTCCATTGAGCAGGGTGACACCCCTGTGACGCTCGGTCTCCTGGCCGTGACAACCGGCCTGTACATCGCCGGGCTCGCGGTGCTGGATCTCATCTACGGGTTGCTGGATCCGCGGATAAAGACCGGGGCTTCCGCGTGAGCGGCGTGGAGGTCCCGCGCAATCGACGCCAGGAGGACCACCGTGTGCCGCGCCCGCCGGCGCGGCCATGGCTGCGCGACCTTTTCTCCGAGCTCGGCCGCGAGCCTGCCGGGGTTGCCGGCTTTTTCATGCTTGCCCTGTTCCTCGCCGGCGCCGTTTTCGAAAAGCGCCTCGTGACGTTTCCCGAAACGAGCTCCCGCTGGCATGACATCACCTACTGGGACGAGCAGCCGGCAAGCGCCCCGCCGGTGTGGACAAACGCATTTGCCGCGCGCAAGTCCGCCGTTTCTCTTGTGCTTGGCCCTTCTCTGAGCTCCCGGGAAACATCGGACGCCGCGCGCCTCGTGACCACTGTCTTCACATACCCGTACCCCTATGACCTTCCGCCTCGCGACCTCGTCGTCCATTTCCGCGGAACAGGGGAAATCCCGGTGGCAATCACGCTGACCCGTCCGGACGGCGCGGAGATCACGCTGGACCAGGAACAGGTCTCAGCCGGCAGCGGGATGGATGTTCGCATATCCATCGACAAGAGCGCCGGGCAGGCAGCTATGGGGCTCCTGCAGGGAAGCGAGTCTGCTGACGCCATGGCCGCAGTGGACGTGGACCGCATCCGTCCGACAACTGTCCTGTTCTCCCAGGCGGGACCCGGGATGCTTGCCCGACCCCAGGCTCTCAAAGGCGCGTACAAGCTGACCCTGCTCGCGGTGCTGCCCACGGCGGCCGCGCAGATCTCGGATCCCCGGCTGGTGGTCACCGGACGCGTGAACGGCCTGCTGGGTACAGACAACTCCAAGAGAGACCTCTGGAGCGGCCTCATTGCGGGCATCAAGTGGGCCCTGCTCATTGGCCTCCTGACCGCGTTCGTGTCCGTGGCAATCGGCGTCGTGTGGGGAGTGACCGCCGCATACTTCGGAGGTCCGGTCAACTGGGTCATGCAGAGGATCTTCGAGATCTTCTCCAACCAGCCGGTGCTGCCTCTGCTCATCGTGATCAGTGCGATCTTCAAGCCGAGCATCTGGTTTCTCATCGTGATCATGTCCGTCTTCTTCTGGACAGGACCGGTGAAGACCGTCTACGCCATGGCGCTTTCCATCCGGGAGGAGACATACATCGAGGCCTCCCGCGCCCTGGGGGCCGGAAGCGCACGGCTCATCTTCCGCCACATGGTCCCCCTCCTCATCCCCTACGCTTTCGCTTCGATGGCCCTGTCCGTTCCAGGCGCGGTGGTCTACGAATCCACCGTCAGCCTCCTTGGCCTGGGGGACGCAACCATCGTCACCTGGGGTCAGATCCTCCATGACGCCTTCACGGGCGGCGCGGTCCTTGGCGGCCTCTGGTGGTGGGTGGTCCCGCCCGGGCTCATGATCGCTCTCATGGGCATGACGTTCTCCTTCATCGGTTTCGCGATGGACAGGATCCTCCACCCGAAGCTGAGGACGCGGTAGGAAGGCGGCGGATGGCTGATCCGGTGGTCGTTGTGCGCAATCTTTCCCTTCACTACTTCACCCGGCGCGGTCCCGTGCGCGCCGTGGACGATGTGAGCTTCGAGCTTCAGCGGGGGGAAACCCTCGGCCTTGTCGGTGAGTCCGGCTGCGGCAAGACGAGCCTCGGGACGGCGCTCCTTGCCATGCCGGCGCCGCCGGGGAGGATCGTCGCGGGGAGGGTCATGGTGGAGGGCGTGGACATCCTGTCCCTCACGGACGAGCAGGTGCGCAGGCAGGTGCGGTGGGAGAGAATCTCCATGGTCTTCCAGGGCGCCATGAACAGCCTCACCCCGGTCTTCACGATAGGCAGGCAGATGAACGAGACGCTGCAGCGGCACAGGAAGACGCCCGCGGCCGAGGCGCGCAGGATCATCGAGGGTTACCTGGGGCTGGTGGGGCTTCCCCCGGATGTCGCCGGCCGCTACCCGCACGAGCTTTCGGGCGGCATGAAGCAGAGAGTGGTGATTGCGATGGCGCTCTTCCTGGAGCCGCGGGTGGTCGTCCTGGACGAGCCCACCACGGCCCTGGACGTCATCGTGCAGGCCCAGATCCTCAACACGATCAAGCAGCTGAAGAAGACGCTGGACCTCTCCCTCATCTTCATCACGCATGACCTGGCCACGGAAGCCGAGGTGGCGGACAGGGTGCTGGTGATGTACGCGGGCCGCGTGGCGGAGACGGCATCCAACGAAGCGATATTCGGCGGCCGGGCCTGCCATCCCTATACGAAGATGCTGCTTGCGGCAACGCCGCGCCTGCGGGAGAAAGTCAGCGAGCTTGCGTTCATTCCCGGCTCCCCTCCCGACCTGCTGGCGCCGCCCGCGGGCTGCCGGTTCCGCCCTCGGTGCCCCGTTGCGTTTGACAAATGCGGCGCGGAACCGCCGCTTTCGGAGATCGCTCCTGGACACATGGCTGCCTGCTGGAGGTGCCGCTGATGCCGGCGCAGCCGGTCCTCTCGGTCAAGGACCTTTCCATGCATTTCACTGCCCGGCGCGGAAGGCACGTGATCCGCGCGGTGGACGGTGTGAGCTTCGAGATACGGCGCGGGGAGATCCTCGGGCTGATCGGGGAATCCGGGTGCGGCAAGACCACCACGGGCAGGCTGGTCGTGAAGCTGCTTTCCCCCACCGCAGGTGAGATCCTCTTCGAAGGCCGGAGCATCACCCGGGCCGGCAGGGCGGAGACCGCGGCCTACCGACGGCGGGCGCAGATGATATTCCAGGACCCGTACGCCTCCATGAATCCGCGGTTTCGAATCCGGGATGTCCTGCGGGAGCCCCTGACCATCCATCGCATGGGCAGCAACCGCTCCGAGCGGGAAGAGATGGTGCGCGCGGCCCTGTCCGAGGTAAAGCTCGTGCCGGTCGAAGACTACCTGGACAGGTTTCCCCACATGCTGTCAGGCGGACAGCGCCAGCGCGTCGCCACGGCGCGGACGCTCATCCTTTCACCCACGCTGCTGGTGGCCGACGAGCCGGTATCCATGATCGATCTCTCCACACGCGCGGAGATCCTTTCCATGATGAGGAAGGTCCAGAGAGCGCGAGCGCTCAGCTACCTCTACATCACCCACGACATTTCCACGGCACGGTTCTTCACAGACAGGCTCGCCGTCATGTACCTTGGCAGGATCGTGGAGGTGGGCACCACCGGATGACATCGTGGACAGGCCCGCCCACCCCTACACCCGGGCCCTGATCTCCGCGGTCTCCGAGCCTTCGCCCGGCAGGGTCGGCACTCTCCGGGAGCTTCCCATCCGCGGGGAGATTCCCTCAGCGGCGGCAATCCCGCGGGGATGCAGATTCCACCCGCGGTGCATCTTTGCAACTGATGAATGCAGAACTGCGCCAGAGCCCGGCCTTGTCCCGGTGGGCCCGGGGCACCAGGCGGCCTGCAGACGGTGGAAGGAGATATGATGGAGATGGATCAGAAGGCGGTGCGCTCTCATTTCCCGGCCCTTGAGTCGGGGGTCATTCATTTCGACAACCCGGCCGGGACGCAGATCTGCAAAGAGTCGATTGACCGTATGAATGATTACCTGGTTCACAGGAACGCAAATCACGGCGGGGCCTTCCGCTCGAGCCGGGAGTCGGATGAAATGGTGGCGGAGGCGCGAGGCGCGCTTGCTGATTTCCTTGGCGCCGCGCGGCCGGATGAGATCTCCTTCGGACAGAACATGACGTCCCTGACCCTGCACGTATCGCGCAGCCTGGCCCGCGAGCTTTCTCCGGGAGATGAGATCGTCGTGACCCGGCTGGACCATGACGCAAACGTGACGCCCTGGGTCCTGATCGCGCGAGACAAAGGATGCGTCGTGAAGTGGGTGGACTTCGATCCGGCCAGCTGCGCATGGAGCGCGCAGGACCTGGAAAAGCAGGTTGGCCCCCGTACAAAGGTCGTGGCCGTCGGCTTTGCCTCCAACGCAACGGGCACGATCTCACCAGTTGCCCGGGCAGTGCAGATTGCGCACAAAACGGGTGCGCTCTGCTTCGTGGACGCGGTGCATTTTGCCCCGCACGGGCCCGTGGACGTCGCGGCGCTTGGCTGCGACCTGCTTGTCTGCTCGGCGTACAAGTTCTTCGGCCCGCACATTGGGGTCATGTACGGGAAACACGATCTCATGGAGCGCCTCTTCGCCTACAAAGTGCGGCCTGCCGGAGACGCTCCTCCTGACAAGTGGGAGACGGGAACCCAGAGCTTCGAGTCCATCGCCGGGGCCATGGGGGCGGTGGAATACCTGGCGTGGGTGGGAAAGACATTCGGCGGGGCCGCCGTGCCGGGCCCCGTCTCGTCACGCTCAGCCTTTCTCAAAGCGGGCATGTGCGCCATCCGCGCGTGGGAATCGAAGCTCGGCAGGGCAATGCTGGAAGGGCTCTCCTCCATAGAAGGACTGAAGATCCACGGCATCACGGACCCAGGGCGTCTTGGAGACAGGGCGCCAACCTTCGCGTTCACTCTTGAGGGGATGCACCCGCGGCGCATCTGCGAAGAGCTGGACAGGCAGGGCATCTGCGCATCGGATGGGAACTACTACGCGCTTGAGGTCACAACGCGCCTGGGCCTGGAGCCGACGGGCGGAATGGTCCGCGTGGGTGCGGTGCATTACAACACGATGGAAGAGGTGCAGCGGCTGGTCGACGCCGTCAGGAAACTGAAAAAGTGAAAAAGGCCATCTTTCACGTCGGGTTCGAGGTCGCCATCCTGCTCAAGGGCATCCACGCGGGGTTGGAAGTGATTGGCGGCGTGCTCCTCTGGTTCATCAAGCCCGCCACGCTGGACACGTGGATCCAGGTCCTGACGCAGAACGAGCTTGCCGAGGACCCGCAGGACTACATCGCCAATCTCCTGGTGGGCCTGGGCCAGCGCTACACCGTGGACGCCCAGCAGTTCGGCGTCTTCTACCTGCTTTCCCACGGCCTCGTGAAGGTGGTCCTGGTTCTCCTCCTCTGGAGGCGGAAGCTCTGGGCCTACCCGGTGGCTGTCGCCGTCCTGGGGGTCTTCATCGCCTACCAGGTATTCCGCTGGACCTCGACTCACTCCACGTTCCTCATTGCCCTCTCCGTGCTGGATGCGCTCCTCATCGCACTGACGCTCATCGAATACGCCCGTTTGAAAGGCGAGCAACCGTCGAGGGCGCATGGCTGAGCAGTATCGCTGGAACGCGGAGGAGTACGCGCGAAACTCGGCCGGGCAGTTCCAGTGGGCCCTTGAGCTGATGGGGAAGCTCGCGCTGGCGGGTGACGAGCAAATCCTGGACATCGGCTGCGGGGATGGCAAGGTCACGGCCGAGCTGGCGCGTCGGGTGCCCCGGGGGGAGTCCTCGGCGTGGACAGCTCGAAGGACATGATCAGGAAAGCGCGGGCGGCCTTCCCTTCCGGGCATTTCTTTCATGGTCATGGATGCGAGCGCGCTGGCCTTCGAGAATCGCTTCGATGTGATTTTCTCCAACGCTGCTTTGCACTGGGTCAAGGATCATGGCGCGCTGCTGCGCGGCGTCACGCAAAGCTTGAAGCCTGGGGGCAGGCTCCTGTTCCAGATGGGCGGCAAAGGGAACGGTGAAGAAGTCTTCTCCGTCGCTTCCGACGTCATTCGGGAGGATGCCTGGCGGCAGTACTTTCTCCGGTTCCAGTTCCCGTGGGCATTTTTCGGGCCACGGGAGTACGAGGCGTTGCTGGGCCAGTCTGGCCTCGTGTCACGCCGCGTGGATCTCATCCCGCGCGACATGAAGCACAAAGGCCGCGAAGGGCTCCTGGGCTGGCTGAGGACCACATGGATGCCGTACACGGAGTGCCTTCCCGCTGATCTGCGCGAGCGTTTCCTGGCAGAGGTTGCGGACCGCTACATTGCCGCCCATCCCGTGACGCGGCAGGGGGAAGTGGTTGTCAGGATGGCGCGGTTGGAAGTGGAAGCCGAGAGGGCGGGCCCTCGCTGACACCGCCAGGGTGCCCGGCACAACGAGCGCCCAGCGCGGATGTCGGGCCTCCGAACGGCTGTTGCCAGCGACGCGTGAGCGTGGCTATTCTAAAGCGAGAAGCGAAACATGAAGTACGTGAATGATGCCGGTCTTCCCGAGATCACCGAGCAGCAGATCCGGGAAACTCTGAAGGAAAGCAGGCCCTACACTGTCGTGATCCTGAAAGCGGGCCCCCAGTTCAAGCCGCCAGGCCCGAATCGCGACCCGGAGGTCACGGCAATCGTCATGCAGCACGGCAAGCGCAACATGGCCCTTCGCGCCGCCGGCCTCATGCCAATAGTCTGTCGGATCGCGGATGGCAGCGGCGTCGTGGGCGTGGGCATCTTCGACGCAAGTCCTGAAGAGGTCCAGCGGATCTACGCTGATGATCCCGGCGTGAAAGCCGGCGTGTTCACTTTCAGCGTCCATCCATGCCTCAGCTTTCCCGGAAGCGCGCTGCCCATGCCTGAGGCGGCCCCCTAGGACTATCCGCGGTTATTTTGCCTTTCCGCGGTTTGCTTGAAACAGCGAGAGGAGGCAAGGTCAGAAACTACCGTCTCCTTTTCAGCTCTTCGTATCGCTGCGTTCCCTTCACCCCCCGGTTCTCCTCAACGTAATCGAGGGCTGTCTTTCCAAAGTTGTCTTTCAGACTCATGTCTGCCCCCGCTTTCAGCAAGACGGGGATAATCTGGGGATTCTCGTTGAAGCGAGCCGCCAAAATCAGAGGCGTCGCACCACTCGTGCTATTGTCGTTGACGATCGCTCCTGCCTTCAAAAGAATAGAGATGATCTCAGGGTTGGAAGCGCTCATTGCCGCGGACATCAACGGTGTCCAGCCAGCCGGTGACCTGGTATCAACCTTTGCTCCTGCGTCCAGGAGGGCAGTGACGACCGTGGGATTCCTGGTGTTCACTATTGCAAAGGTCAAGGGTGTCCAGCCGTCAGTGGTCACATCGTCGATCTTCGCTCCTGCCTTCACAAGGGCGAAAATGATTGCCGGGTTGGGATTGTTTTCCGCGGCCCACATCAGAGGTGTATATCCGTCCGCGTCTCGCGCTTCGATATTTGCGCCCGCCCGCTGGAGGGTCGAAATGACCTCCGGGTTCTGGTTGTTCTTGGCGGCAAGCATCAACGCCGTCGCATCCATCGTTGTCCGGTCATCAACTGTTGCTCCGGCGTCCAGGAGGGCAGAGATGACCGCCGGGTTCGAGTTGTACTCTGCTGCCCACATCAAGGGAGTCCCGCCCTCGTAATCCTTTTCCTCGATTCTTGCCCCAGCAGTCAACAGCACGGGGATGACCTTAGGGTCAGAATTGAAGGCAGCCGCGAGCATCAGAGGCGTCAGGCCTTCCGTTTCAATCTGGTATTGGTGCGCCGCTTCAGAGTGAAATTGTCCGACAGTCCAGAACGGAAAGTCAGTCACCTCAGCATTTGCGCCGTTGGAAAGCGCTTCGCGTATCTCCTGAGGCGTTCCTGTCTTGACAAGCTCAGAAAAGTCCTGGGCGAAAATGTCAGAAGCGAGGAAAATGCATACCGCGAGGAATACCAATTGCTTCTTCACGCTCGTTCCTCCGCCGCCACACTCCTATGAAAATACAGAAAAACCGATGAACGAATCAGCGGAACCACAGCGATAGCGAAACGGCGACCTTTCATGTTCGAATATCGTCAGAACAGCTCAACAGCTCAACTCATGAGAAACCTCCTTTCGTTCACAATATTCCACCTGGGGGATGAACACTTGGCCTGCCACGGTCTTGTGACGGCTTGCCTTCCTCTGTTGCGGCAAGAGGCAAGAGGAGAAGCGGGATATGCGTGCGTGACACCACCTGGGCAGCAACGCTTCCGGCCCAGAATGCTTCAGCCCCCGCTCTGCCATGAGTGCCTATCACGATGAGGTCCGCCGAAAGACGTTCAGCCGCTTTGGAAATCACCCGTGCTGCCTTCCCTCGTCCGACCTCACTTCCGGTACGGACCCCTTTCTCGTGTAACTCCTTCTCCTTGGTCACCAGGTAGTCTCGCGCGGCAGAGCTTTCGATTTCCAACGTGACGCGCGTCGTCCCCGGCAAAAAAAGCCCGAACGCCCCCTGGAATCCACTGAGCCTGGCCAGCGTTGGCACAACCATCAGAAGCTGCAATCGGCAGTGAAAAGCGAGAGCAAGATCGGATGCGAACAACAAGCTCATCTCATGCGATGGCTCAGCGTCGATTGGAGCCAGGATCATGCGCCAGTCCGCGTTTGCGGTCATATTTTGAGAGCCCTCAGGGGGACGCACTACCAGAACTGGGGTCTTTCCTTGTGCCGTGACTTGCTGAGCGAGGTTCCCGAACAGAAGCCGTTGGGCCCCTCCCCTCCCATGAGTGCTCATGACAATCAGATCAGGAGCAAGCTCTTCCGAATGTTCCTTTATGCTTTTGGCGACGTCACTCACGAGCGACGCGTGCACATGAGTCGACACGCGTATTCCAGCCAGAACCGACAGGTGCGCGACTTCATCCAGGTACGCCGAAGCCTCATCTTCGGTGACCAAATGTCTCTCGTTGTGGACCTCCGAAGGCGCATCCTTCTCAATCAGATGGAGAAGGGTCACAGAAGCCTTCAACCGCTTTGCCAGGGAAGCAACGATTCCCAAAGCCGATTCCGCCAATCGCGAGCCGTCAAGGGGGACAAGAATGTGCTTGAACATCGCGTTGCCCTCCCGAGAAGATCTGGTTGCCGGTCTTTGCGTTTTCACTAGCTACCCCCGCCCATGCCGGGGAACTGTCCGCCGAAAGTCTGGTACAGCAGAACCACATTCAACACGAGGATGACTGTCGCACACAGAATTGCAAGCACATTCGTTGCGCGTCGATTGACGAGGGTTCCCATGAGCTTGCGGTTACGAGTGAACATGATCAGAGTGATAACGGGGATCGGCAGAGGTGAAGCTCAGCACGACCTGGCTTAAGACAAGCGTCCTCGTCGGGTCGAGTCCAAGAGCGATTGCAAGCAACGCGGGAATCATTGTTGCCAGCCGCCGTATCCAGACCGGGATCCGAAAACCCACAAATCCCTGCATCACAACCTGTCCTGCCATGGTCCCGACATGGGAGCTGGAGATTCCCGAGGCAAACAGCGAGATGCCAAAAATCAAGGCCGCACCTCCACCGAGCAGGGGTCCAAGGGTCTGATAGGCGGTATTGATGTCCGCAACATCTGCGTGGCCGGTGAAGTGGAATACCTTGGCTGCCATGAACAGCATCGCCATGTTCACCAGACCTGCTATTGCCATGGCGATCACAACATCGATTTTCTCAAATCCAAAGATGCGCCGCTTCTCTTTTTCATCCAGAGCCACGATCCGATGCTGCGTCAACGCCGAGTGAAGGTAGATCACGTGCGGCATGACCGTCGCCCCTATTATCCCCACGGAAAGCAGGACTGCGTCGCTCCCCGGGAGGCTCGGAACGAAGCTGTGGAAAGCGATCTGGCCCCAGTCGGGCTTGGCCATGATCGTCTCGATCAGATAGCAGAAGGCGATTATGCCTGCCGCCCCACCGATGAAGATCTCCAGTCCGCGAAAACCGCGCTGTGTGACGCCCAAAATGATGAAAACCGCCACTCCTGTGATTCCAGCGGCCCAAAACATCGGAACGTGAAAAAGCAGGTCAATGCCGATGGCAGCACCGAGGAACTCGGCGAGATCGGTCGCCATTGCCGTAACTTCCTGGGTTATCCAAAGCGCATAGCATACCCACGGAACGAAACGCGCTCGGCACATCTCGGCGAGATTCATTCCAGTAGCGATGCCCAGCTTTGCCGAGAGACTCTGAATAAGCATGGCCATCAGGTTGGCCAGCAGGATGACCCACAGCAAGGCGTAGCCGAACTGCGCCCCGCCCTGGATGTTGGTCGCAAAATTGCCCGGGTCTATGTAGGCAATCGAAGCAATGAAAGCCGGGCCGATGAAAGGCAGCACACGGAGAAGACCGCGGCGCCTGCCTTCGATCGCTTCGCGGGCTGCGCGCTGAAGCTTGGGATGAGGAGCACTCGCAGCTCCACCAGCTCTTACGTCTGCCATGTGAGCCTATCCTTTCTTGAGACTGACCTGTGTCTTGGAGACCAGCACGCAGCAGGCAATACTCTCTCCGACCGGCTCGTCGACGCTCGAATCAAGTTGGAGCCTCATGATGCCACTGCCACTATCGGCAACCTTCACTCTCACCACGGCGCCTGGCACGAGCCCGATAGATTCCAGATGCCGCAGCTGCTTGGGGTCTCTGCAGATGAGCTGGCTGACTACCGCGCTCTCTCCCGAGCCCAGCGAGGCAAGCGGCACCAGGTCCCTTTCGCTAATACGTCCATCACGGCCAGGGATCGGCGAACCGTGAGGGTCAAAGGCTGGGCGCCCCAGCACCTCGTCGATTTTCTCTTCCAGCTTTTCGGAGATAGCATGCTCGAGTCTGTCTGCTTCGTCGTCAAGAGCCTCGAGGCCAAACCCCAGCGCGCGCTGCAGGTACGTTTCGATGAGGCGATGGTGGCGCACCATTTCAAGGGCAAACCGCTCGCCCGCCATGGTGAGGGTGACAGAAAGGTAGGGCGTATACGAGATAAGCTTTCGCGACGCGAGCTTCTTCAGCATACTCGTCACCGAAGGCTGGGACACGCCGAGTCTCTCTGCCAGGAGCGAAGTTGAAACCCCTCCCGCCTCCCTTTCCAGGCAATAGATGGCCCTGAGGTAATCCTGAAGAGCCCCTGAAAGCGCTGTCTCAGACATGGTTCAGCTCCTCTAAAGACACAATGTTAGTCACTCCTAATTTATTAGTTCTCCAAGAAGAAGGCAAACCGAAGGGCGGTCGAAGCATATTGCGCATGGGGAACTTTTTCTTCAGTCAAACCAATGGTATCTTTCGAGTAACGGAGGGCAAAGAAATTGAGGTCAACAAGGCTCGTCATTGTTTCGGTCCTTCTGTGCTGCGTTATCATTCCGGCTTCCGCGATGGGTGGCGGTGAGCAGCAGCCTGTCATGGGGCTCGTCAATAACATGGTGCAGCAGCCGCAGCCGGCGGCCGATTTCACACTCACCGATCAAAACGGTCTCCCGTTCCGTATGTCGGAACAGAAGGGCAAAGTTGTAGTGATGTGCTTCATCTACACCCATTGCACCGACATTTGCCCCTTTATAGCGGCCAAAGTGAAAGAGGTCTACCAACAGCTTGGGCCTGACGCAAATAGGATGACTTTTGTTGCAGTCACTACTGATCCCAAGAGGGACGTCCCGGCAGTCACGCTCCCGTATAGCAAGGCGCTCGGATTGGAAAACGTTTGGCATTTTGTTGGAGGAACTGCGAAGGCGGTGCAAGCCGTATGGGCGAGCTACGCAATCGGGGTGACCGTGGATCCTGACACAGACGCCGTAGCGCCACCAAAGGAAGATAAAGGCGCAATGGCCATGGACAAGCCGCCGACACAGGGTCTGAGCTCAGATGACCTTACCCTCGTTGGTCAGATCGTTCAGCAATTTGGCGGTGGTTACGACGTTGGTCATTCAGCTCCATTCTGGATGGTGGACAAGAGAGGCATGATCCGGGTGGGGATGGATGCGGACGCAACCCCTGCGGATATCGTGACCAACGTGCGGGTCTTGCTGAAGCTCAAATAGCCGTGGCTGCCCAGTCGTTGCACGACACGGCCCTGGGTTTTTCGCTGCGAGACAATTGCTTGTTGTGCCATGCGGGCTGGCGCTACCGTCATCTCTTCAGGCGAGCATTCGGGAGCCTGAAAGGCGGGGTTGGAAAAACGGCTTGCGCTTCTCCAGGAGGAACCTGATGGCCACCACCCTCACGACGGACAGGATGAAGGCGATCGTTCGCCAGCATTTCGAGGACTTCGTGAACAACAAGAAGGCGGAGGTCATTCGCAGCAACATGACTCTGGACTTTTACGACCACGATGGCCCCGGAGGCAGGCCCACCGACGTTGCGGGAGACGAACAGATGATGCGGGCAATGCATTCGGCAATGCCGGACCTGCGCGTCTCCATCGAGGACATGATTGCAGAGGCAGACAAGGTGGTCTGCCGCAACAGGTGGAACAGGACGAAGGCGCAAACGGGCAAGCAGGTGGAGTTCGATGGGTTTGTGGAACGGCGGCTTGAAGGAGACAAGATCGCCGAGAGGTGGGCAACGGTGACGTCACCCGCATGATCATGGATGTATCAGAGGTCCTGAAAGCCCTTGCCGACCCGAACCGGCTTCGAATCCTGAACCTCCTTCACGAAAAGACCCTGTGTGTCTGCGACCTGGAGGCGATCCTGAGGCTCAACCAATCCAACCTGAGCCGCCACCTGGCAAAGCTCAGGCATGCCGGAATAGTCAACGCTCAGAAGAAGGCCTTGTTCACGTACTACTCTCGCAAGGCGCTTCCGGACCCCTATGGGCCAATCGTGGATTCTTTGTGCGAAGCCATCCACGCGGATCCTGTCTGGCAGTCGGACCGTGTCCGCCTGGCAAAGAGGCTGCATTCTTCTCGGAATCACTGCTGAGCCGGTTGACCCGCGGCTGTATATGACTATATACTCATGTAGTAATCGAGGAGGCGCCCATGCCGCGGGTCCTGTTTGTCTGCACGCACAATTCCGCCAGAAGCCAGATGGCTGAGGCGTATTTGAGGAAGCTCGGCGGCGGAAAATTCGAGGTTGAAAGCGCGGGCCTGGAAGCCGGGAAGCTCAACCCCTACGTCGTTCGCGCGCTTCAGGAAGAGGGAATTGACATCTCCGGGAAGCAAACGAATGATGTTTTCGAGTTCTTCAAACAAGGCAGGTATTACAACTACGTCATTGCGGTCTGCTCAAAAGAGGCGGCGGACCGGTGTCCCATTTTTCCGGGACGTTCGGTGCGGCTGCAGTGGTCCTACCCGGATCCGTCGACGTTCACCGGCAGTGACGAGGAGGTCATGAGGCAGGTGCGGGAGGTAAGAGATTCCATCAGGGAGAAGGTCAAAGAGTTCGTCGCGAGTGTGAAATGAAGAGCGGCAGACTGTCGTTCCTTGACCGTTTTTTGACCTTGTGGATCTTCCTGGCCATGGCCGCGGGAGTGGCTCTCGGCTGGGGCGTGCCTGCCGTTGTCCCCTTCATCAACCGTTTCCAGGTCGGGACGACGAACATCCCCATCGCCATCGGGCTGATCCTGATGATGTACCCGCCGCTGGCAAAAGTGCGCTACGAAGAGCTCGGTGATGTCTTCAGGAACGTGAAGGTGCTCGGCCTTTCTCTTGTCCAGAACTGGGTGATCGGCCCGATCCTGATGTTCGTCCTTGCCGTCGCCTTCCTCAGGGGATACCCCGCCTACATGACGGGGCTGATCATGATCGGTCTCGCGAGGTGCATCGCGATGGTCATCGTATGGAACGACCTTGCCAAAGGTGACGCCGAATATGCGGCAGGCCTGGTTGCCTTCAACAGCATCTTCCAGGTCCTGTTCTACAGCGTGTACGCATGGCTTTTCATAACTGTTCTGCTTCCGGTGTTCGGACTGCCGGGCACAACCGTCAATGTCACAATCGGGCAGATTGCCAGAAGCGTATTCATCTACCTCGGGATACCGTTTGTCGCCGGGTTCATTACCCGATTCGTTCTGGTGCGCGCAAAGGGCAGGGAGTGGTACCACGGCCGCTTCATACCGCGCATCAGCCCCCTTACCCTTGTGGCCCTCCTTTTCACCATCATCGTGATGTTCAGTCTCAAGGGGAGCCTGATCGTGCAGATTCCGCTGGACGTCCTTCGGATTGCCGTACCGCTCCTCATCTACTTCAGCGTCATGTTCTTCCTCAGCTTCTTCATGAGCCGGGCGATAGGAACGGACTACGGGAAGACCGCGACACTCTCTTTTACGGCCGGAAGCAACAACTTCGAGCTCGCCATTGCGGTCTCCGTCGCAGTCTTCGGCATCGGATCCGGGGTGGCCTTTGCGGCTGTGATCGGTCCGCTGGTTGAAGTGCCCGTGATGATTGGACTTGTCCGCGTCTCCCTCGGTTTCAGGAGACGGCTCTTCGGGCTCGCCTGAACCATATCTGCCGGATGGAAATCCTCTGCACGAACGATGACGGGGTCATGTCACCGGGCCTCGCGGCAGCCGTTGAGACGGCCCGCGGCTTTGCCCATGTCGTGGTAGCCGCCCCGTCCAGCCAGAAGACCGGCGCGGGCAGGAGCCTGGCTGGAGACAGGACGAGCCCTTTTTCGACGACCCCCATAAGCGTGGGCGCGGGGAAAGTCTCTGCTTTCCACCTGGAGGGCTCACCCGCGCTTGTCGTGCGCCACGCATTCTCCACGGTCCTGAGGGATGCAAGGATCGACCTGGCAATATCAGGGATCAACTATGGAGAAAACATCGGGTACGACATCAGCTCATCAGGGACCGTCGGGGCCGCAATCGAATGCGCAGTCCGCGGAATCCCGGCCATCGCTGTCTCCATGCAGACCGAGCTCACAGGACACCGGGCGTATGGACAGATCGACTGGACCGCGGCGCAGTTCTTCCTTGGAATGTTTGTCCGCCGGTTTATCGAAAAAGGCGCGTTTGCCGGCTTCGACGTGCTGAAGATCGACGTGCCCATGAACGCGAATGAACGGACGGAATGGAAGGTGTGCAGGCTCCGGCGCGGCCCTTACTATCTGGCCAGAATGAACAGGCAGTCCGATGATGCGGTGGTATCAGAGGCGACCCTTTCCACCGATCCTTCGGTTTTCGAGCCGGGGACCGACGCCTACGTGCTGGTCCGTGAGGGGAAAGTTGCCGTCACGCCGCTGATTCTCGACTGGACGGCCCCCGACGCCGGAGCCTTCTTTACCTGAGCCGGCCCCCGTCCCGGCAAACACGCGCGCCAGGCGCTTCATGCCTTCCTCGATCATGGGCTCGTCGGCGTTGGAGAAGTTCAGCCGCATCGTGTTGGCTCCGCAGTCATCCGTGAAGAATGCCTGGCCCGGCACGAATGCGACCTTCTCCGTGATCGCTTTCTCCAGCAGGTCCGTGGACGACATCCCCTCTGGCAGAGTCATCCAGAGGAACATCCCGCCCTGCGGTCGTGTGCAGCGGACTTCCGGCGGGAACAGCGTCTCCACCATGCGCACCATGAGATCCCGCTGCTTCCCGTAGGCGTCACGGATCTTCGCGATATGACCATCCACATCGTTGTCGGACAGGTAGCGATGCAGGACCCGCTGCGCAAAGCCGTTGGAGTGCAGGTCCGCTGCCTGCTTGGCAATGATCACCCGCTCCATGATCTCAGGCCCCGCGCACAGCCATCCCAGCCGCATGCCGGGCGCGACTGTCTTGGAGAACGTGCCAAGCAGGACAGCCCACGGAGCAAGCGAGGAGTCTGGCGGCACGACCCCCATTGGCGGGACAGCTTCCCCGGCGAACCGAAGCTCCCCATACGGGTCATCCTCCACGAGCACGGTGTCGCTGGCGGCGATCAGGGAGGCTGCCCCGCGCCGGCGTTCCGCGGACCAGGTTATCCCGGAAGGGTTTTGGAAGTTCGGGATGACATAGAAGAGCTTGGGTGAGTCCTCGTGCAGGGCCCGTGCAATCAGATCTGCCTGCACCCCGTCTTCGCACAACTCCAGGGCTCGAAATCCTGGCTCGAACAGGCTGAATGCCTGGATGGCCGCAAGGTAGGTGGGCCGCTCCACGAGCACCGTGTCCCCCTGGTCCAGGAGCGCCTTTGCAACAAGGTCCAGCCCCTGCTGGGATCCGTTCGTGATGAGGATGTCCCTGGCGGCAACGCGGACTCCCCGCCGCGCGTAGCGCTCGGCGATGTATTCCCGAAGGGGCGGGAACCCTTCCGTGGTGGCGTACTGGAGCGCCGCGGGGCCGCTCTCCGCGAGCGTTCTCTCTGTTGCCCGTGAGAGCTCAGCGACGGGGAAGAACCGGGGGTTGGGCAAACCGCCGGCGAATGAGATGATGGACGGGTCCTCCGTGACCTTGAGGATCTCCCTGACGAACGACCTGCGCGCCTTGCCCATTCTGCGGGAAAATCTCGGCATATGACCCGCTCCTCCCCTCTCTCTCGGCTGCCTCAACCCGCGGCTGAGCCGCCGGAGGCCTCGCTTGCCCCCCCCATCCCCGTCTAGGACTTGCCGGGCTCGGGCTTCTTCCTGAGCCTGCGCACCAGCGACCAGATCCCCTGGGCGACGACGAGCCCGATGATGATGTACACCCACCAGGGAATGTTCCTTCCGGCCACCAGGACGTACAGGTAGGGGGCGACAGTGGAGAGCAGGAATATCATGCTCCAGACGGTCACTTCGTTCAAGCGTCTTTTTGCGACGGCGCGCACCATGCGGTAGATGGAAAAATAGAACACGGGGCTTGCGCCAAAGAGCAGGGCCAGGAAAACGACGGGGTCCACCCCGTAGATTTCCCGCGCCGCCGTCATCTGCTTCCCGACCCAGTCGAGGATGACGCGCAGGATCGACTCCATCCTAGTCCAGCCTCCGAACCGCGGGCACGAAAAACGCAACTGCCATGGCGCAGGCCAGGGTCGCCGAGGCGCCGACCTCAATCGTGAGCGGCACTCCCACGACCGTTGCGAAAGATCCGGCCAGGAGCGCCCCGATGGGCATGAAGCCGAAGAAAGAGAGCATGTAGATGCTCATGACGCGCCCGCGGAGTGCATCCGGGGTGAGGGTCTGCACCAGCGCGTTGGCAAGGTTGTTCACGGTGATGTTCGTGGCGCCAACGGCCAGGATGGCAAGGAGGGACAAGGGAAGGATCCGTGTGAAGGAGAAGAGAACGAGCATGAAGGGGAAGAGAAGACTGGCCGCCGTTATCGTCATCCCCTTGCGGCGCCTGTGGGCGAAGGAGGCAATCCACAGCGCGGCCGTCAGCGCTCCGATGCCACGCGCGGACTGGAGGAAACCGTTGATGCGCGAATCTCCGTGGAGGATCTGCACGGCCCAGGCCGGAATGAGGGTCGCGAACGACATGCCGAAGAGGCTGACGGCTGCCATCAGGCAGATAATGGCCAGTATCCTGCCGGTCCGCGAGGACCGCGCGCAGCCCCTCCCTGATTTCTACGCCGGTGGAGGCCTTCCGGGCCGGCGGGGTGAACGGCGCAAGACGCATTGCCAGGAGCGCCGCAATGACCGCAAGGAAAGACAGGCCGTTGATGGCGAAGCACCAGCCCGGCCCGAACAGCGCGTAGGTGAGCCCGCCGACCGCGGGTCCGACGGCGGTGGCCGTGTTGAACATCATGGAGTTGAGGGCGATGGCGTTGGTGAGCACGGGCCGATCCACCATCTCCAGCACAAAGGACTGCCGGGCGGGAGCGTCAAAGGAGTTGACCACCCCGAGGCAAAAGGCCAGGATGACGATGTGCCAGGGGGCGACCACGCGCAGGAAAACCAGGAGAGAGAGCACGAAAGCCAGAAGCATGCTGAAGCTCTGCGTGATGACAATGAGGTTGCGCCGCGGCACGCGGTCAGCGATCGCGCCGCCGTAGAGGGTGAACGCCCACGTCGCGACCCCGGAGGCGAACCCCACGTACCCGAGGTACGCCTCCGACCTGGTGAGCTCGTAGACGAGGTACCCCTGCGCCGTGGTCTGCATCCACGTTCCAAACAGGGAGACCATCTGCCCCACGAACCACAGACGGTAGTTGGGGTACGACAGGGCCGCAAAGGTTCTTCGCGCCGGAAGCATTTCCCGCCACTATAATCTGAACATGCCCCTTGGAACAGCATCCGTGGTACATTTGTTGCGGACGGAGGATGCGCAATGGACGAGGGAAAGGTTCGGGAGCAGCTGGCCGAAACGCTTCGTGGTCGGGGCGCTCATGTCCCGTTCGAGAAGGCCGTGGATGGTTTTCCGGTGGACCTTGCCGGGCGCCATGTCCCCGGACTTCAGCATACGGCGTGGGAGATCCTGTACCATCTCTGGATCACGCAGGAGGATATCCTTGAGTTCGTGAGAGACCCATCGTACAAGTCTCCCGCATGGCCTCAGGGGTATTGGCCAAAGGAAGATGCGCCTGCACCGGCCTCGGACTGGGAAAAGACGGTCAAGACGTTCCGTTCTGACCTCGCCGCAATGATCGCCCTGGTCCGGGACACGAAGAACGACCTGCTTGCCCCCTTTCCTCATGGCCAGGGGCAGACCCTTCTCCGCGAGGCTCTTCTCGTCATAGACCACAACTCCTACCATGTCGGGCAGCTCATCGACGTGAGAAGAGGCCTGAAGGCCTGGCCGGAGAAGTAAGTGGCAACCAGCGACCTGCCGCCGAGCGAGCTCTCGCAGGAAACCCAGGAGCTCCTGGCAGAGGAGGGGCGGCTGGAGGAGCTGGCCCGCGACATGGATGCACGCCTGTCGGGCATGAAAGACATCGACCTGAGCCTGGCGCTCGCCAAGGTGAAGCTTCGCCTGTGCATCGTCCTTCTGAAAAAAACGCGGAGGGCAGGGGAAGGCTTCGAAGACGTCGGGGCCGCCATTGGCAGGAGGGCGTTGTCCGCCATACGCCTGGTAGACGGTCTGGTCTCGCAGAATATCTCCGAGGACCAGAGAGGGACGGTCCAGGACAGTCCGCTTTTCAGCGAGGTAAAGCGGCTCCTGGAAGAGTTCCTGGTGTCGGGCGGCGGCGGGCTCCTCGAGCCCCTGGAAATGGATGAGCGCAAAAGGCGCATTCTTTCCCGAACCGTCGTCACCTCAATCCGCAAGTACCTGGGGGAGGATGACCTGTATCCTCCCTTCGACGTCCAGCGCTATCCCGCTTTCGTGCAGCAGATCCTCCTCTCCCTCTTCCCCGTCATGATACGGCTCAGACCGCAGAAGCCTCCGTACGGCATCGAGGAAGGAGAAGAGATGACCTACAGCTCGCGCGCCATGCGGGTTCCCCTCTCCCAGGCAATCCATTACATGGAGAACGAGCTCCTTCCCCAGCTCGAGCGCAGGCTCGCTTCGCAGCCGGGGGACGCGGCCATCCAGGAACAGGCGCGCCGGGTCCGCGAGCAGCTGGAGGAGTACAGAAAGCTCCGCGTGTATCCGCGGGCCGCGCCGGTGCTCCCCCTGGAAAAAGGCTACCACACCCAGGGAATGATGGGGTTCACGCCGGACGGAGAGATCCTGGTTTCTCTCCCGCTCCCCGTCACCTTCAAGAGCGGGACAAACCTGGACAGGAAGATGGAGCTGGTGCGCATGGACGTCGTGCGCAGGATTGCCGGCAAAAGGGTGAGCAGGGAGATCGACAGGGAGTACCGCCGGCTTCGCAGCATCGAAAGCGGGCCACGCGGCAGCTCGCGGACGCCCAGCTTGAAGCTTGACCCGGGATGGGGCTTCTGGGTGCTCCGCCAGGATTTTCCGTTCCTTACCCGACTCTCTGACAAGAAGCTCTTCCAGGAGCTGGCTGGAATGGTGAGGTCCGGCTCACTCGGCGCAGCGCAGAGAAGGGTTTCCGATCTGATTGCAGGAGATCAGGGGAGAAAGGCGGAGCGGCCGTCCATCAGATGAACCGTTCGAATCGCTCCTTCTTCGCCTTGCAGATGGGACAGACGGCGGGGGGCTGGGCCCGGGCGCAGAGGTAGCCGCACACCCTGCAGCGCCACACGGGATAGCCGAGAGCTTCGAGGCCGGCCGCCGCAAGGCCCGCCGCGCGGAGCGGTCGTGCTTCTGCTGCGGCGGCTGCCGCTGCGGGAGCGGCGGCTGCCTGCTCCGCGCTGTCGGCGGGCGGGGAGGCCGAATCCCGCTCCGGCGGCCTGCGCTCCGGGATCCGCGTGGCCTTCTTCTTACCGTCAACGACGTCCTGGGAAACGTACAGCGCGCAGTAGCAGGTGTCGTATTCATCCAGGTCCGGGTCCCTGTAGTCGCAGGGGCAGATGATGTCCAGGTCCTGCTCCTTGGAGCCCGACGGGAGCCTGCACGGGCACGCCCAGTAGCCATGGCGCGCCTCGTTCACAAGGAGCCCTTCGATGAGCCCCTTGGTGAAATCCACGTTGGGGTTCAGATGGTACCCCGAGCTCTCCGCCTCGGTCTTCAGCCGCTCGAAGAGCTGCTGCACCTGCTCGGGAGTGATGACAGGGTTCTCCCCGCTGGCGCTCATCCGGCCTTCACTCCGATCTTCTCCTTGATCTCCGTCTCGTCGAAGCCGGAGACGCAGTCCTTGTCGTTGATCACGATGGTGGGATAGGAACCGTCCGGATTCCACTTGCGGATCTCTTTCTTGACCGCGTCCTTCTCCTCCACGGGCAGGAGATCAACGTCGACGTACTCATAGCCGACCCCAAGATCCTTCAGGAGGTTTTTTGCCATGCGGCACCACATGCAGGTGCTGAGGGCGTATACGAGGATCCTTCCCTTGTCCGCCCCGTCCACGCGCTGAAAAGCCACGATGTCCCCCTTGCTGGAATGATAATGCCGGAATCCTGACCGGATCAATCAGCCGGGGCCTCCTTCGGGAGACGCCGCGGGGCTCTCTTCATAGCACGCTTCACGACTGACAGGTAGTGCTTCACGAGCTGCGGATAGTCCTCCAACTCCCGTCTGCCGCGCGCGCTCAAGCCGTAGACCCCGCGCTCCACCCTTTCGAACCATCCATAGGGATTGTACTGGAGGATGGATTGCGTCTTGGATCCGGTGCCCAGCGCGCGCAGCGCCGCGGGCGCCATCCTTCCGAGGTGCGCCAGGCAACAGGCGATATGGATTGCGCTCTCGCGGTAGGCCGTCACGAGCTTCGTCCGGGAGCTTCCCGCAATGTTGAAGTCCGCAATCCTTCCCGAGATCTCGGCCAGCACGGCGCGGCGGGATGGCGCCCGCTTCCTGCGCGCAAGCGGCCGCGGAGGAAACACGACGTCCACCGGCGGTCCGCCGTTTGATGGAGAAACGAGGAGGAGACCAAGCTCCAGCCTGCGAAGGAGGTGGAAGACTCCCCTGCTCTCTTTCCACCACCTCCACTTGTTGGGAGGCCGGGGAACAGCGACATAGACCGTATCCGTCATGCGCTGGCGCTGCACGGCCTGGACTACCACCGCGAGGTTCAACGCCTTTTTTATCTCGACAATGAGAAGATCATCCCCCCTGAGCGCCGCGATGTCGCAGTCCTTCACCTCGCTGCGCACCGTGTACCCCAGCCCGGCAAGCCAGTCGCACAGCGGCCGTGCGAGGTCCGTCTCCGCCCCGCTCCTGGCGCGTGCCCCCGCGGCTGCTGTCACGGAAGCCCATCCACTCTGTACGACGCCGGCCGCCTGTCCTGGAGCAGCGGCAGTCTCTTGCGGAAGGAGTCCACCGCTCCCTGGTCGAGCTCCGCGGCAATGACCCCCTCCTCACCCTCCGACGCGACGGCCAGGATGGCGCCGTGCGGGTCGACAATGAGGCTTCCTCCGTGGAAAGCGGCGCCTTCGAAGCTGCCCTGCGCCGCCGCTCCCGCGACGAAGATGCCGTTGTCCAGCGCGCGCGCCCTGGCGACAAGCTCCCACTCCGCGGCGGGCCCGAACCATGCCGAGCCCACCAGGCCCAGGGTCACGCCGTCCAGCGCAAGGGCGCGCGCAGCCTCCGGGAACCGGCAGTCGTAGCAGATCCACATGCCGCAGCGAATCCCGTCCAGGGCAAAGGAAACGAGCCGCTTCCCTTCTGTCGCCCATCCCTTCTCGGTCACCCACAGGTGAATCTTTCGGTAGACGATGGGGAGGCCGCCGTCCCTGTCCACAAACGCCATGCTGTTGTACAGCGCCTCGGGAGCGCGTTCAGGAAACCCGAAGCATAGGGCCAACCCGGTCTTCTGCGCCACGGCGCCAAGGCGCCGCACTTCGGCCCCATCCGCGGGGACGGCTGCACGGGCCGCATCATGAGGGGCAAGGTATCCGCTGAGGCAAAGCTCGGGAAAAACGAGCACCCGGGCGCCGCGGCGCGCAGCCTCGGCGGCCATTTCTTCCATGCGGGACATGTTTCGTTGGATGTCGCCCGGGGCGCAGGCAAGCTGCGCGCAGGCTATGACAACGCTCACCGGTCCCCTCCCGCTGAAATGGTACGCCGCGAGGCGGGAGGGGATCAAGACCGCAGGAGCGCTTCAGTGTTGGGCCAGGGAAGGGCTCGCGTTGATGAACCCCAGGCCCATTGCGTCAAGCTTGTCGGGAATGGGGTAGATGATTTTGTTGTTCGTGAAATCGAAATACTCCCGCATGTCCCGACTGAAGACCTTGCCTTTCCCTTCGACCAGCCCGATCCAGGCGCCCTGGTAGGAGAAGAACACGATGTGGCGGACCTCCAGCTTGTCCAGGACTTTCCACAGCAGGTACACCAGCCAGTCATCGATGTCAATGAGCACGCTTCCGTCGGCAAGGGTCAGGTCGTAGACGGGCGTGTAGACCCGCGGATCAGCCGGGGTCCGTGTAGGATGAGCGTATGACCCGGAAGTTCAGCCGTTCGGTTGAGCGCAAGGTCCCGGGATGATAGCCGAGGAACGAAAACGGGATGGGAATGATCACGTCACCGTTGAAGATCAGGGAAATGGTCCGCGCCCCGGTGTCCTCCTCGTTGTGCTGGACCACGCGGTTGACAAGGTCGAACGGGAACTTCAGCTTGCTTTGAAACTCGTGGAGGACGTTCCTCATCTCGGCGTTGTCGATGTCGACCTCCAGGCCGGTCAGGACAATCCCGAGCACATAGGCGAAAAACGTGTCTTTGACCGGGGAGAGGCTCACCTGCCGCCCCGGGCGGCTCGGTGCATCCGCGGGATCGCTTTGCGCGAACGCGCTCCTCCCCGTGGCCGCAAGAAAGCAGAAGGCAAGCAGAGCGACGCACGCCCTCAGGGTGCCCATCACTGTGGCCGCCGCGGACGCCACGTTTCCTTGCTCACTGAGCCGTCGTCCTGGATCCTGCAGACCTCGAATCGGACCCGTCCCTCCTCCACGGAACGGGCAATCCCGCGTTGGAAGGGAGAGAGCGCGGATTTCCCCTGCTTGACTTCAAGGAGGACTATCTCCAGCCCGTCCCCCGGGGACCCCCCGTCCCTCAGGCCCGTGTAGCCGTCGAAGACAACGTAGTCCACCGGGTCACCGAGAAAGCGCGCGTCTGCCGGCGCATAGGCAAAGCCCGGCAGGAGCGGCGCCATCTGCTCAGCGATCTGCCCCTTGAGCGAGCTTCTGGCCTTTTCCACGCTTTCCTTGCGGGCGGAGAGCAGGTCCCTGTCCCGGTCCCGAAGGAGCTCCTCCACGCGCGCGCCGGAGCGCCTGCGCTCCGATTGCCAGACAAGGATGACGACAATCAGGGCAAGGATGGCAACCAGCGTGAGCAGGGCGAGGTAGACGACTGCTTGCGGGTCGCTCTGCATGGCGGGAAGGGGCGCTAGGGCGTCCCCTTGTCGATGAGCTTCTCGAGCTTCTCTCGCAGCTCGTCGTAGGCGCGGGCAAGCGTTCTGTCGTCCGTGTGGTTCGATTCAGAGGCGAGGCCGCTGATGATCCCCTGGAGCTCCGCGGTGGAGAACTCGACGTGGTACCTGTTGCCGGTAATCCTGGTGGAGACCAGCTTCTTCTCGACCTCCGGGCTGACATGGAGGATGTTCAGCACGAGCTCCCTCTCGCTTCGTGAGAGCTCCACGGTGAGCGTCATATCCATGCCCGGATACTATCCGTTTCGCCCGGCGTGTGCAATCACAGGGCGAAGGGGTTGTCCATGAAGTAGTAGCACGTGCGTGACGACGGCATTGTGTCGAACCACGCAAACCGGTAGCCATGGCGAAACAGCCCATTGAAGACGCGGTACATCGTGAAGAGGAGCTCGGGGCTGCGGGCAGCCATGTCGGCCAGATCGTCATTCGACATCTCGGGGAGGGGCAGAAAGAGTGGTCCGGTGTAGACGATGCCGCGACGCGCCACCGGGACGCGGCCGTCCCAATCAACGGCGCTTCGGGCGGAGAGGTCTTTCTCATCGAGGTCCGGGGGCTTCACCAGGGGGTCATCCAGGTCCCACTCGCAGGAAACGTAGGGCCAGGGCTTCCCCTCCGGCGTCCTGATCCCCTCCTTCCAGGAGTAGCGCATCCCGAAGTGCCTCATGTACAGGCCGGCGTGCCAGGTGAGCAGCGGGCTGGTGCCGAACTTCAGCCTCGCGGTCCTGTGCTCACGCATGTAGTCTCCGGCCTGGCTCATCGAGCCCGGTGCCGATCCCCATGCAGCGCCACGCGGGAAGGACTTCGATGCCCGGCAAGGGCAAAAAAGACGCCGCCTGCGTCCTTCTCTGGATAGAGGGAGATCCACCCGAGGAGCCGCTCGGTCTCGGGATCAACCGCGGCAATCTTTTCCCCGCGCTTCTCCCGCAGGCGGCGCAGGTCCTGCGGGGAAGCCCCCGGCCCCCGCCACAGGTCTTCCCGCCGCGCGGAGAGAAGGCGCACGTAGGCGACGTTCATGTGCGTACGCTCGTCACTCATAGTATCGGCAACCGGACGCCTGCTTGTTGACGTTCGCCGGGTTGGCTACAATCTGGCGCAAATGCCGCGCAGAGAAACTCTTGCAAGCCGTGAACGGGTGGCTCTTGCCCTGCAGCATCGCACCACGGACCGAATCCCGGTGGGAATGGTCTGCGCCGGCATCAATCCGCCCGCCCGGAAGGCGCTCGCGGACTTCCTGGGGGCGCAGCGCGGCATTTCGGTGGAGGAGTATCTCGATCCAATTGTGGATATCGTCGAGGTGAGCCCGCGCTACATCGGTCCCTCCCTGCCTCCTGACACCGACATCTGGGGCGTCCGCCGGCGGGAGGTGAGCTACGGCTCCGGCAGCTACAACGAGATCGCGCACTATCCGCTGGCGGCCTCCGGCGGCATCCCGGACCTGGAGGCGCACCGCTGGCCTGATCCTGCCTGGTTCGACTACGATGGCCTTCCTGACCTCATCCGCGCGGCGACCGCGGACGTAGACAAGTGTGTCATGGTCGGAAACGGCAACATCTTCGAGACTTCCTGGTACATGCGCGGCTTCGAGCAGATGCTGATGGACGTGATGACTGAAGAGGAGCTGGTGCACGGGATCATGGATCGCGTCACACGGTTCTACGTGGAGTTTTTCACCAGGGTCCTGGAAGCGGCGCGCGGCCGTGTGGACCTCATATTCACGGCTGATGATATCGGAGACCAGCGCGGGCTCCTCATGCCCAAAGAGAAATGGCAAAAGCTCCTGGTGCCGTACCACCGGCGGCTGAACGAAGCAATCCACCGCTTCGGCGCAAAGGTCATCTATCATACCGACGGGTCCATCATGCCGGCGGTCGACGGGCTCATCGACATGGGCATTGATGTTCTCCAGGCCCTCCAGTTCAGCGCGGACAACATGGACCCGGCGTCCCTCAAGGGCATGGCTGCGGACCGCCTGTGCTTCGAAGGCGGGGTGAGCGTCCAGACCACACTTCCCTTCGGCAGCCCCGCGGATGTGGCCAACGAGGTTCGCGCGCGCATCGATGTCCTCGGCAAAGGCGGAGGGTATATCCTGGGTCCCTCCCATTGGATCCAGGCCGGGACCCCGCCTGCAAACATCACGGCCATGTTCGACACGGCACTGGAGTACTATCCCTTTGCGGGCGCCTGAGGGCATTTCCCCGGGCCTTTGGGGCCTTTGGGGCCTTTGGCGGGGACTTTTATTCCGTCATTATCGTTACTATACTCGTGGGGAGGGTCTCAACATCCTAATGAAAATTTGCAGGACTGGTACTCGATGAAAAAGGTCAAAGTGACGAATGGGGTCTACTGGGTGGAGATACCAGAGGCAGACCTCTACATCCTGTGCGGCTGCCCGGCGGACAGCGTCAAGCACCTCATGAAATCGGGACTGATCGTGGACCGGGAGAAGAACGGCGCGGCTGCCCAGACGGGCCCGAACGCAATCCTCCTGTCCGACACGACGATGCAGAACGGGAGCTTCTCCAACCTGGCCGAGTTCCCCGTGCTCCAGATGCTCTACCTCCAGGGGATGATCCTGCCCGGTCACCCCAACAACACCGGCCGCAAGCCCATGCTGATCGGGCTGGAAGACCAGGTGAGAAGCCAGAGCGACTACATCTACCGCGGCACCTACGGGCTGGCCTCTCTTGCGGAGATCATGGAGGCCGGGGTCCCCGAAGATCTGGCCCACGACATGCTGCGGATCAAGAGGTGGTTCGCGTTCGACAACATCCGCCGCACGGAGGACCTGCTGGACCTGCGGATCGTCGACGCACCGGCCGTGGAGCTGCGGGACCGCGCCTTCGTGCGCAGGCGCGGGTTCAACCGCTACGAGTTCATCTACAAGGGCAGCGCGGTGACCGTGGACCTCAACCTGGCGGAGACGGAGGACTACCCGCCGACGTACCAGCTCGAGCAGAAGCGGGTGCAGAGGGAGCACTTTTCAATCATCCACGTGGGCGAAGGGGACGGGTGGGACGTCACCCGGCCCTGCATGGGAAGCATCATCTGCTTCCAGGGCAGGACCTACCTTGTTGATGCGGGGCCGGGAATCCAGCACTCCCTCGCCGCCCTCGGCATCAGCGTCAACGAGATTGCGGGAATCTTCCACACGCACGGCCATGACGACCACTTCGCCGGGCTCACCTCTCTGGGCCGGGCGGACCGCCGCGTGCCCTACTTCGCGGTTGCCCCCGTCAGGGCAAGCGTCGTGAAAAAGTACGCCGCGCTGACCGGACGCGCGGAGGACACTTTCTTTCACTACTTCGAGCCGCGGGACCTCATGCTGGAGACATGGAACAGGCTGGAGGGGGGCCTTGAGGTCCTGCCGGTCTTCTCCCCGCACCCCGTGGAGACCACCGTGTTCTTTTTCCGCGTGCAGCACGGGAATGTCCATCGGTCCTATGCCCACCTTGCGGATATCAGCGCATTCGAGGTGCTTCGCAAGATGGTCACGGAGGATCCGACGAAGAACGGCATCTCCAGACAGTTCTACGATGCCTGCACAGCCAAGCTGCTGGTCCCGGTGGATGTCAAGAAAATCGATGTCGGCGGCGGGCTCATCCACGGAAAGGCGGAGGACTTCGCCTCAGAAGGGTCCAGAAAGCGCCTGCTCAGCCACACCTCATCGCCCCTGACGGAGGATCAGAAGAAGGTCGGCAGCGCGGCCTCATTCGGCCAGGAAGACGTGCTCATCGAAGCCCAATACGATGCGCTGCGCCTTGAAGCGCAGAGGATCGTCCTGTCCTATTTTCCCGGCATGGCCATGCGCGACGCGCAGACCCTGGCGGCGTTTCCGCTCATCCACTTCACGCCGGGCACCATCATGCAGACTGCCGACATCCCCGCCGCCAACGTGTTCCTCGTGGTGAGCGGCATCGTCAACAGGGGGGAATCCCGCGAAGGTCCTCATGCAACGCTTTCCGCCGGCTCGCTCCTCGGGGAGCTTGAGGCCCTTCACGATCAAAGCCCGAGCGGGATGTGCTGGGCGGCAAGCCATGTCGCGGCTCTGCGCATTCCGAGGGACGCCTGGATGGACCTCCTTCGCAGCCGCGGCCTCATCGAAGGACTGCAGGAATCGCGGGCAAGGCGGGAGTTCCTCCAGAGCACGTGGCTCTTCGGAGAGGTCGCCTCCTTCCCCCTGCAGAACCGGATCGCCGGTCTCATGGAACACCGCGTGGTGAAAGAGGACACGGTGCTGCGCCCCGGAAAGCACGCGGAGGTTCTCCTCATTGCGGACGGGCTTCTGACGATCTTCCTGGGCAAGATCCCCATCGAAAATGCGACCGCCGGGGGATTTCTTCGGAGAAGAGTCCATCCTGAGGGGGACACGGGAGCTGCCTCGCGGTTGGAAAGAGCGTTTTGCCAGCCAGCAGATTCGCACCGCCTCGCAGGGCAGCCTTGTCAACCTTTTCGAGGCGCGCGCGCTGCTGGATTCGACGTTGTACGCCATACCGGGAAAGGCCCTGGAAGACATCCCCATCGTCCAGTGGAAGCTCATGGAGACATACGAGCGACGGTTGAAGAACTTCCGCTCCGAGGTGCGCTTCGAGTGGAACGATGCCTACGAGATGGGAGTCCAGCGGCTTGACCGGCAGCACAAGGAGATGTTCCAGATCCTGGACGAAATCTCCGCGATGGCGGAGGGAAGAGAGTCGGGGGATGGGGCGGCCGGCATGGTGGACAGGTTCATCAACCTGGCCAGATCCCACCTGAAATACGAAGAAACCCTTCTCAGCCGCGAGCCGGTGGCTGACTTCGAGGCAGTGGTCCGCGGGAACGACGAGTTCCTTCGCAAGCTGGAGGGCGTGCGCAAGTACCTGGAGAAAGCTCCGGCGGATGCCCTGCAGACGACCATTGCGTTCCTCAAGGACTGGGCAATCGACCACTCGCTGGTCGAAAACCGCCGGCTGAAAAGCGCCCTCAGCTGAGCGGTCTCAAGCAGAGCCGACTCAGCGAGTCGACTCAGCAGAGCCCCGGGCTAGACCTCTTCCCTCTGCACGGATTCCACCCTGGCGACCTCGGGAATGGAGGCCCGCAGCCGGCTTTCGATGCCACGGCTCAGCGTTATCTGGGACATGGGACATCCGCCGCAGGCGCCGGTGAGGCGCACGCGCACCACGCCGTCTTCCGTCACTTCCACCAGCTCCACGTCTCCACCATCGGCCTGGAGCATGGGCCGTATCTCGTCGATCACTTCCTGCACTCGTTCGCGCACGACCTCTCTCCTTTCAGGACTGCATACTCATGAGCAGCTGGTCACCGCGATCCAGCCATCTGCCAGCTTCGCCACGCGCGGAGCAAGGTCCCCGATGGAAGTCTGGGCCAGCGATTCCGCCATTTTTTCCCGAGCCACCTCGAATGCCGAGGACACGGGGCAGGGGGTCTCACCGCAGCGCTTTTTTTCCTTCACGCAGCACCACGTGGGAAGGCTTCCGTCTACGGCTTCGACCACGTCCCGCAGCGTGATTGCATGCGCGTCACGCGCCAGGGAGAACCCGCCGTTCACTCCCCGGTGGGAAGCGACGAGCCCGGCTCTGGCAAGAAGCTGAAGGACCTTTCGAAGGTAGCTTTCAGGGACTTTGATTGCCGCGGCAATTTCGGCGACAAGGACCGTTTCCGGCGGCCTTTTCGCCATGAATATGAGGCCATGGACCGCGTATTCGATGCTCGTCGAGAATTGCATTGTACCTTGATTCCTGAAACAGGATAAACTTACTCCTGTTTATCCTGTATGTCAAGGCCCTGCATCGTCCGCATCGTGGAAATCAAAACAGCTTGATCATGGCGGTCAGGCCGATCCAGGGCTTCATGCCTGTCACGTTCTGGAGGTCCCAGATCGACTGAACGGGATAGAATGCCACGACGCCGACAGCCACGGGTCCGATGTTGATGTCTCCCGAGAGCTTCAGGTTCGCGGTGGACGTGGCGGTCACGGCAGGTCCACTCATCGGAATGAAGAAATCAGGCCCCACCCCGGCGCCAAAGCGCAGGAAAAAGATGTCGACGGAGAGTCCGATGTCGGTCAGCGCATGGATGTACGATGCACCCCCGACGAACGACGGACTGTAGTACAAGCCCGTGAGGCCTGCCTGCAAAACGCTCAGGAACCTGAAGCGGGCCTCCAGACCGTAGGCGAAACTGGCGGAGGTGAGCTGCTGGGACCCCAGGGACGTGATGTCCCCGTTGTACATGCCCGGTGCCGCCGAGCTGGAAATCAGCAAACGTCAGGGCTGGAGCCAGAGCCAGAACAAGAACGGCCAGCGCCTTCTTCATGCGTGGGGAGCTCCTTCGCGCGCGCGAACGAGGATCCGCACGCAGACTAGGAAAGTAGCGCGTCGGGGGTCGTATTTCAACGGTCCAGTCTTCAACCATCCAGAAGCGAGACGATTCTCTGTGCGGCCTTGCGGCACGCTTCCCCCAGGCGCGAGATGTCCTGCCGCGTATGAGCCGTCGAAACCGAGCCGAGCCCGTGCATCACAAAGACATCCTCCAGGAGAAGAGCGAGCTGAAGGACGGTGTCCGACAGGGTTACATCGCACACATCGGGGTTGCGAGTCTGCTCGGGCGTGTCGCAGGGACACGACTCGTCGAAGGGGAAGTGAACGGACGCCATGGAGCTGCCCGGCAGGGCGTCGTTGCCGTATCCCGTGCACCGGGCGGGAAGCCCTCCGGATCTGAGCGCTTCCTCCACGGTGCGGCGCGCATCATCCCCGAGGGCTGCCAGCCCCGGGTAGATCTCCGCCTCATGGTCCACCAGGTGGCGCATCATGCTGATGGAGGCGAGCATGGAGGCGGGATGGCAGGAGTAGGTGCCCCCGGAGAACCTGACTCCTCCCCCCTTGCCGGCAAGGTTCATCACGTCGGCGCGGCCTGCGACTGCCGCAACGGGCATGCCTCCGCCGATGATCTTGGCAAACGTGGCGAGGTCAGGCTGGACAGCGAACAGCCGGGCAATGCTGCCCGCGCAGAAGCGGAAGCCGGAGATCACCTCATCGAATATCAGGAGAGCGCCGTTCTTCCGGGTGAGCTCCCGTGCTGCTTCGAGGAACGCCAGCTTCGCCGGCAGGCTGCCGGCAGACCCCATGAAAGGCTCCAGGATGAAGCAGGCGATCCGGGAGCCGTGCCTGCGAAACTGTTCCTCCAGCATGCCCAGGTCGTTGAAGCCCGTGACGAGCACCTGGTCAGCCACCGCGTTGGGGAGACCGCGGCTTTCAGCGTGCTGAAAGCTGTGGCGGTTCTCGGGATGATAGTCCACGCCCACGAGCCCCCAGGGCTGGGCGCCGTGCCAGCCGCCACCGACCTTCAGGACCTTTTCCCGACCCGTTGCGGCGCGCGCCAGCATGATGGCATACATCGTCGCCAGCGAGCCGCTGGAAGTGAACCTGACTCTCTCCGCCCCCGTGCGACTGCAAAGCAGCTCAGCCACCTGGACCTGGAGAGAATCGGTGAAGCCTGACTGGAGCCCGAAGCCTTGCGCGAACGCGGCCGCCAGGGGCTCGGTGATCTCCTTCGGGTTGTGACCCAGGATGTTTGCGTGGTGTCCCTGCCAGAAGTCCAGGATCCGGTGGCCGTCTTCATCCGTTACGAAGGCCCCCTGCGCGGAGCGGATGCGGGGCGGGAAGGGCCGCAGGAGACGGATGGCGTGGCTGCCTCCGTCCACAAGAACCTTGAGCGCGTCCCGGTTGATTGCCGCGCTGCGCGGGGAACGACGTGTCCATTCCTCGGCAAGGACTTCGAGGACCCGGGAGTACTCCCTTTTCCTTATCATGAAGAACCCGCCCCTCGATCAATTCGCGCTGGGACGTGTTCTTCTTTGGCCCCCGTCCGGGTGGTCAGAAGAACGGCGCCAAGGATGAGAACGCCCCCCGCCACCCTGGCCGGGGTAATGGCTTCCCCAAGGAGCGCCGCCGCCAGCACTACCGCTACGGCGGGCTCGAAGGTGGAGAGAATGGAAGCGCTCGTTGGTCCGACACGCTCCAACCCGGCGAAGAACAGCGCGATGGCAGCCACGGTGGAGACCAGGGAGAGAGCGGCCACGGCGAGCCACCCCGAGATGGTTGCCGGCCAGACAGGCCCCTGCACCACGGTCATGCCGCCGTAGACACAGGCGGTGGAGCAGATCACGACAGCCGCCGCGGCCAGGGCCGGCACGTTTCTCATCACGCGCGTCCCCGCCAGGATGTAGACGGCGTAAATGGCGGCCGCAGCAACCGCCAGCGCAACACCGGCCGCAGTGCCGCCGCGGTCGAAGCCGATCATGAGGCCGGCGCCGCCGAGTGCCAGGGCGAGTGCAACGGCACGGGCCGCGGAAAACCGCTCCTTGTATGCGACCGCTGCCCCGACAGCGACCAGGACGGGATACAGGTACAGGATGAGGGCAACGAGACTGGCCGGCGCCTGCGTCAGCGCCGTGAAGTAGCACAAAGCCTGCACGACGTAGATGACCCCGCCCAGGCCGATGAGCGCAAGGAGCGCCGCGCCGCGCGGCAGGCGGACGCGGCGGAGCGCAAGCAGGACGAGCATCACGGGCGCGGCAAATGCGAAGCGCAGGAAAAGGAGCGTGACAGGGCTCACCCCGGAGAGATAGGCGAGCCGGGCGAAGATGGGCATGGCGCCGTAACAGGCTGCCGATGCAACGACGAAAGCGACTCCTGCGTTTCGTGACATGGTACGGGTGAGTATATTATCCTTGCCATGAAAAAGCTCAATCCCCTGACGCCGGAAGAGACGCGCGTCATTGTTCACAAGGGCACCGAGAGGCCCTTCTCTGGAGAGTACGAGTCCCACTGTGAAAAAGGCGTCTATGTCTGCAGGCGCTGCGAAGCCCCGCTGTATCGTTCCGATGACAAGTTCGACGCCCAATGCGGATGGCCAAGCTTCGACGCGGAAATCCCGGGAGCGGTGAAGCGCACCACGGATGCGGACGGAACGCGGACGGAGATCACCTGCGTCGCCTGCGGCGCCCATCTCGGACACGTCTTTGAAGGCGAGGGCTTCACGCCCAGGAACACGCGCCACTGCGTGAACTCGATCTCCATGAAGTTCATAAAAAGTGTTTAAGATAAAGTCTCATTAGGAGGGAATCGACTGCATCCTCTTCATTTGGCTTTTTCGTTGAAAATAACAGATTTTTATCCGGCCCTGAGCTGCTGATCGTGGTTGTCTTTCCTCCTACGGGATACCATCCAGATCGGCGATCTTAGAACAAGATCGTCTAAAGGCACACACCAACAGGAGCGACTATGAAGAGACTTCTTTTTCTAGCAGCGTTGAGCCTTGTAGCGGCAACGGCGTTTTCTCAAGAGATGCCTAGAAATGCTGTCATTCTCGGTGAACGCACGGTAGACTTCCGCGGGAATCACGACATCATTAGTGTCGGCAACTACGAAGGGTGGTTCAAAGACATAGGATTCTGGGTTGAAAGAAACAATATCGAAATCTTTGGCCTTGAAGTGACTTACGGAGACGGTCAAAAGCAGAGGTTCGAAACGCGCATGGTTTTCGACGCGGGAACCCGGTCCCGCTTGATTCACCTTGAGGGCGAAAGAAGGCGGATCAGGTCTATTTCGTTCAGCTTCAAAACGGCAGGAAGCTGGCTTGAGGGAAGAGCGCGAGTAGTGGTCTACGGAGTGAAGTAGCCGGAAATGGGATGAGACAGCGCGCCTTCTCGGCGGAGGGGCGCTTTCTAATTCGAGTCTTGATAGTATGGTTAGGCGGATGAAAGCCAGAGGGGTTGAAGTTCTCGGCCAGATTGAGCTTGAAGACTCGATAAACGGGCCACATTACCCTTGCCTTGTCTCTATTGGCAACCCGATTTCTCTATTCACGATCAACCGCCCCGATACCAAAATGCCAGAGGTTTTCAGGAAACATTTCAGGAAAATTCTAAGGCTTTCGTTCTATGATGTGGAGAAGAAAAGCCAGTTGAGTCCACGCCAGTTTCCCAAAAGAGTTCCCAGGAAAGCTGATGTTCGCAGAGCCATACGGTTCTTTGATAACACAAAAGAAGAGACAGAAGGGTACACACTCCACTGCTGGCAAGGGATTTCCCGCTCCACCGCTTTTTCGCTAGGGTATCTCTATATGATTACAGGTTCTGAGCAAGAGGCCATGATGATTTTGAAAAACATTCGCCCAGAAGCTCACCCTCATTTGGGGATTGTAAAGATGTTCGATGAAGAACTTGGATGTAATCTTTCATCCGTCAATAATGAGCTCCATCAGGAATGGATTGGAAAGATGAAGGAAGAATTGGACCTGACAGAAGATGGGTTGCTGGAAGAGCTCCAAGGATTGGAGGATGAAGAGTGAGCCTGGGGCAGACTCCTTCTTGCCCTGTTGGCCTTGTACTAGGCAGAAGGAGGCGCGAGTGGTGGCAAAAACTCAACTTGATTCCCATGAGGTTTGTTCCCGCGCGCTGATGGTCTATACTGCCCTCCGGGATCTCCATGCAGGGACTCTCCATTCTCTACGAGGACAACCACCTCATCGCGGTCAACAAGCGGCCCGCGGACATCGTCCAAGGGGACAAGACGGGGGACGCAACGCTCGCGGACAAGGTACGGGATTACATCCGGGAGTCCCGCGGGAAGACGGGTGAGGTGTTCGTGGGCATCCCGCATCGGCTGGACAGGCCGACGAGCGGCGTTGTCCTTTTTGCGCGCACCAGCAAGGCGTTGGCCAGGCTCAGCGAGATGTTCAGGGACGGCAAGGTGGACAAGATCTATTGGGCCATGGTTTTGGAGCGTCCGCCGGCAGAGGCGGGCACTCTTGTCCACTGGCTCACGCGGAACTCGGAGCAGAACAAGTCATACGCCGCGGAGGCTCCGCGGCCCGGCGCGAGGAAGCCCGGCTTTCCTACCGCCTGCTTTTCAGCCTGGAGCGCTACCATCTCCTGGAGATCCGGCTGGAAACGGGCAGGCATCACCAGATCAGGGCCCAGCTTCATGCGGTGGGATGCCACATCAAGGGAGACCTGAAATACGGCGCGCCGCGCTCCAACCCGGGTGGAGGCATTCATCTTCATGCGCGGAAACTTTCCTTTCCCCACCCGGTGAAAAAGGAAACGATCACGATTGAAGCTGACCCCCCACGGGACGCGCTCTGGGATGCGGCGATGGCCTGGCTGAGATCGAGTCGCCCTATCTCCGATTGAGCTGCTTGACCGTGGCGGTAGGAATTCATATTGTCTGAGTATGAATTCGATCGTGTCGGAAAAGGGTCAGGTTACCATCCCAAAGGAAATCCGAACCAAGCTCGGTCTTCGTGCGGGGACGGTGCTCCATTTCGAAGCTGTCGAAGGCAAATTGGTAGGTGTCAAGAAAGAATCGCAAGATCCTTTTTCGCGCTGGCTCGGAAAGGGTCGCCTGCCCAAGGGCCTCGACGTCGACGGCTACCTCACCATGGTCCGCGGATGACGACCGCGGTCGACAGCTCGATCATTCTCGACGTGCTCACCGGCACTGCCAGCCAGGAAAGTCTGGATGCGCTCAGAAAAGCGTCGCTTGAAGGTCGGCTCATCGTCTGCGAAAGCGTGATGGCTGAGTTGCGTCCGGTTTTCAAGGATCGTTCGACCTTCGAGCAATTCATGGAGGATTGGGGGCTCGAGTTTGTCCCGGGAAACCGCGAAAGCGCAATTCTGGCCGGCGAGATGTTGAAGAGACTTCTCGAGAGACGGCGCGAACGGGCGGGAAGGATCCTTGCAGATTTCCTCATTGGCGCACATGCCAAAGTCCACTCGGACCGTCTCCTGGCGCGGGACAGGGGGTATATGAGGGACTATTTTTCCGACCTGAAGCTCTGGGATCCGATCTCGTAGGCCGCTGTCAACCTTAGCGTCTCCAACGCCTCGGCAGACATCTCCCTCACGCGAAAGACGTTCTCGATGCCCACCACGTGCTTGCATGGCGGTTGACAAGGCGGAAGGCCGCTGCCCGCACGGTGGAGGAAGGACAATTTCATTTTTCGATATCAAGTTGACGTCGAATCAATCGACATAGTGAATCTCTAATCTCGTAGTGTCTTGGCACCGGTGCGGACTTTCCGCTACGAGGGTTAGTTTACAAGTCGTTTTGTCGCCGCTCCGCTTTAAATAGCAGCCATCCCGCACAAGTTTCATATGCACAAACGAGCCGCACATTCTAGATTCCCTGGGAACCGGCGAAACAAAGCAAGACCAGGTCAGGTTCGGAATTTCATGACTGCGCGCGCTGGTCGTCCGGGACCGCCGGAGATTGACAAGTAATCTAAAAAGGTTACTTTCGGGCATGCATAAAGTTCTGCTGACCAAGAAAGCTCTTGGGCGAATAGAACGCTTGCCCCTGGGCATACAGCAGAAGCGTGGTGTACTGGTGCAGGACCTGCGGGACAATGGTCCCCTTCAGCCTATGTGGCCCAATTTCAGTAGATTGAGTCATAACAAGTACCACTGCCATCTTTCGCACAAGTGGGTGGCATGCTGGCAACACGAGGCGGGCTCTCTACGGATAGAGGTGTACCATGCTGGCAGTCGTGAAAACGCCCCATATTGAAATTCACATCAAGGGGAAGATCCCGAGCCGAATCGTCAGAGCTCTCAAGAAGGAGTACGGTAGCAAGGTCGAGTTGACCACGGAAGACGGTGACAAGCTGGTCGATGTGTTCAAGACCAGCTGGTACAAGCGTGTACGGAAGACCCTTACGCCAGGCAGGAGTCTGAAGATCTATCGGCAAAACATGGGACTGACTCAGGAGCAGTTGGGAGCAAAGCTTGGCGGTCTGCCGAAGCAGTTCGTATCGAATATGGAGAGTGGGATTCGTCCAATCAGCAAGAAGACAGCGATCAAGCTGGGCAAGCTTTTCAAGGTCTCTGTAGCCAGGTTCATATAAGCTCATCCTCCGATCGGGCAGGACGCGAATCATGGGGGCTCAGCTGGAAGCCATTCGGAGTGAACACCCGGTAGGCGACGTGCAGCTTTGGGGCGAACATCGCGCTCGTCACAGCTCGGAAGAAATCTACGGGAAAAGAACTTGCTCACCCTCCGGGAAGGCGCAATCCGTCCCCTCTGCGGGCGGAGGGGCGCGAAGCGGTCCGGCAGAGCGAGGATGGAACCCCCGCAGCACGCGACCCGCCCGAGGGCTCATCGCAGGCTGCGCTCCTGGCGGCGCGGAGAGCCGTCTCTTCTAGGTTCCCCGCCATCGGTTGGCCCGGGGAGCAAGGCCGGTGGGTGATTCGGCGGCGCCGCTGGACTCCCTGTTACGCGGGAATGATACCGAATAGTCGAACCGTGGGCATATCGCCAGGGGTCGCGTGGGTTAGTCACTATCTCAACTTCGTGCCGATTGTATGTCGTTCGGTAGTCCAAGCATCCAAACGTATTCAGTGACCATGATCCGCCGCGTTCTCAACGCTTGCTTCTTACACAAGGCCGGCCTATTGCGCGGACGTTTTGTCGGGTTTAGGATTGCATCATGCTCTCCGAGATGAATCTGCCTGAAGATATCAAAAGGGACATCTCCGTTGCAGCGGAGATTCTGAAGCAGGACGGATGCAAGGAAGTGTACCTGTTTGGTTCGCTTGCGAGGGGTTCCTTTGCACCGGATTCTGACATAGATCTGGCGACGGTTGGGCTACCTAAAGAACGCTTCTTCGCCGCTTACGGCCGCATACTGTCGAACGTCCGCAGACCGGTGGATTTGGTAGGCTTGGACTATAACCATGATTTCGGAAACAGATTGAGAGAAGTAGGGACTCTTTCGCGTGTCGCATGAAGGCGATCTGCGGACGATACTCTCCTTTGAGCTCGGCCAGATCCAAAAGGAGCTGCAAGTCCTTCGTCGGGTGACGGGCAAGCGTAAGCGCCTGGGGAGAGACGAAGTTCGGATTCGGGCGGCGGCCAGTAGCTTGCAGTCTATCTACAACGGCGTCGAGAGAATGCTGGAACAGGTCTTGAAGGCGAAGGGACGGTCGCCCAAGGAAAGCTCTGCCTCCCACTCCGAGCTGCTTCGCACAGCGGTGACTTTGGGTATCCTCTCAGAAGAGCTGACCGGCTCACTACGAGACCTGATGGCGTTTCGTCACTTTTACCGCCATAGTTATGGCTTCATGATAGACTCCGATCTACTTAACCCGCTTGTACAGGGCGTGGATGGGACAATATCTCGCCTCGCGAAAGAGTTAGGAATCGAGTCGGGTGGCGTTTAGCCAGTCGTTTGAGCCGACCCGTAAGCTGAACGATGACTTCAATTTCAGGCAAACAGAAACATGGGGCAACGACAGTGAAGGCGAAAGTCCAGAAGTGGGACAACAGCCTGGGGATGGTAGCGTCAACGATCTTTCGCTCTTTGGGTGAGGCGTCCTCATCGGTTCCCTTCTGCCCTGGTTTATGCCTGCAGTGCTTCTTCGATCGCCGTAACTCAACTCCTGTCAGTAGCCGCATGTTCATGTATTTTCGGGTTCCCAATGCCTGCCAGCCACGTAGCGCAGTCTGGCAGTCAAGAGCATGAGCGCAGAGTTGCCGTCTGGAAAGTTGCCCACAACCCGAGTGCGTCGACGGATCTCGCGCATCACCCGCTCCACAGGGTTGTTCGTACGGATCTTACGCCAGTGTTCTCGAGGCAACTCCGTGTACGTCAGGGTCTCTGCGATTCCTTCCTCCACGGTACGAGCTGCGGTCTTGAGTTTCATAGCGACCATCTTCTCGATAACGAACCGCGCCTTCTGCAGCGCCGCCTCGCGATCCTCCTGGGCGTGGATCGCTTTCAGCATGGCCGCCACTTCTTCGACCTTCGCCTTCGGCACATTCGTGAAGACGTTGCGGTAGAAATGAACTGTGCACCGTTGCCACTGCGCCTCTCCGGTTGATCGAAGCAGACTCGCGACTGCCGAAGTTGAGTTCCCCCGGCTCCTGCAGGAGCTTGACGAGGCCACGCCGATTAATATTTCTGAAAACCTGCTCAACCGAGCAAGGGAAGTGGCCCGCCGGGAAAGGACCGCGCTGAACGAGCTCACGGAAGAAGGGCTGCAACTGGCTGTTGCCAGGCGTGCACGCGCTCAACCGGCAAAGTCAATCCCGTTGTCTTCCAGAAAAAAGGGCTTTCCCCCTCGGTTCATGATCGCGGTGGACACCAGCCTGCTGGTCTACACAGTATACAAGATGACGATCGCGTTCGCATTTCACGGATACTTTGACATCGATCGAGAGCTCGGGCAGGGCACGCCCAGATCCGTGACAGGCAGCACTTTCGGGCGAGCATCTACCAGAGTTCACCGATCCAATTCACGCGCAAATTCCCCTCGTATCTGATTAGTGGAGGGCACGCCTGAGCTCGCTGAGTGATCCCGCATCCGAGGAAGCTTTTCTCTCCCGGTTTCTGTCGGTCAGGGACAACTACGCCGGCCATATTGCGCACTTCGGGCGTTACCTTGAGAGCGACCACCTGAGCCTCACCCTGGAGGCTGTGCGAGCATACTTCAAGTATCTCAACGCTCTGCCCCTGGCTGCAGGGACAAAGTGCGTACGCCGGCAGGCCGTGAAAGCACGGTTGCGGGCAACGCTCAGCAGCCCGGATCTCAACCGACGGGCGAGGCTGGAGATGACGCTTCGCTCCCTGGACCGCGATAGTGAAACCAAGGCTCCAGGGTTCGTCATATCAGGGATTGCGGAAGAACGGATTGTTACACGGGAGCAATTCGACCGCCTGGTCTCCGGTACCTCGAAACGAACCGCGCTGTTCCTGTGGTTTCTTTACAACACAGGTTGCCGGGTGGCGGAAATGTGCAGCGCTCGATTGGACAGGTGTGAAGACCTTGGGGATATGGTCAGGCTTACGATTATCGGGAAGGGAAACAAGGAGCGGAAGGTCGATATCGAGAAGTCCCTCTTCGAGGCTATTCGTACGGTCTTTCCCTCGGATACGCACCTCTTTCAGACGAAAGGCGGCAAGCCCTATCGCACAACCTACGTGAGCTACGAAATCATAAAAGCCGGCAAGCGGATACTCGGGCGCCGGATTTCGGCTCACAGCATGAGGCACAGCTTCGCCACTTTGGCAATCCGCGAGGGTGCGTCCATAAAGGCAGTCTCGAAATACCTCGGACACAGCTCGACCAAGATCACCATGGACATGTACGTGCATGAAACCCTGGAGAAGGAGCAAAAGGTCAGAAGGTCGTACAACCGTGACGTCCAGCCCTGGTCTCTCACGAGTACATAAAGCTGCAGCGCCCAATGCGTAGAAACACGTAGGCGATTGCGTGGTGTTTCGCATTGCGCGCATGTGTGCGCGCCAATATCGTCCCACCAGCGGTAGTTGCGGACAACCGGTGAGCCGCGCCGTTCGCGGACACAGCTGCGTTCGCGGACACGACTAATTTCGCGGACACGGCTGCGTTCGCGCCGCGACTTGCAGGAGGCTCTTGTGAAAAGGGTGCAGGCAATGGTCTTATTTGCACTCTTGGTGTCGAAAGGCGGCGCCGCGGGATGGAGTCAGCCTATGACCCCATCCGGCCCGATCACCGCTGCGCTTTACAATCTCTACGCCTATTGGCTCGATGGGGTCGTGCCATCGGGAGCTTCTGTGAACGTTTTGATCGAGGGGCCGCAAATCGTCAAAGGGCTCGATACCATCATCGAAGACGATATTGCGGGAGGTTTGCAGCTGAACGATTTTTACCGCAACCCTGACCGCAGCCTATACAGCGGCCCCAACGGCACCCCGGCGGTCTTCGGTCAGGCTGAGTTTCTAAACGATTTCGGAATCCGCCAGGGTCTTCTGTGGAGCTCCGAATCAAAACGCAATCTCCTGGAAGCATTTCTTTTCTACCGAGCTCATTTCGATCACGACTTCCCAGCGCCAGGCAATCCGAACCCCTTGATTTTGGATTCCAACTTTCCCGACAAAGTCGAGATCTTAAGCAACGCCCTTCACGCCGGGTTGTCGTACGACTCTTTGGTCAAGGACAAGGTCCACAAAACGAGGGACGGCATCTACGTCGAAGCTTCCGCAGAGTGGGGGCCACGCTTCCTTTTGAACAGCGACGGCCAGGCAGACTACTACCGCTTGAACGGTACCGTGGAAGGGTTCAAGACGCTGTATGCGTCGCCGCCCGCGGGCCAGGAAAACCGATTCAGCATCTACCTGGCGGACTATTTTTCCGCGGATTATGCAGGAGGAAGCTCGATCCCATTCTCCGTGTTCGAGAGCTTCGGAGGACGGTACATGCGTACCAGCGTGGGCACAACCCTCCGGGGGTTCGAAAATGGGCGCTTCGGGGCGGAGTTCAAGGTGTTGAACAATTTTGACGTTCGTTTAACCGGCCCCTCGATCATCTCTAATGATCTTGTCCAGGGCCTGTACGCATTTCTCGATGCCGAATACTATGACGGATTTTTCGACGACCCCAGCAACACGCCGGGAGGTCTCCTGGCTTCCACCGGGTTCGGGGCCTACCTCAATGTATGCGATTTCCTGAGCATCACGATGTACGCCGCCTTCCCGTTTGAAGGCCGGCGCCTTGACGGCAGTCAGATGGTCCTGGGTGGCGGGCTCATGCTTTTGTACTAGAGGGCATCCGAGCGCAGCAGATTGAAAAGCTGAAGACGGTTCTTGATCCCGGCCTTCTGATAGATGTTGTAGAGATGCTTCTCAACGGTGCGCGGAGAGATGAAGAGGCGTTCCGCTATTGCGTTGTTGCTCAGTCCTTCAAGGACGCCCGCCACAATTTCAAGCTCGCGCCCGCTGATGCCGAAATGCTCGCCAAAGTACGGGGACGGCGTGTTGTCGGCGACGTACTTCGGCCTCTTCAGGCTCTTCCTTGCATGCAACGCGGCTGACAGGGAGACAGCCAGGATCAGCAGGTGACCGGCCAGGAATGGCACGCCGGAAGGAGCGAACAGACCCAGGTCTTCCAGGATGACGAAGGGAAACAGCAAGGTCAGCGCGCCTGCCTGGACGATGACGGTCTTGTAGAGACTCCGGTCGGGAAGCTTCGACTGGAAAACAAGGGTGAGAGCAAGCGCGCCTCCAATCAGGACAAACAGGAAGATCCGCAGGACGCTGTTGGGGAGAGCCGCGATGGCGCGGCGTCTTTCCACCCCGTTGCGACGCGAATCACGGAGAGAATCAGGATGATTGCCGTTGCAGCGTCCAGAAGACGATACACCACCCTTCGGGGCCCTTCTCCAAAGGCCGCAAGAAGGAAGCGTGGCAGGGACTGGGCAACAATAACGGAACCCAGGGCCTGCCAGAGGAGACCGAGGCCTCGCGGTCCGACGTCCAGGCCCGCATGGTCTGTCATGTTCTCAAGCGGCGAAACAAGGATGGCCAGAGCAAAGAAGGAAATTCCCGTCATGCATATGGATAGCCAGAACGCGGCGCGATGCTTGAACATGCCGTAGTAGGCAAAGCAGAGAGTTGTCGCCGAAGTGGCCAGGAGAAGAATGGCCATGGAAATGTACAGGGAGAGGGCCGCCATCCTGGCAGGATAATACCGCCCTGCCGCGCGCCCGCCAAGCCGCGCCGCGCGTCAAACGCGTGGAAATACGCAAAGGAATACGTGGTCTTCCGCATTGTTCGTCCATGGCGGTGACCACACCATTGTGCTCATGAATCGACGGACAAGCCAGTCGGCGTTGATGTACTTTCTGCTGACCATCACTCTCAGTCTTCCGTTCTGGCTGGCAGGCGCCCTGATTGATTTTCAGTTGCTGCCCGGTCTACCGCTCAGCGCCCTCGGAGTGGTCTGCCCGGTGGCGGCTGCTTCAATTCTCTCGTTTCGGGAGAGCAAGGCCGGGGGCGTGAAGGATCTGTTGAAGAGATCTTTTGACTTCGGCCGAGTCAAATCGAAAGCATGGTACCTGCCCGCCATCCTTCTGATGCCGCTCATTTCGCTGACAGCCTGTGGAGCAATGCGGATGATGGGGACGCCGCTGCCGCCGCCGCGGATCCCCGTTGCAAGGACCATCGGGTTGTTTCTGGGCTTCCTTGCAGGCGGCCTTTGCGAGGAGCTCGGCTGGTCTGGATACGCCGTGGATCCGCTGCAAGACGAGCTCGGCGCTTTCATGGCGGCCATGGCAGAGGGTGTCGTGTGGGCAGCGTGGCATTTCATTCCCCTGGCGGAAGCCCACCGATCCATAGGGTTCGTCGCGTGGTGGACCGTGAACACCATTGCCATGCGGGTCGTCATCGTCTGGCTGTACAACAACACCGGCCGAAGCGTGTTCATGGCCGCGCTCCTCCACGCCATGTCCAACCTCACCTGGCAGCTCTTTCCCGTGAATGGCTCTTTTTACGATCCACGCGTTACCGCCCCCATCACGGCACTTGTGGCGGTGCTTGTGGTCGCGGCACGTGTCAATGGACGCCGGTCTTTCTACCCGCTGCATACGTCCACCATGGAGACAGAGAGATGAGACCGCTGGAAATAGCAGTGATTGTAGCGAATACCATGACACTTCTTGGGCTGGCCGTTCCGCGGCTGCGTGCCGTACCCCTTCCGGGATTTATCGCGCTCATCGCGGCGTTGGTGGCGGCCATGCAGGTACTATTAGAGGGCGCGCGTTGGCAGATGATTCCTTCCTACGCTTTATTAGCCGTCTTCTTCATGATCTGGTTGTCCGGCGTCTTTGTTGCGCGTCGCATGCATATTGGTCGGCTTGTCGCGGGCCTGGGAGTCGGGCTGGAAACGTTTGTGCTGGCCGTTTCCATCGCTTTGCCAATAGCGCTCCCCGTGTTTCGCTTTCCAAAGCCAACCGGACCATATGCGGTGGGCTCAGTGACCTATCACTGGGTGGATGCCGGCCGCCCGGAGCTTTTCACTCTGGATTCCACTGACCGCCGCGAGCTTGTTGCGCAGGTATGGTACCCGGCAAGAAAAGAGTCTTCGGCGCCGCGCGTTCCTTGTCGCATTCCTTATATGGAAGATGCCGACGCGACTACCACGGCAATGGCGCGGATTGTTCATCTCCCAAGCTTCCTGTTTGCACACTTCAAATACGTGACGACGAACGCCGTCGACCACGCACCTGCGGCAGATGACCAGTCCAGCTACCCCGTGCTCATCTTTCTTACCGGCCTGGGCGGGTTTCGCGGCTCGAACACGTTCCAGGTCGAGGGGCTCGTCTCGCATGGCTATGTCGTTGTCGGGCTCGACCAGCCGGGCGCTTCCGCGGCAGTGCGCTTGCGGGACGGCCGCGTAGTGACCACCCTGCCACGGGAGCAGATACAGGCTCTCATAGAGCAGAGTACCAGCCCGAGACAGGATGCTCCCGCCCTGAATGGCCAGATTCTCCAGAACGGAATCATTCCCTACTTTGCCCAGGACGTCAGCTTCGCGATAAATCGGCTCACTGATATTGACAAGAGCGACCCGAATGATCGCCTGGCAGGACGGCTGGACCTGCGGCGCATCGGCGTTCTGGGAATCTCCCTGGGTGCGATTGTTGCCGGTGAAGCCTCTCACTTGGACGCACGGATCAAGGCCTCCCTGATGATGGATGCCGCCATGCCCGCCGATGTGGTCCAGGCGGGATTGCTCCAGCCATGCATGTGGATCACGCGGCCTGCCGGCGATATGCGCCTGGAAAGGTCCCGCTCGGGCGGCTGGCCGGAGGCCGCCATCACGGAGACCTTGACCACCATGCGCGCTGTCTTCGACAAGCACGTGCTGGGAAGCGCCTACTACCTTGATATGCCTGGCATGTTCCACGTCAACTTTACCGATGCCCCGTTCTGGTCGCCGCTCACGTCACGGCTTGGTCTGACCGGACCGGTGGACGGCAGACGGATGTGGGATGTGGTCAACGCGTATTCCGTGGCGTTTTTCGACAAGTATCTGAAAGGCCGACAGGAACCGCTTTTGGACGGGCCGGTGCGGCAGTACCCGCACGTGCGCCTCCAGAGGCGTTAAGCGCTCCTGAGGCGACGCCTTGGAACGCTCTCATCTATCACGGGTTCGGGAGTTGGCGCGCCGACACGGCGACTGGGGTTTTGATGCGCCGCTTCTTGCTCCCCTTCGCATGCCTTGTGCGCGTTCTCAAGCCCGGCGGCAAGAAGCTGTTCGCGGACGGCTCGGCGCTGCATTCGTTCACGCTGACCCGCTCGCGCGTTTCGTCCACCGGCGTCCTATCGGCCACTACGAGCGCGACGGCGAGATCAAGATCGTCGACGGCGCGCTCGGTATTCAACCCAGCAAGCCAGAGATCAGGTGTCGGGAGCGGATGAAGCGCGAAGAATAGCCCGCATCCACGCCGCCCAACCGAGGCATTCTCCCTAATACGACTTGCCTGATTGGTGACCATGGACCCGAAGGGCAATTTCGTGCGGGGCACGCCCAGCCGGACCCTCCGCCATGCGAAAAAGGCGACGCGCCGGTACGGGGGAGGGGGCGCGGGCATCGCGTCCTTGTTCCCAGAGCGGCTGGCGTGGCTGTTTTACGGGCTGATCGCCACACCGATCGGATGTCCGCGGGGCCGGTGGCGTAGGGCGAGCTGGAAAGCGCGGTGGGCACCCCGCTGGACAGCGAGTAGGCAGAAAGGCCGTCGGTGGTGCCGCTGCCGTTATTTGTAACCTGGAAGTAGTTCCCGTCGGGGCTGATCGCCACACCGTCCGGATTTCCCGCGGAGCCGATAGCGTAGGGCGAGCCGGAAAGCGCGGTGGGCACTCGCCGGACAGCGAGTAGGCCCAGAGATCCTGGAGGGAATTGGGAGCGGGCGCTTTTTGGCGGCCTCCTGGAGGCGGTCGAATACACCGCTTCCGCCAGGGGCGCGGAGAAGTGGGAGCCGGGATAGACGAAAGGTCAGACCGGGGCCCACTTCTGGCGTGTAGTCAAGCGTGATGGCACTTCCGCGCGTTATTGAGTGGAGGCGCCCGAGGAATGAGAGTCCAGATTACAAGCCATACGCTGCAACGCGCGCGTGAGAGAGGGGCTGATGAATCTGAAATCAGGGAAGTTCTGAAGTCTGGGTGCCCAACGCCGGCAAAGTTTGGCAGATTGGGCAAGGCAAAGATCTTCGACTACGACGGTTATCGCTCTGGGAGGTGGTATTCGCAGAAAAGAGTCGAGGTGTATTTCGTCATCGAGGGGGATGTCATCTCGACCATAACTGTGTATGTTTTCTATGGCAAATGGGAGTCTCTATATGAAAATCGAATATGACGAGCAGGCAGATCTTTTGTATCTACGCCTTGATCCTCGCCCGCAAGAGGTCATGAACAAAAGAGTAGCAGAGGATATTGTCCTGGATGTCGGCAAAGAGGACAAAATTGTTGGCATCGAGATTATGAATGCCTCAAAGAACTTGGATCTGGCACAGGTCGGATTCGAGAAAGTGGGCTAAGCGGACGAGAACGGACATTGCCTCAGCCTGCCATGAGACTCCAGAGGTGGAGCCGGCGAGGCGGGGGAAGCTTTCGCACACGTGGGTGGCATGCTGGCCATGGCGGCGATCAAGGGACGAACTGTTCACGAGAGGCTGACTACATCCTGTACGGCATCAGCTGGCAGGCCTCACTCAGCATCCTCCCTGCGGTCTTGCAGGATGAGCGCGATTGCGTCGGCCAGGTTCTTCCTGCATTCCTCCAGAGTCTCACCTGTGCTTGGACATGCAACTATCGTACCGCGTGCATGTTTCCGGGACAAGTGACAACCAATCGGAGCGTTTCCCATGCGGGAGGCCGTTTGCTCTTAGTGGGTCAAAGCCGCTGCTCACCTTCTGCGTGAGGGGGCGCAGCGGAAACGCCGAAAGGCGTTGGAGCGGAGCACCCGACCTGCACGCCGGGGCAGAAGCCCTGCGCGCACCCGGGAAGCGCAGCGACGCGCCAGCGGCCGGCGGTTCGTGCGGGGCACGCCCCCAAGAGCGTAAGCGCAATCGGCTCGACTTTGCCGGCCGTGAATCTGGTCTCATGAAGACTATGACTGAATGGCCTCCCTTCTGGACCAGCAGTACGCTGAGTCTGTAAGCTTGCTGGAGACTCTTTTGGAACGGCTCTCCCTGATCGAAATGGGACCGGCGGTCAAGCAGCGCGCCGCTAGTCCATTCCCTACCGTGATCGGAACGCTGGACGCAATCCACCTGGCAACTTCATCCCATAAAATCCGAAACGTTGTTTGCAACCCAATTCCCAAAGGTCCACGCAGGTTTTCCCGTGATCTGCTCCACCGTGGACGTAACGAACGCAGGTTGCCCGACCGCCGCCCAGGCATCCAACAGTATGTTCACGACCGCCGTAAGACGTATCTTGTAGCTACGTCCGGTTCGTGATTCACCCGGTTTCTTTGAGAAAGGACAGAATGGCGCCCGCTACTTCTTCCGGGGCTTCCAGCTGTGGGAAATGGCCGGTAGCGAGCTCCACAAAGGAATAGGGACCAGTAAATGCAGGGCGAGCTTTGGCAAACATCGCAATGTCAATCGGTCCGTCGTCTGAACCCGCGATCACGAGCGACGGAACGGAGATTGAGTCACCACCTGAGACTTCGCTCTGCCTTCCCTTGAAGGCCGACCAGTAATAGCCGAGGGCTCCTTCAAGAGCTCCGGGTTTCTTCAGGGTCGATTTGATTTCCTCGAGGACCTCGGCCGATGGTCGATAGTTCGGCGCGCATTTTCGATAGAGCCGTCGAATATGAGCAAAATCGCGGCTCCAAACAATTCGGCGCGCCCAGGGCAACTGGTAATAGAGGAAGTGGGGAGCAGAGAGAAAGAATTTCACTGCACCCTCGAATCCCCTGGGGTGCGGCATGGAAATGGCCACGAGCTTCTCGATCTTCTCCGGTTTCTTAGTCGCTGCGATATAGGCAGCCGATGCCCCCCAATCGTGGCCGACAACAATAGCGGTCCCGACCTTGAAAGCGTCGATAAGCGCGAGAATGTCTTGGCCCAATACCTGTCCGCGATAATCGCCATCGGCAGGAGACGAAGTTGGAGGATACCCTCGCAGGAATGGAACCACAACGTGATAGCCCTCAGAGGAGAGTCGAGCCTGGATCTCACGCCAGGACCGTGCCGTCTCAGGGTACCCGTGAAAAAGCAGGACAAGCGGACCCTTGCCATTCTCGATGTAACCGAATTTGATACCGTTGGCATAGATGAACTTGACGTCGGAGTCCGGAGCTACCTCGTGTTGGACGGGCCGGGGACCCAATTCAAATCTAATTCCGAAATAGACCACCATAACTAAAGCGATTCCCGCCAGGGCGATCAGAGCTACACCCATGACCTTCCTCCTTGCAAACCCTTATTCAGCAAAAGGCGGAGAATATTCGTCGAAACACTCCATTCAGGCTGTCGAAAAAACCGATGCGCACGTGGGCCGGGGGGTGCATCGTGATCGCAGGCGTGTAACGAATACTCGATGGCGGTAAGCAGTCCGCCCGTGATTCTCACAGCTATGCTCCATTCCAGCCTTTCGTGTGCCCCTCCCGGCGGCTCTCCGCGATCCCTCTAGAAATTAACCAGGCGCTGGCGCCATCTTCATGAAGTTGTGCAGCATGAACAACAGCGCTGCCTCCATTCGCACCTTTCTCTATCCCCCTGCGCATCACCGCGCGGAACTTCAGGTTCCATTTAAGGTTGCCGAACGGCGACTCTGCAGCGTGCGCGCGCTTGTTGTACCTGCCCCTGTGACCTTCTTCTTATCAAGCTTCGTCCGCATCCGTTCGCGAACCTCTTCATTCTGATCCCGGAACACCCGCCGGTGCGTCCCCTTCGTGCATCTGCTCCGAACGACACACCTGGCACAAGCGCTCGGATTCTCGTAGCGGTCATAAATCCGGCCCTCAGTTTCAACAGAACCTGTATTCCTCAATATCCATCCGCTCGGACAACGATAGCTGTCGCTCTTCGCTCGAAAGCTGAACTTCGAACGATCATAGTCCCCTTTCGCCGTCGTCCCGTTTTCCTCCACTTCCATGCGCAGATCGGGGATCAGTGCCTCCTGCCCATCCAATTCCAGCTTCTCATAGTTCTCCATGCTGGCAAATCCGGCGTCCGCTTCGACCTCCTGGTGCTTTTCCCCTGTGTTCTGACGGCTGCCCTCGATCGCCTCAGGCAACGCCGCCGCATCATTATCCTCAGCATTCACTTGGAAATGTGTCACAATATCGTGTCCCACATCCGTCGTTGTGGTGATCGAAAACGCTGGATTCCTCTCCCCATTCGCCTGTTGCATGATATGCGCGTCCGGGTCGGTGATGTTGACCTTCTCCTTTTCAACAAGCTCTTGCTTCTTCTTCTCGCTTGCCTCGCGGCTTTTCTCTGCCAATCGTTCCAGGAGAATCTTCCTGGCTTCCCGCACCCTTTCCGCGCGCCGTTTCAACGCCAGAACTTCCTCCGCCTCAGCGCTCTTCTCATCCGAGGCGGTCTCCAGCACCTCCTTCAGGCGTTGTGCAATCTTGTTCTCTTCCTTCTTGATCCCCTCAAGGGTCTTGCTCTGCTTGTAGTTGGCATTCGCCCGTAACTTGACGCTGTCGATGGCCAGAAGGTCGAACTCGATCAGATTCTGCTCCGCACAGCTCGCAACCACTTGGCTGAACAACTCCACGATTTCCCCGGCAAACCGCGCCAGAAAAAGTCCCATCGTGGAATGATCGATGGTCATATCGCCGGTCAACCATTTGTAGGCCAGGTTGTTGATCGTGTCTTCTTCCATCTTCCGCAGCGAGAACCGGCAGCTGTGAAGTGCCAACAGAGCGACTTTCAGAAGGGTTTTTGGATGAAAAGGGGGGCGTCCATTGTCGGAGTCCACTTCATAGGATTCTTCAATTGCACGGGTGTCCAAAGAATCCACCAGGTCGTTGATGATATGCACCGCGCTCCCCTCGGGAGCGACAGTCGAAAGGTCAACCTGTGTCAGCAGCAGCATCTGGGATCGATTCGGAATGAGGAATGCCGGGATGAAGTCCCTCCCGTGCTTCACGAATGGCGGATTCGACTCCTCATTTTACATCCTGCCGTCGCGCCAAACAATGATTTTCCTCAAGGAAACTGGTTTTTTCGACAGCCTGATTGCCATTTCATCTAGCTGCGGGTTCCGATCTCTCCGACACACAAATTTCAGCTGTGTCGCCTGCCCCCTTCTTGATAGCTTTCAAGATTGCCGCCTTTATTGGCAACATATGTGTGCCGTCGCCCATCGGCAGGAAGGTGGCTTGAAAGGCATAACCGTCGACGGTGCCGTTTACTTTTGCCGCTTTGCGCGTCCCTAGAAACTCCGCGGATTCTGGCCATATCACGTAGGTCCAGCCGCCCTTTTTATCATCCTTCCGAATTGTCGCTCTGAATGTCTTGCCTACCACGGTCTCCTCCCGCATCATGGTTTGTTCGTCCGCTTCCAAGATCTGGCCAGCGCGTTCCAGTTCAGCCGTGACTTTAGCCAATCGTCGAAGATCGAGTTTCGCTCCCATTCGATCTGACCACTCCGCGTTTAGCCGGTAGATGGCAGCGAGAGTTTTTCTACCTTGTCCCGTAAGTTCGACAAGTTGTGCTCTGCGATCGGTTGGGTTGTCCTTGTAAGTAACGAGCCCCTGTTTCACCAACACGTTGGCGACACGCTGCACACTCTGCCGCGCGAGACCCATGTCGCGGGCCATCTGCGCAACCGGCTGTGGTTCGTACCCTGCCCGTCCAAGGACCTGCCATTTGGCACTGCTGAGGCCAAGACTCCTGGTGATCTTTTCGCCGCTGCGCATGAGCAGGCCGTTTATCCAGAATATGGCCAACGCGAACCTGCTGGGTGGATCATCCGGCCTTCCAAGTGACCTCATACGGGTATGATAGATATTGACAGCATTACTGTCAATCTCATTCAGGGCTTCGGACTTCGGCGGGGCCTCAGCCGTATCTTTTTGTTATGTCGCTTGACTTAAGAGCCAATATGACCGGATTGGTCTCATGAAGACCATGACGATTTCCTACTTCAAGGCGCATATCTCTGAGCAACTCCGACGGGTTAGGAAAGGAGCCCGAATCGTCATCAGTGACCGGGACACACCTGTTGCGGAAGTGGTGGAGTTCAGACAGTCGTTCAACCAAGTGGCCTGAGCCTGGGAAGAGCAGAGGAGCACCATAACTTGCGTCCTAATAGCGGTAGACCACGATACGTTCCATCCTGCGCAGTGTGGAACTGGCCTCCATCAGGCGATTCATGGCGCGCCACCAGAACGGGAACCGGGAAAACGCGACCAGCTCGCTTGGTCTGAACTCCTTGATCAGCTCGAGCTTCGGCTCCAGCTGCTTGATGTCTCGGGGATCATCAAGCCCCCACCGGTAGGTAGCACCGGTGCCCCCGACGTTTGAGCCCGCTCTTTTCACAATCCACGGATTGCATATATCGAAAATCATCTGCCCGATGGGGAAGTGGGCGACCACCGTATTGAGGAGCGCTTTCACTTCGGCTTCGCTCAGGTAGTGCAAAACCCCCTCGGCAATAAGCAGCCCGGGCCGGTCCGCTGGAACCCCATCCAACCAGCGCAAATCCTCCAGCCCTGCGCCGACCAGGCGATAGGCGCCGCGATCGGGAAACAGTTGACGGCGCAGTTCGATCACATCGGGGTAGTCCACGTCGAACCATTGGGCAGTGACCGGCGGATCGACACGGAAAATGCGGCTATCCATACCGCAGCCCAGGTGCAGCACGGTCGCATCCGGGTGATCGGCCAGGTAGCGGTTCGTGAGCAGATCAAGGGGCGGCGCGCGTGGCGATGATGGTGCATCCGACCTTGCTCCACATGCTCCACGTGCCCACTCCCCTGGAGTGCTTGCCGATGTCGTAATCGATATGTCGCATCGCTTCTTCAGCCCAGGGATCACGGAGGATGGGATTCTGCCACTGGCTCTGAATCGCTCGACCGCTCAAGGTCATGAGCATCGTTTCTTTTTCTTTCGTAAAATGGATCCTATCGGTTGTCATTGATCGCTCCCTGGTGTATCCGTCTGCGTTGTGTCCTTTGCGTGTTTGATCCGCTCCATCTGCGCCCGTGCCGCAGTGGTAGTTTGCCGAAAGATGGCTTTACCTGCCTGGCTGTTGCCGCCATCTTCCGGCAATCCAACCGAATCACCCCCGCCGCTTGCAGCGCCCGAAAGAAATCGGAAGTGTTCACCCCGGTCTCCATTCGGGCAAAGAGGTTGTCTCGCTTGCGCAGATAGTTGCCGACCACGCGCCGGTCACGTCGCATCATGGCGGCAATCAAGGGACGACTGTTCACGGAGCGAAAGAGCGCCCGGTAGCAGCCACCGATAGTCCCGCGGAGGTCCGCCTCAATATGTTCCAACCAGGTTCCAACGGCGCCGATCTTCTTGACTCGAGCGCGGCATCGCTTTGTCGTAATGCGTGACCAGATCCTTCAGGACATGATCGCGATCGAAAGAAATGCGATGGCCGGCGTGGAGTGCGGCCGCGGTCCCACCCACCAGGATAGCGCACGGAACTTTTGCTTGGAGGATGGCCGCGTGTGCCAGCAGCTTCTCCCAATCATAGGACGCCGAGGCCCCATGGTCGGATTGGCTTCTTTGCGGTTTCAGTGTGCCGGAACGACAATATCCTCTATCGTAGCCTTCGTCAGGCCTCGAGTACAACGCCTTCAGAATGCGTCGCCTGCTGTTGCAGAACAGAAACAGCGCGGGCTCAAAGACGTTGGCCTCCATCACCTGCTCCGCCATGACGGCCAGGCCGTGTCTAACTTCTCGTTGTAGCTGTCGCCTCGGGTGGTCTTCTTCGTTGCCGGGGTTCGCTTCGCGATAGTGATTCGGCGGCGCAGCTCAACTCGGCGTCAAATGGTCCTGCTATTGCGCTTCCCATGAAATCTTCCCTTCGGCGAGCTAAGTATTCCTTCTGGAGGACCGACTTGCGGGTTAGGAAGCTTCTTCCGTTGACTTTGTTGGCTATAGGTACCGCGTTCCTTTTATCGGGCTGCGATTTGCTATCTGCGCTCCTGGCGAACGACACAATCACAGTGACCGTGAATGTCTTGCTGTCGGACCATGCTGCTCCGACGGATCCGGCTTCTTATGTGGTAGTGTCCCTCAGCAACGACGCTGGAACTACAAACGGGTACTATAGCGGCATTTCGAGAGGCGGATACGCCGTGTACGATGTTCCCGAGTTCAAAAAGCTACGTGATGGGAGCTACACAATAACGGCCGATTACTGGGGTAAACTCAGCGTCGGATTTCAGGGCTACGGGGAAATATCGACAAGTGTTGACCTGCCGTCCAATGGTTCTAGCGACGCGTCGGTCAGTCTCACTTTTCCTTGATCTTGATAGTGCACCGGAGGCACGCACCCGGGCACTTTCTTAAGAGACGAAGCTGAGACGGAAGCCCGACAAGTGGCCTTGCACTGATTACTTTTTGTCGGGACTCAGGAACTCTATTGCTGCTTTGCTGGCAGCCGTTTGACTTGCCTTTTTTGCATTTACCCATCCAAAGCAGCTCGTCATATCGTAGACTTTCGAAACCGGTTGGCGCATGGGTATTCGGACATATCAACGGCGCTGGTATGGGGCATTGTCGAGCGCAACCTTCCGCAACTTTCGCGGGAGGCGCAAGAGCTGCCTGAGAAGGCTTGAAACGGGAGATGTCGTGAGGATCTCCTTGCTCGGCACCGCAACGCGGGCCTTGGCTTCCGCGTGAGGGACGCGCAGGGCGAGGCGGGGCGAAGCACCGCCGAGGTCCGAAGGACCGAAGCGAAGCGGAGCCCTAGGGCGGCAGCTGGCAGCGAAGCAGACAGCGAGAGCCCCGCAGCAGCCCGACCTGCACGCCGGGAGAGAGGCCGTGCGCTCACCCTGGAAGCGCAGCCGCGGCAACTACCCAGCCTTTCGTGCGGGGCACGCCCCAGGAGAGCCTTTCGCTATGCGGATAAAGCGGCGCGCCGGTACGAGAGAGCGGAGGCGGGCATCGCGTCTTCGTAGCGAGTGCTGGAAATCAGCGCCGGAAGTGGAAGAGACGCGGCAAGGCTCCCCCACCAGGGCCTTGACGTACAGGCCGTGGAACCAAGCAGCAGGCTTCGTCGGCTCGCGCTTGCCGCCCGCCCCGAGCTTCAGGGGAGACAGGGGTGAGTGGAACGGCGGATAGGAAGGCGCGTCCATTGCCTGCCGGTC
>CAVUXE010000053.1:0-362403 GCA_963745235.1 uncultured Spirochaetota bacterium | reverse complement strand
AACCTTGCGCTGAGCAAGGGGACGTTGGCCATGGGAGCCCTGGCGTTGAACGTAGCGGGGAACATCACGCAGGCGGGAGGGCTGATCACCTCCACGGGGACGGTGACGCTGAACGGGAGTGCGGCAGGGCAGACGGCGGATCTGTCGACCTCGACGCTGATCAACCTGACGGTCAATAGCGCCTACGCTACGGCTCCCCAGGTGAGCCTGGCGGGAAACCTCACGGTGTCCAACCTGTTGACCATGACGCAGGGAGTTCTTGCCCTGGGCGGCAACCTCCTGCGGCTCGGCGCAAACCTTGCGCTGAGCTCGACAAATGTAACAGGAATTGCCATCGGCACAGGGACCCTGGACGGCTTGACCAACGGGAAGACCATTACCATCAGCAACGCGAACGCCTCGATTACCCAGTCCACGGGCACGCTGAGTGCGGCTTCGTTGACCGTGAGTGCTGGGGCCTACACCCTTTCCGGGGCGGGGACGGTCACCCTGGGCGCGGGCGGGTTGGTCCAAATCGGAGGAACCATCACAGCCGCCAATGCAGCCATAAGCTCCAGCGGCAGCGTCGATGTGCAGGCGGTGGCCACATTCATCGCAAACACGTCCACTCTAACGATGAGCGGTCCCGGAACAACCATCCATTTTGCGCAGACACCTCTGCACCAGCCCTATGACCTGACTATCAGCGCCGGGGGGGCCGGAGTAGCCATCGCGACAGAGGCTCTCACGGTTGGGAACAACCTGACGATTTCCGCCGGCGGGCTCTTTAGCACTGCCAACAACAATCTCACCGTGGCAGGGAGCCTGACGGGAGCAGGGGCGCTGACAGCCGCGGCTTCAGAGGCCATCGGCGTTGGTGGCAATTGGGGCGTGACGGGCTTCAACGCGGCAAGCAGCACGGTGAGCTTCACGGGGACAGGATCGGTTCAGACAGCCGCAACCTTCTACAACCTGACGATTGCAGCCTCGGCGAACGTAACTCTGCAGGCCGGCATCGGGATCAACAACACGCTGAGCGTGAGCGGGACGGGGACCTTGAACGGCGGAGCAGGGTCCTTCACCATCACGATGAACGGCGCGCAGTGGAACAACGCGGGGACTTTCACTCCCGGAAACGGGACAGTCTCTTTCACCTTGCAGAACGCCGCGCAGCTTTCGATCACAGGAAACAACAGTTGGTACAACTTCAGCGTCACCGCGGCCAGCGCCGCGGGCAAGACCATCCAGTTCCAGCACTTGATGACCCAGACAATAGTTGCGGGAGGGAGCTTCACGGTGCTGGGGAGCAGCTCCTCCCTGATCACACTGACAACTGACAGTCCGAATGCAACGTCCAACACGACTCCGCCGCCGACCTTGCTGGGGCAGTGGGTCATCACGAATAATGGCGCGCCACCGAATGTCAACAACGCGATCGTTTCGTGGAGCTATGCGACAAACCAGATCGTCCCCGGGGCAAATGCAAATGACGGGGGCAACAACTACAACTGGATTTTCTCCGTTCCCATCGTGGCCAGCTGGACTCTGGACACGCTCAACAGCGGCCGCATAAACAGAATCCGTGTCCAGGTTCTGCCCACGATACCCCTCAACAACAACTTCGCCGGCTTCATCGCCCAGGTAAGTGGATACACCGTTACCGGCTACCAGCAAGTGGTCCCCGGCACGGACGTTTTCGATATCCTCCTGCAGCAAGGACCGCAGGAAGATACGAACGCCACGCCGACGTGGCAGGTGACCGCAAACACGAGCCTCGGGGTTGCCGGAGGCGCCCTGGTGGCGCACAACACGGCGGGGACCACGAAGCTCTACGTCGCCGCAAGCGGCGCTCGGCCCGTGATCACGTACACCCTTGCGGCACTGGGGAGTACCCAGGCATACGTGCACTTCTCCGAGCCGGTGTATGGAAACGACACGGAAAGCGCGTCGATTACCGGCGCGAGCCTGTCGTATTCCGTCGCAGGCGTACTGACGGTACAGCCGACCGAGACGAGCGGCAACGCCGCTCACGGCGCGATTGTGGCGCTTCCCGCTTCGCTAGGCGTGGCCGATCTTCTCCAGCCGGGAGGCCAGACAATCAGCGCGGCAACCTTGGCGGGTGTCGGACAGATCTGGAGCCAGCAGGCATATCCCACGACATTCGACTATCCATCAAACTTCGCCTTGGGCTTGCAGAGTCACTATTCGGGCAACCCAGGGGCAGCGGCATACACGAATACGAACCCCGACGGGAACCTTCCTCCCAGTGTGACCGCGGTAGCCCCCTTCAGCGGCAGGGCGATGCTGACGCCCAGCTCCGCTCCCGGTCCAACCGCGCCCGCCCACAGCATCTCCGACGTTGGCATAGGCTTTGTCACCCCTGTGATTGCCCTTGACCAGCAGGTCACCCAGGATCCTTCGCGCGGCGGGACCGGCTCGGTGACCCTATTCGACGGCAGCAAGTGGCTGCCGCCGCAGAACACGTTCCTGGAAGCCAGGATCATGCCGCCCAGTCTGTCGGGTGCCACGGTGACGCTGTACTGGGACATCAACCCGCCATCCGCGGTAGATTTCAAGAATCTGTGGATTCCCCCGGGCACGACAACCTTGTGGCCCGGGAACCTGGGCGGTGATCGCGTTCATTATCCGGGTGACTCGCAGGCGCGCGGCATCGTTTCCTCCGGCACCAACGGGGCGCTTCGGGATTTCATCATCCCGGCCACGGACCCGGCCATCAAGGATGGGGCGTTGTTCCAGTTCATCTTCCTCCTGAACGATGGAGCAGGACACCTTCTGCCCTGCGCATTTCCGCTCATGCCCGCCAATCCGGCCAGCGTGCAGCCGTTTGAGTACCTGTTGCATTCCATCATTCAGCAGCGTGGCGGGGTCACCATAACGAACAACGTGATCCGTCCCGACAATGGGCAAGTGGCATATCTGAATTACACGGTGAGCACCCCGGGACAAGTGACGATCATGGTGTTCGACCTCAGCGGCAGCATCGTGAACGTCCTGCAGCGCGGCTCGCAGGGGGCAGGGACCTACACGACGGCCTGGGACGGCAGGAACCGCGGCGGCCGCGCGGTGGCAAGGGGGATCTACTTCATCCGCGTGGTCGGTCCCGGGTTCGACGAGATCCGCAAGGTGCTTGTCGTGCGATAACATACGGGGAGACAAACTCAATGTGTAATCCACAGGCCAGCCGGGAAGAGGAAGTCCGGCGCATTTTCGCGGACACGGCCAGGACCTACGAAAGAGCTGTCCACATGACGACCCTGGGGATGGATGCCCTGTGGAAAAGGAGAATGCTCGACATAAGCCGCCAGCGTGTGAGGTCACCCGCAAAGATCCTGGATCTGGCCTGCGGCACAGGCCTCGTGACCTTTGCGCTGGCCGGGATGTATCCAGATTCCACTATCGTGGGTCTCGACATCACATCGGAATACCTGGACATCGCCCAGTCGAAAATGCAACCCCATCAACGGGACAGGATATTCTTCTATCAGCACAATGCGGACGAGCTGGAAATGGCTGAATTGGCGGGGTTTGGACCATTTGACCTGATCATAAGCTCCTACCTGCCCAAGTACGTTGATCTCTCGAAGCTGACCAGGAATTGCCACGCCCTTCTGGCGCCGGGAGGCCTGCTCCTGATCCATGACTTCACCCGACCCCGCCTGCTCCTGCTGCGGGCGCTTTACAACGTCTACTGGCTCATATTGAGCCTGTTCCTTCGCTTTTCGCCCTGGCGGGAAGCGGGGAGAGATCTCAAGAAAATCATCTGGAGAAACGACTGGGTGAGAGAGTTCGAAACGGTCTGCCGGAATCTCAATTGCAGGCTGGTCGAAACCCGGTGGCAACCGCTTCAGATCTCGTGCATCGCGTTTTTCGTCCGGGACGGCTCATGAATCACTCCGGCGGTGCGCTGCAGGAGCGTGCTCGGCGGAATAGGGGCTGCAGGTATCAGGCTCCGCACCGAGCTGCGCTCCACCAGGGAGGGAGTGATGATTGTGTGCGTGACGAAGCGGATTTCCGGATGGAGAATCTTGTCCAGCAGGATGTTCGCCGCCTTCTCCCCGATCTCGAAGCTGGGGTGATCCACCGAGGTCAGGGAGATCTTCTCAAGCTGCGCGATGTCCGAATTGTCGAACCCCACCACGGAAAGGTCGTCCGGAACGCGGATGCCCTGCCTCTCCGCCGCCTCGATCAGGCGCAGCGCGTCCTCGTCGTTGCCGCAGACGAATGCGCTGGGGAGCTCCTTCGCCCCCGCAGGAACCGTTCCGCCGCGGCGGAGGCCCCGCTGGTCGGACCCTGTCCGTTGAAACCGACGATCCAGGACTCCCTCACGGGCGCCTCCTGCCTCCCCAGGAAGTCCAGCACGCCTTTCATCCTGTTCGCCTTGACCAGGAAATCCTTCTGATAGAAGATGCCGATCTTGCGGTGCCCCTTCTTCCAGAGGTGCGCGGCGGCCTCCTCTCCGCAGGTCTGGTAGTCGAGAGTGACGCTGCTGAAGTTCCTGCCGGGAAAGTAGTCGTCGCAGAGCACCACGGCGGATGCCTTCGTTCTGGATCTCCTCCAGCAGGAGCGCGTTGGACCGGTCCCCCGCGCCGTAGATGGGGGCGATGATGATGCCCGCCGACCTTCTTCTTTCGCAGATCCTGGAGAATCGCCTCTTTCCTGCTCGAGGTTGTACTCGGACTGATTGAGCAGAAGATGCGAATCCCTTGCGGGAAAGCGTGTTGTAGCAGCCGCGGATGATCTCTGGATAGATATAGGAGCTGATGAAGAACTCCACCAGGCCGATGTTCGTTGAGAGCGGACGAGGGAGGGAGCCGCGTCCGGCAGAAGGTCCCGACTCCCTTGATGCTCTCGACGAGGCCCTCGTGGACGAGGTTGTGGATTGCCTGGCGGACCGCGTTCCGCGACACGCCGAACTGGAGCGCACAGCTGGCTCTCCGAGGGGAGCTTTTCCCCGGGAATGAGCACGTCCCTCATCGATCCTGTTTCTATCCAGGTCTCTACGACCTGATGCTTCTTCATCAAAGCAGAGCCCTACTGGTACATGTTGTACCGTAATATCCCCGAAATGTCAAAATTAATAATTGCGCGCGCGTTGCCAACGCTTTCACAATACCTCATTTCTTTGGGGAAATTTTGAATATGCTCAAGAAAAATGTTGCAAACTCAAAAATGTCATGATATCATTCGCGAGGTGAGAAGGCATAAGCTGTACCTTTTTCGAAAGGAGAACGCTTCGTGGCTGAACCTCCCCCGGAGCGCACCGCGCTGCGCATGGTCAACATCGAGAAGTACTTCGGTTCGGTCTGCGCCTTGAAGAACATCAATTTCGAGGTCGGCCACAACGAAATCGTCGGTCTCATCGGGGACAACGGCGCCGGCAAATCGACCCTGGTGAAGATCCTCACCGGTGTCTTCCCGCCCACCAGCGGAGAGCTGTACATCGCAGACGCGCAAGGTGGACACGGCTTCCTACACCGTGAAGAAGGCGCACGCGCTGGGAATCGAGACCGTCTACCAGGACAAGTCTCTCGGGGAGAAGCAGGCCATGTGGAGGAACTTCTTCATCGGCCGGGAGATCACCTACCCGCTCGGCTTCCTGAAGGTCAAGGAAGAGAAGCAGATCGCCAACGAGATCATGGTCAACACCATCGGGTTCCGCGGCAAGGGAATCGGCGTGGATTCGAAGGCGAACAAGCTCTCCGGCGGCGAGCGCCAGGGCGTGGCCATCGGCAGGGCAATGCATTTCGAGGCGGATCTCATCATCCTGGACGAGCCGACGGTCGCCCTCTCCCTGAAGGAAGTGCGGAAGGTGCTGAACTTCGTCCACAAGATCAAGGAGGCGGGCAAGGCGAGCATCTACATCTCGCACAACCTCGCCGACGTCTACGAGATCTCCGACCGGTTCATCGTCATCGACAGGGGGGAGATCGTGGCGAGCATCGTCGAAGGCGAAGATATCCCTGAAGGAGCTGGACGAGTTCCTCCTCGAGTACTCGCACGGCCTGAAAGACAAGGTGCAGCCATGAACCGAGGAACGTCCCGCTTCGCGTTCCTCGGCAGGCTGGAGGGCCTGCCGATCGGCGATCGTGCTCGCCGTCCTGTACGTGGTGTTCATTTTCACCGCGCCGCGGTCTTCACCGGGTACCGCATCTACATGTCCTTCTTCCAGACCGTGCCCCCCATGCTCGTCCTGGCCCTCGGGCTCACCTTCATCATCACCGCGGGCGAGATCGACCTGAGCTTCCCCGCGGTCGTGGCGCTTGTCGGGGTTCGTCTTCACCTGGTGCTTCAAGACACTTCCATACGCCCCTGGATCGGCTTCGTCCTTGCCCTCGCCTCCGGCGCGCTGGTCGGCTACATCAACGGCCTCCTGGTGGCGCGGCTGCAGGGTTCCCTCCATCATGGCCACGCTGGCCGCGCAGTTCTTCTGGTACGGGGTCACCATCCTGATCGCGGGAGGGCTGCAGATCGACATCGAGGCGATCACGACCACGACCATCCACACGCTCTTCGTCGGCCGCCTGTTCGGGGTCTTCCCCGTCCAGGCGCTGTGGGCGCTGGGGCTCGTGGTGTTCTTCTGGTTCATCCTCAACCGGCACAAGTTCGGCGAGGCCATCATGTTCATCGGCGACAACGCCGAGGTCGCCCGGGTGATGGGGATCAACGTGGAGGCCACGCGGATACGGCTCTTCACCATGCACGGCGTGATCGCCGCCTTCGCCGGGCTTCTGCTCACGATGGAGATCAACGTCTTCTTCCCGACCCAGGGACAGGGCATGCTCCTTCCCGTCATGGCCGCGGTGTTCATCGGAGGGACCTCGATTGCGGGAGGCCAGGGCGTCCTGGTGGGCACGTTCTTCGGCTCCTACATCATCGGCTCCCTGGAAGCGGGCGTCGTGGCCACGGGCATCGGGGGCTACTGGGTGCAGCTCGTGGAAGGGCTCGTCATGGCCGCCTCGGTGATCCTCAACGTGGTCATCGGGGAAGAAGGCGTCTCCATGCTGTCCCGGACGGCCCGCAAGTGGGCCGTCCCGGCGCAAGCGCCTTCGGGCAAAGGGCCGCGGAGCGCGATGACAGCGGGTGAGGGATATCGCGCGCCGTTGGCGCGCGGGCTTTCAATCCAGGATGAAAGGGGGAATGCGCATTTCGGGTTTTCACGTGAGCGGCCGCGCGTCGTGAAGGCGCAAGGCCTTATTCCTTCTCAGCAAAGGGAGGATTCCGTGCGCAAGTTGAAATGGGTTGTTCTGGCACTCGTTATCTTCGGGGCTCTGTTCGCGGCCCAGGCATGGGCCGCGGACAAGCAGATCGTCATCTACATGCAGATGGGCGGCACGCAGGGAGACGGCGCCACGCTGGCGCGCACCAACGGCGCACGGGCAGCCGCGGCGGCGAACAACGTCAAGCTGATCGAGCAGTACTCCAAGTGGGACCAGCAGACGATGATCGACCAGTTCAAGCAGGCCATGGCGGCCAACCCTGACGGCATCGAGATCATGGGCCATCCCGGCGAGGCGGCCTTCGCGGCGCTCGTCGATCAGGCCGAGGCCCAGGGCATCATCGTCACCAGCGGCAACAACCCGCTGCCGAACATCGAGGCCAAGTACCAGACCAAGGGCTTCGGATATGCCGGCGCCGACCTCTACCAGGGCGGCTTCCTGACGGGCCAGGCCATGGTCAAGGCAGGGCTGAAGGCCGGTGACAAGGCGCTCGTCTACGACATCTGGCACCAGGAAGGCCGGAGCAGGAGCAGCCAGGGCGTCTACGACGCGCTGGCCAAGGCGGGGCTCAAGGTCGACAAGCTGGACGTCTCCGCGGCGGTGGACAGCGACACGTCCCTGGCCATCCCCATCCTCACCGCGTACCTCCAGGCCCATCCCGATCTCAAGGCCATCGGCACCCAGCACGGCAGCGTCACCGCGATCCTGCCGAAGGTCCTCCAGGCGGCAGGGAAGAAGCCCGGCGACATCATCTGCGGCGGCATCGACCTCTCGCCCGCGACGGTCAGCGCCATCCAGGGCGGCTGGATCAGCGCCAGCTTCGACCAGGTGCTCTACCTGCAGGGCTACCTGCCCGTCATGCAGATCGTCTGGACCAAGCGCTACCTGATCCCCGGCCTGCACGTCGACACGGGCGTCGGCACCGTGACCCCGCAGAACGTCGCGACGATCAAGCCCCTTATCGAACAGGGAATCCGCTGAAAGAGCTCGTCTCAAACAGGGACCTCCGCCGCACACGGCGGAGGTTTTTTTCAGAGCGTTTCAGTCCAGAATCATTTCCCAAGGTGCGCGAAGAAGGGCGCGATTTTCTCCAAGACCTTGGAGTATGCGGAGGCGCCGCGCTCCGAGTGTCGCAGTCCGAAAAACTCGTACGGGGCTCCATCCGGCACTCCGTTCGGATATCGGGTTGGAATGTAGAAGACGTCGAGCTCCCGGGCACGCATCGAGCAGGTCCTCGAACCCGGATTCATACTCCGCGCAGCGGGCCGCGAGATGCGTTGAGGCATGACCCACCACAGGGCGCTCCCCCTTGAGATACAGCACTGCCTTCAGGAGCCTCTCCGCGCCCTGCTGGTAGAGGAAGCAGGCCACTTCATGATCCCCTGAGGCGGCATTCCTGGCCGCGGTTTCTCCGTCCCGCTTCCCTGGCGGTACCAGCGGAACGCTTCGCGTTCATTGTCGTTCGTACAGGACCTTCCCCTCGGCCTCTATCTGCTGAACAAGGGGATTGTCTGCCGACTTCATTCGAGCGTACTCCTGGGCGGTGTAGATGTGCGCTTCAATGGAAAGCCGCTCCTCTTGGATCAGCCGCTTGAACTCCAGCCCGCGCTCGAACCAGTCCGCGGCTTCCGGCACGACAAGGAAAAGGTCCAGGTCGCTTGCGGCGTTGTAGTCTCCGCGGGCATATGAGCCGAACAGCACAATGCGAACCGGCTTGTAGCGCCGAACGATCGTTTGCACCACGTCCCGGAGCCACCGCTGGTCGAGAGCCGATGCCTTTGCCATCCCCTCGAATCTACCCGTGGGGAAGCCACCTGTCCATGAGCGCGTATCCGCCTTGCTCACCAGTCGGACGGCAAACCTGCTCCAAGATCGATGGAGACCTTCTCAGATGCAATCAGCTCGTGCGCGCGGCTGTCAAAGGTAATCCACCGTGCCCCAAGCTCCGCGGCCAGCCCTGCATAGCATGCATCGTAGCCAGTGAGTCCCCTGGCCATGAAATGGTGCGAATGCTCCGCGAGTGCTGCGGTCATAGGATGGCGGAAAACCCCGCCCTCCACTACGGGAAGGAATGCTTCCTGGTAGGTTTCACGGGGACGCGGGTGCGTCCTGCCGAGGACTGCCAGCACCTCGAAGAAGAACAACTCGGGGACGGCGAACAATTCCGGCTGGCTGAGAACCCGCTGCAGGACCTCCTCCGCATTTTCATTCGACTCTTCAACGATGAACCACCGCGCCGCCACTGATGCGTCGATGACGAACTTCATCCTAGCTCGCCTCTCAGACGGCGAAGGACGGTGATGCTGTCCTGGCCGCCGACTGCAGGGGCCCGCGCAGCCTTCACTCGGTCCAGGAGCGCCCTGCGCCGCTCTTCCGTCTGGCGATCCACAAATCGCTTCTGGAAATCCTCCACGCTGATGAGGACCGCGCGAGGCCGTCGTCCCTTGCTCACGATGATGGGCTCTCCGCTACGTTCCAGGTCATCCAGGAGCGCCCCGAGCCTGTTTCGAATTTCCAGAGCGTTGACTGTCCGCATCGCTCTCCCCCCTGTGATAAGGGTAGAGGGCGATACTCTGCATGTCAAGTGTAGACGTGTATATCCTCAGTTGACGATTCCCCCAGGTATTGATCTTTCGAGCTTGAAGTAGATCTTCTCCTGCCACGCGCGAAGGTAGCGCGTGTTGACGAAGAGCGGAAAAAGTCCCTGCGCTGTGAAGGTTCGGCGGAGAAGGAGAAAAGAAAAACAACTGATCGATCCGGGGAAGTCGAGCCCGAGCAATTGGCAAGTCTTGCCGAGGATATGCCGGAGGCTATGCAGCATCACCCTGTCGTGCGAGCCGCTGAGCTTGTACTGCCAGAGCCCATGCGCGTTGCCGACTTTCAGACTGAACACGTGGACCTCAACCTCGCTCACGCGCCAACCTCGACGCCGCCGGCCGCCTTCAGTGAGCGGATCGGGCGGCCTCCACGAACTTCTCTGCCGCCTGGTCTATGGCGTTCTCATCCGAGAGGATGGTGATCCCGAAATCGGCACCGATTCCCGAGTCCACAACTCCGACGCTCAGGTTGATGCTGCGGGACAGGATGTCGTCCGTTCGGGGAAGCATGTTTCGCCGCATGGGGGTTCGCCCGGCGGCGTCCTTCCAGGAAAGGATCTGCTCCATGTTGTTGTAGACGTGCCAGCCGCTGTTCTCCATGGTCTTTGTCCCAAGCTTCTTCGCAACCGCCCGCGCGGCCGCCGCGGAGGAGAATTGCACCACGAGGAGCGTGCAGCATTCTCCACTGTCGTTGATCGTGCGGAAAGAAAGCCCGTCAATCCCGGCGGACCTGATCCTGGATTTGAAAGCCTCCTTGCTCACGCGCAGCTTCTCGAGGATCCCGTCCAGCTTGCGAAGCTGCCCGAGGAGAAAAGCGCCGGTCAGCTCGTTCATGCGCATGTTCACGCCGATCAGGCTGCGCTTGCCGATCTCCACGCCCTTTCGAAGGGGCATGTGCCCCTGGTCATGGTATCCGAAAGCCCTCTCGTACAAGGCCTGGTTGTCTGTCGCCACGAGGCCACCGTCACCGGAGTTGATGACCTTGAAGATGTTGAAGGAAAACGCCCCCGCGTCGCCGAAGGTGCCCAGTCGCTTCCCCTGGTATCTTCCCCCGACGGCCTGGCAGCAATCCTCCACCACGGCGATTTTGCGGCGCTTCGCGAGCGCGAGGATCCGGTCCATGGCGCTCGGGTTTCCCAGCATGTGGACCGGGATGACCGCCCGCGTCTTGCCGGTAATCCTGCCTTCAGCGTCCTGCGGGTCCATGGTGAGAGACTCATCGATCTCCGTCAGCACCGGAGTGGCTCCCACCTCAATGACGGCGGAAATGGAAGCGATAAAGGTATAGCCGGGGACGAGCACCTCATCCCCCGGACCGACCCCCAGGGCTTTCAGGGCGCACATGAGGGCTCCCGTTCCCGAGCTCACTGCCACGGCGTGGGCAACCCCGATCTTCGCGGCGAACTCCCTTTCGAAACGGTAGACTTTCTGCTTGAAGGCCGGGTTGGAATCTTCCCCGTAGCGGGAGAGGTACCCGCTCTTGAGAACATCCAGGACCTCTTCGAGCTCTTCGTTTCCCGCCAGGTAGGCGCCGGGACCAGGCATGCTGACCTCCTCGCTGCGGAGCCGTGGCGCGCTTCGGCCCGCCCTATCGCTTTGCGCCGTGGGCCTGCCACAGCTTCTGAAGGGGCTCGTAGCCGAGAAGCACGATGCCCTCCTTCTTTATTGCCTCTCGAGCTTCCTTCGAAGTGAAAAACTCGAGGTCCTTGGCCCGCGCCTGCCACGACGGAGTCACTGCTTCCAGCTCGGCGTCCGGCACCCGGGGTGGAGGGCCCATTCGGACAGCCCCGCGGGAAGCTCGCGGAGCAGCCGGAGATAGGTGTCGCGCTTTTCGGAAAGCTTCACCTTCGTACTGTCCAGGACATCGCTTGTGTTGACCGCATACCCTTCGCCAATGAGAGGCTCCGAGAATCGAGAGCCGCTCACCCGCAGGGCAAGGCCATACTCACTGGCAAGTCCTTTCACCATCTGGAAGACGTCATCCCGCCGCACATGAACGTCGCAGTGGCTGTCCAGGTGCGTGGGGTGCAGCCCGGCCCCGAGAATGGTTTCGACCTGTTTTCGGAACTCTTTCTCCAGCTCCGTCAGCTTCACCCGGGCAATGAACTCCTTGATGACGTCCTCCGAGGGGAAGAAGCCGTCCTTGTCCACCAGGGACGGCACCGTGTCGTGGGACGAAAGCGGCCCCCAGCGGTACCTTGGCTGCTCGCTGATGGCCGTGAGGTGCACGCCGAAGTGGATGTCAGGATTCTCATGGAGAAGGGCCATGGCCTGCACTGCCCACGGACAGGGCGCCATGAGCGTGGTCGACGTTGCCACCCCCTCTCGAAACATCCGAAGGGCTGCCTCGTTCATCGCGTGGCACATGCCGAAATCATCCACGTTGAGGATCAGGAGCCGGGCATCCCCCGGGTGCCCGAGCAGGGAATTGACCGTCAGTGCGGTGTCCACAGGCTTCCCCCTTTGGAGATCACTTGCCGCTTCCTCCCATGATCCCGCGTACGAGGTGTCGTTGGAGGAAGATGAAGATCAGAAGCAGCGGAAAAACTGAAAGCATGGTGATGGCCATGACGATGTTCCGCTGCACGTTGTACTGGCCGAAGAGCTCCGCCAGGCCGTAGGTGAGCGGGCTGACCGTCGGGCTGTTGGTGAGGATCAGCGCGAACATGAACTCGTTCCACGCGGTGAGGAACGCCATGATGGCCACGGCAATCAGCCCGGGCCGAGCAAGGGGCGCTATCACGTACACCAGCGCCTGGAGCCTGCTCGAGCCGTCCATCATGGCGGATTCTTCCATGGACGCGGGCACCGTGTCGAAGAAGTTCTTGAGCAGCCAGATGGAGATGGGAAGAACGAGCCCGCTGTCAATGAGGACCAGGACGATGTAGGTGTCATAGATGTGCAGGTCCTGCGACAGGCGGTAGTACGGGGTAAGGAGGATCACTCCGGGGAACATCTCCAGAAGGAGGATGGCCGCCAGGACAACGCGCTTGGCGGGAATCCAGAATCGCGAAAAGCCGTACCCGGCAAGGCTGGCAAGGATCAGGCAAAGGGCTGTCGTTCCGCCGGCAATCACCAGGGAGTTCAGGAAATACCGCAGGTATTCGCGGTGCTGGAAGACCGCGCCGTAAGGATCCAGGGTCCAGTGCCGGGGCAGGATCTTCGGCGGCAGGACGAAAAGCTCCCGTGCCGGGGTCAGCGCGGTGAAAAAAGCGTAGAGAACCGGGAAGACGGAAAGAACGAGGATCACAACGACCAGAAGGCCGAAAAGCGGCCCTCGGGCGGATCTCCCTGCGCGCATCACTGCCCCTCCGCCTCTCGCCCGTAGAAGAAGAGGATATAGAGGTACATGAGAACGCCGATCACCAGCGCAATGAAGACTCCGATCGCCGACGCGTATCCGAAGCTGGCCGTCTGGAGACCCCGCTCGTAGAGGAAGAAACTTGCAAGATAGGTGGCGTCCACGGGACCGCCCTTGGTCATGATCCACACAAGATCGAAATGGATGAAGGTCGTGATGAAATCCACCAGGATCACCGTACCGGTGAGCCCGCGCATGAGCGGGAGCGTGATGTGGATGAAGGACTGTCGCCCGCTCACCCCATCCACCCGCGCGGCCTCGAATACTTCCTGGGGAAGAGACTCCAGGCCGCCCAGGATCATGAGCATGTACAAGGGATAGAACTTCCACAGGATCACGAAGACAACGGAAAAGAGGACAAGGCTCGTGTTGCTCAGAAAGCCGACGCTCGTCACGCCCAGAAGGTGGCTCGTGTACCACGAGGTGAAGCCGATGGGATGATAGAGCGCCCCCCAGATCAGGGCAGCGGCGGACACGGAGAAAATCCACGGAAGGAGGAGCACGGACCGCACCAGGTTGCGAAGCATGTTGGTTGGCCACAGCCGGGAGTTCAACACCTCCGCGAGCACCCAGGCAATGACGAGATGCCCTGCAACAACCAGGACGGTGAACTGGAAAGTGATCCTGATGGAGTGCCAGAACTCGGCCTGGGCAAAGAGCCGCTGGAACTCGCGCAGCCCGACATAGACAAACGAGTGCGACTGCTCGGACCACGTATCGAGGCTCCACGGAAAAATCTGCGCCAGGGGGTACAGCACCACGCACGCCAGGAAGATCACCGACGGCAGGACAAACCACGCTCCGCGGAGATCGCGCCCGGCCCTCGCCCGCCTCGAACGTGTCCTCACATGCCGCCTTTCACCATCACAAAGAGAGGGAAACGTCCACGCGCGAGCGTTTCCCTCCCGGGGACCGGGGCCGGGGGCCCCTGCCTCACTCCTGCGTTCTCAACTTGTCCCAGGTTGCTGCCGCATCATCCAGCGCCTGCTTTGCGGACTTCTTCCCCAGGATATAGTTGGCAACCTCGTTCGCCAGAGCTTCCTGCGCCTGCTCCATGTTGGGGAAGGGGTTGATCGACACCGAGTTGGGATTGGAGAGCATCTGCACCTCGGGTCCGAGAATCGGGTCCTTCGCAACATCCGGGCCGGCCAGGGCCTTCACGTTGGTGAAAGGCAGGTGAACCGAGGCAATGAGCTTGGAGGTGACCGGTTCGCTCCAAAGGTATTTGAAGAACTCCAGGGCCGCCGCTGGCTGCTTGCTGTTGTTGGAAAGACCGAGCCCGCTTCCTGCAAGGAAGGTGCCGTTGGCAACCTCCTCCTTGAACGGCGGCAGGTAGGCAACCTTCACGCTCGGGTTGCTCTGGTGGACGGTGGATGCGACCCACGGCCCGTTGAGCTGCATCGGCAGCGTGCTGCTGGCCATCATGTCGTACATGGTGTTTTCAGTGGTGGCCACCGGATCCGGAAAGACCAGGCCGGCGTCGATAAGGCTCTTCCAGTACTCCAAGACTTGGACGCCGAGATCGGAATTGAACGCCGCCGAGCCGTCATCGTTGAGAAGCTTTCCGCCGAGCTGCCGAAGCGGGGTGAACACGAGCCTGCCCATGACGTGGTCGGCGTCCTTGGGATTGAATTGAAGCGCCAGGCCGTACTGCGCCACGCCGCTGGACTTGACGGCGGCCAGCCAGTCCTTCAGCCCCTGCCAGGAGTCCGGAAGCGGCGCTCCGATTTTCTGCGCCAGGTCGACATTGTAGGCGAAGTGGTATCCCATCTCGTAGTAGTAGATCATGCGGACTACGCCTGCGTAGTGGATGATGGCGGAGGCGGGTATCTCCGACTTGAAGCTGGGGTCCGAGTCCAGGATGGGACCGAGGTCCTTGACAGTGCCGAGCTTCGACAGGGCGGGGATCCACTGTGATTCGGTGCCGAACACGTCCGGAGTGCTCCCTGACTGCATCAGGGTCTGCAGCTTGTCCCGGTAGGGGTCATACGGGGAAGAAATCGTGGACACCGTGATGTCTGGATGCATCTTCTCGAAATTGGAGATGATCCAGTCCACGTTGGCCTGGCCCCACTCTGGAATCCACCACAAGTCCCACGTGATGGAGACCTTGTTTCCCGTGCTGCCTCCGGCACCCTCCTGCTTCCCGCCGGACCACGCAAGGCACAGGCCTGCAAGGACGAACAAAACCACAAGAGCCGTCGATCTGAACCTCATGGCTTGCCTCCCTCAATGGCGCGGAGCTGCCGCTTCCTCAAAGTGACACAGCAGCAACCTGCCAGAATTAGTTCCTGTTGAATAATATTCATGCGGATAGTGCATCGCAAAGGAATTAGTTTTTCCCGCAAGGGGTTAATTTATCCCGTCCTTGGACAGTTCCAAGCCTTGATAGCGACCTTTGGACTTTTTCCTTGCCCATCGCTTGCTCAGGGCCGTCCGATGGAATATCCTTCACGAGGGACGAACATGCCGGTGTTGGACAACCTGACACACGATGCTGCGCTCACGCTGCGGGCAATTTTCTCACTCACGCAGGCGACGCGGGCATCCATCCTCAACGAGACCGGGCTGAGCAAGGGACGGAGCACGGCAGCCATCCAGGAGCTTCGTGACCTGGGCTTCATCGCTTCACGGGAGGAGACTCCCCAGGGTCAGGGAAGGCCATCCTTCATCTACTCCATCTCCCCTGGCGCGCTCTATGCCGTGGGTGCGGCCCTGAAGGTCGGCATGTGCCGCATTTCCGTGGTCTCGGGCGCGGGAGACATCCTTGAAAACATCAGCCTGCCGACCCCAACAGGCGCGTTCGAGGAGCAGGAACTGCTCGGCGTGCTTGCAAGGGTCCGCGCCGGTGTCCGTGATGCGATTTCCCGCCTCGAGCCGGCTCGTTTCGTCGCGCTGGGCATTTCCGTGCTCGGCAGGGTGGACACGGAGCGGGGGGTCTGGCTCTCAGGGCTTCAGTATGGACCATTTCGCAACGTCAACGTCCCCGCCCGGTTCTCCGACCTGAGGGTGCCCGTTATCGTGGAGGATCACGCCCGCTCCGTGGCCTTCGGCGAGATGCGCCGCCAGGGGGGCTCCCCGCGAGAGGACTTTGCGCTTCTCTACATGGGTGAAGGTCTGGGGTCGGCCCTCGTCCTGGACGGCAGGCTTTACCGGGGCCGTCACGGGGTGGCGGGTGAAATCGGGCATGTGGCGCTGCAGGGGAATGACAAGCGATGCGTCTGCGGCGACACCGGGTGCCTGGAGACGGTGGCATCCGGAGCAGGAATCCTTTCCTCGCTTCGGGCAAGAATCCTGGAGGGCGTTGTCACCACGCTTCGGGCTCGCGTGGAGGCCGGCGAGACTCCGTCTCTTTCCGCCATCGGGGAAGCAGCGGCGGCGCACGACCGCCTGGCGGAGCAGGTGCTCCAGGAAGCGGGCGCGGCGCTGGGGGAGGCCTGCTCGCTGGTCATGAAAATGGTGAACCCTCCCCGCATCATCGTGAGCGGAGATGCCGCGGCGCTGAGTGAGTCTCTGGCGGAGCCGATGAACAGGCGCATCCGCGAGCGAGCGCCCCTGGAAGCCCGCCTGGACTTCGGGACAAGCTTCGCACGGTACACGGAGAACGACGAGGCAGTCGGTGTGGCCCTGCTGTCCATCGACAAGGCGCTCTCCGACAGGGTTGCCCAGGGTCCGCTTCCGGAGGGAAGGCATGATGAGTGACGACATTCCTGTCGGAGTCCTGGGAGTCGGCCGGATAGGGCTTTTTCATTGCGAGCGCATATCATCCACGCCCGGCCTCCGCCTTGCCGCGGTGAGCAGCAGGGCCCCGCGGCAGACCGAGGAGGCGCGGCGGCGCTTCGCCGTGAAGACCTACCCCCGGCATGAGGACCTCATCAGTGACGGCGGCGTTCGATGGATCGTGATCGCCACCACCTCCGACCAGCATTACTCCTGGGCCCTCGCCGCGCTGAGGGCGGGCAAGAACGTGATCATTGAGAAGCCGATTGCCCTGTCCTACCAGGAGGCCGCGGAGATCTACCAGGCGGCGGCAGGCCGCGGTCTCTCCGTGCTGCCCCACCAGAGCCGGCGTTGGGACCGTGACTTCCTTCTCGTGCAGAGGGCAATGGCGGAGGGCCTCCTGGGAAGCGTCTACAGGATCGAGTCCCGGCGCGCGAGCTTTTCCTCCGGGTGGGCCGGATGGGGAGCCCAGGGAATGGACAACCCGTGGCGCCTCAAAAGGAAGTTCGGAGGCGGGATGCTCAACGACTGGGCGCCGCACCTCGTTGACCAGGTGCTGATGCTGGCCCGGTCCCCCCTCGCCTCCGTGTCGGCGTGGTCGGGCGGGAAGGTCTGGACGGACGAGGTGGACGATCACTTCTGGGCAGAGCTTGCCTTCAGGAACGGGTTGAGCTGCAGGATCGAAGCCTCAAACAACCACCGCATCCCGCTTCCACGATGGACCGTGGTGGGAACGAGGGGAACGCTCCTGGTCAGGGGTGAAGCCGTGGACAGCTGGCAGCAGGCGGAGCTCGCAACAGAGTTCAACGGCGTGCCGGAAGTCCGGCATTACGACATCTCGGGCTCCGAGCTGACGGATGCCTTCTACGACGCGTTTGCGGAGGCAGTCCGCAGCTCGAAGGAGCTTCCCATCACGCGTGACCAGGTGCTGGCAGTCATGGAGACGATAGACCTGATCCGGCAATCAGCGGCACAGGGCCGATCCGTCACGCCGTGATCACGGAGACCTCTCGCGGGACTTGACCTCTTTGCGCCGCGCGTGCAGCACCTCTTCTGTATACCCGTTTGCCGAGGCTTCCGCGGTGAATACCAGGTCGAGGGCCGCCTTGAAAGCGGGGCTGCCCGGAAAATCCGTCGCCATGGGCTGGTAGCGCGGATCAGCGCTGTTCTGGCGATCTACGACGACGGCCATCCGTTTGAACGTTTCCTCCACCTGGTCCCGCGTGACGACGGAATGCCTCAGCCAGCTGGCTATGTGCTGGCTGGAGATCCGCAGGGTGGCCCGGTCTTCCATCAGGGCCACGTCCCGAATGTTGGGGACCTTCGAGCATCCAATCCCCATCTCCACCCAACGCACGACGTACCCGAGCACCCCTTGGGCGTTGTTTTCCAGCTCTTCCCGGACCTGCGCTGCCGTCAGGCGGCGCCCGCCAAGAACGGGCGGAGTGAGGATGTCGAAAAGCCGCGCCGGGCTCCTCGAGGCGATCTCTCTCTGCCGCTGCGCCACGTCCACCGTGTGGTAGTGCAGGGCGTGGAGGGTGGCGGCCGTAGGAGACGGCACCCACGCCGTGCTTGCCCCGGCGAGCGGGTGAGCAATCTTTGCCTCCATCATTGCTCTCATCTCGTCCGGCATGGTCCACATGCCCTTGCCGATCTGGGCGCGTCCGGGCAGTCCCACGGAAATGCCCGTGTCCACGTTCCAGTCCTCGTACGCTTTGATCCACGGCTGGCTCTTGATTTCCTCTTTCGGCAGGACGGCGCCCAGCTTCATGCTGGTGTGGATCTCGTCCCCCGTCCGATCGAGAAACCCGGTATTGATGAACACGACCCGCTCGCGGGCCGCCCGGATGCATTCCTTGAGGTTGACCGTGGTGCGGCGCTCCTCGTCCATGACCCCGATTTTCAAGGTGTTCCGATCCAGTCCCAGGGTGTCTTCCACGCGGCTGAAAAGGTCCCCCGTGGCGGCAACTTCTTCCGGGCCATGCAGCTTCGGCTTGACGATGTAGATGCTCCCCGACCGGCTGTTTGCGCCCCGCCGCGGCCCCCGCAGATCGTGAAGCGCCGCGAGGGAGGTGATCATGGCATCCAGGAAGCCCTCGGGAATTGCGCGCCTGCTCGCATCCATCACGGCATCCGTGTACATGTGGATGCCGACGTTTCTCACGAGGAGAAGGCTTCGCCCCGGGAGGGTCACCGGTTGCCCATCAACGGCGCGATAGCTCCTGTCGGGATTGAGCCGCCGCGTCAGCGTCCTTCCGCCCTTCTGGAACGTGGCTTCGAGCGTCCCCTTCATGATTCCGCACCAGTTGCGATAGACGGCAACCTTGTCCGCGGCGTCGACTGCCGAGACGGAATCCTCGCAGTCCTGGATGGTCGTCAATGCGGCCTCGAGCATGACGTCCTGGACGCCCGCGTGGTGGGCCCTGCCCACCGGGTGCTCCCGGTCGATGTGGATCTCGACGTGGAGGCCATGGTTTTCAAGGAGGATGCAGGTCAGCTCATTGCCGCTCAGGCGACAGCCGACGAGCTTCTCCGAGTCGCGGATCGGGACCTCGCCATGCTCTCCCGCGGAAGCGAACAGACTCGTTCTCCCTCCTGCGTCGCGAAGGAAGTACCGCCGCACGTTCGCATGACTTCCCTCCTTCAAGGGAAAGGTCCTGTCGAGAAAGTCATCGACGTACGCGATCACCCGTGCCCCTCGGACGGGGTTGTAGCCGGGCCCTCTCAGCGCTCCGCTGTCCAGAGGAATCACGTCTGTTCCATACAATGCATCGAAGAGGCTTCCCCAGCGGGCATTTGCGGCGTTCAGCGCGTAGCGCGCGTTGTCCAAGGGGACGACGAGCTGGGGGCCGGCGAGCTCGGAAATCTCGCGATCCACGCCGGCGGTGCCCACCTGAAAATCTGCGCCGTCAGGAACCAGGTAGCCGATTTTCCTGAGCAGGCTTTCATACTCTTCCGGGTCGATCCGACGGCCTTTGAGCCCGCCGAGGCAGTCGTCTATGCTCTCCTGGAGCCGGTCCCTCTTCTTCAAGAGCGCTGCGTTGCGCGGGCCGAGGTCCCGCACGATCTCCGCCAGGGAGCTCCAGAACCGCTCGACGTCCACCCCCGTGGCGGGAGCAATCTCATCCCGTACGCAGCGGAAGAGGCCTTCATCGATCTGCAGCCCTGCTGCCCGGACCGCACCGGTGATCGAACCTGCACCCATTCGCGTCCCCTCCGTCACTCTCGAATGATCACGCTGAGCCAGGCCTTCACCCGGTCCGGCCCCATATTCGTCTCAAAGGCGGCGGCCAGAATTTCCTGGACACGCCACCCTTTCTCGAAGGCCTTCTGGATCTCTTCTTTCCTTACCCTTCGAGGGCCGTAGTCCCCCGGCTGCAGGTCGCTGAAGCACAAGAGCACAAGCTTCGCGCCAGGGGCCGTAGCAGCGGTGAGGCTGGACACGTAGCGCTCCCTGTCCGGATCCGAAAAAACGTGAAACAGCCCGCAGTCGATGACATTGTCAAACGTGCGTCCTAGACCCTTCAAGTCCAGGGCGTCAACAACCAGGAACCTGGTTGCGCTGCCTCGGGCCCGGGCCTTGGCCTCTGCCTTGCGGATGGCGTTGGGGGCGGCATCGATGCCCCACACCTCATGGCCTTTGCCGGTCAGATACAGCGCGTTTTCCCCAGTCCCGCATCCGCAGTCCAGGACAGACCCGCGGATCCCGCCTTTCTCCTCAAGGTCTACGATCTCCACCTGCGGTCTGCCGATGTCCCACGGCGGCGTACCCAGGTAGGCGGAATCGAATCCATTCATGAGGTTCAATATCGGAATGAACGGATACGGCGGCAACCACGGCGTTGGAAGGGCGGCTCTTGAAGGCCGGCGCGGCAACTCCCCATCACGCTTTCCACGGGTGTCGTCTTTCAAAGGTATGAGCCGGCCCCGTCTGGGAAATGCGAGAATGAGTTGATAGAGTAGCCCCGTGGCCCTTGATCCTTCTTTCGACGCGTTCCTTCGACGGATAGCGGCGAGGCTCGACCCTGCGGATCTGCAAAAGGTGCCGGCCGCCGAAGCGGGTGTAACCCACGCGGCGGTCACGCTCCTCCTTCGTCCGGCAGGCGGGGACGCAGGCAGCGACGCATCAGGAGATCCCGCCGAGATCCTTTTCATCAAGCGTGCCATTCGCACGGGGGATCCCTGGTCAGGGCACCTGGCATTCCCTGGCGGTCGGGCTGAGGAAAAGGACGCCAGTCTGCTCGAAATCGCCATGCGGGAAGCTTTGGAAGAAGTGGGAATCGATGCCCGCCAAGGCGGCAGAGTGCTCGGCAGATTGCCAACGCTCCGCTCCGTGAGCGTTCGCATTCCTTCCATTACAGTTGCACCATTCGTCGCACTCGTACCGCCGGAAGCCATCCCTCGCCCCCAGCCGGAAGAGGTCGAGGAAGCGTTCTGGATGCCCCTTGCGGCGCTCCGCGGCAGCGGGCGGTCCGCTTCGGTGCGATGGGAAGACAAAAACGGTGCGCTTGAGTTTCCTGCCTTCCCGTCTCCTAAGGGCCCGATCTGGGGCATCACTGAACGCATCCTGTCGCAGTTCCTTGCGCTCGCAGAGTAGACCGTCGGAAAGCGTTTCAGTCCAGGTCAGTTGGGAAAGGGCCCAGGACCTGTGCGCCCTGCGGGGTGACCAGCACGTCATCCTCGATGCGTATGCCGCCGAAATCAGACAGGTAGATTCCCGGCTCCACGCTGTGAATCATCCCTTCCCGCAGCACATCGGTGCTCCAGGATGCAAGGAAGGGCATGGCCTCGTGGTAGCGGAAGCCCAGACCATGCCCGGTGATGTGAACGAACGCCCTGTCCTGCCCTGCGGCACGGATCTCACTCCGCCCCGCTTCATCAACCTCCCGACCTGAAACGCCCGGCCGAACGACGGAGATTGCCGCCTTCTGGCCTCGGCTTACGATCTGGTTGATCTCCTTCTGGCGCTCACTGGCCCTTCCGGCAACCCTCGCGCGCGTCCTGTCGCACCAGTAGCCGTCCGCAACGACGGCAAGCTCCAGCAAGGCGATATCCCCTTCCCGCAGCCTGCGCGTCGTCGTTATCTCCGCCGGTCTCCAGGCACGGAAGGTCTCCTCGGGGCCCGTGGCCACCTGCGCAAACGCCCGCACGCGCCGGGCGTCGTCGAACCCCGTCCCTTCCCTCATGATTGCAGACTCCACGGCGGCAGCAAGCTCCACGCCGCTCCTCCCGGCATCCACGGTTTTGCAGAACTCCGTCATTCCGATGCATGAAATTCGGGCGGATCGCGCTACTTTCTCCGCCTCAGCCGGGGTCTTTGCGGCCTTCTCGATTTCCAGGACCCGGGTGACGTCCACCAGATTTTCCCGAGCGAAAACTCCTTCCAGCACGCGGCGAGTCGGTCCGGCCGGAAGCAAGGACTCCGCGGCGTTCCAGGCAGGAGCGGCCGTTTCGAAGCTTTCCTCCCATCCGACCCTGCGCCAGCGTCTGCCCGCGGATGTCGACTCCAGGGCCGCGCGGATCTCCTGGAGCTGGTCGACCGGCTCTTTTGTGCCGAAAGCATATGAGGCAAGGGCACAGTCCGACAGCTCATCCCGGGCTTCCCGTTCCTCGGTGTCCGGGCACAATGCAGACGGCCTCTCCCTGCGAGGACAGGACCGCGAAAGCCCAGCCGCAGATCGGCCAGTAGCCGGTCAGGAGAAGGACATTTTCCGGCAGCCGGCAGACGATGGCGTCCAGCTTCTCCGCCGCCATGACCTGGAGCAGGCGCGTGCGCCGCGCTGAGGGGAGCTCACCCGCCATGGGCGAACTCCGGGTACAAGGTCATGCCGCCGTCCAGGTACAACGTGGCCCCATGGACATAGTCCGAATCATCCGAGGCAAGCCAGACAGCGGCACGCCCGCAGTCCTCCGGCTCGCCGATGCGCTTGTACGGGATGAACTTCAGGAGCTGACGCTCGAACTCCTCGGGGCTCGTGAGCTTTTCCACGTTCATGGGCGTGCGGATCGCGCCCGGAGAGAGGCTGTTGATCCGGATGCGCAGCGGCGCCAGCTCCTGCGCCATGCTTTTCATCATGAGCATGATCCCGCCTTTCGCCGTTGCGTAGTTGACGTGGCCGGCCCACGGGATGACATCGTGAACGGAGCTGATGCAGATGATCTTGCCCAGGGCGTACGAGATGCTCCTGTCGATGCCCTGCCGCTTGAAGCAGCGCACCGCCTCCCGGGCGCAGAGAAACTGGCCGGTGAGGTTCGTGCCGATAACCGTCTGCCAGTCGGCCATGGTCATCTGGTCGAACGGCGCGTTTCGCTGGAGGCCGGCGTTGTTGATGAGGATGTCGATCCGCCCCAGCTGCTCCGTCATGGCGCGGAACATGGAGATGACTTCTCCCTCGTTCCCGACGTCCGCCTTGCAGAGGACAGCCGTTCGGCCGGCCGCGCGGACCTCATCCGCGGTCTGCTCGGCACCCGCGCGGTCGCTGTTGTAGTTCAGGAGGACATCCGCGCCCGCCTGCGCAAGGGCGACGGCGATGCCTGCCCCCACCCCCTTGCTCGCCCCGGTCACGAGCGCCTTTTGACCCGTCAGCACGCTTGCTATCGGCCGCCGTGGCATTTCATTCGGAGGCGAGTAGCCCTTCCGATCGCTCATACATCCCTCCTAAATCGTGTATGAAGAGTATCCGCCGTCCACGGGGATCACGTCGCCGGTGACGAAGCGCGACGCGCCGGAGAGCAGCCACACCGTCGTGCCCACCAGCTCCGCGGGCTCACCGTAGCGTCCCAAGGGGGTATGCGCCACCGTCTTCTGCGCGCGCGGGGTGTACTGCCCGGTTGCCTGGTCGATGTGGAGAAATCTCAGCTGTTCCGTCATGAAAAACCCGGGAGCCAGGGCATTCACGCGCACCCCCGTATGGGAGAGATGCACGGCGAGCCACTTCGTGAAATTGGCCACGGCGGCTTTCGCGGCGGAATAGGCCACCACCTTGGTGAGCGGCGTGATCCCCGCCATGGAGGCGATGTTGAGAATGGAGCCGCTGCCGCGGCGCACCATTGCGCGGGCGAACACCCGCGTCGGAAGAAGGGTCCCCGTGAAGTTCAACCCGAAGGATGCCTGGAAATCCTCCATGCGCATGCTGAAGAAGCTCAGGCAGTCGCCGCGGTCCAGGTCCGCGGGCTCCATGAACTCCTGCGTCGTGCTTGCCTTCGGGCTGTTGCCTCCCGCGCCGTTGATCAGGAAGTCGGGCGGCCCCCACAGCCCTTCCACTTTCTCCCGGGACCTTTCGAGCTCCTCCTCCCGCAGGACGCTGCAGGTGAACGCCTGCGACTCCCCGCCTCCCGCGCGGATCGATTCTGCGCGGGCCTCTGCGTTCTTCTCATTGAGGTCCAGCACCGCCACCCGGACCCCCAGCTCCGCAAGCGCCGAGGCGAGGGTCCCGGGGAGCGCACCGCCTCCCCCGGTGATCACGGCGGTCTTCCCCTTCACGTCGAAAAGCTGCTCGAGGCTCATGGAACCACTCCTTCGCAGTCACTGCGAGAAATCGACTCTCCGCTGGATGTCCGCCTGCTCGGAGGTCATGTTGATAGCCAGGGTCAGGCGGTCTCCCCTGCCCACCGACCGCGTCAGCTCGATGGGAAGCCCGTTCTCGAGGTACGTCAGCCGCTGGATTGCGAATGCGGGCTGCGCGCCGCGGGATGAGCATTCCAGCAGCTGCGCGTCACGTCGCTTCAGGATGATTGCCTCGTAGGTCTCCTCGGCGTGATGCGGCATGAGCCGTCTCTCTGCCGCGAGGATCCTGTAGAGCGAGGCGTTCGAAAAGTCCTTCTCCAGCAGGTCCGGACAAAGGTACTCCGGAACCAGTGTCGTCTCCAGAAGGACGGGGAGGTCATTGGCCATCCGGACGCGCGCAAGACGGGTGACCCTTCGGTTGGCCGCAGGGAGCTGCAGGGAAAGAGCGTCCGCGGCCGACGCCTCCTCCGCCGTGAGCGCCAGGACCCGGGAGCTCGGCTTCAGCCCCAGCCGCCGCATGTCACTGGTGAAGCTGTAGACCTTGGCAATGTTGCGCTTGAGCTTCTGCGGCAGAACGTACGTGCCGCGCCCCTGGCGCCTTTCCAGCAGACCGTCCCTCTCCAGCCTGTCGATGGCCTGTCGAACGGTGATGCGGCTCATGCGGTAGGTGTCCCCGAGCTCCGCTTCGGTTGGAATCCTGTCCCCGGCCTTGTACTGCCGGCGGGTGATCTTCTCCCGCACGATCTGCGCCAGCTGGACGTACTTCGGCACTCCATCCCTGTCGGCGGCAGACCGCATGTCGCGTGCGCTCACCGGCTATCCTGCCACGAACTGCCTCATGTATCGCCCGCTCAACGTGAGCGCCGCCTTGCGGTTGTCAAGGCTGTCCTCGAAGGAGCGGTCCTCCACCTCGATGCAGGCGCCGCCCCGGAAGCCGATATCGGTCAGGGCGGAGATGAACTTTCCCCACGCCACTTCCCCGAGGCCGGGGAGCTTGGGCGCGTGGAACTCCAGCGGGGTGGCGAGGATGCCGACCTCGTCAAGCTTGTCCCGACGGACCTTGGCATCCTTCACATGCACGTGGAAGATGCGCTCTGCAAACTCATAGATCGGCTTCACGTAGTCGACCTGCTGCCACAGGAGATGGGATGGGTCCAGGTTGAGGCCGAAGCTCTTCGACGGAATCTCGGAGAACATCCGTCTCCAGACGGCCGGCGAGATCGCAAGATTCTTGCCCCCCGGCCACTCATCGCTGGTGAAAAGCATGGGGCAGTTCTCTATGGCAATCCTCACCTTCTGCGTTTCCGCGAAGCGCACGAGCTCCGGCCACACCGAAGTGAACTTCCGGAAGTTCTCTTCAAGCGGCCGTGCGGGATCCCGGCCAATGAACGTATTCACGACATCCACGCCAAGACGGGCGGCCGCCGTGATCACTTTCTTCAGGTGTTCGCGATAGTACGCCGCGGCCTTTTCGTCCGGATCCAGCGGGTTGGGATAGTAGCCCAGCCCCGAGATCGAGACCTTTTTCTCCGCGAGGTACGCCCGCATGCGGGCCGCCTCCGATGCCCCCAGGGCGTCAACGTCCACGTGCGTCACCCCCGCATACCGCCTCTCCGCCTTTCCGTGCGGCCAGCACATCAGCTCCACGCAGGAGAAACCTTCATTCGCCGCGAAGGTGACGACTTCCTCGAAGCTCAGCTCGGGAAGGATGGCGCTCACGAAACCCAGCTTCATCATGGAACCTGCTCCTTTCTCACACGCGCACCCAGGCGCCCGTATCCTTGCTGGCGAGAGCTTTCTCACAGAGGATGAGCTCGCGCAGACCGTCCGCGAAGGTCGGGAATGTCGGCCTTCCCTTTGCCCCGGCCGCCAGGAAGTCATAGACCTCCCGGAACAGCTGCTTGGATGTGTCCGGGAACGCCTCGTTGTGGCCGCCCGGGAAGCTGATGAGAGACCGCACCTCGGGATACACGAGCGACGGGTCCTTCATCAGCACTTCATTGTTCCCGTCACGTCGACCGATCCAGATGCTGTTCGGACTCTCGGATTCCCAGGCAACCGCCCTGCGGGACCCGTCGATCTCAAAGGAAATCCTGTTCTTCCTCCCCGCCGACACCTGGCTCACCGTGAGGGCTCCATGGGCGCCTCCTTCGAAGCGGAAGAGGAGAGTCGCGTAGTCTTCCGTCGTGACAGGCATGTCGGAGTAGTCTGCCGGCGTGAGGATCTTGCCGGCATACGTCTCCACCGGCTTCAGGGGCTTCTTGCGGGTCGTGTGAAACGTCGCGAAATCAGCGAACACCTCGGCGATGCGCAGGCCCGAGATGTGCTCGATCAGGTCCATCCAGTGCGATCCGATGTCCGCCACGGCGCGCGACTTCCCGGAAAGCTTCGGCTCCAGGCGCCAGTTGTAGTCCGTCGCGTAGAACAGCCAGTCCTGCAGGTAGCTGCCGTGCACGGAGAAAATGTCCCCGATCTCCCCCTTCTCCGCCATCAGCTTCACCTGGCGCATGAGGGGGTAGTAGCGGACATTGAAGTGCACGGCGTTGACGAGGTTCTTCTTCGCCGCGAGCTCCGCCAGCTCCGCGGCTTCCCGGGACTCCACGGCGAGCGGCTTTTCGCAAACGACGTGCTTGCCCGCGTTCAGCGCCTGCTTCGACATCTCGAAGTGCAGGTGGTTCGGCGTGCAGACATGCACCACGCTGATGTCGTCCGATGCCAGAAGCTTCCGGTAGTCACCGTATGCCCTGGCCACTCCAAGAGCTTCCGCCTTCGCCCTGGCCGAGGCCTCATCCGAGCCGGGCAATGGCCACGACCTCCGCGTTGGGGAGCCTCCGCAGGGCCTCCACGTGTGCCGGACCAATGAAACCCAGTCCAATGACCCCGACGGGAATCCTCGTCATACCGCCCCCTGTCGGTCACCGTTTTCCCGTGACCGCTGCCCGCATTCCACCAGAGATTGATATATCGTTATGATGATATGCTCCCGGACTCTATCCGCGGCCCCGCCCGTTGTCAACGCCACGCTTTCACGCCGGCGCTTGCACGCCGCGCTTTCAACACGGCACGCCTTCCCGCCCGGTTCCTGCGGGCTTTCCACCGCCTTTGCCTTGTGAAGAAATTGATACTATGATCTGCTCGAACAACAGGTCCAGATGAAGACCACCATCTTCGTGACTGTCATTGGCCTCGCAGCGGCCGCCCTCGTCTTCCCCCAGCCAAGCAGCTGGGAGGAAGACGGCTTGCAGGGCAAGGTGAAAAGCGTGGCCGTGGAGAGAGCGGAGGTGCTGCAGAAAGCCGGTGCAGCGTCGGAAGCCAGGAGGCGGCCGGTCCAGACGGCCTGGTACACCCCTGCGGGAGAAAAGACCGAAGAGCTGCATTTCAGCTCGAGCGGATTGCCCCTGTGGACCTTCCATTTCGCCTACGACAGCCCGGGAAAAAGGACCTCCACCGAGTGCAGGCTTGCGGACGGGCAGACGTCCCTGAAGCTGGTGTACACCTATTCGGCTGCCGGCGTGAAATCAACGTCCGCGACGTATGGCCCTGACGGTTCCCTCCAGGAACAATCCGTGTACGGATACGATGCGCGGGGCAGGAACATCGAAATAGAGCACTTCGCCTCGGATGGCTCGTCACTCGGCAAATGGGTCTACAGTTATGACAGCAACGGGCACCCCCGGGAGTGGATAGCGTACGACTCCAACGCTGCAATCTCGGAGGACAGCGCCTACACGTATGACAGTGAGGGCAGGCTGAGGGTTTCCGAGCAATACGGGGCAACGAATGTTCTCGAGCGCAGATCGACCTACGACTCCCAGGGCAACGAAACAGAGGCAGAGAAATACTCCGCGGACGGAGCTCTCGTGTGGAAACGCCAGTATGAGTACTCACTGGACGCGGCGGGGAATTGGATCAGAAAAGTGACCAAGGAGCTCCAGGGCAAGGGACCGTACACGGCCGTTGAAGTCGAGTACAGGTCAATCGAGTACTACTGAGCCCCTGCCTTGAGAGCCCCTACCTTCGTCTTCGCAGGACTGAGACGCAGTTGGTGACGCCTGATCCGCCGACATTGAAGGTCACGCCGATCTCCGGCTGCCCCCGGCCGGGAGCGGCCCCGGCAGGCTGTCCCGATGAGCTGCCGGTAGACAAGGGCGTGCATGGAGACGCCGGTGGCTCCCACCGGATGCCCTTTCGCCTTCAGGCCGCCGGAGAGATTGACGCAGCATTCCGCGTCCTCTCTGCCGAACCTGCCCTCCATGTAGTCGTAACCCGCGCGGCCGTCCGCTGACAGGCCGAGCGCCTCGGTGCACAGGAGCTGGTTGATCGTGAAGCAGTCATGGACCTCGGCAATCTGCACGTCCGAGATGCCGACGCCGGCCTCCGCGAACGCGCGGCGCGCCGCCTCTTTGCCCGCGGTCAGCTCGTGCATGCCTTCCCGCGCGGAGAGCGCAATGCGCTCGTTGACGTGCCCTATGCCGGAGATCTCCACTGCCGCGCGTCCCCGGCGCGCGGCTGCCCGGCTCTCCATGATCACAACGGCGGCAGCGCCGTCGGATATGAGGGAGCAATCGTGCAGCCGGAGAGGCTCGGCAATCACGGGGTTCCTCTCCTCGGGAAGGTCCAGCACGGACTGCGCGGTCAGCAGCTGCATCTTCTCCGACGGGCCTCCCCTCCCGAAATGGGCCAGGGGGTTGTCCAGTCCGTTGCGATACGCGAGGGCCGTGACGGAGGCGAGCATGCGCCTGAGAAGATCCCCTGAAAGCCCGTGGCGGGCGGCATAGCCCTTTGCGTACTCCGCGAAGAGGCAAGGGAACGTGACTGCCCGGGCGCCTTCCTCGGGCCAGTATGAGCAGGTAGCCAGAGCGTGCGTGACGCCCCGGGTATCGAGGAGGTTCATCTTTTCCACGCCGAGCACCAGGGCAATCCGCGCCCGGCCTGATTCCACGGCGTACACCGCGTTGTAGAGGGCCACCGAGCCCGACGCGCAGGCGTCTTCACAGCGCGTCATTGGCTTGAAACGAAGCCCCTCGGGATCGATCTCGGGCGCGATAGCGGCAACGTGCTCCTGGTTGGCGAACAGCCCTGGCGCGCAGCTGCCGACCCACACACCGTCCACGTCCTTGCCTGAGACCCCCGCATCTTTCAGCGCGCCCCGCCCGGCCTCCATCATCAGGTCGTAGAGGGAAGCCAGGTCAGCCACTTCTCCCGTCTCCTTGTTTCGCCTCACGAAGCTGCCGAACTTCGTGTTGTACGCTCCGATAATGCTGACACGGCTCATGCGTCATCCTTTCCCAATCCGGATACGAAATCCGACAGGAGGCTCACGAAGCAGGGAGGATCCTCCGCCACCACGGAATGGCCCACCCCTTCCAGTACCAGGAGCCGGGCGTTCGGGAAGGCCTGGGCCGTTTCCCGGGCCATGGCTTCCGTGACGATCACATCCTTTCGCCCCCACACCACCAGCACGGGAGCGGTGAAGGCGCCGCACCTGCCCCGATAGTCGAAGAGGCTCAGGGCGCGGGCGTTCCCGATCCAGGCGGGGGCAGCCATCAGCGTTGCGTCATCCACGAGGGCGGCGAAGAAGCCCTGGTCTTTCAGGGTCGGCGCCACCGCGGAAAGCGCCGCTGCCAGAATCTCGCGGTTGGTCCGCATCGATTCGATGAAGGGATAGCGAGCTTCAGGCGTCGCCAGGCCGGAGGGCGCGGCGGAATCCACCAGCATGAGCCCGCGGAAAAGCGTCGGACCGCGAACGGCAAGGGAGATGGTCACCGCCCCTCCGAGGGAATGCCCCACCAGGACCGGCCTGTCTATCCCCAGCGCGCTGAGGAAAGCCGTCACGGCGTCTGCGTAGCGGTCTATGGAGGGCTCGTGAGGCAGTGGACCCGAGTGTCCGAAGTTCGGCATGTCGAGGGCAATCGTCCTGCAGCCAGGCACGTCCATGACCCGCTGGAACCACCTGCTCGAGCCGGTGTTTCCGTGTATGAGCACAACCGGAACACCCGTGCCGCGCCCCCCGTACGAGATGCGCGCTCCCCCGGCTTCGACGACGCCCTTCGTGGTCCCGTTGCTCGGCATTGCCAGATCCCCAGGTATGACGCGATCACGTGCGGGTTGTTCGACAATCCCTCCGCGCTGTCCTGGAGGGCTATTGACCCGTTCTCCAGCACATACCCGCGGTCCACGGCCCGCAGGCTTTCCCTGACGTTCTGCTCAGTGACGAGGATGGAGACCGTTGCCTTGAGCTGCGCGAGCTTCTCGAAGACCTCTGACACGATTGACGGCTGGAGACCAAGAGACGGCTCGTCCAGGATGAGAAGCCTCGGATTCGCCATGAGCGCCCGGCCAATGGCGACCATTCGCTGCTGCCCTCCGGACAGGGTCCCTGCAAGCTGCCTGTAGCGCTCCCGCAGAACGGGAAACAGCCCGAGCACGGTTTCCCTCTGCTTCTCCATGACGGCCCGCGCGCGAGGGATGTAGACAGCGCCGAGCTCCAGGTTGTCTCCAACGGACATGCCGGGGAAAAGCTCGCGCTCCTGCGGCACAAGAGCGATCCCTGCCCTGGCAATCTGGTGCGTGCGCAGCGCCGTGAGGTCCTGACCATCCACCGTGGCTGTGCCGGCCCGCGGACGGAGAAAGCCCATGATCGCGTTGATCAGCGTGGTTTTCCCTGCCCCGTTCGGTCCGAACAACCCGACGGATTCGTTGCCGACTGTCAGGCTCACGCCCCGCAGGACGGGGATCCTCCCATAGCTGACCTCCAAATCCCTGATCTGGAGCATCTATGCGGCCCCTCCCAGGTAGGCAGCGATGACCCTCGGATTCTTCGCAACCTCCTCGTAGGGTCCGGCGGCAATGATCTCTCCAGCCTCCAGGACGATCACGCGGTGAGTCAGGTCCCGGATCACGCTCATGACGTGCTCCACGACACCCACTCCGATGTTGTGCTCTCTCGTCACCCTCTGGACCAGCTGGACGATCTCCCTGGTTTCGTCGACGTTGAGCCCGGCCATGACCTCGTCCAGGAACAGGATGGAAGGCCCGCTTGCGAGGGCATGGGCAATCTCCATCTTCTTGGTTTCCAGCATCGTGATCTGGGAGACATCCCGGGACAGGTCTCCCAGTCCGAGAGAGCCGCACAACGTCTCCGCGGATCGTCGCGCCTCTCTCAGTCCCATGCGCCGGCTGAAGATGAACCCCAGCATCACGTTTTCCAGCACGTCGAGGTTCTCCAGGGGGTGAATGATCTGAAATGTTCGGGAAATGCCCATCTGCGCGCGCTTGTGGGCCGGCAGGCCCGTGATATCCCGCCCTTGGAAGTGGATGCGCCCGCTCGACGGCGCATAGACGCCTGACACGAGGTTGATGAACGTGGTCTTCCCCGCGCCGTTTGGCCCGATGACCCCCAGTATCTCCCCGCAATCGAGGGTGAAGGAAACGTTGTTGACCGCGACAAGTCCCCCGAAATGCCGGGTCAGCCCGAAGGTCTGGAGGTCAGGCATGGGCCGTTCCGCCGCGCGCCGTGCGGGCCCTGTCCCTGACGCTTCTGCGGTACTGGCCGTAGAGCCCATCCGGCAGAAGAAGAATGACCAGGACGATGATGATCCCGTACACGACGAGGTGCCCGTACGGGATCTTCAGCTTGAGGTACTCCGCGGCAACGCCCAGAAGGACAGCGCCAAGCACCGGACCGGGCGTGCTGTAGATCCCCCCCAGCAACGCCATCGCCAGGGGGAGCAGGGTGTAGTTGGCGTCGAACACGGAATCCGGCGAAGCGTAGCCATAGAGCTGGACCTGGATGCCGCCGACAATCCCCTGGATGAAAGAGGACGTCACGAAGGCAATCATCAGGTACTTGAATATGTCGATCCCGCTTGAGCGCGCGCTCACTTCGTTGTTGCGGATTGCCGTCAGGGCGAACCTCAACCGGGAGCGCTGAAACCACGCCGACAAGCCGCAGGCAAGGAGCACGCCGCCGAGGGCTATCCAGAAGAGGGCCCGCGAATCTCCCTTGAAGATCAGGGACGGAAGGACAAGGCCTTCCGGACCGCCGGTGAAGTCTCCCCAGTTGTGGACGATCACCCGAAAGATCTCCGCGAGCGCCAGCGTCGTGATGGCGAAATACACCTTCCTGAGTCGTAGGATGACGAAGCCGAGGACAAACGCGACTCCGGCGGAGCATGCCCCGGCAAGCAGGATGGAGATGACGGGCGATGCGCGGACGGCGAGCGTGGTTATGGCGGAGGCATACGCGCCAATGCCGAAAAAGCCGGCGATGCCGAAGGAGATCTGGCCCGACCTCAGCAGCATGTCCCAGCTCACCGCCAGGGCCATGTAAATGAGGATGCTCTGCGCGACGGCAAGGGGGTAGGGGCCGGAGACGAAAGGAAAGAGGACAGCGACTGCAATAACGGCGAGGGGGAGAAGCCGCCTGACGGCAAGGGTCATGCTTTCCTCTCCCGGAAGGAGCGGACCAGGATGGTCACGATGATGATCGCGAAGAAAACCACGTTCGACCATCCCGCGTAGCCCCTGATGCTGTTGATGATGCTTTCCGACAGCCCCAGGGCCAGGCTGCAGTAAAGGATGCCGACGATGTTGCCCACCCCCGCCATGGCCACGAGGCAGAAGGACTTCATGGTGTACGGGCCGCCCACCAGGGGGAAAATCGCCTGCTTCGCGAGGAAGATCGAGCCCACGGCGCCGATCAAGCCTACGGCCAGGGCAAAAACGAATGCATAGGTCCTGCCGACATCGATCCCGACGATTGCCGCCCCACGCGGATTCTGGCCCACCGCGAGGGCGGCTTTCCCGAGACGCGTGCGGGTCAGGAAAAGCCGCAGCCCCAGCGCGATCGCGATGGCGGCGCCTGCATAGACGAAGTCGAACACTCCGAAGCTGATGTTTCCGACGGTCGCGGAAGCCGACACATAGTCCAGGGAGAGCTTCCACGACTGCGAGGTGAACAGGAGGTTCACCATCTGGCTCAGGGCAATCCCGAGCCCGAACGTGAGGATCAGCTGGTTGAGCTCCGGCGCTTTGAGGGAATGCCTGATGGTAACCTGGTACAGCAGGAGGCCCAGGACAGCCATGACGAGAGCCACGGGAACAAGGGCCACGAAGGGGTCCAGGCCGAGGAGACGGGCGGCAAAGTAGGCAAGGTAGGCGGCCACCATCATGAGCTCTCCGTGGGCGAGGTTGACGATGTGGACGATGCCGAGGACGAGGGCCATGGGAATGGCAACCGCCGCGTAGAGGCCGGCGCGCTGAACGCCGTACACGAGGGCTGTCGGCTTCCACAGAAGGACGGCGGCCGTCCCCGCCGCCGCAAGGGCGGTCCAGAGGACGACCTGCCACATCCGACCCGGCCCGACGCGCGGCCGGGTCACAACGATCCTCATGCTACTTCCACGGGGGAAGGGGATACACGAGGGCCCGGGACTGGACTTCGAACGGCCAGATCACTTCCTGGCGGCCGTCCTGCCATTGGAGGATCTTCTGGTTCTTGATGCCCTGGTGCTTGATGATGTTCGAGGGCGTGAAAGTGATTGTCTGACCGAGGGGAGACACATACCTCGTTTTTTCCAGCGCGGGAATGAGCCTGGCCGCGTCTGTTCCACCGGCGCGCTTCACCGCGTCAGCGATGATGTAGACAGCGCTGTAGGAGAGGGCGGCGAAGTAGCTTGTCGGCGCGGAGCCGGTTGCGGCAACGTAGGCGTCGTAGAACTTCCTGCTCGCCGGGCTGATGTCATTGATCGATGGCGCCCACATGCCGTACAGCATGATGTCTTCCGCAAGGGGAGACTTCCCCATGTCAACGGGCCATGCGGGAGGAGCCCCGAGGTAGATGGGCGGGGAGAACTTCATTGCCTTGGACTGCTCCAGGAGGGGCAGCGCATCCTGCGCGTAACCGGCCCAGAGGAACAGGTCCGGATTGAAATCCTTGGCCGCCTCCAGCACGGAGGAATAGTCCGAGCCGCCCTGGAGGGCGCTCTTGAACGAAGCGCCGTCAAAGGTGTAGCGGGAGCCGAACAGGGCCTTGGAAGCATCGAAGGACGACTTTCCGAAAGCTCCCTCCTCGTAGGCAAGAAAGATCCTCCTGATGACCACGTTCGGGTACTTCTTCTGGATGGCGTCCCAGCCCTCATAGTAGCTCTGGCCCTGGTCGTAGTCCCACGGATGGAGATGGAAATACCAGTCGGAGCCGGGGCTCGGTCCAAGGGCTTTTTCCACGCTTGCGCTTGCAGCCGCCCCTGTGGCGACAGTGACCATCTGGTACTTCTTCAGTGTCGGGACCTGGGCCACGGCGACGCCGGAAGCAATCCCGCCCAGCAGGACGTCCACCTTGTCCACGGTGACGAGCTTCTCTATGGCGGCCACGCCCTTGTCTCCCTTCCCCTCGTCATCCACCACCACCAGCTGGAGCTGCTTTCCCAGGACGCCCCCGGCCTTGTTGATCTCATCTACCGCAAGCTGGGCTGCCTTGGAGCACTCCAGACCGCTCACGTCAGCAAGGGGCCAGTTGGCACCCAGCTTGATGACGCCCTGCCCGAACGCTGCGACTGCAAGCAGCGCAAAGCATGCGACAGCCACGAAAGCCTTCCTCATATCGCTCCTCCTTTTGGGGCGCCTGGGCGTCCCCGGCTCTACAGGACCAGGCCGCCGTCCACGCGGAGTACCTGGCCCGTGATGAACTCAGACTCATCGCTGGCAAGAAAAAGGACCGCATGCGCGATGTCGCGGATCTCCGCGAGTCTTCCCAGCGGTGTCCTGGCGATGATGGGCTCCAGGACCTTCTCAGGCACAGAGGCAATCATGGGAGTGCGGGTGTAGCCGGGAGACACCGCGTTGACGCGTATCTTTGCTCCCTTTCGAACGAACTCCCTGGCCCATCCCTTTGTCATTGCGACAACGCCGCCTTTTGTCGCGGCGTAGTTGGTCTGCCCGATATTGCCGTCAAGGCCCACGATGGAGCTGATGCTGACAATGGATCCCCGGCCCGCCTCCATCATGAGCGGCGCCACCGCGCGCGTCACGAAGAACACGCCTTTTAAGTTGACGTTTACCACGGCATCCCAATCAGCGTCGCTCATCTTGTGGATCATTGCATCCCGCGTTATGCCGGCGTTGTTCACAAGGACGTCTATTCCGCCTGACTCGGTCCTGACGCGCTCCACAACGGCGTTCACCGCGGCGGAGCTCGTCACATCCACGGCGACGCCCGTGACGGAAAGGGCGCCTTTTTCAAGCGCGGCGAGCTCGCTCTCGTTCACGTCCAGGGCCCAGACGCGCCGAGCCCCTTCCCTGACGAATGTCTCCACCACCCCTTTGCCGATCCCCCGGGCGCCGCCGGTGACCATGCACACTTTTCCATCCAGACGCATGACGTCTCCTATTCCTTGAAGGGTCCCCACGTGATCACTGTCGCTGCCCAGACGAATCCCAGGCCCGCGCCCACAAAGACCACCGTGGAGCCGTCACGAACCTTGCCTGCGGCCAGCCCCAGCTCCAGGGAGAGGACCTGGTCGTTCTGCCCCAGGTGGCCGTAGTCTTCCAGGTAGGTTGTGTTGGCCGGCCCGAGGCCGAGCTCCTTGAGCACCGCGCCATGAGCGCTGCGTTTGAAATGAAGGATCGCAAGATAGTCTATTGCCCGGGCCCCCGAGCGCTGGAGAGACTCCCGGATGACCGCATAGAAGTTGGGAAGAGTCAGATCGTTCAGCTTCTTCTTGAACGCTTCCTCGTCAGGCACGATGAAATGGGCGCGCGATTCATCCCCCGGGGACGGAGGCCATGCCCTCGAGCCCAGGGTCGGTACGACGCACATCTCGGAGAAGGATCCGTCCCCGCGAAATGCCGAAGCGAGGACCGCGTTTCGTCCGGCATTCTTTCTCAGGACCAGGGCCGAGGCGCCGGATCCGATGTCGAGCATGAACCGGGTGGCAGGCTCTTTCAGGTCGATGAGATCATTGTTCCTGTACCCGGAAACGAGAAGCACCGTTTCCAGGTCCCCCCGCGCAATGATGAGGGATTTTGCGATATCCAGCGCGGCCATCATGGAACCGCACATGGCCTCCATGTCGAAGCTCCACGCGTTTTTCGCGCCAATCTGGTCTGCTACATAAAGGCCGGCAAGCCAGCACGGATAGTCCTTGTGCTGTGCGCCGCACCAGATCACCAGGTCCACCTCTGAGCCGGAAATACCCGCGTCAGCGAGGGCGCGTCGCGCGGCATGGAGACCCAGGGCGGCGGTGGTCTCACCGGGAGAGGAAACCGGCTTGCGCCTGACGCCGAACTTCAAGGCGATGACATCTTGTGGAATGCCGGTTGCCGCAGAGATATCCTCCGCGCTCATGAAAGTGGATGGAAGCCAGGTGCCGTGCCCAATGATGCCGACATGCATCTGCGGTGCCCCTTTTCTCCAGTGACAACCGAATCGCCTCTCACCATTCTTATTGCACACATGTCGAGTTGTCAAGCTCTATTTGATCTAACAATGGCAACTTTTCTATTGTTTTTGCGCAATAGATAGGATAGGATGACGGTTGTGAGTGAATCGGCTCTCACGGATCGGACGGTCTGATGCCGGGCACCGAAGATCGCTTGATCGAGTCAGCAGTTGAGCTGTTCTCGCATAAGTGGTACGGAACCGTGTCGGTCGCCGCCATCTGTCGGGGAGCCGGGCTTTCCAATGGCGTTTTCTACCGGTATTTCGACGGCAAGGAGGCGCTCTTTCGAAGGATCCTCGAGCAGGTGCTGCAAATGATCCGAAACGCCGTGTCCGCGCCGGGAGGCTCGTGCAAGACAGATCGCATCCAGTCTCTTGCCCGGGCGGTCGTCAGCTTCTCTTGCGACCACTCGCGGCTCGTCGCCGTGTTTCGTGAAGGGCAATACCGCTTCTTCGAGTACGAACGAAGGCTGATGGCGATCTACCAGCAGAGCCTGAGCTTCGCCCTCGGACGGGAGATCGGGCTGGCCGAGTATCTGTTTGCTCTCGGTGGACTGCGCTTCTGCGCCATTCGAAGCGCCCTTCACGGCGTGGTCATTCGGTTCGAGGACCTCCCCGAGATCCTCTGCAGGGGCCTTTTCCGCGGAATGACCTTCGACGCCACCAGGGTTTTCGGGGGGACCGCCACTCCCCACCCCGTCGCGCTGGAGGCGAATGCCCGCGAGCGGCTCCTCCGTTCGGGCAAGCGGCTCTTTGGCGAAAAGGGCTTCTTCGAGACGAATATCCACGAGATCACCGACCTGGCCGAGCTGTCCGTCGGCGCCTTCTACAGCCACTTCGAGTCCAAGGAGACGTACTTCGCGGAGCTCATCCGCATGCTGAGCCACGACGTGCGCTCCTTCATCTCCCGCAATATAGCGGCGAGCGATGGCTCTCCCCTCAACCGGCTGGAGCGCGAGCTGCGGGGCCTGTGGCTCTGGCTCGTGTACCTCACCCTGGACAGGGACTGCTATCCCATCGTGCGCGAGGCGGAGTTCGTGCTCCCCGCGGCCGTGCGGGAATACTACGGCCATTTCGTGGACGGGTACCGAAAGAACCCCGAAGGCAACGGTGATGCCGACCAGGGGACGGCAATCGAGTTCCTCCTCGGCATAGCCCATTATTCCGGCATCGAAGCCGCCTTCGAAATGACTCCGTTGAACGCGCGTGCGGCGGTGGAAGCCATCGGGGGCTACCTTTCGCGGGGGTTCTCCGACTGGCTGGATTGAAAGGAGGGCGTATGGCCACGGCGCGAATCGTCGGGACCGGGCTCTATGTGCCGGGTGATCCGATCGACAACCAGGAGCTCGCGCGCCTGACGGGCATCTCCTTCGACGCGGGGCGGCTGGAATCGAAAATCGGCATCCGGGCCAGGCACATCGCGAGGCTGCGCGGCATCCGCGAATCCACGGCGGACTTTGCGGAGAAAGCTGCCCGGGCGGCCCTCCGTGACGCGGGGGTGGCGGCAAGCGAGGTGCACCTCTTTGTCGTCGCCACGGACACCCCTGAGCATATCTCTCCGGCCACCTCGATCCTTCTCCAGGGAAGACTGCAAGGCGGGGAAATGGAATCCGGGGCCTTCGACGTCGGCGCCTCCTGCGCGAGCTTCGTGACGGCGCTGGACGCCGTGGCACGGATGATGATGACTGATCCTTCGATTCGCTACGCCCTCGTGGTCGGCGTCTACAACATGCCGGCCTACCTGCGGCCGGGCGACGAGTTCGGCTGGACCATCTTCGCTGACGGGGCCGGCGCGGTCCTGCTCCGCCGGGAGGATCGCGATGGCTCCCGTGGATACGTGGAAGGAGTTCTCAAGGCCGACGGTACGCAATGGAACTACGTCGGCGTCTATGCCGGCGGCACCCGCACGCCGATCACGCGGGAGATCCTAGAGGCCGGGACCTGGGGGCTGGAGCTGCTGCAGAAGCTCCCGGGAGACCGCAACGTGAAGCTCTGGCCGCCCCTCGTGCACCGGCTCCTGGACAAGGCCGGATGGCCCCTGGAGCAGGTGGACCACCTCCTTTTCACGCAGATCAACAGGTCGGTCATCCACGAGGTCATGGGGATCCTCGGGCTTCCCGTCCGCAAGACGACCTGCGTCATGGACCGTTACGGTTACACGGGGTCCGCATGCGTCCCCATGGCCCTGCACACGGCCCGGGGCGAAGGCACGGTGAAGAAGGGAGACGCGCTGGTCCTTGTCGCTTCCGGCGCGGGCCTGGCGGTCGGGGCAAACCTGATCATGCTCTAAGGAGGCGGAATATGCAGTGGAAAGACGAGTACAAAAAGAAGCTCGTCGACATCGACACGGCGGTCTGCCGGATTCAAAGCGGCAACGACGTCATCGTGGCGCAATGCGCCTCGGAGCCCCAGGGCTGCATGTCCCGATTCCATATCGTGGCGGACAGGGTGGAGGATGTGCGGGTCTTCTCCGTGCTCACGCTCAAGCCGTATGATTTCTACATGCGGCCCGAGATGCGCGGGCACTTCGAGCTTGCCTCCTGGTTCCATGCCCCCGGGTCGCGGGAGGCGCTTCGGGCGGGAACCGGGACGGTGACGTACGTGCCGAACATGCTCCATCGCGCCGCCCTTGACCGGATCCACGCGCACAGCCCGGACGTCTTCTTTGGCACCTGCACTCCGCCCGACGGCCATGGGTACGTCTCCCTTTCCCTCGGGATCACCTATGAGAAGGACGTCATCGAAGCGGCCGGGACCGTCGTCCTGGAAGTGAATCCGCGGCTTCCGCGCACGTTCGGGGACACGCAGGTGCACGTCTCCGCCGCGGACCTTTTTGTGGAGCACGACCAGGAAGTGCCGTCCCTCCCCTCCCCGTCTCCCTCGGAGACGGACCTCGCCATCGGCGGACACATCGCAGAGCTCGTGGAGGACGGCAGCACCATTCAGCTGGGAATCGGCGGAATCCCCAACGCGGCCGCGCTTGCCCTGCGGGAAAAGCACAACCTGGGGGTCCACACGGAGATGATGGTGGACTCCATGATGGAGCTGTACGAGATGGGAGTCCTCACCAACCAGTGCAAGGGGCTCCTCAAGGGGAAGTTCGTCTGCTGCTTCGCGATGGGATCACGCAAGCTCTACGACTGGCTGGATGACAATGTGGCCGTTCAGTTCGAGCGCGGGAGATGGGTCAATGACCCCGCGGTCATACGGCAGAACACCAGGATGGTGTCCGTCAACACGTGCCTCATGGTCGACCTCACCGGACAGGTTGCCAGTGAATCCATTGGCACGACCCAGTATTCGGGGACAGGCGGTCAATCTGATACGGCAATCGGTTCCGTCGAAGGGCTGGACGGGGCGGGCAAATCGATCATTGCGTGCTACAGCACCGCGAAGGGGGGGAAAGTATCCACAATAGTACCTACACTCCCCGAAGGCACCGCCGTGACGCTGCACAGGTCCAACGTCGACATCGTTGTGACCGAGCACGGCATTGCGCGTCTCCGCGGCCGCACGGTGCGCGAGCGTGTTCGAGAGCTGATCTCGGTTGCGCACCCCGACTTCCGGGGGGACCTCGCCGCAAAGGCGAAGGCCGTGGGGTACATCTAGGGAACCAGGAACCCCGCAACGGCTATCACAATTCCGATCAGCGCCGAGGCAAGCGAGATCAGGCCCGCCTTCCTGCGGTCCTTGCGCCTGAACTCAGCCTGCTCTACGGTGTCTGTCTTTCCCGCCTCGGGGCCGAAGTTGAATACTCCGCGCATCCCGAAATTGGCGCAGAAATGGAAGGCGGCCTGGAGAAAGCCGGCGGCGCCAGTTGCTGCCGGAAGGAAAAGAAACAATCTCCAGGGACCGGGGACACGGAAGACGAAGAAAACCGCCCAGAGAACGACGGTCACGGCAAGCCCTGTCCACCCGCCCCTGATGCGTCTGGTGATTTCAGCCGCCCCGATGTTGCAGACGCCGGGAATGTACTCAGCTCGTGAAGCCATGATGGGCCCTCCTCACACGACGTACGCTCCTACATCCCGATCGGATTCCGCACGAGGATCACCTCCACGCGGCCGGTGATCCACTCCCGCTCGATGATCAGGATCTTCCCGACGAATGATCCGGTCGGAACCAGCGCGCGCACCTGCTGGTCCTCCCATGGGAGAACGTATTCTCTGATCCGTCGCAGCGCCGTTTCCAGGTCGGGCACGACTTTCTGACTTCCTATCACCAGGATCAATTTCCCTGACGTATAGGCGTACGGACCGAGCTGGCTTGCCGTCGCCGAGGCGGCAACCAGGATGCCGTCTTCGGTGACGGCGTTCACGCTCCCCAGCATGAAATCCGGGGCCGCGATCAGCTTGCGGATCTCACGGGCCTGCGTCTGCCGGTCCATTTTCAGCAAGCGCGGCCGAAGCGCATCGTAGGTGCGCGGATCCTGGACCATGTCCATGATCCCGGCGTCCTGCAGTGTCTTCGACTTGCCGGAATAGACCTCCGCCCCCTGGGGCAGCCTCTCCGACACGAGTCTTCGCGCTTCGTCGGCTGTGTCGACGATCACCGCCTCCACGTTGCGCCCTTTGAGCCCTATGACCACCCGCTGGAGCGCCTGCTCCGAAGCGGGGGTCGTGAACACGGGGGTCGTCCGTGTCATAGGCTCAGAACGACTTTGCCGCGCACTTTTCCGCCTTCCCTTGCAAGGAAAGCCTCCTTCACCTTTTCCACGGGGAAGACCCGGTCCACGTGCACCGTGACGGTCTTGTTCTTCACAAGCTCCGCAAGGGAATTGAGCCTCGCAGTGGTGACCTGCGTCATTTGATAAAGGGCCGTGACGCCATATTTCGCGGCGAGCTCCGCATCCGGCTGCTCCAGCATGGAGATGATGGTCCCTCCCCGCTTCAGCACGGCAAATGACTTCTTGTAGGTTTCCCCGGCAACCGTGTCGAAGACGAAGTCGTATCCGCTCAGGACTTTTTCGAACGCTTCCTTCTGGAAGTCGATCACCGTGCCCGCGCCCAGCTCCCGCACGTAGTCCACGGCGTCCCCAAAGACGGTGGTCGCGACAAAAGCTCCCCGGTGTTTTGCCAGTTGGATTGCGATTGTCCCGATCCCGCCCGCTCCGCCGTGAATCAGGATCCTGCTGCCTTTTCCCGCCTTCAACTTCTCATCGATGACTTCCAGCGCGCTCACCCCGGTGAGCGGCAGGGCGGCTGCCTGCGTGAAGTCAAGACCAGCGGGGATCCGCGCCAGCAGGCCCGCCGGGACAGTTGCATATTGGGCGAACGCGCCGCTGGCCCCCGCCAGGAGGCTCGCCATGCCGAACACCTTGTCTCCCTTCTTGAAGTCCCCCGCGCCGGACCCCACCTCCACCACCACGCCGGCCACATCCGTACCCAGCGTGGCAGGGAAGGAAAGGGGCGCCATTTTCGCCATGTACCCCAGGCGGATCATGCTGTCCACCGGGTTGATGCTTGCCGCATGCACCTCCAGGAGGACCTTGCCGTCACCGACCGCGGGTTTCGGGGCATCCGTCGCCACGGTGAGAACACCTGCATCGCCATACTGTGAGATCTGAACCGCTTTCATATCGTCTCCTTAACTGCTTCATAAGATATAGTGCTTAATTTTCTTAGGCAACACTTTTTTGCAGAGATGCGGTATATTTGTCTCCATGAAGGAGACGACCGGCCGCAGGAACGGCTCTCCGGAGGAGCACTGCCAGGCTGAGATCCTGAAGCTCCTCGGAGACTACACGACCCTGCGGATCATAGATTTTCTGCGTTCCGGTGAGCTGCGGTTCACCGAGCTGCAGCGCGCCCTGGGGGATGCCAATTCGGTGACGCTGACCAAGCGCCTCAAGCACCTCGAGTCATCGGGGATGCTGGACAGGAGGGAGGCCACTTTCGACCGGCAATCCGTCACGTATTCGCTGAGCGAGATGGGCAAAGGGCTCCTGGCCGTGCTTCGCGAGATACAGAACTTCACACACAAGCTCCACGAATCTCAATCGCTGCGTCGCGCGGGCAATCTGCACGTTTCGTAGGCTGTCTGCTAGCTGTCGAGCTCTACGTACTCCAGGAAATCGAAGTCCGCGTGAAGGCCGTGGCCTGTCAGATCCTGGCAGCACAAGGCCACGAAAGCGCCAGTGAAACCGCACGGATTGGCGTGCTCGTCGGAGAGGATGGATGCGTCCATCTCCCAGCCGATCTTTGTCCATGCCGCGCCGTCCGGGGAAAAAGAGAATTGAAGCCTCTCATGGTCAAGCGCGAAGCTCAGGTGAACCCGATTCCAGTTTTCGACAGGGACTTCCTTTTCCACCGCAAAAGAAAGCAGACCGCGCTCACACTGCATGAGGCCCAGGCACTTGGAAGCGTGAGCGGACCGAGTGATGTAAAGATAGTAGAAGCTTTCCGTGCTGTAGAACGCCGCCAGTCCCGCGAGGTTCTGGAATGACCGGGGCTGGAACTCCACGCATGTCGCCGCCCGGACCCGGAAGGAGGCAATCCGCCTACCCACCAGGGATTGCCGGAAGTTGGAAAAGATGCTTTCCGCCCCTTTCAATCGCAGGAAGCCCGGCCGTTCCGTCAGGCTCATCAAGGAGTTGTCCAGCGGAATCCGCAGGGACTGGTAAGGCTTGCCCAGGACCGGCTCATCGAAATGATAGACGGATTTCTCCGGTTCCCATGGGCAGGCCGGCAGGTCGGGAGCAGGGAAGGTGTCCGCCGGGGCCCGGCCGCCGCGCGTGAGTCGGGGCCAGCCGTCCGGGGTCCATTCAAGAAGCTGCAGCGCGGTCTCCCGCCCGAGGATGGACCTGCCTTTTGCGCGGGGCCGGGCGGACCAGGTGCGCAAGAACCCATTCGCCGTCCTGCGTCTCAACCAGGCTCCCGTGGCCGGCGCTCTGCTGGTCCAGGGACGGATCATGCGCGGAGGTGAGGAGGGGATTTCCCGGCATGACCTCGAAGGGGCCTTGAATTGTCGCAGATCTTGCAACGCTCACCGCGTGCGTTGCAAAGGTCCCTCCTTCCGCCGTCACCAGGTAGTACCAGTTTCCCCGGCGGTAGAGGTGCGGCCCCTCCACCAGCCCCAACTGCGTCCCCGAGAAGATGCGCTGCGGTTCGCCGACCAGGCGGCTGTCTTTGCGGCAGTACTCCTGGAGCACGATTCCGCCGAAGGGGTTGTGGGAAGGCCGGTAGTCCCAGAGCACGTTCGTCAGCCAGGAACGGCCATCTGTGTCGTGGAACAGAGACGCGTCGAACCCGGAGCTGTTCAGATAGACTGGGTCGGTCCAAGGACCTTCGATTGTCGGCGCCGTGGTGAGGTAGTTGTGGCAGTCTTTGATCTGTCCCGTCCAGCGCTTCATGTCCGTGTACACGATGTGGAACCGGCCTTCCACCCAGCTCAGGCACGGAGCCCAGACTCCTCCCGAGTTCGGATCTCCTCTCATGTCGAGGAGACTCGTCCGGTCAAGCGGACGGGAGACGATGCGCCAGTGCTCCAGGTCGCGGGAATGATACACGCAGACGCCGGGGAACCATTCAAACGTTGAGGTGGCAATGTAATAGTCGTCCCCTACTCGCAAGATGGAGGGATCCGGGCAGAAACCCCGGAGCACAGGGTTTCTGATCATGCGGGGAGAGCGGGTCATTCTGTTCCGTGCCTTTGCGCCCAAGCGTGCGAATCGTACGTCACCGTCCCACGGTATACGGACCAGCCGGCAGCCGAAAGAGGATAAAACATGCATTCGCTAATAGGTGGTATTACCGATACTTCGTGTCCGAGGCAGAAGGTATAGTGGACTGATGAAGAGGATCCCTTCTGTCCTGGCACTCCTTCTTGGCGTGTGTGTCTCCCGCCTTGACGCGCAGTCTGGCAGTCAAGCCCCGGGCGCGTCCAATGACGCTGCCGTGCCTTCACTCGCCTCTCTCTATCAGCAGTTCTTTCCCATCGGCGCTGCCGTGGATCCACAGACTCTCGTCACCCAGGAGAACCTGCTGGCAACGCAGGTAAACAGCCTTGTGGCGGAGAACGACATGAAATGGGAACGCATCCACCCGCGGCGCGGCAACGCGCCCTCGGCCTACAATTTCCTTGGAGCAGACGCGATTGTGGCGTTTGCCAAGGCGCACGGAATGCGCGTGAGGGGACACACGCTCGTCTGGCACCAGCAGGTTCCCTGGATGGTCTTCCGGGGAGACAAAGGACCAGCCACCCGCACGGACGTCCTGGACAGGATGAAGGATCACATTACCACTCTGCTCACGCGCTATAAGGGCCAGGTCTACTGCTGGGACGTTGTCAACGAGGCGCTGTCCGACGACGGCGGCTGGCGTACGGACAGCCCCTGGTTCAAGGCGGCCGGCGCGGATGAGAACGGGGACGGGATACCGGACTACATCGAGGAGGCTTTCGAGTTCGCGCGCCAGGCGGATCCCTCTGCCTTGCTGTTCTACAACGATTACAACATCGAAAGCGGAGCCAAGCTGGAGGCAGCGGTGAAACTGGTCAAGGCGCTGAAGGAGAAGGGCCTGGTGGACGGCGTGGGCATCCAGGGCCACTGGTCGATCTTCGGTCCCGATGCAGGGACCATCCGGGATGCGATTGAGCGTTTTGCGTCCCTGGGCGTGCAGGTCCAGATCACGGAGCTTGACCTCTCCGTCTTCGGGTGGGGAGACAATTCTTCCCTGGCCGCTCTGCCTCCGGACCTGGCACGCAGACAGGCGGCGCAGTACGGCGCTCTTTTCAAAGTCTTTCGCGACGAATCAGGAGCGCCTGGGTCCTCCCGGGCCGGCCAGCCGGGAAGGCTCACCGGAGTGACGTTCTGGGGCATTGCGGATGACCACACCTGGCTGGATTCCTTCCCCGTGGCCGGGAGGAAGAACTGGCCATTGCTGTTCGATACTTCCCAGAAACCCAAGCCGGCATTCTGGGCAGTGGCAAAGTGGTAGATGACCACCTGGCAGATGACCGTGGCTGCGGAAACCCGCCGCGGTTTTTTTCAGCCCTTCAGCGCCCCTGCAAGAGTCCCGCGGAGCACCCATCGGTGGCCAATGATGTAGAGGATCACCGTCGGCGCCGCGGACATGACCGCGGCGGCCGCGTAGCGCGGCATGTGGTCAACCCCGTACTGTCCCGTGAATTGCCACGTCCGCAGCTGCATGGTGAACAGGTCAGGGCTGTTCAGCATCACAAGGCTGAGCAGGTAGTCGCTCCACGCCGCTATGAACACGAGAATAACCGCCAGGATGGTGGCGGGCTGGGCCAGCGGCAGCATGATGCGGAAAAAAGTACCGGTGTGGCCGGAGCCGTCGATCCGCGCAGCATCCGCAAGCTCTCCGGGAAGGTCCCGGAAAAAGGATCGGTAGATCATTGTCCAGAAAGACACGCCGAAGGCCGCCATGGGCAGGAAGACGCCAGGCAGGGTGTTGGCAATCCCGATGGCCGCGCTCATCTTGACCAGGGGAATGAGCACCATCTGGACAGGCACGAAGAAACCCCCGAGGATGAAATAGAACACGATTTCGGTGATTGTGCTTCGGTATCGGGCAAAGACATAGCCAGCCATGGCCGAAAGAGGGATGGTGCACACAATGGCGCCCAGGCAGACTCTGAGAGTGTTGAACATGCCCCTGTCCAACCGGATGCCCTGCCAGGCCAGGATGAAGTTGTCCCACCGAATGGCCTTGGGAAGCGCCCAGGGGTGATAGTTGAATTCCAGGCGAGTCTTGAAAACGAAGAAGAAAGGAATGATGAGCGGCAGGATGACCAAGGCCGCCAGGAGGACCAGGACCACCGTGACGCCGACTTCCGGGAGCTTGCTGGTTCGACCGGAGGAAGTGTCGGTGAGAGAGGGGTTGTTGCTGCTCATGACTCGGCTCCCTCCCTTCTCTGAAGGGAGAACTGCACGATGGTGAACACCAGGGAGCACACCAGGATGATGACTCCCACCGCGGAGGCGGTCCCATACTGCCAGTCCACGAAGCCTCTGTTGTAGAGGATGATCCCCAGCGTCATTGTCGCGTTGCCCGGTCCGCCGCCAGTGATCATGAAGGGAAGGTCGAAAACCTTCATGCTTCCCACGATGCAAAGGATGCAGATGATCTGCAGGGGATAGGAGACGATGGGCACAACGATGTGCCACGCGTACCGCCATCCCGTAGCGCCGTCCATTTCGGCGGCTTCCCGGATTTCCATTGGGATCTGCTCTATGCGGGCCATCAGGTAGACGATGTAGAATCCCGTATACGTCCATGTGGCCACGATGAAGATTGTCCAGAACGCAATGTGCGGGTCCCCAAGAAAATCAATGCGGGAAATGAGGGGCAGCTTCAGCGCCGCGGCCAGGGTGGGGATGATGCCGTTCTTCGGAGAGAACACGAACCGCCCGATCATTGCCGTGACCGCGGAGGGAAGGATGCTGGCCATGTAAAATATAGCGCGAAGAGATTTGGTCACCCGGTTGCGGTAGCCGATGAGGTAGAAAGCGATCAGGAAAGCCAGCGGGACCTGGATGATGACGCTGAAGAACGCCCAGGCGAAGACGTGCAGAAGACCGGCCTGGAACTGTTCGTCCCCGAACAGCCGGATGTAATTCTGAAGCCCGATGTACGTGGCGTCCCCCATACCTGTAGCCCTGGTGAACGAGAGCCGGAACGTTTCCTCGATGGGGAAATACATGAAGAACAGAAGCGCGGCGACGGCCGGCAAAAGCAGGAGAAAGACGAACGCGCTGCGATGCAGGTCCCGTTTTCTGCGACGCCCGGTGGGAATCGTCATCGCCTGCACAAGATCGCTCATACCCGCCTCCATTCCTTCCTTGCGCGCGGCATCTTCTCCGGTCATTCTTGAGGTAAGAGGGGCTGGTGAGTCAAGGCGCGACAAGACCTTTCCAGCAAGCGGACCGAGCGGGTGACGGCGCGCCGCGCCGTCACCGCTGGGTCGGTCCTGATGCTTACTTGACCGGTCCCATGTTCTCCGTCGCCAGTTGCTCGAACTTGGTGAGAGAAGCCTTGACGTCAGTATCCGGAAGGAAGAAGGTCTGGATGGTTTCATTGAGCGGCGTGGTGACCGCCGGAGGCAGGTTCTGGTCCCACCAGAACTGGACCAACTTGGCCTTTCCGAACACTGCAGAAGCCATCTCCGTCAAGTGGGAGGGGGCCTTCACACCCGGCACCGACGTCACGCGTCCCGGGTCAGCCTGCGCGGCGTCCGGGCTCATTGCGTACTTCATGAAGCGCACCACCGCGGCCCTCTTGGCTGCGGCCTGCTTGGTTGCGGCATAGCCGATGTCGGTCATGCCCATCACGTCAGTTGCAAGACCCTTGCCGCCCCGGATGATCGGGAACGGATAGAACCCGATGGTCTGGTCCGTGAAGTCTTTGCTCGCGTAGTTGGAGCACAGCCATGAGCCAGAGACCTGCATGGCCGCCTTTCCCGTTGCCATGAGCTGCTGGGCGTCTCCGTAGGCTTCACCCAGCGGCTGGTCTCCGAAGTAGCCCTTCTTCACCCAGTCCTGGTACAGCTGGGCGGCCTTGACGAACGGGTCGCTGTCGAACCGGGCCTTTCTTGCAGCGGCCTTCGTGAAGATGTCCCCGCCAAAGCGGTCCGTCAGGTACATGTACAACGCGAGGGTGGGCCACTTGTCCTTGGCGCCGCAGGCGAAGGGCTGGATCCCCGCTGCCTTGATGGCGTCCGCGACCTTTGCCAGATCCGCGACCGACGTGGGGACTTCCAGGTTGTTGTCCTTGAAAATACCTTCGTTGACAAAAAGACCCGCAATGGCGAAGAACGGGGCCACGCCGTAGATCCTGCCCTTCCAGGTCATGGCAGACGCCGCGGCCGAGCTTCCCGGAACCGACTTCAGGTCAGATGTCAAATCGAGCAACCTGCCGGCATCGGCGTAGGCTCCCATGACGGACCCGCCCCAGGTCTGGAAGATGTCGGGAAGGCCGGTGTTGGTCGCCATGGCGACTTTCGTCTTGTCCTTGAGGGGATCGTTTCCCAGGGGGACATACTCCAGATCGATGTCCGGGTTGGCAGCCTGGAAGCCCGTGGACAAAGCCTTGGAGTAGGCGTGAGACGGGTCATCGTCGGGAAGATCGATGACCCAGACGGTGAGCTTTACCTTCTGGCTGAACGCCGGCATGGCAAGCAACAGACAGCAGGCGACAGCCATGAAGACGAACAAAACCCTCTTCTGCATTGAGTGCCTCCTCTCGAAAGTCTCCCGGCGCCTGCTACTCATGAGCTCGCGCCAGAAATCAGACTATCCCGACCTGCCTGGCCGCCAAAAGCGGACAAAGGCCGAATTTCAGAGTAGGCTATATTACCTATCCTGGGTCTTTCGCGCGCGCTGCGACTTCGCGTCGAGGCGTTATGCGCACGTCGACATGAGACCCCTGATGCCGGGGCGGGCCGGAAGTCCTACTGCTTGATGGTCGCCCAGGGGATCGTCACCGCCACATTTGATTGACCAACGATCGTCACGATCCCCAGGGACTCGGTCATGGACCAGACGTACCGCGTTCCCGGGATGGTCCACTGATTGACCTCCGCGCCGCTCGAATTGAAGCAGACGAGCACCACCTGGATGTCATTGTCGGTGTCTTTCCCATAGGGAACGAACGTGAAGCCGCCTTCGCGCAGCACGGGGCCGGTCGGTGTCGTGGCAAAGCTTGTACCACTGACGTAGTAATAGGAGCCATAGGTCGAGGGCGGCGTGTACGACGAAATGTCCTGGTTGACGACTGACGGGTCCCCTGTCAGGCTGAGCGTGTATCCCTGCTGCGACCCGGAATACGTGCTGGACCCGCCCGTGTAGGCGGCCTTGACTTCATAGTAGTACTGCGAGGATGGGGACAGGCCTGAGTCAGTGAAGCTTGTGCCCGCCACCGTCATGGTCTGCGGGCTCACCGTGAACGTGGGCTCCGTTCCCCTCACGAGCACGTAGTTGCTCAACGGACCTGCCGGCACCGCGCTCCAGGATGCGGACATGGTGGTGCCTGAGGCGACTCCCAGCGCAAGCCCCGAGGGCGGGATCAGGACGACGTAGGTCACGGTGTCGACGCCGCTCGTGAGGTAGTTGGGTTTCACGGCGATGGCGCTCAACTGCGTTGCAAGCCCGTTCGGCATGGAAATGGAACCGCTGTAAAGGGTGGAAGAAGTCGTGGGCGTGGAACCGTCCGTCGTGTAATACACGGACGCGCCGGATGTTGTTTCGGTTATGCTGACTGAAAGGGCAGATGAGTAGGTGCCGCCGGCCGCGCTGAAGGCGGGCACCGCCGCCTGAAGCGTGTATGTGTTACTGGTCACAGTGGAGTTGAGGTAGTCCGCCCTGGCTGCAATCGCCTTCACCGTCGTGCTGGCCGTTATCTGGATTGCCCCGGTGTACTGCGTGGAAGACGTTGTGGGCGTGCTGCCGTCAGTCGTGTAGTAGATTGCAGCGCCGTTTGTCACCGTGCCCATGAACACCCCTGCCACCCCAGTCAGGTCGTTGAAGAACGTGCCGCCGCCCGGCGACGGCACTGGCGCGGCGGCCTGGAAGAGGTAGCTCGCGGTCACCGACGGAGAGTCTGCAAACCCGGTCTGCGTTGCAAGCGCGTGCACGGAGGCGACGCCGGTCCCGGGAGCTCCGCCTGTCAGGGTGATCGCTCCCCCCGAGGGTATGCTTGGCGAGGTTCCGACCGCGGGCGCGCTTCCGTCCGTGGTGTACCAGATCGTTGAACCGGCGCCGCTCGTAACGGTCACCGTCTGGTCGTTGGAATATGTCCCGGCCGGCGGATTGAACGTCGGTGTGGCAAGCCCCGGGTAGAAGATCGAGTAGGATGCGCTCGCCTGCGCGCTGGCAATCATCTGGCTGACAGTGGCTATCGCAGAGATCGTATACGAGCTTGCTGGCCCGGTGAGCGTGACGGGGCCGCTATACTGCAGGGTGCCGGCCTGACCAGGGACAGGCGCGGGCGCGGGGCCCGGCCCGTTCACCAACGTGTAGTAGATGACGGCCCCCGGGGTCGCGCTGGTCATGACAAGGCTCTGGTCAGTCGTGTAGGAGCCGCCCGCGGGGGAGAAGACAGGCGCCGCGGCCTGCGGATACTGGACCGTCACCCCGGCGCTCATCACGGGGCTGGGCTTCATGTTCGGCCCGATAGCGGCGGCCTTGAGGGAGATCGATGCGGACGAATCAGTCGGGGACGGACTGGGGACCGAAAGCAGGATCGGAGACCCGGGATTGAACCGGCTGGTCTGCGAGGAGCGCGGATCCGGGGTGGTGCCGTCCGTGGTGTAGTAGATCACGGCACCCGTGGTGTCGCTCACAAGAGTGATCATCGTATCAGAGGACGTCGTTGCGGTACCGCCCGTGACTATGGTGCCGCCGCTCCCGGATGACTGGGTGTACGTGATGCGCGGAATACCGCTGATGCTCGGGGTGGAGGGATCCACTGTGCTTGCGTTGCCCACCCAGCCCGCGCGGGTGTACTGGTAGGGCAGGGGGCATCCGGCCAGCGCGGTGCCAAGGAGGATGAGAAGCGCGTTTCTCATCCACGGCACGACGCCACCACCTCATCTTCGTTTCGCCCTCGTGAATGGCTGCGCATACCACGTTTCGTACATAGGAATCTACCGCTCCAGGAAGCCGGTTTCAACCTCACCAGTTCTTTTCACGATGACAGAACAGACCGCTTGTGGTAGTATGCGGCCCGGGGGCCATGTGAAAATTCGAACGAAGATCATAGCCATCGTGCTCCCTCTCCTCGTCGCCGGACTCGTGATCGGCGGGATCGCCGCATCCTCCCTGGCGCGGAACGCCGTGACGCGCGTCATCGTCACGTTCCTGAACTTCAAGACCGACCAGCTCTCCCAGTACATGGAAAGCCAGTGGCGGATCCTCGTGGAGAACGACCTGGGCGGGCGGCAGGACATGGTCCAGGCGGCGCAGGCCGGCATCGAGGCGTACGCGCGGACGCTCCTGCTCAGCGACAGCGAGCTCGTCTTTGCCCTCGACCACGACGGGAACGTCGTGATGGCAACGGCCAGGATGTCGCTCACGGACGCGGAAAAGAAGGCCCTCACGTCGCCGGTCGCGCCTGGGGACCGGTCCCTGCTGACCATAACCATCGGCGGGGTCCCGCGGGTGGCTACGCGCTTCGCCTTCGAGCCGTTCGGCTGGACCGTCTTCACCACGGAGGTCCGCTCCGCCTTCTACAGCGATGTCTCGCGCATCACGTGGCAGACGGTCTTCCTGACCCTTGGCGCGTGCATTGTCGCGCTGGCCCTGGTCTTCGTCTTCGTGCGCCATCTCACCGGTCCGCTGGCGCGGACGGCCGGCGACGATCAAGCAGATCATCAGCTCGAACGACCTCAGCGCGCGCGTCCAGGTCGACTACAGCGACGAGATCGGGGAGATGTCCCAGACGTTCAACGTGATGGTCGGAGAGCTCGAGAAGGCGTACGAGCGCATCAAGCGCTACGCGTTCGAGGCGGTTGTCTCCCAGAAGAAGGAGATGAAGATCCGCCATATCTTCCAGAAGTACGTGCCGCAGGAGCTCATCGACCGGCTGTTCGCCAACCCGGAGTCCATGCTGGTCGGGGAAAACCGGATCCTGTCCGTTCTTTTCTCCGATATCCGCAGCTTCACCACGATGTCGGAGGGGATGGACCCCGGCCTCCTGGTTGCGGGCCTCAACCGTTACTTTTCCGTGATGGTGGACATCATCATGAACCGCGGAGGGATCATCGACAAGTACATCGGGGACGCAATCATGGCGTTCTTCGGCGCACCGGTGCCCCATGAGGACGACGCTCTGCAGTCGGTGCTGTCCGGCATCGAGATGCTGGACTCCCTGGAGCAGTTCAACCAGGGACAGCGGTCCCTCGGTGAGCCGGAGTTTCGTATCGGCGTCGGCATCAACTACGGGACGGTCACGGTGGGCAACATCGGCACGGAGAGAAAGATGGACTACACGGTGATTGGAGACATGGTCAACGTTGCTTCCCGCCTGGAAGGGCTGACCAAGCGCTACCATCAGCCGCTCCTGATCACCGAGATGCTGAAGGAGAAGATCGACGGGGCCGTGGCCAGCCGGATCGTGGACTCCGTGGCGGTCAAGGGCAGGCGCGGCGGCATCCGCATTTACGCCGTCCGCAAGGACCCCTCCGAACGGGAGGAGCGGGCCATCCGCCTGCACAACGATTCCATGGAGCTGTATTACACGCGCAGCTTTCAGGAGGCGGCCCGCGGATTCCGGGAGGTTGGCGCGCTGCTGCCGGAAGATTTCCTGGCCGGCATGTTTGTCGAGCGCTGCGAGCGCATGGCCGCCGATCCTCCCGCTCCCGACTGGGATGGCGTGGAGATCATGGAAACGAAGTAGCGCGAGCCAGCGATGAGAAAGCGGGCCCTCCTGGTCTCCCTGCTGGCAATTCTCCCGACTCTTCTCTTCGCGGCAGACCAGGCCCGTACCGCCGCGCTTTTCATCGTGCCGCTCTCCGCCGGCGCCGCGGATCCGCTTGTCGAAGATATCATTGCCACCGGGCTCGGCACCACGCTGCAGAACGCGGGGATTGCCGTGGCGCCGGGCCGGCTTGCCCTTGGAACAGGCCCTCAGCAGCCGCGTCTCCCGGACGAGGAGCGAGTGTCGTACCTCCTGCGCGGTGTGAATGCAGCCGGGGCAAATGTCGTGGTTGCCGCGTTCTACCTGGTCCAGGGTGACACGCTGATCATTCAGTTCGCGCTCTATGACCCCACCGTCCGCACGATGCTTGGCGGGGTCCTCACGACAGCGCGCAAAGGCCTCACCCTTTTCGACAGCGTCTCGGAAGCCGTGAAGCAGTTCGAGCCCGCCATCCAGCGCTACGTCCGCGGCGGCTACCAGGTCGAGCCCCCCACGGGGATCGTGGAGCGCATCGAGGTGAGCGGCCCTCCTGAGGGCAGCAGCGTCGTACTGCTGGACCGGGAGGCGGGAAAGATTGCCGGCGGCGTGCTCGTCGTTCCCTATACCCAGTTCGAGATCGGCTCAACCATCCCGGTCCGGGTGCACAAGGATGGATACCACAGCTTTTCCGGCACCTACAAGCTGGATTCACCCCAGGTGAGCATTCGCCTGCCCCCGCTGCGCCCGGAGACCCGTTTCGACGCGGACCTTGCGTGGAGCTTCGGAGAGGCCATGGGGGTCGGGATTGGCGGCAGGATCCATATCATCCCGGATTCCCTTTTTCTGGGGGTCGAGGCGTACCGGTCACTGGACGTGAACAGCATCTCCACCACCCTTGTCCGTCATTACGACACCAACGCGCAGCTTGGGACGTACATCATCTTTCCCTACACTTCCATTTTCAGGCTTCACATTTCTCTTGGTCTCGGTGTCATCGTGACCAACGTGGCGGGGCTCGGCGGACGGGACTATCTGGACTGGTACATCCTGGCGGGGGACCCGACCGCGGAGCTCGCGCTGGGGCCGGTGAAGGTCTTCTTCCGCCCTGAGCTGCACTACGCGCTGGGCGTGGACTACAACCTCCTGGGAAGGACGTGGATCCGCACGCCCTTCGGGATCCCTCCTCTGACCATTGGAGTTCGCAAGTCATGGTGACCCGGCGGTCCGCCCTTCTGCTCCCTCTCATCCTGCTGGCCGGGTGCGAGTTGTTCACCGTCAGTCCGTTTCCCGGGTTCGTCGACAAGACTGACATTTCGATTGACCTGGGCAGCCGCGTGGACGCAATCACCGGGGGCGCCTCTCCGGTCACGTATGACCTGGAGGTGGTGGACACGGCAGGGCTGTCCCCGCGCGTTCTTCTCCTCGTGGAGCCGCCCTCCAGCGACCCCTCCCTCGGATTCAACTACAAGGGAAAGCTCATCTTCATGGACCAGGACCTCAACGTCCTCGGCACTGCGGGCACCCCCACCACGCTTGATTACTTCAGCAGGCCCTACGCGTACGCGCATGACGGCAATGTCCTGACCGGATACATGGTTCTCAGCCCGAACGGCGGCGCCACTTCCGTCGGCTCGCTCAACCCGCCCCCTCCCCTGGGAGGGTTCGCGTTTATCGTGCCGACTGGGCCCTATACGTATGTTTTTGCGACTCCGGCCGGTCAATATGGGAGCTTTGACCTCAACTACACCATCTACAACAACCCGACCTGGACGATTGTAACCCAGGGCGCGCTTGCCATCATCCCCTCGGCTTCCCGCCCCTCCACGTCGGACCCGAACTATGCGAACCTCGGATACCAGCTCCTGGGGCTTTCGTACGACAGCGCCACGGATGAAATCACCTTTGTCTTTTCCGAGCCGGCCCAGGGCCGGATCCTCGCTGCACGGATGACGGGTGCTGCCGCCACCACCGGCACCGCCGTGCTGCTGCCAGGCGCACCGAGCTGGCCGGTCGGGGCGGGTGCATGGCCCCTGGCGGTGACGGTGGACAGGCCCCAGCTGTCCGCGGATGCCGGGGGAATCTTCATGGTCCAGCGGGACGGATGGATGACGCGGTACACCTGGACGCCCACGGGCGCCCTGGCATGGCTCGGGAGCCCGCTGCAGATCGTCGGTGACCGTTCCCTCAGCAGGCACTACGCTTTCCTCATTCCGCAGACGGCCGGGCTGAATCAATACATGTACCGCTTCGACCCCGCCTCGCGCATCCTCACGCGCTACAGGAGGTGGTGGTAGTGAAGCGGCGCTGGCCGGGCCTTTCCCTGCTCCTCCTCTCTCTGTGCGCGGTTGCCGCGGGAGCGCAGCAGGCGCAGGAGAACACGCAAGCCTCCACCTCGACGGCGTTCGGGAGGCCGCGGTTCATGATCTACCTGTTCGACGCGGAGCCGGGCACTCTTTCGACGACGGAAAGGTTCCTTCTCTACAACTCCATCCTGGCGGCAGCCACGGAAGCAAACCCCGACGTCGTCCTCCTGGAATCCCCGGACGAGACGGTGCCGCAGACTCCCGAGGCGAAAGAAGAGCTCGCGAGGCGCATCAACGCCGACTGCTGGCTTGCCGTGTCGGAAAGCGGTGGATTCAGCAATCTCACCATCCAGGTGGAGACCTACGACATCCTCCGTCAGCAGGCATTCGGCTCGCAGATCATCCGCCCCGGCTTTGTCGTTGACTCCCGCACCATTTCCCACGGGTTCTGGGACAAGATGGTGGAGACTATCAAGACCTCGTACAGCCGCATCGTTGACGTGACCACCCTCACGGTGCACGGTGTGCCCGGCACCGAGCTGACCGGCGTTCCCGGCGGACCCTATCGCATCGACAAGAGCGGCACGCTGGAGCAGAAGATCCCCTACCCCTCCTCGTTCACGATGAAAGCCCGAGCCGGTGGGTACTATGACGTGGATCAGCCCCTGTTCCTGGGGATCGAGCCGGTCTCCCTCAGCCTCAACCAGGTGGCCAAGCCGCGCTTCGGGACCGAGGTCGCGCTGAGCAGCTTCCAGTTCCCCGGGGTGCGCTTCTGGTGGTATGTCCTGCCTGCGCAGGTCTTCGTGCGTCTTGGCGTCACCACGGAGCTGTTCGGATTCTATCCCATTGACAACTCGCCGAGCGTCGTCGTGGTCGGTTCCCCGTTGAGCCAGGCGGGACTGGACGTCGGCCTGTACGTGTCTCCGGCGGAGAGCCTGCTTCGCTTCTTCGTGGCGGCGGGGGGATACCTGCGGTTCTCACATCCCCCCGCGCCCAGCTTTGCCATCGACACGCAGGCTGCGCCGGGCGCCATCACTCTCAGCCTTGGCGCGGAGTACTCGCCTTCCCGGCGTCTGCGGTTCGTGGCCGACTACCAGCCGGCCTTCATCCTCGCGTCCAACCCGCAGCAGTTCATCAACCTGTCCTTCGTTGCCAACAGCTTCCCCAGCGGGCAGGTGCCGGGGTACATCATCCTGCCGTGGGGGCTCTTCGACCTGCGCAACGTGTACCTGGGACTGAGGCTGGACTTCTAGAAACGCGCCCCGCCTCTACTGACTCTTGCCCTGCGCCTTTGCGAGCACTCCGTCAACGGCGGTCAGGATGGCGGCCAGGCGGTCGTTGCTCTGCGCGTTCTGGATCTCGAACTGCAGCTCCTGCCTGCTTGCCTTGAGCGTCGGCTGTCTGGCCACGTTCGTGATGATGTCAGCGGCGTCGGCGAGCGCGGCGGTGGACCCGGCGCTCTGCGTCACGGAGTACAGCGCGTTGACCCTGTCCGCCACGTCGGAGAAGAGGGTGCGCACGGGCTGGGCCCGAAGGAACTTGTTGAGCTCCTGTCGCGAGGCGGTGGCCGGGTCCTGCGGGTTTGCGGACCGCGCTGTTTTCTCCTGCGCCACGTATGTCGTATACGCCGCGCGGGCGGCATTCACCTCGCCCTCGAAGGCCAGAAGGTCATCCAGGCGGCGCGAGAGGTCCTGGCGGGTCGTCTTCAGGTGCGCTGCAATCGCGTCGATCTCCGCGGAGTGCTGCGCGTCTGCCTGGGTCCGCTGCGCCTCCAGCCGGGAAATGTGCGACTGCGCGTCAGCCAGCTGGCTTCTCAGCTTCTGCTCCTCTGTGGCCGCGGCAGCGGTGACCTGCTGGTCCGCCGCGGCGCGTGCGTTCGCCGCCTGCTCGCCAACCGCGCTTCCGGTGGCCTTGAGAAACGCCTCGCGTTCGGCCTGCAGGTCAATGCCCGCCTGGGCGGCCAGCTCATCCGTGCCGGCTGTCTTCTGGCCGGTGCGCGTGTAGTCGGAGATGTGGTACCCGAGGAAGAGGAGGTCCGTGAGAAGCCGCGAGGATTCCGGGGCGAGGGCCGGGGTATCATTGAGGGCCGCCTTGTACTGGTCAAGGGCGCCTGCATAGTCGCCGGTCCTCATCAGGGAGACAGCCGCCGTCGTGTTCTTTTCCGTTTCGTCATGCATTTTCTTCTGCAGATCGTCCGCGGCCAGAGAGACCGCGGCATCCACGAGCGCGGACGTTGCGCTCTGCATCTCCGGCAGGGAAGCAACCAGCTGGCGATACGCGTCAAGCCGGGCGGGGCCGGCGGCTGCGGCGGCCTGCTGGGAAAGGGTGTGGATCTTCCCGAGCTGCTCCAGCTCGGCCGTGAGGGGTTGACCGGTAGACTGGGACTGAGCCTTCAGGCGATCCTCCAGGAAGGTCCCGAGCTGCTCAAGGAGGAAGGATTCAGAGGTGACCCTGTCTGCGAGCTGCGGAACCGAGCGGACACTTCCCTGTCGTAGATAGGCCTGGAGGGCGCGCACCTCGCTGAGGGCGGCGTCGGTCTGGCCGGCGCCGATGTCCTGGTTGATACGTCCGATCTGGCCGTCGATCTGGTTCTCCACCGCCTGGACGCTCTCCTGCTTCTGCCCCAGCTGCTCCAGCTCCCGCTGAGCGGCCCCGAGGTTGACGCTGCCCTGCGACCGCAACCGCTCAAGCACCTGGGTCTTCTGCTCCAGCTGGACGCGAAGGGCTGTCTCCCGCTGCTGGTAGTCAGTCGCGATCTGGAGCCGCTCTTTCTCCAGCTGCTGGAGTCGGGTTGCGTACTCCGCGCGCAGGCGGATGATGTCCGCCGCCAACTGCGCCCGCTCCGCGTCCAGGCTCTTTCTGTATTCGGCAAGCTGCTGCTCGTAGTAGGCCTTGCGCTCGGCTTCGAACTTCGCCATGCGGACCTGCAGGTCGTTCGTGCTCACCCCCTGCGAGACCAGCCGGGCGCGCTCCGTTACTATGTCCTGGGACTGCTTCTGGCGCAGCTCCTCTTCTTTTGCCTTCAGCTTCTGCGCATAGGTTTCTGCGAGGGTCTTCTGCTGCTGCTCCAGCTCGCGGACCTTGTTTCTGACCTCCTCGATCTCCCTCTCTTTCGAGCTCAGCTCCTGCGTGGACTGCTGGCGGAGCTCACGGATGAGCTTCCCCTCCACGCTGGCATACTGCGTGGCCTGCGTCTGCAGCCTTCGCTCGTCCCTGTGGAATACCAGAGTGATCACCAGAATGACCGCCACGATCACCACGGCGGCGCCGGCGTTCACGATGAAAGGAAGGAGGAGGCCGCGTCGGGCACCGGTGAGGGAGAACTGCGCCGCCTCGACCGGGATGCGGTTTTCCGTGGCGACTTTCTCGATGTGCGTCCTGATCTCATCCCGTTCGACTGGAGTGATGCCCGCCTCGTTGTCGAGGGCGGGAAAATCCGCGCGCTTGTCCGCCATGTCCCTCCGCTCCCTTCTCATAAGTTGTACTGGAATAGGCCACCGGAGTCAAACAGAGCCGCTGGTTGCGAAAAGAAAAGCTCCGGGATACACTGCCGCGGATGAAGCGTGTCGTGCTCGCCGTGGTCGCTCTCCTCACCGCAGTCAGCGCCAATCTCTTCGCACAGTACGGCACAATCCTGCATACGGCAGCGGGGGAGGAATGGCTTACCATCGGGAGCTCGATCCGGCTGGTCGGCGCGACATCCGGCAGCCTCCGTCCGGAGATCAGTCCAGAAGAAGCCAGGACAACGCTCCAGAAGCTCGGAATACGGCTTCCGTCTGCCCCTGACGAATCACCCATCACGTATGGCGGCTATGCGTTTCTGATCACCCAGCTCTTCGACCTGCGCGGCAGCGTAGCGTATGGCCTTTTCCCGGGACCCCGTTCGGCGTTCGACGAGCTCCAGGCCCGGGGCCTGATCCCGCGGCGCGCCCGGCCCGGCAACCCGGTAAGCGGTGTGGATGCCCTCATGCTCCTGCGTCGAGTAGTCGAGGAGAAACGGTGAGCGCGGGGTCTTTCCGCCGGCACTGCCTTCCCTTGCTGCTCCTTGCGCTGCCGGCCGCCGTTGCGGCTGCGCAAGCGCAGCCGACTTTCGGCTGGGGCGCATCGCTTCAGACAATTGGCACGTTGGCCAGCGCAGGCGCCGGGCCTGCCATTGACTCCCAGGACGCGTTCTCCCTGGGCTTCGAGGTTGCCCACGCGGCCGGGCGCGGGCTCATGAGCTACTCGCTGAGCGGTCAGCTGCGCTACGCGCCGCAGCAGATTGCATCCGGCTCGCCCTCTGTCGCGGCGGTGACCGCCTACCCGACGGTGAGCCGGATCACCTTCGAGCTTCCGCCGCCCCGGCTCATCGGGTTGTGGCTTCGCGCCAGCGCGGGCCGGATTCCCCTGGATGAGCCCACGGGGCTTCTTCTGGACAACCCGACGGCCCTCTACCCGAGCCAGCTCGCTGACGGCCTCATGTTCGAAGCCCGGTTCCAGGGCTTCTACGGTTCCCTCGGCGTCGGATACCTGGGGCTTCTGGACAAGCGGCTGAACCGCATCCTCTTCACGGCGCAGGACGAAGCGGATCTTGCCGACAGCTCGATCTACTTCGCCCCTCCGCGGGGCCTGGCTGTCCTGCGCCTGGAGACGGACAACCCGTTCGCCGGGCAGCGGATCGGCCTGTTCGGGATCGGCCAGAAGGACTTCCGCGGCGGCTCTTCCACGTTCGACAGCTGGTATGCCGGGCTGCAGGTAAGCGGACCCATTGCGCAGGGGTTCCGCCAGGAAAGCGCGCTCGTCACAGGTGTCGCGGTGCCTTCCGCGGCGTCGGCGGGCGTGGGCCTCCTGATTCGGGAGCTGGTTGCCTGGCGGGTCCCCGTCAGCTTCCTCCACGAGGCATGGTTCTCAGTGCTCTGGGCAAGCAGCCCGGGCGGGCCGCTTGCGGGATTCCCGGCCCTTGCGGGACCTCCCGTGAGTGATTCCTACTCCGTCGGCCTGAGCGACATCGTTCGTCTGGAGCTGGGGATCGATGCGGCCTTGCCGGCGGCCCCCGCGAGTGCAGTCCTTCTTCCGGCTTTCACCACCCGCCTGCTCCTGCGTCCCAGCGAGTCGCAGTCTCCTGCGTACAGTTTTTCCCTCGGGGGGCCCTACGTGGGCACGGAGCTGGAGGTTTCCGCCGGACTTTCGCCCATGGACGGCATTCGCCTCCAGGCCCGCGGCGGGGCGTTGATCGCGGCAACCATGATCCTCCCGTACCTTCGGCTGGAAGCCGGGATGTCCCTGTGAAAATGCTCGCAATCGCTGCCTCGGTCCTGCTGGTCGGGCTTTCGTCGGCGGGCGCCCAGGACCTGGTCCTCGAAGTCCAGCAATCCAACGGGTTCGTGGAAGCTCTCCTCACGAACCTGGGATGGCGCCAGGCGGTCGTCGGGCGACAGCTGCCGGCCGGCGCCGTTGTGACCTCCTGGCTCGCCGCAACCGCGACGCTGGGGTACAACGACAGCGTCGTGACCGTCGAGCAGCTCACCCATCTCACGGTGCTCGACGTGGGGCCTGCAGCGGTTCGGCTGTCACTGGAATCCGGCGGCGTGAAGGTGGATTCCGGGAGCGTTGTCTACGAGATCCAGTTTCGAGGGATGGTAATTCATATCGAGAACGGCTCAGCCGCCCTGAGGGACGGAGCGTTGACCGCGGAATCCGGGCGTGTCGTGGTGAACGGGGCTCGGGATGGACCGATGGAGGTCCCGGCCGGCGCCACGGTATTCCTCCTTTCCCCCGCCGAAGGGCCGGTGTTTCCGGCCTCGCAGGTCGGTGATCCGCCGGCAAACCCGCACTAATTAGTGGAATTCCCGCGCGCGCCGGGATACAATACAATAATCGCAGCGGCGGTCTTAATATGGAAGAAATGTGCAGGTCAACGACCGACATCCCTCCTGAGAAACGCACAGCAGTGCGGGCGCTGCGGGGCCTGATTGCCCTTGCGTTCCTGGCGGCCGTCATCGGATGTCCACAGCCGTTCCAGTACACACGCCAGGGATGGTCGGGCAACTCGGGAACGGTGGACCCGTCAACTCCGTCCATCACTGCTGCGCCAGGCGTTTCCTACTCCTCGAGCGGCGGAAGCGGTACGCTTCAAAGCGGAGGGACTGCCACAACCACGGCTGACACGCAGATCACTCTTCAGACGAGCACGGTGGGCTCGGTGATCTACTACACCACGGATGGGTCGAACCCCGACCCGCGCTCCTCCACGACGAACAAGTATTCCTCCAGCATAACGGTTTCCCTGGCCAGCCCGACGGTCTCCAATTCTTCAATTGCCATGACCATCAAGGCAATTGCCATTGGCCCGAACATGATGCCAAGCACGGTATCGAGTGCAAAGGTGACAGTGCAGTATCCGCAGGCGGCTGCGCCCGTCTTGAGTCCTCCCGCCGGGGCCTACGTCAGGACTCCCGTGAGTGTAACCCTCTCGTCGGCAACGGCGGGTTCCACGATCTACTACACAACGGCAAGCGGGACCGGTCCCGCGCCGCTTCCCGTTCCTGGCCAGCCTGGCACTACCCAATACTCGGGGGCAATATCGCTTGCGATGCCTGGCGCCATTGCGGCCGTGGCCATTCATGGCCAGATGATCGACAGCGTCACGTCAAACGGCGCATACACGGTCGACAACCTGACCTCGTACGCCACCATCACCTGGCCGGAGATCGCGCTGGAGAGCTCACAGATGACGTCCAGCACAATCAACAACAGCAACGGGAGCCAGATACCGGTCGGACAGATCTTCCTGTACATCACGAGCAGCGGCAATTACGGCAAACTGGTGGTGACGAACAACAACATAGACGGGAACAATGGCATGGGATTCCGGTTCACCACGTACAATCCTGGCGGCAGCATTCTGGCCACAAATACCGCTGCGACGTGTCGTGGCACGTACCTTTATGACCTGGACGCGGCTCCGGCGGGCGCCGAGACATCCACGGGCGCGGACCTCTGGATGGATAACGCCACTCCGACAGTCCGTTCGTTCGATCCTCAGAACGGCGCACGCTTCCTGCTGGGAGGCGTGGACCCCGCCCCATAATCGCCGCCCCATAATCGTTGCCTCCTCGTTCTCGAAGGTGGTAGAGTGCTGGCGACGGTGACCTTCACCCGCACCGGCCTTCCCCGGCCTTAGGAGGATTCGGATGCTGTACCCGCGCGTCAACCAGTTCCGCCAGCTCATTGACCTGTCGGGGTTCTGGGATTTTCTCCCGGACCCTCAGGACAGCGGGACAGGAACGGGCTGGAGCCAGGGCTTCCCTGGCGGCGTCCCTATCGCGGTTCCCGCAAGCTGGAACGATCAGCTCGCGGGGCTTCGAGATTTTCTGGGGCCGGCCTGGTATTCGACGGCATTCACGGTACCGGCTGCATGGGGCGAAGGGCAGCTTCTCCTGAGATTCGATTCGGTGAATTACCTGGCAAAGGTCTGGCTCAACGGCAGGGAGCTCGGTGAGCACGAAGGCGGTCACCTGCCCTTTTCCTTCGATGTTACGAAAGCAGTTCAGCCGGGGCGCAACGTACTTGTGGTCCGCGTGGACGGGACACTGGCCATGGACCGGGTCCCGCCCGGCGAGGTACCGCAGAATCCCCTGGACGGCTTTCCCTCCACCCCCCCGTATCCGAACGGTTCCTTCGACTTTTTCCCGTTCTGCGGGATTCATCGACCCGTGCGTCTCTGCCTGGTGCCCAGGACCGGTCTCACGGCAATAGAAGTCCACACATCACTGTCGGACGCCGGGGCGTCCCTGGAGGTGAGGCTCGCGGCGGGCAAAGGCCAGGGGACAAAGGCGCGGGTAACGCTGGCCGGACAGGGCGCGATTCTCGGCGCTGACGCGGATATTTCCTCCGGCAAAGCGGCCGTGGAGGTCCGCGTGAGGAACCCCTCCCTCTGGTCCTGCGAATCCCCGAACCTCTACGAGCTCGATATCACTCTTCTTCGCGGCGACGCCGCATTTGATTCGTATGCGCTTCCTGTCGGCATCCGCACCGTGGAGGTACGCGGAGACAGCCTGCTTCTGAACGGCGCTCCGATTCTTCTCAAGGGGTTCGGACGACACGAAGATTTCCCCGTCACCGGACGCGGCATCCTCCCGCCCCTGATCGTGCGGGACTTCGACATCATGCGCTGGACAGGGGCGAACTCCTTTCGAACGACGCACTATCCCTATTCCGAGGAGATGATGGATCTTGCAGACCGGCTGGGTTTCCTCGTGATCGACGAGATTCCCGCTGTCGGGCTGTTCTTTGCTGAAGAAGGCCTGGACCGAAGGCAAGAGCTGTGCGCCGCCTACCTTCGCGACCTGATCCAGCGTGACAGGAACCACCCCTCTGTCATCGCCTGGAGCGTCGCCAATGAGCCGCACTCGCGAAGGCCGGCCGCGGGGCCGTTCCTTCGCAGTCTCATAGATGTTGCGAGGTCTCTTGATACGTCGCGGCCCGTCACCGTGGTGAGTCATGTCGGGACCGACGAGGAAGCTTTTGCATTCTGCGACCTTCTCTGCCTCAACCGCTACTATGGCTGGTACACGGAGGGGGGAAGAATCGAGGAGGGATGCGCGCGTCTCTCCCAGGAGCTCGATGCCCTGCACGCCAAGTTTGGAAAGCCGATCATTCTCTCGGAGTTCGGCGCAGACACGGTGGCTGGATGGCACGCCGAGCCGCCGGAAATGTTCTCCGAGGAGTACCAGGTGCAGTTCCTGGAGCGCTACATCGAGGTCCTGCGCTCAAAGCCCTGGGTCGTCGGTCACCACGTGTGGAACCTGGCCGACTTCAAGACCGGCCAGGCCGTCCACCGGTTCGGCGGCATGAACCTCAAGGGCGTCTTCACGCGGGACCGACGGCCGAAGATGGCCGCCCACCTGCTTCGCAGGCTGTGGGGAGGAGCGTGAGGCGGTTACGGGGTCCGAGCACGGACCTGCACCGGGAACGTGCCGGGCACGGGAGCCTCGCTGACGACGTAGAAATATCCGCCGCCGCACCCTGAGAACATGGCGCCATGGCTGATACCCTGGTAGTAAGCGAGAAGCCCCGTCAGGTCGATGGAGGAGCCCGGAGGCCGCACCACGTGGGGAAGCAGGGCCTCCCAGCATCTCATGCACTCGTTCATCGATTCGCCAAGACCGGCCGCGTCCATGCCAAGAATGGCATCCCAGCAGGCGCGTCCGGATTTCCCCAGCCTGGCGATCCACGCAGGGTCGAGGTTCTGCGCCGCCAGCGGCTCGTAGTCGGCAGGTCGCGGAGCCACGGGAAGAACCTTGATGGTCCGCTCCAGCCAGCGGGCGACAGCCGGATCGGTACATGTCTCGATCTCGACAGGGAACACGCCCCCCTCAGCGGATGCGTCGTAGTCCAGCCGACAGATGCCCGGATACAGCAGGCCCACCATGTCCTGGCTTCCGGAAGGGTCGGCCTTTCCCTTGTTTTCCGCTTCGTAGAGCTCCCGCACGAGCCGCCGCGGGTCCCCGCGCGGCATTCGGCCCCCCCAGTGACGAAGCGCAACGCCGCGGGTGGAGGTTGCCATGCCGCATCGGTCCATCCAGCGGAAGGTGGGCTCGACGGCCACGGTCACCATTGAGCCCGGGGGCTCGGGGTTCAGCCGGGAGACAAAAGGCTGGTCGATCCAACCGCCTGCGAACGCCATGCGATATGGCATGGGTCCGATGATCTGGCCCAGCTCCTTCGCCATGGCCCTAGCTCACCGTGTGCTTTCCGGCCTTGCGATCGCCGTACTGCTGCTCGATCCAGCGGTAGGTCTTTGCCAGGCCGTCCTTGAGCGAGGTATCCGGCTCCCAACCGAGGACCTTGTGGATCATCGTGTTGTCGCTGTTGCGGCCCGCCACTCCGCGGGGTGCCGTCGGATCATAGCGGCGGGTGAGCTTCACGCCTCCAATGGTCTCGACAATGCCCACCAGGTCGTTGATGGAGACCAGCTCCGAGGACCCGAGGTTGATCGGCGTGGCGCGAAGCGCGTCGCAGTGCATGATGGTGTCGATTCCCTTCGTGCAATCGTCGATGTACATGAAGCTGCGAGTCTGCGTGCCGTCCCCCCAGATCATGATCTCTTTCGCGTTGCGATCCTTCGCCTCAATGACCTTGCGGCAGATTGCAGCCGGCGCTTTCTCCCGGCCGCCGTCCCAGGTGCCGAACGGCCCGTACACGTTGTGGAACCGGGCGATGAAGGTTGCAAGGCCCCTTTCCGCGCTGTACTCCTGGCAGAAGATCTCCGATATGAGCTTTTCCCAGCCGTAGCCGCGCTCCGCCATGGCCGGATACGCGTCGGTCTCCTTCAACGCGCGCACATTCGGGTCTTTCTGCAGATCGGTGTTGTACGCGCACGCGGAGGAGGAGAAGAAGTAGCGCTGCGCTCCTGCTTTCCACGCCGACTCGACAAGGTGCGTGTTGATCAGGACGCTGCGCAGGCATTCCACGCGGTGGCGTTCAATGAAGCCCATGCCGCCCATGTCAGCGGCCAGGTTGTAGACCTCCGCAGCCCCTGCAACTGCCGTGCGGCAATTGTCCTCCTGGCTCAGGTCCAGGCAGAGGTTCTCCACGCCTGGGGTGCGCTGGTACCATTGGGAAAGAGGCTTCTTGTCCACCGCCCTGATCCTGGCAAAACCGCGGTCATGAAAATAGCTGACCAGGGCGCCGGCAATGAAGCCGCCCGCGCCTGCCACCACGATGAGCTCGTTCCTGTCCATCTCTGCTCCTCCACCCGCCATCGTATCCCGGATCAGCCTTGCGGGGGTGTCCAAATTGCGTATACTTTATCACGTTTTGCGTAAGAGAGGGTGAATGCGGGGACACAGGCGGCGGCGCGTCGGGCTGTTCATGGGCCTCATTGACCACTTCGAGCACGGGATTGCGCGGGGGGTGGTGCGCTTCGCGCGTGGAAGGCCGGACTGGGATCTGTACGGCTACGGCTGGATGTTCCAGTCCCTGGGATCCCTGGAGCGATGGGACGGTGACGGGCTGGTGGCGCGCATCGAGTCCAGCAGGCACGCGGACCAGCTGGCCGCCCGCGGCATCCCGGTGGTGGACGTCGCGGGGGCGTGGGGAAGACCGGCTTTCCGCCAGGTCTGCAATGACGACGCTGCTACCGGCGCTCTTGCCGGGCGGCACCTGAAGACCCTGGGAGTCGTCGCCTGCGCTTTCTGCGGGGTCGGGAGAGTGGGCTGGTCGCAGGCACGGCGGGAGGGGTTCAGGAGCGTGGTCGCCCCGTCACGCGTTTCAGTTTTTGAGCGGCCCCTCGCCTGGTGGGAGAGCCTGCGCGAGTCGCGGCGTTTCGACGAATGGCTGCGCGGGCTTCGTAAGCCGGTGGCCCTGTTCGCCTGCAACGACACGGCGGGGCTGAAGGCGGGCGCTGCGTGCAGGCGCCTGGGCCTGCAGGTGCCGGCGGATGTCGCGATCCTTGGCGTGGACAACGAAGACATTCTGTGCGAGCTGTCCGTGCCGCCCCTTTCCAGCATTTCGCTGGACCTGGAGCGCATCGGCTGGGAGGCAGCGGAAGCCCTGGACGGATTCATGGCCGGCAGGCAGATGCGCTCGGCGCCCATCCTGGTTTCGCCTCGGGAAGTAGTGGAGCGGGCATCGACCAGGACAATCACAACGGGAGATCCCCTGGTGGACGAGGCCATGCGGCTCATCCACGGAACCGCAGCGGGGCCTCGGAGCGTCGGTGCCGTTGTGCTGTCCGTGCCCTCCTCCCGGCGGACCCTCGAGAAGAGGTTCAGAAAAGCCGTCGGCAGGAGTATCCACCAGGAAATCATCAAGCAGCGGCTTGACGCGGCTCGCAGACTGCTTCGCGACACCACCTTGACGGTCGCGGCAATCGCGGCGGAGACAGGCTTCGCGAACGCGCAGCGATTCTACGCGGCGTTCCGCGGCTCCCAGGGGGTCACGCCAGGAGCATACCGACGGTCCTATCGCGGCTGACCCTTTGCGGCCCGACCCCAGCGCTTCCGTCCCTCGGTCGCCGCGGTCCTTTCGGCCCTGCCACAGGGAAACTCCGCTTTCAATCCCCGCCGTGATGTGGTACGCTTGGAATTGCCGGCTCTCTTGGCTGAGGGAGGAAACGTGGCTGGGAAGAGGAAGAGTGGCCCAGGAACGGATTTTCCCATCGTCGGCATTGGCGCTTCCGCCGGCGGCCTGGAGGCGCTCGAGCATTTCTTCAGCGCTGTCCCGGCCCGGCCCGGAATTGCATTCGTCATAATCCAGCACCTCGATCCCACCCACCCCAGCGCCATGGCGGCTCTGCTGGGCCGGCGCACGGCGTTGCCGGTCACGGAGGCTGAAGAGGAGCAGGTGGAGCCGGACCATGTCTACGTGATGCCGCCGACAAAAACCATGACGCTGCAGGGGCGGGGGCTCAGGCTCCGGGACCGCGTCGACCAACCGGAGCTCTCTCTCATTGACGTCTTCTTCCAGTCCCTCGCGAAAGAGTTGAGGGAGCGGGCCATCGGCATCATCCTGTCGGGCACGGGCAGGGACGGCGCTCTCGGGGCAGCGGCCATCAAGGCGGAGCTCGGCATGATCATCGTGCAGGATCCGGTCACCGCCCGGTATGACGGCATGCCGCGCGCGGCAATTGCGAGCGGCGCCGCGGATTTCGTGGGCGCGCCCGCGGACATGCCTTCCGCCCTCATGGGGTATGTACGCCACGGGGTCGGCGCGGAAAGGCGCCGCCAGGCAGTGGAGATGCAATCCAGCGACATGCAGAAGATCCTCTCCATCATACGGCTGCGCACCAGGCGGGACTTCTCCGGTTACAAGGCCTCCACCCTCACGAGACGCCTCGAGAGGCGGATGAACGTGAACCGCATCGAGTCTCTCCACGAGTACACCGAGCTTCTTGGGGGAAGTCCTGAGGAAACAGAGACCTTGTTCAAGGACCTCCTCATCAACGTCACGCAATTCTTCCGCGATGCGCCGGCATTCGATGTGCTGAAGAAGCTGGTGCTGGAGCGGCTGTCGGCGCGAAAAGACGGGGACACCGTGCGGGCATGGGCCGCGGGCTGTTCGACGGGGGAGGAGCCGTTTTCCCTCGCCATCCTCCTGCAGGAATGCGTGGAAGAGCTGGGCAAGTTCATGGAGATCCAGGTGTTCGGCACCGACATCGATCCGGACGCCATTTCCACCGCGCGGGCAGGCATGTACCCGGCGACCATTGCGCAGGACGTCAGCGATGAGCGGATCCGCCGCTTCTTCACCCGCAGCGACAACCAGCTGCAGGTCAGAAAAGAGCTGCGGGAGAAGCTCGTCTTTGCGGTGCAGGACGTCACCAACGATCCGCCCTTTTCACGCATGGACCTGATCTCCGTGCGCAATGTGCTCATCTACCTCGGCTCGGACCTCCAACGCCGCCTCATTCCCCTGCTGCACTATTCCCTGGGCAACGAAGGCATTCTCTTCCTGGGAACCGCGGAAACGATAGGCGAATACGCCGATTACTTCCGCGTGCTGGACAGCAAGTGGAAAATCTACGGGAGACAGGGGTCGTCGGACATTCGCATTCCGATACCCGTCCATCAGTCGTGGCTCGATCTTTCCGTTGCACAGCCGCGGAGCCCGGAGGCGCTCGCGGGGAGCCTGTCCGAGAGGTCCCTCCTGCAGGCGCTTGTCCCCTCCGTCCTCGTGGACTCCGCCTTCCGCATCGTCTATGTCCACGGGGAGACAAACAGGTTCCTCGAGCTCGCTCAGGGGGAGCCCAACATGAGCATCATGGACATGGCACGCCCGGAGCTCCGCGGCGCTCTCTCCTCCGCGCTCATCGAGGCGAGCGCGCAGAAGAACCCCATCGTGCGGGATGGCGTGCGGATCAGGCGCGGCGGCGCCGTCTATCTCACGCGCATTTCCGTGCAGCCCATCGTCGGGATCCCGGAGAGGCAGGGGTTCGCCGTCGTCAGCTTCAGCGAGTCGCTTTCGATCCCGGAGAGCCGCGGGACGGTGAAAAAAGGCACCGGCGACTCGCGGATACGCCAGATGGAAGCGGAGCTGCAGTACACGCGGGAGAGCCTCAAGAGCACCATCGAGGAGCTGGAGACGGCCAACGAGGAGCTGCGGTCCGCCAACGAGGAGTACCAGTCCACCAACGAAGAGCTGCAGAGCGCCAACGAGGAGCTGGAGACGTCGCGGGAGGAGCTGCAATCCGTCAACGAGGAGCTCCTGACGGTGAACAACGAATACCAGAACACCATCGAGGAGCTCTCGGTCATCAACGATGACATGATGAACCTCCTCAACAGCAGCGACATCGCGACGATCTTCCTCGACAACGCCCTGCAGATCAAGCGCTACACGCCGGACGCGACGCGGATCTTCAACCTGATCAGCACGGACGTGGGCAGGCCCCTGGGCCACGTGACATCCAGCCTCCGGGGGGAAGACCTGGTCGAGCACGCGCAGAAAGTGCTGGATTCTCTCATCCCGTATCGCAAAGTGGTGCAGACCGGGGACGGGCACTGGTATTCGATGCGGCTTCATCCCTATCGCACCGCCCACGACGCGATTGCCGGGGTCGTGCTTTCCTTCATCGACATCAGCGAGCACATCACCCCGCCATGAAACCGAAGAAGTCCGGCAGGAGGACGCTGCGCACGCGGGCGGAAAAGATCGTAGCGGAGAGCCCGGCGGCGCCCCCGGATGCGACGTACCTCGAGGCCCTGCACGAGCTGCGCGTGCACCAGGTGGAGCTCGAGCTGCAGGTCGAAGAGCTGCGCCACACCGAGGATGAGCTTCAGAGAATGCGGGACCGCTACATGTCGCTCTACGACAACGCGCCCGTGGGATACCTCACGCTGGACAGGCACAACCTCATCACCCAGGCGAACATCGCCGCGTCGAAGATTCTCGGGATTCCAAGGCCTTCCCCGCCGACCCGCCGGTTCTCCTCGTACCTGGAGGAAAGCTTTCGCAGCACATTCTTCCGGGTGGCCGCGGAGGCCCGCGCATCAGGGACCGCCCGCTCCTTCGATGCCCTCCTCGTTCACGCCGGCGGCGCCCGCGCGTGGGTCAAGGTGGATTTCACCTGTGACACCGGGGCAGATGAGCTTCGCATGACTCTTGTGGACATCACGGAGCGCAAACGAACGGAAAAGGAGCTTCGCGAGCTCACCGACGGCCTCATCAAGCTCCAGGAAAGAGAGCGGCAGACAGTGGCGGAGGCGCTCCACGACGATGCCGGCCAGCAGCTCACCTACCTTTCCATCATCCTGAGCCAGGCGCGCCAGGCAGGCGCCGCGCTGGACGCTGAGCAGATCGATCAGCTGGGCGATGTCGCCGGGAAGATACTCCGAGAGATCAGGGCCCTCTCCGCGTCGCTGTCGCCGACGGAGCTGAAGCGCATCGGCCTCCCCGGGGCAGTCCAGGAAATGATCGCGGAGTTCACGGGACGCACGCGCATCCCTGTCACCTTCGCCGCGACAGGGACGTTCGACGGCCAGTCCTTCGAGGTCTCCCTTGCCGCTTACCGGATCGTGCAGGAAGCGCTGACGAACGCCGCGCGCCATGCGCAGCCTTCCAGCGTGAGTGTGTCAGTGGACCGTGACGGCGGCCGGCTTTCCGTGCAGGTGCAGGACGACGGCAGCGGATTCAGCCGGGAGGACCGCCCTCTGTCCCTGGGGCTGCTCAGCATGAGAGAAAGAGCGCGGGCGGTCGGGGGAAAGATCGACGTCCAGTCTTCCCCTGGCAAAGGAACCAGGGTTTCCTTTTTCGTGAATGAGCAACGGGTCTGAGAACGCGTGCCTCAGACCTTCCGCTGCCACCTGCACAGAGTCCGCTGGAGCAGATCGATCCCCAGAAAGAGCCCGAGCCCGACGAGCCCCAGGCACATGATCCCCGCGAACATGTCCACGTACGACATCCGCATCCAGCACTCCATGACGAACCAGCCCAGCCCGAGCGATGTCCCGAAAGTCTCCGCAAAGAACAGGACGGCCAGGGCCGTCCCCGTTCCGACACGAAGGGACGAAAGCAGCCCCGGCAACAGCGCGGGCCAGATGCCGTACCGGAGGGTCTGCCAGCGGTTCGCGCCGAGTGATCGAAGGGACAGGATGTACGGGGACGGTATCTCGCGCGCGCCGTCACGGCTGGACAGGAGAACCTGGAAGAAGAGGACGAGATAGACGACCACTGCCTTCGACAGGTTGCCGAGCCCGAACAGCAGCATGACGACGGGCAGCAGGGCGATCTTGGGGACCGGGTACAGGACGTAGGCCACGGGGGAAAACAACCGGTCAAGCGACCGCACGCGTCCCAGCGCAATACCGGCGGGAACGCCGGTGAGAAGGGCAAGGGCCACCGCGGCCCCCATCCTGCCCACGCTGACCAGCGCGTGCACCCAGAGCACTGTCGGGGCGAGTTGGATGAAGCGGACGGCAACCGAGAGAGGACCGGGGACGAAGCCCGGGGGAAGACAGACGGAGAGCACCCACCATGCCGCAACGAGGCCGGTCAGCCCCAGGATCCCCGGCAGCAGACGCGCGCGCGCCATCAAACGCACTGGCTGCGCTCCAGGTGCCGCCGGATCTCCGCGCACAGGCGAAAGAACGACGGGTCAGTCCTGTACCCCGGCGCTCCGTGGCCGGGGTTCTCGAAGCACATCTGGATCCGCGCCGGGGAACCTGCCAGGAGCCATATTCTCCCCCCGAGGTACGCCGCCTCCTCGATGCTGTGAGTGACCAGGAGCACGGTCATGGAATTGTCCTCCAGCGTCTGCAAGAGGACGTCCTGCAGCGACTCCCTGGTCATCGCATCCAGCGCGGAAAACGGCTCATCCATCAGCAGCAGGCGCGGGGCCAGGGTCATGCTCCGCGCAATGGCAACCCTCTGCTGCTGCCCTCCGCTCAACGCGTTCGGGTAGCGCTCCGCGCATTCCTGCAGTCCGAGCCGGGAAAGCTCACGGGCAACCATCCTGCGCCGGGCCGCTGCCGCCACGTGCCTCAGGCGGAGACCCACAGCGATGTTTTCGGAAACTGTGAGCCAGGGGAAAAGGCCATAGTGCTGGAGTATCAGCCCGACGCGGCTGTCCCCCGCGGTGACGGGCAGCCCGTCAAGCCGCACCGAGCCGGCATCCGCGCCCTTCAGCCCGGCTGCCAGCATGAGGAGGGTTGTCTTCCCGCAGCCGCTGGGTCCGATGATGCAGCCGGTTTTTCCCCGGAAACTGAAAGGCTGACGTCGTGAAAGACCTGTTTCCCATCGTATCCGGCTGAGCAGTTACTGATCTCCAGCATCCGCCGCAAACCCCCGGACGACGATTTCCTCGTAGCGCGGTCCAGCCGATATCAGTCCGTTCTCCTTCATCCACGCCGTGACATCGGAGACCTGAGCTTCGGTCGGTGTGAAAGACCGGCGGAAGCGCGGAATCCGCATCAGGTCCCGCGCGGCGGGCGGAAACTCGCACCCGGCCACGATGGCGCCTCGATACGATTCACCGTTGGCGTTTATCTCCGCCACCGCCCTGTCGTATGCGCGATAGAAACGGGCGACCTCGCTGGACTTTTCGGCCAGTGCCTTCGCCGTGAAGAGGATGACCCCGGGGGTGGTTCCCATCTCCTCGGTGTCAGCGAGCCGGTGGGCTCCCCGGGCGAGCGCCACGGTGGCAAGCGGCTCAGGAAGGCAGGCCGCGTCGATCCTCCCCGCAAGGAGCATTTCGAGCCGGGCGGGAAGGGCGACAATCGGCACGAGCTCGATCCGCTTCGGGTCCGCGCCGTTGGACTCCATCATCCGCTGCGTGAGGTAGTTCACGATGCTGCTTTGCAGGAGGCCGGTCTTCACGCTGCCGCCCGGCCGACGCAGGTCCGCCATGGTCGCGAGCTTCGAGCCCGGAGCGGAAAGCAGGCTGAAGCTCCCTTCGCTGACGGAGGTCACTCGCGCGCCGAAGCCATGCGTCCACGCCTGGATCGCGTTGATCATGTCTGAGATCGTCCCGTCTATTGCTCCGGTCTGCAGCGCTGTCTCCCGCTCGAGTTGGCCGGAGAAGGGCACCAGACGCACGTTCACCCCGAAATCGGAGAAGAATCCCGCTTTTTCCGCCACCACGAGCGGGATCGAATTCATGGCGGGCATGAGCCCGACGGAAAGGTCAGCATGCCCCTGGACCGGGATAGACAGGGCGCAGAGAAGGAGGAACAGCATTTTCCGCATGCGGATGAGCGTAGCAGTCAGGAAGACGTTGTCAAGGACCCGCTCACTTCATGGTGTCGAGACATCGCACGACGTAGAGCTCGAGGTAGCGCACGAGGGCATCCTTCTTCGCGATCCTTGCGAGGCTCCCGCTTCGCGAAAGCTGCTCGGCAAGGCCGCGGATCCTGTCCGGGTCGGGACACCTCTGGACGAAGCTCTGCCGCAGGGGGCGCAGGAAGTCCCGCACGAGCGCATTCACGTCCTCCACGAGGTCCTGTCTCTGCCGGGAATCGAAAAGAGGGTTCCACTTTTCAGCGAGCTCTTCCAGCACTCCGTCCACGGACTTCCCCGCGGGCACAAACCGCGGAACCAGGGACTGGACGGTCTTTCGATAGCGGAGAACACTCTCCTTGTCCAAGCCAGTCATCGATCTCTCCTTGGTGCGCACATCAGCGAGTCAGTGCTCGCCTTTGAGCCAGATTGGAATAGCTCCCATCCACGGTGAGAATATGAGCAACGAAATATTCCATCAAAAGTTCCGCGACGTCCGGCGCCATGACAAAACCTTCCTGCTGCGCCCGGTCCCGCAGGTCCACCAGCCCGGCCAGGAATGTGGTGTGGCGCATGTGATGGTCCTTGAAGCCGGCAACGTGGTTTTTCAGGAGGAAGCCTTCTTCGGTGCGGGTGTGTTCCTGGACGCGGGCCACCAGCGCATCCAACGCCGTTTTCAGCTCCATCCCCTGCTGCTGTCGCTCAAACAGCTCCCTGATTGCAGCGACAATGCTCCGGTGCTGCTCATCGAGCTCCGGAAAACCTACCATCATGCCTTCCCGCAATTCAAACACTGGCCTGATGTGTCCGTGCATTGCCATCGTTCTCTTGCTGCAAGCCCTATGCCAACCCTGAATCGGGGATGGTCAACAATGCCGGGCTGGGAGATCGCCTAATTCCTTCTAGGAATTGATTAACAGCCATCAACCAGCTCCCGGGAGGCCGGATTGCCCGCCAGGGGGTCCCGCGGGGGGGCAAACCCTGCGCCACTGTTCCACCAGTGGAACAAGCCTGTGGAACACTGGAGGATCTCATATTTTCAGCTCGTAAAGAGCGTAGTCCCTGCCATCCAGAAGCTTACCGGCCGGCCCGTTTGAATCCCAGCCCTTCGTAGAGGGCGCAGAGCCTCGGCTTTGTGGAATCGGTGTCCAGACGCAGGTACCCCGCCCCTCTCCTGCGGCATTCGCTGGCCGCATATCCCACCATTTTCGTCGACAGACCCGTCCCTGCAAAGCTCCTGCGGACGCACAGCTTGTGAATGAAGCCGGACTCATTCTCTTCTACCCCGGGCCAGAACTGCGGATCATGCCATTGGAGGATCATGGAGGCCGCGGGCTGGCCGTCGGACCAGGCGACGATGAAGCTGCTCTCCGTCCGCGGATGGCGCAGGAGCATGTCACGCGTCAACTCCTGGAGATTCCACATGCTTTTCCCGACGTCAATGCACCACTGGGCGACCTCGCGCATGACCGTGATAGCGGTGTCGACATCACCGGCGCGCACCTCAATCTCCGCCATGGTTCGGTTCCCCCCGCTGCCCCTGTGTCGCCATGGCTTCCCACCTTCTGCCCGTCAGGTAGGTGGACGCAAAAATCAGCGCGAAGAGGCCGCCGAATAGCCAGCACTTTGTTGCAAGCACCGTGCCACTATGGAAAAGGACTTTCACCAGCCGCAAGCGGGCATATTCCAGCGCGAAAAGCGCTCGAAAACCCTCAACTCGCCCGGGGTGCTTGTGCTCACTCGAACCGCCCGGGACGGAACGTTCGCGGAACATGAGAGGGAACACCTTCACGGGGAGAGGTCGACGCGAAAGCTGAACCCGTGGCGGACAAACCCGAGAGATTCATAGAACTTGTGCGCCCCGGTCCTCGCCGTATTGCTGGACAGCACCATCTTGTAGCACTTGGAATCCCGGCACGTCCGAAGGGCGCTCTGCATCATTGCTTTCCCGATGCCTTTGCCCTGGCAGGAGCGCAGCACGGCCACATCCTCCAGCACGCCGGAAGGCAGACCGCCGTTCGCGAGGTTGTCCATGATGAGGAGGGCGAATGTTCCCGACACGCGGCCGTCCATTGCAGCAACGTACAACTTGTAGTTGGGGTATGTCCCCATCTTCCTGAACACCGCCCGGGCACTCTCCAGGGACTGTTTCCCGTGCATCTCGATTCCGGCGTCCCGGTAGATTTCCAGAATCTGTTCGAGGTCGGCTTCCGTGGCCTCGCGGATACGAACGTCCATGCTGTCAGATGACCCGCATGCCGTCGTACAGGGAGCACAGCCGGGCATTGGCCAAATCCGCGTCCAGCCGCACGCACTCGACAAGCTTTTTCTTGCTTTCACTCACTGCGTACCCCCCCAATTCCAATCGAAAGCTTCCTTCCCGCGAAGTCTCTGCGGACGCACAGCGTATGAATGAATCCGGACTCGAGCTCGGCCATTTCTGCGGCGCTATCCCTGGGTTTCAGCCTGGGTCTCCCACCATCGGCCCGTGATGTACGTCGAGGCGAAAATCAGCGCGAAGGGAATCCAGGTGCCGAGGAGGCTTGCGAACATCGCCAGACTTTTCAGGATCACAAGGGCGACAAGGAAGAAGTCGAGGAAGACCACGACAAGGACAAAGATGGCCGCGGTCTGCGCCGGAGTAGTAAAGCGGAACCTCCGGAAATAGTTCCAGGAAACGAGCGCGAAAAAGATGGGAGCGCCGATGGCGTGGGTGATCAGAGCCGTCAACAGCGGGAAGAGCTGCATGCCGATGCCCATGGTTGCAGCGCAGAGGGCCCATCCGACGAGCGCGTGGCCACCGATGACGGCCGCTTTCGCGACGATCTTTTTTCCCATGGAGCTGTCCTCCTGGTCCTTCGCACGTCTTACTTGTCCTTGAGCCTTGTCTTGATCCTCGTGGCCGCGACTTCCAGAATGACGGCCGTAGCGAGAATACCATACGTGATGAGCCCGACTTCGTGAAGATCGAAATAGAATCCGCTTGCCATGAACAGATCGAAGCCAATTCCGGCCGCCCGGCCGCGGCCCCCATTGCCACGGCGTTGGCGAAGTTTATCTCGAACCTCAGAAAAGTCCAGGACAGGAGATACGTGGCGGAGGACGGTATCACCGCCTGAAAGACGATCTGCAACCAGTCGGCCCCCGTAGCCTTCAGCGCGTCGATGACGCCTCGATCCAGGTCTTCGAATGACTCGGAGTATGCCTTCGTCAGATACCCCACCGTGTGGAAGGACAGGCCAATGACCGCGGCGGTGCTGCCGAGTCCGGCGGCAACGGCGAAGATGAGGACCCACAGAATCGTGGGAACGGCCCGAACGAACGCGACAATGCCTTTCACGACGTTTGTGATCCATTTCGGCGCGAGGTTCTGCGCGCCGAGGAGTCCGAGCACAAAGGCGACGCAGCCGCCGAGGATCGTGGCCAGCACGGCCAGGCCGAGTGTCATCACGATCTCGATGAGCGCGTCCCCGACGGCAAGCCGGTGCGGATGCGGCTGGAAGAAGATTATCTTGAAGTTTCTCAGGGTGTCACCAGTGGCGTGCAGAACGTTGACGCCTCCGCTGCTCATGGTTACCAGACAATAGATCGTGATGGCAACCAGCACGGCCAGCGTGATCCACGTGACCCTTTTTGCGCGAATATCGGGTTTTGGGGCGCTTCCCGGCAGGGTCAGGGGTTTTTGTCGCGATTGCAGCGGTCCTTCGAAATCCACTAGAGGATTACCCTTCGTACGCTGTTCGAGATAGTTTCCATGGCTATGACGGCGATCACGGTGACAATCACGATGAGGCTTGCCGCGTGGTAGTTGAAGGATTTGTAGTAGACGTCGAACAGGAACCCGATTCCCGTGCCGGTGAGCAGGCCGACGAGCGTTGCGTCACGAATGTTCGTCTCGATCATGAACAGCAGCCAGCTGACCATCTGCGGCATGCTGGAGGGCAGGACGGCCTGGGTCGTGATGTGGGGGCGCGCCGCGCCGGTGGCCCTCAAGGCATCCACCACACCCTCCCCGACTTCATCGATCGTTTCCATGAACGTGCGGGTAAGGAAGCCCAGGGAACCGAAGAACAGCGCGAGAAAGCCGGTCAATTCACTCTGGCTGAATGCCAGTATCAGCACCATGGCCCACGCGACCAGGGGCATGTTCCGAAAGAACGACCCTATCCCCCTCGCCAGCACGGTGAAAAACGGATTCGCACGGGTGGTCCTCGAACCCGAGAGCGCCAGAAAGAGCGAAAAGACAGCGGCCACCATTGTGGAGGCGATGGAGATCAAGACCGTGTCCCATAGTTTTTCGAGGATGTCCGGGAGCTTTTTCATCGATTGAGCATCCGGGTAGAAGCTGGAGACTCCCCAGGCGAACGCCCTGACAAAGCTCGTGAACCCTTTGACCAGGTCGTAGCGCGTGAGCACGACCGCGCCGATGGTCACGGCTGCAAACAGGCCGAGCATGAGCAGGCCGTTGTTCCTGCGCCTGATGAAAACGTCGACCTGCATGGGGATGAGGTCTACCCCGCCTGGATCGCGAGCTCCGCCGGCTCGGACCCGTAGATCTCCGCAATCCTTTCCGGGGTGAGCCCTTGCGGTGATCCGTCGTAGAGAATGGAACCTCTGTTGAAGCCGATTACCCTGTGGGAGTACCTCAGGGCAACATCCACCTGGTGCAGGCTGATGACCAGAGTGATGCCGAAATCCCTGCAAATGTCGCTGAGGTAGTCCATGATGACCTTGGAGGTGCCGGGATCCAGTGAAGCAATCGGCTCATCACAGAGGATCATTTTCGGACTCTGGACCAGCGCCCGGGCAATCCCCACGCGCTGCTTCTGGCCGCCGCTCAGCTGATCGCATCGCTGGTAAACCTGCTCGTCCAGCCCCAGGATTCCGATGATCTCGAACGCTCTTTGCTTTTCTTCATAGGTGTACCGTCCCAGCATTCCGGAGATCGTGGATTTGTACCCCAGCCTTCCGTGGAGGACGTTTTCGATCACGCTCAACCGCTCCACGAGATTGTGCTGCTGGAAGATCATGCCGATCCGTGTCCTGAGGCGGCGCAGCTCGCGCCTGCGCAGCCGGGAGACGCTGACCCCGGCGAAGGATATCTCTCCGCCGGTCGGCTCGATCATGCGGTTGATACAGCGCAGGAGGGTGGTCTTTCCGGATCCCGAGGAACCGATGATGGAGACGAACTCCCCTTCTTCCACTGAGAAGCTCACGTCGGCGAGCGCGCGCTTTGCTCCTTTGTAGCACTTGGTGACGTTCCTCAATTCCAAAAGGGCCATCCGGAGCCTCCCTCGCGAAAAAGCTGGCGCGGGACATCGAAAGGCCGATGCCCCACGCCGGAAACAGAGCATCGATTGCTAAAGGCCGAGGACCTTCCGCATCGGGTCGTACCAGGAGTCATCCACTTTCACGAAACGATGAGGCTGGCTGAACAACCCGGCGCCCGAACCGCCCTTGGGCTGGAACACCATCTGGTCATTGGTGACTTTGTCCGAAAGAAGCGCCTGCGTGATCTTGTCCAGGGTCGCCTTGTCCAGCGTTGTGTCGTTGGTTTCGAACGGAGTGTTCTGGACCGGGATCGACTTGATGATGACGAACTGTGCACCGCCAAGCGTGTCGAACGGAGCCTCCGCGCCCTTCTTGACGGCATAAACGGCGCCTTCCTGGTTCTCGGTCCCCGAGGTCAGATCCAGGTAGACCTTGACGTCGATATCGTCCACCGCGGAGATGTCAACCTTGCCCATGAGGAGGTTCGCCAGGGAGAGCTGATGGGAACCTGAGAACATGACCTGGGAGAAGAACTTCCCCGGGCCGCCCTGCATGAGGTCATCCTTTGACAGGCTCTTCCACTTGTCCATGCCATGGAAGGAGGCCATGATTGCTGCGGCCGGCATGTTGAACCCGGACGTCGAGCTGGTGGAAACAAAGGAGACCTTCTTGCCGACTATCTTGTCGATCGAGAAACCGTCGCCGGACTTGTACTGGCCTTCATTGCCTTTCTTCACGAGCAGCCGGCTGTAGTAGAGGGAATCCTGAAGCCCGCCCGAATCTCCGCTTTCCACGACAAGCGCCACGACGTGAGGATTCTTTGCGTGGCCGGCCATGTACTCGAAAGGCCCGAACCAGCCCAGCTGGGCGTCCCCCGAATCCAGGGCTGCCATGGCGATGTTGTAGTCCGTCGTCAGCTTGTCTTCGACCTTCCTCCCGGTGGCGTCCGCGACCACCTTGTCGAACTCCGCGCGGAACACCTTCTGGTTGTCGCCGGAGTTATTGGGCAGCCAGGCGATCGTGATGGGCTTGCCCGCCGGTCCGCATCCCGCCAGGAGGGTCAGGGATGCCAGAACCACGCCCGCAAAAAGCAAATGGACTCTCTTCATGCAAATGCTCCTTTCTCTCGGCGGAAGGCGCTCCCGCGCGCTTCCGCAATTTCCCTTGTCTCACCCGGTCGCAATTCTGCGCAGGATTTGTTTTGCGTGGATTAAGCGTTTGTTAAACTATCGTGAATCTGAGGACCATCCCGTCCAGCCCGGCTGGACTTTCGGCCCGGGGGGGCGGTAGCTTGGCAGCTGCGGAAGCAGGAGGCAGGATGCAGGACACATGGACGCGAGTGGACAGATATATCAATGAAATGTTTGTTCCGTGCTCATCTCGCTGGAAGCCAGCGAGAAACACGCCGCAGCTGCGCGGCGCAACATCGAGGGAGCCGGGCTGCAGGACATCATCGAGGTGCGCGTCGGTCCGGCGCTGGAGTCGCTACGGCTGCTTGCGGAGCAGATGCCTCGCATGCTCGACTTCGTGTTTCTCGATGCCGATAAGCAGAACAACGCGGCATACTTCGACTGGGCGGTACTCCTGACGCACCCCGGCAGCCTGACCGTGGTGGACAACGTGGTGAGGGCTGGCGACGTTCTCCACACGGATGATGGCGCGGATGAAGGCGTCCGCGGAACAAGGGAATGCAACTCCCGCATGGCCGCCAATCCTCACGTGATGGCAACCGCCATTCAGACGGTTGGGGTGAAGGGCTACGACGGCTTTGCCATTGGCCTGATCGTGGACTGAAGCATCCGTGCCGCACCACGCTTCGCGCCGTGCACCCTCTGGGAAATCTCCCTGCCCGGGGACATCGTGCAAAGCGCGATCAGGGGCGCCGCGCCTTCCACTCCGCGTGCAGGCTCCAGGAGTCGCCCTGAGGCCGGTAGAGGCACACGTTGTCGCACGACCATTGGAAACCCGTTGGAAGCCCGTTCGGGTTTTCGTCGAGCCAGAGCCGGACTCTCTGCATGCCTTCCTCGGTCAGGTCATCGAAGGCGAGGGTGAGGTGAGGCTCGAAAACAAGGCGATTGCTCGCCCGCCACTTCTCGAAGCGAAGGAGCCGCGTGTTGAGGCTCATGATCGGGGGGTCTTTTCGAACCCGGTAGCCGGCCAGATATTTCCGCACCTCCCCGTCTTGGTACCCAGAGAGGAGAAACCCGTCTGTCGTGACGGAAAAGGGGTCCCACGCGCCGAGGGCCTCACTGAACCCTTCAAGGAACGCTGAAACGTGCTCCACCGGAACGAGAGCCCCGGTCCGAAGCGTGACATGCGGCGGGTACGCGAGGCTGGCCCGGGAGCGCCCGACCTCGCAAACGAGGCGCCGCGCAGAGTCGAACCTGCGCGCAACGTCGTCCGGAAGGACAGTGATGATGATGAACCTGATCGAGGCGCTCATTGCCCGGCAAGCTTCCGCACTTCGGAGAACAGGCCCGGGTTGCTCGCGATTACCTTCCAGCGGCCCGGAGCATATTCCGTGGTATCGACAATGCCTCCCGCCTCCCTCAAGATGGCCGCGGCCGCGGAGAAGTCCCAGAGGTTCGTGCCCATCTGGACAAATGCGCCGGTCCGACCGGCCGCCACATTCACGATGTCCAGGGCAGTGCTGCCGAGGCTTCGCACCTTCTGCGCGCGTTCGATCATGGCGGGGAGCAGCCGGCTCATGTAGGACGGGCTGCCGTCCCGCGCGCCGAATGACAGGGAGACAATTGCATCGGAAAGGTCTGCCAGGGGCTTCAGGACCAGTCGAGCTCCGTTCAGGAAAGAGCCCGCCCGGGGCGTGGCCACGAAGAGCTCCCTGGCAACGGGGGCGTAGATGACGGCCGCCACGGCCCCGCCGACGGCGCGGCCGTCAGGAAGATGCGCTTCGCCCGGGGACTCATCGTTCTGCCGGACCCCGTGGCAGGACACGCACGTGCAGAAGAACGGGATGCCATGAAAGAAGTTCACGGTGCCGTCCAGGGGATCTACGATCCAGACATAGGGGTCCGTGCCCGGGGCGTACCCCATCTCCTCCGACAGAATGCCGTGCTCGGCAAAGCGTTCGCGGATCACACCGACGATGCTCTCCTCGCAGGTGCGATCAAGCCGCAGCTTCAGGTCGTGTGCCTCCGTCGCGTCCACCTGGAGCGCGGACTTGAAGCTGCCGCGCATCAACGCGCCGGCGCCCGTGGCTGCCTGGATTGCGACGCTGCGGACAGCGGCTTCATCCACCATGGGGGACGTCGTCACGGTGCGTACCGCGCCAGGAAGCCTTCAACCGAGAACAGGTCGCGCCAGCGCTCTTCCAGCTCCTGCCGGTCCCAGTTCCACCACTCGCTCTTCAGGATGCGATGGATGACATCCTCGGGGAAGCGCCTGCGCACGGGTCGCGCGGGCACCCCCACCACTACCTGGTATGGCTCTACGTCCCTGGTGACAACCGCCGCGGCGCCTATCACGGCCCCCGTGCCGATCCGCACGCCAGGGAGCACCACTGCCGCGTGGCCGATCCACACATCATGTCCGATCACGCAGGGATGCGACCGGCGCCAGTCGAAAAACACCTCATCATCACGCGTGTCGAGGCCGAACTGTTTTCTCCGATACGTCAGGTGGTGCTGGGTCACTCTGTCCTGCGGGTGATTGCCGGGGTTGATTCGCACCCTGTTGGCCAGGGAGCAGAACTTTCCGATCTCGGAGTAGAAGATCGAGACATCCCCGTCGTCATAGGTATAGTCGCCGATCGTGGACTCGACGATGTGACTGCCTCGACCTATCTCCGTCCACGAGCCAATGCGGCTCTTCTCTATCCGCGCTCCTTCGTGAATCAGCGGGGCTTCGGAGAGGATGCAGGGCGGCTCTTCAGGACGCAGGTCCATTTCATGAAGCATGGGTGGACTCCCGCGGGAGAACAGAGACCTCCCGCGCCCAGAGATCACCCAGAGGGTTGGACGTGCTGTCATGCTTCTCCAGAACGCAACGTCCGCCCACCCACACGCCCACAACCGCGGGCAGATCCCCCGAGTCGTTGACCATGATGAGGTCCGCCCGTTTGCCGACCTCCACGGAGCCCAGCTCCGCCTGCATACCGGCGGCCTGGGCCGGGTTCGCGCTGACCATGCGAACGGCCTTCGGCAGCGGGAGAATCCCTTCCCTGACCAGGCGAAACACCGCGTGCAGGAGCGCCGGCGTATAGTAGTCCGAGCAAAGGATGTCCACCGTGTTGTCCAGGATCGCTTCACGGGCGCTCAGGTTGTTCGAGGTGGATTTCCCGCGCAGGACATTCGGGGCACCCACGGCGACATGCATGCCCCGCTGGGAAGCGGCGCGCGCCGCGGCCATGTCGACGGGAAACTCGCTGATCGTGATGCCGAGGCCGTGCATCCGCGCCACTTTTTCCGCGGAGTCGTCGTCATGAGACGCAAGGGGCAGGCCAGCCTCCCGGACATGGGCCGCGAGCTTGCCGAGAATCATGCCCACCTCGGGGTTGCGGGCCTTTGCCTCCCGTTCTTTGAGAAGGGCCTGGATCTCCCCGAGCGGGGAGTTGTACTTGCGCACATAGTAGTTCACGAGGTGCTCAGGGTTGCGGTACTGCCCCTGCCCCGGCGTGTGGTCCATGAAGGAGACGAGGTTCACGAGCCTCTCGTCGATCAGTCGACGAAACCTCTCGTAGTGGTGCGTCTCCGCCATTTCGTAGCGGGCGTGCACGAGGTGCCGGATGACCCCCGTGCGTCGAAGCTTGTGAATCTCCCGCACCGCGGGCTCCAGCACGTCCGGATGCAGCGTCCCTTCCCGGCCGTCCAGGAAGGAGAAGGAATGGAATATCGTCGTGATGCCGTGGCTGACGAGCTTGCTCTCCAGCGACTGAAGAGCGACGGCCAGGGGGAACACGGCGCGCGGCCGCGGCTCGATCTCCCCCTCGATCCCGTCGTTGTGCAGGTCCACGAAACCCGGCATCAAGAGCCGGCCCTGACCCGGGATCACGGCCGCCCCGGCGGGGACCAGGGAGCGCGGCTGGCCGCTCTCCACGGAGGCGATCAAGCCGTCCCTGACGGTCAGCGTGCCCCGTTGGATGACCTCACTCGGTGTGACGATGCGGACGTCGGTGAAGACCGTATCCTTCACGCGGCACCCCCGACGCGCGTTGCACCCATTTCGATCATCTGGTCCGAAAGACCCGTCAGAAGAGCCATGTCGTGGAATATCCCGATCATCGCAGTCCCCTCCCCTTTCAGCTCCCGTATCAGAGACACCGCCTCCCGCGCCGTGGCCGCGTCAAGGGACGCCGTGGGCTCATCCAGCAGGAGCAGGCGGGGACGGGCAATGATGGCGTGGATGATATTGATCCGCTGCTTCTCGCCTCCCGAGAACGTGGACGGAGACAGCTCCCAGAGCGGGCGCGGAATGGCGAGCCTTTCCAGCAGCTCGCGGGCCTTCCCGAGACTTTCTTCCCGCGGGAAGCCCCGCGCCACCATGCTGTTCGCAATGGTGTCGAGCGCGGATACCCGTGGGATGACGGGAAAGAACTGGGAGATGTACCCGATCTCGAGGCGGCGCAGCCGCAGGATGTCGTGCTCGTCCGCCGCGGCAAGGTCCCGTGTCTGCGCCGCGGCGTCCTTGTACCAGACCGAGCCGGCGGAGGGGAGGTACGTGCGGTAGAGGCACTTGAGGAGAGAGGACTTGCCGGCGCCGCTGGGACCGCTGATGCCGAGGAACTCCCCTTCCGACAGGCTGAAGCTCACATCGGCGAACGCCGGGATCCGCTTGCCGCCGCGCACGTGCATGAGGAACGTCTTGGAAAGCCCCTCGCATCGCATCATCTGGCCTGGTCTCCCTCCTACAGCGTCGAATGCACGAGCAGCTGCGTGTAGGCATGCTGCGGGTCTTCGAGGATCTGGTCAGTGAGCCCCTGCTCCACCACGAAGCCGTCTTTCATGACCAGCGTACGGTCCGCGAGGAGCCGGATGACCCCCATGTCGTGCGATACCACGATCATCGAGATCCCGAGCTCCCGCTGCAGCTCGCGAATGAGGTCCAGCACCCGCGCCTGCACGCTCACGTCGAGGCCGGAGGTGACCTCGTCAAGGAGAACGAGGGGAGGGTTGTTCGCCAGGGCCTTTGCGATCTGGATGCGCTGCTGCATCCCGCCGGAAAGGGATCGCGGGAAGCGATCCATGTACGCAAGGGGTATCTCCGTGCTGGCAAGGAGCCGTGTCGCCCGCTCGCGGATACGCGCAAAATGAAAGACGTCTGCCTCCAGGAGCTTCTCCGCGACGTTGGCCCCGCTGGTGATATCCATACGGAGCCCTCGCAGCGGGTTCTGGTACACCATTCCCATGAGGCGGCCGCGCAGCCTGCGCTTCTCGCTGCGGGGCAGCTCCAGGACGTTGCTTCCCCCGTTCTGCCCGTTGATGCTGATCCGCCCCCCCGTTGCGTCCTGGTCGAAGTAGACGCATTGGACCAGGGTGCTCTTTCCGGACCCGCTTTCTCCTACCACCCCCAGGATCTCTCCCTGCTTCAGCTCGAAGGTGATGCCGGCCATCGCGGTCACGGACCCGCACCGCGGGCACATGTTCGTCGAATGCTCGGGACCCGTGAGCTCCCGACAGCCCTCGCATCCAGGACCGAAGCGCTTTCCGAGGTCCTGCACCCGCAGGAGAACCTGGTCAGCCATGGGCGCGTCTCCCTCGTCGGGGGATGGCCCCCTGGAGCACCAGGTCGCAGAACCCGGAATCCGAGCACACGCGTGACGGCTCGCCGCTCTTTTCATCATAGATCTCGTCCAGGAACGTGCCGCTTGACCCGCAGCGCGCGCAGATCATGCCGGAGAAATCCTCCACGGCGAACGGCATGTCGTCGAACTCCAGCGGCCGCACGGAGGTATGCGGCGGCACCGCGTAGACCCGCTTCTCGCGGCCGGCGCCAAGGAGGGTCAGGTGCTCGGCATCGTGGAGCAGCGGCAGGTCCCATCGAGGGAGGGGTGAGGGAGACATGATGTAGGTTTCGTTCACGCGGCAGGGATAGCCGGACGTGAGGGAGATGGACCCGTTTCGAACGATGTCCTCGTACAGGGACACCCACATGCGCGCATAGTCCCCCTCGGAGTGCATCCGCCGCGTCTCCACCTCGCTCGGCTCAACGAGCCGAAGGGGCTCGGGGAGCGGGACCTGCAGGACAGCGATCTGGTCGGCGCGAAGGGGGATCTCGGGAAGGCGGTGCCGGGACTGCAGCACCGTTGCTTCCCGCGAATCGAAAGTGGTGCGCACGCCGGTTGTCGCCACCAGGAGCTTCCGCAGGTTGACGGCGTTCACGCTTCCATCGCAGCCCTGATCTATGATCTTCAGCACATCGTTCGGGCCGATGATGGACATCGTCACCTGGAGGCCCCCTGTCCCCCACCCCCGGGCGATCGGGAGCTCGGGGGATGCAAAAGGCACCTGGTGGCCCGGAAGGGCCACGGCTTTCAGGAGGGCGCGTCGGACTTCCTTCTTCACCCCCTCGTCGACAAAGGCGAAGTTGTAGCGAAAGCCCTTTCCCCGCGGCAGAAGCTCCTGCAGCGTCATTCTTCGACTCCCCTCTGGGTGCGCAGCCTGTCGAGGTCCGCCTGGAAGGTGACATAGTGGGGAAGCTTGAAATGGGAGCAGAACCCCGAAGACTCCACGCCGTCAGTGTGCAGCAGGACGAACTCGTGGTCCTCCGCGGGCGCCCCGGGAGTCGGAGACCTCATGGCCCGGTCCAGGACCCCGAGCGAGATGGCCTTCACTTCGTTATGGCCGAAGCATGAGCCGTACCCCAGGCTGAAAGTCGGCTTCGCTTCCCCCTCGGAGCGATGGAACGAAGCGACGATCTCCACCTCGGTGATGGCCGCGGAGCCGAGGGTGACCGCCCTCCCCTTCCGCCAGGGGTGCGGGATCTGCACGCGGACCCGGCCGACGCGCAGCTCTCCCACGGTGGGATGAATGCTGCCATAGCCGCGCATGCTGCTGTACGCCAGGGCGAGCACCCCGCCCGTTTCCGCCCGGGCGAGCATCTGCAGACGGCCGCTGCGGTCAAGCGGGAACGTCGCGGACTCCTGCGTGACGTCCGTCGGCGGGGCGTCGGAGCGCGGCGGCACGGGCGGCACCAGGCCCTGGTCGCGGAGCATGTCCACCACCTTGCGGAAGTGCCCGGGGGAAAGCGGCTCCCCATGGTCCCCGAGACCCGCCTCGAACTCGCGCACTGCCTCGCGCTGCGTCTCCACGGTCTCCTCGGCGAGTGAGAAGTCGAGGATCCGCTGCTCGTAGTCGGAGGTGGAACCGAGGACCTGGCCTCCGGGGATGGTCTTGAAGGCGCTGGAAATGCGGCGCAGTATCCTCATCTCCTCGGTGCGCACCGGCAGCGAATCCACGAGGCGCCGCAGCGTCGCCCGGTAGGCGCGCAGCAGGAACGCCGCCTCGATGGGGTCGCCGGATGCCTGTTTGATGGCAAGGGCCGCGTGGAAGGGTGAGTACAGCCCGCCCTCGCCCATGACCCTGTCCACGAGCGGGCCCATCTGGTCCATGATCTGGTTGACCGAGAGCGGGGCGCTTTCCCCCCGGAGCCTGAGGTACCGGTTGAGCTTCTGCGAGCTTTCAATGGCGGTGACGCCGCCCTGGACCGCGACGTACCCCATCAGCCGGCCTCCACCGCGCTCGTGCGGGGAACTCCCGCGACCCTTCCCTCGGCGTCGACAAGCAGGAGGTCGATCCCCATCGGGTAGAACCTGTTTGCGTTCGCGCGCTCTTCGATGTAGCGCGCATCGAGGCCGTCCACGGAAAGACGCGCGCGTCCCTTGACGCCCGGCCCCCGAGGATCAGCTCGCGGCGTCCGCGCACGGGCTCTCCCTGGTCGGAAAGCAGCCGGACGCAGAGAAGAGCGGTCGCCGGAACGCTCGGGGAACTCGAGCGAGCCCGGATTCAGGCGGAGGAAGTCCGCGTCGAACTCCTCCCCGTCGAAAAGGACGTAGTCAGCCTCGTCCACCCGTCGGAAAGGAGTGGACAGGTTCATCTCGAGGTAGCTCACCCATTCGGGTTTCGCTCCGGCGGAGCCCAGGGAGAATGAAACGTGGTGATCGCACAGGGTCTTCAGGATCGAAAGAGCCGGCGGCAAAAGCCCGCCCGGCAGCGATCCGTACGGCCGCGGCGCAATCATCGAAATGGTCCCCGGCCTGCTCAACGAATCGAGAAGGGCGCGGAACACAGCCTGGCTGTCGAAGACCTCGTCGAACACTGTTTCCCGCACCATTCCCAGCTCTCCTACCGAACTTCGAAGCTCACGCGCGTGGTCGCCGCGGCCTTGCTTTCCGTGTCCCATCGCTCCCTGATCCGTTTCTCCTCGGCTTCCAGGAGCGGCGCGATCTCCGCGGTCGCCGCATGCCCGCCGCCGATCACCGCATCCAGCAGGGCGCTGCACAGCGCCCGATCCTCACCCGAGCCCAGCACGCAGCCATATCCGGGGAGACCGTCGACCTCCACCTCGCACTCGGTGACGTAAGCCTCCCCGAGATGGAAGATGATGTTTTCCAGCGGGTCGACCTGCCGCACCATCACCATTCCCGGAGAGGGGGATTTCAGGATTCTGACGGGAAGCTGGTTGACGACCGCCTCCGCAATCCGGCGCACCGCTTCAGCGCTTGCCTCGGCCGCGATCTCCGAATAGTCCATCATGGCCAGACAAGAGACCCATGATTCCATTAGTTTTCGATTAGGCCGGCGTTAAGAATCGGTTTATTTGCCGGCAGTCGCCCAGGAGATGCAGCCTTTCATGGTCTCGATGAGGGAGCTGATCGTGGCGGGGTTGACGTCGCCGATTGTCCCGATCCGGAAGGTGTTTGCCCGGGATACCTTGCCGGGATAGATCACGAAGCCGCCCGCCTTCAGGTCGGCGTAGAACCGTGGAAAGGCATACCTCGCAGCGGCAGGCTCCAGAAACGAGGTTATGATTGGAGACTGAAGCTCTGCCGGGAGAAGACACGTGAACCCGAGCTGACCCATCCCGCGCACCAGCATGAAATGATTCGCTCGATACCGCGCGGACCGGGCTTCCACTCCCCCTTCTTCGTCCAGCTCCCGGAGAGCCTGGGCGAAGGCCCTGACCACATGGGTGGGAGACGTGAACCTCCACTTTCCGTTCTCATTCTCCATTGTCCGCCACTGGTCGTAGAGGTCCAGGGAGAGCGAGCGCGCCTGGCCCTCGCACGCACCCAACGCCTTCCTCCTGGCAATGACGAAAGCGAATCCCGGCACCCCCTGGATGCACTTGTTCGAGCTGCTCACCAGGAAATCCACTCCCAGCTCGCCGACGTCCATCGGAATCCCGCCGAAGCTGCTCATCGCGTCCACAATGAAGGAGCGGCCGCTTTCGCGCACGACGGCCGCAATCTCTTCCAGGGGATTGAGGATGCCCGTGGTCGTCTCGCAGTGCACCAGGGCGACGTGCGTGATGGCGGGGTCCGCGCTCAGAGCCTCTCTCAGCAGGGACGGGTCTGGCCACGTCGTCTCATCGCTTCGAAGGACGGCATTCTCAATGGCGAGCCTCCCGGCGATGTGCCCCATCCGCTCCCCGTATGCGCCGTTGGCCAGGACCAGGACCTTGCCGGCAGGCGGGATCACTGTCCCCAGGGTGGCTTCAACGCTGAAAGTGCCTGAGCCCTGCATCAGAACGCTCGTGTAGTCCTGGCGGAACCTGCGGGTCGCCAGCTCGACGAGACGTCGTCGGATATCCTGCACAATCCCGTTGTAGTCCGCGTCCCATGTGCACCAGTCCCGCAGCATGACTTCCTTCACGCTGGCAGTGGTGCTGAGGGGCCCCGGAGTGAGGAGCACGTAAGGGTTGGGGGGCCGCTCAGGCGCGCTCATGCGACTTCTCCCGTGATGGGTGCTCGCCGCGGATGGTTCGCTCCTCGATCCTCGCCAGGATGTCCCGGCATTCCGCCACGCTCTCCGCCGTGTAGTGAGCGCCGGAAGCCCGCAGGCGCTTCTCCGCCTCCTGGACGCGCGTGCAGCGCTCCTCCGCGCTCATTCCCTCCACGTCGGCCGGCGAAGTCCCACTTCGTTGCCGGACAACGTGACGCCGATTGTCCACATGCCGGCGTTGAGGCCTTCCATGATGTCCGCGGGCGTGTCGCCGATCTTCACGATCCTCCGCGGAGGATATGCCTTGAGCCTCATGGCGTTCAGGAAGCACATCCACGGGAAGGGCCGCCGGCCGGGAACATCAGAGGGGCAGATCACGGCGTCCGCGATGAACCCCTGCCGCGCGGCTTCCGCCGTGAGGATGTCCATGAGTGGCCGCAGGTATCCCGTGGTGGACCCGATCCCGATGCCCCAGCAGCGAAGCTCCTCCGCCAGCTCCCTGGTGCCGGGGACAAGCTGGGCATGCCTCTTCACCGCGGTCACCAGCCGCGGCTCAAGCTCCTCATACAACGAGTCCGCGTCCTGGGGCCGGGGATCCGCGCCGGCGGCAGCCCTCCAAAGGCCGCTGATTTCCTGATCCGCAAGAAGACGGCGGATGTGCTCCTTCTTCTCCAGTCCCATCGGCCCGCGCGCCTGGGCCAGGGTGATGTGCACGCCCCGGTCCGCGAAGGTTTCCACCAGAGAGACCGCCGGGGCAAAGCACCCGTAATCCACGATGGTTCCCGCCCAGTCGAAGATGACCGCCGCAACGCCGGCCCCCTCACTTCCGTTGATATCCATTTTGCGCATGATTCGAAAATACATCTTCGGGCTTTGTTAGGCCGCTGTGAAGACCGTGTGAATTCTCGGTTAGGTTGCTCCGGCGCCGCGGTCTCCCGCAGCCACCCTCGGAGGGAAAGAAGCCAGGGTCCCGTTGCCATCCTGCCGCAGGATGCCTTCAGCCGCGCGTATGCCGCTTGCCCACGCGGCCGTGATTCCGCGGCTCGTGCCGGCGCCATCCCCGATCATCCAGATCCCGGGCCTCGCCTGGAACGTGGCATCCATGAATCGGGGCTTGTTGCCGTAAAGCTTGATCTCGGGGTAGTACATGACGGTAGACGGGTGGAGCACGCCGGGGATGATGGTGTCCAGGAGCTTCATGGCGCGCCAGATTGCGCGAAGGATCTTGGAAGGCATGGCAAGGGCAATATCTCCCGGGGTGCAGCCGGACAGGGTCGGTCGAAAATCGTAGAGGTCCTCGTTGAAGCTCTCCGCCTTGGACCGCTTGCCGAGGCGGAAGTCCCCGACGCGCTGCATCAGCGGCTGGCCGCCGCCCATCAGCACGGCCTGCTGGCCGAGCATCTCCGCGAAGGCCTGGCCGCTCGCCAGCGGCTCGGTGAAACGGACGGTCTTCAGGAGCGCGAAGTTCACCAGGCCGCTTGCCTCCCCTCGTTCAGAGAAGGAGTGGCCGTTCACGCTGAAGTAGGGGTGCCCGTCCGCGGTCTCATACTTCTCCTTCACCACGAAGGCCCTGCCGCTGTTGGTGCAAAACGTGCGGACTTTCTGGGGAAAGTGAAACTTCGGATCGTAATAGTCCCGGACGATCGGATAGTTGTTCTCACGCATTTCCAGGCGAAGCCCGATATCCACCACGTTGTCCCTGTAGGGGACCTCCAGCCTGTCCATGAGCTTCTGGAGAAAGGAGAACCCTTTCCTGCCGGGCGCCACGACCAGGCTTCGGTAGCCGACTTCCCTTCGATCCGTCAGGAGGAGATGCTCAGCCTCCCGAACATCGAGGGCGGTCTCCCCCAGGGAGAACGCTGCTCCTGCCCTCGCTATCTCCTCCGTCATCCCGTGGGCCAGAGCAATGCCTCCGTCCGTACCGAGGTGGCTCTGCCGCACTTCGAGGAGCGAGACCCCCAGCTTCTGGGCCCTGTTCGCGTAAATGCCGAGGTTGGTCTTCGCAAGGATCCGGGGATGCAGGCGATCACTGACCAGGCTCAGGTAGCTTTCCGCCGCATGCGGATCCCAGTATTCCAGGGGAAAGCCGATGGGGAACGTGAAGTTCATCTTGCAGTCGTTGCACAGGCCGCCGGTGCTGAGGGAGGACTTGTCGATGAGAAGGACCGATGAGGCCGGCCGTGCCTCCAGGAAGGCAAATGCGCAGCCAAGGCCAGCGGGGCCTGTTCCCACGATCACAAGGTCGAAATGCTCTGCCACGTTCATGCGCCTCGCGATCTCATATCCCATCCCGTACCTCTTTGCAAGTGCGGGCCTGCGCGTGCGCAATTCGTGTCACCATGGAGATGTTCGAGCTCGTTTCAAAGTGCCGCAGCTATCGGAGCGCCGGCGTCCCGGTCGACGGCCCCCCAGGGTGAGGCCTCTGACGACATACCTTTACTTGGGGAGGTCTCGCGTCACCTGGACCTGGAAGAGCTTCTGAGTGCCGTCCTCCGCGGTCACGAAGAATCGGATGATGGTTTTCTGCCCGGGATCCACATCCACGGGAACGGTTGCGCTCTGCGAACGGCCGGGGTCCCCGAGGTCAGACGCCGACACCCGGGCGAACTGGCTTGCCGCGGCCGCAGTCACCTGGACGCCTGTCGCGTCCGCCGGAAGGCGCAGGGTGAAGGTGTCCACCTTGGCGGAAAAGGCAGGGGCAAGCACGCCTGCGGTGGCGGTCAGGGACGCCAGATCCGCCGTGCGGTCCGGCGCCGACCTGTGAAGCAGGAGCGTATACCGAAGGGTCTCCCCGTTCTGCGCGGTGGCGACGACGTTCAGTCCCTTCATCTCGGACTCTGAAAACTCGACCTGCAGCCCGGCGGCCTCCCCCGGGTAGACGCGCACGGACGGGGGGGGAGAGGCATTCGGTCCTGTTGCCTCGGCCGTTTCGAGGCTGATTGACGCGTTCGTGTCCTGGGGCAGGGCGCGAATAGTCAGCCGGGTGACCGAATAGGGGACCTCTGCCGTGTACGCCAGGGTGTCGGGCTTGAACGGAGGGGTCAGCGTGGCGTCCGTCACCACGAGATCCGAGAGCCTGTTGTTGTTGTTCGCCTCCCGGCGAAGAATCTCCAGGTTGTATTTCTGGGTGGTCCCGTCCTGGGCGGTCACCGTCACGGTTACCGGGCAGCCTCCCGCCGGACGGGAAGTCCACCCGCACGTTGCCCGCGTTCGCGCCGCGCGAAGCGGGGACTGGTCCACCGCTTCCGCCGGGGACCATCACGCTCACCGTGGCAAACGGGCTCTGCGCCTGCGCGTTCAGCGTCACCTCGCGCACCTCGAAGGATACGGAAGCGGAGTAGGCGAACTTTGCGGGAGAAAAGGGCTGGGTGAAGACCGCGTCAGGAATAGAGAGGACCCCGAGCAGGGCATTCTTGTCCGGCGGGTTTCGCTTCACGACGAAGGTGTAGCGGGTCTTCGTGGTCCCGTCTTCCGCGAGCACGGTAATGGGAAACGTGGTCTGCTGACCCGAGGAGAAGTCAACTTCCCCCACCGCCAGGTGGCCGGGCGTGGATGTGCCGCCAATGGTGACGCTCTGGGGGTTGGGGCTCTGGGCAAGAGCCGCGATGCTCAGGCTCCTGGTCTCGAATGGCACCTGGATGGTGTACTGGTCAACCACCGCGCTGAATGCGGGCTGCAAGACCGCCCGCGCGGGGAGGGTGACCTGCGCCAGGCGGGCGTTCGTGTCCGCCTCCCTGACCACGACGCGGTAGCGCCACGGCTCTTTCTCGCCGGGAATCTCCACCGAGTACAGGACCGGGGAGGAGAAATCGTTCGCCGTGATCCCGTTCGTCTGCACGATCCGCTGCTCGCCCGACATCACCGAGACGACGGCATTCGTAGTGAGCTTGACGGAGGCAATCAGCTTTCTCATGTCGATGCCGTGGGGGACCACCACGTTGATGAGCTCCGGCTCTCCCTGGGCGATGATCCGGCCTACGACGTCCCGGGAAAGCCCCGGGTTGGCCGAGCCGAGGAAAGTGAATGAGTCGATGGGTCCGGTGCCGTGGCCGCCCACGGTGGCGCAGGCGCCCAGGCCGAGGGCAAGGAGCACCACCGCGAACAATGACATCGCCCTGGGCTTCATTTCTCGGGACCCCCTTTTGGGGGATAATACTCCAGCCCGAGTGGAAACACCACACGCGCCGGACGGCCGCCGTCCCCCTCACGCCCTCCGGCAGTGATGGAGCTCCGGCGCCGCAAGGACAGGGATGCCGGCCGGCAAGGAGGGCGCGCGCCGTTCTTTGGACAGATTCGTGCTTGTCCAGGTAGTTCCTCTCCATGGCCGGCATGAGCCCTTTTGCTTCCACGTCGGACCTTGCCATGAAGTAGTCCAGGATGTCCGACGGGTGGGCCCGCTGCGCCTCGGTGCCCGGCACCCCGCCCTCGTGCTTCGCGGAGATATTCCTCACCTTTTGCGCGATCTCCACCAGCTCGTCGAGCCTGTCGTAGGGCTGTCGGACGATGCTCTTGTACGTCTCCGTGATGTGGTGCTCGAAGCGGACCTTGTCCTCGAAGCCGAGCGCCGCGCGGATTGCGGACGCCCTCTCGATGGTCCAGTTGTTCGCGGAGTTGGACAGGTTGAACCCGATCAGGGACGTGCTGCCGTCCTCCCGGGCAAAGAGCCGTGCCGTGAGAAGAGTCCACAGCACGTTGAACGGATTGTCGTTGCCCATGAAGACGGAGATCTTGAACTCCATGTCGACGCCGAGCTTGTGCAGGAGATAGCCGGCGAGGACCGTTCCCCCGTTGAGGTTGAGGACCTGCTTCACGCCGTAGGTGGTGTAGTAGTGAAGGTACTCGTCGAGCCACTGGCAGGGGTGGTCGTTGGGCTGGCCGACGCCGCCGAAGTATCCGGTGATGGTGTCCGGGCCCGCCAAGGTGGATGTTCGATCCGTCGGTCCCCCGCGTGTCCAGGGATTCCACCCAGGAGGCGCCGAGAATCTTCATGCCGGCCGCGACGGCAGGCAGGTCCCCGTCCTCCTCCTGCTCTTTCATTGCCCGCACGCGGATGAAGCGGCTGGGCATCAGCTCTCCCCGCGCGATGGCCTGCCGCGCCTGGGCGATGAGCCACGGGAAGTACTGAAGGGCGGAAATCTCCAGAGTCACCTGGTAGCTGTCGTCCTTGAGCGCGGTCAGGAGCGCCGGACTTCTTCTTGAACTCTTCCATAGAGATGAACTTCCTGCTGTCTTTCTGCTCGATCAACCACGAAAGGTCATCCGCGTAGCGAGGGCTCTTTGTCCTCACCCTTTCCAGGAGATTTTCCAGCCTGCCGTTCTCCGCGGCCGCCGTGTTGATTGCCTTCAGGTCCACCGTGCTTGTCCACGATCCTGATGAGGTCCTCGATCACCGGGATTGTCATCGCTCAGAAGAAGCTCGTTGATCGAATCAAGGGCCGTGCGGTCGATTTTCAGCAGCTGTTTCATTTCCTGTGACCGTCTTTCCTTTCCGCGTACTTCTGGACAACGTCGTTGAACGCCTCCAGCTCCTTGTCCAGGACGGAGTAGCCGTGCTCCGGCCCGGGAAAAGCGCCTCCCTGCACGTCCTCCACGTAGCTCTTGAATGCGTCCGTTATGACCTGGGCAAGGTTGGCGTATTTCTTCACGAACTTGGGGGTGAAAGCGTCGAAGTATCCCAGCATGTCGCCGTTGATGAGAAGCTGCCCGTCCGTGAACTTTCCCGCTCCTATGCCGTACACGGGAATGTCAATGAGCTCCGCAATGGCCTTGCCCAGCTCCGGCGGGACCGCCTCCAGGAGCAGGGCAAACGCGCCGGCCTCCTGGATTGCAAGGGCATCCTGGATCAGCTCCTCTGCGCTGGCCGCAGTCCGTCCCTGCGCCTTGAAGCCTCCCAGCTGCCCGCTGCTCTGGGGGGTCAGGCCGATATGGCCGATGACCAGGATGCCCGGCGTCCGCGATCCCCCTGATCTTGTCCGTCACCCGCCGTCCCCCCTCCAGCTTGATGGCGTCCATGCCCGCTTCCTTGAGGAAGCGCCCGGCATTCGTGATGGCGTCATACACGCTTGTCTGGTAGGACAGGAAGGGCATGTCCCCCACCACGAACGTGGCGGGGGCGCCCCGGCGCACGGCCTTGCAGTGGATGATGCACTCATCCATGGTGACGGGAATGGTGCCGTCGTACCCGTAGACCACCATACCCAGGGAATCTCCCACTAGGATCATGTCGATCCCCGCCAGCTCCGCGAAATGGGCAATGGGGTAGTCATAGGCGGTGACCCAGGTGAGCTTGACGCCCTCCTTCTTCATGGTGAGGAAGTCGAAACGGCCCTTCTTCATCTTCTTGGCGATCTTTTCCATTGTGTCCCCCTTGGCAGGCTCGCAGAATATTCCGTATAATGGAAACGACTTTTTATTATTCGGATGACAGGATAGCAGCCCTTCCGGCTCCTGTCAACGGGAGGCAATGGTCGTGAGCACCGTGGACAAGGCCCTGCGGATCGTTCTGCTGCTGGAAAACAGGGACCAGATGGGCATCACCGCGATGGCAAAGAGCCTGCGGATCGCCCCCAGCACCGTGCACCGGCTCGTCGCCTCCCTGGCCGCCCACGACTTCATTGCACAGGACCCTGAGTCGCGGAAGTACCGGCTCGGCATGGCGGTCTTTCGCATCGGAAGCAGCGTGGCCGCGCGTTTTGGCGTGCGCAGCGCGGCGCTCCGCACCATGGAGGTCCTGGCGGAGGAAAGCGCGGAAACGGTGAACCTGGGCGTCCTGGTGCGGCGCCAGCTGTACTACGTGGAGAAAATCCAGACCACTGATCCCATCCGCGTGGATCTCCAGGTTGGTCACGCGGTGCCGGCGCATTGCACGGCAATGGGAAAGGTCATCCTCGCCTACCTGCCCACGCATACCCGGGAGGCGCTTTTCCGCACGGCGGCCCTGGAGCGCAGGACCCCGCGCTCAATCGGGGATCGCGCAACCCTGAACAGAGAGCTGGAGAAGATCCGGCAGCGGGGATACGCGCGGGATGATTCCGAGCTGATCGAGGGGATCTCCTGCATTGCCGCCCCCATTCTCTCAGCCGCCGGCATCGCCATTGCCGCAATCAGCGTGGCCGGCCCGTCCAGCCGCATGTCCGCGAGCAGAGTCAAGAGGCTCATCCCGCTCGTCATGAAGGCTGCCCGCACAACATCCACGGAGATCCGGGGCCTCGGCATGACATCTTTCAGGCCCTAGCAGGAACGGGGGGCGATGCCGCGCCAGGGGTCGGATCACCCCTCCCGAGCCCGTCTCAGGACGTCCGACCAAGCGCCTCGTCGATTGTGCGGAGCTCCTCCGGGGAAAAATCCACGTTGTGAAAGGCCCCGACGCAGTCATCGATCTGACCCGGCTTGCTCGCGCCAATCAGCACCGAGGTGACCCGGCCGCCCCGCAGGACCCATGCGAGGGCCATTTGCGCGAGGCTCTGTCCCCTTCCCTTCGCAATGGCGTTCAATTTCACCAGTCGGGCGCGCAGCTGGGGTGTGATGTCCTCAGGCTTGAGGAAGTCACTCGGTCCTGCTGCCCGCGAGTCAGCGGGGATTCCTTCGAGGTACCGGTCCGTGAGCCGCCCGCGCCCCAGGGGGGAGAAAGCGATGCCGCCCACTCCTTCCTCCCGGAGCAGGTCCAGGAGGCCGTCCTCCACCCACCTGTCGAGCATTGAGTAGCTGGGCTGATGGATGAGACAGGGAGTGCCAAGCCTTTTCAATATCGCAAAGGCTTCCCGGGCTTCCGGGACCCTGTAGCTCGAGATTCCCGCATACAGCGCCTTGCCCTGGCGGACCACGTGGTCCAGGGCGGACATCGTTTCCTCCAGGGGAGTCTCGGGATCCGGCCGGTGGCTGTAGAAAATGTCCACGTAGTCCAGGCCCATGCGCTTCAGGCTTTGCTCCAGGCTGGCCACCATGTACTTGCGGGACCCCCACTCACCGTACGGGCCGGGCCACATGAGATAGCCGGCCTTCGTGGAGATGACCATCTGGTCACGGTAACCGTGGAAGTCCTCCCTCAGGATCCTTCCGAAGCACTCCTCCGCGGACCCCGGCGGAGGACCGTAGTTGTTTGCGAGATCGAAGTGAGTAATGCCGAGGTCGAAAGCCCGACGGATCATGGCCCGGGCATTCTCCAGCGGGGCTTCCCCGCCGAAGTTGTGCCACAGTCCCAGGGAGACGGCGGGGAGCTTCAGCCCGCTCCTGCCGCAGCGGTTGTACCGCATGGAATCATAGCGATCAGCCCGCGGGAGATAGCCCTGCGTCATCGATGCACAGGATATCAAACCGCCTGACGAACCACAAGCTACTTGACACCATCCGCTCATCCGGCGGACTGTCGTGCCCGGCATGTCGTCTTCGTCTGCCGCACCAATGTCTGCACCCGCCAGGACAATCATACAGGCGCGCAACGTCAGCAAGAGCTACGGCGCGCTCACCGCCGTCAATTCTCTCAGCTTCGACGTCCATGAAGCTTCGTGCGTCGGGCTCCTGGGGCCCAACGGAGCGGGGAAGACCACCATGCTCAAGATGGTCTACGCCAAGAGCCTGCGGAACCCGGCGCCGGGATCCTCCCTCTCGGTGTTCGGACACGACCCGGGTGCGGATGAGCTTTCCGTCAAGGTCAAGTCCGGCGTGGTCCCCCAGGAGGACAACCTGGACGAGGAGCTGGATGTCTGGCAGAACCTGTGGGTATACGGAAAGCTCTATGGCATGCCCCGCGCGGCGGCACGGGCAAGGATTCCCGAGCTTCTTGCCTTCATGGAGCTCGGTGACAAGCGGGCGGTGAAGATCAAGGAGCTGTCGGGCGGAATGAAACGGCGGCTGATCATCGCCCGCGCGCTTCTGAACAACCCCCGCCTTCTCATCCTGGATGAGCCGACGACCGGGCTCGATCCCCAGGTGCGGCATCTCATCTGGAACAAGCTTCGCCAGCTCAAGCGGGACGGCCTCACCATCCTGCTCACGACGCATTACATGGAAGAGGCCTCCAGCCTGTGCGACTCGGTGATCATCATGCACGGGGGCGTGAAAGTGATGGAAGGCGCCCCGCGGCATCTCGTGGAGACTCGCATCGAGCGGTTCGTCCTCGAGGTGCAGGGCAGCGATATTCCCGCGCTCACGGGCCCTGCGGATGCCGGGGTGCGCGTGGAGCGCGCTCCGGAGAGCGTGCGGTTTTTCAGCCGAAAGACGGAACCGCTCCACGCAATCTCCGCGCGTCTGGGCGGCGGCCTGCACCACCTTCGGGAGACGAACCTGGAAGATCTCTTCCTGCAGGCCACGGGGACCTCGCTGGATGAGTGACTACCCGCCCCTTTCCCACCGGGTGGCCAGCGTATGGTACCGCCACTATCGTGTCTATACGAAGAACCTCCTGAGCAACGGCATTCCCCCGTTTCTGGAGCCGCTCATCTTTCTGGCGGGGATCGGCCTGGGCATCGGGAAATACGTGACAAGCATGCAGCAGATGCCCTACATCACCTTCCTGGCAATGGGGCTTCCCATCACCGCCGCCATGTTCACCGCGGCGTTCGAATGCACCTTCGGCACGTTCATCAGGATGGAGTTCGACAACGTCTACGACGGAATGCTCGCCGCGCCGATCACCGTCCGTGACCTGCTGGTGGGAGAGATCCTCTGGGCGGGAAGCAAGGGGCTCTTCTTCAGCCTTGCCGTGGTCTTCGTGGAGTCTCTCTTCGGGATCGTCCCCATGCCCCTCAGCCTCCTCACGGGCTTCGTCGGGCTCGCCACGGGGGCGATGTTCGCCGCAATCTCGCTCCTGGTGACATCGTTCGTCACCACGATCAACCACTTCAATTTCTACTTCACGGGGTTCCTGTCCCCCATGTTCTTCTTCTCAGGGGTCGTCTTTCCCATTCAGAACCTTCCCCCGGTCCTGCGGCCCGTCGCGGAGATCTTCCCGCTCACGCACGCGGTTCGGCTTGCGCGGGCTCTCGATCTCGGGCAGGCAACGCCTCAGATGGGCGTGGATGTCTTCTTCATCGCCGCCTTCACGGCGGTCGCCGGCTTCTTTGCTGTCCGGCGCCTGAAGAAGAGGCTCGTTCACTGAAGGTCGAACATTCCCTTCAGGGCCTCCACGTTCCGCGCGTTTTCCGTCGTTGAGCCTTCCCTCGTATAGCAGTATTCGATCAGGTCCCGATGGACGTCGACGATTCTGTGCCGAACGAGCTTCAACATGGAGTTGATGGTCCCGTTCTTCTCGTTGAACGCTTCCGGCACCACCTCGAAGACCATCGGTTGCCAGGCCGGCTGGACCTTCTTGGCCCGGGGGTCGGCGCGGTATCTCGTGAGCTCGGCTTCCAGAAGCCGCAGGAGCTCTCCAGCGCGGGTGATCTCCCGCGCAGTCATGAGCCTTTTCACCTTCGCGGAGTCCAGGGTGACCAGCGCAATGGTGTACTTGCGGTGATCGCAGTACGCCATGATCTGATCCACGAGGTCCGTGGACGTGGTGACCGCCTCCTCGATGTCCTCCGGGCTGTACTTCTCCCCGTCCTCGGCTATCAGGAGCGCTTTCTCCCTCCCCACGACCACGAGGAAACCGTCCCTGTCCCGGTAGGCGAGGTCTCCCGAATAGAGCCAGCCCTCGCGCAGCGCCTGGCATGTGGCTTCCGGGTTGCGGAAATACCCCTTCATGACGTTTGCGCCCCGCACCACCACCTCCGCCGTCTCCCCCACGGGGGCAAGGCTCCCGTCCGCCTTCACGAGCCGCAGCTCGACGGACCTCATGAGCACGCCTGATGTGCCGAACTTGTGCCGCGGAGGCGTGTTGGCGCTGATCACGGGCGCCGCCTCGGTGAGCCCATACCCCTGGTACACGGGCACCCCCAGAGCGGCAAAGAACTCCTGCTGTTTTAGGTCCAGGAGCGCGCCGCCGCCGATGCAGTACTGGATGCTCCGTCCGAACACCTTCCTCCTGACAGCGGGAAACACGATGAGCCGGGCCAAAAGGCAGGGGACCATGCTCTTCAAGCGCGCGGCAAGGCCGGGGGAGGTGAACCCGTTCCCGTTCCACGCAATGCCGCTCGTGATTCCGGCCTTGAAGATCTTCTCCACGATCCCGCCTTTTTCCTCGATGCCGGCGACGATCTTCTTCATGAGGTTGCCGGAGAGCGAGGGAACCGTGAAGATGAAGTGCGGCTGGACCTCCAGGAGATTGATCGGGATGTTGCGAAGCGTTCCCATTGCGCCGCCGCGGGAATCCACGAAATACAGAGACAGCCCGCAGACAAGCGCCGTGTAGAGCCCCGCGGTGTGGGCGAAGGAGTGATCCACGGGGAGGATGACGAGGCTCCGCCACCCCGCCTTGAGGTCAATCGCATCCTGCGCGTCGTGACAGTTGGTCCAGTAATTGAGGTGGGTGAGCATGATGCCCTTCGGGTTTCCCGTGGTGCCGGACGTGTAGGAAATGGTGACCGTGTCGCTTTCCCGGATTGCCTCGCGGATCCTGTCCAGCTCCGCGCCCTGCCCCGCCATCGCTTCGCGCCCTGCCCGGCGCGCTTCCTCGAAGCCGGTCACCCTGTCCGCGCGCACGCCGTGCGCCGCGGCCTGCTCGCGCGCCCAGTCCGGGTCGTCATCCAGGTAGATGATTCGCAGGTTGCTGTCATCCACTGCCCGCAGCGCGCCAAGGACCTTGGCGAGCTGGTTTTTCGAGGTGATGATTGCCTTCGCCTGTGAATGGTTCACCCGAAAGGGGATCTCTTCCTCGAGGAGCTTTATGGAAAGAGGCACCGACACGCATCCGGCCATGAGAAGTCCGAGCTCGCTCATGATCCACTCCGGGCTGCCCTCCCCAATGATGACACATGCGTCTCCCGGGCGGGCTCCCGTGGAAAGGAGCCAGGCGGCGAGCTCCCGGGAACCCTCGCGCGCCTGGGCAAATGAGACCGCCACCCATCCGGCATCCGTCTTTCTGTGCGCGTAGCCGAGCGGTCCCCACTTTTCGGCGGCTTGATCGAGCATTCCGAGAACTGTCTTTTCCATGGATCCGAGGATACCACGCGCGGTGGGCCCGGTAAAGCAAACATGAGCCGCTCCCTGCTGGCTGAGCTCGAGGGTGCCCGCGCCCCCATTTCTCGAATCACTCGCTTCATGGCACTATGCGGGAATGCAAAGGAACATGCTCGGAGCGTACGGACCATGGGCCGCGGCGCGCCTCGGTGAAGGCCCGGGGGTCCTCTCTTTTCGAAATCCTCGATGGTCAGACCTCGATGAGTGGAGAGAGAAAGCCCGGACGGCCCTCACGGGGCTGCTCTGCGGCCCTGCGGGAGTTCGGTTCGAAGACGTGCGGGTGCACGGGCGGTCCGTCCGGGATGACCTTGAGATCGAGGAGCTCTCATGGCAGCTGCCGTACGGGCCGCGGACACAGGCATACTTCCTGAGGCCCCGCGGCGCAACGAAGAGACTTCCCGGGGTCCTTGCCCTGCATGACCACGGCGGCGACAAGTATTTCGGAAAGCGCAAGATCGTTCGCATCGGCCCGTCGGTGCACCCCGTGATCGAGACGCATCAGAACGAATACTACAGCGGGCTCGGCTGGGCAAATGAGCTGGCGCGCAGGGGCTTCGCGGTTCTCGTGCACGACGTATTCCCCTTCGAAAGCCGACGGATCCTGGCGTCGGACATCCCCCCGTTCGTCGTCCAACGTCTCATGAGCCCGCCGGACGCAATCCGCGAGCTCCGGCCGGAGGACCTGGTGGACTCGGGACCGGATGCGCACCCGGATGTGGCCGCGGGGGAGCCGGAGGGAGAGATAGCCGCCTACAATGCGCTTGCGGCCCAGCACGAGAGCATCATCGCCAAGTCCCTTTTCAGCGCGGGGCTGACCTGGCCAGGGGTCACCCTGGCGGAAGACCGCGCCGCGCTGGACTACCTGGCCTCACGACCTGATGTGGACCCGGAAAGGCTGGGGTGCGGAGGGTTGTCCGGGGGAGGACTGAGAACGGCTTTTCTTGCCGGCCTCGACGGGAGGATCCGGGCCGCCGTGAGCGCCGGGTTCATGAGCACGTGGCGGGACTTCGTTCTCAACACGAGCTACACACACACCTGGATGATCTACGTGCCGGGCCTTGCCGAGCTTCTGGATTTTCCGGAGGTCCTCGGGCTCCGCGCGCCCCTGCCGACCCTCGTGATGGCAACCACCGAGGACCCTCTCTTTACGCACGAAGAGACGAAGCGCGCCGTTCGGATCCTCGAGGAAACATACGACAAGGCCGGCGCACCCGGGCATCTTGCCGTGAGCATCCACCCCGGACCGCACAAGTTCGACGAGCCCATGCAGGCGGAGGCTTTTGCATGGATGGAGAAGTGGCTCGGAGAAAGTCTCTACACCCCCGCGCGATAGAAGTCCATGTGCGCCAGCGCAATCCTTTCCATCGACGTCAGGCCAGCTGCTCGCGCCGCCTCCAGGACACGCTCGGGAGAGATGCGATGCGCAACGGGCGGCCCCCTGTCCTCCGCCCTGAAGGGCCATTCAAGGACGACAACCCTCGCGCGCGCTACCCGCCGTGCCTCCGAAAGTGCCCTGACAGGGTCATCGGTCTCATGGAGCACGTGTCCAAGAAAGACGAGGTCGAAGGAGCCCGCCTCGAAGGGAAGGTTTTCCGCCACCGCCACCTGGAACGCACCGTTGGGAACGAAGCGCCGCGCGACGGCAAGGAGATCCGCGTCAGGATCGATCCCGGCCACGCGAAGCGACCCCTGGCCGAAGGCCTCCGCAAAGACCCCTGTCCCGGTGCCGACGTCCAGAACGCTCTCCAGATCCAGACCCTCCCTGCAGAGCTGGACAACCCGGGCGGTTTCCAGAAGCGCCAGTCGCTCGGGGGAGCGCAGGCGCTCGGGTCCCCCATGGAATCGACGTTCATTTCCGTGCATACACAAAGAACAATATAGCGTATAACAGAGTGCCTATGGCGGAGAATATCACGCTGGAGCTTATCATAGATGGCCGCGCGCTTTTTTCGAGCTCGGCCAGGTGGCTCCACCCTCTGTTCGAGCTTGAGCAGTTCCTGGGAACTCGGGACGTCGACCTGCCGCGGACGGAGATCCGGGACAAGATCATTGGCCGGGGCTCGGCCTTTCTCATCATACGGATGGGAATCCGAAGGATTCACGCGGGGGTGCTCAGCCGGCTGGGCAAGGAAGTGCTGGACCGGGCAGGAGCCACCTGCACATGGGAGTCCCTCGTGGACAAGATCCAGTGCAGAACCGAGGATCTGCTGCGCGAAACTACAGATCCCGAGGAAGCCTACCGCCTCCTGGCGGACCTGGCCAGGGCGGATCGCATCCCCGCTCCTTCAGCGCCGCCGCGGACTACCGGTCCTTGAAGGCCGGCTGGGCGTCCTGGCCTTTGACGCGGGCCTGGCCTTTGACGCGGGCCTGGCCTTTTTGCGGGCCTTTGCGGCGGTCCGTGCGCCAGCGGGGGGCCGAGCCAGCGCGGTCTGATGACGGGGCTGGTAGAGACCGAGCTCGCCGCCGCCGGGGAGCGCAATTGCCGTTATTCTCCCCCAGCTCACCTCTTTGATTGCGCGGGAGAACGTCACGCCCTTCTCCCGCAGCTCCTCAACTGTCTCTTCGATGTCCTGGCACATGAGGTAAAGATCCGTCCGCGGCGCCTCATCGGTGGGGTGGACCGCGATCTCCGCGGGTGGGAGCGCGAAAATCAACCATCCCCCGCCTGCATCCACCTTGTTGCTGTCCAGGATTTTTTCCAAGAGTGCCCGTGCCTCGCCCGGCGCCCGGGAGAACACGAGCGCATGTGCGCCGTAGATCATGGCTGCGCCTCCTCACAACAAAGATACCACCCGCCGGTCCGAAAACCTCGCGCCCCTTTGCCTCTGTGCCCGGTCAGCGGAACAAGAGACGGGCCAGCTTCGATACGGTGAAATGGTTTCGCAGGTAATGGGCGCTGTGCGCTGCCTCATCACGATCCGAATCAGGGAGCCCCAGCTCATGCATGCTCGAGGGACCGCCAACGCATTCGAAGAAGCTGCACGATATCCCGAGGGGAGGGCACGTCCCGGGCTATCTCCTGGATCGCGGCCCATCGAACCAGGACCTTCTCCTTCAATCGTTCCCAGGCTTCGTCACTCATCCCGATGAAGCCGGCCTGCGTTGCCGCCACTTCCTCCGCCATGGGCCCATAGGCGCCGCGGATTCGGCGCATCTCCTCCTCACGAGACGGCCGCCGGGACTCCTGCAGGAGCCGGGAGGCCATGCTCTGGGAGGTCTGCCGGATTCTCTCCCAGAGCTCGGCGATGAAGACTGTTGCAACGCCGACTTTCGCGCCATGCAGGACGGCCGGCTTCCCCTCCCTGAGGAGCTTCATCTCCCAGAAGTGCGAATAATGGTGCTCGGCCCCCGAGGCCGGAAGAGAGCTTCCGAAATCCAGCATGCAGAATCCGGACTCCAGGAGCCCTTCCAGGAGGCGCCGGACCCCCTGTTCGGAAGCGGAGGCAATGTCTGCCGCGGCCGCCTCGCAGCTTTGCACCGCGCCCAGGCACCGTTCCGCGATTCCCCGATCAAACGGCATGTCCCCCAGGAGGGAACACAGCCTCCAGTCGGCAACGGAGGTGTGCTTTCCCAGCATGTCGCCGAAACCGGAAGCGATCATGCGGCGAGGGGCGGATGCCAGCACGGGCAGGGAAGCAAAAATAGCGAACGGCGGATGCGCGAGGGCCGTTGTCTTGATTCCGCGGACAATGAGGGGCGAGCCGAGGGAGGTGAAGCCGTCAACGGACGGGGCAGTCGGCATGGAAATGAACGGAACGCCCACCCTGTGGCTGACGAACCGGGTGACGTCGGTGATGGTCCCGGAGCCCACTGCGACAAGGGCCTGGTCTCGTCGGTCGAAGGCAAGAAGCACCTGCAGGATGGTATGGGCGTCTGCCACCACCTCATCACCGGGGAGGATCACCGATCGCGCGTCGAGCCCGGCTCCCCGAAGAGATTCCCCAACGGCACTGCCCAGGACTCCGTGGGTGTTGGTGTCCGCAACGACAAGAAGGCGGCGGAGAGCTGCCTCCCCGCAGAAAGAGCGCAGGTCCGATATCGCATCCGCGCCGATCGCGACACGCGGCCTGTTCATGGCTCCAGGATGACTTTCATCAGGCCCGGCTCCTGCCGGTAGAGCCTGTCGAACCAGACCGCACCCTCGGAAAGCGGAGCGCGGGCGCTGATGAACGAATCCAGGTTTACGCGGCCGCGCGCAATCAGCTCGAGGCACGCGGGGTATTCCCCCTGGGAGGCGCAGGAGCCCAGCAGGGAGACCTGGCGGGTGACGATTGACTGGAGGGCGAGCTCGATTTTCGGCGAGAGGTTTCCCACCAGGACCACTCTTCCGCCCATGCGGACAGCCTCCACGGCGCTGCCCACTGCCGCGGTTATTCCCACGGCTTCGAAGGCCATGTCGGCGCCGCGGCCTTCCGTCCGCTCGGTCACCTGCCTGATCGATTCTCCGGACCGGGAGTCGAGACTGAGGTCCGCACCGAGCTCGCGCGCGCGACGCAGCTTGTTCTCATCGATATCGAAGGCAAAGATCGTGGAGCACCCGGAGGCGCGGAGGACCTGGATGAGGAGGAGCCCGATCATGCCTGCCCCCACCACGACCGCGGATTCTCCCACCTCGGGCCGTGCAAGGCGAACAGCGTGAAACGCCACTGACAGGGGCTCGGTCATGGCGGCGTGGTGAAACGCAACCCCGAGCGGAATGCGATACAGGATGTGCTGCGGGACCGCCACCAGCTGCGCGAAGGCGCCGTTTCTGCGGTACTCGGCGCAGGAAACGCCCAGCACGCGCCGACGCTCGCAGAGGTTGATCTCCCCGCGCCGGCAGCGCCAGCACTCCCCGCAGGAGATTGTGGAGTCGAACGTCACGGGGTCCCCGACGCGCCACCCCTGCACACGGGCGCCCACGCGGGTGATCACACCGGAGGCCTCGTGGCCCATGATGACCGGAGGGAGCCGACGGCCGGTGGAGCCGTCCATGCCGTGAACGTCGCTCCCGCAGATGCCGCACGCCTTGACCTCCACCATCACCTCGTTGTCTTCCGAGCGCGGGTCCGGCGAGTCCCCATAGACGAGCTTGCCGTGCTCCGTCAGCGTCAACGCTTTCACGACGTCCTCCTTGGAGTACACTATACTACAGCATGGAAACCGTAGATATTCTGGTCATCGGCGCCGGGGTGATCGGCCTCGCCGTCGCGGAGCGGCTTGCCGGATCCGGGAAGGACGTCGTGGTCTGCGAACGCCACGATGGGTTCGGCCGTGAAACGTCCTCCCGGAACAGCGAGGTGATCCACTGCGGCATGTATTATGCCGAGAGCCTCCTGAAGACGACGCTCTGCGTCCGGGGCAATCCGATTCTCTATGACCTGTGCTCACGGGCGGGGATTCCGCACCGCAAGACCGGCAAGATAGTCGTGGCAACGGACGAGTCGGAGTCCGGGAAGCTTCACCAGATACTGGACCAGGGAAAGAAAAACGGAGTCCCTGGTCTTCGCCTGATCCCGAGCAGAGAGATCACGGACAGGGAGCCCCGCGTGAGCGGGTGCCTCGGGCTGTACAGTCCGGAAAGCGGCATCGTGGACAGCCATCGATTGATGGAGTACCTGGAGCGCTCGGCGGCTTCCCGCGGCGCAACCGTGTCGTACGGCAGCGAGGTGACAGGCATCAGCCGGGAAGGCCCGCGGTATTCCGTGGAAATCAGACAGTCGGATGGGGAGCTCGTTGTCCTTGGCGCGGCATGCGTGATCAACTCCGCCGGTCTGAGCGCGGACGGGATTGCCGCAATGGCCGGAATTGACGTGGACCGCGCCGGTTACCGCATCCACCCCTGCAAGGGTGAGTACTTTCGGATATCGAGCAGGTACCGCGGCGCCATTCGTCACCTCGTCTACCCGACCCCCTCCCCGGTACACCTGGGCGCTCACGTCGTTGTCGGACTGGATGGCGGCCTGAAGATCGGTCCTGATTCCAACTACGTGGACACCATCGACTACACCGTGGATGCCGGCCACCAGCAGGCGTTCTTCGAGAAGGCCCGCCGGTTTCTTCCCTTCCTCTCGTTTGAAGATCTTGCCCCCGACATGTCCGGCATCCGCCCGAAATTGTACCGTCAGGGAGAGCCTTTTCGGGACTTCACAATCCGCGAGGAAAGCGACCGGGGGCTTCCGGGACTGATCAGCCTGATCGGCATGGAGTCCCCCGGACTTACCGCCTGCCTCGCCGTTGCTGAAGAGGTGGAGAGCCTGCTGTAGGAGGGTTATTTCCTGAGAAACCGCTTTTCGTACTCCGAGATGCGCTCCACTTTCGCGGTGGAGCCTCCGCCCTGGAACTCGGACTTGAGCCACGCATCCACCACCGTTTTCGCGAGCTCCGGGCCGATGACCCGTGCGCCCATGGTCAGGATCTGCGCGTTGTTGCTCTTGCGGGAGCGCTCCGCAGAGTAGGTGTCATGACAGGTGGCTGCCCGGATGCCCGGCACCTTGTTGGCAGTTATGGCCATCCCCAGCCCCGTCCCGCACATGAGGATGCCGCGTTCGTGCTTTCCCTCCGAGATGGCCACCGCCACGGCAAACGCGATGTCGGGGTACAGGGAAGGCCGCGTATCGAAGACACCGTAGTCCGTCACCTCGATGTGCTTCTCTTCGAGGTAACCCTTGATGATCTCCTTCAGCTCGTAGGCCGCATCGTCCGCGCCAAGGGCAATTGTCATGAGTCTCCTCCACGTTCACGCCACAGGTGGATGATGGCAGGCTGGGAGAGCGCCCCATTCCCGGCGGCCTGCCCCGCAACGAAGACCTCGTGAGCCGCGGCGGTCATGGGAATGGGGACATGGCTGTCCGCGGCAAGGGACCGGGCATAGCCGAGGTCTTTCTCCATCATGTTGATGGTCCCCCCGGGAGTGTAATCTCCCGCGATCATCGCGGATGCGCTGACATCCAGGACTTTCGAGCCGGCCCATCCCTCGCGGATGGCTTCATACAGCGCGCCGGCATCCACGCCGTTTTTCCCGGCCAGCGCGAAGCCCTCCGCAATCACGGCAAAAGTGGAGGCAACGATCATGTTGTTGACCAGCTTCGTCACGCCGCCGGCGCCCGACGTCCCCCACCCGGGTGACGGTCTTCCCGATTGCAGAAAGAACGGGCTTGCACCTTTCGAAGGTCGCCTTGCCGGCCCCGACCATGATCGCGAGGGTGGCGGCCTTTGCTCCCCCCTCCCCGCCGCTCACCGGCGCGTCGGCGAACTCGATTCTCGCATCCGCCAGCTGCGCCGCGATCCGGCGTGACACCGCGGGCAGGCTGGTGCTGAGGTCTATCACGAGGGAGCCCGGCTTCAGATCACGGGCCAGGACGGTTGCCACCTCTTCGACAATCTTCGCATCCGGCAGGGAGAGGCAAACCACCGTGCAGCGCCGGGCGAGCCCGGAGAGAGAGTCGGCCTTTGCCACTCCCGACAGCCCCTGAAATCGAGCCTCGTTCACGTCATAGCCCGTGACGTGGTACTGCCTGGCAAGATTCCCCGCCATGGCGTGCCCCATCACCCCGAGCCCGACGAAGCCTGCTTCTTCTGCCATATCTCTTCAATCATACTGAGGGAAAACACTTCCTGCTACACGGAGCGGCCACTTCCCGGGGCCCGCCCGAGCATGCACCATCGCACTCATGCAGCTCATAAAACGCGTCCTGGCCGCGCTGAAGGCGCCCTACCCTCTGGGCACCCTCATTCTGGACGGTCAGCCGTGCCTGGCGTTTTCCACCGAGGACCACGGTCCGGTGATGCTTGCCGCTCCGCCCTACGTCGAGGCGACCCGGATCGCCTCCGGCCCGGGGGGCTGCATGGCCCTGGTGGCGGAGGGGGGTGAGCTGTACGCGATCATGGGGTGCTTCCCCGGGTACAGGTTCCAGACGGGCGCCCTCTGGCGGATCAGCCGGGAAGCCGCGCGGTGGACTCCGTCAGAGATCGCCGACCTGCCCTTTGCGCACCGGATTGACTTTGTCACCCGCGGCGGGACTCGGTACCTGCTTGCCGCATCGCTTGCCGCCGATAAGGCGGACCCCGCGGACTGGTCCACACCGGGAAGGCTGTACGCGTGCGTGGTTCCGCGACATCCGGGGGAAAACTGGGAGCTTGTCCCTGTCCTGGAAGGAATCCATCGAAACCACGGGCTCCTTGTCACGAGCTTCAGGGGACGGCCGTCCGTGCTCGTGTCGGGAACCGAGGGGCTGTTCGCGGCAGACCTTGGCCAGTCGGGCAGCACCTGGGGGTTCATCCGTATCCTGGAGGAAGAGATCAGTGAGGTCGCCGTGGCGGATGTCGACGGGGATGGAGAGGACGAGCTTATCACCATCCAGCCCTTCCACGGCAATTCTCTTTTCGTGTACAGGATGGGACCGGGCGGCTGGAAGAAGGCGTGGGAAGGCGAGCTGGAGTTCGGCCACGGCCTGACGACGGGAAAGCTGGGAGGCGTGGCGAGCATCCTCGTCAGCAATCGCGCCGGCTCGCGGGACCTCCTGCTCTTCCAGTTCCCGCGGCGCGACGCAGGGCGCGCCGGCAGGCTTGCGGAGCCGCTCAGGACCGTCGTTGACCCGGGGGCCGGTGCGGCAAACATGTTGATCCTGAGCCACGCAGGCGTCGAGCGGATTTTTGCTACGAACCAGGCCGCCGGGGAGATTGCGGAGTACCGGGCAGCGCCCTGACTGCTCCGACTGAAATGCCGCCGTCCACCAGGAGGATCTGTCCGGTCACGTAGCGGCTTTCCTCCGCGGCAAGAAAGACAACCGCGCCGTCAAGGTCATTCGGTGCGCCGGGACGTCCCAGGGGGATCCGTTCCAACAGGTACTTCACCCACCCCGTGTCCTCGTACATCACTGCGTTCTGGGCCGTCTTGAACCAGCCGGGCGCCAGGCAGTTCACCGTTATCCCGTATTCCCCCCAGTCGTGCGCAAGGCTCATTGTCAGCTGCCGGATGCCGCCGCGGCTCGCGCCGTAGGGTCCGAGCCCCGCATAGCCCGCCACGGAAGTCTCCGAGCCGATGTTTATGATGCGGCCATATCCCGCTTCGATCATCATCCGGGCGATGGCCTGGGCAACGAAAAATGATCCGCGGAGGTTCGTATCCAGGATGAGGTTCCAGTCCTCCCACGTCACGTCCACCGCCCGCTTGCGCACGTTGCACCCTGCATTGTTGACAAGGATGTCGACCCTGCCGAACGCCTGCCGTGCCGAAGCGGCCATGCCCTGAATGCTGCCGTAGTCCCGGACGTCGAGCTCAAGGGGGACCGCTCGCCGCCCCAGCGCCTCGATTTCCCGGCGAAAATCCTCGAGCGCCGAGGCGCGCCGGCTCGTGATGATCAGGTCAGCGCCGGCTCGCGCGAGCGCCCTGCCGAAGTATTGGCCGAGGCCCCTGCTCGCCCCCGTCACCAACGCCACTCTTCCCGACAAGTCGAACTGTGTGGCTGCCATATGGATTGGAGTATGCGAGTCCGCCGGAAGAAATCAACAGAGAGGCACTGACCGGCGCAGGGGCGGCTCGGATTGCGACTGCCGCTCCGAGTGCGGCGAATATCGCAAGGGGAAAGAAGCAGGCCCGGTTGAAGAAGGCCAGGGCGGATTTGCGGCTCTGGTCACGCTGCCAGCGGAGCGAGGGGAGGAGGAGCAGATACGTCGATGCGGCGATGGCGCCGACCTCGTAGACCGGCCACGCGGCAAGCGGGGAGAGCAGCGGGAACAGCCCGGCGCACAGCACCGTTGTCCCCATCAGGGCAAAGGAGATCCGGGAGGCGCGGCGGAGCCCGAAACGGACCGGGATGGTCTTGATGCCCAGGGCAACATCCTCGCTGAAGTCCGTCCAGTCGTTCGGGATGTTCCGACAGCCCACTTCCCACGCGAACGCCCACAGGAAGTAGAGCAGGGTGAGGCCCCGGGATGGGAAGCTCGTGACCGCGTACAGCCCGGCGAGGCCCCCGACGGCAACGTTGAAGCCGGACAGGACCGTCTTCCAGGGTGTTATGCGCAGCAGGCTGCAGTACGCGCCTTCCAGCGCCGCGGCGGCCACCAGCAGCCAGGCGCAGGCCGGCCTGACCAGCCAGGCCGTTGCGAACGCAAGGACGCTCCAGAAAACGGTCCACGCCACCCCCGCCCCGAAGGAGAGCTTTCCCTGGGCAACGGGATGACGAAAGCCGAGGGAATCCAGGTCGAACGATGCGGCATTCCCCGGGGCGCTGCTCATCTTCAAGGCGTCCACGCGCCTGTCAATGATGTCGTTGAGCGCGAATATCGCGGTCAGGCCGGCGAAGGCAGAGACGAGCCCGAGGGCAATGGTGCGAACAGGAGGCACTCCTCCCAGGGCAAGGACCGCCCCGACGGCGAGGTAGGGGACGTCCAGGACCGAGTGGCTCATCCGTGACAGGCCGAAAAACCTGCCGACGTAGCTGCGAATCGCGGGCTGCGGCATCCAGAAACAATGTACGCAAAAAAGGGGCGACGGGACTTGACATGACCGATTAATTAGTTTATCTAATAATTAGAAAGGCGAATAAATGGGACGTGAAGAAGACGAGTGCGCCCGTGAGCTCCTGGATGTCGTTCCCTCCGTCATGCGGTTCATCCGCGCGGAGATGCGGCGTCACCGCGCCCTCGGGTTGAGCGTTCCGCAGTTCCGCACGCTCGTGTTCATCGAGCGGGCAGACGGGGTCTCCCTGGGGAGCGTTGCCGAGCACCTGGGGCTGACGCCCCCTTCGGCGTGCAGGATCGTCGACGGCCTGGAGGAACGTGCGCTGATCACCCGCGCCCTGGCACGGGAGGATCGCCGCAGGTTGACGCTTCAGATCACCCCCGGGGGGAAGCACGCGCTTGCCGAGGCCCGACGGGAGACCCAGAAGAGCCTGGCCGGTATCCTTGCGGCAGTCAGCCAGGGGGATCTCGCGGGCGTTACGCAGTCCATGGAGGTTCTCAGGAACGCCTTTGCGAGGGAGAGAGCTCATGCCAATACTTGAGCTGCGGGGCCTCACGCGGAAGTTTGCCGCCCTGGTAGCCGTGAACGGACTGTGCCTTTCCATCCAGCGCGGAGAAATGTTCGGCCTCCTGGGCCCCAACGGCGCAGGCAAGAGCACCACCATCAAGATGCTGACCACGCTCCTGCCCCCCACCGCCGGGACCGCCCTGGTGGACGGCTTTGACATCGTTCACAAGGCGGGCGCGGTGCGGAGGATCATCGGCTACGTCCCGCAGATGCTCTCCGCGGACGGCACGCTCACCGGCAGGGAGAACCTGCTGGTATTCGCGCGGCTGTACGACCTGCCGCGCGGGGAGCGCCGGGAGCGAGTGGAAGCGGCCCTCGGGTTCATGGGGCTCGCGGAGGCGGCAGACAAACAGGTGCGCCAGTATTCCGGGGGCATGATCAGGAGGCTGGAGATCGCTCAATCCATGCTGCACAGGCCTCGCGTCCTGTTCCTGGATGAGCCGACGGTGGGACTGGACCCGGCCGCCCGCCGCGCGGTCTGGGACCACATCGAAGAGCTGCGAAGCCGCACCGGCGCAACCATCATTCTCACCACCCACCAGATGGAAGAGGCGGATTCGTTGTGCGACAGGATCGCCATCATGCACACGGGAAACCTGGTGGCCGAGGGGACACCCGGAGAGTTGAAAGCATCCCTTGGCGGGCGCGGGACCACCCTGGACGATGTCTTCATCCATTTTACGGGAAGCAATCTCGAAACCGGAGGCACATATCGTGAAACAAGGCGGACACGCAGGTCAGTTCGCCGTCTCGGCTGAGCAAGCCCTCGGCGGGACCGACCCTCTCTCATTCCTCGTTCGCTACGTCGGAAGGACCCTCACCATCGCGGGCATGGAGGCGCGAAAGCTTCTCCATGATCCGACGGAGCTTCTCACGCGCGCCGTTCAGCCCGCGTTGTGGCTCCTGGTGTTCGGCCAGGTCTTCACCCGCATCCGCGCAATTCCGACGGGAAGCATGCGCTACATCGATTTCATGGCGCCGGGAATCCTCTCCCAGAGCGTCCTGTTCATCGCGATCTTTTACGGCATCTCAGTGATCTGGGAACGCGACCTGGGGATCCTCCACAAGTTCCTCGTGAGCCCGACCCCCCGGTCAGCCCTCGTGGTGGGCAAGGCAATTTCAGCGGGGTTGCGCGGTCTTGCCCAGGCGATCATCGTGTATCTCCTGGCTGTGCTCCTTGGAGTCGGCATGGACTGGCGTCCCCTCCCCCTCCTGGGCGTGCTGCTGGCCGTGATGCTCGGCGCGGGGTTCTTCTCCACTTTTTCTCTTGTCATCGCCTGCCTCGTGAAGACCCGGGAACGCTTCATGGGGATCGGCCAGATCCTCACGATGCCCCTGTTTTTCGCGAGTAACGCGATCTACCCGATATCGATCATGCCCCGCTGGCTGCAGGTGATCTCCCACGCAAACCCGCTCACGTACCAGGTGGATGCGCTGCGCTTCCTGATGCTGTCAGGCGGCACCACCTCCTACGGCCTTGGAATGGACTTCGGAGTCCTGCTGGTCGCGACTACTCTGGTTGTGGCTCTCGGGTCCCGCCTGTACCCCACTCTCGCCACCTGAGCTAACGGATTGGAATTTCCATGTATCCGGTCTTGCCGGATTCGCCGTCTCGGAGGAGGACGATGACGCTCCCCGTCTGGATTGCCTCCCCGACGTGCGTACGGAACTGGCCCTGGTCGTTCACATCCTCGCCGTCCACCTGCAATATGATGTCGCCTTTGGCGATCCCCACGCTCTCCGCAGGGCTGCCGGTGACCACTTCAACAACGACGACACCGGCCGTTTCGCTCAACCCGACGCTTTGGGCAAGAGCCGCAGAAACCGCATCCACGCGGATGCCAAGGAGCGCGTAGCCAGGGCGCGCAGCCTGCTTCTGCGCAAGATCGAGCTGGTCCGCCACGGTCACCGTTGCCCTGCGGGCCTCTCCGTTCCTGATGACACGGAGGGTCAGGCTGGTCCCCGGCCGGGACGAAGCAACCAGACGGTTGAGCTGCGCCATTGAGGTGACCTGCGTCTGCTCGAAAAAGGTGATTATGTCGCCTGCCGCCAGGTCGGCTGCCGCGCCCGGACCAAGGGGAACGGCCTCGGTCACCACGACGCCGCGGGTGCCGCGGGGCAGCTTCAGACCCCTGCGGATCGAATCACTCAGGTCCTGCGTGACGATTCCCAGGTCGCCGCGGGTTACTTTTCCCTCCCGGATGAGGGTGTCAGCCACATCCTTCAAGAGGTTGGACGGGATGGCGAATCCGAGGCCTTCGGACCCCTGCCCTCCGGAGACAATGAGGGCGTTCATCCCGATGACCTCCCCCCTCAGATTGAGAAGAGGGCCGCCGCTGTTGCCGGGATTGATCGCGGTATCTGTCTGGATGAAGTCCTCCAGCCCGGCGGCCGCCTGTGTGCCGACCCCCAGCCTGTGCGTGGCGCTCACGATCCCCGCGGTCACGGTCCAGTCGAGGCCCCGGGGTGATCCGATTGCCACCACCCATTCTCCCACCCGCAGGGAATCCGAGTCTCCGAGCCTGGCCACGCGGGCCTGGCCCGTCCCCTCGACCTTGAGGACGGCGATATCGGTGAAACGGTCGGAGCCGACCAGCATTGCTTGACGCTCGGTTCCGTCGTAGAAATGCACGGTGATGGAGTCCGCGTTCTCCACCACGTGGTTGTTGGTGACGATCACCCCGTCGGGAGTAATGAGGATTCCGCTGCCCAGGGCACGCGTGGGGACCTTGGAAATTCCCTGGGGGGAGTCGGAGAACAGGCCGAAAGGACCGAGACGGTGGACCTGCTGAAGAGTCGTGCCGGACACGTCAATGTGAACGACGCACGGGAGGGCGGACTGGGAAACGACCTCGATCGCGTCCTGAAACCCCGAGACGTCTCGCACCACCACCTGGTTGACGGGTTGCGCCGTACCGGATTGCCCCACGGAGGCGCACCCGCAGAGAACGCACGCGCAGGCCGCGACGGAAAGGCTGTGGACTCTCGTATTCACCCTCATTGCGTTGTAAGATATCGCTCCCGCCGCGGGTGGAGAACACGACCCAGTGTAGGTTTTTTTTGACAGGCGATAGTCGAATATCGTACACCAGGACCATGCACTCTTTGACGCGTCGTTGCGGCGGGGATAGCTTCGTTGCCGGGAACCTCCTATACTCGGGTGATGAAAGAGGAGGCAGGCGTGGGCAGGCGCAGAGATGATCCTTCGCTGTTGAACACGATCCTTGAGAAACAGGAGAAGCTCCACCACATCCGGGATCTGAACACGCTCCTGGACAGCCTGCTGTATGAGACCCGCGCTCTCACGGGAGCCGACGCCGGCTCCATCTTCCTGGTGGGCGGGAAGAAGCTCCTGTTCAGCTACGTGCAGAACGACTCGCTGTTCAAGAGCGACTTCCTGTCCAACAAGTACATCTACACGAACAACGAGATCGACATCGACGAACGGTCCATCGCCGGTTACGTGGCGTTCACGGGGAAACCCCTTCTCATTGACGACGCGTACGCGATCGACACGACATACCCGTTCTCGTTCAACCCCTACTTCGACCAGATATCCTCCTATCGCACCGTTTCCATGCTCATTGTCCCCATCCGAACAAGCAAGAACGACATGGTGGGAGTGCTGGAGCTGATCAACCGCCGCGGCGCCGCCGGCTCCCCGGTCCCGTTCACGGAGGACCAGAAGTTCTATATCACGCAGTTCGCCTTCTACGCGGGGATTGCCATCGAACGGGCGCTGCTCCTGCGCGACGTCGTCTTCAAGATGGTCCGCACCACCGAGCTGCGGGACCCGGAAGAGACGCAGCCCCATGTCAGCCGCGTCGGCTCCTACGCGGTGGAGCTGTACCAGAAATGGGCGGAAAAGCACGCGGTCCCCCGGGAAGAAGTGAGCAACTTCAAGGACATCCTGAAGATATCCTCGATGCTCCACGACATCGGGAAGGTCGGCGTCTCGGACGCCATCCTGAAAAAGAGGCAGGACCTCACGCGGGAGGAGTACGAGGCGGTCAAGTTCCACACCGTGTACGGCGCGCAGTTCTTCGACAACCCCACCTCGGAGTGGGACACGCTGGCGTACGAGGTGGCGCTGAATCACCATGAGCGGTGGGACGGCACGGGATACCCCGGCGTCCTGAAGGACATCCACGATAAGGCGCTGAAGTTCGGCCCGGGAAAGAAGGGAACGAGCATTCCGCTGTCCGCCAGGATCGTCACGCTCGCGGACGTTTACGACGCCCTGATCTGCAAGCGGGCGTACAAGGACGCCTGGGAGGAGGACCGCGTCCTCTTCTATATAAAGGAACAATCAGGCAGGCAGTTCGACCCTGAGCTGGTTTCCCTTTTCTTTGAAATCTACGACATCATCCGCGCCATCCGCGAGAAGTGGGCCTAGCCTCCCACGGTATACCGTGGGAGGGATGGCTGAGGGCGGCCGAGGCCAGGGATGGCCGAAAGGCCGCCCATGGCTGGCCTTCAGTACTGCTCCACGAGCTTCTCTTTGGCGTTTGCCTTATCCAGATAGTCAGCCGCCTGCTCGTAGTCAACGTCGATCTGGACGATGGTTCGTAACAGCTCGATTGCGTCCTTGAAGCTCTCGTTTCTGTAGTCGTTGACGGCGGCAGCATACATCTGCGGCAGGTACGAGCGCACTTTCTGCCGGCGAACATCCAGCTGGTCCAGCTTGGCCTGGTCATCCGTTCGCCTGGCGAGGGACTCGATCCTGCCCGCCGCGGCGGCCAGGTCCCCCTGCTGAATGAGGCTGTCGATCTGTTCGAGAGACGAATCGAACGAAGCCTGCTGCTCCATCTGGGACGCAAGATCCGCAATCTTCCTTTTCAGGGCCAGGGCCTCGTCTGTCGGGAAGATCCTGAGCGCGTCGTTGACCTTGTCCTCCGCCATCACGTAGGACTTGCGCGCCCACAGGCTGCGCGCCCACTGGTAATCGAGTGAATACCGCGCACCCGCGACCCGCGCGTCCAGGGCCCCGCCCACCTTTCGGCTCGTGGCGGCCAGCAGCGCAATCTGGTCACCCGCGTTCTCGAACTGGCCGGCGGCAATCAGCTTGTTCACCTGCTCGACGCGCGCGGCGGCAGCCTTGTCCAGGGCGTTCCTGATGGACTCCATCTGGCCAGTGGCTGTCCCGTTCTGCGGATCAATCTGGAGGACCTTGTCAAAGGACTGGTATGCATCGATGTCCCAGCTTTCACGGTCCGCCGCGGAGGGGGCCTGCGCGGCTTTGCCAAGGGACGTCCAGGCCTTCGAGAGGTACTGCGCAATCAGTCTCTGGCGTATTGACTCCGTGTCCCCCGCCAGCCGGGCAGCCGCGGCGTTCGCCGGGTCGAGCCGACGCGCCGTCTGTATCTCCAGCACCATGGCGTAGTCCTCATCCTCCCGCCGTCTCTGGACGGCGTAGACGGTCTGCGCCGCTTTCAGCGCGTGGGAAAACTGGGCAGCGCGGAAATTGTCCACCAGGTCACGGTATCTCGCCGCGAGGAGGCTCTGCGGGTCGAAGCGGAGGGCCATGGTGAAATACTCCCGCACGGACCCCACCTTGCCCAGGTCTCCTCTCCCGAGGAGCTGGACGCGGTACTGCTGAATCCCCTCGTCAACGAGGGCTCGTGCCTTGGCCTGCCCGTCGAGCTTCGTGAGGAGAAAATTGTCCGGTGCGGAAGCGCAGCCAAAAAGGGAAAGGAGGGCGACCGCGGCGAGAATCATGCGAGGGGCGCCCTTATTCACGGCCTTTTTCTCTTGCTTCCGGGCCGGCCGGTCTTCCGCCGTGCGCGCCGCGGGGTGACGGCGGGCATCATTCCTGCAGTCCGGTCTCGAGGAGGGAAGGGCAGCGGCCCGGCGGCCCGGGCATCCGCAATGAAAGCCGCATTGCAAATTCTGCCCACGCGGTCTATGACTTCGCGTATGATCATGAGCTCGACGAAGGTGTGTTCCCCGCCAAGCTTCGCGGCCTCCGCGTCCAACTTCTTCGCTATGGTACCGGCAGCATCGAGCTGCTCGAAGGCACGCCCGAGGGCTCCTTCCGCCCTTCTCATCAGTTGTTCGATACGTTTCGTCATTGTGCGGTCAACTCTTTCGCAGGAAGCATACCTCTTTTCCGTCGGACGCCGCAAGTCCGCCACCGCGGAGAAGCGTGGCGTACACGCCCTCAGGGGCGAGGTGCGGGACGTCCCAGCCGATCAACCCGAGACCGATGGCCGGTGATCAGGAATGTTTTGCCTTGCGGTCGCCGTCTGAATATCTTTCACGTGACAATGCGCGAAGACGGCACGGGCAGCGCGCGTCGCTTGAGAATTGTCTGCGAACATTCGAGCGGGTTTTTTCAACTCATGAAGGGAGAGATTTGGCCACCCATGCACGGGGCGGGGAACGGATGAACAGCCAGGAGCTCGAGCTTCGCGTGGCCTCCGACTGGGGAGAAGTCGGGAGAGTCAACCAGGCGGTGGGCGAATTCCTCCGCAGCTGCGGGCTGCCCCCGGAGGGCGTGGACAAGTATACGATGGTGGTGTGCGAGCTCGTGGAGAACGGGATCAAGTACGGGCACTTCACCAACGAAACGGATGCCGTGATGGTGCGGGTGTGGATTTCCGGCGTCACGTTCTCCGTCCTCGTCTCGAACCCGATCGGCACCTACAGCCGCACGTACTTGAGCGAGCTGGATCGCACCATCCAGTGGGTCCGCGGGTTCCAGGCGCCGTTCGAAGCATACATCGCGCGGATGAAGGCAATTTCCCGAGAGCCCCTGGAAGGGGACAAGAGCGGTCTCGGCCTGGTCCGCATCACGTACGAGGGGCGGGCGATACTGGACTTCTATCTCGATGAGAACGACACGCTCAGCGTTTCGGCGGTCTCAAACCTGGAATGAGCACGGGGGAGGAACGACATGGCGAAAGTGCAGACTTTCACGAATAACCAGTTGACCATAGACATCGCGGACGAGGAGCGGACCATTACGGTCCATTTTCTCGGCAAGAGCATCCTGCGTGATCCCAATGATTTCGTCATGCCTATCCTCCTGCGGACGCTCGGGGAGGCCATCCCGGCCAAGAAGCGCATCGTGATGAACTTCCGTGACCTCTCGTACATGAACTCCTCCACCCTGACCCCGGTGATCAAGATCCTGGAAAGGGCGCGCGTCGGGGAGGGGCAGATCACCGTGGCATACAAGAAGTCGTTGAAGTGGCAGGATATCTCTTTTTCCGCCCTGGTCATCTTCCAGACGCCTGATGGCAGAATTGTCATCGAGGGCACGGACTGATCGGCTATGGCGCCGCAATCCCCCGTCCTGCAGGGCTGGCTGACGTCGGGGAAAAAAAGGGTCATCGTACAGGCGGCGTATGCCTCCCGCTACTCCATCTGGGTGGAGGGAGACGGGGAACAGCTCGGACCAGAGATTGAGAACCTCGAGATTTCAGTCAATGACAAGCTCATCCAGATCGGGCCCTGCCACATTCTTGCGGGCCGCGAAGGCGAGCGCGCCCGAAGGCTTGTGGCGGTTGGCCGGACGCACGATTTCGAGAAGCTTTTCTTCCACGCAAAGATCGAAACGCTGGAAACCGCGGCCGTCAACCTTTCCCTCATCTTCGGCTACAAGAACAGCATCGACCCGGCGTTTCGAAATTACGTCTCGGACCTGACCTACGACTTGAACGTCTACCTGAACGCGCTCGACCAGATGGACACGGACTGCCTGAACGAGCCGCCCGAGGTGCGGGAGGTCATCCAGCGGAGCATCATCCGAAACGTGGGAAATGACCTCCGGGACTACATGGAGAGACAGAACGTGCTCCTGGACCGGGTCGTGAGCGGATTCAGCGAGAAGGAGCACGAGCACCACGGGTTCTATTTCCGGCGTCAGTTGTGGAACATCCTGCTCCGCGCCCCCATCATGGCGCGCACGAACCTCAAGCCGCGAGGCTACAACGGAGACTCGGAGATGATGCGCATGATCTACCTGGACGACTACCAGGGGGACTCGACCTTCGGCAAGGTCATGCACAAGTTCTCCGTGGATCAGCGGGCGGCCTATGCCGTGCGCAACAGGCGTGTGGAGGTGGCCGCCATGCTCCATCACTTCACGGGACAGTTCTGCCTGCCGGAGTCGCAGAAGCTGCGGATCCTCTCCGTGGCGTGCGGGCCCGCCTTCGAGGTGCGGGACATCCTGCGGACCCCTGAGGACTGCGCCCGCATGCACTTCTCCTTCTTCGACCAGGACCAGCAGGCGCTCCTGGAAGCAGCGGGCCTGGTGAGCGAGATCGAACGCTCCCTGGACACGGAGATCTCGGCGGATTTCATTCGGGAGTCGGTGCGGACCATGCTGGTCGCCCGGGCGCTCCAGGAGCGATGGGGCCAGTTCCATTTCATCTACTCCATGGGCCTGTTCGATTACCTGACGGCCCCGGTTGCCGCTGCCGTCCTCAAGAAGCTCTACCAGCTGCTCACCCCGGGCGGCGAGATGGCAGTCGGCAACTTCTCCGTGGTGAATCCCAGCCGCTTCTACATGGAGTACTGGCACGACTGGAAAATCATCTATCGCACAGAGGATGACTTCATGCGCCTGGTGGACGGCCTTCCGGGGGCCGACGTATCGGTGAAGTTCGACGCCACCCGGATTCAGATGCTGCTGCACGTGAGGAAGGCCCCCGATGCCCAGAGCTGACACCATGACCGCCGCGGCGCCCTCCGGCCGGACACGGGACCAGCTGGAGGCCTGGACCGCACGCGCAATCGATGCGGACGATTTCGCCGCTTACAGGATCGGGATCATCCACGACTGGCTTCGCACGCTCACCGCGCTGGCCATCGTCCTGGTGCCTCTCTTCTTTGTCCTTGACTATTTCATGATGCCCGCGGGGTTGCTTCCCCGCTTCGCGGTCTACCGGCTCACTTCCACCGTGCTCGCCCTGGCCCAGTTCCTTATTGTGCGAAACACACCCCCGAGCCGCTGGTCCTACCTCCACGGATATTTCATTTCCCTGCAGGTCGGCGCGATCATCGCCCTCATGACGGTGGACCTCGGCGGGTTCAATTCCACGTACTACGCGGGGCTCACCCTCGTGGTCATCGGCGTCAACCTCCTGATGCCGTGGCGCGCACCGCATACCGCGGCAAATGCCCTTGCCATCCTGGCCATGTATATCGCGTTCAACCTGATTGTCCCGCACCCCTTCGACCAGGCAAGGCTGACAAACAACCTCTTCTTTCTCATTTCCACCATCATCCTGGCCGTGAGCATCACCCACGTCCGCCACAACCTCATTGAGAAGGAGTTTTCTCTCCTGGTGAAGCTGAAAAAAGCGCGTGACGCCCTCTGGGGGGAGATGGAGCTTGCCAAGAGGATCCAGACCGCCCTCCTTCCCCAGAGGAAAGGCGCCATCAGGGGCTTCGAAAGCGCGGTCACCATGCTGCCGGCAAAGGAAGTTGGCGGGGACTATTACGACATCATTGAGACGGACTCGGGGGACAGGTGGGTGGCAATCGGCGACGTGGCAGGGCATGGCGTGGACTCCGGCCTGATCATGATGATGGCGCAGGCGAGCATCATGACCGTGATCCAGGGCAACCCCTCCGCGCAGCCCCTCGACGTCCTGTCCACCACCAACAGGGTCATCAAGGAGGACATCGGGCGGCTTGGCGCGAACCACTACATGACGATGATGGTGATCAAGCTGGAGGACGATTGCATGATCGTCGCCGGGCACCACCAGGACGTCCTTGTCTATCGCTCCGCCCTGGGTTCCGTGACGTCCGTCCCGACCCGGGGGACATGGCTCGGCATCGCGGACCAGATCGAAACCGTCATGGAGGTCAAGAGAATAGAGATCGCGGACAACGACGTTGCCCTCTTCTTCACGGACGGGGTAACTGAAGGCACGAACAGCGCGGGAGAGATGTACGGCCAGGAACGCCTCCAGGAGGTGTTCGCGCGCTGCGCGGACCTGCCGGTGGAGAAAGCCCTTGAAGGGATCCTCGACGATGTACGAGCTTTCCAGGCAGACCAGGAGGACGACATGACAATAATCCTCCTCAAGAAGATCCCCCGGACCAGCGGCAGGAAGACGACGCGCGGCGGAGGCGGCGCATGAGACCCATGAGAGAGGAACGGACCCACCTCATCTATCGGCTGCGTGTGTTCAATGCGGCTACGGGCCGGTTGCTCGGGCACATGACAGACATCACGCCGGAAGGAATGATGCTGATCGGGGAAAAGGCTGTGAAGCCGAAGAGGGAGCTCTCCCTGCGCATGGATCTTCCGCGCAACGTCATGAAGGACGGACACCTGGCGTTCACGGCGGTGAGCAAGTGGTGCCGAAAGGACGCGAGCGGGGATTTCTACAGCATGGGATTTCTGATCCAGTCCATCAGCCCGGAAGGTCTCGCCGTGGTCCGCACCCTCATCCGCGACTTCTACCACGAGGAGCTGGACGGAGACTCCGTCACCGATCTGAACCCCGCGCTGTAAGTCAGCCCGTGCGGCATCATGGCCCGACCTCAGGTCTCCCGGGGATACCGGTATTCCTTCCCATCAGGGCCGCGCAGGACATATGCGTCCTGCTCCGTGCGCACCAGCGCGGACTCCACGGGTACTTTTCCTCCCCCGCCGGGAAGATCCACGGCATAGGTGGGAAGAGCAATTCCTGACAGACGCGCCCGGAGCTCTCTCATCAGGGCAATGCCTTTTTCCAGGGACACTCGAAAATGGGCCGTGCCGGCGGCCAGGTCTCCCTGGAAAAGGTAGTACGGCTTCACCCCCGCCCTCACCAGACCGCGGAGCAACGCCTCCAGGGTCTCCGTGGTGTCGTTGACGCCGCGAAGGAGAACAGCCTGATTCAAGACAGGCACGCCGGCGGTGATGAGCCGACGGACGGCCTGACGAAACTCATCCGTGAGCTCCCGGGGATGGTTGGCGTGTATGACCGCCCACACGGAGCCCGGCTTCCCGAGCATCAGCGCCAGGTCCTCGGTGATCCGCGCGGGATGCACCACCGGCATGCGCGTACAGACGCGAAGCACGTAGGAAGGGTCGACACGGAGGAGACGGTCAACAACGGTGCCCAGGTCCCGGTCGGACAGCATGAGGGGGTCGCCGCCGGACAACAGCACTTCGTGAATGGAGGGTGTGTGGGCCAGGTAGGCGCAGGCCGCCTCCAGCTGCTCCGCGGTGATCTGTCCGCCGCCATGGCCGGTGAAGTGGCGGCGGAAGCAATGCCTGCAGTAGGTGGCGCACCGGTCGCTCACCAGGAGCAGCGCGCGGTCGGGATAGTGGTGGACGAGCCTCTCCGTGACCAGATAGCGTGCGTCACTGATGGGATCCGCGGATTCATAGGGAAGGGTGACAAGCTCACCCGGGCGCGGAATGAACTGCGCGGCAATCGGATCCGTGTCCGGATCCTCGCTTCGGGCCAGGGCGGCGTAGGAGCGGCTCACGCCGTAGGGAAGCTGGGTCACGGGCTCGCGCCCGTGCAGGTGCTCCACGTCAGGCATTGCAATCCTACAGCTCGATCTTCCTGGTCAGGTACTCCGCGTAGTCCCGCCGGATAGGCGCGTAAGGCTCGTTCAGGAGTTGCGAGGAAATGAGGAAATCCGCCGTCGAGCGGTTGCAGGCCGCGGGGATGTTGTACAGGACCGAGATGCGAAGGAGCGCCTTCACATCGACGTCATGCGGCTGCGGCTCCATGGGATCCCAGAAGAAGATGAGCACATCGACCTTCCCGTCCACGATCATGGCCCCCAGCTGCTGGTCTCCCCCGAAGGGCCCTGATTTCAGCTTGATAATGGTGTACGCGGGCTTCACCTCACCGCGCGTCCTGCCGGCGAGCGTCTCTTCCACGAGCCGCCCGGTGGTCCCCGTGCAGATCAGCTGGTGTCCCAGCAGCAGCTTCCAGTTCCAGTTCACCCATTCGACGAGGTCCTTCTTGCAGTTGTCATGCGCCACGAGCGCGATGTTCTTCCGTGTCTCCATCACCGAAGCCCGTGCTCGTTGAAGCAGGACTGATAGCGCTTGTCGGTCCCCAAAATATGGTTCTGCAGCCACGCCTTGAGGAAGCTCACGATTTCAAGGGTGAGAATGAAACCGGCGCGGTCCGCCCTGGTCTTCAGCTCCAGCGCCTTGGCGGTGAACTTTTCGTGCTCGACCCGATGCGCCTGGTATCCCTGGTAGCGGAACGCCTGCATGTAGCGTTCCTCTGTTGCGAAGTGCGTTGCCGCGTAGTCCACCATTGCGTCGATTGTCGTCTTCTGGGCTTCCCGCCCTTTTCGCGCGAGCATCGCCTCGTTCAGGGAGTTGATCATGCCGACCAGCTTCCGATGCTCGTCGTCTATCTCCTTCACGTTCACGCTGAGGTCGCTCGACCAGTCGAAGTATGCCATCGGGTTCCTCCGAGGTCAGTATATCACGCGGCCCGCGGCAGAAGCGAGGCTCCATGCCGGGAACGCCTCCCGCAAGCCTCCACACCCGCGCGGCTCTCGAACGGAACATGCACCTTTTCGGCTGCGATCATGGTGTGCCTCCGCTCACAGTTGCCTGCAGCTGTCCCGCACGGCAAGGAGCATGGGCAGCGCGGGAGAGAGCTCCGCCGCCGTGTGACCCCGGAGGACCCGGATGAGCATGCGCGCCGCCTCGGCCCCGAGACTCGGGGCGGGATTGGTGACGGTAGTCAGGGGAGGGTTCACGTACCGTGAGGGAAGATCGTCATCGAACCCGACAATGGAGATGTCCCCCGGAATGGAGAGCCCGGCGTCCTTGATGGCCTGCATGCCGCCATAGGCGACCACGTCGTTGCCGGCGAACACCGCCGTGGGTCGCTTCTCCCCCGCCAGGATTTCCGCCATTGCTTTGTATCCGCTTTCCTCTGTCAGGTTTGCGCTGTGCACCCACTGCTTTCTGACCACGCGGTGTGCGCCTTCCATGGCATCGCGGTAGCCCTCGAACCGGTCCCGCGAGGCGTAATACGAGACGGGGGCATGAAGGATCATGCCGATGTCCTGGTGCCCGAGCGATATCAGGTACTCCACTGCGCTCCGTGCGGCGGAACGGTTGTCGATGTCGATCTGGATCACGCTGGAGTGAGAGACGGTACCGATCACGACAAGCGGGAACCCGGCCGCAATCAGCTCCGCGAGGCCCTTGTCATCGTCACGCGTATCCATGAGCACGATCCCGTCCACGCTGTCCTGCCGCGCGCGCGCCAGGTAGTCCATCTCCTGGAGCTTCAGGGGCTGCAGGACAAGGCGGAACCGGTTCTTGTTGAGCACGGGAGTCATCCCCTCGATCACCCGGATGATGTAGGCGTCCGAGGAGATGTATCCGGCGTGAGGGATGAAGAAGCCGATGGAGTTGTGCTTGATCATGGCCACGTCGCGGGCCTTTTCGTTGGGAACAAAGCCCATCTCCCGGGCCGCCTCCAGCACCTTCCGCCGGGTTCCTTCCGGAATGTTCTTCCCAGGTGTATTATTCAGAACAAAAGAGACCGTCGTGCGCGAGACCCCGGCCCTGATCGCAACGTCCGCGGAAGTTGCCTTTCGCTCAGCCATGCCTTTGACTTTGCCCCCGCTTCTCGTTCATCGCTTTTTGAGTTACTAACACTGATAGCATGAGTCGGTTCAACGTTCAAGCCATGAGCTTGCGTCCGCGGGCCGCGAAGACTAAGATCGAAATGAACCTGATAATCAACATGCCTGCCGCGACTCCGGGAGGATCGTGGGGACGCATGAGGACTCACGGGGTTGCGCTGACCGCGTTGGAGGAAACGCATGAGCGGGACGCCGGAAAAGCTGCCGACCTGGAAGCTCGTGATATTCGCCCTGGGCCAGCTTGGCTGGTCCCTTGCCTCCTACGGAGTGAGCAACCTCGTCATGTACTTCTACATGCCGCCGGAGACGGCCTCCGCGCACAGGATCTTCCCTCCGTTCATCTTCGAGGGAGTGCTGGTCGGCATATTCACGATCATCGGGATCATCAACTTTGCTTCGCGCTTTTTCGACGCGGTCACCAACCCGCTCCTGGCGTCGTGGTCGGACAGGTCCCGGGCCCGCATGGGACGTCGCCGGTTCTTCCTTGCCGTCAGCTTTGCCCCGTTCGCCCTTTTCTCCGTCCTCGTCTTCATTCCCCTGAAGCATTTCACGTCCAACCCGAGCCCTTCGGCAAGCTGGATGAACACGGCATGGCTGTCGGTCACCATCCTTCTCTTCTACTTTTTCTTCGTGATGTACACGGCGCCTTACAACGCGCTGATCAGCGAGCTTGGTCATAACCCCAAGGAGCGCCTTTTCATCAGCACCGTGATCGGGATCACCTGGTCCCTGGGATTCGCGGTGGGCAACTTTGTCTACGATTTCCAGACCATCTTCGAGCGCTCCGGCATGAGCTCCACCCGTGCCTTCCAGGCGGTGGAAGCCATCTTTGGCGTTCTCTCGCTCATCCTCATGGCCTTGCCGGTCATCATTATCGACGAGAAGCGGTACGCCGCCTACTCGGTGTCCAACGAAGGCACCCTGCAGGCGCTCGGCTCTTCCCTTCGCAACAGGAACTTCAGCCTGTTCCTGGTCTCGGAGCTTCTCTACAACGTCTGCCAGACCATCATCCAGATGGGAATCGTGTACTACGTCGTCACACTCCTCCGACTCGAGAAGGAGATCACGTCCTTCCTCATGATGGTGATGTTCATCCTCTCGTTCATCTTCTACCCCGTGATCACCGCCGGCGCTGTCCGGTGGGAAAAGAAGAGAATGATCCTGATCGGCTTCGGCCTGCTCGCCTTTCTCTTTGTCCTTTTCTCATTCATGGGGGTGCTCCCCCTGTCCGGCATCGTGTATGCCTACATCACCGTGGTCTTTGCCGCCCTGCCGATTGCCATCTTCACCATCGTGCCCAACGCCGTGGTCGCTGACATCGCCGAGGCGGACGGCATCGAGACGGGGAACTTCAAGGCGGGGATGTTCTTCGGAGTGCGTTCCTTCGAGACGAACCTGGGGATATCGATCGCGAACATCCTCTTCCCGTGGTTTCTCACCCTGGGGATGTCCGTCGAGCATCCCTTCGGCATCCGCATGAGCGCAATCGTTTCGGTCGCGGTGTGCGTGGCCGGCCTCCTGGTCTTCCTTCTCTACGACGAAAGCGCGGTCCTGCGGAGCCTTGCCAGGAAAGAAAGGCTTTCCGAGCGGGAGACGGAGGAGATCAGGACGTAGGGTCGCCCTGGGAGAGCGACGCGCGAACCCGTCGAAGGAGGCCGGCCCCGTCAAAGGGCTTCTCGACGAGGTCGGCGCCGGGCTCCAGGATCCCATGCCGGGAGACAGGGTCCTCCGCATAGCCTGACATGTACAGGATCCTGACATCAGGCTGCAGGACGCGCAGGCGGCGCCCCAGCTCGGGACCGCTCATCCGCGGCATGACAACATCGGTCAGGAGAAGGTCCACCTCGCGGCGCGGGGAGCGGACAAGCTCCAGGGCCGCCTCGCCGCTGGCCGCAACCAGCACGTCGTAGCCGTTTCTTTCCAGGATTTCGCGGCAGTAATTCCTCAGGGCCTCCTCGTCTTCCACGAGGAGGACATTGCCGCCGCGCTTGCCCGGGCGCACATCCGGCTCGGCTCCCCGGGTCCGCGGAGCGCGTCTCGAAGACCCTCGGGAGATGGATCTGGAACGACGTCCCAACCCCCATCTCGCTGCTGCAGTAGATGTAGCCGCCGCTCTGCTTGACGATGCCGTACACGGTTGCCAGCCCCAGGCCGGTTCCCTTCCCCAGCTCCTTGGTCGTGAAGAATGGCTCGAAAATCCGCTCGAGGGTCTGACCATCCATTCCCGAACCGGTGTCGCCGACGGTGAGAGTCACGTATTCTCCCGGAGCCATCTCGGGATGAACGCGCGCGGCCGCGGCATCAAGGTCGAGATTGGAAGTCTGGAAGGAGAGGGTCCCGCCCCGCGGCATCGCGTCCCGGGCGTTCGCGGCGAGGTTCATGATCACCTGCTCCATCTGGCCTGGATCCGCCCTGACATTTCCGGCGTCCGGCTGCAGGAGCAGGGCGAGCTCGATGTCCTCACCAATCATGCGCGAAAGGATCTTCTCCATGCGGTGAACGATCTCATTGAGGCTGACGATCCGCGGTTGGAGGATCTGCTTGCGGCTGAAAGCCAGGAGCTGCGCCGTCAGGTCTGCCGCCCTGTCAACGGCTCTCTTGACCTCCCGCATGTCCGCGCGCGCGGGCCCTGTCTCGGGAAGGCTTTCCTCCACCAGCTCCGTGTATCCCCGTATCACGGTAATCAAGTTGTTGAAATCATGCGCAATACCGCCGGCAAGCCTCCCCACTGCCTCCATCTTGCGCGCCTGCAGAAGCTGCTCTTCGCTCTTGCGGAGAGCAGCCTCCGCCTGGACGCGCGCCGAGATGTCCAGCACGCTGACGAGCATGTACGGGTAGGGATCGCTTTCCGGCGGGATATACATCCTGATCGCGATGTCGATCCGTTTCCCGGTGGTCGTCACCGCGTTGGACTCCGCCTCGCAGTACCGTCTGCCCTCCCAGATGGCCAGGACGTTGTCCCGCATGCTCGCGCGCGCCGCCTGATCCCGCAGATCGAGCCGCGCGGCAAGGGGGCCGCGCAGGGACTCCGCGCTCGTCACCTCGTAGAGCGCGAGGGTTGCATGGTTGACGTCCACCACGCGGATCAACTGCGCGGCCAGGACCAGAAAATCCTGGTGGGAATCCAGCCAGACGGCAAGGTCACCCACGCCGCTGGACTTCAGATCCCGCAACGCGGCCCGCAGCGCGGAGATGTCTTCTTCCCACAGGGAGACTGCCGAGTGCAGGAATATGCTCTTGTAGCGCATCTCCCCGGGAGACAGCGCTTTCGCGGTGCCCCTGCTGGTCACGGTCTCCTCTCCTGAAGCGCGCGGGCGCAAAGCCTAGTTGCCGCCCGCCTGCCCCTGGTCTCCCTGGTTCTTCCTCTTCTTCAGATCGTCATTCGACGGCGCCGCGCCTGGGTTCTGGCCCGGTCCTCCCTGCGGCCTCCCCGCGGACCCGCCTCCCGGAGGCAGGGCTTGCCCCTGCTGTCCCCTCCTCACGCCCGGCTGCACCCGCGGACCCGGTCGGGCCTGCCCCGGCATGCGCTGCCCCGGCTGGACCTGCCCCGGCACGCGTTGCCCCGGCTGGACCTGCCCCGGCACGCGTTGCCCCGGCTGGCCCGGGGTCCCTGGCTGCATGCGCTGCCCCCCCGGTCCCTGGGGGTTCACTGGCTGCACGCGCGCTCCCGGCTGGATCGGCTGCGGCTGAGGTCCCGGCTGCACCTGGGTGCCCTGCTGCACGCGCGGCCCGGGCTGGACCTGCCCCTGCATGCGCTGCCCCTGCTGTCCCTGGACCGGCTGCGGACCCTGCCCGCCCTGGTAACGCCTCTGCGCGTTGGGGTTCACGATCACCGGGGCCTGAGTCGGTCCCGGGGAAGATCTCCTGATGGTCTGAAGCGTTTCAGGATCAATGGGCCGGCCGGGGTGCGCCTGGAGCGCCTGCTGGCGGGCCGAGAAGGGCACCGGTGCCGGCGGCGGAGCCTCGCGAACCACGACGGGCCGGGACATGATCATGGCCGGCGGTCGGGCGGCGGGACCAATTGCGGCCCGACCCAGCACGCTTTCCCTCTCCGGCGCCAGGGGGGCGTAGGTTCCCCGGACGGGGGCCTGCATGGCCTCGTCACGAGACACGACGTACACCGAAGTGTTGACGGGCTGCGCGCGCACGAAGGTCTGGTTCGGCACCATGACCACGGCGCCGGGCACCGAGCGGTTTACGTACCTGTACGTGGTGACGTTGATTGTCTGCACGTTCACCACCGTGACGTGGCTTATGTTCACGTTCCGCACGTAGACATTGCTCACGGTATACGGGGGCACATAGGGCTCACGCGGTCCGAGGGGGAACCATGCGACGCCTCCGCCCGGCGCGTGCGACGAGCCCCACCCATTGCCGCCCGCAAACACCACGAGCGCCGGGGCATAGACAGGACGCGCGACGATTCTTCCGGGAACCCACACCCAGGCTGCTCCCAGATACGCCCACCGTCCATAGTGGAAAGGCGCAAAGCCCCAGGGGGCATCATCGATCCAGGTCCAACCCCAGGGATCCACCCAGGCCCAGTGCCCGTAGCGGTAGGGGGCCCAGCCCGTCTCGACAGCGGTGGGCTGCCACACGGCGCCATACCCCGGGAGGACGCGCCAGGTACCGTTGGCATCCAGGTCCTCGACTCCGATCATCTCCCTCGGCACATAGTGAGTGGAGGCCATGCGGTCTTCCCGGGCGTCGCGAGCTTCGCACCACTGGTCCCATTCGTCCGGAGGATCCGCCACGCTCACCTGGTAGCTGGGGGAATCCAACCCCGTTATGTCGACAGCCTGGTCCGAGGCGACGGAGAACGAGGAGTCCCCCGCCGTCACCGCGGCCTCACCGGAGCGCACCGTGAGGCTCGTGTCACCGGTTTCCTGCACGTCGACGCGGTAGCTGCCGGGCCGGGAGAGCACAAGGCTCGAGTCCGGCGTGTCGATCTCCACCACCTCGTCCGGGTTCAGGTGGCGCAGCCTGACGTTCAGCGAGCCGGTGGAAAGCCGGATCTGCATCGTCTGGTCGTCCAGGTTCAGGAAGGAAAACTCTGTATTCGACGCAAGGCGAACGACGGTGGAGCCGACGTGAATCTCAGCCTCTCCGTCCTGATCCGTCCACAGGTTGTCCCCCGTGGTAAGGGGGTAGTTCAGCGAGGCGGGGGTCCACTCCTCCAGGCTCCCCGGGTGGAAGGACACTGTTCCCGTAATGAGGTTGAGGCGGCCGACTCTGTCCGGGGGATCAGCCCAGAGGAGGGTGCCGCACCCCAGAGCGACGAGCAGCCCCGCGAGCGCAAGAACCAGATTTCGTTTTTTGGTCATGTCAGTCTCCGGGAACAAACCTGTGACAGGCTTCCGTCCCGACAGAAATGGTATCCCCCTGCCGGCTGACTGTCAATTCGAGCCGTGCCGGAACAGGCCCGCGGGCCTGATCGTTAATGAAAATTAACATACTTGATAACACCGCGAGAACCGTGTAGGTATACTTTTCGTGTGGAGGTTTCTTTCCATGAAAATGCGATATGCGGCGCGAATCGCGCTGGTAGCTCTCCTGGCCGCGCCGGGGCTCCTCTTTGCCCAGGCGCCGAACGCTCTTCAGTCCATGCAGTCGGCATTCCGCCAGGTCGCTCAGAGAGTGCTTCCCGAGGTTGTCGAGATCGACGTCACGGAGGTGGTCAGGCAGAAGCTGCCGCAGCTCCAGCTCCCCTTCGACTGGTTCTTTGGCCAGCCCCAGCCGAACGGGGGAGACAGATCTTTCCGACAGTCGGGCCTGGGGTCGGGCATCATCGTCCGCCGGGCGGGGGACATGGTATACGTCCTGACAAACAACCACGTGGTGAAGGATGCCGCTGACATCAGCGTCAAGATGAACGACGGCCGCATCTTCAAAGCGCGCGTTGTCGGAAAGGACCCGCGGAAAGACGTTGCGCTGGTCTCATTCGAGACGCGGGACGCGGTGAGCCTCGCGGACCTGGGGGATTCGAACTCCCTGGAGGTGGGGGACATCGTCTTTGCCGTGGGAAATCCCCTGGGCTTCACATCGTCGGTCACGATGGGAATCGTGAGCGCCCTTGGCCGCAGGGCACCCACGGGGGATGTCGCAACATACACCGACTACATCCAGACCGACGCGCCGATCAACCAGGGCAACTCCGGCGGGGCGCTGGTGAATATCCGCGGCCAGGTGATCGGAATGAATACATGGATTGCCGCCCCCAGCGGCGGGAACGTCGGGCTCGGGTTTGCAATCCCCATCAACAACGCGCGTCAGGCCATCGATGATTTCATTTCCACCGGCAAGGTCGAATATGGATGGCTGGGCGTGCAGATCGGAGACATCCAGGACAGCGGTCCCTCTCTGGCCGTCGCGAAGGACCTGAAGCTGGAGGGCATGAAGGGAGCCTTCGTGTGGAATCTCTACCGGGGATCGCCGGCAGACAAGGGCGGGCTCCTTCCCGGAGACTTCGTCACGAAGGTGAACGGCAGGGGCATCCGGGACAGCAGCGAGCTTACGCAGATCATCGGCGCCCTGCACGCGGGTGATTCGCAGGAGTTCACCGTGATGCGCTACGGAGGACAGCTCGCTCTGAAGATCACCATCGGCCGGCGGGACGATCAGGACCGGGTGGCCCAGCCGAAGAACCTGTGGCCGGGGCTGACTGCGCTCCCCCTCACGAATGAGGTGCGCCAGGACCAGAACATCCCACCCGGCGTCCGTGGAGTGATTGTGGGGGACCTCGCGGATCCGAGCGCCCCGGCGGCAATTGCGGGGATCCAGGCCGGGGACGTCATCAAGGCCATCAACGGAAAAAGCGTGAGCACGATGTTGGACTATTACCGCGCTCTGAACGAGGCTTCGCGGCGGACGGTGAGCTTTGCCATCCTGCGGGGCGGGAACGACGTGACCATCGGGCTCAACCCGTGACCGCTGGACCCGTGAATGCGGCGCTTGAGATTCCGGCCCCTTCTTTCCTGACCGTCGAGCAGGCGCATCACGGCCTTCGGGCGGACGCATTCCTTGCGCTCTCACTTCCCTCTCTCTCCCGTACGCGGATCAGGCAGAAGATCCAGACCGGCGAGTCGCTCCTGAACGGAAGGCGTTATGCGACGTCCGCCCGGCTCAAGACGGGAGACATTCTCACGGTTCACTGGAGAAGCCTGCCCGCGGTCAGCAGCGGCCGCGAGCTCGAGATCCTCTACCAGGATGAGCACATCATCGCGCTGGACAAGCCGGCCGGCGCGGCGTCGCATCCCGCGGGCAGGTACCAGGCAGACACCGTCATCCAGTTTCTTCGAGAGCGGTTTGCGGCCGACCTTCGGGCGAGCCTGAGTGAGGCCGGGGATTTCTTCCTCAGTCTGGTCAACAGGCTGGACGTGTTCACCAGCGGGGTGATCCTGGCGGCGAAAACCGGCGGCTCCCTACGCGCAATGCTGGAGCTTGCCGCTCGCGGGGAGATCGACAAGCGCTACGTGGCCCTGGTCGAGGGCGTTGTACCCTGGGATGAGCGCAGGATCGATCTTGCCCTCGGACCTGACAGCTCGAGCGTGACGACAATCAGGGTGGCGCCGCGGGAAGGCGGCCTGCCGTCCATCACTGACTGCAGGGTGCTGCGCCGCATGAAGCAGCACACGCTCCTTGCTGTCTTTCCACGGACGGGGCGCCAGCACCAGGTGCGTGCCCACCTGGCGGCAATCGGACATCCGGTGTGGGGAGACCTCCTTTATAAGGATGAATCCCGGTTCCTGGAGTACCAGCGCGGAGAAAAGGACGCTCCGCGCGCCCATCCGTGGGCTGGAAGCCCGTCCTTTCCTCCTCGACACTGCCTGCACGCCGAGGAATCGCAGTTCGTTCACCCTTTCACCGGCGCGCGCATCCTCATCAGGTCCCCGCTGCCCCGGGATTTTCTGGACATCCTGCAGGGCCTCGAAGGCCAGGCTTGACAGGCGACAGCGCAGCGGCCCACTCTCCAGGAAAGGAACCCAATGACCATAGCGAGGAACAGGGTCGTCACAATCGATTACACTCTCACTGACGAAGGCGGCGCAGTGCTCGACACCTCCCAGGGTGAAGAACCGCTCGCCTATATTCACGGCACGGGGACCCTCGTGCCGGGCCTGGAAACGGCGCTGGAAGGGAAAGCGGCATCGGAGCACGTCTCGGTCACCGTTTCGCCGGACCAGGGGTATGGCGCGCGTGACGAGTCCGTGATATTCACCATTTCCCGGGGGGAGTTCGAGGACGTTGATGACCTTTCCGTCGGCATGAAGCTCGAGCTGCACGGCGAGCACGAGGAACCGCTCCTCGTTACCGTGATAACCATGGATCAGGAGGAAGTCACCGTGGACGCGAATCATCCCCTGGCCGGACAGACCCTGCACTTCGAGGTGGACGTGCGGGGGGTGCGGGAGGCAACGGCGGAGGAGCTGGCCCACGGGCACGCCCACGACGGGCATCACGGGCACTGAGGATCAGCCCGCGGCAGCGGAAATCCGCTTCTCGATCTCCTGCAAACGCTTTCGAAGCCGCTCGATCATCCTCTCGATGCGCTCTCTCTCCTTCTGGAGCGCCTGACGGGCGTCACGGGGAGCGGGCCGCTCCGCGTATTTCGCCTTCACCATGTCGGGGCTGTGCCCGTCAAGGAGCTCCGCCTGCGCCCTGCCGCGCTCTCCATCGTCCCGGATCGACGCGAGGCTGCGCATGTTCTCGAAACCCACCCGGGGGTCGATGTCGAGGGTATGTGCCTTCATGATGAGCTGCGCGCTGGTGCGCGGAAGTGAGAGGACCCTGTCCAGATAATCGGAGAAGCTCGTTCCGTGCTTTTCGCAGACTCCATTCGCCTGGATGAGGAGCCTCCCCAGCTCCTTCATCAGGGAGCCGCTGGCCGCCAGGAACTTCTCCCGAATGCGCCTGGTGAGCTCACGCAGCTCCTCGATCTCCTCGAAAGGGTTCCGGTAGATGCCCTTTTGCTCCGCTTCGAAGAGCAGGGTGTGAAAGAGGTTCCAGAAAGCCGTGGTATGCGTGCGCACCGACATCGGTGTGGCGGACGTGGTGAACTGGATATGATGGGCGTATTCATGAATGGCCGTGTACATGAGCTCGTTGTCGTTCGTGAAGTTCCTGTTGTGGATGATGATCTCGCGGCTTTCCGGCTTGTACAGTCCATGAACCTTGCGGCTCTTCTTGCCCGAGAGTATGACCGTGAAGTCATGCTCCGTCCCGCGAAGGCTCCGCAGCGTTGCCTTGATCTGCTCGTTGTTCATGGCCCTGCCGACCTCAGGATGGACAATCGGCGCGGCACATGATACCAGATTAAGGAAAATTAACAATGGCATGGCCATTTTGCGTCGAGGATTCTGTATCTTCTCGGTGGAGGTGTTTTCCATGGGAAAAATGACTGTCCGGGCTGCTTTTGTCACTCTGGCGATGCTGCTCGTGGCCTCGGGACTTGCCTACTCAACCGGGAGAGCAGAGAGGGTGAGCGGCCAGGGCGGATCGCAGACCGGCACCACCACCAGTGCGCCGAACCCCCAGGCGCTGGCGGACGCGGCGCGAAACCTTGAAACAATCCAGTATTCATTCCGGGAAGTGGCGAAAAAAGTGCTTCCGGTCGTCGTCGAGATAGATGTCACCGAGGTGGTGAAACAACAGACCCCCATGCAGTCGCCCTTCGACTGGTTCTTCAACCAGCCCCCGGGCAGCGGCAAGGGAGGGGAGCGCCAGTTCCGAAGAAGCGGCCTGGGCTCCGGCATACTCGTGAAAAAGGCCGGCGGAGCATACTACGTTCTGACGAATAACCATGTCGTCGACGCTGCAACCAATATCAGCGTCAAGCTTTCGGACCAGAGGACATTCAAGGCCAAGGTGGTGGGGACCGACGCACGAAGAGATCTTGCCGTTGTCACTTTTGACAGCCGGGACGCGATTCAGCTGGCGGATCTTGGGGATTCGAACGAGCTCCAGGTAGGGGACATCGTCCTGGCCGTGGGCAATCCGCTGGGCTTCGAGAACACCATCACTATGGGCATCGTCAGCGCCCTGGGCAGGCGAGGTCCCAGCGGGCAGGTTGCCCCGAACACCGACTACATCCAGACTGATGCCGCAATCAACCAGGGCAACTCGGGCGGAGCGCTCGTGAACGTGAAGGGCGAAGTGGTTGGTATCAACACCTGGATCGCGGCGCCGACAGGCGGCAGCGTCGGCCTCGGGTTTGCAATCCCCGTCAACAACGCCAAGAAGGCTATTGATGACTTCATTTCCAAGGGCAAAGTGGAATACGGATGGCTCGGGGTCATGCCGGATGACGTTCAGGCCGCGGATCCGAGCAACGACTCCTATCCCGGGGTCGCCAGGGACCTGAACGTGACGGGAGTCAAAGGCTCCCTGGTCATCAACGTGTACCGCAACTCGCCGGCGGAGAAAGGCGGGATGCTTCCCGGGGACTACATCACGCGCGTGAACGGCCAGGACATCGCGGACAGGGATCACCTGATCCAGGCCGTGGGAGACCTGATTGCCGGCCGGCCCTACGACTTCGATATCGTCCGGTATGGCGAAAAGACGAGGCTCTCCATCAAGCTCGGCGTGAGGCCGGACGACACCAGTGAGGTCACGTCGTACAAGTACCTTTGGCCGGGCGTCACGGTGGTCCGCATCAACGACCAGATCAGGCAGGACGCGGGGCTCGCGAAGGGCCTCGAAGGCGTGGTCGTGGCATACCTGCCGGGCAGTGATTCCGCGGACAATGAGAGCCCGGCGTCGATTGCCGGTCTAAGACCGGGAGACGTCATCAGCCAGATCAACGGCCATGAGGTGCGCACCATCATGGACTTCTACAGGCTGCTGAACGACCCGGCGAAGAAGGACATGAGCTTCAAAATCAACCGGAAGGGGACAGACGTCACAATCGGCATGAGCAGGTAGCACGGAAGGAAAAAAAGGGGCCGCTCTTTCCTCGGAAAGAGCGGCCCCTGCTGTTGCACCGCTTGTGCTCTTACCTCTCCAGGAAGAAAGCCACCCTGCGGTTCTGCCACCTGTCGCTCAGGTCGCTGTCAGGAACCAGCTGGTCCGATGCCCCCACCCCATCGGTGCTGAACATCGCCTCGTTCAGTCCCCTGTCCACCAGCGCCTTCTTGATCGCCTCAGCGCGCGACTTCGACAGCGGAAGCAGGATGTCACGCTGCTCGATGTCCCCCAGGGCCGCGTTGTCCCAGTGGATCTTCACCGCGTGCCCCACCAGCTTGATCTTGTAGTTGGGGAACTTCTTCAGCTTCGCTGCCATGTCGCTCAGCCGCTTCATGTTCTGGCTGGCAAGGTCCGGCCTCACGTCCTGGTAGTCTGCCGTGTACGCCTTGAAGAAGATGCGCGAGCTCAGGATCCGGAGCCCTGTTGCCGTCTTCTCCACCAGGATGTCCACGGGCACCGTGGCTTTCAGCTCCCCGAGGTTGCCGAACTCGTCCCTCACCATGGCTACCACCGGGTAGTCCTCCGCGGACTGCACCATCTCACCCTTGATGCTCTTCCCGTTCCACACCGCGTCCTTGGTGGGCCACTTCCCCTCGAACGCCATGAACAGGTGGTTCTCCGGATCGTTGACCTCCATGCGCCAGCTGTCGATCTTCGCCAGCTGCGATGTGGCGTTCACCGTCAGCGTGATGGTGGGCGAGCCCTCGATGGGGGAAAACAACGGGTCCGACAGCGCGATGCTCCCCGTGGGAGGCGTGATGTCCAGCACAAAGCTGTCGCTGGTGGTCGTGCCGGGCGCGAAGGCGCTCCCGTAGTCCACCGACAGCCGCGCCGTATACTTGCCCTCAGGGGAAAGTGTCCCGCTGTCCCCCTTGCCGTCCCAGCTCACCGTCTTGGGCATGTTCATCCCGTCCCCGTTGAACGCTTTCACCGCGGTGCCGCTGCCGTCCAGGATCTCAAGCTTCCAGCTCTGCACCGATTCGCTCTTCCCGTAGGCCACCTCCAGCTTCTCCACCGTCACCGTCCCCTTGGGGGAGAACCCAGCGGTCATGGGGGTCACGGAGAACGTCCCGGGCGCCTGCCCGGGCGCCTGGGCCGCGGGCCCTCCCACCCCGATTGCCCCGCTGGCCTGCGCCGTCAGTCCGAACTCGTCCCGCAGCGTCGCCATCGCGGAGTACGAGGCCCCGGAGGCCACAACGTCGCCGCTGGATGACTTGCCGTCCCACGTGACGTCCGTGGTGGGCCACTTCCCGTCAAAGCTGCGGAACACCTTCCCGTCGGGGTCGGTGATGTCCATGGACCAGCTGTCCATGGTCGCCGCCTTCGAGGTGCCCTTGATCGTCACCGTCACGGGCTGCACCGCGCCGCTCGCATCAGGGCTGAACTGCTGCGGGTTGAAGCTCACGCTGCCCGTGGGAGGCGTGATATCCAGCACGAAAGGACTGCTCATGGCCGTGGCCGCCGGGGTCCCGCTGCCATAGTCCACCGTCAATTGCGCCGTGTAGCCGCCTTCCGGCGCCAGGGACCCAGCCTCGCTCTTCCCGTCCCAGCTCAAGGTAGCGGGCAGGTTCTTCGCGTCCCCGCTCCACTGCTTCTGCGGACCAGACCCCGTGGCCATCTCCACCTTCCACGTCTTGATTGCATCCCGGTTGGCGAACACCAGGGAGAAATCTATGGTCTGATGGGTCTTGTCCCCGTTGGGCGCCAGCCCCGCCTGCTCGGTCTGGATGGAGTTCCCGGCGGTGTTGGGCTTGGCTGTCTGGCAGCTCAGAAGCACCACCGAAAGCACTATCGCAGCCCCTGCCGCCCCCACGACACTTGCAATGCCTTTTTTCATGCACGCCTCCTCGACAATCTTCGATCAGGAGGCGCACCGGCCTCCCCTTCATCTCGCGATATGAAAACCTGGCTCCCCTTCTGCTCGTAGTGTATCTTCTTGTCCCGCGCCAGCCATCCCAGGGCCTGGTAGGCAATCACGTTCCGTTCTCCCAGAAGCTCCGAGAGGCGCAGGATGTTCACTTCCTTCGTCTTCTCCAGAAGCACCCAGATCTTCTTGGCGCATTCAAAGATTTTTTCCTCCACGGGTCCCATGCACCAAGGGTAGGGGCTCGTACACAAGGAAGATATCATACGGAGAATGATTTTTCCCTCGAATCATTCGAATGACACGGGGTCGAAGGAATTCGACACGAGTGTCATCTTCTACAGCAACTTGTTCTCAATCGCGTAGTGGATGAGCTCTGCATTGCTTTGCAGGTTGAGCTTGGACAGGATGCGGGCTCGATAGGTGCCGATGGTCGCCGGGCTCAGGCAGAGGTCCCCGGCGATCTCCTTCACTTTCCGTCCCGAGGCGATCAAGCGCATGATCTGGAACTCGCGGTCGGAAAGCCTCTCGTGCGGCGGCTTTTCCGAAGACCCGTCCAGCTCGGATGCAAGCTGTTCTGCCAGGCTGGGGCTGACATACTTGCGCCCCGCCGCTACTTTTCTTATGGCAGCCAGCAGCTCCTCCGGCACGCTCGCCTTGGCCACGTACCCCGAAGCCCCTGCCCGCAGGGCCCGAACCGCGTACTGCTCCTCCGGATGCATGCTGAGGATCAGAACGGGCGTCGTCTTTCCCGAAGTTCGCAGGTCCTTCAGGATGTCCAGGCCGTTGGTGCCGGGCAGCGATATGTCGAGAATGATCACGTCGTACCGCCGACCGTGAAGCTTCTCCATCAACGCAACGCCGTCGCTCACCTCCTCCGTGACGGAGATATCGCGGGATTGTCCAATGATCTTTTTCAAGCCCTCACGGAAAATGGGGTGGTCGTCGCAGACTATCGCCTTGATCATCCTTCCTCCTCCCCCAGCAGCGGAATTTCCAGCTCGAGGCTCGTGCCCTTCCCCCTGACACCGTGAATGCTCACATGGCCTCCCAGGGATTGCACCCGCTCGCGGATACCCATGATCCCGTAGGAAGACGGGGCGACCACCTGGGATTCCGTGATCCCGATGCCATTGTCGGCGACCTTCATCCGCAGCCTCTGGCCCGTCTGCCGCAGGGAAACGGTCACCGTGGTTGCCTTCGCGTGCCTGGCGACGTTGGTCAGGGCCTCCTGGAAGATCCTGAAGACCGCCGCGGCCCGGTTCTTCTCCATCATGAGGTTTCTGGCGCCCGCCTTCAAGGCGCACGAAATCCCGGAACGCTTCTCGTAATCCTTCATGTGCCATTCCATGGCCGGCACGAGGCCGAAATCGTCCAGGATCCGGGGCCGGAGGTTGGAGGTGATTCTCTGGACCATGGAGATCGACTGGTCCACGAGGCCGAGCGCGGAGTCGTACGAGTCCAGGCACGCGCCCTTCAGTGGCGAGTCTGCCCTTCCCAGGAGGGATATCTCCATCTTCAGCGCGGTCAACAGTCCCCCCAGCTCATCATGGATTTCCCGTGAGATGAACTTCCTTTCCTCCTCCCGCAGCTCCTGCAGGTGGGAGGCGAGCTTTCGAAGCTCCTCGCGGGAATCCTCCAGCTCCTTGCGGGCCCTGTGGCGCCTCGTTCTATCGACGAGGATGAGCACGAGCCCCGCCATCCCTTCTCCCGACATGGGGAACAGCTCCCAGTCCCAGTAGTTCGGCGAGGGAAGGCCGTCTTCACCCGGGACCTCCCGCAGCTTGTCAGCCGCGGTGTAGGGAGTGCCGGTCCGCAGGACCTGCCGAAAAATCTCTTCGTCGTCGGGAAAGAACTCCAGGTGGCTCCTTCCGACGTAGTCGCTGTTTTGGTGACCCCACGACCGGGCATATGCGTCGTTGACCCTGATATAGCGGAAGTCATTATCCAGAAACGCTATCTTGTAGTTCGTGCTGGCAAAGAGAGTCTCCAGGAGGGCGTTGGTCCTCCGGAGGGCGTCCGCGGTCATGCGCCGCTCCAGGAAGTCTCCCAGGAGCTGGCCGATGCTTTCGATGAGGTCCCGCTCCTCCTCGCTGAAGGGGCCCTCATCCACCTCGGGCCTCTCCTCCCGGTAGCAGACCTGGAGGGTTCCAAGGTTGGAGGAAAGGGTGCCGACGGTGCTGGTCTGCTCCCAGGATGTCTCCGTAAAGCCTTCCGTTTCATAGGTATCATCTCCGACGCGGAGCCTGACGCACGTGATCTCCGGGTACTGGTACGCCATGGCCACGAGGTCCGCGACCGCCCGCATGACGGTGCCAAGGGGGAGCGCCTGGTCGCTGATCAGTGCGGCAACTTCGTACAGGCACCGCAGCTCGCGGACGCGCTTGTCAAGGGCCGCCAGGTTCATGTGAAGCTCGCTCTCGCTTTGCTTGCGCGCGGTGACATCGCGAACCGTCCGGGCGTATCCGCGCAGCCTCCCCTGCCCGTCCACAAGCGCGGAGGTCTTTGCGCTCACCGCGAAGAGCTGACCATCCCTGCGTTTTCGCAAAGCCTCTTCCTCCGGAATAGAGCCCATTTCCCGGGCCCTGCGAAGGTCATCCTCGGGCTTGCCGCGAACCACATCCTCGTCCGAGTAGAGAAGCGAGCAGCTCTTGCCGAGCACCTCCGCAGCCTGGTGGCCATACATCTTCTGCGCTGCCGCGTTCCACTGCGTGATCCGGCCGCGAGCGTCAAAAATCACAACGGCGCTTTCCGTGCTCGCCGCGAGATAGGCCTCGGAGTCGGCCAGCAGTGTCTCGCTGTCCATGCGCCGCAGGGCTTCACCTGCCATCCAGCCGAGTGTGTTCAGGAACTCCCGGGTCGGCGCGTCCAGGAGAGCGGGGCCGGGCATCGTGATGCGAATGACGCCCAGGACGCCATCTTCAGTTCGCACAAGGATTTCGTTGGAAGCCACCGCCTCTGCGGGGTCGGCGCCGTCCAGCGCGTCGGAAAAGGCGACATCCTCTATTCCCAGGTAGCCCCTGATCAACAGCAGGGTTTGCGCCAGGAACGTGGGGCGAGTCCTGCACCCTGCCGAGATCTCCGTGAGCGCGTGCATGGCAGAAAGCTTCCGCCGAGGCTCCCCAACGCCTCCCTGATCCTGGGCGCTGAGAACGATGAGGTCGGGTTCGAGGAACTCAGCGGTCAGCGCCATGAGCGTTTCGTTGCCGCTTGACAGGGAACGCCAGACAACGTGCCGCCCGGCCGTTGCCCGCTTCGCGGCGCAGGCGTACAGAAGGGCGCTGATCTGCGGGTCCGAGGCCGGGGAGAACGTGGACATCCCGCCGTTCCCTCCGGTCACCTCGGCGTCCACGAGCCTCGATGCCGCCTCGTTCTCCGAAACGCGGCTCAATCCCTTCGCTGGGTCCCACTGGAAGACAAAAACGGGGTCCGGACTGGAATGAGCGAGGCTTTTCGCTTCGAGGACCCTGGATGCACCAGCGCGGTCCGCAATGACCCGAGGACGCTCACCTTTTGACATGCTGAGAAAAAAGTTATCGAGTGGTACAGGAAAAGTCCAGATTGCCCCCGTGGGCCTACGCGCGGGTGCTGAAAGCCTCCAGATTCAGGATGGGCCTTTCCGCGGAGAATCCTGCCGGCGGCACTCCGAGTGACTGGATGAGCCTGGCCCAGAAGTTCACCTGGGCGCACGTGCCGGCGATGATGACGATGGCCCTCGAGGAAAAGGCGGAACGAAGGCTGTCGGTTACCGAGGCGGGGAACGACAGGGGCGTCCCGCACATGCACTCGACATAGCGCAGCGCGATTTTCTCCTTCTCCGTGAATGACGGGACATCCTCCAGGGGAGCTGCTCCCTGCAGGCCCCGTATCTCCTGGGTCCCGATGCCGCTGGAAAGAAGCTCCCGCGCGTTCATGTCGATGCAGAAGGGGCAGGAGACCAGGAAGGATGTGCGCAGGCGGATCAAGTTCAGCAGCCGGCGTGGCACACCGGGTTCGTCATGGGCCGCCAGGCCCTCCATGACTCCCGAGCCGATGAAAAGCCTCGGGTACCAGGCCAGGATCCTGTTTGCAAGAAGCCTTCTGCCGAGACGCCTTTCCACGAAGAAAAGCGGGAGGCGCAGAACGAGGGGGATTCGGGCGGGGGGCTCGACGTAGGCCCCGCGCGGCCGGGGGTCATTCCGGCATGTCATCCAGGCCGCCCGCATTGATGACATCCGTGAACCCTGCCTGCTTGAGCAGCCGGGCTCCCTGGGCGCTGCGCGCGCCTGAGGCGCAGAACAGGACAATGGGAGCATCCTTGGGCTCCAGCTCGTTCATGCGAGCCAGCAGGGCGACCAGGGGTATGTTGATGGCCCCCGGGTACGACCCGTCTCTGAACTCCGCCGGCGTCCTGACGTCCACTATCCGCGCGCCTTTGGCAATCTTCTCCCTGACGGTGCTCATGAATCCAACACTCCTTCCCGCGCCTCTTCGATTTCGAAACCTCCCTCGGCAGTGATGCTCAGATAGCCGCCGGTGACGTTCCTGACCTCGTGAAAGCCGTTTTCCTTCAGGATCCTCAGCGCCAGATGCGCCCTGTATCCGCTCCGACAGTAGAGGATGATCGGCCTGTCACGGGGAATCTCCTCCAGCCGGAAACGAAGCTCGTCCAACGGCACGTGCGTCGCGCCCTTCAGGTGCGACGCCTCGAACTCGTTCAGCGTCCTTACGTCCAGGAGCACCGGCGCATCCGCGCCCGACGCTCCGAGGACGCCTTTGAGAGAGCCGGCTGTCAGCGTGGGGCTGAATCCCGACAGGTCATTCCCCGCGACGAAGGCGGCAAGGTTGACGGGGTCATTGGCGGAAGAGAACGGCGGAGCGTAGGCAAGATCCAGCTCGGCGACCTCGGAGAGAGTCATACCGGCGGCCAGCGCCGTGGCGAGCACATCGATCCTCTTTTCGACTCCCTCTTCGCCGAAGGCCTGCCCTCCCAGGAGCCGCCCGCTCCCTCGTTCGTACACGATCTTGAGGTAGAGCTCGTGGGCGCCCGGGTAGTAGCCTGCGTGATGGTCCTTCACGACCACGGCTGCGCCGGCATCCAACCCTGCGGCGCGAGCGGCGGTCTCGGTGAGCCCTGTGCTGGAAACGGCCGCATCGAAAACCTTCACGACACTGGTCCCCAGGGCGCCGGCGTAGCCCAGGGGAATCCCCAGCGCATTCGAAGCCGCCACCCTGCCCTGGCGATTCGCGGGTCCGGCGAGCGGGATGCGGACGCCGCGGCCGAGAACCCTGTGGTGGATCTCCACCATGTCTCCTGCGGCGAAAATGTCCGGGTCGGAGGTCTGCATGTGATTGTCCACGAGGACCCCGCCCGCCTGCCCGATGGCGAGGCCCGCGGCGCGCGCCAGGGACGTTTCCGGCCTGACCCCGACTGCAAGAAGCACCATGGCGGCCGCCACCCGCGTCCCGTCGGTGAGCTCCACCTCCGAGGCGTGAATGGCCGCAATGCCTTTCCCGCTTACCACGTGAACTCCGCGCGACTCCAGCCGCTGTGAGATCAGGGAGCCGAACTCCGGATCCAGAGATGACATGAGCCGAGGCATCAGCTCAACGATCGTGGTGGAAATGCCGCGTTTCGTGAAGGCTTCCGCCATTTCAACGCCAATGAAGCCGCCGCCCGCTATGACGGCGGAAGCCGGAGCGGCTTTCTCGAGGTGCTCAATGATCCGGTCCATGTCGGGAACCGTCCAGATGGTGAACACATGGGCGGCGTCCGCTCCCTCCACAGCGGGAACAACAGGGTGTCCGCCCTGCGCCAGGATCAGCTTGTCATAGGAAAGCCACGACTCTCCTGCGGGGCCCACGACCCGCACCCGGCGACCTGCCCGGTCGATCTGCACGGCTTCAGTCTCCGTGAGAACCGTGATGGAGTAGCGGCTGTCGAAACCTTCCGGTGCTCTGCAGGAGAAGGCGCGACCTTTTTCGGATGTCCCCCGAGACATGGTAGGGAAGGCCGCAGTTCGCGTACGACACGTACGGGCCTTTTTCTACTATCGTTATCTCCGCCTCTTCGCTGATTCTCCGTGCTCGAGCGGCCGCCGTGGCTCCCCCGGCGACGCCTCCGATTATCACCAGCTTCATGCGCGTCCTTTCAATTGACCAAGAGTAGCCGCAAATGGCCAACGCATCTGTGACCTTGGTCACGAACCAGGATCATTCCGCCTTTGCTGAAAGACGGGTGCGGTCAAGAATCCGTATCCGTCCTCTTTCCGTAACGACCAGTCCTTCGGCCTCGAGATCCCTCAGGATCCGGCTCACGACCTCACGAGAGGTTCCAACCTCGGACGCTATCTGCTGGTGCGTGGCGGAAACGGTCGTCCGTCCTCCCTCTGCCTCCCCAGCAAGGTAGGAGGAGATCCGCGCGTCCACGCGGTGGAAGGCCACCTCCTCCACCAGGGTGAGGAGCATGTCCAGCCGCTTTTCATAGATGCCGAATACGAACCTTCGCCATGCGGGGTACGATTCCACCCACCGGGAGAAGATCTGGGAGGGGATCAGGATCACGTCTGTCGGCCCTTCGGCCTCCACCATGGCGGGGAATGTGCTGGTGTTGAGGATGCATGTTGCTGAAAGAATGCAGCTTTCGCCCTGATCGATCCGGTAGAGCGTGAGCTCTTTGCCCGTTTCGCTCACCTTGTATACGCGGAGCGTCCCCTTCAGGACAAGAGGGAGGTACTCGCAGTCTCCGCCGTTCACGAGGACCTGCTTGTGGGAAAGACTCTTGTTGACCGCGCGCAGGGAAAGCTCGTCCCTGGCCTCCCGGGGCATTGCGGTCAGGAACGGAAAACTGTCGAAAATCTCGCCCGCTTTGATGAGAGCCACCTCTGGCCGGATCGTAATCCCCGGTGGGAAAAAAAAGAAGGGACCTGGCCGGAACCCGGCAGGCCCCCTTGGATGAAAAAGGCTTGGACTTTCTCGTCCTAGTCTCTTCCATAGTACTGATGAAATGTTAAGCTAAGGTGAACGCGGGATTAAATGCTGTTAACAATCCCTCTCTACACGCCGATCAACCCTCGTTTGATCCCTTCTCGCACTGCCTCTGCCCGGTTGGCGGCATCCAGCTTCCGCAAAAGGGATTCGACGTGAAATTTGGCCGTGTGAGTGCTGAACGACAGGCGGGCGGCTATCTCCTTGTTGGCCATGCCTTCCGCAAGAAGCCCCAGCACCTCTGTCTCACGCGGGGTGAGTGAAGGGTCGGCGCTTGATGCCACCACGAGGGCATCCCCGCCCGCGGCCCCGTCCCCTTCCTCGGCAAGATCACCCAGCCCGGAGAGACGCTCCAGGATGAGCGAGCGCAGCAGGGGATCGCGCGCCCGAACGACAATTCGCGGCCGGGCGCGCGCAAGGTTCATACGCCGCCGATGGAGAGGGAGAACGTGCGCCGCGCCCCGCCGCGGACCACCTCCACCTCCACTCCCGCCCCCGCGCCGTGTTCCGCGAGCAGGCCGACCAGCTGCTCGTGGTTCGTGACCGGCGAGCCGCCAAGACCGGTAAGGATGTCTCCGACCTCGAGACCCGCGCGCTCGGAGGCGCTGCCCGTCTCCACCGAGATGAGAAGGAGGCCCGTCTCCTGCCTGCCCGCAAGGGCCTCCCGCGCCGCACCCGACAGGGCCACGGCCTGACTCCTGACCCCGAGGTAGGGTCTGCGCACGCTTCCCTTTTCCTCGAGGAGCTTGGCGCGCGCAAGCGCCACGTCAGTCGGGATTGCCACCTCCGCGCCCATTCTGCGGTTGAAAACCTGGATCCCCACGAGGGATCCCTCGGCATCCGCCAAAGGTCCGCCCGTGGTGCCGCTCAGGCGATCGGAGTCCGTCTGCAGGTATTTCGCCAATACCCCGCTCCTTCCGAGCCTGAGCTTCGCCCCTGCCGCGCTTACCATGGCGAGCGACGCGTTGATCCCGTCGAAGGAGTCCCGTTTTATCGATACCACGAGGTCTCCCACCTCCACCGCCGCGGCCCGGGGCACCGCTGCCTGAACATCCGATCCGAGGCGCAGCAGCGCCAGGTCGTGGATCGGGTCCCGTCCGGCCAGCTTCGCCGTGAGCTTCTTTCCCTCCGGTGTGATCACTACCGTCCCCTCGTCCGCCACCAGATGGCTTGCAGTCAGCACTCGATCCCCGCCTATGAGGACCCCGCTCACCGAGTATGGCTCCCGTTCCAGCGCAACCGTATAGGCGGCGGCGCGCTTGACAGCTTCACGCAGGGAGCTCGAGATTTCCTTCAAGGCATTTGCCATTCATGCATCCCCTTTCTGCGTTGAAGGTACAGATGCCGCGGCCCGGTGGAAACTCGCCGATTGGCCAGGGCGCTCGTGAAAGGTGCTGGCCGCGCGTGACGGGTGCTGGCGCGTCGCGCCCGTCCGATGTACCATGCCCGCGCATGATCCGGACCTGCGCGCTCGTGGCGTTTCTCGTCGTGGCATCTGTTGTCCCGCTGACGGCGCGCTCGAGGACCCTCACCGGGCTTCCTCAGCAGAAGAAAATCCTGGTGACGGGGAAATACATGACTGTCCGCTACCTCCTGTACCTGCCGCGCAGCTACCACAGCGACGGAAAAAGGAGGTGGCCCCTCATCCTCTTCCTTCACGGGAGCACCGAAAAGGGAAGCAATCTGCAGATCGTGAAAAGAAACGGTCTTCCCGCCTGCCTTGAACAGGCTCGAAGCTTCTCCTTTGTCGTCATTTCGCCCCAACTCTCTGAAGACCAGGAGAGATGGGATCCTGCTGAGATGAAGGCCCTGCTGGACGCGGTCCTCCCGGATCTCCGCGTGGACCGGGACCGGATGTACCTCACGGGGTGGAGCCTCGGGGCAAACGGGGTCTGGCGCATGGCGACGAGCTATCCCGATCTGTTTGCAGCCATCGCGCCGGTTGCCGGGTGGGGAGACCTCAGCGGGGTCAAGGCTCTGAAAAGCCTCCCCGTGTGGGCCTTTCACGGCGCAAAAGATACCAACGTACTTCCGGAAGAGTCCATCACCATGGTGAACGCCCTGCGGAAGAACGGCGGTGACGTGCATTTCACCCTCTATCCTGACCTCGATCACGATTGCTGGACCGTCACCTACCGGAATACGAAGCTGTACGATTGGTTTCTCCAGCACCGCCGCCTGAAGCAGCGCCAGCATGCTCAGCCCCAGAATGTGCAGCCCCAGTCACCTTTGAGCCGTTCGGCTCAATAGAGAAGGGGGAGAAGCCTCCAGGTGCGCTTCCTGTACTGGATATAGCGCTCGCCGAACGCGGCGACGAGCATTTCCTCCTCCGCGTTGATCCTGGAGATGTAGACTCCCAACATCAGGACGGCGACGACAATGCAGGGAAGTCCAGTTTGAAAAAGCAAGACCCGAGCCGACCCAGAGCAGTATGCTCCCCAGGTAGCCGGGGTGGCGGATGAGCCTGTACGGTCCCCTGTCGATGATCTCCTGCGAGCCGACGATCCGCAGCGTGCGCGAATAGAATGTGCCCAAAGCCCGCATGGACCAGGCGCGCAAGGCAAGACCCGAAACCATTGCGGCGAGACCGAGCCAGCTGAGCACGGGCGTCTGCATGCGGCCCACGTGCACCAGATTCAGAACGAGGGGCAGGAGAACGGCAGTCCCGTACGAAACGCCAACCGCCACCGTGCTGCCCCGGTCTGAGCCGCCCCTGTCCAGGCTCTTCGCGGATTCTCCGCGGCGCAGGACCGCCTCGAAGAGCAGGAATCCCGCAATGAAGACGTAGCCGAGCACCATCTGGATCATCATCCGCTCATAACAGACTATTATCCAATTTTCAAGCCGCGTTTATGGATGGATGTGCTCCCCTCCAGTACCATTTCCAACATGAGAGGAGACATTTCCATGAAGCGACTCATCCCACTCGTTTTCCTGGTCCTTCCCATGGCCCTGTTCGCGCAGAGCCCCCGGGACCACGAAACAAACATGCTGAAGAAGTTCGGCCTCAATGAATCGCAGATCAATCAGGTCTTCGATATTCAGACCAGGACACGAGCGACTGTCAGGCAGGATGTCGTTCAGATACGGCTCCTGCACGCCCAGATGGAGAAGGCTCTGCTTCCAGCGAGCCCCAACATGCAGGACGTCAACGGATACATCAGCCAGATCGCCCAGACCCGCGGGGACATGATGAAGGCTTTCGTTGGCGCCAGGGTCCAGCTTCGCCAGATCATCGGTGAAGACAACTTCCCCCTGTACTCCCGGTTCATCCGGCAGGGGTTCGGAATGGAGCATCGCCGATTCTTCGAAATGCGGCGCCCGGGAGCCCAGGGAATGATGGGTGATGACGGCCCCACCCCCGGAGGGTATGGCACAATGATGGGCGGCATGGGCTACGACGGACCGGAGGAAAACTAGAAGCGCCGGCCGGACTTTCCGCCTTCGACTGTCGGCGCCCTTCACGGAAGGGCGCCGCTGTCGTTTCGAAGCCGGACTACGCGCCCCTCAGCATCACCATTTTCCTGACGAGAGCAGAGCGGAGCTCCTGCTCGACGGGAAAGAACCCGTTCCCACGCATAAGAGCGAGGAGCGGCTCGCCCCAGAGAGTATGGTCCCTGTACGATATCCTTCCGACAGGGCCCAGGATTCGACGAAGCTCCTTCAGAACCGCGTCCTTGTCCACCACATCGTGAAGGGTGTCGTAGAGCAGCACGACGTCGACGCTCTGCGGACCGAGCCCTGTCGCGCAGTCCGAATCGATCACCTCGATGTTTGCGAGGCCGTCCCTGTATGCCGCTTTCTGCACCGTCAAACGCGCAAGCGGGTGTACGTCCACGGCAAACACTTTCCCCTCGCTTCCCACGATCCTGGCCGCGGGAAGCGTGTACCGGCCGGGGCCGCACCCGAAGTCGAGCACTCTCATGCCGCGGCGGACTCCCGCCTCCTCGAGCTCGCGGAGCACGGATGCCGGCCTGGACTTGATCCGATATTCGAGGGCCATCAGTCTGAACCAGAAGTCTCCCATTCGATGTTGCATGCCACTCCTCCCGTCGCACATCAATGCGGACGGTGAAGGCGGCCGATTATTGCAGAGCGCAGGACGGTCATGGTCAACTGGCATGGCTGGGAATGACGGTTCCCAGCCTTTTCAGCTTCCAGCGGATTTCGCCATGGGTCGAAGGAGGTCCAGGAATGCCGCGGCCCCTCGCGAGACGGTTCGCTGCCTGCTCACGAATGAGCGCACTTCCAGGGGCTGGACGGAGCCTCCAAGTCTCCTGACGACAAGTCTCTTCCGCCACTCTTTGGAAATCGCGAACTCTGGCAGGATCGTGCTGCCGAACCCGCTGCTCACGAAGTGGATGATAAGCTCGATGGAGGGGAGCTCGATGACCGGCTGCAGGCTCCTCCTGCCCGTGAGAGCCTGCTCAAGGAAACGGCGCACCTCAACTCCTTCCTCGAAATGGATCACGGGCCCAGCCAGGACGGCGTCGAGCGACAATACCCGCGCGGAACCCCTCGAGGTCCGGGCAGTGACAAGAGCGAACGGCGACCGGAAGAGAACCGCGGATTCCATCTCGGCTCGCTCCTCGACCAGGAACCCGATGCCGATGTCCGCCTCCCCCTCGTCGAGCGCTCGTGCGATGCCCCGCGAGGTGCGGTTGAGGAAGCGCAGCCGCACGCGCGGGTGCCGCCCGTGGAACTCGTGCACCGCCCGGGGCAGAAAGTGGCCGATCAGAGACAGGTTGGACGCGATTGTCAGAGTGCCCGCCGGCTCGGCCCCCGACACGGCGGCCAGCTCGAGCAACCGGTCAAGGCGTTGCAACAGATCACGAGCCCCCGGGTACAAAGCCCTCCCCACGTCCGTCATCACGGGTGAGCGGCGGGAACGATCGAAAAGCCGCTGGCCCAGCTCGCGCTCCAGTTTGCGAACCTGGAGGCTGACGGCCGGCTGCGTACGGTACAGCTCCTCCGCGGCGCGTGAAAAGCTGCCTGACCGCGCAACCGCGACAAAACACCGCAGGGAAAAGGGCTCCATGGCATCCTCGCTCCCGATGATATCATAAGCCATTCTTATTTCAAATATCTGATTTATTAATTGTGATTATTCTCCATGAGGGGTAGGTTCCCGGGCAAGGAGAAACACCATGCCGATTGTCAGGACAAAACCGAGTGAGTATCTCGTGGTGGCGGAGGCAGGGAAGCTCGTCAATCGCGGCGCGGCGGCCAGCCTTTTCCTGTGGCGGCGGACCGGGTACGTGAAGGTCCCCGGCGACCAGCAGGAGGCGCGGTTCGAAATGACGCAGGAGACGCGAGACGGCATCCCGCTTCGTTTCAAGGGCCTCGTGATCCTGCGGATCGTTCGACCCGAGGTGACCGCCCAGCTGTTCGACTTCACAAGCTCCGAGGGTCTGCAGACCATGAAAACGCTCGTCGCAAACGCGTGTCTCGGCGAGCTGCGGGACCGCGTCTCCCACATGACGATGCAGGAGTGCATCGAGGAGCGCAAGACAACCCTGACGGGGGCCGTCCACGCGGCGCTGGAAGTGCTCGTTGACGGCGGAGCAGGTATCGCGCTGGATGTGGTCCAGGCGGCGCAGGTATTCATCGTGGACCAGGAGCTGCGCCGGCAATTGGAGGCCGAGACGCGCAATCAGATCAGGTCAAGGAGCGACCTCGCCGAGCTTTCCGCGCGCGAGTCGGTGCAGGTGGCGAAGATCGGCTCGGAGCGCCGCGTGCAGCAGGAGTCCCTCGAGACGGAGAAGCAGCGGATTGCCCACGACCGGGAGAAGCACGCGTTGGAGGTTGAGGCGGACCGGGTCCGCGTGGAGATGGACAAGCCGCTGCAGGTCCTGCGGCTCCGCAATCGGCTCGCGATCCTCGAGGTCGAAAAAGAAGAGCTCGAGCTGGAGAAACAGGTGGAGGCCATCAGGGTGGAAAAGGACCTCCTGCTCACGAGGGCCGAGCACGAGCTGCGCCGGCAGATCCTGCCCCTCGAGCAGGCGCCGCAGATCGTCGAGTCAGCTTCCCACCTCTTCAACGGCGCCCGCCTTTCCGTGTATGGACAAGACGCCCGCCTGATGGGAACGTTGGAGCCGCTGACCGCGATGCTTCGGGACGCCATCCAGGGGCTGGCGGCGAGCGTGAGCAGGCCGGAAGCGCGGAAGCCCGAAGAGAAGGCCAGGAACGGTTGACCCTCGCGGGGGCAAGGGACACCGGCGTGCCCCGAGATAGCGCCTCGCCGGTGGTGCTTGAGACGCCCCGGAAGGCCGAAACACTGACTTTTCTTCACGCGAGTCTCGACAAACTGCGCGAGGAGGCTCTTACTACCTTCGAAGCGCTGCCAAAGGTCGACGAGGAGGCCAGAATATGACTGCCAACAACGAACTTGTTCCTGGATTTGATGACGTGAGCCGTGACAGCCTCAAGATCCGCCTTCAGAAAATCAGTGAGAGATGCATGGTCGTGTATCCTTCCGGGGACGTTGATACCAGCAACTCGCCCTTTTTCCAAAAGAAGGTCGTGAAAGTGATCGAAGCTGGCTTCACCAGGCTGGTCTTCAGTCTTGCCGGCGTCGGATATATCTCCAGCACCGGCATTGGCGCTTTCACCGCTTTCCTCAAGACCGTCAAGCTTCTCAACGGAGACATCGTCCTGTTGGAGATCCACCCCAACGTATTCGAAGTATTTCAGCTCCTCGGTTTTTCCCAGTTCTTTACCGTGAAGGAGAACCTGAACGACGCCGTGAGCTTCCTCGAGGGACGTGACAGCGGAGTGAAGCGTCAAGCGTTCCCCAGAATCTTCACCTGTCCCATTTGCTCGAAAAGGTTGAAGGCATCGAAAGCCGGGCGCTTCCGCTGTATTGAATGCAAGACGATCCTCGTCGTCGACGATGAAAGCAGGATCTACCTCGGCTGATCATCGACAGGGCTGATCGTCCATGGCGCAGAACCGCGGCAAAACAGCCCTTCAGGCTGTTCACTGCGGAAATGACTACCCGCCTCGCGTGGTCTCCTCCAGGTAATTCGGCAACGTTATTGTTACGGGGTCATCACCGTAGTACCCGAAAAGGCTCTTCAGCGTCCGCCCCGTGAGATCGCAAAGACTGACGCTGCCATTCACTTCGACATCCTGCCAATCCGGCTTTGCGTTCCTGCTCTGCGGGTAATTGTGGTACTCCGGAAACTTCCCGCCGGGTGTGAGGAAATTCACTATTGACCACGCCGTTCTATCGTTCAGTCCCCGTCGGTGGGCTTTCAGCGCGCCAAGGACCTCTTTGCAGAGCTCGTCGTAGCGCCACTGAAAGTCATCGTACTGTGCGTAGCCCAGGACAGAAGTCCATGCATTCATTCCAACGAGCCGCATTTCGGGGGAAAGAAAATTGTTGGTGGCGACAAGAACGTCCGACCGCGTCTCCCTTTGCGGGCTGAAGTAAAAGGGTCCGGGACAGCGCTTGTCCGTCCACAAGGGGTCGATGAAGCCATGCTCTGTAAAATAGCTTTGCGAAAACAACTTTCGGTTCTTGAAGTCCATGACCGCCTTGTGGAGGATCCCGCGCAGACTCTTTCCTCTGCCCGTGAAGATCCTGCCAAGAATAGTCCCGAGATCGAAGAGCAGGTCCTCCAGTTTCTCCAGAAGGTTGCGCTCATATGCCATCCACAGCCCCTTGTTCCACTTCTTGATGAAATCAAAGGGATACTTGTAGTCTGCGGCGCGGGCAAAAGCCCCGTGGTCTGGCGGCTTGTTCCCGTACTTGCGCTGCATGTCCCGTATGTACTGAAGGTCGGGCAGTCGTCTTCGATAGTAGTGCGGAATGTAATCAAGATAGGGAAACTCTTCGCCATCGCCCAGTCGGGCTCCCGCCTCCACGGCAAAGGCATTTCCCTTTGCGTCCGCCACGGGGTAGATCCATGCAACGCCCCTCTGAGCGTCCACGATCAATTGCGCGGCGGCCGGAGCCGAATCCGCGAGCTCCATGCAGTGGCGGGCGAGCATGAGTCCGTTGAATCCCGGCCTGCCGGCGTTGCACAGGTGTGAAGGTGTCATGTTGACTCCGATCGCAACGCCTTTGCTGTTGAGCGCTGTCAGGCTGCCGACGAACCCAGGCGCGGTCTGACTGACAATACCATGACGCGCGGTGGTGCCCGCTGAATCCGGCCGATAGATTATCATGCATGCGACGTCCTGGAAGACGTGCGCGGTGGGAAAGATGAAGTCACGCCCGAAGAGCCTTCGCTTCCCGGTTCCCGGCGCGGCAAACGCGTTGCAGTGAAGCGGCACCCGAAGGTCTCGTGGCGAGGCTTTCCGGGCAAAGAGCTTTCCCGTATACGCGTGGGCAAGAACTGCATCCGGCCCGGCGTTGAGCTCCCAGAGGTCCTTCAGTGTGACAAGGGTATCTTTGTTTGCGGCACGGCATCCTTCAAGGAGGCCTTCCATCTCCTGTCTGAGCTCGCAGGGAATGTCAGACTTCATCTTCTCCACCCACGGGGCCACGATCTTCCTGAGGATGAGTTTCTGGATACGCTCAGCGAACTTTGTATCCCTCAGCTCCGGATCGATAAAAGCCTCGATCACTCTTATTCGATAGGAGGTCGTCATGCGGGCAACCTCCCGTTCGGCCATGAAGCCAAGCAGCCAGCCCATTGTGTGGTGATCACCCTCGACGTAGTAGGCCTGCTTGAAGGTGTTCTTCGCTTTGCAACAGCGCCTTGCGGAGACGCCGATTCGACCGTCCTTGCTGCAGCTTGCATGGACAAAGAAGCCGTCTTTCTTGAAAGCGGCTTCTATCTTTCCCAGATGTTTCTTGAGATTGTCAGGCACACCCATGCTTGCCTCCTTGCCATCGCGGAGAGCCGGGACCATACATGGCGTCGCCGACCGGCGACATCGTACGTCGAGTATGTTCCCGTCCGCGCTGAAAAGCAAGACGAAAGAACGATCCGCGCGCCGCGTCGCTGAACAGCGGTTTGAGTCTGGGCGATGTGATGCAATAAACGCTCCATCGTCCCGTCATCAATGGCACGGAGGAAGTTGAAATGAAAGTTGTTGGTGTGATCTCAAGTCCCCATGCGGACGGAAGCGGGGCCGCGCTCGTCAGGGCGGCCCTTGCAGGGGCGAGAAAAGAAGGGGCCACGGTCTCCGAAGTGTTTCTTTCGGATCGCAACATCGAGTTCTGCCGAGACTGCCGGGGGTGCATGATGTCGGGTCGCTGCGTGATCGATGATGATTTTGAGGAGGTACGATCTCAGCTCCTGGCCGCGGATGGCATGATCCTTTGCTCCCCGACATACGGCAGAGCAATGAACGCCCGCATGAAGAACCTGTTCGACCGCCTGGGGCAGCTCGCATTCCTGACATCCGCACTCGGCGGGAAATACGTTGTCGGAATGGCCACAGCGGGCGGCTCCGGAGCAAAGACAGTGGCTCGTCAGCTTGCCGCAAACGTTCAACACGGCGTCTTTCGACGCGGCTATGTCACCGGCACTCTTGCCGTCCACCTGCATGGAAAACACGCGTCCTCCAAGCCGAAGGCGCTCCGGGCCGCCGCGTCACTGGGACGGAAGATCGTGGCAGATTTCAGCACAAAGAAGAGGTTCCCGCTTCAGAACCTGCTGGGAAGACTCCCGAACGCGCTGGTCATGCGCCCCATGATCAAGAAAGGGATTGAGCGGAACAAAGATGCCATGAAGGGCGCCTACGAGGCGCTCGTCAGGAGCGGATTTCTTTCGGGCGCGTGAATCACGCTCGGGGGAAGCGCTCCTCCCTGCCCGCACGCCGGGGTGCCATGATCTTCGCGGCAGACCGGGCGACGACGGATCGCGAGACGAGCCGCTCCGAAAAGATCCCGAGGCGGAGGAGACCGCCGTCGATTGCGGATGACCTTCCACGGTCCAGGGCCCTCAGCGCCGTGTCGACCACCGCCTGGGGAGAGCGCTTCCGTCCCGCCACTGCGTCCTCGTTGCGGGCAACTTTGAAGAAGCCCGTGTCAGTAGGGCCGGGACACAGGGCCAGGACGCTGATTCCCTGGCCGCGATACTCGGCCCAGAGAGCCTCGGAGAACGAAAGTACAAAGGCCTTCGACGCCCCGTACACCGCCATGTAGGGTGCCGCCTGGAATGCGGCGCCCGAGGCCACGTTGACGATGATCCCCGTGTGCCGCTCACGCATGGCCGGAAGGAACACGTGGGTGAGGCGCACCACAGCGGCAACGTTGAGCATGATCTCGTCGTGATCTTCCCCCGCGGGGATGGTGTGAAAGGGGCCGTAGGTGCCAAACCCCGCGTTGTTGATCAGGACGTCCACGTCGCGCCTCAGTCTCTTTGTCGCCTCGTGGACTCTGCGGGGCCCGTCTTCCTTGCTGAGATCCGCCACGATGACGTGGACAGTCACCTGGTTTGACCTCCTGATCTTCGCGGCCAGCGCGTCCAGTTTGGCCTTTGAGCGCGCCACCAGGATCACGTTGGCGCCTTTCGAGGAGAGTGTCTCCGCGAAGGCCCTGCCGATTCCCGACGACGCGCCCGTGATGAGCGCAGTCCTGTTCTCGTAGCTGATCACGCGCTACCTCCTGTGCAGGTGTGCATAGCGGAGCTGGTTGACGCGCGGGTGGGGCGCGTTCCTCGTCTCGCGCGCAAAGCGAGGTTGTCGATCGGTCAGAGGAGTGACCTTCGAATCACATTCGCATACCAGCGGGACTCAGCGTCGACAAGCGGGCCAGCTCTTGCCGCATCGTCTTCGCAAAGAGAAACGAGCTTGAGGATGTCTGTCGTGGTTGCGGTGAGGCGAAGAACGCCTCCTTGCCCCGCGAATGCCAGCGCGTCGGCGAGAGAGGCCAGCAGGTCGCGAGCCGCAATGCCCGTCCTGGTCGCCTCTGAAAGCTCTTTCGCAGCGCGCGGTCTTTGGGCAAGCTCGGTTCTCAGTCGTTCGGCCTCACCGCGAAGCCGTTCGAGCTCGCGGTGGAGACGCTCCAGCTCCTCGTCCACGCTGACAGGCGGCATAGCGGGCCTCCTTCAGAGACTGCGTCATCGGCATCCCTCCATCAAAGGTGCCACCTTCGCGGCAAGCGAGTCAACAAATGCCCGCGTCTGTCGGGAGCCAGGCGCGGAAGGTTGAGCCGACTCCGACCTTGCTCTCCACCTCGATCCTCCCCCCTGACTCCGAGACCGTGCTCTGGCAGACCGCAAGACTCAGGCCGACCCCTTTCACCATGCTCTGCGGCGATCCCTGGGGAGCCCACTCACCCTTTGTGGTGAAAAACGGAGTGAAAATCCCGGTCAAGTCTTCCGTGGGTATCCCCCGGCCGGTGTCACCCACTTCGAGAAATACGAGGCCTTCTGCCTCGCCGCAGCGTATCGTCACGATTCGTCGGGGACATCCCAGCAGCGCATCGATTGCATTGGAAAAGAGGCTGGCAACTATGAACTTCAGTTGAGAAAGGTTCATCCGGACCGGCTGAATCTCAGGAAGCTCCAGGATGACTTGCGCGCCCTGCTCGCGGACACGGTCCTCAAAGGTTGGCACCAAAGCGCGGACAATCTCATTGAGGCTGACGCCTTTTTGGCCGCCGCCGCGCGTGACCGTCAGGCCTTGCATGCGCTCGGTAATGTTCACCGCACGCTCGACCCCTTTCAGGGCTTCGTGAACGCAGCTCCTGGCCGCCTCCGAGAGATCCGCCTCCCTGGCAAGGACGCCCAGGTACCCCATGACTATGGTGTTGATGTTGTTGAATTGGTGGGCGATTCCTCCCGCCAGCCGGCTCAGGCTCTCCAGCCTCTGTGCCCGCATGATCTGCGCCTGAAGGGCTTTCTGCTCCGTGATGTCCTGAATGACGCCAAAGACTACTCGCTTTTCCCTGTCGAATGTGGCTATCGACCGGATGTCCTTTATGGCGCCTGAATCAGCAGCTCGTATGCGATATTCGACTGCAGAGGGAAGATCCTCTTCGATGAGAGATCGCAGGGAGGCATCCAGCATCGGCCGATATTCGGGCAGGGGGAACCCTTTGACGACGGCATAGTCAAGCGTGTCTTTGAAGGAGCCATAGATCTTCTGTGCGCCTTCGGAAGCAAGGACGGTCTCTGATTCGAGATGGAGCTCCCAGTTGCCTGACTTCGAAGCGAGCTCGGCTCGTCGCAGTCGCGCTTCGCTTTGGCGCAGTTTCTCCTCGGCCTTCTTGCGTTCCGTGATGTCCTGCACGATGCCGATAGCGTGCCAGCTTCCCTTGATGCGCATTGCCGACAGAGAGAGCGCGATGTCTATCTCCCGGCCATCCTTGCGACGGGCGGCAAGCTCGTGCGTCGCCCCGAGGCCGGATCCATGCCCGGATCGCTGAAACTCTGGGAAGGCCGCGCGATGGGCAGGAAGAAACCGCTCCGGCGTGATCATATCGTGAAGATTCCTGCCGATGGTTTCCGCTCGCGGATAGCCCAGGATGCGCTCCGCGGCCGAGTTCCAGTACGTTATGTTTCCCTTGTCATCAATCGTCACAATCGCATCGAGGGCGGACTCCATGATGGCGCGGGTATGTTCCTGGCTCTCCCGGATCGCTTCTTCCGCCTGCTTGCGCTCTGTGATGTCGCGAACCGTCGCCACCACCATCGGCTTTCCGTCCAGATCGAACAGGCGATTGCTGATTTCGACCGGTATGGCAGGGCCGCTTCTTGTTCGGAGCATCCCCTCCCATACTGCCAGTCCTTCCTCCCGCAGCCGGGCCGTCATCTGGGGAACGGCGGCGACCGCTTCCGCGGCGCCAATGTCGTGGGTCGTCATCCGCAGCATCTCTTCACGCGTGTATCCGAGACGCTGGCAAGCGACATCGTTGACTTCCACAAGACGCTGCGGTGTGGAGACCTCGTGGAGCGGGTAGACGAGAATCATGTCACTGATGGAATTGAAAAGAAGCCGATAGCGCTTTTCAATTTCCCGCAGCGCCTTGTCGATCCGTTTGGCATTCATACAGAGCCGTCAGTCCCAGATTTCGATGAGGGTCCGCGTTTCCGCCGCCACGTTCATGACGGTTTCGACGCGGGCTTCCTTGCCGTTGATGAGAACTCTCACGGGCTTTCTCCGCGGAAAGGCTACCTCGCATGCGGCGCCCTGCGGACCAACCTGGACGGCGGCGTAGTGAGGCTCGTATCGGAAATGTCTGAATCTTCCGCGGGCGTTGGAATCAAGAATGATATCGTGATTGCGGTACAACGAGGTCCTTCCGGAGCTGACGTCCAGGTCATAGGTGCCGTCCCGCATCTTGATCCCCTCCAGGCGGACTTCATTCCCGGTAACGCTGCCGAAATGGAACCCATTCCACGGATCGACATCGATGTGCTCCAGTATCCACATCAAAGGCAGGAGAGCCCCCCATCCATAGTAGGGGTCGGCGTCAACCGAGTCCCTGCCTTCCCCCGTCCGCGCATTGTGGTTCTCGTAGCACCGTCGTTCCGATCTCCAGATCCGGTCGAAGTTTGCCATGACCCTGGTTGCAACCCGGTTCGCCTGCTCGTCGCGCCCGTAACGCTTCAGTCCGACGTAGATCATGAAAGTCAGAGGGGGCCACGATCTCCCCCGCCAGTACACATTATCGTCCACCGCGGGATCCTTCAGCCAGATGGAAGGAAAAGGCGCCTGTGTCCAGAACTCACCCTCATCGAACAGATGCCGAAGCAGGTGCTCGACGCGCTCCTCGCCTGGAATGCCGGCCGCCAACGGGTAGAAACTCGTGGGACTCGGGCTGACGAAACCCTTCTCCCAGTGGCGATTTGCGTACAACTTCCTCGTGTCGTCCCACAGCACAACATCGATGTCGCGTTTCAGCTTTGCGACCCTGGCTCCGACATCCGCGGCGGTCCTGTCGTCTCCGAGGGCTTCCGCAAGCGCCACCAGGCACTCTCCATCCAGAGCGAGGAGGCTGTTCAGGGCAATGTCCTCCATGTCGAGCGTCCCTGTCTCGGCGACGAACCGGGCGGAGTCGTACAGGGGGCTGTTGTCCATTGCCGCCTCGTCTTTTGCCGCCAGCTTTGTGCCGTTGAAATGACCATTGCCGATCATGGAGCTGCCGTATTCGAGAATGCCGTTCGCATTGCCGTCCCGGTGCTCGTACCACCACAGGTGCGCGCGCCGCAGGGCCGGATAGACTTCTTCCAGCAGTTGCCTGTCGCCGGTCACGAGGTGATACTTGAGCAGGATAAAAGAGCCTATGGGCGGCTGCGAGCGGTCAACCCACTCCGTGAACTCCGACATGAGACACGCGAGGTTCCCTGCCGGGACCTGGTTGTCGCACCCTGCCGCAATGTTGCGGCGCGCCATGGTCCAGTCCCCCGCCCAGAGATTGATGAGCGCATGATAGAAGATGTCATCCAGCCAGACAAACCATCCCCCGAACTTGCGGTCGATCCAGAAGCGCGTGAGCGACGTGTACGTCCGGCCATTCTTTGTGTCGGCAATTCCGTTCCATGCCATCACGTCGCGGATGGCCTCCGCGGCAGAGGAATACTCCCCCGTCGTCTGCTGAGGGAGGCCATGCAAAGTCGCAAGCCCCTTGGAGTGCAGACCCCGGTCATCACGACCTCCATCGGAGGCCGCCAGCGCAATCGCGGAGCTGCACGTGTCCATTGCTGATCGATACTCGTTTCCGACAGAGGCGGCAAAGCATATCCTGGGAGTCTCCTCCAGATTGTAGGCGACCGAATACCACCGGGCCTTCTCCGCGTCCGCGAGTGGAGCATAATATCCCAGCTCGACCATGCGCCGACCCAGTTGCTCGGGGTGGTCTGCCAGGCATGCCCGGACAGGTTGATTCTCGAATGACCAGGCGACCTGGTAGCTCCGCATGGAGCCGTGGGCCAACGGCCCTTCCCGCGCTATTGTCCCTTCGCCCGTAAATCCAAAGGAGACTATGGGCCAGAATCTCAAACCCCATTCGCCGGACGCTACGGATCGCAGGCATCCGACGATGGTCCAGTCATCGGTCTTGAGGTATTCGATTTCCAGACGCGTGCCTTCGTGACTCACCTGGAGTCGGCAATAGCGCCCGTCGGGGTGGTGCTCGTACAGCGTCGTGTCGGGTGAAAATGGAAAGAACGAACAGCTTTGTCCTTTGTAACTGTATGCCCCCACCCTGATCTCGAAACCAGCGGGAAGGAAGACCATGGCCGCCGGGCTTCCCGAGCTCCAGGTGTTCCAGTACTTCGCGCTTGGGAGCTGAAACATTCCCGTCACCTCCGTGTCCTACTTCCGCGAACGAGGGAAATACAGCGTCGTTTCCAAGGACGGCCGCACGTAAAGCGTGTCACCGACGGAATACCTTTCTGCCTGCGCGCTGAGGGTTGCCAGCTCCACCGGCTGCCGCCCAAGGGAGCCCATGAGCTTGCAGATCGGTCCGGTGAAGATTTTTTTCTCGATGACAAAGGGACTCCCGCCGGCGTCCGGGTCTGTCTTCAGCACAAAATGCTCACCACGCACCGCCACACTGACCCGGTCCCCCGCGTTTCCTCCGCGGTACGTGACGGGGAAATCCCACCCCTCTCCCACGACGTGCCATGCATCAGGCCGCTGCTCCAGCGTTGCATCCAGGATATTCGATTTGCCCAGGAAATCCGAGGCAAAGATGCTTACCGGGTGATTGTAAATGGTCCATGGATCGGACTCCTGCTCAACGGTGCCACCCCTCATCAGGATTACCCGGTCCGACATTGTCAACGCCTCTTCCTGGTCGTGTGTGACGAATACGGTGGTAATCCCGACTTTTTGCTGGATCGTCTTCAGCTCGTACTGCATCTCCCCACGGATCTTGCGATCGAGCGCGGACAGGGGCTCGTCCAGCAGCAGAATGTCAGGTTCGATGACAAGAGCGCGAGCAAGCGCGACCCTTTGTTGCTGTCCTCCAGAGAGCCTTGTGACCTTCCGATCCCCCAGACCTTCCAGCGCAACCAGCTTGAGGGCCCACCCCACCTTTTCCCGGATCGACGTCCGGCTCATGCGGCGTATCTTGAGGCCATAGGCGATGTTGTTGAAAACCGTCATGGTCGGGAACAGCGCGTAGTTCTGGAAGACCATTCCGATCCTCCGTTTCTCGGGAGGCAGTCGGGTGATATCCCTGCCGTCGACGCTCACCGAGCCGGAGTCCGGAGGCTCCAGGCCGTTGATTATCCTGAGGATGGTCGTCTTCCCGCATCCTGATGGACCCAGAAGGGAGAGAAACTCTCCATTGCTGACCTGAAAGGAAACGCCAAAAAGCACCGTGGTGTCGCCGAAGGACTTTCGCAGGTCTTTCACAAGCAAGTCAGGCAATCTCTACGCCCCTCCCTGGCCTCATCCAAACATCTTCTTCGCGGAGTACCCCAGCCTGTTCAAGAGCACAACGAGAACAGTGGACAGGACCACCAGGAGAGTTGCAAGTGCGTTCATGTCCGGCTTGTAGCCTGTACGGACCAGCGTGAAGATCTCCAGGGGCAGCGTTCTGACTCCAAAGGGTGAAAGGAAATACTGCATGCAAAAGGCGTTGAAGCAGACAATGAATGACATCAGCGCACCCGAGAGTATGCCTGGAAACAGCATCGGGAGCAGGATGTCGACGAATACCCGCACCGGCCCTGCCCCGAGCATCCTCGCGGCGTCCTCTGGAGTCCTGTCGGCGTCCGCGAACCTGCCCGCGACCATCATGATGACGTACGGAAGCGCGACGATGAGGTTCCCCAAGTAGAGGGAGAGGAAGGAGCGCCCGACGCCAAGGAAATTGAAGAGAAGCAGAAGCGCAATGGCCTGGACGAGCCAGGGGATCACGATGGGGAGCTGGGAGACCACGATGAAGCGGCGGGCAATAGGACGGGGAAGGTATTGAACGCCGAGCGCCGTGAGCATTCCCACAATGACCGCGCTCAAGCAGACGATTGTGGAAAGCCGAAGCGAAAGCCACGTCGCCGGGAACAGCTCGCTTTGTGTGAACAGGTACCGATACCAGTCGACCGTGAAGGCGAAGGGCAGCATCCCGTAGTTGGTCCCGTTGAAAGACATGATGATGATCACGACGAGGGGACAAAAAAGAGCTGCGTACGTGACGGACATCCATATCCTGATGCCGACATGATGCTCTTTCCTCATGCCGCGTCCCCTCCGATTCTCCTGTTCGTCCATGCGGCTAGCCCGCGGATGACCGCCATGATCGCGCTGATAATGAGGAGGAAAACAAAGGACAGGCCGGCGCCATATCCCATGTTCAACACGGTCGTGAATTGGGAATTGATCAAGGATCCAACCATCATCCCGTTCGGACCGCCTACCAGCGTGGGTTCGACGAAGCTGCCCGTGACGGGGACCAGCACAAGCATGATCCCGGAAAGGAGGCCCGGCAGGCTCATGGGGAAGACGACGTTGAGAAACGTCCGCACCTTCCCGGCGCCCAGGGAACGGGAAGCGGCAATAAGGTTCTCCCCGATCCCCTCCAGGGAGGTATAGAGGCTGAGGATCATGTACGGCAGGTATTCGTAGACAAGAATGATCACCACTGCCGGCGTGGAGTACAGGATGGACGTCCTCGGGTCCGCGACCCCGAAGGCGCCAAGAGCGCTCATCAGAATGCCCTTCGCCTGCAGGATCACCATCATCGCATAGATGAGAAGCAGCTGGTTGGTGAAAAAGGGAATGATGGCCAGCATCACGAGAGTATTCCGGTTTCGGGGCCTGACAACCTTGGCAATGCCCCACGCAGTGGGGTAGGCAATGACGACGCATATGACGGTAACCAGCAGGCCAATGACCACCGACTTGAGCATGAGGAAGGGAAATATCGGGGAGGAAAACATCTTTGAAAGATTTCCCAGAGTGTAGCCGGGAATCCTTCCATCAAGGCGGATGTTGCCCCGGATGAAGCTGAAAAGGACCAGCATGCTGAGCGGTACGACGGACAGGAGGAGAAACATCAGAGAAGCGGGCAAGGCCAGGAGCCCTTCCCGCTTCCATTCTCTTCTCTTGGACGGCATTCCGAGGTCCTTACTGGCTGGCCTTCACCTCATTCCACAGATCAAGCCATGCCTGCCGCTGGTCCTGGTTCATCGACTGCTGCATGGCCAGCTTGGCAGGTGGATTGGGATAGATCCAGATGGCCCTCTTCTGACTGTCGGTCAGCTTGCCCATGACGCGTGTGTTGACGGTGCAGTGGGCGTTGTCCTTGTCCGTCGCCCAGGCGAGCTGAAACTTCTCCCCGACCATGAAATCGATCCACTTGCACGCCAGGTCGTACTGGGGAGCATCCTTCGCAATGGCCCAGAAATCGGTCCACCCGATCGTGCCTTCGCGCGGATGAACATAGACCACGGGCTGCTTTGCATTCGTCAGCTTGGTGGCCAGGCCTGCCCACATGTTTCCGATCACGATCTCTTCCGCGGCATAGGGCTTGAGGAAGTCGTCGTAGCTGGCCCAATAGGTGCGCGTGTTCTTCTTCAGCGCGAGCAGCGCGTCCTTCACTTTGCCGAGATCTGGATTCTGCGGATCCAGGCCGAGGTAAAGGGCCGCGGTACGGATGGCGGTGTCATAGTCGTCGAAAAAGCCCACCTTTCCCGCGTACCTGGGGTCCCAGAGGGCCGCCCATGAGGTCGGGGCATCCTTCACGAACTTCGGGTTGTACCCCAGGGATGTCGTGCCCCACGTCCAGGGCACCGCGTAGACCTTCCCGTCGGGGCCAATGGCGTCCGGAAACTCGCGCAGGGATTTCAGGATGTCGCCGTAGCTGCTGATCTTCGACGTATCGATGGCCTGGACGAGCCCTTCATCCACGGCAACCTTCACGAATGCCGAGTTGGGAAGGAGGACGTCGATCTTGCCCATCCCGCCGGCTCTCAGCATTGTCAGCATCTCTTCCAGCGAAGTGAAATACTGATGCACCACTTTGACGTTGTACATCTTCTCGAATACCACCGCTCCATAGGCGGAATCCGACCCGTAGCCCTTCCAGTTGGCAACGGTCAGCGTCCGCGTCTCTGCGGCGGCGCTGAACAAGACAGCCCCCAGAAGCAGCACTGCGAGAACTCCTCTCTTCATTTCCGAACCTCCTCTCGATTTCAGAAGAATTGCTGTAATTGCCATATTTGTCAAAGTCCCCTCGTCGCGGCGTCAACCACCTCGTTCCCCCATGAGTCTCCCGCCTGCCATGCTGCTCGCAATCGCGCTCTAGGGCAGAACGCTATGGTCGGCGGCCCTTGCCGTTGCCCTTTGACCTCGCCGTAGTCGTGTCCACAGTTGCATGGCAAGCACCTCTGCACAGAAGGCTGCATGGCGAGGGGTATTCGGTTGAGGTCATCAGGACGCTCATCCGAAGCAACGGGGTTCGAACGGCGTTATGGACAGTTCACGGTGTCGAGGCAAGCGCGCGGAGAGCATCCGGTGAAGCTCTTGAACTCCCGTGTGAAATGAGATCGGTCATAGGAGAACTCGGGAGTGTCCTTGCAATTGCATGGTCCTTGACCCATGGTCCAATTCTCGAAGCTATGGAACTCAGGATCGACAGATGTGTTTCGCCGGGAACAATTTCCACCTGAGATATTGAAATGACTCTCGTTGCATGTTGCGCGTACGCTACGATTCTGTCCGGATACATCACCTCGTCATTCGCCCCAATCCAAAGGCCAAAAGGGCGATCAATCGCCGCCAGCTCGTGACCCGGCTTTTGTGGGTTGAGAGCCAAAGCCATGTCAACGGTATTGTATTGAATCAACCCGGCCCCGGATTGCAATGCCTCTTTGGAATAATTGAATCGGAGAGCGTAGGTATGGGCCATCAACAAACCACGAGTTATTGCGTTGACGACAAAGGGTTTCGTGATTACCGATATGAAGCTGCTCGGTCCCTGTAATCTCACCGTATTGGATTTTCGCCCAAAGTCAGGACAGACGAACAGATATCCAGTTACAAGCTCATGATTTGGGCTATTGGCATAGTCTATTACAAGGCCAGCACCAGCGGAATGTCCCCCCAGGAACAAAGGCGTCGTCGGATATTGCCTCCGTATGCCTTGAATCAAGGAGGTTGCGTCGGTGTAAATCTGTTGAACGGTAGGAGTGTCTCCGCGATCGCCGCCAGACAACCCATGGCCACGGATATCGGGAAGATACGTCGCGATGTCGTAACGCTGGCTCAGAGTTTCTCCGATCGGAACGTAGCCCGCTCCGCTATTTGCACCGGACCCATGATAGAAAACTACTATTGCGACGGGATTTGTGGGAACGTAGGCACGATACGCCAGGCGTATTCCGTCGGTTGCATCAAGGTATTGGACGTGCGACTGGTCAATCGTCGAGCGGGGAATTACGGTCGTTGAAATATCCGAGACCGTACGTGCCGGAAACCTCGTGGGGAAAATGAAGACCCAAGCCAGGAAGCCAATAACTATCGCCACAAGCACTACCCCGGATATCAACACGTGGGTGACCACTGCTCGTTTCATATTGAGACTCCTCCAATGGGAGATGCCTTTGGCGGTCGTCGTGTTGCTTTGGGGGCTGGCCGTTTGGGCGGATTCTCAACATCCGCGGTTCGACTACATGCAAGCGACGAAGGTGATACCGCGATGACTGAAAGCACTTCGCATCGATTACTCTAGAGAAGGTAATGCTTATCGGGCGACTTTGGCGGGAAATCGTTGAAATCGTAAGGCCCTGTCAGAGACAATCTTGGCGATCTCCGACTTGCTGCTTACATTCATTCTATGAGTGACAAACCAATTCTCGTGACAGGCGCAACGGGGAACATTTCGAGCCTCGTTATTCCCCAACTGATTGCAAGCGGTTCCAAAGTACGTGCCCTCGTTCACAGCGCGGACAAGGCAAAGGCGCTTTCGGACAAGGGAGCTGAGGTAGTCGTCGGTGACCTTGACAACCCCGGCTCGCTTCAGAAGGCCTTCGATGGGATTTCTGCCCTGTTTCTCCTCACGCCGTTCGGGGAAAGGGCGGACGCGCTTGCGCGTAATGCCATAGCGGCCGCAAAGAAGGCGGGCAGCCCCTACGTGGTGCGGCTATCTGTAATCAAAGCCGGACCTGATGCGCCGACCGCCAACACCCGCTCACACGGCCAGACGGAGAAAGACCTCAAGGAATCGGGTCTGCCCGTGGTATATCTCAGGCCGCACTATTTCATGCAGAACATTTTCGGTTCCCTCCAGACCATCGGGTCAGATGGCGTTTTCTACCAGGGCATGGGCGAAGCAAAGCTCGCCATGATAGACGTGCGCGACATCGCTGACGCGGCTGCGAAGGCTCTCCTTGACAGGAGCCACGCGGGCAAGACCTATTCGCTGACAGGACCAGCAAGCATCACCTGGCATACGGTAGCACAGGCTTTCACGGCCGCACTCGGCCGCCCTGTGAAATACATCCCGATCCCGTCGGAAGCCGTTGCCGAAAACATACGCAAGATGGGCTGGGGAGAGTGGGCTGCGGGAGTGATGCGTGACTACAGCGCAGCCTATGGGAGCGGCTGGGGAGACTTCGTTACGGAGGACGTCAAGAAGCTCGCCGGGCACCCGGCCCGTTCAATCGAGCAGTTTGCGCGGGAAATCCTTGCGCCCGCTTTGTCGCGAAGATAGCAGCGGAAGCGCCTCCGCGGCTTCATCGGAGATATGCACCGGTCCAGACCCGGGACTGTTCACAGTTCCCGTGAGGCCAGCCAGGCCTTCCAGCCGCCCCACTCGGTGATGTCCCGATGGCCATCGGTTGCCCAGGCTTCGCAGAGGAACCCCTGGACCTGCCTGCCATCTTCCAGCTCCAGAGTGCCAATGCTCAACGGCGGCGCCACCTCGGCGACGAAGGCCCCGTAGGCCGCCCGGGGAAGGGCCCAGACTTCGACCGCCACGGCAGCGCCCCCCTTGGCCACCCGGACCAGGCCGGGCCTGGGCGTTGACTGGTCCTCCAGCGCGTGCAGCCGGTACCGAGCCGAGGTCCGGGCCGGTCCAACCAGGCGCGCGCCGCGCCGCGTGAGCCGGGGGTTCAACGGAAGCCCTGACAGGTGAGCCCCAGCCACCGCCACCATCACCTCGTCGGACCAGCGCTCCCACTCCTCCCCGAGAGCTGCGAGCCGATCGTCCTCCCAGGCCTGGCCGAGAAGGGTGACCCCGAAGGGCAGGCCGTCGGCCCGTGTCCCGGCAGGGACGACCAGGGCGCAGAGGTCGGCGAGATTGACGAAGTTGGTCCAGGTCCCCAGCCGGGCGTTGGTCACCAGGGGGTCGGCCAGGACTTCCTGGATCGTGTAGACGGTCGGGACCGCCGGGACGAGCAAGGCGTCGCACCCTTCCCAGAGCCCCGCGATTGTCCGGGCCAGCTCCCGGCGGCGGTCCTCTGCCCAGAATGCGGAGGCGGCATCGAAGCGGGCCGCTCCATCGAGGATGGTCCGGACCACAGGATGGATCTGGTCCGCCCGAGCCGGGTAGAACCCCCGCAAGGCGTTGACCCGCTCGGCGACCCAGGGGCCTTCGTAGAGAAGGGCGGCCATGGCGAAGAGCGGCTGGGGATCGACGGACACGAGGGCATACCCCAGGGCCTTCCAACGGACCAGAGCCTCGTCCCAGGCGCGAGACTGAAGGTCGTCGCCGAACCACGGGAGAGTGGATGGGACGGCCAGGCGCCGGTGCGGGACGGAGAAACCTTCCCTCGGCGGCCGGGACCGGGCGTAGGGGTCCTCCGGGTCGAACCCGCCCAGTACCCATGCAACAAGCGCGGCGTCCCGGACTCGGGCCGTGAGGATGGACACACAGTCCAGGCTGCGACAAGCCGGGAACACCCCCCGGAAGCTGAACCAGCCGCGCGTCGGCTTGAGGCCGACAATGCCGTTCAGGCCCGCGGGGACCCTGCCCGACCCTGCCGTGTCGGTGCCCAGGGCCAAAGGCACCAGGCCCCGTGCCACCAGTGACGCAGATCCCGAGCTCGACCCCCCGGAGACATAAGCGGGGTTGTGGACGTTCGGTACCACGCCGTACGGGGATCGGGTGCCGACGAGCCCAGTGGCGAATTGATCCAGATTTGTCTTGCCCACTATCCGCGCCCCGGCCTCGACAAGCCTCCGGACTACCTCCGCATCCCGGTCGGGCAGATAGGCGAACTCGGGGCAAGCGACGGTAGTCGGGACCCCCCGAACGTCGATGTTGTCTTTCACAGCGAAAGCCAGGTCCGCCAGGGAACCGCCCTCACCTCCTTCCCGGGCCGGAAACTTTTCAGGAGGGACAATCCAGGCGGGATCGCCGGGGGCGGCAGTCCCCGGGCGACGCGCCCGTTCCTCCGGGTCGAGAGCCCGCCAGCCGTCGAAGTCGAGGGGCGCGAAGGAAGAGTTCGGCAAGCTCATTTGAAATCTCCTTTTGGCAGGATTGTGGGCCCGCTGGCCCCACCGATGAAAGCAGCCCGCCGTCCCGTCACTGGGAAGCCCCGGCCAAGGCCGAGACCACGGAGGAGGCAGGGGCCGTCCATCCGAAGATGCCTCCCTGGGCCCGGATCATCTCGAGGGCCACCCGCTGGAACTCGGGAAAGTACGAGGCCACGGCATCCTCCACAACCAGGCAGTCCAAACCGCGGTCGTTGGCCTCCCGGACGGTCGAATGGACGCACACCTCGGTGGTCACCCCCGCGACCAGGAGGAAACGGATTCCCCTCACCCGCAGGAGGGTGTCCAGATCGGTGGCATAGAACGCCCCCTTGCCCGGTTTGTCGATCACCGGCTCACCCTCCCGGGGGGCCACCTCAGCGACGATTCCGTGGCCCGGTTCGCCCCGCACCAGGAGCCGTCCCAGGGCCCCCCGCTCCCCTATTCTCAGGGGGGCGTTTCCCCGACGAAGCTTCGCCTGCGGGGCGTCTGCGAGATCAGGCCGATGGCCTTCACGCGTGTGAACCACGAAGAGACTCGCAGCCCTGGCGGCGTCCAGCACCTTCCTCGCGGGGACCAAGGCCGCCCGCAGCAGCGACACGTCGTTCCCCAAGCTGGAACCGAACCCGCCCTCCTCCAGGAAGTCCCTCTGGAAATCGATGAGCAGGAGGGCCGTAGAGGCCGGTTCGAAGGCAAAGCCATAGGGGCGTGCGTTTATGGTTTCCATGATACCCTGCTTTGCCCGGGGCGGGAAGCTCCGCCCCGGCTTTGCCTACTTCGCCTGACCGATCACACCCTCGACCAGCCAGTTGGTAGTGTCCAACAGCTCGATCCCGCCGGCCTTGCCCGCCGGAATCACGACGTTGCCATTGTTGTCCTTGAGCGGTCCCTGGAATATCTTGAGCTTTCCCGAGATGATCGCGGCTTTGGCCTTGGCGATCTTCTCCTTGGTTTCAGCGGTGACCGAAGGGCCGTAGTCGGCCAGGGTGAGATAGCCGGATTCAATGCCCCCGCGCACGTGGCTGGGCTTCCAGGTCCCGGCGATGATTTCCTTCACTTCCTGAGTGTAAAGGTCGCCCCATGTATAGGCCACTCCGGTCAGCCAACCTTTGGGCGCGAATCGCTTGAGGGCCGCGGAGTGGAAGCCGACCGTGTATATCCCCCTGGCCTCGGCCGTCTTGACGACCGTGATCGGCGAGTCGACGATCATGCTGATCACGTCGACGCCGGCGTCCGCCAGGGCGCCCACAGCCGACCCCTCCTTGACCGGGTCGACGAAGGAGTTGTTGTAGGTGACCGTGGTGGTAACCTTGGGATTGACGGTCCTGGCGCCCAGCTCGAAAGCGTTGATCGAGGCCAGGATGTTGGGAATCGGAAAGGCCGTGATGAACCCGAGCTTGCCCGACTTGGACGCCGCCCCGGCGGCAATCCCCGCCAGGTACATGGCTTCGAAGTTATTCCCCCAGAAGGTCCCCAGATTCGGCGCAAGCTTATACCCTGCCGCGTGCAGGAACGTCACCTTCGGATACTTCTTGGCGACGTTCAACGCCGGGTCGAGATAGCCGAAGCTCTGGGCGATGATGATCGTCGCCCCTTTGTTGATCATCTGTTCCATGACCCGTTCGGCGTCCGCGGTCTCCGGGATGTTCTCCGCCTCGAGGACCTTCAGACCCGGAATGTTCTTCTTGAGCACTTCGATCCCTTCGTGGCTGGCCTGGTTGTAGCCGGCGTCATTGATCGGACCCAGGTGCAACACCCCCACGATGGTGTCCGCGGAAACCCGCGGCACCGCGGTCGCCAGGCAGAACAATGCCGCCGCGGCCAGGACAATCGTCTTCTTTACCATGAAAAACCTCCTTCAGGTTACTGTGGAACTGACTTCATCTCCCCTCGCGAGAGGATTCGAACACTTCCTTGAGGCCCTCCGGCATCCTTCCCCGGCTGGAGTTCCGCAGGAGCACGAGGACAAGGAGGGTGACCAGGTAGGGGAGCATGTCCAGAAGAAACGGAGAGACCTGGGCCCCCCGGGCTTGCAGCTGGATCTGGAGCGCCAGGGTCCCTCCGAAGAGCAGGGCCCCTGGCAGGATGCGCAGCGGGCTCCATGCAGCGAAGATGACCAGCGAGACGGCGATGAACCCCCGACCCGCGGTCAAGCCCTCCGTCCATGTGTGGGCTATCGCCAGGCTGAGGTGGGCTCCCGCGACTCCGGCCAGAACCCCGCCGAGAAAAAGCGCCTGGTGCCGCAGGAGTCCGGTCCGCGACCCGGCGGCGTAAGCCACCAGCCTGTCCTCGCCCACTGCTCGGAGGTGAAGGCCCCAGGCCGTCCTGGAGAGCAGGTACCAGACCGCCGCGGCCGCCGGGATCATCATGTAGACCAGGAGGTCCTGGTTGAAAAGGATCGACCCGATGAAAGGCAGGCTCGAGAGCCAGGGAATGGGAAATGACGACAGCCCGTCGAGGGAGGACCCTACGAAGGGCTTCCCGTAGAAGGCGCTGAGCCCCATGCCGAAAAACATCAGGGCAAGACCGCTGGCCAGCTGGTTGGCTCCCCAGACGATAACCAGGGGACCCAGGAGGAGGTTGAAAAGGCCTCCGGCAACCATTCCCGCGACGAGCCCTGCCGGGACCGATCCAGTGGCGGAAGCCACGGCAAAGCTGACTGAGGCGCCGACAAGCATGGTGCCTTCGACGCCGAGGTTGATCAGCCCCGCTTTCTCGACGATGGTTTCCCCCAGGGCCGCGTAGAAGATGGGCGTGCTGGTCAGGACCGCCCCGCCGAGCCAGCCCTCCAGAAAGCCTTCGGTCACGAAACTGCTCCGTTTTTCCGGTGCAGCCAGGATCGGACCCGCACCTCCAGCCGGTCGGGGCGCCAGGCATCCGCCAGGACCATGAACAGGCAGAGGGCCATCAGGATGTCTACCGTGGAAGAGGGAAGTCCCTGGTCAATCTGGAGGCTGTCCCCGCCGGTAGCAATGAGGGCCACGAGAAACCCCATGAAAAGGATTCGCAGGGGCTTGTGTCCAGCCAGCCAGGCGATGAGGAAGCCAAGGTAGCCGTATGACGGGGAGAACCCCGGCCGGAGGCGGCCCTGGATGGCCATGATCTCCCCTGTTCCCGCCAGGCCAGCCAGGGCGCCGCCCGCGCAGAGTACTATGAGAATGTACGCGGTCACCGGGAGGCCGTGCCGCAAGGCCGCCAGGGGGTTGCTCCCCGCGGCGCGGATCTCGTAGCCCCAGCGGGTGCGGTTGATCACGACGGCGAAGAGCAGGAGGGCCGCCAGGGCGAAGACAATCCCGATGTGTATCCGGCCCGCGAAGGCCGGCCACAGGAACCCGTCTGCGAACTTCGTGGTCTGAGGCACATTCGAGCTGGACGGGTCACGAAGCGGTCCGAAGACGAAGTAGTCCACCACCCGGATGGCGACGTAGTTCAGGAGGAGAGTGCTGATCGTTTCATTGAGCCAGCCCTTCGCGCGCAGCAGGGCCGGGACCAGGGCCCAGAGGGCGCCGCCGATCATCCCGGCGACCAGGGTCACGGGGATCCCGGCCCAGAAGGGCGTGCCGGCGCCGACGGCGAGGGCAGCCGCGGCCGCCGCGAGTGCGCCCAGTTGGAGCTGGCCTTCACCCCCGACGTTCACCAGACCGAGCCTCGCGGGGAGTGCGACAGCGAGGGCCGTGAACAGGAGGGGAATCATCTTGACGAAGATTTCCGAAAAGCCGAAACCGTTGCCCAAGGTCGAGCCGAAGATGCTCGCGTACGTGTCCAGAGGGTTCTTGCCGCTGGTGAGAAGCAGGACGCTGAAGAGCACAAGAGCTGAGGCGAGAGACAGCACCAGGGAGACGATGGAAGCCCCCCAGCCCATGAACCAGCGGTTCTGGGCTTCAGGCATGGGCGGCCCCGGTCATCAGCAGGCCTACCGCCTGAGGGGTGGTCAGGGCCGGCTCGAAGGTCCCGGCGACGCGGCCCGCGTGGAGGACCAGCAAGCGGTCGCTCAGCGCGAAGAGCTCGTCTAAGTCCTCAGAAACGAAGAGCACCGCCATGCTTCTCTCTGCGTGGGAGAGGACGAGGTCCCGGGCCGCCTGGGCGTTGGAGAGGTCGAGGCCCCGGGTCAGGTAGTAGGAGACCATAAGGCCGGGATCGCGCCCGAGCTCTCGGGCAATCACCATCCGCTGCAGGTTTCCTCCAGAGAGGTTCCCTGCCCTGGCGTCCAGGGAGGGCGGCGACTGGACGAAGGCCGTCATGAGCGTGGATTCCGCGTCCGTCTCCAGCTTCTTCGTGTCGGGGCTCCAGCCCCCGGCCTTCCAATAGGAAACCTGGTGCCCGAGGATGAGGTTCTCTCTGACTGTCATCCCGCTGACGGCGCCCATCCGGAGGGGATCCTCTGGAAGGCAGGCAACGCCCCGGCGCAAGACCTCCGCGGGGCGCGCGGAGGCCAGGTCCTTCCCGCCGAGGAGAATCGAACCCTCGGCGGCGGGCCGGAGACCCAGAACAAGGTCGCCCAGGTACTCCTGTCCGTTCCCCGAGACGGCCGCTACCCCGAGGATCTCCCCGGGCTGGATCGAAAGCGAGACCCTCTGGAGACCCGGCCTGCCGTCATCGGTCCGGCATGAGACATTGACGAACTCGAGCGCAGGGGCGCCGGCACGGACGGAGCTGCGACGCCGGGGGCCGGCATCGGACCAATCCGGGCTCTGGTCCCCAACGAGGAGCTTGACCAGCAGGTTCCGGTCGGCGTCCGCCCGTGGAAGGGTGGCCGAGATCCGGCCCTTCCGTGAGGACCGTGATTCGGTCCGCGGACCGAAGGACCTCGGGCATCTTGTGCGTGATGAAGAGCACGGCGTAGCCCTCGGTCCGCAGACGGTCGAACACCCGAAACAGGTTCTCAGTCTCGTGGGGCGCCAGGACGCTCGTGGGTTCGTCGAAAATAAGGATCCGGGCCCCGGCCGCCAGGATCTTCACGATCTCGACCTTTTGCCGATCCCCCATGGGGAGGTCCCGGACAAAAGCCAGGGGGTCGACGTCCAACCCGTAGAGTTGCGACAGACTGGCGATCCGGTCGACGAGATTCCTCCGGTCGGTCCCCCAGGCTCTCGAGAAAGAGTGCCACGTTTTCCCAGACCCGAAAGGCAGGTATCAAGGTAAAGTTCTGGAAGACCATGCCTATGCCCAGCGCCCGGCCCCGCCGGGGGGAATGGACGGCCACCGGCGCGCCTCCGACCAGGATTTCTCCGTCGGTCGGCTGGTAGTAGCCGTAGAGGAGCTTCATCAGCGTGCTCTTCCCTGCGCCGTTCTCCCCCAGGATCGCGTGTATCTCGCCGGCTCGGACCACCAGGCCGATGCCGTCATTTGCCTTGAGGCTTCCGAAGTACTTGGAAAGGCCCCTGGTTTCCAGGAGGATTGTCCCGGCAGGGGGTTGGCCGACCATGCATGTGACTTGAGCAATACTCATGCCAAGGAGAATGAAGGACGCTAACTCATTCCGAGAGAATAAGTTAAGGATATCTCCACTTGGATAATTTGCTTGTTTTCAAACATAAATGTTCTTTTGAACAATGCAATACTACAAATATGTGCCCTTCCGCGTGCCGCAGCCAGCGCCTATACTGTGTCGCGTGGAGACTTCGGTGGAGTTGATCGCCTCGTATTGGACAATCGCGGGAACCCTCCCGAACAGTCAGCAGGAGTACAGCCGTTTCGACTTCCGGGACCGCGTGCAGGCCGCGGCAGGGGCAGGATTCAAAGGGATAGGCATATGGCATGCGGATCTGGATCACATTCTTGAGCTCAGAACACTGTCGGAGATGAAGCGGATTCTCGACGACAATGGGATGAAGTACGTTGAGCTCGAGTTTCTCACCGATTGGTTTCTCGACGGGGAGAGAAGAAGGCGTTCCGATGCGCGCAAGAAGATGCTGCTCAACGCCGCAGAGGTCCTGCAGGCAAAGCACGTGAAGGTCGGCGACTTCACGAGGGAGAAATGCGACTTTGATCGCCTTGTCGATTCTTTCGCAACGCTCTGCGCCGAGGCTGCGAACCATGGGACCTCAATCGCCTTCGAGCCCATGGGAGTGGCAGTTCTTGACACCCTGTATGACTCTTTACGAATGGTCTCGGCTGCCGGGGCAAAAAACGGGGGTATCATTCTCGATATCTGGCAGGTCGTGGACTGCGCCATGCCAACCGAGGAAGTGAGACGAATCCCTTCCTGCTACTTGATGGGTGTCGAGCTCAACGATGCTGCAATGGATGGGGCCAGAATACGAGAGGACACGGCAAACCCGAGAATGTTCTGCGGCGCAGGGGATTTCGATATAGCGGGGTTCATCAGTCGTGTGCGGGAAAGCGGCTACCATGGTCCCTGGGGTGTCGAAGTCATCGGGGAGGCTCTCTTGTCAATGCCGCTCCGAGAGGTCGCGGAACGGGCATTCACCACCACTATCCGCCAGTTTGGCGGGGATGGGGAGACGTGATTGCGCGGGACGTGCCTCTGCGGGATGTGCCCCGCGCGGGACACCTGCACTAAGTCCATATCCGATCGCGCAAGAAACGGCCCCAGTACTCCCGCTGGTTCTTCAAGAGCAAAGGGATCTCCAACCCGTACGGACAGCGCTCGACGCATGTCCGGCATTCGGTGCAGCTCTCTGCCTTCTTGAACGGCTCGCCAACGAATGAGACAGCGGCTTCAAATGGCATCCGGCGCGCGAAGCTTTTTGCGGCGAGCACCATGCTGATAGGTATGCCTTCGGGGCAAGGCTGGCAGTAGTCGCAGCGATGACACCACGTCTTCCCCTGGGAACGTCTGCATTCCTCGATCGCTCTGCTTTCTTCCTCCATGAGTTGTCCCTCGACTTCCATGACGCCCAGAATCTGGCGAAGCTCTTCTATCCGCTCGATGCCGGGATCGGGAACGATGTCGCGGAACTGGGAAAGATAGCGGAAGCACAGCCGGGCGTCACCAAGCAAGCCGCCGCCGAGGGGCTTCATGGCAATAATCCCCATCTGCCGCTCCCTTGCCAGGGGGATGACCTCATCCATCGCCTGGCAGTCGACAAAATTGAGCGGAATCTGAATGACGTCGAAATGGCCCGTCCTGATCATTGCACCGGCGACTGCGAGAATGTGCGAGCTGAAGCCGGGGAACCGGACCTTGCCCTGCTGAACCGCCTCCCTCATCCCTTCGAACGCGCCGCCGGGTCCCAGCGCCCTGTCCATCCTGTCCTTCGAGCTGATGTTATGATGCTGGAATATGTCGATGTAGTCTGTCTTGAGTCGCCTGAGACTCTCCTCGAGATCAGAGAGAAAACCAGCCTTGTCGACGGACGGCGACTTTGACGCGAGAACAACGTCTTTCCGAGCTCTCCCCAACAGCGCTTCGCCAATGAGCTCTTCGCTGTGGCCGTAGCCATGGGCGGTGTCGATGAAGTTTATCCCTTCGTCCAGCGCTTCAGAGACCAGCCGGGTCCCTTCACGTCGTGAAAGTCTCTGGATGGGAATGCCGCCAAAAGCGATCCGGGACACCTCCAGCCCTGTTCGACCAAATCTTGTCCTCTTCATGGGTTTGAAGTTCTCCTGACCGGCGTTGAAAGCCGCCGTTCTGATCCGAGTGGTTTGACTACGGCTGGCCGTCCTGCTTCTCGAATGACCTTACAGCCGCCTCATAGACCTTTGTAACCCCGGCGGCCGCTTGCTCGGTTCGCCGTGCCGCAACCAGTCTGTCCGATACCGCGAGATTCAAAGCCAGTTCCGCGCCGTCGCCGTTTTTGAGACGCGTCACCGCCAGGTCAGCCAGCAGCCTCCTCTCCTCAAGACGGCTGAGATTCAAGTAGGGAAGATTATCATACCAAAGGAGTCGCTCTTCGACGCTGGCAAAGGGCGTGTGCTTCTCAGCCATTCCCGGCCAGCTCGCCCCCGAGCTGGCGCGCTCTCTCGATGCTTTCATCAAAGTTGAACCGGGTGACCGGGAGCGGTTCCAATGCCCTCATCTGCATGACCTGGAAGAACTGGTACAAGGGGCGCAGCCCGCTCACCAGCCCATTGCCCGGTGCCTCCCGCGACACCAATCCCGAACGCCGGAAGCCCTTGAAGGGGCGCCGAACGCGCGAAGACCCGGAATGTCTTCAGAAAGAAGTAGCGCACCATTCCGCTCGTGTCCCACCAATAGATCGGGGTTCCGAAAATCAAGGCGCCGCAGGAAAGCAGCTTCCGGCTCAGAAGCTCGAAGGCGGGGTCCTCATAGCTGCACTTCTTTGCCGCTGCGCAGACCCAGGGAAGGCAATCCTTGCAAGCCGACACTACGTTGTCTGCCATTTGAATCAGTTCTGTACTGGCACCTGCTTGAGCTGCACCTTGAAGAGCGGCAGCTACCAGCTGGTTCGTCCGCCCGTCCCGATTCGGGCTTCCTACGATTCCGATAATTGTCCCTTTGCTTTCCATCTTCTTTGCTCCAGCTTGATAGTCTTGCACCCTTTGTCACGCGCTCGAGTCGCGCTCCCCGGGTCCCGCGAAGCTCCACCACGAACCGTTCAGCGAAATCTACCCCTTCCCTGGCGTCGGTTTCAATGCGCTCTCCACGGCCCCTGGGCAGAGTGGGACGACTGGCATCAACCCCAAGGGTAGATTGTGACGCCCTTGACCACCTTATTGATGATTCCATCCGGGCTCGGGTTATCAGGAGAATGGGTTGTGCCAGGCGCCAACCATCAGTGCGGTATGACCCTCCTTGCTCTGCGCGTTGACGTCTGCACCAGCTTTCAGGAGGGTTCTGATCAAACGGGTCATATCTCCATTCAGCCTTGATGCAGTAGATCCAACGGAATGGTGATGCTCTTCTTGCACGCTTGCGAGACTTCGAAGGACCATCTCAATGGATGCGTAGGGTCGCGAGAGCGCCTTCCGCCAATTGAAAGCTGCCCGCCGGCAGCGAAGCCCTGGCATGCGCTGAAACGGGAGTTCAACCGCGGCGGAGCTCTGCAGCCCTGTTGCTCGCTACGCCCTCGCCTTGCTGACGCAGATGGCGCAGACCGTCGTCTGCAATTCAAGTCGATTTTGTCAGTTCATCAGTTCTGCCGTCGGAGACCCCCCAGCCACGCTGCCAGAGTTTCAGCATTCCTGGATCCTTCGCTGCATGTTTCGTAGCCCATGCCTCTACCCGATCGAGAACAAGTTTCATTTCCTCTTCGGCGGTCGAAGAAACGCTTTCTTGAGTGTGCTCCTCCGGATAAGAGCTATAATCGTGTACCCATACCTTCAGGACAGCCGCCAGTCTCAAGAAGTCCCAGAGCGGGACCTCGACGACCCCATTATGCTCCTTGTATTCGACGCCCATGTCCGTCCCTCGCTCCTCCTAACCTTGCCGCATCAAGAGGTCTTTGAAGCGGTCGCCTGTCCTTCTCACGGCGTACCTTAGCCAGCGCCTGGCCCGGGCCGTCGTGTCCTCTTGATTCAAGACTGGAAAACGCAGCTCCGGATTGTCGTCAATCTCGAAATGCACGCCGTTCCATGTGTCTGCACCGGCGAACCTGACAAGGTGGCGCCCTCGATCCTCATGGAAAGCGCATTCGACATATCTCCATGGCTTTCCACCGTGTGTGTGCGGACCACCGATGGCTTTCATGGAACCAACAGGAAAGAGTCCGCGCCTTGCGAGTTGCACCGTGTGGAGCCAAAAGTCCGTCTCGTTGTAGCTGAGATCTGTCATGCGAGGCCTCCTCGATTCCCAGAGACCGCAGAAAGGTTTTCCACGGTAGTTGCATTCCACGCGATGAGATTCCGTATGTGCCACTTTTCCATGGGGCCGGATCGACGAAGATCACTTTCCATTGGGCCCCCCACTTCGCCCGTGCTTGAAACAAATGGACATTGACTCCCTGCTACACCCGCAATCACAGATCGAGTAGTGCACCTCGAACATTCCGCAATTACAGCTCAGTCCTTCTGGCGGTTTCTTCTCGGCTGCCGCCAACTCGTCCCAAATGAACACGTGAGGACCCATACATGGTGAATGCGTTCGCGCCGGCTGGGCAGCGGCTGTTCGTTCACAGTGCCGTCCAGTCTCCGGGCTTTCGATGGAGATCATCAGTAGCCCGCGTTGTTCAGAGCCCAGTACGCCGAAGTCCCCTTCAACTTTCCATTGTCGCCCGCATAATCGAAGGCGGTTTTCCCGTTGAAATTCACCGTCTTCCCACTGGCCCCGGCGCCCAGCAGAAGGGTGACAATCTTGGGATTTGGGTTCTCCTTCGCTGCCCACATCAGCGCCGTCATACCGGAGCTGTCCGCATCATTCGCGCTCGCTCCGGCGGCCAGCAACAGCCGCAGAACCTCAGCGTTCGAGTTGCTATTTGCGCTCAGGATCAGCGATGTTTGGCCGTCTCTGCTCTTGGCCGAGACATTCGCGCCTGCCGCAAGCAAAGTCTTCACCATTTGTTGGTTCGGGTTGCTTGCCGAGGCCCACATCAACGGCGTGAATCCCAGGGCGTCCCTGTCCTCGATTTTTGCGCCCGCCGCGATAAGGACTTTTATCACCTCGGGATTCGGATTTTCCCGCGCGGCAGACATCAGAGGAGTTGCGCCGGTTGCGTCCCTTTCCGCGACGTCCGCTCCCTCTTTGACGGCCTTCATGATTTGCTCCGGGCTTCCGGCCTTGGCCAGCCCGATAAGAGGTCCACCAGGCGCGCTCTCTGCGAATACAATGGACGCGATAAGAAAGATCCCCGCGCACATCATCAATCTTTTCATGCTGCTACTCCTTGCCGGCTTCTTTTCGGCGGCATTCTGAGTCTGAACCGGACAATCGACCAGAAGCGCGACTCCCTACGGCTTGACCGGAGCTGGAGCCTTGCTCCAGGGCAGGATTCCCGCCATTTCTCCGATGACGTTCACCAGCTCCGTATTCGACGGAACCACGATCTTGGCATTGCTGGACAGTGCCGCCTCCACAGCTATGAGTCGTCTCAACAGTTGAGCGTTCCCAACGAAGTACTTGTCAGCGGCCTCGTTGACCAGCTTTATGGCTTGCGCCTCACCTTCAGCTTCGAGAATTTTCGCCTGCCGAATGCCTTCGGCTTTTTTTATCTCAGCGCGCCGCGCGCCGTCCGCCATGGTCTCCGTGGCCGTGGCAAAATCGATTGCAGCTACCTTTTCGTTTTCCGCCTTCACGACCTTGTTCATCGTTGCCTGGACGTCTTCAGGCGGATCGATCTCTTTCAGTTCTGTCCTCACGATGTCGATTCCCCAGTGCCCCGTTTCACTGCGCAGGGTCTTCTGGAGCTCGCTGTTGATCGACCCCCGCTCGCTGTTGGCAGACTTGAGGGTCATTGTGCCTATGATGTTTCGCAAAGTGGTTCTTGCAAGATTGACAATCTGGTACTTGTAGTCGTTGACCGCGTATTGAGAGTTCTTTACGTTTTCTTCGTCGCTTTTCACCTTGAAATAAACCTGCGCGTCAACGCTGGCGTTCAATTTGTCGCTGGTAATGATCTCCTGCGGCTGCGCATTCACCATGACCTCAGTGATGTTGATTTTGAAGAGTCGATCGATAACGGGGGCTATCCAGTTGAACCCCGGGTTGGCAAAGCGACGGTATTTCCCCAGCCGTTCCACGAGCCCCCTGCTTGTCGGCCGTACCACCCTCACTCCGGAAAGAAAGATAATGAGAACAATCGCAATCGCAGTAAAAATCCAGTAGTACATGAGATCCCCTTTTTGCCCGTTTCATGGGCGCTAGACACGGACCATTGGCGACGGCGGGTGCCGTCACCGTTTTCAACTCCCGCGAACAATAAACTCCTTTCCCGATCAAGGCTTTGCGCGATTTTTCTCGAAAAGATCCAGGAAGGCCTCCTTCGGCTCAAGCACGGTACGGGCATACATACGCGCGGTGACACCCGGATCCGCATGTCCCAGCACAGCCGCAACGGCCTGGATCTCTTTCCCCCGCTGAATTTGGATTGCCGCCCAGGTGTGCCTGAGCTGCTGCGCGGTCACCTCGCGTCCGATCGTCCGAAGAGCTTCGTGCTTGATGCGATTGGTGACGGATATCCGACTAAAGGGTTTGCCCTGATGCTCGAAAAGCAGGGTCGTGCTGTGAAAGCGCTTCTTGATGTGCCCGATAAGCTCCTTCTTGACGTGGATCTTCCTCTCCCTCGCGCCCTTTCCGACCACTCTCACCTCAGCGAACGCGCCTTTCCCATCTTTGATATCTGAAAGTCGTATTCCCAGCATTTCCGAAACTCTGACTCCCGTGCCGACAAGAAACATGGCCATCAATCTGATGGTGCCGTCTTTCGTTCGCTCGACGAGCAGTCGGGCTTCGTCCATATTCAGCAGCTTTTCTTGTGGAACCGGAAAGGAATCAATCTTCTTCAGTCGCACTGATTTCAGCACATCCTCCAGCTGATATCTTTTTTGCAAGTCTGCGGCATACTCGCTGTGACGAAATGCATAGCGGATTCGGTTTTTCGCGGCTGCAATCTTTCTATTAATAGTCGCAGGAGAGTACCTTCTGCCGTTGCCCCCGTCATCCAGCCATTTCGCATACTGTTCGAGCCCGTCCACGATAAAGAATTTCCTGCTCTTCACGAACTCGATGAATTGTTTCACGTCAAGTCTGTACCTATCGCGTATTCCCGCGAGCTCAGCGAGGAGCCTTTCCTGGTCTCGGAACAACTCTTGTTCTTTCCCCATTTCTAATGCTCCAACTCCCCTGATTTGCCGCATCTATGTTGTGTAATATAACAGATAAATTCTACTGTGTCAACATCGGTTTACTGAACTGCAGCGCTGGGTGGTTCTGGGCTGCTATCGTCCTTTCCATCCAATTCGTAGATGACTATTATTGGGACATGAAGAACTTGTACGCCTTCACGGTGAAGGCCATTGATGGAACGGAGAGGTCCCTTTCGGACTTCGTCGGGAAAGTCCTCCTGATCGTTAACGTCGCAAGCAAATGCGGTTTTACACCCCAGTACGAGGGACTGGAGTCTCTTTATAAACGTTACCGGGAACGAGGCTTTGAAATCCTCGGGTTCCCTGCGAACAATTTCGGGCGCCAAGAGCCGGGAACTGATGCAGAAATCCAGAGCTTCTGCAGTCTGACATACGGCGTCACCTTCCCGATGTTCTCTAAAATCTCCGTGAAAGGGAGGGACATCCACCCCCTTTACACATTCCTCACGGACAAAGATACGGATCCCGCATTTCCAGGGAAGATCACCTGGAATTTCAACAAATTCCTCGTTGATCGCGCGGGTAAGGTCGTCAACCGCTTCGACTCGAAGGATGCGCCGATGGGAGACAAGATTCCACGTTCGGTCGAAGAAGTGCTTGACCGATAGGTTTGGCAGAACGGCGGCATCTTGAACTTCAATCTCTTGCTTTTCCGCCCGGTGCAATTGTGTTGCCGCCGTGGGGACTATGCGGCCGGATGCCACTTCTCAGGGTCCTGGCTTCTGAGGAACTCGGTCGGGTCTCGAAATCGCTGCCTTATGTGAGTCTCAATGAGCGAAAGGACGGTCGGCTGGAGTCGTCAGGTTGCGAACGCCGCCAGCACTGGGCCTGGAAGCCTGCGGAGCAAAGGGTCAAGATTTGCGGGGCTTTGAAGGCTTCATCATCTCCCCAGAAAGTAGAGGGTCCGCATCCAGAGGGGAAGCTAGAGCTCCGCCAGGCTCTGGGCCACTTCGCTTTCATATTTCTTGAGTACCTCCGGGTCGTCCACGCTCCCGTCGATATCCGATCCTGCAAACCCAATCGATCTCCAACTGTTTCCTTTGTACATGCGGAGTGGCACTGTCGTGTCGTTCGGCCCGCCCGACCCGTCCGGCTCGGGCAGGATCTCCGGCCACCAGAGGAACGCATCCACCACGCCATCCTGTTTCATGGTTCTCATTACCTTCGTGACGAATTGCTCTGCTCTTTGCTTTCCCGCTTCATGCTTGTCCATGTTTCCGACCTCTCCTGTCGTTTCGTGCACCCGCTCTCTTGGCCCCCAAAGCCCGAGGCGAAGAAATTGCTAAAAGCGATTTGCTCTCAGGAGCGAATCTAATTTTGATAGAGTGACTCTCTTTCTTGTCGTTTTCTCGCCCTTGCAATCAACGCAGACACCGCCCGTTGGCAAGAGTGGCTCGCAGCCCGAACCACCGCAATGATCACATTGCTCCAAGATTTCGATCCAGGGCCCTTGCTGCGGAAGCATCACTTCCGCACGCCCGGACCCATTCAAGGGTACCAATATCTTCGTAAACATTGTTTGCTCCTTTGTAAGACCACGCTGGCCAATCCTGCTCCCGGCGGGGTACTCCTTCTTCTCAGGAGAAGCGTTACAATTCCGGGATTCGATTTCGCCTCATGCCGGAGCCGTCCGCGTCATTCATGTTCGCCTACCCCCGCGGCCAGCTGCAATCGCAAATCTCCCCCTTTCCAGGTGATTGCACACTTATATTGTGCAATGTAACAGATAAATTCGTGGCAGTCAAGGCGTGGCTTCGTCAGAAAAACCCACGCTTGACCAGCGGAACAGTCTGGCGGAAGCACACGAAATGAACGGCGGGATGTCGGAACCCGGCGCCTTCTGCGAGCTTTGCGAAGAGCCGGTCGGGTATGGACGTATTGCATAGGGTAAGGAAGACTCATATCTTTGGGACAATTGGGATTCGGTATGTTGACAATTCTGAACATCAGTGCCTTATAGGAGTCGAGGCGCAAACGCTGTCGGGCGCTGGTCGAAAAATGGCTGCAAGCTATTTCCCAACTACCAGGATGGAAAATGAGCCCGGCACCATCGGACCATGCCGTGCGTTTGCACCTTGCTGCGGAGTGTCTATTGGAGGGCCATATTCGGCGGCAATCAGGAAAATCCTGCCCGTTCTGGCATCAAGCGTCAAAGTTTTGGCGCTTCGCATGGTCTGGACCGTTTGTTCCACAACAAAGCTTGTCGGACTGTCCTCTTTGATCACCGTTAGCGTACCATCACTTTGTGAGCTGAATACCTCCATCGTAGAGGGATTGAATGCGTCTCCATCGTTCCCCTGACCGATGGGGAGTGTTGTAATCACTTTTCCGTCTTTGGCGTTCAGAACCACCATCGTGTTGGGTTTGCGGCAAGAGGCGAACAGGATCTGATTCTTTGTGTCCATGGCCAAACCAGCGCATGTATGGCCTCTTCCCGCAAGATCGTAATGAGCGCGTACCTTCATGGTCCGAGCATCGATGACTGCGATAGTGTCCTTATCCTCCACATCAACGTAGATGGTCCCTTGGCCGTCCGTCGAGGCTTGCTCCGGTGCGCCACCGAGATCAATCGTGCCGGCGATAGAACCATCTGAAGCATTTATGACCGTCGCGTTGGGAGGCGTATGGCTGAAGATGTAAACACGGTCATCAAATGGGTCGCATAGAATGCCGTCGGGAGCTCCACCGACATCGATTGTCTTGATCAGAGTGAGGGTCTTTGCGTTCCACATCGCGACAGGCTTGCTGGTTGCAAATCCATGATTGGACTTGGCGGAAATAGCCACCCCGTGCGCTGAAGTGTTGGGTACTTCTCCCACTTCCTCGAGGGTATCGAGGCTAAAAACGGTGATCCGACCGGAATCGCCGAGGCGTGGAACATACAGCTTGCGCTCCGCTTCGTCAGCGTACACGTAGTCGAAGCGACCTGCGCCTCCAACTTTCGCTATTTCGAGTACCTTGTATAGCCTTTCCTGCGCCGAAGCAGCGAAGGCAACGGCCACGATTCCCAAGGTGCAGGCCAGCCAAAGTCTTTGCATAGAAACCTTCAACCTCCGTGTCGAGTAGGTAGTCCCCGCCGGTTGCGGCGCTGGCGAACGTCGCCAAGAAATTTCCGCAAATGGCCTGCGGGGCAAGCGGATAACCTATCTTTATCCTCCGTTAATCTCATATCTATTGTCAATCGAGATAAGGTGCGTTACTCTGTCAATAGAAGTTGGCCACCGAGCGAGGCTCGCGCCCCCTCTTCCCCTCGACGGGCAGAAAGGCTTTCCTGAGGGAGTGACGTAGGAAGCAGCGGCAATCGTAGACCGCTTGCCTCCACGAGGAGGGACTGCATGAAGGCGATCTCAAGCTGGCTTTCTATTGTTGGTTTCTGTGTGCTCACACTCACAGGCGTCTCGGCTCTTTGGGGTGATCCTCCGAGTCGCGTCGGCCGACTGAACTACATGACTGGGACGGTCTCGTATCATCCAGAAAGTGTCGCGGACTGGGCCCCCGCTACTCTAAACTATCCTTTGACAATCGGGGATAATCTCTGGACCGATACGGACGGTCAGGCGGAGATCCACGTGACCTCAACGGCGATCCGCCTTGCCTCGAACACAGATATTTCCTTCCTCAATCTGAACGACCAGACAGTCCAGATTCGATTGTCGACTGGATCGCTGAATATTCGCCTTCGTGCGCTCGGTCCCAACGAAGAGTTCGAGGTAGATACCCCCAACGCGAGCCTTTCGCTTCTTCGCGCCGGCATCTATCGGATCGATGTCCAGCAGAGTGGAGACACAACCGCCACAGCGCGTTCGGGCGAGATTGAAGTGACCGCGGGCAGCTCGGTATTCCCCCTGCGTCGACAGCAAACGGTTACCGTCACAGGTACGGATTCACCCACGTACCAAGTAGCAAGTGCTCCCGCTCTTGACGATTGGGACCTGTGGTGTCAGGCCCGGGACCAGAAGGAAGACCACATCGCCTCAGCTCAGTATGTACCTCCTAACGAAGTCGATGGCGTGGAAGACCTGGACCAGAACGGCACTTGGAGCGTTGACCCGGACCTGGGGCCTGTCTGGTCGCCGACGATCACAGTGGCGGGATGGGCGCCGTACCACTTCGGGCACTGGGCTTGGGTGGACCCTTGGGGCTGGACCTGGATTGATGATGCTCCCTGGGGGTTTGCTCCCTTCCACTACGGCCGTTGGGCTTTCCGCAGCAACGCCTGGGTATGGGTGCCAGGGGCTCATATTGGTCACCCCGTCTATGCGCCTGCGCTTGTGACATTCGTCGGAGGTCAGGGCTGGCGCCCCAACCAGGCCCCCAGCGACAGCGTCGGGTGGTTTCCTCTTGGCCCCCACGAGCCTTATGTTGCACCCTACCGAACCGACCACACACGACTTCACAACGTGGACGTGGAGCACTTCAACTACGTGAATCGTAACGTACCTGGCGCTGTGACTGTTGTGCCAAACGATGCTTTTGTGCGGGGACAACCGACATCGCAGGCAGCGTTACGGGCTCCCGACGGTGGGTTCGTTCAAGCTCCTGTGCGGGGTGCGGTGGCTCCACTCGTACCGCAGAGAGAGAGTGTCCTGGGCGGCTTCAATGCGGCTGGGCGCCCGGTTGCCAGGCCTCCCGAAGGAGTAGCCTCGAGGCCCGTGGTAGCACGCCTGACGCCGGCGCCGGTGGCAGTGCCCTTTGCGTCGCGCCAGCAAGCCTTGTCGGCTCATCCCGGTCAACCTTTCGGCGCAGGAACGTTGGCTAACGTGAGACAGCCCACCCCCGCTGCTCGTCCGCAAGTGAGGGTCGTGAACCCTGGATACCAGAGGGCAGGAACGGGACAGCAGAGCCCCGCACCCCAAGCGCAGGCGAGAGGAAACCATCCGATTCGTTCTTCATCGGGCTTCCAAGGCGCGCCCGCGGTCAGGCCATCTACGAGCTTTCCGCGCCCCTCGGCGCAAAGTGTGGTTCCGCGCCAGACAACCGTCAGGCAACCAGCGGGGCCGTCCCAGTCCAACCGGCTCCCTCGGGTCGGCAATCCACAGCGCTCCGCACCCGGCGCTTCGCAGCCGCAATATCCGCTACCAAGGAACCAGCAGTGAGAAGGGAGTCTATTGTCACGGAGGTCAGATCTCTTTTCAAAGCGATCCCGGGCGAATGACGACCTTCTTCCCGTGCGACTGCCTGTTTCCTGAATGAAGTCGGTGAGAGATTGCGATCTTGCTGATCGCCCGGTTTCGCATTCATCGAATGCCACTCTCACTGAACGGCATGACTCAGGGCGCCCCTGCCCCTCCAGATTCCTTCCCCAGCCGCGCTTCGTCCAGGATCGGCTCGAACAGCTCGACGGGGTTCCCTGAGGGATCCTCAGCAATGATTTGCTTGCCGCCAACCCCTGTGACGATGTTATTCCGGAACCGAACTCCTGCCTTTCGCAACTTTTCCACGGTGCCAGCAATATCTTCCACCTCGATCGAAAACCGATTCCAGCCCCCCGGCTGGGGCTTGGTGCCGTCAGGCATTGACTGACCACCCCCGCCGGCGGGATTTGGCGCGCTAAGGACGAGACGAAGGTCGCCGCGGCTGAGCATCGCGAAGGCCGGAGCTGGGTGCATGACTTCCATGAAGCCGAGATGCCCGCAGTAGAAGGCGAGTGCCTTGTCGACGTCGTGGACGATGTAGCGGACCTGAACGGCAGCCATGAAGGAGTTCCCCCTCCTTGAATTGAATGTAGTGATGACACTGGCACTGAGTGAAGTGGTTCCAAGCCTGTCGCGGCAGAACTGACGAGATCATGGCGAAGAACGACCTGATCGCGGATCCCGTCCCCTACCGGAAAATCCTTGGTTGATGACTATTCGTAGATCCTCACCCCCTGCACGACCCTGCTGATCACGCCGTCAGGAGACGGGGAGTCGGGCATGAGCCCGCGGGCTCGCGCAGCGAAAAACGCCAGGAGCTGGCACGCGACAATGTCCGTGAGGATGCGCAGCTCGTCGGGGATCTCCTCGCCGTCGGCGGCAATGACGATGCTGTGGTCCGCGAGCGCCTGGATCTCGGGGTCATCCCGGACGCTCAGCGCCAGGATGCCAGCCCCCTGCCCCCGGTCGCGCAAGTCCCGCAGGAGGTCCAGCTCGTAGCGGCGGACGCTTTCCTGGGACGACAGGCACGCTACTACCAGGCAGCTCGCATCGATAAAAACGCGTGGCCCGTGACGGATACCGAGGAAGGAATTGGCAGTGGTGGTGACCGCGCCCGCTGTCATCTCCAGCATCTTCAGAGCGCCCTCCTGCATGGCCCCGGCCAGGGCATGTGAGCCCAGGTAGCACGCCTTGGAATACGGGCGCGCCCCCAGGTCCGCCAGGAGGTTCCCGTAGTTTTCGATGATGCGCCTGGCACCGCGGGACACGGGGCGCATGAGCGCGCGCAGGCAGGCGGGGTCAGTCATGAAGCCCAGGCCGATCCCGCACAGCGCCATGCTGGTGAAGGAACTGGTCATGGCGAGGGACCGGTCGTTGGACTCCGCGGGCAGGAGCAGGGACAGGGTGCCGGCACGCGGGCCGCCTCCCGGTGCAGGGCGCCGTCGGGGTTGCACGTGATCACCAGGTGTGAGGCGTCGGGGCGCGCCGCTGACACCAGGCGCCAGGCCGCAACCGACTCGGGGGAGTCCCCCGAGCGCGCGAAATGGACCACCGCGTAAGAGCGGTCCGGGCAGAACGGAGACCGCGGATGCGTGACGAGATCCGTCGTGGGAACGGCCTCGACGCCGCGGCCCAGACGCTCGCGCAGTGTGTCAGCAATGGAGGCGCCAATGAACGCAGAGGAGCCTGCCCCCGCGAGCACGACCACAGAGGAGTGGGTCCCGGTCATCCCGGCCGCGGCCATGAAGGACCTCACATCGACCTGCCTCCGCTCCAGGAGATCGAGCACTTTGCCCCAGAGCTCCGGCTGCTGCGCTATCTCGTGCGCGGTATGAAAAGAGCCCTCCAGCTCTTCCGCCGACCGGCCCAGCAAGTCCGTGAACTCGTTCATACACTCTCCTTCATGAATAGGGTCACCACATGGGCGCTCGAACAGGCCCCTGTGCCTCCGCGGTACGTGCACGACAGCGCGGCGGCCGCGTTCGCGAAGCGGACCGCCTCCACGAGCGGCATCTGCTCCTCGATCGTTCCGTAGAGAAAGCCAGCATCGAAATTGTCTCCCGCTCCCACGGTGTCAACGACCTCCACGTGAGGCGCCGGCACCTCGACGCAACGGCCGCCGACCCAGAGCAGGGCGCCCCTCTCCCCAGCTTTCACCACCGGGCACCTCGTACGAGCTGCCAGGGCCTCCAACGCCTGCACGGGCTGCCGGCAACGCGTCATTGAGCAGGCCTCGTCCGCATTTGCGAACAGCCAGTCTACGAATGGAAGCCACTCCTCCAGCCGGTCCCACCGCTCCGTCTGGTCCCACTGGCAGTCAAGGGACACTGTGGCACCGGCGCCGTGGGCGCGCGAAAGAAGGGTTCCCAAGTCGGGGAGCATGGCGTCCGCCTGGAAGACCCCCGAAACGTGGAGGTGTCGCAGGTCCTGAAAGACGCCGGCCCCGACGTCCACCAGCGAGAACTCAGCCATGGCTCCGGGGTACGTCACCTGGGAGCGCGAGGTGCCTGAGACGAGGTTGATGGTCACGCCGGTACGGAGGCGCTGGTCAAAGCGGAGGTCGTCCGTGCGCACGCCGCGCCCGGTGAGCCCTTCGTGAAGGAACCTGCCGTAGGAGTCTCCCCCGGCGAGCCCGCAGAACCACGCGGAGCCGCCGAGGCTGGCGTATGCGCAGGCCGCGATGCACGCAGAGCTTCCGATGGCCAGGTCGAAGCTTCCGCAGCGGACCTCCCGGTCCGCTACCGGCATTGACTCCAGGTTGTCCAGGATGATGTCGACGTTGAAGTCTCCCAGGAAGACGACCTTCTTCATGCGCCGCCGGTTTCTCCCGCTAGGACGATCCTGACGCCTCTCTTCTCCAGCTCCGCCCGCATCTCGGGGTCGATCCCCGGGTCCGTCACGAGGATGTCGATGTCCTCGATGCCCCCCACGTAGGAGGCCCGCGTCTTCCCGAGCTTGGAGCTATCCGCCACGATCACCAGTTGCGGGGCGTAATGCACGAGGAACCGGTCCACGACAGCCTCGGGCAGGTTGTCGTTGGTAAGGCCGTGCTCCCCATGGATGCCGAGGATCCCCATGATGACCTTGTCCGCGCGCAGCTCCATGAGGGTCTTCTCCACGATGTGCCCGATGAACGAAAGCTCCGACCTGCGCAGCGCACCTCCCGCAACGACGAGGCTGACCCGGGGATTCTCCGCGAAGATGGTGATGATGGGCAGGGAGTTCGTGATGACCGTGATGTCCCGATGCTCGCCGAGGTTGCGGGCCACCTCGATTGTCGTGGACCCGCTGCCCAGGAAGACCACCTCCCCGTCCTGCACCAGCTCCGCGGCTTTCTTCCCGATCAGTCTCTTCCGCTCCGCCTGGTAGTGGCTGCGCTGCATCACCGACAGCTCGGGGTGGGACTCATCCAGCATGATCCCGCCGCGTGTGCGCTGGAATCCGTTCTCTCCCGCCAGCTCCCGCAAGTCACGCCTGATCGTGGCGTCGCTCGCGTGCAGCTCCTTGCTCAGGTCCTTCACGCCAGCGCTGCGGTGGCTCACGAGGTACTCACGGATTTTTTCCCGCCGCATCCTGTTTGCGTACGACATTCACATTCCTCTCGAACCGGACGCCTCAAGGAAAGGGTGTGTCCGGCGCGTCCCCCAGTCAAGCGGCTCCGCGCTCCTCATGGACGGCCCCGGGCGGCCATCCGCCTGCCGATCTCGATGACGCCATCTATTTCCCCATTCGGGGGAAGGATGTCTCCAACGTTCACGATCACCCGCTGCTCGAACGCCCGCGCGATCCTCTCCGCGAAGTCAGCGAGCGCAGCGGGAAGCGTGCCCGTGGTGAACAGGCAGGCCGGGACGCCGCAGTAGCAGCCGAGGCGTCTCTTCCCGCCGGCGCCGCAGGTGGCCGCGGCCAACTCTTCCGGCTCGTAGTTGAACATGGGCGCCGGCGTGCAGCCGTCCAGGAGGTCGAACCCAGTGTCTCCAATGAACGGAAGGTATCCCTTGAAGTTTCCGTCCAGGTGCGTGGACACGAGCTTTCCCGCCTGGTGCAGGATGGCGCAGGCCTTGTGGTAAAACGGCATGCAGTACGTGCGGTACCAGGCCGGGGAGATGAGGTTCTCATCCGCGTGGTCGGAGATGATGACGATGGATCCCGGCGCCAGCGCCGCCAGGCGGATCAGCTCCAGGTCCTTCTCCTCCTGAAACGCCATGAGCTCCAGCACCGCGGCCGGGTCGTCGTTCAAGACGTAGGCGACCTGTTCGAACCCCATGTACTCGTGGATCAGCTTGCCGAACGGGGAGCGGTTGACCACAAGGTCGCAGACCCCGAATTCCTCGGTGTCCCGGAGGAACCTCTGGATCCGCTCGTGGTGCGGCTCGAAGCGCGTGGCCGCCACGATGCAGCGCACGATGTCCAGCTCCGCCGGGAGCTTCACCATGTGGCCGTACTCGCTCCATGTTCCTTCGGCATCCAGTTTATAGGTGCGCTCGAGATCCCCGCGGGGCGTGTGGAAGGTCACGGTGCGGTGGCCCTCCGCCTGCCGGATCACCTTTTCCACCCCGCCGACGTAGCGTTCCTCGCACCAGTCGTACACGTGCACCGGCAGCCCCCAGCCGAGCTCGCGGTAGAAGTCCGTGAAAGTAAGCGTGGCGAGCGGGCCGGAGAGCCTGCTCGGCAGGTCGTGAATAGCGCTGTCGTCCGGGATGTACTGCCCGGGAAAATAGGGCTGCTCCTGCCCCAGCGGTATGCGTGTGAGCGCGTACCACGAGGTGATGTCGGGGAAAAAAGGCGCGCGCTCCAGAGGCTCGCCGCGGACAGCCGCAAAGAAGGATTCACGGAGGGTCACGGGTCAGTCCAGATGGATGGCTCGCCCCGTCCGGTAGGACTCCACGGCCGCGAAGCAGATCCGGAGGCTGTTCACCGCATCCGCAACGTGGTCCGTGAGGTCGATATCCTCGGTGATGGCCTGGAGGAGGTATGCCTGCTCCCGGCGGCAGAGCTCGTTGTGGTCCGGCTCGTCAGAGATATGCACCACCTCGTCCTTCTTCGCCGGCATCCCCTTCGCGTCCGTGGCGCTTGAATGCACGATGATGGAGTCCACCGTGGTGTGCTTGGACACGTCCGAAGGATCAACGTCGCTCGTGTCCTTGTCGATGCTGACGCACCCCCGGGGGCCGATCACGTCCTTCACGAAAAAGGCGGTGCGGCTCATCATGGGCCCCCATCCGACTTCGTACCACCCCACGGAATTGTCCTCGAATACCACCTGGAGGGCTCCGTAGTTGTGTTTGTCGGCGTCCACCTCGTCCGACACCCTGGCGGCAATGCCCTGCACCAGCTTCGGCACCGAGCGCGTCATCTGGCACATGACGTCCACGTAGTGCACGCCGCAGTCAACGAGGGGAGGCATGTTGGCGATGAAGGACTTGTGGACCTCCCATTCGTGGCCGAAGCTCTGCTGGTTCAGGTTCATGCGCATGATGAGCGGCTTGCCAAGGGTCTGGGAAAGCTCGATGAACTTCTTCCACGCGGGATGCACGCGCAGGATGTACCCGACCACCATCTTTCGCCCTGTCTCCTTGACCACCCGGGCCACCTCTTCCGCCTCCGTGACCGTCTTCGCTATGGGCTTCTCCATGAAGATGTGGCAGCCCTGGCGCATGGCGTGAATGGAGTACGCGGCGTGCGTGTCCACGAGAGTGTTGATGGAGACGACATCCGGCTTCACCTCCGCCATGGCCTTGTAGTAGTCCGTGTAGATCGGGATCGAGAGCTCGAGGTCCGAGGCGAGCTTCCGGGCCCGTTCCACATTTTTCGCCACGACAAAGCCCGCCACCTCGAAGCCCCTCGTTCGCGCATACCCCAGGGCATGGGAAGCGCCCATGCCTCCAACCCCCGCGACGAGCACCTTGAGCGCCTTCATTACACTACCTCCGGGCGGGCAAGCTGGGCCCGCACATCAAGGGGAAGGTCGTTGACCAGAGCCGCGTTCGGATTGAACAGGACCTGTTCGTCGACGGTCAGACCGACGGCAGCCCCTTCCCTGACCGCCGCGTGGAGATTGCGCGGGCTCACCGAGTCACCGACGTTCACGACCGGGACCCCGGCCGCCATGAGCTGGTGCAGGAGCTCCGTGTTGGGCCGGGTCCAGCAGGTGACGATGGAGTCGTACGCGACCGTGGTCTTCCTGAAGTCTCGATCCACAAGAACGACCTCCTTGTCCCTGATCTCGTCGATCAGGCACCCCTGGTGGATCGTGACAGGATGCTTGTACGGCTTCGAGGTCAGCGCCTCCGCATCGGTCTGCTTGAAACGCTTCCAGGTCACGTACATGTGGATCACCTCCACGCGGGAGGCGAACTCTCTCTGGTCCGTGACAATCACCACCTCCTTGCCGATGGAGGCCAGGTAGGTGGCGGTGTCAACGGCCGCGTAATGATCCCCCCACACGATGACCTTCGTTCCCTCGAGCCTGCGGGGTTTTCTCTCCTGCCGGTTCGCCTTCGAGGCGTTGTTGGGGTGATACTCGCACGTGACTTTGGGGCATGCCATTGCTTCCTCGAACGGGACCACCCGGTCAGCCAGGCCGTGCGCGGAGGGCACATAGGAGCTTGCGCCGGTGGCGTTGACCACCAGGTCGAATCCTTTCAGGTCCGCCACGGTCGGGGAGGTGTTCATGCGCGTCTCGATCTTCAGGTCCTGAACCTGGCAGCGGATCCAGTCCGCGTACCACTTCATCTTCTCGTCCTTCCCGGGAGCCATGCAGCAGCCAAGGATGGCGCCGCCCAGCTCGGCTGTCTTCTCGAAAATCGTCACGCGATGTCCCCGCTCCGTGGCAATTCGAGCTGTCTCCATGCCCGCCGGGCCGCCGCCGACCACGGCGATCTTCAGGGGGATTGCGGTTTTCGCCATGCGGGCGAACTCCTCGCTGCCGCACGCGGGGTTGATGGCGCAGCCGATTTCCTTCTTCGCCATCATGGACTCCTGCCAGCAGCCCGTGAGGCACGAGATGCAGCGCCGGATTGCCCTGACTTTTCCCTCCCGGGCCTTGAGAGGCCAGTAGGGATCCGCGAGGAGCTGCCGTGAGAGACCGATCATGTCCGTTTTGCCTTCCTGGAGGATCTTCTCGCAGTAGTCGGGATTGCGCAGGGAGTGGCTGATGATCACGGGGATCGTGACCGCCTTCTTGATGGCCTCCGAGGCGAACACGGTCCATCCTTCGGGATACTGCATGGGATCGAAGCCTGCGCCCGGACTTTCCTGCACGCACTGGCTGATGTCCAGCGCCGCCACCCCGGCCCTTTCGAGCACCTTGGCCACCTCGATGGACTCTGCAAGCTCGCGTCCGCCGGGCACCCATTCGTCCGAGGAGTAGCGGACGATGACAGGAAAATCCATCCCGCACTTCTTCTGGATGGAAGAGACGATGGCCAGAGGGAAGCGCATGCGGTTCTCAAAGGTTCCGCCGAATCGGTCGATGCGATGGTTGAGGTAGGGGCTCATGAACTGGGAGATGAGGTACCCATGGGCCGCGTGCAGCTCCACCGAATCAAAACCGGCCTGCCTGACGCGCCACGCCGCCTCCCCAAACTCCTCTACGATTTGAATGACCTCGTCGGTGCTCAGGACATGCACCGTCTTCACCTTCTCGTCCGCGTTCGCGTAGACGATTGCGCGGCTCTGGGACCACGGCAGGCTCACCGCCACGTCGTTGGACGCCTGCTTGCCGTCACGGGGCAGGGACGCCTGCCGCCCGGCATGCTGCAGCTGCGCGGCGCACTTGGCGCCATAGCGGTGCATGGCAGCAGCGAGCCGCGCGAGGCCGGGGATGTAGGTGTCATCGTCAGCCACGAGGTTCGTCACGGTGGATCGGTTGGTCAGATGGTTGGGAGACGTGGCGCCGACCACTATCAACCCTGTGCCGCCGCGGGCGATTGTCTCGTGGTGGTAGATGTCGCGGCTGCTCACTTCCCCGTTCACGTGGGATGAGCTGATGTCCGTTGGGACGTGGCAGATGCGATTTGGAATCTCCATGTCCCCAATCCTGATGGGCTCGAAAAGAAACCGAAAGGCGGCCATGAGGATCCTCCTTGATGAATAACTGGCGGGACTATAACACTACGATCGGATTTTGTAAACACTCCAGTCATTTTTTAGCGCTAAAAAATGATCAAATAGATCATTAAATTGTTTTATTTGACAAAATACCTGTTGCATGTTTAAATGCGATATCCGCAATGCGGAACCGTGCCCCACCCTTTCGGACGGGGCAACATCCTGAAGGGAGGTCCTACTCATGAAGAAGAAGATTCTCTTGGGGTTGGCGATCCTCATGGTTTTTTCGATGGCCGCTGCGCCCGTATTTGCGAAGGGCCATACGATCGGGGTCGTGATCCCCTACGAGATCGGCTGGTTCGCTGCCTACCATAGGGGCTACCAGATCGCGGCGGACGCGGAAGGCGACAAGCTCGTTTTCGCGTACCACAACTACAAGGCTGATCAGGAGACCCAGGCCGTCCAGAACCTGATTGCCCAGGGCGTGGATGCCATCAATCTCACCGCCGTGACGCCCGAAAGCGCGCAGTACTCATGCCAGCTTGCCAACGAGGCCGGAATTCCGATCCAGATCACCGAGAGCGGAGTCGCCTCGGGAAAGGGCAAGCCGGTCGCCAACATCGATTTCGACTGGGCTTCAGTGTACAAGACAGTTGCCGACGGCCTCCGCAAGGACGTCAAGGGTGACCTGAACGTGGTGTGGATCCAGGGCTTCGCCGGCACGCCGCCCGTCATGGAAGGGGATAAAGGCTTCAAGGATGAGATCGCGAAGCTGAAGGGCATCAAGCTGGCCACCGCTCCCCAGGACGGCCAGTACGCTACCGCCCCGTCCCTCAACATCACGAAGACCCTCATCGAGAGCGGCCTGAAGTTCAACGTCGCCATCGGCGGATGCCAGGAGATCACGGACGGTATCGTCCAGGCGCTGAAGGAAGAGAATGTTCCCCGGGACGCAGTCACCGTGGTGACGGTCAACGGCGGCCCCATGGACATCAACAACTTCAACAAGGGCAACCTGGACTTTGCTCTGAGCCAGTCCCCGGGCCTTCATGGCATGATCAACGCGGTCAACTTGATGGCATACCTGAACAAGCAGACCTACCAGACCAGGACCTACACCCCTGTCGTATGGGTGAGCAAGAAGGACTGGCACTCCAAGTACATCACCTGGAGCGTTGACGAGAGCTGGCTGCCCCTGGTGTACGATTTCGTGAAGACCGGTGATACAAACCGGAGATGCTCAAGTAGCGTTCGCTCCGAAAACGGAAACCAGAGGGGGCTCGGAAGGATTCTCCGGGCCCCCCTTTTTTCGCCCGTAGCGGCGCTTCCGGGAGGAGAAGAGTGGCGGAATCAAACATCCTCGTCGCTGAAAAAGTAACCAAGACGCTATCCTGGCGTCCGGGCCCTGGATTCCGTGGATTTCGACCTGCGCCTCGGAGAGGTGCAGGCCCTGGTGGGCCAGAACGGGGCCGGCAAGTCCACGTTCGTGGAGATCGTGGCCGGCTCGCTCCGTCCTGACTCGGGCCGCATCGATGTTGCGGGCCGCTCCTACGGGTACCTGGACCCGTCTCGCTCCATCGAGCTCGGGATCCAGACCGTCCACCAGGAAAACCAGCTCGTGGACGAGTTGTCCGTGGCGGAGAACATCTACCTGTACAACCTGCCCAAGAGCGGGGTCGGACTCCTGGACTATTCCTCCTGTTTCAAGGCCACCGAGCAGCTCCTGGAAGGCCTCGGGGTCCGGATTTCCCCGCGGCGCAAGATTGCGAGCCTCACGTTCATCGAGCGCAAGCTGGTGAGCGTTGCCAAGGCTTTCTCCCGTCAGGCGCGGATCCTCATCCTTGACGAGCCCACCGCGTCCCTGGATGACAAGGGCAAGAACATTCTCTTCGACATCATCCGCACGAGCACGGCAAAGGGCCTGAGCGTCATCTACATATCCCACAACCTCGGTGAGATTTTCGATGTCTGCAACCGCGTGACGGTGTTCAAGGACGGGAAGAAGGTATCCACGCAGTCGGTGCGGGAGACGGATATGAGCGGCGTGGTGCGCCAGATGATCGGCCGCTCGGATGCTTCCCTGTACACCCGGGCGCGATCTTCCGCGAGCGCGGTGGAGGAGGACAGCCTCCAGGTCATAGACTATACGCGGGCCGGCGTGGTGGACCACGTCTCCTTCACGGTCCGCCGGGGGGAAATCTTCGGGATTGCCGGTCTGGTCGGCGCCGGGCGCACCGAGCTGGCGCGAATGATCTTCGGCCTGGACCCCAAGGACTCGGGCCGTCTCGTCTACCGGGGGCGCGACCTCACCCCCCGCAGCCCTGATGACGCCATCCGCAAGGGCATCGGCTACCTCACGGAGGACCGCAAGGGGGACGGCCTGGTCCTCGAACGACCCATCTTCGAAAACGTGAGCCTTGTTCGCTTCGCCAAGGCGAGGGGCCCGCTCATGAACCTGGCGCGGGAGAGGACAGAGACCGGTGAAATATCGCGCCAACTCGCCATAAAGACTCCGTCCCTCCTTCAGCGCGTGGTGAACCTGAGCGGCGGCAACCAGCAGAAGGTGGTGCTGGCCAAGTGGCTGTACGCAGGCGCCGAGGTCCTCATTTTCGACGAACCCACGGTAGGCGTGGACGTCGGGGCCAAGGGGGAGATCTACCGCATGATGGAGAACCTTGCCGGCCAGGGCAAGGTGGTCCTCATGATCTCTTCCGACAACCCCGAGCTCATCGCGGTCTGCGACCGAGTGGCCGTGATGAGGAACAAGCGCATCGCGGGTATCCTCACGGGAACCGAGATCACAGAGGAGAACATCCTCCGGTACTCCATGGGCGTCGACGAAAGGGAATAGGAAGAGAATGGAAACAATGACCGCAGTGGTGGAACCAAAGCGGAGCCGGCCCCTGAGCCAGTCCGTCGTGCTGATTGCTCTCATCGTCGTCATCTGCATTGTGACGGCCATCGTGAACCCGCGCTTTCTCCGCATCCAGAACCTCATCAACATCTTCCAGCAGATCTCCATCCTCGGGATCGTGGCGTGCGGAATCGGGATGCTCCTGGTGGCGGGCCAGATCGACATTTCCGTTGGCACGCAGATATCCCTCATGGGAGTGATCCTGTCCATGATTATTCAGAAGATGATGGGCCTGCCGGACGGCACGGTGCCCGCGTGGCAGGCGTCCCTGGCCATCCCCGCGGCGTTCGTGGTCACGTTCCTGATCGGGATCATCATCGGGGTGATCAACGGCCTGACCGTCATCTACTCCCGGGCCGCCTCGTTCATCATCACCCTGGGATTCAGCACCGCCTATCATGGGGCCGCCCTGCTCGTGAGCGGGGGCGCCAGCTATATACTGTTCGGCAGGTTCGAGCTGCTGGGACGCGGCCGGATCCTCGACGTCATCCCCATTTCCATCCTGTTCTTCCTGGGAATGGTCGCGCTCACCTTCGTGGTCCTGCGCTACTTCCGCTACGGAAGGTTCCTGTACGCCATCGGCGGGAACAAGAAGGCGGCCTTCGTCTCGGGTATCAGCACGAACCGCGTCACGCTGATTGCGTACGTTGTGGTCGGGCTCTGCAACGCCCTTGCTGCCCTCATCCTCATCTCCCGCGTGGGCTCGGCGCTCGCCACCACGGGAGACTCGTTTGCGCTGGACTCCCTTGCGGCGGTCATCGTGGGCGGCGTGGCCCTCTCCGGAGGCCGGGGCAGCGCGCTCAGCATCTTCCTCGGCGTGCTCCTGATCGGCCTCATCACGAACGCGCTCATCATCATGAACGTGAACCCGTACATCCGGGACCTCGTCATCGGGCTCATCATCGTCGGGGCCGTGACGGTGAGCGAGCTCTCAGGACAGAGAAAGGCATAGCCACAGAAGGCGAGGCTGAGCGGGCACGGCTGTGCCTGCGCGAAGCCAGAGGAGACAAAACAATGGAACGCATCGATCTTTTGAGCACGATCAAGGGATCCCGGTTTGAAGGGTTCTTCCCCCGGGAGTGGGACCTCTCCCGCATCGACTGGTGTTGTTCGCGCAAGCCCGAAGAGGTGAACGCGAGGGAGAAGTGGTGGCACAAGGACTTCGCTCCCGTCTGCGGCGACACGCTTGAGGACTTCAACACGCTCATGGGGCACGAAATTGCGCTCCAGATCCGCATGGCCCGCGAGGAGGACAGGGAGCTTGTGCTGATCTTCTCCGTGGGCCCCATGGGCATGTATCGCTGGGCGGTGGAGTTCCTGAAATCCTGGAACGTGGATTGCCGCCACCTTCACGGCTTCAACATGGACGAGTGGTGCGACGAGGAGGGGAATACGCTTCCCGCCAACAACCCGGGCGCCTTCACGAACGCAATGGAGAGCACGTTCTACGGCCCGCTGGGCCGGCTCACCCCGCCGGACCAAACAGAGGCATTTCGCCACCCGCACGGAGCTCCCCACCTACGCGGACCGCATTGGAGAGCTGCGCTCCAAGGGCGCGAAGTTCGTCCTGATCTATGGCATAGGGTGGGTATTCCACGTGGCTTTCTGGGAGCCTCACTTCGCGGAAGACTACAAGAGCATGGACGAGTGGCTGGGCGCCACGCACCGCGTGGCAGCCAGGCTCCACCCCCTCACCATCATCCAGAACTCCATCACGAGCTTCAAGAGCAGGATCACGCTCGTGCCGGCGCGCGCCAACACCATTGGCCCGGGCATCTTCATGAAGGCGGATTACACCATCGGCGGCGTTGACGGGTTCCTGCCGGTGCGCAACATGATCTACCAGGGCATGACGCTGTGGGTCACGCTGAAGTACGGCCCGAGCATGTGGATCCCCTCCTCCGTCATGCCGCAGCTCCCCGGCAAGCTTTTCTACGTCAAGCCGCTCGCCGGACCGCTGGAGCCCGAGGTCAACTGACGCGCATGGCGGACGATTTTCTCCTTTACAATGGCAGGGTCCTCGCGGAGACGCAGACCCTGCCGCGCGGCTATGTCCTGTCGCGCGCGGGCCGCGTTGCCTCCATCGGGACCGAGTGGACCTCCCAGGAGGCATGGAGGGACGGCGCAGTTGTCAAGATCGACGTCGACGGGTTGTCCATCTGCCCGGGGCTCATCGACATGCATACCCACGGGATCATGGACGTTTCCTTCATGGAAGACGATGTTCCCGCCATGGTGCGCGGGCTGTCGGCGTATGCGCGCTACGGCGTGACGAGGCTCCTTGCCACCACGCTTGCGAATCCGTACGACGCAATCATTACCCAGGCGCGGCGTGTCGCCGCCGCAATGGAGGACGCCACGTACGGCGCAATGCTCCATGGGGTGCACATGGAGGGGCCGTGGCTCGCCGCGCGCTGCCGCGGCGGGCACGACCTGCGCTACCTCCGCGAACCCGAGCCTCGCGACGTCGAGAGGGTGCTCGGCGAGGCGGGTAACGTCATCAGGACCGTCACTTTCGCGCCCGAGCTGCCCGGCAGCATCTGGCTGACGGAGCAGCTCGCCTACCGCGGTATTGTTCCGATCCTCGGGCATACCGAGGCCACGTGGGAGCAGGCGCGGGCGGCCATCCTTGCCGGCGCCCGCCATGTGACCCACCTTTACGACGCCACCCTTGGCTATAAGGAGAACCCCGGCGAGGCGCTGGTGATGATGCCGGGCATGGAGACGGCGGCCCTCTACGACGACAATGTCAGCATCGAGCTCATCGGCTGCCCGGTGCACGTGCCGGAGCCGTTTTTTTCCTTTATCGACAAGGTAAAGCCCGCGGGCAAGAAGATCGTCGTGACCGATTCCCTGGTGGGGGCGGGACAGCCCGAGGGCACTGTCATCTCCTTCAGGGACGGACACAAGGTCTACGTCGAGAAGGGGGTCCTGCGCATGATCGACGAAGATCCGAAGATCAACGGCAACCTCACGGGCAGCGCCATCACTCTGAACGTGGCGCTTCGCAGGCTCCAGGAGTATGCGGGGCTGCTGCTGCCCGAAGCGATCCGCTGGGTGAGCCTCAACCCGGCCATGACGTTGGGGATCGATCACGAGACAGGGAGCCTCCGCGTCGGCAAGCTCTCCGATATCGCCGTGCTCGATGAGCAATGCAACGCCCGGATGACATTCGTGAAGGGGAAGCGCGTCTTTTAGAAGGCGTGGGCGCCCGGGACCCCGGGTCTCCCGAAACGGTGGCTTCGGGCCGCCGCGGCAAAGGCAAGGACATTCTCCCATGGCGTCTCCGGCTGGATCCTGTTCGATGGGCAGACGATGCAGCGCCGGTCCGCCCCGATGGTGTCCATGACACGCGTGGTCTCCCGGGCGACCTCCTCCGCGGAGCAGAGAGAGAGCGTGCGCTGGGCGCCCAGTGTCGCACAGAGGACGATCCGGCTCCCATAAGCGGCTTTCAGGGCGGCAGGGTCCATGCACTCTGGCTGCACGGGATGCAGGACGTGGAAGCCGAGCTCGACCACGTCCGGCACGATGTCGGTGATGTTGCCGCAGCTGTGGAGGAAGAAGATCGTCGACGGATGGCGTGCGCGAACCGCGTCCAGAACGCGCTTCCACGCGGGCTTGATGAGGGATCGCCACAGAGCCGGAGAAATCTGCATGCCCGGCCTGACTGCCCGCATCGTCGTAAAAGGCCAGGACGTCGAAACCCGCAGCAGCATTCTCCAGGGCGAGCCGTGCCGTGAAGCCCGCGACTTTGTCAACTATGGCGGACGCAATGCCCGTGTTCTCCAGCGTGTCCACCATGAACTGTTCCATGCCCCTCAGCCACCACGACCACTCGTAGATGCTCCCGGAGTAGCCCATGACAGGGTACCCGCGGCGCTGGTACTCCGCCACCGACTTTTCTACACCGCCGCGGCGAATGACTGGCTCTGGCAGGGCCGCGATGTCCTTTTCCCCCTTCACGGCGGCAAAGGGAGCGAAGATCCGCTCGTACGTGTCCTCCGCGCCGCCCGCCCAATGCCCGATCCCCCACTCGTCAAAGACCGTGCCCGCGGGGGCCTCAGGGCTCCACCGCCTCGGGTCTTCCCCGCCGAAGCTCCGGGGCAGCTCGGCCGTGCGGAAATCGAAGTCGAAGTACTCGGCCGGGTCCTTCGCGCCCGTTTCCTGCTCGAAGCGGCGCTGGATCGCCGTCGTGAACCCCTCCGACCCGCCAATATCGAGAGTGAACGGGATCCACTGCGGAGAGGCGCCAGAGACGAGAAGGGACAGATTCTCACGGGGTGTCATGTCAGGCTCCAAAGCAACAAGGCTGCAACGGAATCGCGTCCAGCCTGACTCGAACGGGCGACCCACAGCTTAGAAGGCTGTTGCTCTATCCAGCTGAGCTATGGACGCGAGATCGGGATGATTGGATTCGAACCAACGATCTCCTGCTCCCAAAGCAGGCGCCTTAGCCGCTAGGCTACATCCCGCCGCACGGGAAGCTGCATCGCATGCCGGAGATTTCCCGCCGGGTGGAAACGTACGTCATTCCACCGGCGGGGTCAAGGCGGCCCGCTCCGCGTGTCCGCTCCCGGCGCCCCTGCATGCCGGGGTGCGCGTGCCGGGGACGAATGGCCTATGCCTCTCCCATGAGCTCCTTGAGAAGCCTGCCCCTGTCGGTGCCTTCGCGAAGCACGACCAGGAGCGTGTCGTCCCCGCCCACCGTTCCGATCACGTCTTTCATCTTCAGCTGGTCGATGCCGAAGGCGATGCCCGGCCGCGTGCCCCATCTTGGTCTTTATGACCGCCAGGTTCCCCGAGAAATCGATGCTCACGATCTCGCGACGCATGTCGTCACGCATGAAGGGATCCGGGGCGACGTCGACAGGCGCGTCCACCGTGTAGACGTATTCACCGTCCTGATCCGGTATTCTGGCGACACCGAGGAACTTCAGGTCACGCGAGAGGGTTGCCTGCGTCACGTCGATGCCCTCCCTCTCCAGCCGCTTCAGGAGCTCCTCCTGGCTGTGGATCTTTTCCGAGTGCAGGATGCCGTGGATCAACCGGCGTCGCGCTTCCTGACTTTTCAGATCAGTCCTCCTTGCGCGTCGCTGCTGGTCCTTGCCGGGATCGCGCGTGGAATATTTATGAGAGATGCGAATTGAAATGCAGAATCAGGGCCTTGTCAAGAACCCCGATTCCTTGCGCCGCGCCGCCCTGATCAGCGCAGGGTTGCCCGTCAATAAACCAGGCTGGCGCCGTAGTAGCCCAGCAGGGTGACAAGGCAGAAGCACACCCCATACAGACAAAGGGCGACAATGGCTCTCGGGCTGCGCCACACGCTCTGGGAACCGCCGACGGTCTCACCCTGAGCCCCGCTTCCCAGGAAGAGGGCAACGAACAGGACGACGAACAGCGCTCCCGCAAGGATCATCTTTATGATGATGGGCGCAATCCATTGCCCATGGAGCTTCTCCTGCCAATCCATCAGGCCAAGGAGAGCCGTGGGGACAACGCTCACTGTGGCAAGCAAGGCGCAATGCCAGGCCGTAAGTTTCAGTCGGGGGCGTCGGAAGATGACCGAGATCAGGCCGAAGACAAGCGTTCCAATCGTGAGCCCTATGGTGACGTGCGTGGCCGGCGGATGGATGGGGTGATCGTAGCCAAGCCGGCCAAGCAGCTGGTAAATGGCATGGATCATGGCAAAGATATAATCACCGGTTGCAGCAAAGTAAAGGAAAAGGATAGATTCTAAGGAAGCATATGCGAACTCCAAAGCCCGCACACGCGCGTGACGCCGGGCTGGCCGCGCGCGCCAGGAAAATCGCCAGGATCCTGATCGCCTCCTACCCTGACGCACGGTGCATGCTCGACCACACGGATGCGTTCCAGCTTCTCGTCGCGACCATCCTCGCCGCCCAGTGCACGGATGAACGGGTAAACAAGGTGACGCCTGCGCTTTTCAAGCGATTTGCCACGCCGGCGGCCATGGCGAAATCCAGCATCGAAGAGCTGGAAGCGCTCATTCGTTCGACGGGTTTCTTCCATAACAAGGCAAAAAGCATCAAAGGCGCCTCTGCCGCCCTTGTCACGGGCTTTCCCGCAGGCTTTCCCTCCACCATGGAGGAGTTGCTTACCCTTCCCGGGGTTGGTCGAAAGACCGCCAACGTCGTTCTTGGGACGTGTTTTGGCAGGCCGGCAATCGTGGTGGATACACACTTCCGCCGGGTCACCCTGCGCCTGGGCCTGACGGAGAGTGATGATCCGGACAGGATCGAGGAGGACATAAACGCTCTCCTGCCTCCCGGCCAGTGGACTGCGTTTTCGCATGCGGTCACGTTCCATGGGCGCCGCTGCTGCGCAGCGCGCAAGCCGGATCACGCGGGATGTCCGGTCCGGGACCTTTGCCCGTCCAGGGACCTGTAGCCCATGACAGCGCCAAGAATCAGGATCCACGGTACATCGCATGTTTTCGAAGGCAACCTGACCACCTCCATCCTGAACATCCTTCTTCGAAACGGCTTTCCCATTCAAACCATCTGCGGAGGGAAGGCGCAATGCGGGCGGGACATCATCCGAATCAGGTCAGGGGATCGGTTTTTCAGCCCCCGAAAGGACAGGGAAACGCACCTCCTGGCCCAGTTGGCGGCCCAGGGAGAGCCGTCCGGCCCTGATATCCGGCTGGCCTGCCAGAGCTACGTCTACGGAGACGTCGAGATCGAGGTCCTCCACATGGCGGGCCGGGCGGGCCGGCCTTGATTTGAGCCCCCCTCGTGGTATATTAGACCTAGATGATCCCCAAAATCGGCCAAAAAGTTGTGATCCTCATCGTCCTCGGTCTCGTGTCCTCATGCGGGGATCAGTCGCTTTTCATGTCCTTGAACACTCCGGCGTCGGACCTGCAGTTGACGACCGTTGCCGACGGGCAGGTCCTCACTGATGGCAAGGGAGTCCCCCTGACGGTCAGCGTCCAGGACGCTTCCAAGGCGAAGGACCTGGAGATGGAGGTCACCCTCACCACTGCAACCGGAACAAGCGTATGGCACAACCGCCAGGCCGTGCCGGCGGTCAACGAACAGCTCTATATCCAGCCCCCATCCATGCCTCCTGGCCAGTACAGGATGGATGTGGTGATCTATTCCGCCGGCGAAACTGCGCAAAAAAAGAGCTCGAACTTCTTCGTGGCGGCGCCCGGGTGGCGGATTGCCGGCATCAAGAGTTATCCGCCGGTGATCGCCTCGTCTGGGAAGGTTCTCCTGAAGGCGGATCTCCAGTATCCCGATGGCGCGGACCCCTGGCTGCGCTGGTCATGGAAGGGCAAGGTCATCCAGAAGGGAGCACTCAGTCAGGGACTTGGCAAGATCCTCTGGACGGTTCCCGCTGACGAAGGCGTCTACACGATCACCCTGGAGATGTTCCCGGCCGGCGCCCTCGGCTGACTCCGACTACTCTTTCTCCTCTTCCATCGCGCTTTCCACGGACGTGTACGTGTCAACGGGAGGACAATCTGCGGGCGGTGACCTCGGCCCCGCTGACTCATACCTGACGCTGCTGCGCCTCCAGGCGACTCTGGACGACGCGGGAGCCGGCGCAAAGAAGCTGGGAAAGACCTCGGCCTCTGCCATCGGCTCGCCGGAGATCGTCTCGACGGAGAACGGCTTCGGCTATCGCCTTACAAACGGCGCGGGGTTCTCCCTCGCATGGATGGCTCTCCCGGTTGATGGAGGCGTCCTGGGCCCCTTTACGGCGAGCTTCGGTGTGAGCTTCGACAGCTTCTCCGCCTCAAACAAGCTCTTGGTGGCCTCGACGTCGGACGGGAGCTTCACCTTCACCATCGCCGTTGATGGAACTACTCATGCGCCTCAGGCCGTCATCCAGGGCACGGGTCAGTCCGTCACTATTCCCTGGTCGGGCCCGGGGCTGATCACCGGCCAAAGATACCTGCTGTCTCTCAGCATTATTCCGCAGGGGCAGACCCTGATCGCGCTGTGGTACGTGAATGGAGATCTCGTGTCCTCCCGCACCGTGTCCTTTGCCGCGTCGGCCGTGCGCCAGGACGGCACCACCGTCATTGGCGGCCCCGGCGGCTTCACAGGGGTCATCGATGAGTTCGGCGTCTTCTATCGTGACAGCCAAGGCAGGCCATCCGCTGATCCGGGCCTGTACCTGAGAGTTGCCCAGCGAAAGTACGGCCAGGACCTCGTGTTCGCAAGCGGGTTCGAGGGGTCGTACCTGCCCTCCTCCATGGCCTTGGAGGGCAAGGCGGTATTTACGCCTGGGGCCCTGACGCTCCCCCCTGACAGTGCGCTGGTACTACCGGGCGTCAATATCGCCAAGGGGCCTGTTTCCTACACGGTGAGCCTCTCCCCGGATTCCTCACGAGCGGCCGTGCTCAGACTTCAGTGGCAGGGAGATTCCGCCCCGGCCGCTGACATCCCCGTCACAGCGGAGGGCGGTGAGGTGAAGCTCAAGGTGACGGCAAGCGGGCAGTCGCTGTCAGTGTCCAGTCCGGGAGGGGACAAGACGGTGTCCATTCCTTCCACATCGGGCGGCTCACCGACTCTCGTCGTAAGAGTCACGAACCCGCAGAGCGCGCGGACGCCGGTGATTCTTCTCAAGGTGCTGGCCGTCCGGGACAAGTCGTAAGACAAGCTCATTCTCCAGCCGCGCTGCTACGTGATCAGTTTCTTCAGCAGCGGATCCCGCTTTCGCCATTGCTTGTCCACCTTCACGCGCATGTCGAGCTTCACCACCCACGGGAAGATCTGGGACAGCTCCTCTTCGGACTCGCGAACGATCCCTCGAATCTTGTCGCCCCCCCGCCCCACAATGATGCCCTTCTGGGACTCTCTCTCGACGCAGATGAACCCCCGCGCCCAGAGCATGGCCCCCTCGTCCCGCATCTCGAGGTCCTCGATGCGCACGTACACCGCATGCGGGACTTCTTCCCGCGTGCCCAGCATGACTTTCTCACGGACGATTTCAGAAATGCGAAACTCCGGCGTCTGGTCGGTGTAGTAGTCCGGCGGATACATCTGCTCTCCGCTCGGGCTGAGCTCCAGCAGCTTCTCCCGAAGGGCATCGAGCCCGTCTCCCGTGAGGGCAGAGATCTCGAAGAGCGGAGCACCGGGCAGGGAAGCGCCGGCCGCTTCCCTGACGACGGGCCATGACTCGCCAGCGCCGTCTTTCTTGTTCAGGCAGAGCACCACCGGCTTCCGGGCCCGGCGAACTGCCTCTGCTATCGCCTTTTCTTCCTCACCAGCCAGCCTGCTCCCATCCACAACGTAGAGGATAATGTCCACTTCCTCCAGCGCGGAGGAGACAAGGCCCGTCATATATGTGTTGATCTTCTTTTCCGAGAGATGGAACCCCGGCGTGTCGATGAAGACGAGCTGGGCGTCCTCCGCGTTGAGGATGCCGCGAACCCGGTTGCGCGTGGTCTGCGGGACCGGGGAGACTATCGAAACCTTGGCGCCGCAGAGCGCGTTCACGAGGGTGGATTTGCCCGCCGAGGGCCTCCCGACCACGGCAACGACGGCGGATTTCAAGCGGCTCTCACCCTCTCCCTGTCCAGTAGCGATCATAGAACAGCGCAAGTTTCCGCCGAACGTCATACGGAATCAGGCCGACCTCCGTCATGATGGCGCTCCGGGCGGCATGCCGGCAGTCGCAATCGTCGCGTCCCTTCAGGGCGGTCACGATATCAGGGAGCATCTCCTGGACCGCCGCCGTGTTTCTTTTCATGGTTTCCACCACCATTTCCACGCTCACGCTCTCCTCGTTCGACTTCCAGGAGTCGTAATCCGTGACCATGGCGATGGTTGCGTAGCAGATCTCCGCCTCCCTTGCGAGCTTGGCTTCCGGGACGGCGGTCATCCCTATCAGCTCCGCCCGCCACGACCTGTGCAGATGGGATTCAGCCCGGGTGGAGAAGGCGGGTCCCTCCATGCAGACGTAGGTTCCGGAGGCATGGTGGGGGTGGCCGTGCCGCTGGAGCACGTCCGCCATGGCGGCGCGCATCCCGGCGCAGAACGGATCAGCGAACCCCACGTGGCCAACCACCCCCTGCCCGAAGAAGCTTCCCGGCTTCCTGGTGGTCCTGTCGATCAGCTCGTCGCAGAGGACGAAATCCCCCGGGGCAAAGCTCTCCGAAAGGGAGCCCACCGCGCTCACAGAGATGATCTGCTGGACTCCCAGGGACTTGAGTGCCCAGATGTTGGCCAGGGACGGGACTTCGGAGGGAAGATACCTGTGCCCTTTGCCGTGGCGGGGCAGAAAAGCAACCGGCTCACCCCCCACCTCGGCAAGGGTCACGAGGTCAGACGGCAGGCCCCAGGGTGTGGGCACCTCCATCTCTTCGAGGGGGAGCGCACCCGCCATTGTATACAGCCCGCTTCCTCCTATCAAAGCCAGCCGCGCCTTCATTCACATTCCTCCCGAGGCTATTGTGGGGAAATCTCGGATATCATGCAATGGGATGCCGGTGGGCGCGGTGAAAGCTACACACGCGATCACCATTTTTCCCAGTAAAAACGGCACTTTTTGCGATCCCGCCCGGCTTTTCCGTTGACACTGCCGGAAAGGGATGTATACTATACTCTGTTTTTGGGAGTCTTCCGCCCCACAACCTCCAGTACCAATTGGAGGACGGAAGATTGACGGGTGGCCGGGGCAGAGATGCCCCGGCCTTTTTTTGTCGGAGGCGTGACATTCACCGGGAAATTTCTTATTGTAAGCGATAGTATGAAAATACAGGACAAGCCCGTAGAACCGGAAGGACCGCCCCGCGCAGACGAAGGGTTGTTCTTCGCCCGGATGCTCAAGTCCCGCACCGTCATGGTTTCGGGAGAGATCAACAAGCCGCTTGCTGAGAGGGTCATCAGGTCCCTCATCCTTCTGGAAGAGGAAAGCGCGGATCCCATCAGGGTCTACATAGACTCACCCGGCGGAGACGCTGATGCCGGCTATGCCATCTTCGACATGATGCGCTTCGTGAAGCCGGAGATCACCATGATCGGGATGGGACTGGTGGCAAGCGCCGCCGCCATCATCATCCTCGCGGCCCCGCGGGACCGTCGCATCGGACTGCCCAACTCTCACTACCTCATCCATCAGCCCATGAGCGGAACCCGCGGTGTGGCCACGGAGATCGAGATTCACGCCAAGGAGATCGAAAAGCTTCGCGCCAAGATCAACCGGCTGATTTCTGAGGAAACGGGTCAGCAGCTCACCAAGGTGGAAAAGGACACTGACCGGGACTACTGGATGAACGCGGAAGAAGCGGTCTCCTACGGGCTTTTGTCGCGCGTCATTCGCAGGCGGGACGAGATCAAGGGGTGAAAAAAGAAGACCTCCCCGCCCACCTTGAGCAATGCCTCGGACAGCTGGAGCGCGGGGCATTCCCCAGGGGCGTTCGGGTGACCAGCGGGAAGGTCAGGGACGTGGTGGACCTGGGGCAGGAGCTCCTGATCACCACTACGGACCGCATCTCGGCATTTGACAGCGTCCTCACCACCGTGCCGTGCAAGGGAGAAGTGCTGAACACGCTCTCCCTCTTCTGGTTTGCGGACACCCAGGACATCATCTCCAATCACGTGCGGGAAGAGCTGTCGCGCGCGCACCGTGCGCGCTGCCCGGTGCGACGTGCTGCCGTTTGAGGTGGTTGTCCGCGGCTACCTTACCGGCTCGGCCTGGCGGGACTACCAGGCCGGCGCCAATGTCTCCGGCATCAAGCTGCCGGCGGGGATGCGCCTCAACCAGAGATTCGACGTTCCCCTGATCACGCCGTCCACCAAGGAGGGGAAGGGGACCCATGACAGGCCCGTCTCACGGGAAGAGGTCCTGGCAAGCGGAAAAGTGGAACAGAAGCTATGGGAGAAAGTCGAGGAGATCGCGAGGGCGCTGTACCAGCGGGGTGTCCAGGTGGCTTCCCGCAGGGGCCTCATCCTCGTGGACACGAAGTACGAGTTCGGCCTCCAGGGAAGCACCCTCATGCTCGTTGATGAGCTCCACACTCCTGATTCGAGCCGCTACTGGCACGCCGACACGTGGGAGAGGCTCTTCAAGGCGGGTGAGCCCCAGCGGGAGCTGGACAAAGAGTACCTGCGGCAGTGGCTGCTTGCCCGAAGTTGGAAAGGGGACGGACCCGCTCCCCTCATCCCGGATGACATAAGGATAGAGGTTGCCTGGCGATACATCACCGCCTGGCAGACCATCACCGGCAGGAGCTTCACCGCCCGCGCGGCGGGCGCCCGGGAAGAGGCGGCCATCGTGATGCGCGCAATCAGTGACAGGGCCGGCGGCTCAATGACATCAGGCTCAATCGCTTCTTAGGGAGCTTTCAAGGGGGGCTTTCAAAAACGTGAAGCGCCTCATCCTTTCCGTCGTCCTGCTGCTCTCCCAGCTTTGGCCGGTATCCGCTCGGGACGTCACCATCCTCACCTACAACGTCGAAAACCTCTTCGACGACGTTCATGACGGCTCAGAGTTTCCAGAGTTCGATCCGGCCAGGGGCGGATGGAACACTGACCTGTTTCTTATGAGAGTGGAGACCATAGCGGAAGTGGTGAGAAAGGCAGTGCCGGGCGGTCCGGACGTGCTCCTGCTGCAGGAAGTTGAAAACGAGAACGCGCTGCACGTCCTTCTCACCACGGGACTTTCCGGCATGGGATACACCTGGTCCGTCCTGGTGCCCAAGAAGAAGCTTGCCGCCAATGTCGCCATTGCGAGCAGGTTGCCCGTCTCCCATGTACGCTCCAACGCGGTCCACGCGTGGCGCAAGAACCCTGTCCGGGACGTCATTGAAGCCGAGATCGAAACGAAAGACGGCGTCCTTCACCTTTTCGATGATCACTGGAAGTCGAAGGCCGGCGGCGCCCGGGCCACCGAACGCTCCCGCCTTGAATCAGCGGGGATAGTGGTCGGCAGGATCAAAGAGATACTCGCCGAAGAGCCCGGGGCGCATATCATAGTCGCCGGTGACATGAACGAGAATTGTGACGAGCTCGAGAGAGTCGGCGGCAGCTACCAGACCGCTCTTGTCACGGCCTCACGCAGGACCCCCGCGGCGTACTCGGCTTCCAGCCTCTTTCTCGCGGACGGAGCTCTTGCGCCAGGGGTGGACGCATCTGGGCGCGTCATTCTGTATGAACCGTGGCTGGAGCTGCCCGCGGCGGAACGGGGCTCGTACTACTACCAGGGAGAGTGGGAGACCATGGACCACATCCTGCTTTCGGCAGGCTTGTTCGACTCCCGCGGCTTTCACTACAGGAAAGGCGGCTTCCGCGTCCTCAGGCTTCCATTCCTCCTGCGGCCTGATGGAACGCCCCGCGCGTGGACCCACCTCAAGGCGGAGCGGGGATACTCGGATCACCTGCCCCTCCTGATCACGCTCCAGGCGGGCGGTTGAAACTTTATCGGTCCCCCGGGTATAAGAACCGGGTGGAATCATTCGTTTCGGAAGCGGGCTACCTGAAAGAGCTGGAATCTCGATCCACCCTGCCCGGATGGATTTCGGTGCGCCACCGCGTCCCTTGAGTTTTTTCCGCGGGAACGGACCGTTACGAGCCCCCTCCCCATGAACCTCGCCCTCATTCTCCTGGATGAGCCTTCCCCGGATTTTGCGGCTGTCTTTACGAAGAACCGCTTCCCGGGAGCTCCTGTGCTCGTTGGCCGCCGGAGACTGACGGAGAACGCCATCCGGGGCGTGCTCGTCAACAACAAGATCTCCAACGTCTGCGCCCCTCACGGGGAGGAGGACGCGCAGGCGCTGCTGAGGGCTCTTGGCGTCCTGGTGGACGCGCCCGCGGAGGGTTTCTTTGCCGCCTCCACCGGGATCATCGGTTGGGGATTGCCGTTGCATGAAATGGAGGAGACGCTCCCGCGACTCGTGGCCGGCCTGGGCGGCGGGTCCATCCTGCCTGTCGCCCGCGCAATCATGACCACGGACGCTTTCCCGAAAGTCCGGCGTGCCTCCGTGGGCAAGGGAACGATCGTGGCGGTGGCAAAGGGGGCCGGCATGATCGAGCCGAACATGGCCACCATGCTCTGCTTCGCATGCACGGACGTGGCTGTGCCCCGCAAGGCGCTGCGCGAGGACCTGGCATGGTGCGTGGAAAGGTCCCTGAACCGCATCTCCGTGGATAGCGATCAGAGCACCAGCGACACTGCCATCCTCCTCTCCTCCGGACGTCGCGGCCCGTGCACGCGGGAGGATTTTCGACGGGGGCTCCTGGAGGTCCTCTCCGGCCTCGCCTTCGACATCATGCGCAACGCGGAAGGTGTCGGGCACGTCGTGCGGGTGAAAGTCGGGGGAACCGCAAATGAGCGCACGGCGGTGTCGGTGGCGCGCGCCATCGTGAATTCACCCCTGGTCAAGACGGCGATCTTCGGGAATGACCCGAACGTCGGCAGGATCGTCTCGGCGGTCGGTGACTACATGGGGAATGCCGGAGAGCCTTTCGACCCCGCGGCAATGACAGTCCGCATGGGCGGGATCGACATATTCGCGGCGGGCTCTTTCCGCCTGGACTCGGACAGGGAGGAAAAGCTCAATCAGTACTTGAAAGAACGGGCCTTGGACAGCAAGCGCCCGCCCTGGCCGCAACATGACAGGACCGTCGATATCGAAGTGATTCTCGGGACGTCACCGGCATCCGTGGAAGTGCTTGGATCTGATCTGTCCTACGAGTACGTCAGAGAAAACGCGGACTACAGATCGTAGGGGGAAAGGACCCGCTGAAGGAGGCTATTTCTCGCGGAAAATGATTCTTCCGCGGGTAAGATCATACGGAGAGAGGGCCACTTTCACCCTGTCTCCGGGAACAATGCGGATGTAGTGTTTCCTCATTTTTCCCGGAGAGATGAGCCAGGATGACGTGCCCGTTCTCCAACTCAACCCTGAACATCGTGTTGGGAAGCGATTCTTTCACTTTTCCGTCAACTTCAATAGCCTCTTCTTTCGGCAAAGAGCCCTCCTTGAGGAAGCAAGTGTAGATGCTTTGACACCCACTGTCAACGGCGGGGAAGAAATTCTGGAGTTTTGGGGGATTTTTGAGCGGGATTGACAACTGATCATGTTTGTATGTAGATTCCTTGCCTTAAAGGCAACAGCATATGGAAGAAACTTTCCTTAAAAAAATGAGAGTGGCCCTGGTAGACCTGAAGAAGGAAATCCTGAAAAACCTCGCCTCCGAGAGCGAGGATTTCCGCACCATAATAGAAGACATGGACCCGAAGGATCTTGCCGACATTGCAGCGGACGACATAGACCGCAAGACCCTGGAAGCGTTGGGAACGCAGGAACTGCGGCGCCTGCAGCTGATAGAGTCCGCCCTTGCCAGGATCGAAAACAAGAAGTACGGGCTGTGCGCCAGGTGCTCCAAGAAGATCCCGCGCGAAAGGCTGGAGGCAATCCCCTACGCGCTCCTGTGCATCGACTGCAAATCCTCTGAAGAGAGACGCAACCGCTAAGGAAGTGTCAAACAATAACTGAACTAATTACTTGACTGTCTTCCTTGGATGAATCGTGTAGTTCCAGTCACCATGGAAACGATGTCGCGTGAGATTCACTTCAAGAAGCTGCTCGTCGGAGACAGTCTGGCCGTCCGGATAAGGACCTGTGTCGAGCTCGCTACGAACACGTAGACCCGTTACGGTTCTTGTTGAGGCGATCAGACTGACGATCACGGCCAAGCTTGTCAGAGGCTGCCCGCGCCAGTTGCTGCTGATGTACGAGAAGAGCCGGTGTTCAATCTTGTTCCACTTGCTCGTCCCCGGAGGAAAGTGGCAGACCGCGATCGAGAGCCCCGTGCGAGTGGCCAGTTGCTGCAATTCCCACTTCCACAGCCGAACACGTGAGCCGTTACTTCCTCCAGCATCCGCAGTGATGAGAAGAGATCTGGCGTGCGGGTATGCGGGTCGTCCCATCTTACGCCACCAGCGGCCGATGGTGCGGACTGCGAAACTCGCGGTGTCGTGGTCGATGCCCACACTGACCCACCCCGCGTTGCGTGTCAGGTCGTAGACTCCGTAGGGGATCGCCTTTCCTTTCTCGGGAATGATGAAGTCGTGAACCCGAACAACGTGGGGGCTCTTCTTCGGCCTCCACTGTTTCCCAGCGTTTTTGAAGTCTCCCACCAGCTCCTTCTTCTTCGTGTCTACGGAGATCACCGGCTGCTCCTCGGCTTGGAAAGCTCGAACCCGCCGATTGATGTAGCGAAACTGCCCGTCCCGATCGGGATGGTTGGGTCCCTCGCGGCCCTTGCGATTGCTCTGCAGGCTGTAGCCTGCGGAGCATAACAACTCTGCCACCAACTGGTGGCTGGCGACATGCCCCATGCCACGAAGTGCCTCCGAGAGGGTCCTCACACTCCTGGATGTCCAGCGCAGAGGTGACTGTGGATCTCCAGAGACAGCGGGCTCGACCAAGTTCTCCAGGTCGTTCACCAGAGTCGGATCCTTCTGAAGTGTCTTCTTGCGCCCTCCCCCTGCCCGGCGAACTCGATCAGGCGGCGCAACTTCTTCTGATTCCAGATCCTTGAGGCCTCGCACAACCGTGGAGTATGAGATCCCCGTCGCGCGTGCCACGAGGGTAATACCGCCACGGCCCGCCTGGCGGGCTTCGGTGGCTGCCCAGATGCGCCGCGCGCGTTCACTGAGAACCGGAGCCAAGGCTTTGTACTTGGTCCTCAAAGGCTCGACATCCACATGCACATGATATACCACGTAGGCAATTTCGTCCAGTTATTTTCTGACGCTTCCTAAGCCGGCTCGCGAGAGAGCGGCGAGCGGTTGACGGGCTCGCGGCAAGGGAGCGGTGGACCTGACAGTGGCTGCCGGTGGTGGCCCCGCTGGTGGCGAACGGGCTAGCGGCCCTTCTTCTTTCCGGCAACATGCCGAGCGGAGGACTTCCCTGCCTGAGCCCGGGCTACAGAAACCGTCCGAGCCTTCTTTGCGCCGGCCTTCCCCGCTACTCGCTTGGCCGAGCGAACCTGCCCTTTCACGATCTTCGGGCGAGCCGCCTTCGGCTTCCCGTTGCGGAACGCGGCGGTTTTTTGCCGGGCACGCGCCCCGGCCCGCTGCGCCTTGGGGCGGCGCGCGGGCTTTGCCCTGGCTGACACCCGCTTTTTCGGCGGCTTCCCCGCGGGGAGCTTGGCGCGCTTCTGCGGCTCCGACGGTTTTGGCTCGGGAGGGGGCTGGCGGAAGAATGGGTTGCCGCGCCGTTCTCTCTCGACCGTGGTGAACGGACCGTGCCCCGGGAACACCCGGGTCTCGGGGGGAAGCACGGCGATTTTTTTCTGCAATGCTTTCCCTGAGCTTCTTCTCGCTCCCGCCGGGCAGATCAGATCTTCCCACCCCGTCAAAGAACAGGGTGTCGCCGGAGAAAAGCACTCCCTCCTTCTCGCTGTAGAAGCAGAGGCTCCCCGGCGTGTGTCCTGGGGTCTCGATGACCACCAGGTCCATGTCGAAGACCCGGTCCCCCTCCTTGAGCTTCACATCCGCCTTGGGAAGGTCCGGCGTGTCCCCCGTGAAAAAATCCATCTCGTCGAGGGAGTGGACCTTGAGGCTCTCCTTGTGCGCCTCAACCGCGCCGCTGCCAAGGAAGCGGCGGTCGGCCGGGCTGATTGCAATGGGGAGGGTGTATCCACGGGACGCATAGCTTGCCTGGAGCCTTCCCAGAGCTGCAAGGTGGTCCACGTGGCCGTGCGTGAGAGCAATGCCGATGGGGACCATGTTCAGAACGTCAACGCGGGAGGCAATCTCCTCCTCATCCCCGCCCGGATCAATGACGATGCATTCCTTCTTGGTGCTCGAATATATGTAACAATTTGTTTTCCAGGGACCTACGACAACTCTTTCCACCATGATATACTCTAGCCTAAAGGATTCGCCGGCCTTTATCAATACGCGCCATGATGTGGTATCTCACCCTGATCCTTGCAATCGCCCTGCTTTTTTACGCGGCGCTCCCCGGAATTGGCGCATTCCGAGTCCGCGGGCGCTGGAGGGTCTTCCGTCAGACCATCCGCGAAGTGTCGCGCTATCCCACCGCAACGCCCCACGCGGTCGGCCGGGAACGCAACGCGTTCATCGGCTTGTTCCGCTTCTTCGGCTCCCTCGAGGCCATTCAGGGAGAGCACCGGATATGGATCACCAACGGTCGGTTCTCGGTGGCAGCGGACCTCAGGAATGTCCACGTCTACCTGATCCCGGAAAACGGCGAGCAGGAAAACAGCGGCACTTCTGCCGGTGAGGACACCGAGCTGCGCAGCATGCCGTGGAGCAGGATCTTCTCGCTGCCGGAAGGCACGCCGGTTTTCGTCGGCGGGGCTCTCTTTTCAGAGGAGGGCAGAGGCGTCTTTCGGGGGTACGGACGGGCGCGTCTCCTGGTCGTGATCCACGACTGCCCCCGGGAAAGCATCGTCGAATCCGCCATCAGGGGAGGACGGCAGCGCAACGAGTACATGAACCCCTTCACTCTCCCTTCCGTCGCCATCGGCTCTCTCTCGCTCATCCTCCTGGCCTACTCGCTGCTCGCCGTTCCCGAGGCCAGGATCCTGGCCCTCGTGGCGCTTGCCGCCGGTCTTGCCCCGGTCTCTCCGTTCCTCCCGCCCGGATTCCCCCTGTACTTCGCCTATCGCAGCTTCTGGAAGAAAGCCCGGCTCATGAGGGTGCAGAGAGACATCGCGCGCCTGCCGCTGCGCTATTTCCCTTCGGCGTCTGACGATGGCGGCATCAGGAGGACAACGCTTCTGCCGGACAGGGAGCCCTACATCATGGTACGGGGAACCGCCGCGGCGCAGGAAGAGAGCCTGCTCACAGCGGATGGGCACACCGTGGTGCTTCCTCCCGACCTCAGGAAGATCGACTCCGACGTCTCCCGGCGCGCCTCGCGCGGCGGAACGGGGACGGGAGAGTGCGTGGTGTTCGGGGGTTACCGGATGGAAGGTGAAAGGTTCGTGCTGTCGAAGCCCGAAGACCCGATGGCTGAGCTTGTCCTCCTCCGGGGAGACCCGGAAGCCATCTCCGTCAAAAGCGGCCGCATGGCGGCCGTCTTCGCCATGGTCTCAGCTCTCTTCATCATTCTCAATACCGCGATCAACATCCCACTCATGTTCTTCCTGCTGTCGTTTCTCATCCGTTGAAGCCCTTGACCGCGCTGAAGATGAGGATCCGCTTGCTTGCGCTGGAGAACTTCCGACCGTAGAGCGAGGTGAGCACGGAGGCCGGTGCCGGTTCTTCCGTGATGGAAAGCCCGGGATGAAGGGCCACAAGCACCTTGGCCTGGATGTAATAGTCGAAGAAATCAGTGCCAAAATGCAGCCTGCCGCCGTCCTTCAGCAGGTCGTACATGACAAGAAGGTTTTGCATTGTGAAAAACCTTCTCTTCCTGTGCCGGCTCTTGGGCCACGGATCAGGAAAATAGACATGAAACGCATCCACGGAGGCTTCCGGGAGATCACGAAGGATCCTTTCGGCGTTCGCGTTGACAATGACGATGTTGCGATACCCGCGGCGCTCGGCTTTTTCCCGGGCCTTGGTGCATCTCCTGCTCTTGATGTCGATGCCAAGAAGAATTGCGCCCCGCTTTTCAGAGGCGTACTCGCAGAGGAAATGGCCGTTCCCGCAGCCGATCTCAACCTCCAGGGCTCCTCCCGGAGGCACCAGGAACAGAGGGAGCGTCGACTGCCCGGTCTCCAGGAGCTCCGTGGACATTAATGCGGCTCTTTCTCTTCCTTCTTCTTGGCGAAGTTGACCGTGATAGTGCGGCCTTTGACTTCGCTGCCGGACAGCTTCGTGATTGCCTCATCCGCTCGGGCGGGGTTGATGTCCACGAACGAGTACTTGTCGAACACGCGAACACTGCCCAGCTCATGAGCGGCCAGCTGAAGCTTTTCCGTGAAGAGCTCCGTGAGCTCACGGGCGAAGACGCGCCTGTTTCTGCCGATGCTGACAAACAGCTGCGTGAACCCCTGGCTCGACTCCATGGGAGGCCTGGGGACCTCGACGCTCCGACCGAACCTTCCCCTCGCCGGCCTGGCCGCCGGGGCTGGCGACGTCTCCCGGCCGGGGGCAGATGCAGCGCGGGCCGGCGCCTCCTGCGGCTGCCGTGGCGGCGTCGGCGCGGACCGTGGCGGCGTCGGCGCGGACCGTGGCGGCAGAAGCGACTTCAACAGGTACGCCATGAACAATGGACGCTGGAGAAGCGGGACCTGGCGGCGTATCTGGGACCGCAGGCGCACGAGCTCCTCTCTTTCCCCATCGTCTTTGAGATTTCGAAGGACACGGTCAATGGAGCCAGTCACGACCTCGTTGTCAGTCGGAAGCTCTCCCTTTTTCAGCGTCACACCAGTCGCCTCCTGCAGCCGGGAGATTTCCCTGTCCTGGCCGCGATACACAAGAGCGATGACATTGGAGGTCCACCGGACGGAGCGGCCGCCGGCGGGAACATCGAGATACACCACGTGGGAAGGCGCAAACCCTGCCGGGAGGGAGGAAGCAATCACGACATCAAACTCCCCCGCTGCCAGCGGGGCCCCGCCTCCGCGCGGCGGTCTGCCGCGCTGGCCTGGGGCGGCACCGGCCGGGCCAGCGGGCCAGGCAACGGCTCGGAACATGCGAAGCCTGAGAGCCTGCGCTATCCTCTGCGCTTCCGCGCGCTGGGCGCAGAGCACCAGGGCCGACTGGACCCGGCGGCCCAGGAGAACGCGGGCAAGAGCCTCGACCTTGTCGCCTGCAGGAACTTCGAAAGCGAGGTTTTCCTTCCCCGACGCCTGCCCCGAGGATACTGGCGCGGACGCGGGCGCCGCCGCGGACGGGGCCGCGCTCACGACGACGGGATGGTGAAGCAAAGCTGCGAGCTCGCTTTCCTGGCTCGGGGGCAGCCCGCTGAAAAGAACTGTCTGGTGTCGCCCCGTCAGCCTTGCAAAAATGAACTGAACATCCTTGATGAAGTCCGCCCGCGCATCCCCCTCGGGCTCCTGGACCACCACCGTGGCCAGATCGCTCACCGTCAGGCTTCCGCGCCGCAGGTGATCTATCACTCGCTCAGTGGTTCCGGCGACGATGGTTGCCCCCTTCTCCAGGCGCCTTTGCTCCCGGCGCGCGTCCTCGATCTCTCCCAGGGGCACGAAAGCAGGAACGTCCCTCACGGCGCGCGTGAAACGGGTGACTGCCTGCGATATCTTCCCCACCTCCTGGACGGTCGGCATGAGCAGAAGGGCATGAGGTGCAAGACCTGCGCCGCGCAGGCCGAGAATAAGAGGGAGGACGAAACTCGGCGTGGAGTCTGAGCCGGCTCCCGATTCCACGACCACGTCCCGGCCTTTGAGAATGAGGGGAGCGAGCTTTTCCTGCACGGTGGTGGGAGGAGGAAATCCCGCTTTTCTCAGGAGTTGGAGTATTTCTGCTTGTGACTGATTGGTGTCGGGATGCATCGATATTTTTCTCAAGATAGCCGAATGGGCGGGGGGTGTCAAGGAAAAGCGCCTTCCCGCAGGGGGCATTTCATGCTGAAGAAGATCTCCCTTGGCCTCCTCCTGCTCGCGGCAGCGAGCGGGACGCTCTCGGCCGAGGTGTTCCGTTTCGCATATACGAAGGGGGAGAAGTACCGCATCGTCTCCCGAGTCCATGAAAGCGTAACGATCAACGGACGCTTCTCTCATGACGCAGACATCCTCAACAAGATCTCGGTGGAAGTGACGGACACGAAGGGAGACGCCGGCTACCATTCGGTGACCTTCCAGACCTCTGAACGGGCGTATGGCTCCGATCGGACATACGAGTGGAGCGAGGACTATACCTCGCAATTCTGGAGAGACGGGCGCGGCGCTTACACCATCGACCCGTCGTATTTCATGCCGGTCGTCCGGGACGTTCCCCTTTTCCCGGATGGGGACGTCCAGCCGGGACAGTCGTGGGTGGCGCTGGGAAGCGAAACGCATGACCTGCGCAGCAGCTTCGGAATCACGGAGCCCTTCAGCTTCCCCATTACGGCAAGCTACACATATGCCGGGCAATGAAACCCGCGGCGGCGTCTCCTGCGCCGTCATCACCATCAGCTACGAGATCTTTCACAAGGTGGTCCCGCCGGCGGGGACGAACGGAATGTACCCGGTGAGGATCGCGGGCTTTTCTCACCAGCGCTACTGGTGGGACCTCGCGAACAAAAGGCCCGTCTACTACGCGGAGGACTTCGACTTCATCTTCTCCTTCAACACGGGGGACGAGGTGGAGTATGCCGGCAACGCCGATGGCGAGCTCGTGGAAGCACAGCCCCTGGATCGCAGCCGCGTGGCGGGGGAGATCCAGCGGGAGATCCAGAAGCAGGGAATTCCCGACGTGTCGGTCAAGCCAACGGACCAGGGCGTGACGATCACCCTGGAGAACGTGAACTTTCCGCCGAACTCGGACACCCTTCTGCCCTCGGAGCAGGAAAAGGTCCAGCGCATTGCCGAGATACTGAAGAGATACCCCGACAGGGATATTGCCGTCACGGGCCACACGGCGCGCGCGCCCGGCTATACCGAAGAGGACTACCAGAAGCTCTCCGACCAGCGCGCACGGGCGGTCGCAAACTACCTGTTGTCTCTGGGTGCGCGCAGCGCGGAGCAGATGACGGCTCGCGGCATGGGCGCCCGGGTTCCCGTTGCGGACAACTCGACTGAAATCGGCCGCAGGCAGAACCGCAGGGTGGAAATAACGATCCTGGAGAATTGACCGTGACCTGGAGAATAGATCGCAACCTGGAGAATTGATTGTTGACTTTTTTGGTCGGACAAGTAACATCGCTTGAATGAACATTTATTATGAGAAAGACATCAACTCCGACTGGATACGCTCGAAGAAAGTGGCCGTCATCGGCTATGGCAGCCAGGGATTCGCGCACTCGAATAACCTGAGGGACTCCGGCGTGGAGGTCGTGGTCGGCCTGCGCTCGGGCAGCCCGTCGGTCAAGAAGGCAAGCGAAGCCGGGCTCAAAGTGATGGATACGGCCCAGGCGGTCCAATGGGCGGACGTGGTCATGATGCTCATCCCGGACCACCTCCAGGGCGATGTATACAAGAGCGACGTTCAGCCTGGCCTGGGGGCGGGAAAGACTCTCCTCTTCGCGCACGGCTTCAACATACATTTCGGCCAGATCGTCCCGCCCGCAGGGGTGGACGTGGCAATGATCGCCCCCAAGGGCCCCGGGCATACGGTGCGGCGCCAGTTCGAGCTCGGCTTTGGAGTGCCCTGCCTCATCGCGATCTCCCAGAACCCCACCGGCAAGGCAAAAGAGACAGCCTTGGGATACGCCTTGTGCATCGGCGGAGCGAAAGCGGGAGTCATTGAAACCTCTTTCCGGGAGGAGACTGAGACGGACCTCTTCGGAGAGCAGAACGTGCTCTGCGGCGGGGTGACGCATCTCATGCAGGCTGGCTTCGAAACGCTGGTAGAGGCGGGGTACGCCCCTGAAATGGCCTACTTCGAGTGCATCCACGAGATGAAGCTGATCGTGGATCTCATCTACGAGGGCGGGCTTTCCCTCATGCGATATTCGGTCTCTGACACGGCGGAGTACGGGGACTACATGGTCGGGCCGCGGATCATCAACGACCAGACGAAAAAGGAAATGAAAAAGGTGCTCGCGGAGATCCAGAGCGGACAGTTCGCCAAGGCGTGGATGGCGGAAAACAGGAGCGGCCGCAAGAAGTTCCTGGCGATGCGGGAGGCCGGGGCGTCTCACCAGATGGAGAAGGTCGGGGAAAAGCTGCGCTCCATGATGCCGTGGATCGCGAAGAACCGTCTCGTGGACAAGAGCAAGAACTGACGGGCCATCCTCCCCCGTTTGCTCCCCGTCAAGGACGCCCGTGCTGACGCCGGGGTACCATCAAGCCATGGGCACACGAAAGATCATTTCCATCGATCACGACAGGTGCAACGGATGCGGGAAATGCATTCCCAACTGCCCCGAGGGAGCGTTGCAGATCATCGACGGCAAGGCGCGCCTCATCAGTGACCTCTTCTGTGACGGACTTGGAGCATGCATTGGACATTGCCTCGAAGGCGCTATCGAGATGATGGAACGCGAAGCGGAGCCCTATGACGAAAGGCGGGTGGTGGCCGGCATCGCACCGCAGGGGGCCAACACCATCCGGGCGCACCTGAAGCATCTGCACGACCATGGTGAATCACGGCTCCTCTCCCAGGCCATCGAATACCTTGAGGAGAACGGCATTGCCGCTCCGGATGGTATCGGATCTCCTGCGCCGGGGCCGCAAAAGTCTTCCCTGACGAGCCAGCTTGTCAACTGGCCCATCCAGCTCCAACTCCTCACGCCTCTTTCTCATCAGCTGGCTGGACAGGACGTGCTGCTCAGCGCCGACTGCGTGGCCCATGCGGTCCCCGATTTCCAGGGGAAGTTCCTGAAGGGGAGAGCCCTCGCCATTGCCTGCCCCAAGCTCGACGAGGGAAAGGATGTTTATCGGGACAAGATCATGGCGAAGGTCGACACGGCGCGCATCAACACGCTCACCGTCGTGATGATGGAGGTGCCATGCTGCCGTGGTCTGCTTGCCATTGCACAGGATGCCCTCTCCCGCTGCAATCGCAAGGTTCCCCTCAAGGCCGTGATTGCAGGTATCGAGAATGGGGAGATGCGGAAACGCGCCCGCTTTGGTCCACCGGTTCAGGGCCGCGGCCCGGCCGTCCTGGCCGCAATGACGAGGTCCAGGCTGCCTGTCTCATCGAACGGGGAGCCGTCGTAGCCGCCCCAGACGCGGATGCCTGAAAACCCAGCTTGCAGAAGCGACTCTTCCAGCAACCGGCGTCGCAGCGCCCGAAGCGGCGTTGAACGAATGGACTGGCTCCACGCGCCCTCTCTCTTCCTCAACGTGACGATCGTGAAATCCACATGCTCCGGGTCCCCAGACCGGATGTCGGTCAAGCGAAGAAACAGTGTCTCGTCGGCCCCGTGTGCTCTGGCGGTGACAGGCATGAAGCGAGCCCCTTCCGTGAGCAAACGATCATAGTTTCTGTTCTGGATCACGAGGAGCCCGCCGGGCGATAGAACCTGCGCAAGGTCGCGCAAGGCCTCCCGGAGCGAGTCATCGTCAAGGAGATGCGGCAGCGAGTTGCCGAGGCAGGTCACCAGGTCGAAAGTGCCCGGGAAAGCCTGGCGGAGCTTTCCGAACGCAGCGACCCTGAAATCCACGGCTGCATCAGCCGCTGCGGCATTCTGCCGTGCCCGCGCGATCATGTGCGGGCTGATATCCGCCGCCGCGCAGCGCATGCCTTCACGAGCGAGCGTAATAGCGTGCATGCCCGTTCCGCACGCAACATCCAGCACGCTCGCGGCGCCTGACTCATGACGCATTCGGCGAAGGAAGCCGGCCTCTCGCTCCAGCCGTTGCTTCCAGGAGACCATGAGGTCGTAATCTGCGCCCAGCTCGTCGTAGAATCCGAGCGCGTCGAGGCTTTCTTCCCTTTGACTCACGCCGGTCGTCCATACTATCCTCCGTCACGGCGGAGGATCAATGAGCAGCCTTGTCTGGGTGGAGATCGACGGGAAGTCTCTATCGCACAACCTGGAGGAAATCCGAAAGGGAAGTGCACCCGGCACTGCTGCGTGCGCCGTCGTAAAATCGAACGCATACGGCCACGGTGTGGCGCAGGTTGCGCCCCTGCTCGCATCCGCGGAATGGTTGGGGGTCAATTCTCTGGAAGAAGGCCTCGAGCTTCGGACCTTGGGCGTCAAGAAGCCCATCCTCCTCCTGGGTCACGTACCCCTTGCGGAGCTGGGGACAGCCATCGAGGCGGAGCTTGCGCTGACCGTGTACAATCGCGAGACCATCGAGAAGATTTCCGCCATGCCGCCCCTGCCGGCGGCGGCCCGCGTCCACATCAAGGTCGACACGGGGACCGGTCGGCAGGGAATCCTGCCGGATGAAATCCCCGACTTCATCCGCATGGTGAAGGGCGCACGCAACGTCGCCCTGGAGGGCCTTTCCACGCACTTCGCGAATATCGAGGACACGCTGAACCACGACTACGCCAGGCTGCAGATAGAGCGCTTCCAGTCAGCGGTGAAATGCGTGGAAGGAATCAGCCGGCCGGCTCCCCTGGGTCCACACGGCCTGCACCGCCGCCGCCTTGCTGTTCCCCTCCACCCACTTCACGATGCTGCGCACCGGCATTGGTCTCTACGGCCTGTGGCCCTCACGAGAGACCTTCGTCTCCGTCAGGGAGAAGGGAACCCCGGTGGACTTCCGCCCCGCCCTCTCCTGGAAGACAAGGATCGTGCAGATCAAGACGCTTCCCGAAGGGAGCTATGTCGGATACGGGTGCTCTTATCGAACAACCCGCAAGACGCTGCTGGGGGTACTGCCCATCGGCTATGCCGACGGCTACGACCGGGCGCTGGGGAACAGGGCGCACGTGCTGGTCCATGGCCGGCGGGCAGCGGTCATCGGAAGGATCTGCATGAACCTCTGCATGGTTGATCTCACCGACGTTCCCGGAGCGCACCTGGAGGACGAGGTCGTGCTCCTGGGGAGCTCGGGAGAGGAGCGGATTACCGCGGAGACGATGGGTGAGTGGGCGGGAACAATCAACTACGAGATCGTAGCCCGCATCAGCCCGCTTCTCCCCCGCCGGGTAGTCTGACAGGGGTCCGACTTTCTAGCCGGGCTTCTTGAACAGGCTGCCGTACAGGCGCTCTGCACATTCGGGACAGATCCCGTGGCTCACCGCGGGAGCCGAATCCGCAGCCACCTTGCCGACAACCTTGATCACCTTTTTGCATTCCGCGCAGACGCAGACGAGCCCCTCTCTCTTCTGCACTTTCTCCAATTTTCCTCCTCCCATCCTCAACCAGGCACCCGCAACGTCCGACATCGCGCAAGCGCGATAGGGACGTGCGCGTGACCCGCCCAACCAGGCTGCCAAGCCGCAACCTAGAGATTTTATGCAGGAAAAAAGCCAGTTGTCAACGTCTATCTTTTTCCGTTCGGTTGGGGGCTTTTCTTGACCCTCCCGGAGGCGCGCCGGTACCTTTGATACAAGGAGAGTTTCCATGGCGGAGATCATCCACAAGGGGAAGGCCATACAGACTCGAGGGAGACTGCCGGCAATCGGATCACGGGCGCCTGATTTCAGGCTCACACGGTCGGACCTGACAGACGTCAGTCTCGCGAGCTTTGGGGCGAAACGCAAGATTCTCAACATCGTGCCGAGCCTGGATACAGGTGTCTGCGCGGCTTCGGCGCGACGGTTCGATGCCGAAGCTGCGGACCTGCAGAACGTGGTCGTGCTGACCATCAGCAACGACCTGCCCTTTGCGCAGAATCGCTTCTGCGCGGGCGAAGGAATCACGAGCATGGTGACCCTGTCCCAGATGAGGACCAAGGACTTTGGCACCGCCTATGGAGTGGAGATCGTCGACGGGCCTCTTGCCGGCCTGCTCTCGCGCGCTGTCGTTGTTCTCGACGAGCACAACAAGGTCCTTTACACGGAGCAGGTGCCGGAGATCGAGAAGGAGCCGTCCTATGAAAGGGCCCTTGCCGCGGCTTTGAAATAGATCACGGGGAGGAGTCTTTCAGGATCCTCTGGGCCTGGGCCTGCAGGTCCTTCAGAGTGGAGTCCGCGTCCGCGCCATCGAGAACCCTGTTGTACGCGGCGCTGATAGCGTCTCGCACGAGGTCATAGCCGGCAAACGGAGGCTCGGAGCGAAGGTCTGCCTTCTTGAGCAGCTCCCACGCGACGGCGAAGCGGGGATCCGAGGCAAGGATGTCCCGGATCAAAGGCTCGGCTGACTTCCGCACGGGGAAGTAGAGGGAGACGTGCGTCCACGCCGCCTGCTGCTTCGGCTCGGAAAACCACCTGATGAAAAGCCATGCGGCAAGCTGCTTCTGCGGAGTCGTCTTCGGAACGCTCACGCTGGCCCCGTACAGGTCGATGGCCGGCGGGCCGGATACGCTGGACTGCGGAATGGGGGCGATGTTCCAGGCAAATGGGCCGTTGCTGCCCGCCTTCACGGCGCTCGCGTAGAAGGTCAGGCCGGAGGTGGAACCCATGGTGAATGCGCTCTTTGCATTTCCGAACTCGCTCTGATCGTCGAACTTCCTGGCGATCTTGCGCGCCCATCCGCCGGCCACCAGGCCCCGCATGAAAAGCATCGTATCCTTCATTTGCGGTGAGTCCAGCGCATACCCCTTTCCGTCAGGCGTCGTGATGCGTCCCCCGCGTGAGATGACAAAAGCAAAAATGTGCGAAGCGTCCAGGCTGTCCAGGGCGTAGCCGTACGAGTCACGCGCGCCGCTGGTGACCCGGCGACAGTCTGTGGCGAACTCGTCCCACGTGCGAGGCGCCGCGCTGATGCCCGCCCGTTTCAACATCGACTCGTCGTAGTACAGCACCTCGATGGATCGGTTGGGGGGAAATCCGAGTCTCTTGCCTCCCAGCTGCGCGGAGACGTCCTGGTTGATGAACCCCGCGAAGAAGTCCCCGAGATCCGCCCCGATCCCCCACGTCGGGTCGTGGACGTAGGGATCCAGGTCAACAAGCGCGTCCCCGTACGTGGCGGCCTGGTTCTGGTAGGCAACCACCAGCTCGGGCGGCCTTCCGGCAGCGAGCGCCGCAACCATCTTGTTGTAGATCTGGTCGTAGGGTCCGGCATACTCCCCGCGGACCGTGATCTTCCACGGGTTCGTGCGGTTGAACTCCTCCAGCATGCCCTGCATGGCCTTGTCACGATCCCCGGAGTGCTGGTACCAGAACGTGATGCGGGCACCCGAGGGATCCACCCCGCGAAGAGAATCAGCCTGCGCCTGAACGACAGTGAGCCCAAACAGCGCCGCCAGGGCCAGCATAAGCTTCCGCATCTTCATTCCTTTCATCTCACCCCTTTATCCCGCTCCTGGCAATGGCCTCGGTGAACTGTTTTTGCGCAAGGAAGTACAGGAGGACCACGGGGAGGATCGCTATGACGGCCCCCGCCATGATGAGCTGGTTCTCGGGCCCCGCATCCGAGATGAAGGTGGTCAGGCCGACCGTGATGGGCCGCCACCGCGGAGTGCGCGTGGCAACAAGCGGCCACTGCAGCGAGTTCCACGAGCCGATGAAGGCAAGGAACGCCACCGTGAACAGAGGCGCTCCGGAAAGGGGAAGGACGATGGAAACCAGAGACCTCGCGTGCCCGGCGCCGTCGATGCGGGCGCTCTCCACCAGCTCGTTCGGAACCTGCGCGAAGAACTGCCGCAGGAGGAAAATGTAGAAAGCGCTCGCCATGAACGGCACGGTGAGCGCGGCCAGCGAGTCATACCATCCCAGGCGCGTCACGATGATGAAGTTGGGAACGAGGTAGACGCTTTCGGGGATGATGAGCGTCGCCAGCAGGACCGCAAACGCCGACCGGGATCCCGGAAATCGGATCTTCGCGAAAGCGTATGCCGCAAGGCTGGAGGTCACGACCACCCCCGCCACCGTCACGGCAGCCGTGATGAGGCTGTTGCGGAAATAGAGGCTGAAGCTTGCACGCGTCCACGCCTCCTCGAAGTTGGCCCATCGAAAAACGCTTGGCCAGAAATCGGGTGAAAAGGGCAGCGGGCTGACACGAGTGATCGTTTCGGCGGAAGACTTCAGGGCCGTGCTCGCCATCGAGAGGAACGGAAGGACGCAGGCAAACCCGCCGAGCGCCAGGACCGCATACAGGATCACCCTGCCCGCGGTGAGCCGGGGATGCCGCGGCCCCTGTTTCCCGCGCAGGGGCATGCCATCCTCAGTCCCCATACGTGACACGCCTTTCGAGGGTCCTCTGCTGGATCAGCGTCAGCCCCAGCACGATCAGAAAGAGCACGATTGAGGTTGCCGAGGCGTAGCCGAGCTGGGCCTTGCGGAAAAACGTGAAGAATATCTGGACGCTGATGGGGTCAGCGGTCTGCGCGGCGGCAGCGGTCCGCAGCACGTAGAGATGCGTGAAGGCCTTGAACGTCCCGATGACCCCGAGGAGCGTAAGGAAATAGGTGGTCGGGGACAGCAGGGGGAGAGTGACGGAAAAAAAACTGCGGACCTTCCCCGCGCCATCAACCTCGGCGGCCTCGTAGAGTTGACGGGGGATCGAGCCGAGCCCGTTGATGTAGATCAGGGCGTAATAGCCAACGAACACCCACCAGCTGAAGAAGACAATGGACACGAGCGCGAGGCTCGGGCCCTGCGCCCATCCCATCCAGTACGAGGAGACAACGCCTGACGGCTGCGGCGCGCTCATGCCGAAAAGGAGCGGAATGATGCCGCGGGGCTCCTGCAGCCATTGCAGGGGACGCGCCCCGGCAAGCCCGATGAGCTGGTTCGCGAACGAGTCGGGCCTCAGCGAAAAGAGCAGCTCGAAAATCGACGCCGTCGCGACGGTAGGAGCAATGTAGGGGAGAAGGTACAGGACTCGGAACGTCTGTCTCCCGCGTATCTTTCGGGTGAGGAGCATCGCAATAGCCAGGCCAAGTGCGAGCTGCACCGGAACCGTCAGAATGGCGTACCAGATGGTGACGCGAAGCGAATCAAAGACCTCCCCGTCTCCCTGGGATGCCACGAGGGGCAGCGACAGGGCGAGCCCTGCCACGGAGGCGGCAAGGAGGGCCAGCCCCCCCACCCGGCGCCCTGCGGTGGCCTGCCGGAGGAGAAAGGCGGCAACTGCGATGCCGATGATGGAGGCCGCAAGGGCGAGGATCGGCAACGGGTTCGCGCCGAAGAGCGTCTCATAGTTGCCAGGTCCCACGAACCCGCCCCGCGTGAGCCGCCATTTGAACAGGCTGATGTAAAGAGTGAAGAAGAGCGGGAATATTCCAAAGACTGCGATGATCAGGGCTGAAGGGCCGATGAAGAGGTACGCGCTCAAGGCATCTCTCACCCGCCTGGCAGAGATTCGGCCGCGTCCAGCGCCTCCCCCTGACCGCGGCGGCCCCTGGCTGAAACCGCCGTGCGGAGGTTCCTGAAGACGCGCGCTGTCCATAGTCTGCGCAAATGATAGGAAGAGCACTGCGCGAAGTCAAGCAAAGCGGCCGGCACGGTGTCGCGGCGGCAGCTCCGGACTACGAGCGTCTCTTTCCTGACGATCGCTGATGGTTGGAACCGGCGGCCTTCCCGTCCAGTTTCTCGATCTGGGTCCGCAGCCGCCTGCTTTGACGATCAATGGAGGCAAGGAGCTTCTTCACCTCCGCGCCCTCCGGCCCGTTGCGGGAAAACGTGCCGAACTCGTAGTTCTCCGTGTCGTATGCTTTCCCGGTGAAAAGGTAGATGAACCCGCTCTTGAACTGTTTCTGCACGAGGCTCCCGACTCCCTCCGCCTGGTAGCGCCGAACGGAATGGTAGACGTACACATGGCTGTAGACGCGGAAGCGGCCCACGAGGGATGCCCGGTTGATATAGTCGAAATCCTCGGACACGCGCACCTTCTCCGAAAAGCCGCCTATCCTGGCGTGCAGCCTGCGTGTGGTGAGGATGCACACGCCGAGCCCCTGCGGCTGGATGACCTCCATGAGCTTGAAGAAGGTATTACTGAACTGGAAAATGGTGCGGTAGATGGGATTGGTTCCGTCGATGGGGCGTATCCAGGGAACGCAGATGTCAATGAAATCCTTCTCGAATCGCGCCATGATGCTTGAAAGGAACCCCTCCGGCAGCACGGTATCCGCATCCACGAAGAGCAGGAACTCCCCCCGGGCGGCCTGCGCCCCTCGGTTCCGGCCGATGCCCGGCACCCCGCCGGCCACCACGCGGGCGCCGTGGGCGCGCGCAATGCGGCGCGTCCCATCTCGAGAAGAGTTGTCCGCCACGATGATCTCACAGTCGCGGTAGTCCTGCGCCTTGATGCTTTTCAGGAGCCGGGGGAGATACTCCGCCTCGTTGTACGTCGGAATGATGATGCTTACCATGCCTTCTGGACAAATCCTTCCGTATTCAGTAGTGTTCCCCCAGACCGGAGACCGTCAAGGCGCCGTACCCAAGTGGTAAGGGAGAGGTCTGCAAAACCTTTATACATCGGTTCGATTCCGATCGGCGCCTCGAACCCGCTCTTTTTCCAGCCGCCACAGGAGAATAAAACCCAACCCGAGCATGACCATGGCCATCTGGCCGAGACGAAGGATGATGGTGTACACGAGGCTCGCGTTGGAGCCGATTCGCAGCAGGTTGAAGATGAAAAGATGAGTCCCCTCCATCCCGCCGATGTTTCCGGGCAGGAGCCCGATGAGCCCCTGGATCACTACGGTTGAGAAGATCACGAAGGAATTGGGCAGGCTCGGGTGGCCCAGAACGAAAAGGATGTACCAGGTCTGCAGGACCTCCACCAGCGCCACAACGACGCCAGCGGCCATGGCCAGGTAGAAGATCCTCCTGCTGCGGATGATCTCATGGACATCCACGGCAAACTCCCTCATTGAGCGAACCACCTTCACCGCGAGCCGCGGATTGACGCGGGCCAGCGGCCACAGGATCCGCTTGAAGGAAGTGACGATGAACGTGCGGCTGCTGAAAAGCTTCACGATAAGCAAAAGGAAAAACCCGATCAAAACGAGGATGATGGCGCCCGCGACGAATATGAGCACGGTGCCCGTGTGGGCGAAGTACACGAGCAGGGAGAACCCAACGACGATGCAGGGGATTTTTGCCCCGAGCTCCACGTATTTGTCCAGCGCTATCGTAGCGTACACCTTCTGATAGCTCATGCCGCTGTCCTTGTAGAGGCCTGCCCGGACCGGTTCTCCACCGAAATACATCGACGGGGTCAGGTAGGTGAGCGCAAAGCCGCTCACGCGCGAAAAAAAGGTCCACCAGAATCCGCGATAGATCCCGGCCTCCCGCAGAATGAGCCCCCACTGGAAGGTCTGGACAACGAGAATGGCAAGCTGAAAAATGAGAATGCCTGTCACGACCTGCGGGGTGATCAGCTCGATGTACTTGCGAAGCTGCCGCACATCCAGGACCTTCACGAACAGAAGGACAAGGAGCGCGAGGACGGCGAGCTCAAGGGCGACCCTGAATGGCCTGGTCAGGCGCACTTTCATATTCGGTCTTTTGCTCTTGCCCGAGTATACCAGAGGAAAGCCACCATGACGAGCGAATTGATGAGCTCTCCGGTGCCGATCTCTTCCCGGACGAGCCGCACGGGCACCTGCACTGCCTCCAGCTGTTCCAGATCGTCCAGGGATTTTTCCCCGACCTGGGACAGCTCCTCCGCGAGGTAGGTGAAGCACCAGTTCGTCATGAAAGCCGGATTGGGGCTCACCTTGCCGATGAGTGTCATCCGTCCCGCCCTGTAGCCCGTCTCCTCGCGGAGCTCGCGAAGCGCTGCCGCGCGCGGGTCCTCTCCTGTTTCGATCAGGCCGGCAGGGAACTCCGTCGTGATGACATTCGCGCCATGACGGTACTGTCGGACCATGAGAAAGCATTCCTCTCCAGCGGCGTCGGGCACGACGGCCACCACGTTGACCCAGTCCGGGGCGCTCAGGATGAGAAACTCTCCCCGCGCACCCTGCGTCGACGTACGCTCCGAGACGTGAAGGTCGAAGAGGGAATGCGAGGTGACGCGCCTGCGAGAAAGCTCTTTCCAGCGGAGATGCTCGTCGTCACGCATGGAAGCCCACTATACCAGAGACCCGGTTCCTGCGCCAACACGAGCGCCCCGCACCGTATCGCGTTCTCCCCTTTCCCCGGTACCGTCGAACGCTGTCCTGCTTCACATTGACAACCGAAAACCCGATCCATATACTGATACCGGAAAAACGGTAGATAGCATGGCCAGCCCCCTGCAACTCTCGATTGTCAACTTCAACCGTAACTCGTATATCATCGTCGAGGGGAAGCAGAGGGCGGAGTACTTCTACATCATCCGCAGCGGCAAGGTCCGCATCAGCAAGGAAGTGGAGGTCGTGGAGGAGGAAGGGGGCAACCTCCTGGCTCCGGGTGACTTTTTCGGCGTTATTTCCACCATGTCGTCTCACAGCCACATCGAAACGGCGCTTGCCCTCACCGACGTCTCCCTGATCTCCGTGCACCGCGAGCAATACGGCCTCCTGATCGAAAGAAACGCCCCCGTGGCGTTGAAGATCATCCAGAGCTTCTCCCGCAAGATGAGGTTCCTGGATGAGGCGCTCACCCGGCTGACCTTCAAGAACACGGCCAGCGGGGATCCGACTCACCTTTTCAAAGTGGCCGAGTACTATGCGCGGCAGAGCCAGTACAACCAGGCCTACTACGCCTACTACAAGTTCCTCCAGCACTGCCCCACGGATGCCAACGTGGACAAGGCAAAAGAGCGGATGGCGAAGATCCATCCCTATGCCAAGGCCGTCTACCTCGGCAAGACGAGTGATGACCTCACGCGGACGTATCCGAAGAACACGATGATCTTCAGTGAGAACGAGCCCGGGACGGAGCTGTTCATCCTCCAGAAGGGCGTGGTCAAGATCACCAAGATCGTTGAGGACAACGAAGTGCTCCTTGCAATGCTGAAAGCGGGTGACATCTTCGGAGAGATGGCGCTCCTGGAAAACAAGCCCCGGTCCGCTTCGGCAATCGCCAACGAGGACTGCGTGCTGATGGCGGTGAACAAGACCAACTTCGAGCGCATGGTTCAGACCCAGCCGCAGCTCATCACCAAGCTCACCACCGTCCTTGCCGAAAGGCTGTGGACCATCTACAAGCAGCTTGCCAACACGCTCATCCAGGACCCCCTGGGCAAGCTGTACGACGCGCTGCTCCTGCAACTGGAGAAAAACAGGGTGCCCGTGGCTGCGGGAGGGAAGTACACCTTCCAGCTTGGCCCAAAGGAGCTGCTCAACATGGTGGGATTGTCGAGTGAAAAAGGGAACCCCATCGTGCGAAAGCTCTTCGAGAATAAACGCATGGTCCTGACGGACAACAAGATCTCCACCACGGACGTGGAGGAGATCCAGAAACAGTCCGAGTACTATCGGAAAATGGAAAAAATCGAACGCGCCCGCCGCAAGGCCGCTACCCAGCAGTAGCCCTCAATACGTTCCGCTGACCACCAGGTCCTCAAAAGAGCTCGTATACGAAGTGATGTTACCCACGGCCTCTTCGTGGATCGTGAGCAGGTACGGCAGCTCCCGATGCAGCTGGGTTTTCCCCTGGGGGTCCATCTGGTTGACGGTCTCGAGTCCCTTCGTGAGGGTTATGTGCCGGTTGTCCAGGTTCCCGAAGAAGTACGCCTTCGGATCCAGGCTCGTTCCCTGGCCCTGGCTTTGACCCTGGCTGGCCGCCGTCGGTTTCTGCGCTGCCAGGAGCGGGTCAACGGGGACCCAGCCGAAGGACTCGATGTAGAACTCGTCCCAGAAGTGCCGATGCGCCGGCTCCCCGGCGTCCCCGGCAAGATAGCCGGCCACCATGCGTGCAGGGACCCCGACGGATCGAAGGAGCGTGCAGTAGAGGGAAGACCAGGAGAACGCGTCTCCCTTTTTGCTCTTCAGCAGCGCCAGGGGATCCCCCTCCTGCGTGGATGGAGCGCTCGAGAGCGTGGAGACCATCCAGTCGTAGATGCGGCGGGCCTTGAAGTACGGGTTCTTCTCGCCTCCCACGATCCCCGCCGCCGCCTTGATCACATCAGGATTTGACGCCGGAACAAGAACGTCCGGGGCGGTGAAATGGCGGTACATGTCGGTTGTCGTGTCATAGGAGGCAGGGATCTTCGCCGGGTTCACCTGCGTCTCCACGCTGTATCGGTCGAACATCCAGCTCAGCCCGATGTGGTAGCGGCCCCCCTTCTGGAGATTGGAAAGGGCGTACAGCGCGGGCCCGTTGTTCACCACCATGGGCTCCGGGTCCTGCGAAACGAGCTGGACCCGCGTCTGCTCAGGGGTCTCGATGACGTGAGGCATCCAGAGGTAGAGCGTGTTGTCTCCGCTTGCGGCGTTGACGGCGATGTTCATTCCGTACTGGACGGAATACTTGCGGGGAGAGGAAAAGAGCTTCGCGCCCGCGCCCGCCAGCACCTCGAAATAGACCGAGTTGCTCTGCCCCTTGTCCGAGGTCACCAGGACATTTCCTGATGCCGCCCCGTCCGGCACCTGAAGGACGATCTCCCTGTCCGACCACGAGATGTAGTCCATGTTGTAATCCCGGGCAGGCAGCATATCCACGAGGTCTATGCCCGCGCCGGAGGAGGCCACCGAGCCGGCTCCCCAGGTGAAGTAGACCTTCGATTCCCCTTTCTCCAGGCCGAAGTTCATCCCGGAGATCGTGATGGTATCTCCCACCTGCGCGGCCATGGGCTGGATGGAGCCCACATACGGCTCCCCGGGCTTCGCGGGCCCCGAGGCAAGGACAGGGATCTGGTCTCGATTGATGAACAGAAGGCCTCCGCTGCGGCCGTTCTTCGTTATCACATAGACGATGCCGGAGGTTGCCTCGTCGGGGATGGTCACGCTGATTCGGGTGTCCGTCCACTCAACGTAGTCGGAGGAAGTCGGGGACACCCCGGAGATTCGCACATCCGACGTCGTGCGAGAGGAGCCGAAGTAGTGCCCCGTGATGATCATCACGTCTCCCGGTTTGCCGCTGGTCGGGGTGATGGAGTCGATCTGCGGCGGACGGCCGACAAGGCGCGAGCTCAAGAGCACGAAAAGGACGAGCCCGACCACGACGACCGTGGGAATGAACCCCTTGCTCTTCAGGATCCGCTGGTGCGGCTTCTGCCTGTCCTGGGTCCCTTCCCCATCTCCTTCCCCTCCCTCGAGAACCGGGACCTGGTCCTCGATTGGGTGAGACTCAGAGAATTGATCGTTGCGGGGATAGCTCATCTATGGTTGCTGCTGCGGTTGGGGCTGGGGCTGCTTATAGGGAACGATGTTGATCTCCACCTCGACGTTCACGACCCCTTTCTGCTGCGCTTCCTCACTGGAAACTCCCAGCGGGAAGAAGAGGACCTTTTCTCCGAAGGAAACGGGAATGCTGGAGAAAGTGCTCGAATACTTGACCTCGTTCTCCGTGGGCTCCGCGAACCAGACCTGGCCCTGCGCAAGGAGCAGGACGTTTCCGGTGTCCTGCACGTACGGGGTGCAGACAAGGTAAATGCGGACGTTCTCACCATCCATGCGGACCCGAATGGACCGGCCGGGAAGCGTGAGCTTCGTGCTTTCAGCATTCCAGATGGGCTTTTCATCCGCCGGCAGCACCCGCGCCGCAATGGTAACCTGCAGCGCGTTTGAAAGCAGGGACTGCAGCGCTTCCTTCGGATCCTGCTCCCTGTCCTCAGGGTGCGCCTGCAGCGCGGCCAGGGTGAGGAGGAGCGGGGCGAGGGCGACCCTCCTCCTCACCATGTTTTGACCTTGGGGAACTCCGCTGCTTTGCCCATCCGCGGCTCGCCGACGGGAAGGAGACGCATGTTCTTGGGCAGGAGGATGACATCCTCCCGGGCGGTATCCTCTGCGCCGACGGACTTCAACAGTGTTTCGAGCTCCGAGATGGGAGCAGAGATCTGTATCTCCGTCCCCCCGGCGGGTGCCTTGGTGATCCTCACCAGCCCGACCCGCGGCCGCAGCTGAACGACGACAAGCGTGATGCCGAAGAAGAGCACCAGGGCTGCAGCGAGGGCCGCGAGGGGCAGCGGGACGCTCACCCGTCTTTCCCAGACAGCAGGCTCGCGGCGCTGCGGAGGCGTTTGCGCGCGCAGGGCGCGCCGTACGCGCTCCATGGGAGCATGCCAGTCAGCGAGGGATTCCTCTCTCAGGATCCTGCGGGTCTCCGCCAGGCGCGCGTGCAGGGACCGGCAGGTCTGGCAGGACGCCAAGTGCTCCACAATTGCCTTGTCCCAGGGGGACTCGATCTCGCCGTCCAGAAATGCCGAAATGATTTGACGATCAGGGCACATACATGTCACCTTCCATGAGCGCCTTTTCCAGATGCTCCCGGGCCCGAAAGATCCTCACCTTTACATTGTTTTCACTGATCCCGAGGATGGAACCAATCTCCTTGTAGCTCAAGTCTCCGTACTCACGAAAGACAAGGGGCGCGCGAAGGTTGTAGGGGAGAGTGTCGAGCGCCTTCTGGACGGCAGACCTGGTCTCCTCCTGGATGAGCTGCTTTTCGCTGGATTCCGTGACGCCCATGGTCAGGCGGCTGAGCTTGGAATATGCCGCCTTCTCCCTGGTCTTCCTCTTTTCATAGTTGAGGGAAAGGTTCTTTACGACGCGAATCAACCAGAACTTGCACTGATTCAGGTCAGGCAGAAGGTTGGGACGCTCCATAAGCTTTATGAACGCTTCATGACAGAGGTCCTCCGCGATCTCTCTGTCGCCCGTTACTCGCAGCGATACACGAAAGATGATGGGGAAGAGTGTTTCATAGACTGCTTCAAATGACGGTGGGCGCGCATACTCCGTGCTACTCATTACTAACAACGGTCGTCTTCCGATGTTACAGTTTTTTCTCCCCTTTGACCAGCGGCAAAGCGTACCTTCTGGCCCTGCGGGCTGTCCTGGATCTCGATTCCGCGCGCCTTGAGCACGGCACGGATCTCATCTGCCCGCTTGTAGTTGCCCGCCCTGCGCGCCTGGCGCCTTTCTTCCAGGAGCGCCTTTGACTCGTCGTCCAGCGTCAGTGCCTCTTCCTTCGCGGAGTCGAGCCCAAGGTCGAAGATACGGTCCATGCGGAGGACCAGGGATAGCTTCATGCCACCCGGAACCTCTGGGTCCCGGAGCAGGGTCCACATGTCCGCGAGGCAGCGAGGCATGTTCAAGTCATCCGCCGCGTGCGTCTCGAAGTCGCGCAGATACTCCAGGGCTTTTCCGGCCGCCTGCACCGGTCCCTGGGGCGATTCAACCCTGAGCTGCACGATCCTTTCCATCAACCCCAGACGGCTCGTTCTTGCAGCGTCCAGCCCGTCGAATGTGAACATGAGCTGGGTGCGATAGTGCGCCCCCAGGCAGAAATAACGAAAGTCAAGGGGATGATAGCCCTTCTCGATCAGGCTGGAGAGGGTCAGGAAGTTCCCCGCGGACTTTGCCATCTTGTCCCGGCCCATGAGAAGAAACTCCCCATGCAGCCAGTAGTTCACCCACGTGTGGCCAGTGGCGGACTCCGATTGGGCTATCTCGTTGGTATGGTGGACGGGTACGTGATCTATGCCGCCGCAGTGGACATCGAAGTGCTCGCCAAGATACTTCATGGACATGGCGCTGCACTCGATGTGCCAGCCCGGGTAGCCCCGGCCCCAGGGGGAGTCCCACAGCATGGCCTGGTGCTCGAACTTTGATTTCGTGAACCACAGCGCGAAGTCGAACGGGTTCCTCTTGCCCTGGTCCACTTCGACCCGGGCCCCGGCCCGTAGATCCTGCTGATCCAGGAGGGCAAGCTTCCCATAGTCCGGGAACTTGCTGATGTCGAAATAGAGGTTCCCGCCCGCGGAGTACGTAAAGCCCCTGGCCTCGATCCTGCGGATCAGGTCTATCATCTCCTGGATATGATCCGTGGCCTTGCACACCACCGATGGCATTGCGCAGCGCAGCAGGCCGAAATCCCGAAAGAAGGCCTTCGTGTAAAACTCAGCGACCTCCCAGACAGTCTTGCCCATCTCACGGGAGCTCTTCACGATCTTGTCCTCACCCTCGTCGGTGTCCCCGGTGAGGTGTCCGACATCCGTCACGTTCATGACGTGCCTGACGCTGTATCCCCAATACTCGAGGGTCTTGCGGAATATGTCCTCGAAGACGTAGGTGCGGAGGTTTCCGATGTGAGCGAAATTGTAGACGGTCGGGCCGCACGCATACATTCCGACCTTCCCTTCGTGGATGGGATTGAAAGTCGATAGCTGCCTGCCCATTGTATTGAAGAGTTTCAGCTCCACCAGAGCCCTCCAAAGGATTACGCCCGGCGATTGTGTGTAGACCTTCGCCACTACGCCCGCTACTATTTTACCGCGTGGCAACAGTACGGGAATTGGAACGGAAAATCAAGATCGAAGGCATTTCGCGAAGCCGGGAGCCCATGAGCGGCCATACCAGCTTTGCCATTGGCGGCCCGGCTGACCTGTATCTTGTGCCGCGCGACGTCGCGGAGGCAGCTCGTGTTGCAACGGCGTGCGCCCGTGACTCCGTGCCTTGCTTCCTCCTGGGCGGCGGAACCAACATCCTGGTTGGCGACAAGGGGATCAGGGGAGTCGTCATGGACCTGGGCAGCATGAGGGGATGCGAGGCGGAGGGCACGCTCGTGTCCGCTCTGTGCGGCACGCCGATCTCGGAGGTGGCGGAGTTTGCCCGTGAGCGCGGCCTCTCAGGGCTGGAGTTTGCCTACTCCCTGCCGGGAAGCCTCGGCGGCGCTGTCTGGATGAACGCGCGCTGCTACGACCATCAGGTAAGCGATATCCTCGAATACGTGGAGTTCCTGGACGAGCAGGGCGAGGTCCGGCGCGAAAGGATTGACCCTTCCCAGTGGGCCTACAAGCTCTCTCCCTTCCAGACCGGTTCCCGGGTGATCCTCCGGGCCGGCATGCGCCTTGCGCCGGGAGACAGATCAGCAGTTTCCGCCGCCATGGCGGAGCACCGCGCCGACAGGGAGAGAAAAGGACACTTTCTCTATCCCTGCGCCGGAAGCGTGTTCAAGAACAACCGGGATTTCGGGGCCCCCACGGGCAAGATCATTGACTCCCTGGGGCTGAAGGGACGCAGAATTGGCGGCGCGCAGATTGCCCCTTTTCACGGGAACATCATCATCAATACAGACCGCGCCACCGCTCACGAGGTCCGGTCCCTGATTGTTATGATAGAAGAGGAAGTGCAGAAGAAGCTCGGATTGAATCTGGAGAGAGAGGTGCTCCTCATAGGAGAATGGTGAGAACCGGCAGCGAACACAGTGGCGGGTCACTGTGAACGGGAATCCCACAGGATCGATAGTTTCAATCCCTTCGGAAAATCCTCACGCACCGCACGGAACCTCACTTCGGCGAGACCCGCGCTCACGGTCACCCGAAAGCTCTTCCTCCCGAGGCGCAGCGAGCAAAGCGCGGAGAAATCCTGTTCCCCTCCGTCCAGGTGGTCGGCTGTCCCTTCGAAGCTGGCGAGGGAACCGCGACGGTCCAGCACTGCTTCCGCCATGAAGCGCGCTGAAAGCCCTTCACCCTGGCTGCACGCGATACCGGATTCCAGGCGTACCGGTGAGACGCGAACGGCAGTTGTCGCGGCGCAGCGGGAGGCAGAGCCCCGCCCTCCGTCTGTTTCCTCATGAATAATGCTGCTCCCCTCCACCCGGACGGACACGAGAGCCTGATTGCCAGCCGCCATGCTTTTCTCCGCTGCCAGGCTTGCCTCAGTTCTGCCCGCCAGGAAGAGACCTGGTGTGAACGAAGGCTGGCGGATGGCATGGGAAATGCGAACGTCCACCTCCCCCCGGCGTCAGCCACCTGGAGAGCCGTGGAAACAAGGCTTTCCTCTGGCGGGCGGTCCCCTGATGGTGACGTGTAGGTGCCGTCCGCCCTGGCCAGGAGAAGAAAAAAACTGAGAGCCCCTGTGCGCGCCGCAAGGTGCACATGGATGAAACTCCCGGGCAAGGACATTTCTCCCCGGGAGGCGCCGAACGTCGCCGTCATGCTGAAAGGCGGGCAGTCCGCAAGGAGCCGCGCGGCGCCGGAGAGTATTCTCCCGCCGGCAAACGGTGCACACTCCGTGATCCACTCTTCTCCCATGGATTCCCGGGGAGGCCCGGAGAGGGAGACAAAACCCTCCAAACCGACCCCCGGGATCTGAAGCACGCTGGCCATGCAGCCCACCCATTCTCCGCCGGTCGAAAGCTCCCGAGCGAAGACCCCGAGTGTCCCCGCCAGAGGCATGAGGAGGATGCCCGAAGGTTGCGCGGGAAACGAGGCGTCCAGGACAAACCCTGTCCGTTGGACGAATACGTCGCTTCCCGCCTGGAATCCCAGGGGGTGAGAGGCCTCCCGGAGAGCCCCCGCGGGTGACAGCGGCCCGATTCTGAGCCAGGAAGACGATACACCCGCCAGGAGCCTCGGAAAGGAGCTCCCGTCCTGCCACGACCCGGCCATGGCAAATCGGTAGTCCGGCACGCGAAGATCACAACGCAGAGTCAAATCCTCTCCGACGCTGTACGCGGAGGAGACATTCACGGAGACAGGGGCGGCGCTCGCGGCGGAGCAGCACAGCGAGAGGACAGCGCACACGCGGAGAGCGAGCATCGATAGGAATACAGGACGCGCGACCCGACGCTTGTGCCGGTGGCGCTTGCGCTTCGAAGGCGTTTGCAGGTCTGTCGTTTGCTTCGTTTGCCCGTCGGCTTGACCTGAGAACGCATTGCGGATATCACTCAGGATGCTGAGTGCGCGGCCCGGCCCGGCGCGGGCGGCTTGCCGCGAATGAAAGGGAACATCCAATGGACATTTTGACCCTCAACTGCGGCAGCTCGTCGCTCAAGTATCAGCTCTATCGCTGGGAAGAGCGCGACGTCCTTGCGCAAGGTATCGTCGAACGCGTTACCGTCGGCGGGTCGTTCATCAGCCACTACGCAAGGAGGATCGGAAAGAAGATCAAGCGGGAGCACGACTGCCCCAACCACAAGGAGGCAATCGAGCTGATCGTGAAGACGCTGCTGGACCCCGACGTGGGGGCCATCACGAGCCTCTCCGACATCAAGGCGGTGGGCCACCGCGTGGTGCACGGGGGAGACAAGTTCGCCAAGTCGGTGATCATTGACGAGCACGCGCTGGCGACCTTCCGTGAGCTGTCCGACCTGGCACCCCTGCACAACCCGCCCAACATCACCGGCATCGAGGCAGCGCGCGAGGTGCTCCCCAACGTGCCGCATTGCGCCGTCATGGACACGGCATGGCACCAGACAATGCCGACAACGTCGTTCATGTACGCGCTGCCGTATTCGTGGTACGAAAACTACCGGGTGCGCCGCTACGGTTTCCACGGCACCTCCTTTCTCTATGTCTCCAAGAGGGCCGCGGTCCTCCTGGGGAAAAACCCGTTCGCTACGAACCTCGTGTGCTTCCACATCGGCAATGGCTCCAGCGCGAACGCCGTGAAAAACGGAGTCTCCCTGGACACATCCATGGGCTTCACCCCGCTGGAGGGGCTCGTCATGGGCACGCGCGCGGGGGACCACGACCCCACCATCGGCTTCTACGTGATGCGCAAGGAAGGCCTCCGTCCCGAGGCCATGGAAAGCATCCTGAACCGCAAGAGCGGGGTGCTTGGGATCACGGGGAAGTACACGGACAGGCGGGACATCGAGACCGGCGCCTGCGCCGGTGACGAGCGCTGCCAGCTGTCCATCGACCTCGAGGGCTACCGGTTGAAGAAGTACCTCGGGGCCTACTACGCGGCGCTCGGCAGGGTGGATGCCGTGGTTTTCACGGCGGGAGTCGGGGAAAGAGGCCCCATCACCCGAGAGAAGTGCCTGGAAGGGCTGGAGGAGATGGGGATCGTCCTGGACAAGAAGAAGAACGAAATCTCCATGACGCGCAACGCGGAGACCGAAATAACGGGGGCGGGCTCGAAGGTGCGCGTCTTCGTCATTCCGACGGATGAAGAGCTCGTCATGACCGAGGACACGCACGCCCTCATGGAAGGAACGTACGACATCCACACGAACTTTACCTATTCTTTCCAGGCCAGGAACTACGTGAACAAGGCGAGGGAGGAAATGCTGAAAGCCGAGCTCGCTGAGAAGAAGGCCCTCGCGGAGGTCATCGCACGACCCCGTTGAGGGAGCTGCCCGGCCCTGCACCGGGGGAGCCCTGAATGCACGCGTACTTCGCGCGGAAAAAGCCCTTGATCGCCCGCCAGTTGCGCCGCCTGCTGGAGCTGCGCGGCGCGGAGCTCGCGCACATCAACGGGTGGGGCCCGGACATGGTGGGACGGTTCCTCGCCTTCTGTCTCAAGGGGAAAATGATCCGCGGCGGGCTCCTGGTCCTGGGATGGGAAATGCACGCCCGACGCCGCGGGGCGGGGAAACCGCGCCCGACGCCCCACGACGTGTTGCAGGCCGCCGCGGCAATCGAGATCCTGCACTCCTCCCTCCTGATCCACGACGACATCATGGACAACGACCGCCTGCGGCGAGGGGACAGGACCATCTTTGCTCAGTACGAGCAGGCGGGCAAACGCGCGCACGCCTCTGACCCGGCGGGCTTCGGGAGGTCCATGGGGACGTGCGCCGGTGATGCCGGCTACTTCCTGGCCCTCGAGGCGCTGGCCAGGCTCACCATGGAGGCGCGGCGGACCGTATCTCTCATCGGCCTGATCTCCCGAGAGCTCACGTATGTGGCGGTTGCCCAGATGCAGGACCTCGCATTCGCCGCGTCGCAGAGGGTCCCGTCGCGGGAGGACGTGCTTGCCCTCTACCTGTACAAGACTGCCCGGTACACGTTCTCCCTCCCCTTGATGGCCGGAGCGCTCATGGCGGGAGCTCCGCCGGCCGAGCAGCGGCGGCTCAGTGAGCTCGGTGAGAGACTCGGCGTGATCTTCCAGGTGCGGGACGACGAGATGGGCATTTTCGGATCCGAAAGCCAGACGGGAAAGCCCGTTGGCTCGGACATCCGGGAGGGGAAGAAGACCCTCCTTTTCCTCGAGCTGCTGCGGAGGGCCCGGGGGGCCCAGAGGCACAGACTTGCCGGCCTTTTCGGGAAACCGGACCTCTCCCTGGCGGAGTCGAGTGAGATCCGGCAGGCCATCGAGGCCCTCGGCGCCCGGCGGACCATGCAGGAGCTCACGGAGGGGCTTGCCGCGGAGGCGCGCGGGATCATCACGTCACTCCCTGTCCCGGATGAACATGCTCGAATCCTGAACGAGATCTGCGATGGGAGCCTCCGCCGCAAGCGCTGAATGGCGCGGTGGGGAAAATTGATTACATTGATTACATTGAGGAAAAGGAGAACCCAATGGCCAATCTGTCGACCCGTTTCATGGGGCTCACACTGGAGAATCCCATCATCGCGGGGGCGAGCGACCTCACCTCGAACATGGACAGCATCAAGCGGATCGAGCAGGCGGGCGCCGGCGCCCTGGTGCTGAAGAGCCTCTTCGAAGAGCAGGTGCAGCTGGAGAGATACAAGCTGGAAGAGGACACGCACGCGGGGGAGAACCTCTATGCCGAGATGACGAGCCTCTTCCCGAAGCTCGAGCACGCCGGGCCGAAAGAGCATCTCATGTGGGTCAAGAAAGCCAAGGAGGCCGTACGGGTTCCCGTCATTGCCAGTCTGAACGCCGTCAACCCGAAGACCTGGGTGGAGTATGCGCGCCATCTCGCGGACCAGGGCGTTGACGCGCTGGAGCTCAACTTCTTCGCCACGCCGCGGGACTTCCAGACCACCTCGTCACAGGTGGAGGAAGAACAGCTGGATGCGGTCCGCGCCATCAGGCAGTCCGTGTCAATTCCCCTCGCCGTCAAGCTCAGCATGTTCTACTCGAACCCCCTGCACTTCATCTCGCAGCTGGACGCGGAGAAGGTCAACGGCCTCGTGCTCTTCAACCGCCTGTTCCAACCGGACATCAACGCGGACTCAGAGACCATGGCGCTTCCCTTCAACTTCTCCACCCAGGCCGACAACCGCCTCCCCCTTCGCTTCGCCGGCCTGCTCCACGGGAAAGTGAAGGCGGACGTGTGCGCGAGCACCGGTATCATGACGGGCCGGGACGTCGTGAAGATGATCCTTGCCGGCGCGGTGGCGGTGCAGGTTGTCACGAGCCTGTACAGGAACGGAGTCAAGTCACTGTCCGGGATGCGGGAGGAGCTGGACCGCTGGATGGAAAGCAAGTCGTACGCGGGCCTCGACAGCTTCCGGGGGAAGCTGTCCGCGCAAAACTCGGAAGACCCGTGGGCATACACGCGGGCCCAGTACGCAAAGATGCTTCTCAACCAGAAGGAGTTCACCGAGCCCGTCGGGGTATAGGCGCCCGCGGGCCCTGAGGCTATTGTGTCCCCCATGAAACGGGACACCATGCTCATTGCGGGGGTCGCGGTCGTAGCGCTGTTCCTGTTCTTCAATCCCTTGCAGCTCTTCAAGGGAGCCGCCAAGGGAACGCAAAGACCCGATCTCCCGCAATCTTCCCTGGCAGAGCTCGTTGCCTTCGCTGAGTCGCACCACGTATCCCCCGAGGACTACATCGTGGGTCGCTTTGCCTCCCATGACATCGTTTTCCTGGGGGAGTTCTACAAGATCCGCCAGAACGTCCAGCTTGTCTCCTCCCTCATACCCGGACTGTACGCAGCGGGGATCCGCACTCTCGGAATCGAATATGCGCTCTCCGACGACCAGGAAGAGATAGATTCACTTGTCGACGCGAAATCCTGGGACGAGGCGAAGGCGCGCGCAATCATCTTCGACTGGGTCGTTACGTGGGGGTTCCAGGAATACGTGGACATCTTCAAGGCGGCCTGGCAACTCAACCATGGGCTCCCCCGCGGGTCCCCCCCGTTCCGCGTCCTGGGATTGAGCGTGCGGCAGAACTGGGAATACCTGGTAACGGACAAGGACGCGCGCGACCCGAAGGTGGTTGCGCGCATTTTCGCCAACGGGGTTCCCGACGCCCACATGGCAGAGGTCATTGACAGGGAGCTGGTGGCAAAGCAGGAGAAAGGTCTCATCTTCTGCGGGATGCCGCATGGGTTCACGGCCTTCCGAAACGCGGAGTATGAGAGAAGCGCCGCCAGCCTGCACCTTCCGGAGACCAGGCGCGCGGGAAACATCGTCTTTGCGCAGATCGGCGCCCGGGCTTTTTCCATTGCGTTGCACGCTCCCTGGCCGGATTCCACCTCGTCCACGGGGCTCACGTGGGCGGCGGACGGAGCCATCGACAGCCTGATTGCGGCGCTTCCCCCCGCGGACCAGAGCGCGGGATTCGACACGGCCTCCACGCCGCTTGGTGCGCTGCGTGTCACCACCGGCTCTTTCGCTCACGACGCGCGCGCGGGAACCGCGCTCACGCTTTCCGACCTGTTCGACGGCTACGTGATCCAGGGACCTCTGGCTGACTTGCGGGCCGTGACACCAATCGCGGACTTCGTCGGAGCGGCCGATGCGGCGCGCGCCTTGAAGGAGTTCCCGGGAAGGAAGCCTCCCTCTCTCACGGCGGAGCAGGCCAATCAGGCAATAGCGGACGATGCTGCCGCCGTGCAGAAGCTGCTCGGCCAGTTCAAGTGAACCCATGGTCGGTGAACGGCTCACTGTCCTGCACGAGGATGAGGCACTGATCATCGTGGACAAGCCGGCGGGCATCCACACCGCCCCGCTTCGCCCCGGGGAACCGGGCACGCTGCTTGCCGCCGTGATTGCGGCATTCCCTGAGGTCCGAGGCGTGCCGGGAATGAAGCCTTCGGAGCCGGGGCTCCTGCACCGGCTGGACCACGAAACCTCGGGGGTCGTCGTGTTTGCGCGCACGGAGGCGGCCTTCGCGGCCCTGAGGTCGCAGTTCGCCTCCGGGGAAGCGCGCAAGGAATACCGCGCCGCGTGCGCCTGTCCCCCCGGCAGGGCGCCGGGGGAGACAATCACAATCAGCAGTCTGTTCGCTCCGTTCGGGCCGGGCCGGCGCAGGGTTCGCGTGGTGGAGCCGGCGGAGAAGAACAGGCGGCTCCTCAGCAAGACGGCTCGGCCAGTGTACGTGACCGAAGCGCGGCTCCAGCGGGTCCGCGACGGTCGGGCGCTCGTGGAGGTGACGCTGCAAAGAGGCTTTCGCCACCAGGTCCGGGCTCACCTCTCGCACGTGGGCCTGCCAATCCTTGGGGATACCCTTTACGGAGTGCCTGCGCCGCCTGAGGCCCCGCAGAGGATGTATCTGCACGCGAGCGGGATCACGCTGCTACATCCCGTCGGGGCAAAGCAGCTTCGCGTCGTCTCCCCGCTGCCGGACGCATTCCGCGCCGTCCTGTAATTACGAGATATCGGGAAGGCTCGCGCCTTTCTTTTCCGGCGCCTTCGGCATGGTTCCAAACACGTAGTCCCAGACGGGCGAGCTCACGCCGAATCGCATGCCGGGACAGGCGCCGTGGTGCTGCATGTGCTGCCGGCGGCACATCAGGAGGTAGGCGTTCCTCCCCCTGGCATGGTGCAGGGTGTAATGCATCACGTCATAGACGATGTAGCCGATGATGAACCCCGCGAAGACCGGTGAAAACCATTGCGGGCGAGCAATGATCACGCCGAAGACGAGATGGAAGATGCCGAAAAAGGCCAGCCCGAGGGGGATGCTGATGACGGGAGGCATGACGAGCCGGGTCCGGCACAAGGGCTGCGCGTGATGCACGCCGTGGGCCAGGAAGAAGACGCGCTTGAATCTCTCCGTCTTCGGGTGATAGTGGAAGAGGAACCTGTGCAGGAGATACTCGACAAGGGTCCAGATGAACCAGCCGACAAGGACTCGCCCCACCGCCTGGGCCGCCGTCACGTACCCCGATGCGCGCCAGAGAGATTGGGCCAGGAAGTACAGGGCGACCGGGGCCCAGAGGACGAGCACCGTGGTCGGCCGCACGTGGGAAAAGCGCTCCAGGAGATCGGACTTGAAAAGCCGGATCGGCTTTGCTTCATACCTCGGCGTGCCATGCATAGACAACCTACGCATCCCTAATGTCGTTATTCTGACCGCGTGAATCAAGTCAGGGATGCTGTCGCGCGCCCGCTGTCATCGCGTGCCTGCTGACAGCGTGCGCCCGCTGACCTTGCACACCCGCCGACCTTGCCCCTGCCCGGCGAAACGGGCTACTGTTGCCGGGGTCTCCCATGGAAAGCGACTTCCGGGATCGTGACATCATCTCCATCACGGACTTCTCGCGGGAGGAGATCCTGCACCTCTGCGAAGCTGGACGCCGCATGGCGTCTCTGGAGAAAACCGGCAAGCGCAACAGCCTGCGGGACGCCTTGAAGTACCGCACGCTCTCCTCCATGTTCTACGAGCCGAGCACCCGGACGCGGACAAGCTTCAATACCGGCATGCGGGAGCTGGGCGGCCGCTACGACGGCTTCTCCGGCACCGAAGGCACCTCTGTCATGAAGAGCGAGACCGTGAGGGACACCGTGACCATGATGTGCGCGAACCACAACGACGTGATTGTGATGCGCCATCCCCTGGATGGATCTCTCCAGTGGGCAGCGGACGTCGCCACCATCCCCGTGATAAACGGCGGAGACGGCAAGAACGAGCACCCGACACAGGCGCTCCTGGACGTCCTCACCATTTACGCCCTGAAAGAAGCCAGGCTGGACGGCATCCGCGTGGGGTTCGGCGGTGATCTCTCCCATGGACGCACGGTGCGCTCTCTCAGCCTCGCGCTGTCCCACTTCGACCGGGTGACGATCCGCTGGGCGGCGGAGGACTTCCTGGGAATGCCCGGATGATCTCTCGCAGCTTCTGCTCGCCCGTGGCGTGCGCGTCGAGCGGGAGAAAACCGTCCGCGACGTGATGGGACAGGTGGATTTCTACTACATGACGCGGCCCCAGTTGGAACGCATGCCAGGGGTGACGCAGAAAGACATCCTGGCAATGATGAAGCAATACCGCATCGACGAATCCAAGGTGGAAGGGTTTGACGTACGCGTTCTTCATCCGCTGCCCGGTCAACAGCGAGATCGCGGAGATCGACTACCGTGTGTACTTCACCCCCGCCCAGGCCTTTTTCACGCAGGCGGAGTTCGGCGTCTTCCTGCGCAAGGCGCTGCTGCACGAGATGCTCGGACACGACGGGTATCGCCGCTACGACGGGCGGCTGCCCCGGGAGCTGGGGACAGGCAACAACAGGCTGGCCCGCGCAATCAGGGGCTCGAAGCAGAGCGCCATGTTCATAGACAAGATCCATGACGGCACCGTGATAGACCACCTGGCGCCGGGGTCCCAGCGCGCGGTATCTGACGCGCTGGACCTGGAGAACCGCGGGTACTCCTGCACCACCGCAACCATCCCCGAGAAAAGGAACCCTTTCATCAAGACGAACCTGCCCGAGCCGAGCGAGCGGGACCTGAAAACCATTGCGCTGCTCTCTCCCGAGCCCACCATCGACACCATTGCAGGGGGCAGGATTACGGCGAAGTTCGTGTACCTGCTGTGCGCCAACACGAACTGCATCACCCGGGTGGTGAACGAGGATGTCCCGCCCCGTTTCTACCGCGACCATGACGCGGTCAGGTGCCGCTATTGCCGCAGGCAGTACTTCGTGGCGAGCCGCAAGGCGAGTGAAGAGGAAAAGTCGTCCTGGATTGCGAGCCTGCCCGCGGGCATAGTGCCGGTTGCCTACCCGGACTGATCCGGATGATAGACCCCCACGTCCACCTGCGGGACTGGAGCCAGAAGAGCAAGGAGACTCTCCGCCATGGCCTGGACGTGGCGTGGCGGGCGGGACTGGACGCGGTCTTCGAGATGCCCAACACCGATCCTCCGCTCACCTCTCGGGACGCAATCCTTCGCCGCATAGAGGACGCCGACGCGGCGCTTGCCGGCCTTCGCGTTCCTCTCTTTCACGGACTGTACGCGGGGGTCACGGCTTCGCCGGCCCAGATCGAGGAAGCCGTGGCGGCCTGGAGCAGCCATTTCCCCCGGGTGGTGGGTCTGAAGATGTATGCGGGACATTCGACGGGAGAAATGGGCGTTGTTGATCGGGAGGCGCAGACGCTGGTGTACTCCACGCTCGCGAGACTGGGGTATCGCGGCGTGCTTGCGGTCCACTGCGAGAAGCAGTCGCTCCTGCGCCCCGCGGACTGGGACCCGGGCCGGCCCGCAAGCCATGCGCGGGCGCGGCCGCCCGCAGCTGAAGTGGCCTCCGTGGACGACCAGCGGGAGCTGGCGCTGGCGGCCGGCTTCGCTGGAACCCTTCACGTGTGCCATATCTCGACTCCCTGGGCCCTGAATGTCCTGAAAGGGAGCCATGCTCCGGCGGGTCCGGAGGCGCCGGCCGCAAAGGCGCTCCGCGTCACATGCGGCCTGACCCCGCACCACGCCCTGCTGGATGCCGGGATGATGGAAGGGCCGGACGGGCTCCTGCTCCTCACCAACCCGCCGCTTCGACCGCCCCCAATGCCTTCCCTCATGCTGGAGCGCCTGTGTGACGGCAGCATCGATTGGATCGAGACGGACCATGCCCCGCACACGCGGGAGGAAAAGATGCAGGGCTTCGCGTGCGGCCTGCCGGGGCTTCCCTACTACCCGCGTTTCGTCGCCGCGCTGGCAAGCGCAGGCGTCCCCGCGAGCCGCATAGATGATGTCACGCATGACGCTGTCTGCCGGGCGTTCGGGATGAAAATCGAAAACAGGCGGCGCACGGGAGACCCTGATCTGGCGGGGGAATACGAGTTCGACCCTTTTGTCGTGCTCAGAAAGGCGTCGTAGCCTGGGGGCGCCTGTCAACGGGACCCGGCTCAACGGGACCCGGCAGCGAGACCCGAATCAGCGGGACCCCAGCGAGGCGCTTCGCAGCCACTGGAGCGCTTCCACGGTTGAACCAAAAATCCTCTCAACGCCAGCGGGCAGGGACTCCAGGGTTCCCGTCGACACCGCGAGCACATGGGTCCCGGCCGCTACTGCCGCGAGCATGCCGTTGGTCGAATCCTCAACGGAAAAACAGTCCCCTGGGCTTCGTCCCAGGAGCTCGCAGGCGCGCAGGTAGATGTCCGGTGCCGGCTTTGCGCGGGGAACATCGTCACAGGTGACGACCGCCTGGAAATGGACCGGAAGCTGCAGGGTTTCGAGCACCAGGAGGGCTTCCCGCTTGCTCCCCGAGGTCGCCACCGCGATGGCGGCGTCCGTCCAGCGGGCCAGCTCGTGGGCAAGCCCGGGGAACGGCTGCAGCCCCTGGCGGACGAGCTCCCGGAACTTCCTGCGCTTTTCCCGAAGCATGTCCTCTTCCGATTGGGCCAGGTGGAAGACGGCAATCAGCTCCCGCGCGATCTCCCCGCTCGATTTCCCCAGCCACTTCCGTCTCTGTTCCGAGACGGCTTGCGATGGAACGCCGCGCAGCACCACGTCCCACGCGCGGTCGTGGAGGGGCTCGGTGTCAGCAAGGGTACCGTCCAGGTCGAGGATCAGGGGGGGATGGAGCATCCGAAGCTCAGCCGGCGATGAGGACTTCGATGCCGTTTTCTTCCAGGCGCGCCCGGTCCTCGTCCCGCAGGGAGTCGGTGACGATGGCGTCAACGCGGTCCAGGGGCGCGAACAGGGCGAAAGAGTTCCTGCCCATCTTGCTGGAATCGAAAACCAGGATCACCTTCGCGGCGATGGACATCATGACTCTCTTCGTTTCCGCGTGATTGATGTCCGGTGTGCTCGCCCCCTTCTCCAGGGAGAAGCTGTTCAGGGCCATGAAAGCCTTGTCCACCGTGAGGCCCGCGAACAGGTCTCCGCTGGAGAGGCCGCCGACCACGGTGCAGTGGAACTTCTTGCGCACGATCCCGCCCATGAACACCACCCTGACCGTGTCGATGTCCTCCAGCACGAGCGCTATGGCAAGGTCATTGGTGACAACCGTGATGTCCTGCCTCTGGCCCAGCAGGCGGGCAATCTCCAGCGTCGTGGTTCCCGTATCCAGGATGATGGTGTCACCGTCCTCCACGAGCCGCAGGGCGGCCTCAGCGATGAACCGCTTCTCCGAAAGGTGCTGGACCTTGCGCTGGTTCATGTCCTGCTCGAGCCCGGTCTTGGTCTTGACCATGGCCCCGCCGTGCGTCCTGATGAGGAGGCTGGCACTCTCGAGGTCCCGGAGGTCGTTGCGAATAGTGGCGCTGGAGACACGGAACGCATCACACAGCTCGGACACCGTGGCCTTGCGGTGCTCCTCGATGTATTCCAGGATTTTCAGCTTTCTTTCCTCGACGAACATTGTCCCTTCGGGCATGGCTTCATTGGATCACGAGTTGCGGGCCCATGGCAAGCGCGCTTACTCCTTCCCCTTCTCCTTTGCCGCCAGACGGCAGAGCTCCTCGAAGACGCCTCCATGGAAGGAAATGGGACGATGGAAGACCTCCGAAATGACCAGGAGCCATCCATAGATGAAGTACAACCATCCACCGACCACGGTGAGCGAGCGTGCCTCCGCCTGCGCCTTGGCCTGGTGCAGGAACACCAGGTCGCCGCGGTAGTTGAAGTCCCACGCGTATCCCCCCTGGGGAAAAGGAACCGTCCCGGTGATCGGAGACCCGGGGGCATCCTTGCCGAGCCCCGTGGCGTTGACCACCAGGGAGCCGGGAGGCAGGCCCGCGAGCACCGCATCGTTGTCCCGGGGCTGCGGTGAAAGCACGTAGCTCACCGGCAGGTCGGCTCCCTGTTTTCGATGAATCTCCTTCAGCTCCGCAAGACGCGCAGGGCTGCGGTTGGACACGAAGATCTTCGACGGCCGATTCCTTCCGTGAAGGGGACGCATCAGGTAGGAGCACAAGGCCACGCTCGAGCCGCCGGCCCCCATGATGAACGCGTGCGCTCCCGAGCCTTCCCAGTGCTGGGCCGGCAGGAACTCCTCCAGCGCGAAGCCGCTGGAGATCGGATCCTTGGCGCCGCCGAGCAGGCGTCCGTCTTTCTTGGAGATCGAGCTCACCTCTCCCATCAGGGAGGCAAAATCGTCCAGCCCGTCGAAGATGTCCCGGGTTGCGTGCAGCAGGTCGATCTTGTGCGTGGTCACGAGCGCCCCGAGTGAGAGCGGGTCTGTCTTGATGAACCGCACGACCTCGCGGTACCGCTCCGGCTCGTCGTGCAGCTTCAAGTCTATTCCCTTGATCTGGCAGTCCCCTAGCTCCAGGAACCTGGCCCATTCCGGGAAGACGCGCATGATCATTGACCTGGTTGTCGTTACGCCAATGAAATACATGGTAGGCTTCCTGGCAGATTCGAGATGGAGATCGCTCACTTGCAGGCCCCTCTTTTCATATATTAGCGAGCCGAGAGTAACTTTTTTTTCTTTTTCTGTCAATTAATATGCTTTCTTATCGAATTATTTGCCCGGGTTGACCAAGTTACACCGACGTGGCCACCATGGCGCAGTGCAGAACACATCTCGATCCATGGTTCTCTCCGTCGATGTAAGAAGCTCGTCCGTGCGCGCCTGCTTCTACGACACGCGGGGTGAGCGCGTCGATTCGACAGGAAGCAGGAGGCCGCACAGGTTCGCCTTTTCGGCCGGCGGCGTCGCGGAGTCGGACACGGACACGTTGGCCGGATTGGTCGAAGCGTGTATCGATGAATCCTTTCAGCGCCTGGAGCCGGACTCCCGGATCATCGCGGTCGCATTCTGCACGTTCCTCCACGGACTTATCGGCACGGATGGTGAAGGCGCCGCTCTCACGCCCGTCTTCACGTGGGCGGACGTCCGGTCGGCGGCCCAGGCGGCCAGGCTTCGAGACCGGCTGGATCCGCAGGAGGTGCTCCAGCGGACGGGCTGCCCTTTGCACGCCATCTACTTTCCCTCCAAGATTCTCTGGATTCAGGAAAACTGGCCCGGGATTTACCGGGAGGTCGGCTGGTGGTGCTCCATCGGGGAGTACTGCATTCGCCGCTTCACGGGCTCCCGTTCGTGCAGCCTTTCCATGGCGTCAGCGTTCGGGCTTTTCAACCGCAGAACCTCCGGCTGGGACCAGGCGCTCCTCGAAGAGCTGGGGCTGGAGGAGTCCCGTTTCTCTCCTCTTGGAGATACGGACTCTCCCTTTCGCGGGCTTCGCTCGCCGTATGCGGAACGATGGCCCCGGCTGCGGGACGCCGCCTGGTTTCCCGCTTTCGGGGATGGCGCGTGCAGCAACGTGGGCTGCGGCTGCGCGTCTTCGGAACGCGCAGCTCTCATGATCGGGACCACAGGCGCGCTGCGCGCCGTTCGTCCGGCGGGAGACTCCCCCGTTCCCCCGGGACTGTGGTCATACAGGTTGGACCGATCACGTGAGCTTGTCGGGGGCGTCCTGGGCGACGGCGGCAACCTCTTCGAGTGGATGCGTGCCACGCTGAACATCGGGCTCACCGCGGAAGAAGTGGACCAGGCTCTCCTGGCGGCCCCGCCGGCGGGTCACGGCCTCACTTTCCTTCCCTTCCTTGCGGGAGAGCGCAGCACGGGATGGGACCCCCTCGCTCGCGGTGCCATCAACGGATTGAGCTTCGAGACGAAAGCTCTGGACATCCTCCAGGCCGGCGTGGAGGGAGTGGCGTATCGATTTGCAGCAATCATGCGAGCTCTGCGGACGGCGGCACCCGCCGTGCGGGAAGTCGTCTGCACCGGAGGGGCGCTCCTGGGCTCGGCTGCCTGGGGCCAGATCCTTGCCGACGTCCTGGAGCTCCCCCTGTCCTGCGCAGACGAGCCGGAAGCGTCCAGCCGAGGTGCGGCTGTCCTGGCCCTGGAAGCCCTGGGATGCGTCTCGAGCGCCGGACCGGGCATCGCGCGGATTTTTCAGCCCCGTGCTCGTGCGGCAGAAGCCCATCGCGCGGCTTCCCGTGAACAGGAGCGCCTCAGGGAGTCCATCCTCGGGGATCAGTCTCCACCGGCGGTCAGGAGCCCTCAGTCACCTGACAACGCGCGCCCCGCCGCCGGCGGCGAGCGCTTCCACCTGTTCCAGCCTCGCCATGGTGACATCGCCCGGGTAGGTAGTGAGCAGGGCCCCGTGGGCCCACCCGAGCCTGAGCGCGTCCACGGGAGGTTTGTCCATAAGCAACCCGTACACGAGGCCTGCCGCGAACCCGTCTCCGCCTCCGATCCGGTCGTAGACATCCAGGTCCACCGCGGCGGACTCGTGCAGCTCGCCGTCGTACCACATGACCGCCTTCCAGCTGTGCCGGGAAGCGGAGTGCACCTCCCGCAGGGATGTGGCCACGAGCTTGATGTTGGGATGCTCCGCAGTCACTCTCCCGATCACCTCCTGGAAGGCCCGGGTGTCATGCGATTTGCCTCTCGTCGACACGTCGGGGCCGGGGATACCGAGCCCGAGCTGGAGGTCCTCCTCGTTCCCGATCAGGACGTCCACCAGGGAGGCGATCTTCCGATTGACCTCCACCGCTCGAGCGGATCCCCCCTCGGTGGCGTCCCAGAGTTTTTTCCTGAAGTTCAGGTCATAGGAGACGACAGCCCCTGCTGACCGGGCCTCAGTCATCGCTTCTATGATGAGCGCTGAAGAGCTTGCCGACAGGGAAGCGAAGATGCCCCCCGAGTGGAACCAGCGGGCTCTCTTGACCTGGAACAGGTCTTTCCAATCGAAATCCCCCGGCGCGAGCATGGCGCCCGCTTCGTTCGCCCTGTCATACCAGACCTCCGGCGCGCGGACGCCCCACCCGCGGTCCGAATACGTGTTTGCGATGCGCGGGCCATGGACCCCGTCATAGGGAAACCACTTGAAATGGGCCTCCACCCCCGCCCTCTTGACCTCGTTCTCGATCCACCAGCCAGGAGGATAGTGGACGTTCGCTGAAGCCACAGCAACGCGCATGCCGAAGCACTTGGCCAGGTTCGCGGCTGGATTGTACTCCCCACCCGAGCAGTACCGGTCGAAATGCGCGGCCTCATGAAGCGGGACTACCCCGGGGTCGAACCTTTGCACGATCGATCCAAGAGCGAGAAAATCATAGCGGCAGCCGTGAGCGCCGGGAATACTCAGCTTTGCCATGGCGCGACCCTCCGTTTCAGCAGGTTGGTCAGGCCAATTTAGCGCATCGTTCCGGCCCGTGCAACACGGGCCTGCAACACGGGCCTGCAACACGGGCCTGCAACACGGGCCTGCAACACGGGCCTGCAACACGGGCCTGCAGCACCGGCCCTGCAGCGCACGCCCCCTGCCGGCCCCGAGGTGCCGGCGCTGAGGCGTATTGACCCGCGGGGCACGCCCCATTATCCTTGTCGGGCTTTTGTCATGGCTGAACCGATTACAACAATCACAGCTGTCAACGAAAAACCCCTCATCGTCCAGGGAGACCGCACCATCCTCGTCGAGGTGGCAAGCCCCCAGTACGCCAGGCGCGTGATGCCCTGGTGGGCTTCGCGGAGCTCGTGAAGTCCCCTGAGCACGTTCACACCTACCGCATCACGCCGCTGTCCATCTGGAACGCCTGCGCCGCGGGGGATTCGGCGGGCCAGATCGTCGATACCCTGAGATCGCTCTCCCGCTACCCCGTCCCGGAGCACGTGATTACGGAGATCACGGACCTGGCGGGGCGCTTTGGGAGCCTCACTCTCGTGCGCGGCCCCACCGGGCTGGAGCTGCACTGCCGCGACGAGGGCCTTGCGGCGCTGATATCGACTGACCGGCACACAGGGCCTCTCCTCGGGGAGCGGCTTTCCCCGACCTCGTTCGTGCTGCCGCCGCACCTGCGGGGTCAGGTCAAGCTGGCCCTCATCAGGCTCGGGTACCCGGTGGATGACCAGGCCGGATACTCGGAGGGGGAGCATTTTCCCTTCGGCCTGCGCGCGGCCACCCGCGGCCGGGGAGCTCCTTTTGCCGCGCGCCCCTACCAGCGGGAGGCGGCGCTTGCCTTTCACGCGGGAGGCTCAGAGCAGGGCGGCTCGGGAGTCATTGTCCTTCCCTGCGGCGCGGGAAAACCATCGTCGGGATGTTGTGCATGGGTCTTCTGCAGACCTCCACGCTTGTCCTGACCACCTGCGTCACGGCGGTGCGCCAGTGGATCGCGGAGCTCGTCGACAAGACGGACATAGACCCGCAGCTCATCGGGGAATACACGGGGCTGAAGAAGGAAGTGCGACCCATCACCGTCGCAACCTACCAGATGCTCACGCACCGGGAAAGCGCCCGCTCCCGCGCCGCCCGGGCGGAGGCCGCGGCCGCATCCGACGGTGTCGAAGCAGACCCCGCGGAATCCTACCCGCATCTCGCTCTCTTCGGGCAGAGGGACTGGGGCCTGATCGTGTACGACGAGGTGCACCTCCTGCCCGCCCCCGTGTTCCAGATCACCGCCTCCCTCCAGGCCCGGCGCAGGCTGGGGCTCACGGCGACGCTCGTGCGGGAGGACGGCAAGGAAGACGACGTGTTCGCCCTGATCGGACCGAAGAAATACGACGTTCCCTGGAAGGAGATGGAGAAGCAGGGCTGGATCGCCAAGGCGGCGTGCACGGAGATCCGCGTCGCGCTTCCCGAGCAGATGCGAATGAGCTACGCGCTGGCGGACGCGCGGACGAAGTTCCGCATGGCATCCGAGAACCCCGCCAAGATCGAGCAGGTCCAGGCCATCCTGGAAGCCACCCCGCCGAGCCCGCGCTGGTGATCGGCATGTACCTCGACCAGCTGGCCGCCGTGGCGGGGCCCCTGGGCCTCCCCGTCATCACCGGCTCCACGCCGCAGCGCGTACGAGACGCGCTGTACGCGGACTTCAAAGCGGGAAAGATCCGCGTGCTGGCTGTTTCCAAGGTGGCCAACTTCGCCGTGGACCTGCCGGAGGCAAGCCTCGCCATCCAGGTGTCGGGCACGTTCGGCTCGCGGCAGGAGGAGGCGCAGAGGCTGGGGAGGATCCTCCGGCCGAAGGAGCTCTCCAACCAGGCCTACTTCTACACCCTGGTCTCCCGCGACACCGTGGAGCAGGACTTCGCGCTGAAAAGGCAGCTCTTTCTCTGCGAGCAGGGCTACGGATACCAGATCCGCATGGCGGAAGCGCCGGCCGCGCAAGCGCCCGCGGCGACACGGGGCGGCCAGGCATGAGGCTTTTTCCCCCGGACTGGCAGACCTTCCTGGACGAGCTTGTCCTCTGGGGGGAGCTGTCCATTTCCGCGCGTCGGATCTTCCTGGACGGTCTTCGGCCGGGACTCTCTCTCGCGGCCTCTCCGGGCGACCCGGCGATGGAAGAGTTGAAGGATGCCGGAATGCTCCTGGAGTCGGAGAGCGCGGGGTACCTCGCCGTGGCGGAGGAGCATGAAAGCTTCCACCACGTGATGAAGGCCCTGGAGAGATATCCGATGTTCGACGGCTCCAGCCTGGCGGCCCTGTGCGGCTACCTGGGGGACCACTACAGCTCTCGGGAGCGGTCCCTCCTGAACGAGTCTCTGGCTCTCCTTCCCAACGACCTGCCGCGGGTTGCGGGGCTCGTATCCTCAGTGGAATGGCTGGAGGCCGCTTTTCCCCGGCAGGAATCCCCCAGCGATGCGTCGGGCCTGGAGGCCGCGCGCGCGTTGCTTCGTTTTTTCCTGGAGCAGAGAGACCGCGTGGCCGTGAGGGACCTGGAGGACTATTTCCCCAGGATCGAAAGGGACGATCTGTGCGCGGGGATCCGCCTCGGCGTCCAGAGGGCGGTCTTCTTCCTTGGCCTCCGGCGCACGGACCTGGAGCCCCTGCTGGGCGTGTGGCCCGCCGCAGCGCGGAGAAGGCGGAGGATGGCGGTGGTTCTTGCCCCCGAGCCGGTAAAGGCGGCGCGGACCTTCCGGCATCCCTATCTCGTGGAAGACATGACCACCGTTCTCCTTGCCGCCCGGGTGGAGCCCATTCCCCTGCGCCGCGGAGACGAGAAGCCCTTTATCCGATTCGTGGAGAATGTCTCCCCCTCACTTCTCAGCGTCCCCGAGTGGCTCGAGAGCTTCACCGGCCTCCCCCTGGAAGGCAGGATAACGCTGGCGCTCCAGGCGCTGCGCGTCACTGGCCTCCTGGTTCCGGACGGGTCCCCGCGGAGCGGCTCCCCCCAGAGGCAGGGACGCCGCGGCAGACGCGGCCCCTCTGCTGCCGCGGTGCCCCGGCATTCCCGCGGTCCAGGCGCGGCTGTGTGGCGTGAGCCGGCCCTCGTGCCGGCGCCGTGGAGCGTGGCGTGGATCGGCCAGTCCCTCGCGGAGAGGCGTGAGGGCGTTGTCGGAATGCTGGCCATCGGAGCCGGGGGACCGTCGGGGCTCTTCGACTTGCTGGAAGAAGATTGGACCTCATCAGAGGGCGCGCGGGAGGAGATCCTGCCCTGGCTCGTGCAGGCTTTCTCTTCGGTGCCTGCCGCCTCTTTCATCCGTTTCGCGGATTTCGCCGAGTATCAGGCGGCAATCGGGAGTCCCCTGGGAGCCGTTCGACCCCCCGCCGCGCCGGAGGGGCCGGCTGGGGACGGCTCGTCAGCCGGCGTGGTCGGTCCCGGTCCCGCAACGTCCGAAGAAGCGCTGGAGGAGCTCTGGAAGTCGTTCCTGGGGATTTTCCTGGGCCGTTGTCTTCTGTCCCTTGACGGCGCGGAGGCCGGTGTCACAGAGGATGGAGCCCCCTGCTTTCGCCTCACGCACGCCGGCAGGCGGATCCTCGGGCTCCCGGGGGACGACAGGGATGGCCATGACGGCTCCGGGGCGTCCATCATCGTGCAGCCGAACTTCGAGATCGTATTCCTTGTCCCGTCCCCGGCCGCGGAAGCGCAGCTGGGGAGATTCTGTGAGCGGGTGGGCCGGGAGGTGGGGGTCCTGTTCAGGATCACCAAGCAGTCCATCCAGCGGGCCGCGGCTTCAGGGCTCGGGGACGACCAGGTGATAGGCCCGCTCGAGAGTCATGCCAGGAGCGAGCTCCCGCCGAACGTCAGACACGAGATCAAGGGCTGGCTGAGCGTGGCAGACCTTGACAGCCTGCCTCCCGCACCGTAGCGTCTGCACAGAACCGCGAAGCGGTGGCATCATGAAGATCGCAGTGACGGGGGCCACAGGATTCATCGGAAGTCATCTCGTCGAAGCCCTTGTCGGGGGGGGACACGAGGTGACATGCCTCGCTCGAAGCCCCGAGAAGGCTCGGGAGCTCTCAGCCCTCCCGGTCAGGTTTGTTTTCGGCAGCCTTGATTCGATCCCAGCGCTCGCCTGCCTTGTCGAGAGCCAGGACGTGGTGGTCCATGCCGCCGGCCTCACGAAAGCCCCGACCGCCCAGGAATACATCCGCGTGAACGTCGGAGGGACGGAGAACCTCCTGTCGGTGATCCGCGGGGATGGCGCGGACCTGAAGCGGTTCGTGTTCTTCAGCAGCTCGGAGGCAATGGGACCCAGCCCGGGCGGGCTTCCCCTCACGGAGGACATCGATCCGCGGCCTTTTTCAGCGTATGGCAGGAGCAAGGTCCTTGCGGAGAAGCGCCTGGTCAGCCTGAGCGGTCGCGTTCCTGTCACCGTGATTCGGCCCCCTACCGTGTACGGCCCGCGGGACAAGGACCTCGCAATCCTTTTCCGGCTCGTGGGGAAAGGTCTGCTGCCCCTGGTCTTCCCTCCGCCGGCGTACAGCGTCGTCTACGTGAAGAACCTTGTCGCCGGCATCTGCCGCGCCATCGAGCGGCCGCAGGAGGGCACGCGCAGCTATTTCTTCACAGACGGTCCCGCGAGCTCCTGGCTGGACTTTGGAGAAATGATTGCCCGCGCGCTTCACCGGCGGACGTTGAAGCTTCGCGTGCCGTTGTTTGCCGTGCGCGCCTTCGCGCTCGCGGCGGGCCTTCTCAATTCCCTCACCGGCAATAGCGGCATCCTGAGCAGGGAGAAGATACAGGAAATGTGCGGCTCCTGGGTCGTCTCCGACGAGCGCGCCAGACGGGAGCTCGACTACCGCCCCGCATTCAGCACGGAACAGGGAATCACGGAGACTGCTTCCTGGTACAAGAGCCAGGGCTGGCTCTGATCCCGGGTGTCGATTTCCTCCTCCGCGGTCGACTACCCGGTGGTCACAGGAGGAACCAATGAAGCAAGTTGACGACTGGTCGAAAGGAGTTGCCGGGCTGAAGATGCCCATCCTGATCGTCGGGGCGGATGCTGATGCGGTGCGGACCGGCCACACGCTGGAGCTCTTCGGAATGTTCGGCGGTGGAAAGCGGGACGCCGGTTGGGACGGCTCGGGCCGTCCATCCGCCGAGCTCGCCATCCTTCCTGGGACGTCGCACTACACGATATCCAGCTCTCCGGCCCTGGCAGCCGCGGTCATTCCGTTCCTGGATTCGGAGAAAGGGGATGCGAAGTAGCGCGGGTTGGCCGCGCCGCCGCTCATGGCGCCAGGCTCTCAACCGGGACTACGCCGCCTTTTCGCCGGGCGAAACCTGTGCACCTCGCCGCCGAGCGCGGAGACTTTCCTCCCGGGGCCGACCACGAGGGCTGTCCCGGACGCAATGCCGTATCCAAGGGAGCCCGTGGGGGAAAGCGCAAGAAGGGCTTTCAGCTCCTCCCAGCCGTCGGCCTCGCCATGAGTGTCGCACAGCACGGGAGCCAAGCCGAGGCACGGGAAGAGCTCCGCGCTCCGGTCGTCATTCGGGTCCCGCCATCGAACCCACAGGCGGGACAGCATGATGCTGCCGGCGGAGACGCCGAGAAACGGCTTCCCCGCCCTGTGCAGTGCCCGCAGGAACCTGGCGATGCGCGCGCGGCGAAGCACCTCCATCCCTTCTTCCACATCGCCCCCGGAGACAAAGACGACGTCGGAGTCGCTGAGCACCTTCCGAGCTTTCTCCGGGTCTGCCCGCCTGCCGCACAGGGGAGCAAGGAGCACGTGTCCCGCGCCGGCTTTCTTCAGCATGGCAGCGATCAGGGCGCGGAAGGCCGCGTTGTCGCCGGATGCGGCCCCGAGGTAGGCAACGCGAGGACGCAGGACCCCCGCTCCCGCCAGGGCCTGCGCAAGGAGGGGATCCGGCCCCCGGCGTCCGATTGAGCCCCTGCCACCGGCAATGAGAAAAAGAGGCGGCGTCACGTCAGCCATGGGAAGCCTCCAGCTCGAAAGACCTGCAGGCAAGGAGAAACTTGCCGGACTTCTCCGGGAAGAGCTCTTTCACGACATTCACCGTGATGCGCGCACCGGCGCCGAAGCAGGAACGAAGCACATCCGCGGCGTCTCCCGCCACGCGTCGGCCCGCGCCGGGCTCCAGGACCACGGCGCAGCGAAAATCCCGCGGCGCGTCCTGGTCCAGCCTGTACTGTTCAAGGCCGGGAACGCGGGAAAGCAAAACGTCCATTTCGCGATGGGTGATCAGTCGCCCCTCTGAAAGGAAAAGACTCTTCAGCCTGCCCTCGATTGCCGAAAGGGTGATGCCGAAGGTCCTGCCGCACGGGCATGGGCGCGAAGCGACGCGCCCGATGTCGCCTACCTCGAAACGGACAAGCGGGAACCATTCGTTGCCGAAAGTGGTGGCCAGTATCTTCGCGATATCCGAGCCGGTTTCAAGGGGCAGGAGGTCCACCCGGCAGGAGTCCGTGTTCTGGTGGAGGCTGCCATGCTCGCATTCCATGAACACGTACCCCGCTTCGGTTGAGCCGTACGAGCTTGCCACCGGAGAAGTATAGACCCGGCGGATGTCCCGCATGTGCAGGGCCGAAATGAACTCGTAGGTGAAGACGATCAGCGGCGGCTGCCAGACCGGAGTCCCGGTTCGGGCGGCATACCGCGCCACTCGCGCCAGGAGTGATGGGTTGGCCTCCAGCACCGCGGGCCTGAAGTCCGCAAGCTCAGCCAGGATGCGCTTCTCATGGTCTTCGGGCCATTCCGCCGTGCTCCCGAGCTCGTTCAGGAACAGGAAGCGCCCCAGGGTCCGGGTCAGCCGATCAATCGGTCCCGCCTCGCTGCGCGGTCCCACCGAAAGAGCGCTCGCGAGGATGGCCTCCAGGTGCGCGCCCGTGGCGACCCGGGAGGCCACAGAGTTCAGCTTCCAGGAGCAGCGCTCCGAAGCGTCCCACCAGCGCTGGTTCCAGATGTTCTGCAGGGCCTCATCAGATGTCCCGCTGGTCTGGACAAAGCTTACCTCGCCACGGGCAAGCGCGGCGTCCAGGTCCAGGCCCCGCGGGACAAGCCCGCGGGGGAAGGCCGCCCGAAGATCATCCTTGGTCAGCGCGGGGAGGGCCCGGTAGCGCCGGTCGATGCATGCCCCCGCCCCCGGATCAAGGCCCCGCCATCCCTCGTACAGCGGCGTCCGATGCAGTGCGGTCTCCAGTGCGAGCCGGCAGCGGTCCTCATAGATGGAAAGGGCGGCCTCCGCGTGGAGGCCGCCTTGCTTCGCCATGGGCTGAAGGGGATCAGTAGGAGCCGAGTGAGGTCGTCACACCGGTCTCGATCTGCACGAGCTCGCCGCTCGAGGCGGCGTTGTTTTTCGGATTGGTGCCGATGAACTTGACCATGTAACCGGGGACTTTCTTGCTGATCCAGCTGTCGCCCTTGTAGCCGCTGTTCGGATCGGTGTACGAATAGTGGTCAGCGGTGAACGTTCCGGCTTTCACCTGGACGCTCTCCGTCCCGACAAGGGAGCTTGCAAGCTGGTCCCGCGTGGGCTGGGACGGCCCGTTCTGCTGCTGGGAGCCGGACTGGTCCGGCAGGAACTCACCGATCTGCTTGGACCCCGGGTCCAGGTAGCGGACCTTCTGAACCTTGCCGTCGGTGCCGACCAGGAACTCGTACACGATCTCGTTCTTTTCCCCGGTGATCTTGAGCCTCCACCACTGGGAGGCATCCGTGTTGGTCTTCAGGAAGGCCCGCTCGAACATCGTCGGTCCCTTGGAGCTGCGGGAGCTGGTGATCTGCCACACCGTTCCCTGCCCGGGCTGATAGTTCGCGTCCTTGTAGCCGAACCAGCCGAAGTTCCACATGACCCCGTAGAAGGAATTGAACTGGTACTGGTAGGCCATCGTGGCGCCTGCGGGAGGCTGCTGATTCTGCTGCGCCGGCTGGCTTGCAGGAGGCGTGGCGTTGGAGCTCTGGCCCGCCGAAGCCTGGTTTCCCATCGCTCCGGAAATTGTGGAGCCCAGGGACGGGCAGCCCGAAAGGGTGAGCGCGACAACAGCACTTGCAGCCGCGCCAAGCAGCAGGCGGCGGGAAATCCTTCGATCACTGCTCATGCAGGGACCCTCCTTTGTATAGGGAAGGGAGTATAGCGACGGCGTCCGGCTGTGGCAACGTGCTCTCCGCGCTCAGGCGATCCTGAACGCCATCAGGAGCAGCCGTATGAAGATCAGCGCCCAGCCCGCCACCAGGATCACCAGGGCCACCCTTCGCGCCGCGGAGACCAGGATGACGAAGAGGGTCAGAAGCGCGAGGTAGCCGATGGGCTCGGCCAGCGTATCGAGGGTCTTGACGGAGGGGAGGATGTAATGGACGAGGTCCACGACGGCCTGACCGATGAATCGCGCAAAAGTGGAGAGAAAACCGAAGATCTGCGTGAGAAGATCAGGCTTCATTCCGTGGCCCCTCCCAGCGCGAGTATAGACCCCGGTCACCCGCGGGACAACTGCAAACTCGCCTTCCCGGACCGCGGCGCAAGGTGTATCCTCGCGTTCTCGTATGAAGACGGACCCGCATTCCCCTTCATCCCCGTCCCCCAGATCGTCCCGCCCGGAGGTGCTGGCGGAGCTGCGCCTGGCCAGGACCGCCGAACGCGTGGTCGGAGCGCTGGAGGTCTCCTCCGAGCCGACAGCGGTTCTCAACGAGAACCGCCAGATCGTCTTCGCAAACCAGGCGTTCAGGGAGCTGGTCGGGGCGAGCGCCATGGAGGACATGTGCGGTGCAAGGCCGGGAGAGGTCCTGGGGTGCGCAAATGCCGACCAGGGATGCGGAGACTCCGCCGCATGCCGCTTCTGCGGCGCCGCCCAGGCCATCGTGGAAACCCTGCGTACTGCAAAGCCCCTGCAGCGGGAATGCCACATCACGACCGCTGACGGAGGGCACACCGTGGCGCAGGACTTCATCGTTCGCACCACTCCCTTCCTGCTTGGCGAAAAGCCTTTCGTTCTCATTGGGCTGCAGGACGTGAGCCATCAGAAGAGAAGGCTTGCCCTGGAGAGGATCTTCTTCCACGACATCCTCAATACGGCGTCCAGCTTCAAGGTCCACCTCCAGCTCCTGAAAAAGGAGGCGTCGGCGGGCGGGGCGGGACGGCTCGTGAGCCGGCTGGAGGCAATCTGTGACACCCTGGTAGAAGAGATCCAGGGACAGAAAATCCTCCTGTCCGCGGAGAACGGGACGCTCTCCGTCCGCAGGGACCTGATCGAATCACACGCGGTGAGCGCGCAGCTCATCGCGCAGCTGGAGGGGCAGCAGGTGGCCCAGGGAAAGAAGATGCTGATCGCCCCGTTCTCCGAGTCTTTCGCGTTCGTCAGTGACGACTCCCTTGTGAAGAGGGTCCTGGAAAACATGCTGAAGAACGCCCTGGAGGCCTCCGCGGAGGGGGGAACAGTCACGCTGCGGTTCGGCAAGTCAACGGGAAGCGCCTGGTTCGAGGTTCATAACGCGGGATGCATGGACGAGGCAGTCAAACGCCAGGTCTTTCGGCGGTACTTTTCTACAAAAGGGCAGGACCGGGGCCTGGGCACCTGGAGCATGAAGCTCCTGGCGGAAGACTACCTCGGAGGCAGTGTGGGCTTCCTCTCCACGGCGGAGGAAGGCACCGTCTTCACCCTGACGCTCCCCATGAGCCCCGCTGCGGACTGACTCAGCCGATCAGCCGCCGTATCCTGTCGTCCAGCGCCTTCTGGTCAGCCGTGAAAGACTGCAGTCCGGCAGACGTGAGAAGGGAATCGATGGCAAGCTCCCCCGACTCGATCCGCGGCGCCCACCGGGAGTGCTTTGGAATCTTTCCGTCAGAGGCGAGAAACGATGTATCCTGCGGGCTCAAGCGCGGGAAGAGGCTTCTGACCCCGAGCTCCCGCGCCCTCTCGACCAGCTCTTCGGGAGAGCCAGGCGCGCGCTCCGCAAGGGAAACGGCAAGGTTCTCCTCTCTCTCCGTCACGTCCCACAGCACCGACACGCCGGACTTCCGCTCGTCGATTCCGGGGGCGAAGCTCACCCGGTAGCTCTCACGGAGCCGGGAGGACCACTTCCCGTCGAGCTTCGCACGGGCCTCCGTGGCCGTTGCGGTGGGCATTGTCATGACGTCCACGCCGGCAAGGTCGCGCACCTGGGAGCCTCCGCGCATGCTCGCCGCAATCTGCCGCGTTGGCTTCTTCGCCTGCCGCGACACCCGCGTAACCGCCGCCTGGCTCGCCAGTGTGGCTTTCTCCCCGACCAGCAGGCCGTCACCGAGGGCGTTGTCCGAGACGTAGGCGTTCAACCGTCCCAGGAAAACGTTCACGTAGCTGGGAGACGCAAAGCGCGCAATGAGGTAATTCTGCCGAGCGCTGAACCCCAGGGTGAAGTTCACGGGGATCCCTTCGCTTCGCAGGATGCGCGTCGCCAGGAACCCTGCCGCCGTCAGCGGCACCTTGACGATGAAGTTCTTCGGGGATATGCGGGAAAAACGCCTGCCGTAGGAGACGGCTGCCTCGACGTCGTCCGCGGTGGCCGTGTGAAGCTCCACGCTGACCAGCGCGCTGAAATGCTTCACCAGCCGCAGCCCGTGGAGCGCGTTCAGGATGAAGGCAATTTCCATGACCCGCTGCGATGTATCCAGGGAGCCAAGGAGGAGCCCGGCGTCCCTGATCACATCGTCATAGATCCCTTTCTGTATCTCCTTGTTCAGGAGGGTGTTGTTCGTGGTGAGCGCGCTGAACTCCCGGGTCCAGATGACGGACGCCGCATCCATGTCTCCCGTGTCGAGCCACAGCTCGGTGCCGACTCCGCGAAGACCCTTCCAGAACGAGTCCTCGGAAAACGATCGGGCCGGTTCCGTCCCCGCTGACTTTTCCAGCACAAAGCCATGCACCAGGTCCGAGACTCTCTGGTCAAGTTCACTCTTCATACGGAAAAGGTGCGTACGGGAGGGGATAAAATCAAGCTTCCCGAACCAGCCCCTTTTCCACAAACCACCGCCAGGTATCCCGGATGGTTTCACCCAGGTCGCGAGGCCGATAGCCCAGCTCGCGCTCGGCGCGCGCGTGGCTGATCGAGCGGTTGCCGCGGAGCGCGGCAAGGGAATACCCCGTGAACAGAGGCTCCCTGGCAGCCAGGCGGGAGATCATGCTGGAAAGGGGCGCGCTGAGGCGAGCCACGACATACGGGCAGGTAAGGCGGGGCGCGCGCCTGCCGGCGGCACCGCATACGAGCCGGGCCACTTCTCCCATGGATGCCCAGGTGCCCCCCAGCAGGTATCTCGCGCCCCGGGGAGCGCTCTCCGCCGCGCAGACAGCCGCCTCCGCAATGTCGCGCACGTCCACCCAGTCGTAGCCGCCGTTTATCAACATCGGTATCGCCCCCGTCCCGAAGGCCATGATGGCCCGGCCCATGAGGGAAGGCCGCAGGTCGTAAGGGCCGACGACGGCCGTGGGATTCAGGATAACGGCATCCATGCCCTCGGCAATGGCATTTCGCACCTCGATTTCCGCCCGCGCCTTGGAAAGAGCGTACGGTGAGCCTGTTCTGCCATCTTCCAGCGACCTGTCTTCATCCAGGGTCGAATCCAGGGGCCTCGGACTGAACGCCTCGATAGAGCTGAAGTGCACGAGCCTCCGCACGGATGCCGCGCGGCAGGCATCCAGGACGTTGCGGGTGCCCGTCACGTTCGTTGCCGCCACCTCGGCCATGTCGCGTCGCGTGATGGAAATCCGCGCGGCGGCGTGGAACACGACCTCCGAGCCGGCAAACGCGCGCCGCAGGGACTCCGTGTCGGCGAGTGAGGCCTCCGCTTTCTGGACAGGCAGACCTTCGAGCCCTGTGGTCCGCGTGTGCAGGACGGCCCGGACGGAATAACCGCGCTCGCACAGGAGCGTGGCAAGAGCTGTGCCGACGTGACCCGTCGCCCCGGTCAGGGTGACTTTCATTCGACATGCTTCGACTCCCGATGGCATAGGGTGTCGAAGTATAACTTATTCCCAGCTGATCTTGAAGCCGCCGGCGCTCATTTCGATGTTCGGAGGCCTGCGACGGGTCAGCACGGCCACGGCAGTCATTCCGCCGGTGAGGATGCACACCGCGCCGCCGCCCACAAGGAGACCGAGCTTGCTGGTAGGCTCGGGATCCAGGAACGCAAGCACCACCATGACCATCCCGGCCGCGCTTATCCCGACAGCTACCCCAACCGCGGCCCAGTCCGCGGCGGAGAGGCCGGCCTTGATCCCCATGGCCACGAGGGACTGGCTTTGCGGGTCAATACCAACCTGCGCATCGTCAACGAGCATGACCGGCTGCCTGTCCCGGTACGCCCTCGCGAGACGCTCAAACCATCCCGGCTGGCTCGTTCGGATGGTGGCGTCAGATCCGCCGGGCCCGCTGGCCCTGGGCGACCACGGAAGTCTCATGTCCGGATTGTGTCCCAAATCCGCGCAAAGGTGTAGAGTGCCTCCGCACACAAATGCGGTTTTTGCCCCTGGCCATGATCATCCTCGTCCTCCTCGCTCCCGCCTCCGCGAGGGCTGATTCGCCCGTCGTGGATTCCCTGGCCGCGCGCGGCAGGCTGGGCATTCCCATCGGGCGGGCAAGGCTCCTGGAGTCGGAGCTGGGCCAGCTCTTCATCGTCAACGTGGACGGGTTCGGCTATCCAGGGGAACCTCTGGCCCTCGAGCCGGATTTCGCTCCCCTGGTGGAGAAGCTCCAGGTGGGGGGCGTCATTCCACACTACGGCTCGTCGGACTACCAGAAGATCCGCAGGACCAACCGCGCGCTGTCCGCCATGACGACGCTCCCTCTTCTGCTCTGCTGCGACATTGTCCGGCTTCGCTCGCGCGCCGCGGGGCATTCGGTGAGCGCAACGTTCGGGGACGGGTACGTGGGGGGCTTCATTGGCAGGTACCGGGCGATGCCGGACGGGGAGCTGCGGACCAATGCGGAGCTGAATGCGTTCGTCTTCTCCGCCCTGGGGATGAATGTCGCGCTGGGGCCGACCGTAGACGACAGCACGAGGGACCCGTCCACTGAATCCCGAGCCCGCGTGATCGTGAACGAGCTGCAGCGGTTTGGCATCGAGCCGGTGCTCAAGCATTTCCCGTTTCTCCCCTCGGATGCAAATCTTCACCATTCGTCCCCGGATACGCGTGTCCCCCCGAGCGCCGCGGAGGCGCGCTTTTCAGTCTTTCGAGATCTTGCCCGCGAATCGAACATCCTCATGACGACTCACCTCAACGATTCCCTGGTCGACAGCCGGATCGTGACGTTCAGCCCCGCGTGGGTCGGGCTCCTCCGCAAGGAAACGGGATTCGCGGGGCTCCTGATGTCGGATGGCCTGCTCATGCTGAGAAACTACGCCGACCGAAGCGTGCTGGGCGGCATACCCCCGCGAAGCCCGGAAGCGGTGGATCTGGCGGCCCTGGAGCCGACCGCCGCCTGGGCTGTGCGCGCAATCCTGGCTGGCCACGACTTCGTGATCCTCGAAGGGTCCGCGGCCCAGACCAGCAGGGCATTTGCAGGGGTTCTCAGCGCCGCCTGCAGGGGCACGGCCATGGGAAACGATCTTGCCCGCAGGATAGAAGAGTCGTTCGGCCGGATCCGGCAGTTCAAGACGGACCACCGCGCGCTCCTGTCCCGGCAGATCGACGTGCCGGCGTCGGTCATCGATGCGGTCATTTCCATGATGCCCGGGGAGACCGCGGATCTCGGCTCCTTCAGATTCAACGTGGATTCTCTTTCAAAAGTGACGCCGCAGATTGCGGCCGCGGCAACGGAGGCGCAGGCTCCATGACGTTCGCCGGCCTCTGGGTCGTTTTCTCCCTCTCCTTTGTCATGTCCCTGAGCGGCGCCCTGATGCCCGGTCCCATGCTCACGTACACCATCGCCCGCACAGTCCAGTCCGGCCGCGGCGGCTGGCTGCTCGGCCCGCGGGTGGTGATAGGGCACGCCGCGCTGGAAGCCCTGCTCCTGCTCGGGCTCGTGCGCGGAGTGGTGGAGTTTCTCCACTCACCACTAGCCACGAAGATCATCGGAGCGACGGGAGCCCTGCTCCTGGCGTGGATGGGAATTGGCCTGATCCGCGAGGCAATCCGGGGGCGCGCCCTCAACCTGCAAACCGGGCCGCGGCGGGCAGATCCAGCAAATCCCTCAGCCGGCCCCGCGCAGCCTGCGTTTGCGGGGGCGCTTGTTTCCCTTTCCAATCCCTATTTCTGGGTCTGGTGGATCACCATCGGCTCCGCTTTCCTGGTGCGCTTCGACGTGACGCTGCAGAGATGGCAGGCCCTCCTGGCATTCTACCTCGGGCACGAGCTGGGGGATTTCGGCTGGTACACGGCGGTATCCACCGTCCTGTGCCTGGGCCGTCGAAGCATCCCCCCCGGGGTCACCTCTGGCATCATGGGGGCGTGCGGCGTAGTCACCATCGGTTTCGGCGCGTACCTGGGCGTTTCTCCGTCTCCGTTAACTCTCCCGTTAACAATTGTTGACAATTCGCCGCGAATCTGATATATCACTGATCAAGCCCGCACATTCAAAGCAGCCCTGCCAGAAAAAGAGAGGCATCCGTATGGCCGACAAATCGCAGACCGCGAATCGCTGGTTGATCGCAGCAATGGGCGTGGTCCTCATGCTCTGCCTGGGCACCGTCTACGCCTGGAGCTTTTTCCAGGACCTCCTGGTGCGCCAATTCAAGGCGGATTTCGGCTGGTCGAACAGCGAAGTCGCGTGGATCTTTTCCTTTGCCATCCTCTTCCTCGGGATTACCGCGGCCTGGGGAGGGACATGGCTCTCGAGAATCGGTCCGCGGAAAATGGCCATGTGGGGAGGCCTGCTCTTTGCGCTGGGCTACGCGCTGGGCGGCGTGGCGTTGAGCATCAAGTCTCTGCCGCTCCTGTATCTGGGCTACGGCGTGATAGGGGGGATCGGCCTCGGACTGGGCTACGTGACCCCCGTTGCGACGGTTGCAAAATGGTTCCCCGACAAGAAGGGGCTCGCCACCGGCATGGTCATCATGGGGTTCGGCCTCGGCGCGCTCTTCATGAGCAAGCTGCTTGCCCCTCTTTTCCTTTCGATCACCGGCGGCGCCAGCCTGGTCCCTGTCTTCTTCCTTCTTGCGGCGGTGTTTGTCGTCCTGGCGGTCGGTTCTGCCTGGTTCATGCAGGACCCGCCGGCGGGGTGGCTGCCCAGGGGGTATTCCCCGCCGGTTCAAACACGCGCGGCCCCAGGGTCGAAGACGACGTCTCCGCCTCGAAGGCGATCTTCTCCGGCCGGTTCGCGCTCCTGTGGGTCGTGTTCTTCTGCAACATTACAGCGGGCATCTCGATCATCAGCTTTCAGTCCCCGCTGCTGCAGAGCCTTCTGAAGGGCACGAACCCGACTCTCTCCGCGCTCGCCCTGGCGGGCTTCGGCGCCACGCTCATTGCCGTCAGCTCACTGTTCAACGGAGTTGGCAGGTTTTTCTGGGGCGCCGTCTCGGACCGGATCGGCAGGGCGCAGACCTTCCGGATCATGCTCGGCTCGGGCATCATCGTGTTTGCGGTTCTCGCCATCGCCGGGAATCCCTGGCTCTTCGCCGTCCTCGCGTGCTGGGTGCTCCTGTGCTACGGGGGCGGCTTCGGCACCATGCCGGCGATTCATTGGCGACGTGTTCGGTCCGCGCCTCATGCCGGCCGTGTACGGCGCAATCCTCACCGCGTGGTCTGCGGGCGGCATCGTGGGCCCGCAGATCGTCGCTGTCCTGAAAGACAAGGTTCCCGACCGGGCATCCACGCTCGCCTTTCTGGCGAGCGGCGGCTTCCTGGTCATCGGGTTCATTCTTGCGCTTCTTCTGTCCAACAGCCGGTTTGAAAAGAAATCATAGGAGATCGTCATGAAATACAGGAGCTTTGGCCGCACCGGGTGGAACGCTTCCGCTCTCGCTTTCGGCTGCATGAGGCTTCCCACCCTCGGGGCCCCGGAGAAGGTGGATGAGCAGCTCGCCATCCGCATGATCCGTTCCGCGGTAGATGCCGGGGTCAACTACGTGGACACGGCGTACCCCTATCACGGGGGGAGAAGCGAGGTTGCACTCGGCAAGGCCCTGAAGGACGGGTATCGCCAGAAGGTGAAGCTCGCCGACAAGATGCCGATGTGGCTTGTGAAGCAGCCGGGGGACTTCGACAGGTTGTTCAACGAGCAGCTGGACAGGCTGCAGACGGACCATGTCGATCTGTACCTGCTGCACTCATTGAGCAGGGGGACGTGGAAGAAAGGCCGGGAGCTCGGCGTCCAGGAATGGGTCGAACGCCAGGTGGCCGCCGGGCGGATCGGGTGGCTGGGCTTCTCCTTCCATGACGAGCTCTCGGCATTCAAGGAGATCGTGGACGCCTGGGACAGGTGGACCTTCTGCATGATCTTCTACAATTATGCGAGCGAGCAGGTCCAGGCAGGAACGGCCGGGCTTCGGTACGCCGCCGGGAAAGGGCTTGCGGTTTCCGTGATGGAGCCTCTCATGGGAGGCAATCTCGTGAACCCGCCGCCGCCGGTGAAGACCCTCTGGGACAAGGCTCCGAAGAGCCGGACGCCGGCGGACTGGGCGCTGCAGTGGGTATGGAACAAGCCCGAGGTCAGCACCGTCCTGAGCGGGATGAGCAACATGGCGCACGTCCAGGAGAACCTTGCAAGCGCGGAGAATGCGGCCGTGGGCTCGCTCTCTGCCCGGGAGCTCGACATCGTGCGCGAGGTGGCCGCCGCATACGAGAAGCTTCGCCCCATCCCCTGCACGCAGTGCAACTACTGCATGCCGTGCTCAAGCGGCGTGAACATCCCGCGGGTGCTCGACGTCTACAACAAGGCCGTGGCGTTTTCGAACCCCGGGGAGGCCAGGCGCGAGTTCGGGTTCTTCCCGCCCTCCGCGCGCGCCGGGGCGTGCACCGAATGCCTGGAATGCGAGGGCAAGTGCCCGCAGGAAGTCCCCGTGCACGAGTGGATGAAGCGCATTGCCGCGGAGTTCGGCGGCTGAGAAAGAACCTCGAGCAGCGAGGCCCAGTCGGAAGACCGCCCGGAGACTCGGAGGTCGAATCCGGGTAGACAAACGGCGGTGGACATGATCAACTGGGCGTCCCATGGCGTGGACCCAGGCGTACGCTCCCCTTGGAAGCCTTGCCTTCTCAGCCCTCGCTGCCGCGGTCCCTCTTGTCGTCATCTTCGTCCTCCTTGCCTGGGGCAGGCTCCCCGGGTGGGCATCCGCGCTCTCCTCGCTGGTCGCGGCGCTTGCCCTTGGCGTCGGCCTCTGGGGCATGCCGCCTGTTCCCGCCGCGGCTTCGGCGCTCTTTGGCGTGGCCTTCGCCGTGCTCCCCATCCTGTGGATCGTGGTTTCTGCCCTGTGGGTCCACGAGCTGTGCGTGGCCTCCGGCCAGTTCGACCTGATCCGCTCCACCCTCGCCTCGATCACCTCTGACAGACGGCTGCAGGCGATCTTCATTGCCTTCGCCTTCGGAGCGTTCCTGGAAGGCGCAGGGGGATTCGGCACGCCGGTGGCCATCACGGCGGCAATGCTGGTAGGGCTGGGCTTCGAGTCCCGACCCGCGGCCACGATCTGCCTGCTTGCCAACAGCGCGCCCGTGGCGTTCGCCGCCGCGGGCGTTCCCGTAGCCGCCGCAGCCGCCGTCAGCGGCCTGGACGTGATCATGCTGGGACGGGTCATCGCGCGCATGGTCACCCCGCTGACGCTCCTTGTGCCGCTGTGGCTGTGCGTCGTTCTCTGCGGCTGGAGAAGAAGCCTCGAGGTCCTGCCTGCCATCCTCGTCGCCGGCTGTCTCTTCGCCGGCACGCAGCTCCTGATCTCGACATACAACGGGCCGTGGACCGCCGGGCTCCTCTCGGCAATCGTCACGCTTGCAGGGCTGTGGCTTTTCTTCAAGATCTGGAAGCCGCGAAATGCGTGGGATTTCCCCGGCGCAAAAGCCAGGCTGACGGGAGCTGCCTCAGCGCCCGGCATCTCAGTCCTGCGGGCGTGGGCGCCGTACCTGCTCATGTCGCTCCTGGTCCTCCTCTGGGCGGCCGGCCCGGTTCGCCACGCCCTGCAGCGCCTTGACATCACCTTTGCATGGCCGTTCCTGGACGGACGGATTCTGCGGGCCCCGCCCGCTGTCGCCTCCGTGACGCCCTACCGGGCGCTGTACTCGTTTGCCGTTTTCTCAGCTCCGGGCACGGCCATCTTCCTCGCCGGTGCGCTTTCCATGTTCATCCTCCCGGGTATGGGGCCGCGGAAGGGGCTGGCATGCCTGGGCCGGACCATCGCAAGCCTGAAAGGGACCATAGCCACCGTCTGCTGCGTCCTGGCAACCGCGTACGTCATGAACTTCTCCGGGATGAACTCATCCCTCGGCCTTGCCCTGGCCGCGACAGGGGCCCTCTTCCCCCTGTTTTCGCCGCTCCTGGGCTGGCTCGGCGTCCTTCTCTCGGGCTCTGATACCTCGTCGAACGCCCTCTTCGGCTCCCTCCAGCGCACAACGGCGGAAAACCTGGGGATGAGCCCGGGACTGGCCGTGGCCGCGAATGCCACCGGCGGGGTCGCCGGCAAGATGATCTCTCCCCAGAGCATCTCGGTGGCAACCGTCTCCGCCAGGCTGCCGCGCCAGGAGGGCGTGATCCTCAGGTCCACCATCGGACACAGCGTGGCGATGGCCCTGATCGTCAGCGCCATCACCATGATCATGGCGTACCTTCTTCCCGGATCTCTGCCTCTCCTTGACTTTCCCTGGCCACCCGAATTATCGTCTTTGAAACCCGTCTCTGCTGAAAACGAAAAAGGAGTGCGTCATGACCACGCTCGGTGTGCTTGTCGGCAACCGGGGCTTTTTCCCGGCCGAGCTTTGCGAGCAGGGAAGAAAGATCATCCTTTCGGTCCTCAAGGAGGAAGGGCTGGAAGCGGTGGCGCTGGGCCCGAAGGACACGAAGTTCGGATCCGTGGAATCCCATGCGGATGCGAAAAAGTGCGCGGAGCTCTTCAAGGCCAACCGGGAGAAGATCGACGGAATCCTTGTCACCCTCCCGAACTTCGGTGATGAGCGCGGGATCGCGGATACCATCAAGCTGTCGGGGCTGGATGTCCCGGTGCTGGTCCACGCGTTCCCCGATGAGCCGGGACGGATGGCAATCGAGCACCGGCGGGACAGCTTCTGCGGCAAGATGTCCGCATGCAACAACCTCACCCAGTACGGCATTCGCTACTCCCTCACCTCGGAGCACACCATGGACCCGGAGTCAGAAGCGTTCCGCGTCCGACCTGCGAGAGTTCGCGGGGACATGCCGGGTGGTGAAGGGAATGCGAAAGGCCCGCTTCGCGCAGATCGGCGCCCGACCGGCGGCTTTCGCCACCGTGCGCTACAGCGAGAAGCTCCTGGAACGGACGGGAATCTCCGTGGAGAGCATAGACCTCTCGGAGATTTTCGGCCGCGCGTGGGGCCTGAACGACAAGGAGTCCTCCGTGCTCTCCAAGCTGGACGAGATCCGGGACTACGTGAAGACGACCAGAATCCCCCGGGAATCCCTGGTGCGCATGGCCAAGTTCGCCGTGGTGCTGGACCAGTACATCGCGGAGCGGGAGCTTTCCGGCACCGCGATTCAGTGCTGGACGTCGATGGAGGAGAACTTCGGGGTGGTTCCCTGCACCGTGATGAGCATGCTGAGCAATGCCCTTTCCCCGTCGGCGTGCGAAACGGACATCAGCGGGCTCCTGGGGATGTATGCAATGATCCAGGCGTCGGGAAGGCCCAGCGGCATGGCGGACTGGAACAACAACTACTCCGATGACCCGGACAAGTGCGTGCTCTTCCACTGCAGCAACTTTCCCCAGGAGTTCTTCGCGAACAAGGGAGTCATGGACTACCAGGAGATCCTCGCGGGGACCGTGGGCAGGGAGAAAACCTACGGGACCGTCGTGGGCCGGCTCGCGCCCACTGACTTCACCTACTGCCGGGTTTCCACGGACGACTTCGCCGGGCAGAATCCGCGCGTACGTCGGGGAGGGGGAGATCACCACGGACCCCATCAACACGTTCGGCGGCTACGCGGTGGCGCGGATCCCTCGACTGCAGGCGCTGCTGCGCCACATCTGCTCACGGGGGTTCGAGCATCACGTTGCCATCAATCCTTCCCGTATCGCCCCTGTCATCGAAGAGGCATTTTCCCGGTACCTTGTGTGGGATGTGTACAACCATGATCGGGAGGCGGCATCCACGGGCGCCGAGCGGGAGGGCAGGTTTCCGCCGGGCAGGGCGCAGCCGGCCGCGGGAGGAAGCGCGGGAGGCACGGCCCGCGGGCCGTGCCCGGCCCAGAGCAGGAAAGAAAACTGAAGCCACAACCAGAGGGGGAAAAGGATGATGTCGGGGAAGCTTATCATCGGTATGGACTTCGGGACCGACTCGGTCCGCGCCATGGTCATCGATGCGGAGAAGGGCACCGAGCTCGCGAACGAGGTGGCATGGTACAAGCGCTGGGCGGCTGGAAAGTACTGCGACCCGGCGAAGAACATGTTCCGCCAGCATCCCCGGGACTACATCGAGGGGATGGAGCAATCCGTCAGGGGAGCCCTTGCGAAGGTCGGGAAGAAGGCGGGCGCCCGGGTGGTCGGCATCGGGATCGACACCACCGGATCCACGCCCTGCGCCGTGGACCGCGACGGATCTCCGCTCGCCCTCACGAAAGGCTTCGAGGAGAACCCCAACGCGATGTTCGTCCTCTGGAAGGATCACACGGCGGTCAAGGAAGCCGAGCTCATCAACACGGTATCACGCACGCTGGGGCGGAACGGACTTCACCAGGTACGAGGGCGGCGTCTACTCCTCGGAATGGTTCTGGTCGAAGATCCTCCATGTGCTCCGAGAGGACAAGAAGGTCCGCGCAGCGGCCTTCTCCTGGGTGGAGCACTGCGACTGGATGGCCGCTCTCCTGACGGGGACCACGGATCCGTTGACCATGAAGCGCAGCAGGTGCGCGGCCGGGCACAAGGCCATGTGGCACCCGGAGTGGGGAGGTCTTCCCCCCGAGCAGTTCCTCGTCAAGCTCGACCCGGTTCTCAAGGGACTGCGCGCCCGGTTGTTCACGGAAACCTAGACCTCCGACGTCAAGGCGGGAGGGCTCACGGACGAGTGGGCGAAGCGCCTCGGGCTGACTCCGGGCACGGCCGTGGCCGTGGGGGCATTCGACGCTCACATGGGCGGCGTGGGAGGTCAGATCACCGGCCGCACCCTGGTGAAGATCATGGGGACCTCGACCTGCGACATGATGGTTGTCCCGCCAAAAGCCTTCGGCGCGAAAACCGTGCCGGGCATCTGCGGGCAGGTGGACGGCTCCATCATTCCCGGCATGATCGGCCTGGAAGCCGGGCAGTCCGCCTTCGGCGACGTGTACGCATGGTTCAAGGACATCCTGGCCTGGCCCCTCACTGCCGTGGCGCCGGCGTCCGCCAAGGGCGCGCGCGGAGCTGCCGCCGCGAAGCTGAAGCAGGAGATCGAGGACGCAATCCTGGACCGGCTTGCCGAGGAAGCGGAGAAAGTGGACCCCGCGGAGTCCACCGTGGTGGCCCTGGACTGGCTCAACGGGAGGAGGACGCCGTTTGCGGACCAGACCCTGAAGGGCGCCATCGTCGGGCTCACGCTGGGAACCACGGCGCCGAAGATCTTCCGCGCGCTCGTGGAAGCCACGGCGTTCGGCTCCCGGGCCATCGTGGAGCAGTTCCGCAGGCAGGGAGTGCCCATCGACGCGGTCATTGGCATCGGCGGGATCTCCCGCAAGAGCCCTTTCGTCATGCAGGTCACGGCTGACGTCCTGGGCATGCCCATCAAGGTTGCCGCATCGGACCAGGCGGTGGCCCTGGGAGCGGGAATGTTCGCTGCCGTTGCCGCGGGCGTCTACAAGAACGTGTCTGATGCGCAGAAGAAAATGGGAAGCGGGTTCGACAAGACGTTTGTCCCGGACCGCAAAAAGGTCGAGGTGTACAACACGCTGTACAAGAAATACGTGAGCCTGGGGGAAAGCCTGCAGGGGCTTCTCCAGACCCTGGGAAAAGCATGAAGGCAACGGTGACAATGAAGAGGCCGAAGAAAAAGAACCAGCAGGGAATAAGGATCCTGCGGGAAGCGGTCTACAAGGCCAACCTCGAGCTGGTGGAAAGAGGCCTTGTGGTTTCAACTTTCGGCAACGTGTCAGGGATTGATCGGGCGCTGGGGCTCATTGCCATCAAGCCCAGCGGCGTTGAATACGAAGAGCTGACGCCGTCAAACATGGTCCTCCTGGACCTTGAAGGCAGGCGGGTGGAAGGGGACCTGAACCCCTCCTCGGATACCCGGACTCATGTCATGCTGTACAAGGAGTTTCCCGAGATCGGAGGCGTCGTCCACACGCACTCGCTCCACGCCACCGCGTGGGCGCAGGCCCGGCTGCCCCTGCCCTGCCTCGGGACGACGCACGCGGATTATTTCCATGGACCCGTCCCGTGCACGGAGGTCATTACGGACGCCCAGATCGCCCTCGACTACGAGGAGCAGACTGCCGTCCAGATCATCAACGCGTTCAAGCGGGTCGACTATCGCGAGATGCCGGCGGTCCTCGTGGCATCGCACGGACCCTTCACGTGGGGCACAAGCCCGGCGGCCGCCGTCTACCACGCTTTCATCCTGGAGCTCGTGGCGCGCATGAACGCCATTTCCGTCTCGGTGAATCCGCGGATCAGGGGAGTCAAGCAGACCCTCCTGGACAAGCACTTTCGGAGAAAGCACGGGAAAAACGCGTATTACGGCCAGAAGAAGTAGTCGGACAATCATCTGCCTCTTGATCCTCGCGGCCCTCGGGGCAGGTGCCGCGGGGTGCTCGTTGTACTACCTCATGCTGACCATCCAGGTCTCGGGTCAGGGCGGGCCCAGCCCCAGTACGCCGGGTGCAGCCACACCCAGCCTCGCGGTCGCCCCTGGCAAGGCCATAAACATCTCCGCGACTCCCTACGCGGGGTACAGCTTCGTCAACTGGACCACCATTTCCGGCCCGGCAATCATCGCGAATCCCAACGGAGCGTCAACAACGGTCACGCTCACCGTCGGGGATGCGGCCATCCAGGCGAATTTTTCCGTCCTCCAATATACGCTCACCGTCAACTTCGTCGGGACCGGCACAACGACGCCGTTCGGACCTGTGTCTGTCGACTACGGCGCCCAGACCTCCATCACAGCTACCACCACGGGCACCTTTGTCAACTGGACAGTGACGTCAGGGACTGCCACCATCGCCGCGCCAACAAGTGCAACAACGACAGTCACGCTGACAAGCGGCAGCGCGACTATCCAGGCAAACTTTACGCCCTGAGATTGTAATGAGAAAGCTGTCGTGCGCGTCCATCGCCCTGGTCCTCCTCGCCGTCGCTGGCAAGAGCTTCGCGCTCACCTTCAGCATGGGGGCAGGCATAGCTCCCACGTATTCTTCGAGCGAGCTCACGGCATCGGCTTCAGGAGGCGCGACGGACAGAGTGAGCAGCTCCGTTTCCCTGGCCAGCAAGCTTTTTTTCGACATCACATACGCGGAGATCGACATCGGCTACATGATAGACCATGGCTCGACGCCCGGGGTCGCGGCCACCATAACGGCGCCCAGCTTCAACGGTGAGGCAACGTATTTTACGATTGCGGGGTTCGCCAAATATCCAATCGATCTGGGCGGTGTCCTGATATTTCCCCTTCTCGGGGCGCAGCTCAACCTCAATCTGACGCTCACGGATGCGAGCGGGAACGACTTGAAGGCTGGATTCACGCCCGCTCAGCAGGCGGACCTGAATGAGCTCTGGCTCATGGGCGGAGTGGGCGCGGACGTCATCCTGGGCCGGTTCTTCCTGCGCCCGGAGGTCCTTGTCGGGTTCAAGCCGCTGAGCGCGGCGGACAGCAGCTCCCTCTCAGCCCTGCAGAGCCTCGGGCTTTCCTCCGTATCCCTGACCTACCTGTCCGTGAGTGTCCAGCTCCTTGTCGGCGCGAGGCTCTGAGAGCCCTACCTGCCCAGGCGCGCCATGTCCGCAATGGCCTGGACGGCGCCGGCAGCAGCGCGAGGGTCCCGTGCGGCAAGATAGATGTCCACGACGTCCGCGAACTGGGTCACGAACTCCTTGGGGGCCACCATGCCGTGGGCCATGCTTCCGACGATCCTGCTCTCCCTCCAATCCTTGGCAGCTGACCGGAAGTACGGATCGTATTTCTCCACCTCCGAATCCCGACGCGGTGAGATGGAGCCGTTCACGGAATTGAAGACGTCCTGGGCGTCCCGGGTCCCCAGCATCATCAGCCATTTGAAGACCGATGCGGTGTCCTTGATCCCCTTCGGGAGGCAGAATGAATCAACCCGCGCGACGAATATTCCGTTGGTGCCCGGTGACGGGATCCAGGCAAAGCCCTCTCCCGGAGTGAGCTTGAGCGTGTCTGCCAGGTAGCCTTCGGTCCAGTCGCCCATGAAGGCAAACGCGGAGTCTCCCTTGACCACCCTGTCCAAGACCTGCTGCCAGGAGAGACCGCCCGCGCCATCGTTTGTGAAATCCATGAGCCTGCCGAAAGTGTCCCAGACTCGGACCACTCTCGGGTCGGTGAACTTCAACCTCCCTGACCACAGGGCGGACCAGTCGTCGGGCCCAAGGGTGGCAACAGCGACTGACTCCCACAGGTGGACCAGCGTGGATGCGTCTCCCACGGCAAGAGGCGCGTCCACGCCGGCGTCCTTCAGCTTCCGACACGCGTTCAGGAGCTCACCCATGGTCCGCGGCGGGTTCAGGCCCCAGCCGGAGAGCCGCGCGGGGACATACCACAGGACGTTGCTGCGGTTGACCGCCAGCGGGACGCTCCAGGTGCCGGTCTTCGTGGACAGCAGCGCCGTCAGGTCCCGGGGGATGGCCGCGCTCCATCCCTGCGTCTTGTAGAAGCCGCCGAGGTCCTCAACACGGTTGGCAATGACCCAGGTGGAAATGAGGTCCTGGCCGCCGCGCACCTGGAAGCTGTCCGGGGGATCTCCGACGAGCATGCGTCTCCAGAGGACGTCATGGGCATTGACCCCCGCGCCTGTCGTTACGGACGCGTTGATGACGGCAACATCGGGATAGAGGGAGTTGTACTTCTGGACGAGGGCCTGGAGGGCGACGCCGTTGTCCCCTGTCCACCATGAGAAGATTTCCAGCTTTTCCTGGGCCTGGGTGACTGCTGCGGCCAGCAGCGCCACGCAGGCGATCAATCCTGCCCGTCGGGCCATTTCCCCCTCCTGACGCAACGAATGGTGTCGATCGAAGAATGCAATCAATCGGCGGAGAGAATCAATAGATTGACGCCCCCGTGCCGCGGGACTATTGTGTCCCCTGCAAGGGGGCTTTGATGCAGTTGTGGAGCAGGCGGCAGGACGAGAACCCGGCCGAGTTCTGGCGCAAGACGGGAGAAAAGAGAGGAGGCGAGATCGGGCTCTTCACCTTCGCCACGCTCCTGGGGCGTTCGGGTGACGGACCGCTCGGGCTTCCCGGGCTCCTGTACACCGTCGGAGAACGGATCTGGTTCGAAGACTTCGAAAGAGACAACTGGCTTTCGAAGATCCTGGGCTCACGCCAGAAGTACGAGAAGACCGAGCTCAGCTTCGACAGGGCGGAGGTCACATTCAGCCGCGTGGTCTCGCGCACCGGGGCCTACAAGTGCATCAGCGGAGGAATGGCCCCCGGGGCACTGCACCCCATGTCCGCGTTCAGCAGGCTTTTCTCTGCCCACGCCCTCCAGGTGGGCCTGCAGGACTCCTCATCCGTGTTCCTGGAGATCATGAGGGAGAACGAGTTTCGGGGTTTTCTCGGTAGATAGAGGCGGCGGGGCGGCCAGCTCGGGCGCGCCCCCCACACCTCCCTGCCCTATCGCACCCGCGCGACCTGAGTGGATATGATCTCGGAGACCTTCGTGTCGAAGGCGTCGCTGCCCGGCGGCCGCTCGCCGTTCTTTCAGAGCGTAGTCCGCGCGCTTCTCTGAGAGCTCCGCCAGGCGCGCATTCAGCGCGTCCCGCCTTGCCTGCTGGGACGCCACGTATTCTTTCCTCTGGGCTGGGCTCATGCCTTGCAGCTCGAGAGGGAGCTGTTTCAGCGGGAGCCGGCCCAGGTCAACTCTCCCTTCCCTGAGGTCCTCCACCAGGTCCCCCGTCCCCTGGATGGCCTTGCCGCCGCTGGCAAGGTTGTAAGCGGCCCTGTCCGCGGCCACGGTGGACGGCGCCCCGGCCGCCTTTGCGACCTTGCTCCGTGACTCTTCCTGCTTCTTCGCGTCCCCGTAGGTGATGACGGTGGAGCCTATCTCCGCGCTCGTCCGTGCAATCTCCTCGTCGTACGGGGTGGTCATGGCCGTCATGTTGCCTGACTGCGCCAGCGCCACGAAGGAGCCGTCGGCCATGCGGGCTATTTCCTTCCACACGGGCGTGGTTTCCGCAACGTCTCCGCACTGCACCGTGTCGATGATGATGCCCCGTCTGCACGGCCTCCCGGGCAGTGACCGGATACTTCACGTCGTCAGGGTAGTCCATGTGCGGCGGATAGTCACCGACCAGGAAAATGATCTTCAGCACTTTCGCGCCGCGAGTCCAGGCGAGGTCCGTGACCGCCTCATGGAGAGCCTGGTTCACGCTCTCCGGGTCATCCCCTCCGCCGTCCGCGGTGATGGACTGGAGGTTCCTGTATACCGAATCGATATCCTCCGTGAGGTCGAATCGCCGCGTGACGTACTCGTCCCCCCTGTCACGGTAGGTGACGAGCCCGATCCGCACCTCGGGGGTCGGCGTGCGCGAAATAATGGCATTCGCGATGGACCAGATCTTCTGCTTGGCCCCTTCGATCAGCCCTCCCATGGAGCCCGTGGAGTCCAGGACGAAAGTCACCTCCACGCGCGGTTTCCCGGCGGTGAAGCCAGGCCCGGGAGAGGCAGAACCCTTGGGATCCGGCGCCGCAAAACCGGACGCTGCGAAAACAAGCGATGCAGCCGCGAGCAGAACCGCTGACACGATCCTTTTCATCTTCTCATCTCCCTGAGTCGCGAATGCTGTATAGAGTGTCGTCAACGACGACATCCACATTGTTTCCCAGCGCAAGCCACGAGGAGAGCGCCGGGGTCCTGGCAAGCAGGTCGAAGTAGTCACGGCTGCCGAATGAAACGCGCCTCTCCTTCAACGACTTTTTCGACTGAGCAGTAGAGTCAGTCCAGACGTTCCCGTTCTGATAGAAGGCGCGTCCGTTCACCACCCGCACCTGCTGAGCGTAGTTGTTCCTCTGCGCGGCCTTGTAGCCGGCGGCAGGCGGCGCCGACGCCGCCTTTTCAAGCCCCGAGGACTGGGCTGCCTGGCCGAGGTTCTGGCTGGCCTTCAGGTCGTTCATGGCAATGGAGTTCTGGACAGCGGGGGCGCCTGCCCTGCTCGATTCCGAAGCGGCTTCCCGCCGAACCGAGTCCAGCCTGCTCCGAGCGTTGTCGCGGGCGCTGACGTCGTCCCCCAGCTCCTGGAACGAGCGCAGTGAAGACGGCACGTTTCGCTTTTCCTCATCCTCCAGGATGAGGGAAGCGGTGTACGGGGTCACGATGGCGAACTCCCGCGCAAGGCGGATGACCTCATCCACCAGCTCCGCGGACTCTCCGTGCAGCCTGATCTCGTCCAGGAGCCAGCCGACCCGGCGCGCGGCCCAGAGCCGGGGGATGTAGTCGTTGCCGGCCTGTTCGGCGGGAAAGGTGAGGTCCGCGGCGAACTCCCGCTTTCCCGCCATTGAATTGACCGCTGATCCCGCACAGCCCCGAGCGCCCGAGCCCGAGTACCTCCCGAAAACCACGAGCATGTCGCCGTTGAAAAGGTCAGGGAGTGCAGACGGAAGCAGCTGCGTGACATGGACGGCAGGGTTCGTGAAGGAAAGTGTCAGGTCGGAAAAGACCGGCTCGTTGATCCTGGCGTAGAAGGAGCTCACCTTGAGCTCGATGTCCTCCTCGGGAAGCACGTACTGGCTCACCGCTCGAGTCTCGGACGCTATCCTGTCCAGGAGGTGAGTGTTCACGTCGTTCCCTATGCCGAAGGAGAAGATCCGCGTGGCGCGGCCGGCATGGGTGACCCGGTCCACCAGCGCGTCTTCGGAGGTTTCTCCGACCGTGGGGATGCCGTCAGTCAGAAAGATGACCATGTACGGCCGTTCACCGGCCTCCCGGAGGGAGAGCGCCGTGTCCAGCGCATCCGCGATCGCCGTTCCGCCCATTGCGGAGAGGCCGTCCACGAAATCCTCCGCCTGCGCAACGTGGTGCCCGTCCGCGGGGACCAGGGACTGAAAGAGCGGCTCTGCCTCGGTGGAGAAGCGCACGACGTCGAACCTGTCACGCGGCGCAAGGCTGGCAAGGCAGAACCGGAGAGCCTTCTTTGCCTGCGCAAGCTTGGCGCCCGCCATTGACCCCGAGGTGTCCAGCACGAAACAGACGTCCTTGGCTGAAATGCTTCCCTTCTCAACGGTCATGCCGGGAGAGGCCAGGAGGACGAAGTACCCGTCCTTCCCCGGCTGCCTGCTTGCCATGAAATCGATGCCCAGGGAATTCGGGGTCCGTGAGAATATGACCTTGAAATCAGTGTCCGGCCACGCGTTCCTGGTCTCCCATCCGATCACGGCGCGCCTGTCACCCTGCCGTTTTACCTCGACGTCGTGGCTCGGGCTGTAGATGGTCTTCAAGGGCTGCTCGCCGTCGATGGTCATGTGCACGGAGACCTCGGAAACCGGGATCGAGCTGAACTTCTCCGTGCCCAGCGTGTAGACGTACTGTGTCATGCCCGAGTCGCTTGTCAGGAGCTGCGTGTACCTGATCCTGATCCTCTTGCCGGAATGCGGCTCGATGGGAAAGATCCGCAGGGTGAACGCGCCCCGGCCGGCGTATTCCAGGAGGGCAGGGTCCCGCTCCTTGCGCACGATCTCCTCGTACAGTGACCTGGCCTTGTCCGCGGGGAGCAATTCCGCGTCCATCATTCTCCCGCCCACCTCCAGGGAAAATCGATCGATGTTGGCGCCCGTCGGTATGGGAAAGACATACGTGCCTTCCAGCCGCTGGCTGCCCGCGTTGAAGAACTCCTGGTCCACTTCCGTGACCGCCACCAGGCCGTTCACGGCCACATTGACGCGATGGTAGAGGACCTGAAGAGGGGCAAAACCGAAATGCCCCGGGGCGGCGGGCGGCGGATCGCTCACCACGATGAGCCCGTCCGGCCGGCCGACGGCCGGCGCCATGCAAACCAGGAACAGGGCCATCATCCAGATTCCGATGGGATTGCTTCTCACATGCGCCTCCTGTGTTCGGTTCATGATTCCAGTGTGGCGCCCAGAGGCGACTGTGTTGTCACGTCGAGGAAAAAGAATTGTAAAAAGACTTGTCAGGCCTCTACGAATCGATCCCGAACTTTTCCTCTACCGCCTCGTAATAGTCGATGACGTTCCGCACCCACTTCCTCTTTTCCGAGTAGGGGTGGTAGTAGAACGAGCGCTTGAATCCGTAGACGATGATGTCTTTGAGCTGGTCCGGCGGGATGGAGAAATTGTCCAGGGCAAGAGTGAGCTCCCTCGTGACGGTGGTGTGGGATACGAGCCTGTTGTCCGTGCAGAACGTCAGGGACAGGCGGTGGTCCAGCATCTTCTGCAGGGAATGGTCCCGCACATCCACAAGGCCCGGAGAGGTCTGGAGGTTGCTCGTGAGACAGACCTCGATGGTGGTGCGGTTTTCCGCAATATAGTTCACCAGGTTTTCCACGTACGCCTTCTTCTCCGGCTCGCTGCCCGTGGAGATCATGTCCTCGTCGAACATGTGCAGCCCGTGTCCTATCCTGTCCGCGTGCAGCTTGGCGATGGCCTGGAAGACCGATTCGGGCCCGTACGCCTCTCCCGCGTGGACGGTCTTCTTCAGGAAATGCCGGTGGACATACTCGTAGGCCTCCTCGTGCTCGCTTGCCGGATAGCCTTCTTCACTGCCCGGCAAGGTCGAAGCCGACCACCTGCAGAGCCGTTTCCCGGCGAAGCCGCACGGCGGCCCGGGCAAGCTCCAGCCCCGCCGTCCGGATGATGTCATGGCTGCTGGAAGCGGAAAGGACCCGGGTGAGGTTCCGGTAGTACTCGGAGAACTCGGGGGTGAAGAAACGCATAGCGCAGAGGATCACACCGTAGTCGAAGGGAGGCTCGGTGTCCGCCAGGCCGCGGTTTATCTCCTCCCGCGCCCTGCGGAGCCCCCCGTCCACTGCCTGCACCACCCCGTCCAGGCCAAATGAGGGGGACATGTGAAGCTGCGGAGCGAAGCGGACCTCGAGGTACCTGACCCCCTCCGCCCAGTTGTCCATTGCGAGCTCGTATGCCGCTCTTTCCAGCGACTCCTTGTCCTGAAGGACCTTGAGAGTCCAGGTGAAGCCGCTCAGGTACTCGAGGAGATTCGCATAGGAGGGCTTGAAGACCTTTTCATTCAACCCTTCCTCCGTGAAGGACGGGAGCTCGACCTTCCGTTCCCGCGCAAGCTCGATCAGGGTGCCGATTCGAAGGGACCCGTCGAGGTGAACGTGCAGGTCCGTCTTGGGGATGGCGCGGATGAAAGCCGGATCATACCTGTACGTCATCCGGTTCACGATACAGTTCCGCCATGGGACGGTCAAGGTCGGAGCGCCTTGCGCCGGGCGGCGGCCGCGTGTAGCATGTCGCGTGGACCCGGTGACCTGCATCGTCCCGGCGGCGGGGCGTTCCGCCCGCATGGGTCAGTGGAAACCCCTCCTTCCGTTCCGTGGATCAACCATCATCCAGACCGTCGTGCGAACCGCCCTTTCCGCGTGCCAGCGGGTGATCGTCGTCACCGGCTACCGGGGGTCCGAGCTTGCGGCCGTCCTGCGAGGAGACGACAGGGTGACTCTTGCTGCAAACCCGGGCTGGGAGAGGGGGATGTTCTCCTCCATCCAACGCGGCGCCTCCTGCGTGGACACGGAGCGGTTCTTCATCGTTCTTGCAGACAAGCCTTTCATTACGCGGGATGTCTACTCATCCCTGCTCCGCGCCGAATACGCCGACGCGATATTCCCTGTTTTCGATGGGGAGAGAGGGCACCCTGTCCTCCTGGGGAAAGCCGTCCGTGATGCGGTCCTGGCTGCTGACCCGGTGACGGGTTCCATGCCGAGTCTTCTTTCACGCTTCACGGTGGAGGAAGTCCCGTGGCCTGAGGACTCCGTCACCCGGGACATCGACACACGGGAGCAGTACGACGACGCCGTGGACCGCTTATGAGCGGCGCGCGGGAACCACATCTGCTTTGAGATCGTGAAGTTCCTCGTGATGCATACGGGGAAGCCGCCGAGAGACTGTCGTCGATGAGCGGGGGGTGCGAGTCGAGCCACGCACGGAAGGCGTCTCTCATCGCGACGACATCTCCGAGCTGGGTGGTGCAGGTCTGGGAAAGCTCATCCAGAGAGACCTCGTGGTAGAAATGAACAAGCCTGTTTCGGTAGCCCGCAAGAATCTTGAGAAGCTGGGATTGCGGCCCTGAGAGAACGCCGCTTTCAGCAAGCTTGTCCGCGATCTCCCGGTACTCGGAAACCCCTTTCCCAAAACCCTTGGCCAGGACGTGCCGCCCGATATCAAAGAGGGCTTCAAGCGCCCTCCTGAGGCAGGACTCCGCATTCCAGACATTTCGTGAGTCGGAAGCAAACGCGCTCATGCTTTGCAAGGGAAGGGAGCGGATCCCCGAAATCATCCGATCCACCCACGAGAGGCGGTCCAGGAGGATTCTCCGCGACACTTTCCCCGGGCTCATGATTCCTCGAGCAGCGCGAGCCTCTCACGCTCAAGAGGAGCGCAGTCTCCTGCCCTGCGGAGAACGTACAGCTCATACTCATCCGCAGCATGGGCATCCACGGAATAGAGGCGTTCACCGCGGATAACGTTGGCGGCAAGGAAAGGATCCGCTTCGTGCAGGAGAACGAGGTCCACCCGGGAGACGCCGAACAAATCCTCGAGCCCCACTGCAATCACTGCCTTTTCACGCACGTCGACACGCGAGTCAACCGAGACTTTCGCGCCAATGTCCAGGTCCGACCCAGCGCTCTCAAAACCGCTTCGAACGTCGTCAAGGGAGTCCAGGGCGGCACGCGCCCTGCTTCCAAATGCGTAGAGGATTTCTATGGAATGAGCCCTGCAAAAATCCGCAAGCCGCGAGCGCAGGATGCGCATAAGGGAAGTGTAAGCCGGATCGGAGGTCTATGCAACGAAGGAAGCGTCGACGGCCCGTCGTCGGATCGCTGTCGCCTCAGAACTCCCTCAGGCTCTCATCCACGCCCTTGCGCACTTCGAACCACCAGTCCAGCGCCGCCTCTTTCCGGTCTTTCTCGAAGCGCTGGATCCACGACACGAGCTCGGGATCCGTCTCCCCTTCCACGTCGCGCGCCCGGCGCAGGAAGGACAGCACGAAGTCGACGTTCCGCTCCGATTCCCAGTATACGGATGCGTTGCGGGAGTTTATCCTGCTCGCCGTGACCGCCGTTGATTCTATGAGCTCATCTTTCTTGCCGAAAATGCTTCCGAATATCTCAGCAGCGGTCTCCTCCGCCCAGCCGCGATGGAACCGGCAGAAACCAGCCGTATCAAGGAGAAGCTCCTTCTGGAACCTCTCCGCGCACAGGCGGCCGAGCGTGCGCGGCGGCGCGAAGGCAAAGCCGTAGTACATGTAGTACTTCCCCATGATGGGCATGGGCGCAAGGACCCCCGGAGCCCAGTACTGGTTGGGGACCATCCATCCCTGGCGCCCGAAGGCGACGTACACGAAGCTGTCCAGGAGCCGCTTGCCGCGCGCCCGTGAAAGCTGCCGCCCCCACTTGCGTGCTCCCTGCGACAGGTCCACCACTCCCCGGCACATGACGATGGAATCGAGGAGCTCCACACCCAGCTCCGCGTTGTGCAGGGAATCTGCCGCGGGGTCGAACCCTTCCACCCGCCACCGCGGCAGCCGCGAAACGCCGAGATCCTCCTGGGTGAGCTGCCCCTCCTCCAGCATCTCCATCATCCAGGCCAGGACGCCGCCGGGCAGAGATTGCGTCAAACCCCAGGACGTCCGCGTGATGGCAGAGCTTTTCCGCGGCGCGCTGATCGAAGACCCCGCACAGGGGACCCATGGCCTGATAGGGCTCGTAGTCCTTCTTGTAGTCATCCTTCATCTTCTTGCACACCGCGGAGCATGGCTCGCCGCAGGTGTGCTGCCGGCGGGGCACGATTGTCTCTTCGTTGAACTGCGCGAGGTAGTGATTCCGGATAAGCCTCTCGTGCAGCTCCAGACGGCTGTCCTCCGTCTGCAGGAGGGACTTGTAATTGAAGGCAATGAGGCGGCCCTTCACCCCGGCGTAGTTCACCCCGAAGGTCCCTCCCGTATCGAACTTCGGGTCGTAGCGGTACTTGGTGGTTGCCTCCATGTCCTTGGCAAGCAGCCGCTGCTTGTACTTGGCCTCGAACCACTCGTCTGCCACCTTCCTGTCACGGAAGTCCTCATCCACGTAGGTCCCGCCGAATATGACGGCGGCAATCCCGTGCTCCTGGAGCATCTTGCTGCCCATGCCGCCCCGACCGGCCCAGGTATCCACGGCGGTGAGCTTTCCCTGGACCACAGGCACCGAGAGAATGCCGCCCATGTCCGTGGAGAGCGCGGCCGGTCCTGTTGCGAGGACCCGAGGGTCGGTTGCATAGCGGCCTCCGAGAAGCGTGTGCACGTGGTCCATGAGCGCGTAAGCGCCTCCCCGGCCGTGCGCCCAGACCTCGGTTGCCTGCACGGGCAGGAGCTCCACTTCCACTTCCTCCCCGCGGTTTCGGTTCAGGTACAGGATGGAAGGGAGGGGCGCCTTGCCGATGAGGGACACCATGTTCAGCCCGAGGTTGTCGAACACGAGGCCGGCACCTCCCATGGACGAGACAAAGAAACCGCGCCAGCACGGGGAGAACCCGGTCACGAAGAGGCGGTTCGAGCCGGGAAAATCGAGCCGGCGAGGAGGCCCACGCCGATGTTCAGGGACTGCGTGTGGGAGGAAAGGTGGAGACCGAGGTCAACGGGTCCAAAGAATCTCCCGACCTCGTAGCGGCGGACCCTGTAGAAGCCCGTGTGCGCATCGATCAGGAGCACCTTCTGGTCCATCTATTGGTCTCCGAGGCAGGTCCCTACCCGCCTCGCGGTCTGGATCCAGGGATGGTCCGGGGGAACCGTCTTCACTTTTCCGGCAACTTCCTCTATCGGCACGGGGGCCACTCCTTCCCCGCGGGCGGCCACCATGACGCCGAAAGCTCCCTGGGCGATGAAATCCGCGCAGGCGGTCCCGAGGCGGGTAGCCAGCAGGCGATCCGCGGGAGAGGGGGTGCCTCCCCGTTGGACGTAGCCCAGGATGGTGACGCGTGATTCCAGGCCCGTCAGCTCCTCCAGCTGCCGGGCGAGCCTCATTGTGTTGCCCTCATGGTGGGTATCCAGCGTTCCCAGCTCCAGGCGCGCGGCCTGCCGGTCAGTCTCGGTCTGCGCCGCCGCCCTTTTCTGCTCCGCGGCCCGCCGCGTGTGCCAGTCCGCGCCGCTCATGGCGCCTTCGGCCACCGCCACGATGCTGAAGTTCGTGCCATGCCTGCTGCGCTCCCGGATTGCCTGCGCTATGCTGCCCACCTCGTAGGGAATCTCCGGGATCAGAATCACGTCAGCGCCGCCGGCGATCCCGGCCCCGAGCGCGAGCCACCCGGCCCGGTTGCCCATGACCTCCACCACGACGATGCGGTGGTGGCTGTGCGCCGTGCTGTGCAGCCGGTCAATGGCGTCTGTGGCGATCCCCATGGCCGTGTCGAATCCGAAGGTCGCATCCGTCAGGGCGACATCGTTGTCGATTGTCTTGGGCAGCGTTATCACGGGGAGCCCGGCCTTCACCAGCCGCAAGGCGTTGCGCTGGGTCCCTCCGCCGCCCAGGCATACCAGGACGTTCAGGCTGTTCTTTCTGCAGACATCGACGATCTCCGCCGTCATGTCGCGGGCCTGGCCGTTGATTTCCATTCGGTGCGGCTTGTCCCTGCTCGTTCCCAGGATGGTGCCGCCGACAGTGAGGATGCCTGACAAGGTGGTCTTGTCCAGCTGCATGGTACGGTTCTCCGCCAGCCCGCGGAACCCGTCGCGGAAGCCGATGAACTCCATCCCGTAGTGCCCCAGCGCCGCCTTCCCGACCCCACGGATGGCCGCGTTCAACCCGGGGCTGTCACCGCCTGCCGTGAGGATCCCGATGCGCGTCTTTTTTGCCATAAGCCATTATAGCCGGCCGATGGGTGCGGTTGCCATGGGTCATCTTTCCGGCGCCGCGACGCTCAGCTGCGTCCCAGGAGAGTCTCCAGGGCCCGCGCCAGCTCAGCCTTTCGATACGGCTTCTGGATGATGACCGCGGGGCCGTCTCCCGCGAAACGGGCGGCCACTTCCTGCTCGCCATAGCCCGTGGAGACCGCGACACGAACACGGGAATCAATGGCGCGCAGCTCCCGGAAGGTCTCCGCCCCGTCCATGCGAGGCATCGTCAGGTCCAGGATGACGCAGGCCACCTCAGCCCTGTGGTCGCGAAACATCGTGAGCGCCTGGATCCCGTCGGTGGCCGTTATCACGGTGAAGCCGATCCTTTCCAGCATCACCTTCCCGACGGCAAGGACCGTCTCCTCGTCGTCGACCAGAAGGACAGTGCCGCTGCCTTTCCATTCCGGGGAGCGCCTGGGGCGCAGTGCTTGATCGTGAGGGCCTTTCGAAGCCACGGGAAGGTACGCGCGGAAAGTCGTCCCCTTGCCGGGAACGCTTGTCACCCGGATTGCCCCCTTGTGGGCCCGGACGATCCCCAGCACGGCAGCCAGTCCGAGCCCGCGGCCGGTGAACTTGGTCGAGAAAAAGGGGTCGAAAATTTTCGGGATCGTGGCCTCATCCATCCCGATCCCGGTGTCATCCACCTGGATGTACACGTAGGGCCCCTCCGGGCAGCGGGCCTCCCGGGAAACATCCGGCAAGGTACTCCGCCGTGCAGTCCCTGACCCCCGTGGCCACGGAGACGTCTCCCACCTCCGCGCCAAGGGCCTCCGAGGCGTTGATGATCAGGTTCATTACGATCTGGCGGATCTGCGTCGCATCCGCCGTCACCAGGGGGAGGCCGTCCGGAAGTGCCGAGCGCAGGGTCGCTTTTTTGGACACGGAGACCTGCACCATGTGCGTCATCCCGCGCACCAGCGCGGAGATGTCGACTGATTCCACGACGACCCGCGCTCTCCCGGAGTATGCGAGCATCTGGCGGCACAGGTCAGCGGCCCTCCGTGACGCTTCGTCGATGCTTCTGATCCTTTCGCGGGCGGGGGAGGCGGCAGGCAGGTCACCTTGGGCGAGCTCCGCGTTTCCCAGGATGGAGGTCAGGATGTTGTTGAAGTCATGCGCAATCCCGCCGGCCAGGACGCCGAGGCTCTCCAGCTTCTGCGCCTGCAGCATCTGGGCCTCCAGAGCGCGTTGGGCGTCTTCCCTCCGGCGCCGTTCGCTGATATCGCGCGTAATGCCCAGGAGGCGGAGGAAGCTCCCCCCTTCGTCGAAGAGCGGGGTGACGATCACTTCCGTCCACACCGTGCTGCCGTCTTTGCAGGGCTGTTCCACCTCCTGCGGCGGGAGGTCGAAGTCACGCTGCCCTTCCCCGATCCGTCGGGAAAGCTCATCGATGAGGCCCTGCACGAGCAGGAGTGAGTCGGGAGTGAGAGCTTTCTCCAGGGATTGGTCCATCACTTCCTGGGGAGTGTAGCCTCGCAGCTTCTGGACCGAGGGGCTGATGTACGTGAAACGCCCCTGCAGATCCATGGTCCAAATGACGTCATCAGCATTCTCCGCGAGCAGGCGGAACTGCGCTTCGCTCCGTCGAAGCTCCTCCATGGTGGCCCGCAGCTCAACGGTGCGCGCCCTGATCCGCCGGCGCAAGGCCACGGCAAGCAGGACGAGCCCGAGCAGGAGGGCCCCTGCGCCAAGCGCGGCGGCCAGCGCGTAGGCGCCATACTGGTAATAGATCATGCGCTGAATGGGCGTCCCCAGCCACCGTCTCTCGATCTCGCGATTCTCCGAGGGCGTGATCCGGGAGAAGCCTTCCTCCACAAGGGAAAGCAGGGCGTGGTTGCCCTTGTGAACAGCCCGGTGCAACTCCCCGATGTAAAGGGGAGCGCTTCTGCGGAAGTCACCCTCCAGATCCATCTTGTAGAGGTAGTACAGAGCCGGAGGAAGGTCAGCGCAGAAGACCTTGATGCGCTTCTCCGCGGCAGCCTTGACGAGGCCCCGGTAGGTGGGGAACTCGTCCAGGGATGTGACTCCCGCCTGCCGCAGGAAGGCCACTGCCGCGTCTCCGCTTTTCACCCCGACAGTGAAGCCCAGAAGAGAGCGGGGATCATTCGTGATGCCTCCGATCTCCCGGGGAAAAAACACCGGCACCTCGATCCGCGCGTAGGGCGGGGAGAAGTCGTACAGCGCAGCCCTTCGCGGCGTCAGGAAGATGCCGTCAATGACGTCCGCGTCCCCGTGGTCCATGAACCACAGCGCCTTGTCCCAGTCGGTTCCCACAAGGGTGACGGCGACCCCTGTTTTCTCCTCCCACAATCGCCAGTCGTCCACCAGGACCCCGCGCAGGTTTCCGCCCTCGTCGCGGAACACGTACGGCGGGTAGGCGTCATCCAGGACGACCGTGATTCGCGAAACGGGGGTTTGGGAGGGGGAGCGGCCTGGCTCCTGCGCCGGCAGGGTCCGCGGTGACGAGAGGAGCACCCCGAGGGCCAGAAGCGCGAAAGCGGCCCCGCGGGGACGTGGGTGACGCATCTTCCCCGGAGTCTCAGCGCACCCGGCTCTCCGCCCGGTCGAGAATCGAAGAGAGGCGCTCAGCGGGATCAGCAATGCGTGACCCCAGCATCATTGCTGCGATGACGTACGGCTTGTAGCCGGCCTGGCGGTACAGCGGGGTCCGGAAGCGCTCGAAGACCGAGGCGGAAACCTCCCCTTCCGGACAGCTCACCCCCGTGATGTCGGCGGGGAGAGCAATGGAGGTAGAGGGCGCTGTTGGTCCGCGCCATGAGCTGCTCCGTGCACTCCCAACTCTTGAACCTGGCGTTGTTGGCAAGACACCGCTTCTCCAGCTCTGCAAGCGCCTTGGTGTCCCGCGTCTCCACGATCTTCGTCCGCTCCTCCATCACCGCAAACGGCGCCCAGCTCTTCGGGTATACGATGTCGGCCCCCTCGAACGCCTCTTCCATGGACGAGCTGATGTGGAAGCTCCCTCCCGAGGAGGCTGCGGACTTCCTCGCCTGGGCGACCACGTCCGGCATGAGGGAATAGCCCTCCGGGTAGGCGAGGGAAACGTCCATGCCGAACCGGGTGAAAAGGCCTATGACGCCCTGGGGCACGGAGAGCGGCTTTCCATAGGAGGGAGAGTAGGCCCAGCTCATTGCCACCTTCTTTCCCTTGAGCTTTTCGATGCCGCCCAGCTCTGTCACGAGATGGAGGAAGTCCGCCATTGTCTGCGTGGGGTGATCGATGTCGCACTGGAGGTTGACCACCGTGGGACGCTGCTCCAGGACGCCGTCACGGTAGCTCTGTTCCACCGCCTCGGCAACGTTCAACATGTACGTGTGGCCCTTCCCGATGTACATGTCGTCACGGATGCCAATGACCTCCGCCATGAAGGAGATCATGGTGGCCGTCTCGCGCACCGTCTCCCCGTGCGCTATCTGCGACTTGCCTTCGTCCAGGTCGGAAACCGTGAGCCCCAGGAGGTTGCTTGCGGAAGCGAAGCTGAAGCGGGTGCGGGTGGAGTTGTCACGGAACTGGGAGACCGCCAGCCCGGAATCCCAGATCCTTGGGGAGATGTTGTTGGAGCGGAGCTCCTTGAGGATGGACGCGATCTCCAGGATGGCCTCCAGCTCCTCCCGGGTCTTGTCCCAGGTGAGAAAGAAGTCCTTCCCGTGCAGCCCGGCAGCAGTCTTCCTGCCCAGCGCGTCGATCCGTCTCTGGATGTCATGCGGCGTTATGGTGATCACCTGATCCTCCCCAGTGCTCTCAGTATCTTCTCCGGCGTCATTGGCCAGTCCCGCATCCAGACGCCCGTTGCGGCGTGGATGGCGGTGGCGAGGGCGGGCGCGGCCCCGTTCATGCTGATCTCGGAGACGCTCTTGCCCCCGAACGGCCCGAAGGGATCATCCGTTTCCACGAACCTCACGTCAAGCTCCCGCGGCAGCTCCTGGATCATGGGCGCACCGTAATCGGCAAGCGTGGTTGTGAGGCACCGTCCCTGCTCGTCGAAGACCATGTCCTCGTACAGCGCGTGCCCGATGGACTTGAGAATCGCCCCGTATACCTGTCCCTGGGCCAGCTCGGGATTGATGGGCGTGCCGCAATCCGTGATGGCATGGTAGCGGCGCACTTCCACCGCTCCCGTGCGGACGTTGACCGCCACCTCGCAGAAATGCGCGGCGTACGGGAACGCGGCATCATCCGTGGTGAATGATGCGTGCCCGACGAGCTCGCCCGGCCCCTCGCCGCCCTGGCAGTGGTGGGCTATCCGGGCAAAGTCAACGGCCCCGTTCTTTCCCTCGACGATGCCGGGGAATGAGAGGGCAAGCCCGCTGACAGGCTCCTTGAGCATTGTCGCGGCAACCTGGAGGATCCTGTCCCGCAAAGCCTGCGCCGCCTTCAGAGAAGCGTTGCCGCTGAAATAGGTGCCGCTGGAGGCATATGCCCCCTTGTCGAACGGAGTCGTGTCCGTGTCTCCGGAGATGACGGACACCGTGTCCATGCCGCAGCACAGGGTCTCTGCAACCACCTTGGCAAGCACCGTATCCAGGCCCATGCCTATGTCAGCGCCCCCGGAATGCACCATGAACGTTCCGTCCGAAAGGAGCCTCACATCGGCGCACGCCTGGTCAAGCCCCGGGCAGTCCCGAGCCCTGCTGGATGATGGCCACGCCCTTGCCGATGCGCACGTCGGGATCCGCGCCGGCGTCTTCCGTCGGGCAACCCCACCCGATGCTCCGGCGCCCTCGGCGAGCGCGCGTTCCAGGCCGCAGCTGCGCACGTGCGCCGCCGCGCCCTCCCTGCCCTCACCGAGGCTCTTCAGGATCTCCAGGACGTCTCCCTCCCGGACGTGGTTCCTGTCGAGGAAGCTCACAAGGTCCATCCCGAGCGCATCAGCCAGCTCCGCGGCCGCCATCTGCAGGGCGAAGGAGCCCTGCGGCGCGCCGTAGCCCTGGTAGGCGCCGGAGGGCACGTGGTTCGTGTACCAGCTTCGCACCTCGAAGGCCATGTTGGGGCAGCGGAAGAGGGGCAGAGACTTGGAGCATGCGTTCATGGGGACGGTCAGGCAGTGCTCTCCGTAGGCTCCCGTGTCCGCGTCCGCGGACATCCGGATCGCCGTGAGGGTGCCGTCCTTCTTCGCGCCCATCTTCACCGTGATCCGGAAAGGATGCCGCGTCGTGGCCGCAATGAACTCTTCCTCCCGCGTGTACTTGTACAGGACAGGCCTTCCGGTGCGCACGGTGGCCAAGGCGCACACCTCTTCCAGGAGGATGTCCTGCTTGCTCCCGTAGCCTCCGCCCACGCGCTCCTTGATGACTCTGATCCTGTTCTCCGGCATCGCGAGCACGCGCGCAACGATCCGACGCAGGTGCCACGGCACCTGCGTGGAGGCGTGGACGATCAGGCGATCACCATCCATTTTCGTGTAGACGACGTGCGGCTCCAGGGGCGTGCACTGGACCCGGCTGGTCGAGTAGCTGCGCTCGATGACCGCATCCGCCTGCTGAAAACCCGCCTCCACATCCCCTGTGCCTCCGGATGCGCTTGCCGCGAGATTCCTTGCCGCCTCCGCGCCGATGGAGAACTGGTACACGATCTCCTGGAGATGGTCCGCGTGGACGGGCGTAAGCGTGCCGCCCATGGCATCTTCAAGGGAGAGCACGGGGGGGATGACGTCGTACTCTACGCGGATCAGCTCAAGGGCCCGACGGGCAGTCTCTGCATCATCCGCCACCACGGCTGCAACCCTGTCCCCCATGTGCCGCACGGTGCGGCTGAACATGCGGTAGTCGTAGGGCGAAGGCTCCGGAAAACCCTGGCCTGCCTGGCCGTACGCAACGTCGGGACAATTGCGGTAGTCGATCACCAGCGCCACCCCGGGAAGCCGCTGCGCCTCCGCGGTGTCGATGTGCCTGATGAACGCGTGCGCGTGCGGGCTTCGAAGCATGACGAGGACGCAGCTGCCCGTCTCCACCCGATCCTCGACGTAGGCCTTCATGCCCGCCGCAAGCTTCACCCCGTCGATCTTCCTGTGCGATTTGCCGATGACGCGCAGGTCGTCGCGGAACGCGGGGGCAACCGGCTGGTTCCAGCCCTGGTCCTGCCGGCGTTTTCGGGCCAGCTCCACCGCCAGGAAGAACTGCTTGTAGCCGGTTGCACGGCTGAACAGCCCGGAGAGAGCGTCGCGAATATCTTCCTCAGTCGGAGCCTGGTTGCGCCGGAGAAGGTCCTCCAGGAGCAAGGCGGCGGCAGGAGCGTTGTAGGCGGATTGAACCACCCCCGCGTCGATCATCGACTGCTGGAGAACGGAAAGTCGTGAGTCCTTGCTCAAGCTCTCCACTGTTTCGATGGAATGGCCTTCTGCCTGACCGGCGACCATGAGACCCGCAAGGACCGCCTTGCCGTCGAAGAGTATCGTGTCGCTGCCCGAAAAGCCTTCTCCGTCATCGCTGGAGCGCACCGAGGGAATGCCGGTGCGCTGCAGGAGGACCTGGAGGCTCTCACCCGGCTCCGCTGAAACCACGCGGCATGAACCGTTGAGCGTAAAGGTGAGCTTCATACAACGCCTTTCCCGCCTGCCATCTCGCGCAGCACATCCGCCGCAAGAACACGCGTCATGTACGCCTTGTACTGGGAGGAGGCATGGATATCCGCCTGCTGAGGAAGCTCCGCCTCCGCAGCCGCTTCTACGTCCGAGCGGGGCGGAAGCGGCCGGCCCGCAAGGGCCGCTTCCAGCTTCGTCAGGCGCACGATGGACCCCCGGCAATCGGAGAGCAATGAGCCGCAAATCCACGACAACGGGCAGAAGCGCTTCCGCGCTCGCGGCAACCACGAGGCTCCTGCTGCTGTGGGATGTCCGCGAGACGGCGCGGACGGCCGCTTTGCGACGCGGCTCGGGGATCGAAACGGAGAGAACCAGGCTGGTCCCGGCGAACGAACGGTCAGAAAGGAACGCATGCAGGGAGACGGGTTTCTTTCGTCCCGCAACGGACAGCTGCGCCCCCAGGGCCAGGAGGACGGGGACAAGAGCAGAATCCGCGGGATGGAGCGCAAGCTCGCCGCCAATTGTGATCATGTTGCGAAGGGTCCGGGAGGCAGTCAGGGCTGAAGCGCTTCGGACGGCTTCCGGCACGCCGCCGTGATCCACCACCTGTTGCAACGTGGCGCTTGCGCCGATCACGCAGCGCCCCTGATCCGCTGCAATCCCCTGGAGCCCCAGTTTTTCCAGGGAGATGAGCGTTACCGGTGTCTCCGACCGTGAGGCATTCAGCCACGTGCCGCCGCCGAGGTACGCGCAGTGAGGCAAGGATCTCGCCTTCAGGGCTTCCTGAACGCTCTGCGGCCGCAGGATCTCAGTCACCATGACATAATTGTAAATCACCCAGCGACGTGAGCACAAGTGGAACTCCGGGCGCAAATGTTCTATAGTGGACGCCATGGAATGGCGCGCAAGCCACATACTGGTCAAGGAAAAGAAGCTGGCGGACGAGCTTCTCAGGCGGGTCAAGCAGGGGGCAAGCTTCGAGACGATTGCCCGCGAGCACTCGGTGTGCCCCTCCAAGTCGCGCGGCGGAGACCTGGGATGGTTCGGGCCGGGCAAAATGGTACCGGCCTTCGAGAACGCCTGCAAGAGACTGTCCCCGGGCTCGACGAGCGACGTCGTCTCGTCCTCCTTCGGGTATCACATCATCCGGCTGACCGGCCGCAAGGAGTAGGGAAAGGCTTCCCCGCCCGCCCCGGGTCGCTATTTTCTAGCTCGACCGAAAAGGGGGTGCGGAATGGCGGCCAAGCGCTCGCTTCTCATCTTCGCTGCAATCATCCTCGCGGCATCTTCCCCGGCGCTCGCCCAGGACAAGGTCGGGGAAACGGTCCACCTCAACCCGCTGATGTTGTAGGGCATCACGATCCCGAAAAGCAGGTTTTCAACCGGCGCCAGCCTGAGCTGCAGCCCGTCGATTCCGAATCCGCTGAGCCCCGTCCTTGCCACGCTGCTCCCATAGACGCCGGGGCCATTCGGCCCCTGCTGGTAGTAGCTGTTCAGCCCGAAGGTTGAAATGTCGATGATCCTCCCGACGGCAAGATACAGGCTGCCGCCAAGGAGGTTCGCATAGCCGTATCCGTAATGGACATACAGGTTCGAGACTCCCGTGTTGGCGGGCGCGGGGCCGAACTGCACTTGCGACTCCAGCCCGAAGGGACCATCCTTGTACGAACCGTTGAGCTGAAAGTAGGTATAACCGCTGTTGTTGTCCGCGTATGCAATGTTGGAATTGAAGTCATCAATGAGGTTGGCGGAAAGGACCCCGCTGAACTGGATCCCGCCGCCGGGAGCCTGCGCGAAAGCGAGAGTCGAGCAGCCCGCCACGAACAAGATGAAGACGACCCGTCTCATGCATACCCCCATTTGCTGATGTGAATCTAATGATCCAACAGCGATTCGGCGATCAATCGGAAAATCGATATCTTTGAGCGCACATGAAAGACTCGGATACCCTTGGTGCAATGTTCGTAAAGGAGCTGGAGGCCGAAGCGCCGGCCAGCCGGAAGTGCCTCGAAAGGATTCCCGCGAGCCTCTTCGACTGGAAGCCTCACGAGAAGTCGATGCCCATGGGATACCTGTCCCTGCTCGTCGCCGAAATTCCGAAATGGATCCAGGTGGGCGTGGAGACCGCCGAGATCGACTACGCGACCTTCGAGCACTTTCATCTCAAGACGACCGCTGAGCTGGTCAATCACTTCGATGAGAACATGAAGGGCGCGATGGAGGCCCTGCAGAAGGCCTCAGACGAATCTCTTGCGGAGCTCTTCCACCTGAAGTTCAAAGGGCAGGTTCTTGTCAGCGTTCCCAGGAAAGACAACATCGGGTCGAATATCAACCACCTGGTGCACCACCGGGGTCAGCTCAGCGTGTACATGCGCCTCAACAATATCCCCGTGCCGGCTATCTACGGCCCTTCGGCCGACGAGCGCGGGTTCTAGGAGCTCAGAAGGATCCCCTTCTCAGGTTGATGCCATGCTCCAGGTACGCCTTGAGGCAGACGCTCATGTGCGTCCAGCCCTGGCAGTTCCCGTACGACCCCTGAAGGCCGTCCTGCGTGGAGCGCCACTCACCCTCCATGATCTTCACGAGAGTCTCTTTCTCACCGAGGGGCTCGAAGCTCATCTCCACCACGGTATCGTAGCCGCCCGGGTGAGGCACTGATCCCGTGACGGGATCATACACCCCTTCGCTTGCCGCCCAGGAGAACCGGATGAGCCTGTTCTTGATTGTCTCTTTCACGGTCACGGGGACAGTCATCGCTTCCGGCCCTGCGTCATTGAAAGTCCAGAGCACTGTCTTTCCCTCATCCAGAGGGCCATCCGACCCTCCGCTCGTGAAATAGCCGCGGAGCTTCTCCGGCCTGTACACGGCGTCGAGCACTTCCGCCACGGGTTTCTGAATCTTCGTCTGCACGGCCCTGGACCGCTGCTCCGTGATGCAGCACCCGGGAGTCCTGGAAAAGGCGGACCTCGTCATTTTCAAACGCCAGGGCAGGCAACGTTGGAACTACCTCAACCCGGTTCCCATCAGGGCGCTGCATGACCGCTGGATCAGCCGCTATGCGGTGGGAGCTGTCGACCTCCTTGCGAGGATGAGCGGGGAATCGAGGGAAAGGAGCGCCGGTAGTGGGCGGGCCGTCGGCAGGCGGGCTGCCTGCGGCGGAGAGCGATCAGCGGGCCGGCTGGGCAACCATGGCTGCGCCGAGAAGCGATGCGGCAATCCTGTTTGCGCGCACGGTCAGCTCGCGCTCGTCCACGCCGGTCAGCTTCCCTTTTTCGACTACGACCTTTCCGTTGCAGATGGTGTAGTCAGTCCCGTGGTTGTAGCCCGCAAAGACCAGCGCGGCGAACGGGTCGGACAGGCTCCCTGCAGTACTCCAGCCGGTCGATGTCGAAGATCGCAAGGTCGGCGGCAAAGCCCGGCTCGACCCTGCCCGTTCCCTGGAACCCGAGGACAGCGGCGCCTGTTTCCGTTGCCATCCGGAGGACTTCACGCGCGGTCAAGGCGCCGCTGCCCCTCGCAACGCGCTGGAGAAGAAGGGCTTGACGCAGCTCGCCCAGGAAGTCGGAGGAGTCGTTGGAGGCGGAGCCGTCCACCGCGAGTGACACCGGAATTCCCCTGTCCAGCATGTCGCGGACCCGGCAGATCCCCGAGCCAAGACGCATGTTGGAGCTGGGGCAGTGCGCCACCTGCGCTCCGGCGCGACGCAGAACGCCCAGCTCTTCATCAGTGAAGAAGATCCCGTGCGCGTAGAACACATCCGGGCCGATGAACTCGCAGCGTTCCATCAGCTCAACGGGCCGTACGCCGTATTTCTCCAGGCAATACTGTCCTCGTCCGCTGTCTCCGCCAGGTGCGTGTGCAGGCGCACGCCGTGGCGGCGCGCCAGCCGGGCGGACTCGCGCATCAGGCGCTCGCTCACGGAGAAGGGGCTGCAGGGGGCAAGGACGATTTTCCGCATTGCCAGGGGGGCAGGGTCGTGGAACCGCTTGATGACTCTTTCGCTGTCGGTGAGGATGGTCTCCTCGTCCTGCACCACGCTGTCGGGCGGCAGGCCGCCGTCTTTCCTGCTCAGGGACATGGACCCCCGTGACGGGGAGAAGCGCATGCCCAGCTTTCTCCGCGGCCTCGAACTGCCGGGAAACGAAGTCTCCGGCGCCCCGCGGGTACAGGTACAGGTGATCCGTGGAGCAGGTGCAGCCCGTTTTCAGGAGCTCGCCCATTGCGAGAAGGGAGGAGACATAGATCGCTTCCTCGTCGATGTTCTTCCAGATCTCGTAGAGGTAGACGAGCCAGTCGAAGAGCTTCGCGTTCTGCACGGCGGGCAGGTTGCGAGTCAGGGTCTGGAAGAAGTGATGGTGCGTGTTCACGAACCCCGGAACCACGACGTGGCGTGAGCAGTCGATCACGCGCGCCCCGGGCGCGGTCTCGATCCGCGGGCCGACACGGGAAATGAGGTTGCCCTCGATCAGGATGTCCTGCCCCCGAACGCCTTCGCGGTCTGCCGAAGGCTGGATGAAGAAGCAGTTGCGCAGGAGAGTCTGCATCGTGTTATTCTCCATACATCGCTCGTGTGCTGTTCGCCATCATGGAAACAGCGGCCCCGCGGGGCATCAGCCGCATTGCCGCGTGCGCCATGCGGACCCTGGCTCCGGGGATCAGGACGCTCCTGTGCCCGAGGGCCCGCAGGGTTTCGCGGGCGGCGAGCGCCGGCTCAACGTCCACCGGGGTCGGCTTCGCGTCCACCGGCCTGCTTGCAAGATAGTTGGGAGTGCGCACCACCGCCGGGCAGGAAGCGAGCACGTCCACGCCTTTCGGCTTGAGCTCCACCGCCAGGCCCTCGGCCACTGACAGGAGGAACGCCTTGGTGGCGCTATAGACGGTGACATACGGGGAGCCCTGGAAAGCGGCCATGCTGGACATCACGATGATGCCTCCCCTCCCGCGCTGGATGAGCCCCGGCGCGACCATGTCGATGAGAGCCAGTGCCCCGTAACAGTTGACGTCTATCACGTGCCGGTACTTCGCGAGGCTTGCCTTGAAGAAAGGCCCTTCGTAGGAAGAGGCCGCGTTGCACACCAGGAGGCCGATGTCGAGGCCTTTCGCCTGGCGCGCAACGTCCGCGAGCCCCGCGGCCGTGCCCAGATCCACCGCCACGGTCCGAACCTCGACGCCGGCTGTCGCCCTCAGGCCCGATGCCGTGCGCTCCAGTAAATCAGGCCTGCGGGCAACCAGGAGCAGGTGCATTCCAAGGCTCGCGAGCTCGGAAGCAAACGCGGCGCCCAGCCCCTCGGAGCCGCCTGCAACGAGTGCCCAGGGGCCGTACCGATCCCGAAACGCGCCTGAGATTCCCATGGGACCTCCTTTGTCCACGGTAGATAATAATGTCCGGGCGGGCCGCGCGCAAATTGTTCGGCGACGCCGCCTGGCGTGGAATCCCGCGTTCTGCTTGACCGTATGAAATCATAATGATATCATATAAATATCATGATAAGCGAAACGAAACGGAACGCCGTCCCTGGAATTCCCATGCTGATCCTGCTTCTGGCCGCCATTCTCGGCTCCCTCTGGGGCATACGGCATGGGATTCAGGTCCGCGCGTTTTCCCTCCTGATAGTCCTGGCGGCTCTGTTTCTCCGGGGGCTCTTCACGGTCAGCCCGAACCAGGGCCGCGTGCTGCAGCTCTTCGGGGCGTATCGAGGCACGGCACGCGAGCCGGGCCTCCGGTGGACCAACCCATTTTTCACGCGCAAGGCGATATCGCTTCGGGTCCGGAACTTCGAAACGGCCCGGCTGAAGGTCAATGACAACAGAGGCAATCCCATCGAGATTGCCTGCGTGGTGGTCTGGAAAGTCGTTGACACCGCGGAGGCCGTCTTCCAGGTAGACAACTATGAGAACTACGTGCACGTGCAGAGCGAGGCGGCGCTGCGCAATCTTGCCACCGCATATCCCTACGACGCTCACGGCGAAGGGGAGATCGCGCTGTCGAGCCACACGGCGGAAGTGTCCGCGCAGCTGAAGACGGAGATCCAGGAGCGGTTGCAGAAGGCGGGGGTTGAGGTGACCGAGACCCGGGTGAGCCATCTCGCCTACGCGCAGGAGATTGCCGCCGTGATGCTCCGTCGGCAGCAGGCGGCGGCCGTTGTCGCGGCTCGGCGCACAATTGTCGAGGGGGCGGTCGGCATGGTGGAGAACGCGCTGGAGATGCTGGCGTCACAGAACGTCGTCGAGCTGGACGAAGAACGCAAGGCCACCATGGCCAGCAACCTGCTGGTTGTCCTGTGCAGCGAGCAAACCACCCAACCGGTCGTCAACACGGGATCCCTGTACCGATAGCGCGGGTGTGATGCCGGACAGGAAGTCGTTTCTCCTTCGCATCGGCCCGGAAACCTACGACGCGCTGGCGGTGTGGGCCGGGGAGGAACTGCGCAGCATCAACGGGCAGGTCGAGTTCCTGCTGCGCCAGGCTCTGATCGACGCAGGGCGGCTTGCCCGGGTCCCGCGGGAGAGGAAAGAGAAATGAACGCAACGGCGCACGAATGCCCCGTCTGCCATGTCCGCATGGAGGAAGGACACCTGCTTGGGAGGGGCGGGCATGGCTGGCTGGAACGAATGAAATGGATTGAAGGCGAGCTTGAGAAAAACGCGCTGGGGGGATATCGGCTGAAAGGCAGGCGTCAAATCCCCACGGTCACCTGGAGATGCCCGCGCTGTGGCTGGCTCCTGTGGTTCGCAGCGCACGAAAACGATTCGTGACCGAAGTGGCGTTCAGGCCCTCCTGCCGGCGCCCCACAGCTTCACCGTGATGAATCCCGCGGCAAACCCACCAACGTGCGCGGCATATGCAACGCCGCCGCCGGTGTCACGGCCAAGCGCACCGAGCTCCGCCACCACCTGGAAAAGGAACCATATCCCGACGGCGACAATGGCCGGCACGGAGGTGATGAAGCGGAACATCAGGACCCGGACGCGGTTTCGCGGGAACAGAAGGAGGTAAGCGCCCAGGACACCGGCGATGGCCCCTGATGCTCCCAGGGTTGGGACCAGCAGGTCACCTCCGGTCAGCTTCGTCACGTACACCTGCGACAGGGAAGCGGCGACACCGCAGAATAAGTAAAAGAAGAGGTAGCGCAGATGCCCCAGCCTGTCCTCGATGTTGTCGCCGAAGATGAACAGGTAGAGCATGTTGCCCGCAATGTGGGCGATGCCGGCGTGCATGAACATGGACGTGATGATGGTCAGCCACAGGGGCACCGGCGTGTGCTGGAGCCCGGGCACCAGGACGCGCCGGCCGGTATTCGGGTCCAGGAGGAGGTGATCCCGGGTGACGATGTCCCTGCCCGTGAGGATCTTCCCCGGCACCGCGGAGTATGCGTTGATGAACCGCTCGTTGGCGCCCAACCCCTCGAAAAAGACAAAGACAATCACGTTCAGCGCGATCAACGTCCAGGTCATCCAGGGAGTCGTGCGCCTGCCGGTATTGTCGTCTCCGATGGGAATCATGGGTCCTCCCGGGTTCCCGATCTTACACGCTTTGTTTGCCGCCGAACAGTGCGCTCCAGTATCCTTTCCCTCACGATGTCCTTGCGGAAAGCGATCACGCTGCGCCACGCCGTTGCCCTCTACGTGAGCTCCGTCCTGGGTCCGGGCGTGCTGGTGCTCCCCGGCCTGGCCGCGCGGCTTGCGGGGCCGGCCTCCCTGATTGCGTGGGCCGTGCTTTGCCTCGCGAGCTATCCGTTCGCGTTCACCTTCGCATCCCTCTCCGCCCGAAACCCGGAGTCCGGCGGCGTCTACGCTTTTGCCCGGGAGGCATTCGGGCCCCACGCGGCAGCGGCCGCCGGCTGGCTCTTCGGTTTGTGGTTCATCGGCGGCGCGCCCGCCGTGACTCTCATAGCGGCCTCGTATCTCGGTTACGCTTTTCCGATGGGCAGGCTGGAAATGTACCTCATCGGGTATGCCGTCATCATCGTCCCTTATGTGATCAACCTTCGGGGCATCGTATTCAGCAACAGGGTCCAGCTTGCAATCGTGGCTGCAATCGTCACCCTGCTGGTGCTTGCGTTGGCTTTTTCCATCGGCTCCGTGCACACGGCAAGCTTCTCGCCGTTCCTTCCGAACGGCCTGCTGCCCGTCGGGACCGCGGCCGCCCTGATCTTCTGGTCGTACCTCGGGTACGAGAATGTGTCCAACGTGGCTGAGGAGTTCAGGGATCCGAAGCGGGATTTCCACCGAAGCGTCGTGCTCAGCGTCGTGGTGATCGGCCTCCTCTATCTCTCCGTGGCCTTTGTCACGGTGGGGACGCTGGCCTACAAGGCCGGGGGAAGCGTTGCGCCGTTTGCCGCGATTTTCTCCAGAATGCTCGGCGTCTACGGCGCCGCGGGAACGTCCCTGCTCGCGCTGGTGATCATTTTCGCGACGGTCAACGCGTACATGGCAGGCATGTCGCGAGTCGCTCTTGCCGCTGCCAGGGATGGCGCCCTGCCAGCCTATTTCGGGAAGGTGACCCCGAAAGCAGGAGCGCCGCAGCGGGCCCTCACGCTGCTCACCGGCCTGTCGCTCGTCATGCTGATCGTCTATTACATTTTCAACGTGAACCTGCAGACCGCCCTCTTGATTCCGAGCGGCGCCGCCATTGTCGTCTATGTCATCGGATCAGCGGCGGGCGTGAAGCTTCTCACCCTCAGGGGTGCGAGAAAGGCCCTGCCATGGATCTCGCTCGCTGTCTCGATGGTGGTCCTGCCCTTCGTCGGACCTCTTGCCCTCGTTGCAATTCTCACGAGCGCGGGAGCCGTTGGATACAGCCTGGTCAGGCGCGCGCGCCGGCGAGGCTCCGCTCCTTAGACCCTTCCCCGTGTTGCGACAGTCCCACCCCTCTCACTCGCCCTCCATGGCCAGGGGCAGCATCGCGTAAAAGGCGCTGCACGTCACAAGATCATCCATCCGGGTGTACTCATTTGGCGCGTGCGCCTTGTCCTCATCCCCGGGACCGAAGCCGATGGTGGGGATGCCGTGCTTTCCGCAGATGGCGACGCCGTTCGTGCTGAAGGTCCATTTGCCGACCTCGGGCTCTTTGTCGAAAAGGGCCCTATGCGCCTTGCGGCCGCCCACCACCAGCGGGTGATCCGGGGCAATCTTCCAGGTTGGGAAATACAAGTCCTGCCGATAGGTGTCGCCGTTCCAGCCCTTGCCGTCGTACCCCGGCATGCCGACCTTCTCCGCGTCCTTGCCCATCGCCTTTCGCACCTGGTCCAGAGCGATCTCAGCGTTTTCCCCCCACGTGAGGCGACGGTCCATGTAGAGGCTGCCCTGGTCAGGGACGGCGCACTGGCTCGGGCCGTGCACTTCCACTTTGGAGACGACGATGGTCCCCTTGCCGAGGAACTCGTCGAAAGCGAGTGAGCCGTTGAGCTTCTCCATTGCGAGGGCCGCGCGCGCTGCCTTGTAGGCCGCGCTCTCGCCGCGCTCGGGCGCGCTTCCATGCGCGGAGATTCCGCGAATCGTCGCTTCGATTTCCATGCGGCCCCGGTGGCCGCGATACAGGCGGCAGGTGGTGGGCTCCGTGGAAACGGCGAACTCCGGCTTGAAGCCCTCTTTCTCGATCAGGTACAGCCAGCACAGGCCGTCGCAGTCTTCCTCCAGCACCGTGAAAGTGAAGTACACGGAGAACGTGCCATCATAGCCCAGCTCGTGAAGGATCCTGCCCGCGGCGATCATCGCCGCCGCCCCGCCTTTCTGGTCAGATGTACCGCGGCCCAGGACCTTCCCGTCGCTGATGATCCCCGAGAAAGGATCCGTCTTCCACTGGGAGGCGTCTCCGACACCAACCGTGTCGATGTGCGCATCTATCGCGAGCTTGCGCGGACCCTTTCCCACCCGGCCGATGACGTTCCCCAGCCCGTCGATGCGGACCTCGTCGAAGCCGGCCTCGCGGCACAAAGACTCGATTGCGCGGCAGACATTCTCCTCTTTCCCGCTGAACGAAGGGATCTTCACGATGGAGGAGAGGGTTTCCGCAGAGTAGTCCCTGAGCTTCTTTGCCGCGGAGAGTACCTGAGCGTGCATGTCTTTCATGGCAGCCGGATTATGAGGGGAAATGCCTGACTTCTGCAAGCAGATTCGGCCTGGCACGCCCGGATGCGGGCGCGGGCTCGTCCGAACGCGGGCATGGCGTGGCGCGCCGGCCCCCGAAGAGCGCCGTCAGGCCGAAAACGGGTTATCGGAGGAGATTGTCACCCCGGCAAGACCGGCCAGAAGGTCCTGGTATGCGGTTGTCTTTCCCGTCAGGGCCTGGTAGTTGGCGGAAAGGGTGGCGCCGCCCGCCTGGGTTACCTTCGAAGCCGAGAAGCCCAGGGAGAGCATCCAGTAGATGTACACGATCCCGCAGCCCGTGCTGACGTTGTCCCCATCTGTCTGCTCCGTCTTGCTTACCCAGTCCGGCCGACCGGCCTGATCCCACGCGGGGCCGGTCGCGAACGCCGACAGGGTGCCGGCGGGAGTGGCCTGCTCAGCGCAAAACCGGGAGAGCGCCTCTCCGTTGGAGAATCCGCAGCCCCACCCCTTGTCCTGCGGGCCCATGAAGGACTCGGAGAGCTCGGCGACGTACAGACCGATCTCCAGGTCCAGGGCGTTGACCGCGGCGCTGGCGAACGTCGCGTCGAGGTACAGGTCACCACCGGAGGTGAAATCGCATCCGTAGTGATAGGCGCCCCCCGAGCCGTCGTTTCGTCCGCTCAACGGCGCAATGATGACGTTGACCGCCCCTCCGGGAATCCCAAAGAGCGTCTGCAGGTTGTTGTAAGGGCTGAGGACCGAGCTCAGCATCTGCGAGGCGAGCTTTGCGCCCTGGTCTCCGAGGGTTGACGCATACAGGACCGTGACACTCCCCGCCGCGCCGACCTTCGTGGCCGGATAGTCGAGCTTGGCAGGCCTGGCCTGAGCAATCTCCTCCGCGGTTCTTTGCCTGCGGACCCCGCCCTGGGGAAGAAACTCTCTTCGCTGAGGTTTCATTTTCTCTTTCCTCTCGGGAGACTAGTACCGCGCGCCTGGTTCCATGGTTGTTTCCCTTGCATTGTCGTCCCCTCAGTTAATATGATCAAAAAAAGGGCCGCAGAGATGTCAAATCACGAAGCATGGCTGGCGGAGGCGCGCGGGATGGTTGGAGCGGAGAACGTCATCACCGAGCCATCCGCCCTGGTCCCTTATTCCCGGGATGAGTCGGCCCTGGAGGAGCTCGCGCGAGCCCCGCTGGCGGTTGTCCGACCGGCCTCGGCGGAGGAGGTGGCGTCAATCACCGTACTTTGCGGAAAGTACAGGGTCCCGCTCACGGTCCGAGGAGGCGGGACCGGTCTTTCGGGGGCATGCGTGGCGGCGGAGGGCGGCGTCGTTCTTTCCATGGAGCGTCTCAATCGCCAGGTCGATGCTGACCAGGCCAATTCCACCATCACGGTGGAAGCCGGGATGCCTCTTCGCCGGCTCGATGAAGCCGTGGAGGCAATGGGCCTCTTCTTCCCGCCCCATCCCGGAGACGAGGGCGCGCACGTGGGCGGGCTGGTTTCCGCGAATGCGGGTGGGTCGCGGGCAGTCAAATACGGGACCATCAAGCGGTTCGTGATCGGCCTGCAGGTGGTGCTCTCCGACGGGTCCATCGTGGAGCTGGGCGGAAAGACCGTGAAATCCAGCACCGGGTATCACCTGCTCGACCTCATGATCGGCTCGGAAGGAACCCTGGGGGTCATCACGCGGGTGACCCTGTCCCTTGTCCCGAAGCCCGGATGTCTCAAGACGCTGATTGCTCCTTTCGAGAACGTCCGACAGGCCATCCAGGCCGTCCCTTCCCTTCTGCGCGCGGGGATAATTCCCGCGGCAGTGGAGTTCATTCCCCACGCCGTGATCCGCTGTTCAGAGCGGCTGCTGAAAAAGCCGTGGCCGGCCGCGGTCGGCTCAGCTTCCCTCATGGTCATCCTGGACGGAGCAGTCGAGGAGGAAGTCCTCTCCCAGGCGCAAAGGTTCATGGCCATCGTGGAGGAGGAGGGCGCCCTGGATGTCTTGGTGGCGGAGACATCCGAGCACCAGGCGGACATCCTCGAGCTTCGGAGCATGATCTACGAGGCCATCAAGCCGGCCTCCGTCGAAGTCCTCGACATATGCGTCCCCCGCTCAGAGATAGCTGCGCACGTGGAGTTCGTGTCCTCCCTCGAAGAACGGCTGGGGATCCCCATCCCCACATACGGGCATGCCGCTGATGGAAACGTGCACTCTCACACCATGAGGCGAAGACTGGCTGATGGCGTGCTCGGGGAGGAGATCCACGGGTGGGAGGCGCTTCACCGACAGGTCAAGGATGAGATCTACACAGACGCTATCAAGCGCGGAGGGCTGATCTCCGGCGAGCATGGCATTGGGGTCTCGAAGCGCGATTTCGTGCAGCGAAACCTTGGCGGCCCGGCGGTCGCCATGATGCGGACAATAAAGGACGCCCTGGACCCATTGGGCATTCTCAATCCGGGGAAAATCCTGCCGGCGCCGCCGGGCGCCGGGGCGGTCCTCCGTGAGAAAGGGGCTGCCCTTTCGGACAGCCCCTGATTCGACCGGCGCCTCCTGGGCGTCGGCCTAATAAACCTTCTTCCAGTCCTCGATGTTCGCCTTGTCGAACTTGAACGGGGGCCCGAGCAGGACTTCGGTCCCGCCGTCCGGTGCCTGCGTGATGACCTTTTCACCGAGGCGTCCGGCGGTGAACTTCTCACCAACCTTGCCCGTGATCTTGCCGCTCACGAGCGCCGTGGCGGTATACGCTCCGAGGTACCCGACGTCGATGGGGTTCCACAGGAACATGTAGGGGCAGACGCCGTTCTCGATGTAGGTGGCCATCTCAGAGGGCAAACCCAAGCCCGTGAGGAACACCTTGCCGCCAAGACCCTTGTCCGTGAGAACCTTGCCCGCTGCGGCAATTCCGACCGTGGTGGGGGCTATGATGACCTTCAGGTTCGGGAACGACTGCAGAAGGCCCTCCGCCTCGGACACCGACTTGTCGCGGATGTCGTCACCGTAAGCGATCTTCACCAGGTGAAGGTTCGCGTACTTCGGCAGCGCGAGCGTCTTCTTCATGAAGTCGATCCAGAGGTTCTGGTTTGTCGCCTGGCTGGTCGCCGAAAGGATGGCGATATCGCCGCTTCCGCCGGACATGTCAAAGGCGGCTTCGATGAGCGTCGTCCCGATCTTTTCAGAGTCCGCCTGGTTCACATGGACCAGCCGGCTCTGCGGGTTGACCCCGGAGTCCAGGGAGAACACCTTGATGCCCTGGCTCATGGCCTTCTGGAGGACCGGCTGCAGGGCATCCTTGTCGTTGCCGACGATGCAGATTGCCGCCACCTTCTGGGAAATGAGCTGCTCCAGGATCTGGATCTGCGCCTCGGCCGTTGGCTGATCGGGAGCGCGCAGGATTGCCTGGAATCCCTGCTCCTCGATGCCTGCCTTGAATCCGCCCATCTGCCTGTCGCCGTAGGGGTTCCCCGTGTTCTTGAACACGATGGCGTACTTCGCTGCTCCCCCGGCCGACATGGTGCCGCCCTGCTTCTCCCCGCTGCCGCCCGCGAAAAGCGCGACGGGAAGTGCAATTGCCATGATCGCTGTGATCACGGCAGCCCTGATAAGAAACTTCCGCATAGCGTCCTCCTCCTTATGGAGTGTTGTCGTTCGGATGCTCCTGAGCGGCGACCTTTTTCGTCGCCGAGGGCACCGAACGCTGGTACCGTCCACGAAACCTGACGTTGAGAACGAGAACCGAAAGAATCAGAAGGAACCCCACGATTATCAAGAGCACCTGCGCCTGGACGTTCACCAACCCGAGCCCGTAGTTCAGGAAGCCGATGATGAAAATTGCAAGAAGCGGCCCCGCGATCCTCCCCTTGCCCCCGGAGGTGCTCACGCCGCCCAGGACCACCATTGCGATCACGGAAAGCTCGTAGCCCTGGGCAACGTTCGGCCGGGTGCTCCCCATGCGCGAGGTGAGGAAGAGAGCCGTGAACCCGGCCATGAGACCGGTCAGCACGCTCACGATCATGATGATGGAGTCAGTCTTGACCCCCGAGTAGCGGGAGGCGGTCAGGTTGCTGCCCATGCCGTAGATCTTTCGCCCGAAGCTCGTCTTGTGCAGGAGCAGCCCGAAAATCACCGCGCAGATGGCGAACACGATGAGGATGATGGGCACCTTGCCCACCGACCCCCAGCCGAGTGAGGAGTACCATTTCGGGAACTTCCCTGCCGCCTGGTCCTGCAGGATCACGTAGGCTATGCCGCGGTAGATGATCATGGTGGCCAGGGTCACGATGACGGAGGACAGCTCCTTGAACCTCGTCATGAGGAGGCCGTTGATGAAGCCGCACGCGCTGGCCACCAGGAGGCACAGGAGCACGGCCGGCACCATGGGCAGGCCCGCGTTGTAGGCCACGGCCATGACCACCGCGGAAAGCGCGACGGTGGAGCCGACGGAGATATCGATGTTCCCGAGGATGATGACCATGGTCATGGGGAGCACGAGGAAGGCCATGTCCAGGAACGTCATGGGGGTCTGGAGGAACGTGTCAGCCGTGAAGTAGTACGGTGAGAGGGTGCTGTTGATGACGTTGACGGCGATGAAGATCAGCACCAGGAGCCATTCCCACTGCAGGAAGAACGTGCGCCAGCTCCACAGTCTCTCGACCCGAATGGACCTCTCCACCTGCAACTCCCTAAATGGCGCGCCTTCGCAGCGCAAATCTCTGGCTGTTCCTCTTGACCAGCACGTTCGTGAGCACGGCCGCCAGGATCACGATTCCCTGGATGGCCTGCTGCCAGAACGGGGAAACGTTGATGAGGGGCAGCGCGTTGTTCAGGATGCCCAGGAGAATTGTCCCCAGGATCAGCCCCGACACCTTCCCGCTTCCTCCCGCTATGCTCACGCCGCCCAGCACCGTGGCGGCGATGACGGAGAGCTCGAACCCCGTTGCCGTGTCGCTTTGCGCGGAGGCGAACTTGGCCACCCAGATCACGCCACCGAGCCCCGACAAGGCGCCCATGAGGGTGTACACCAGCCAGACGATCCGCCGGCGCGGAATGCCCGAAATGTCCGCCGCCTCGGGGTTCGAGCCCACGGCATAGATCTGGCGCCCGGTGCGCATGTGGTTGATGAAATAGAAGAACAGCACGTTGATGACCACGGCAACGATGATGAGGTTGCTCACCCCCAGCACCTCTCCCGTGGCGATCTCCTTGAATCCCCGTGACATCTGGTACGAGCTCACCCAGGCGCCCCCGCTGATCACGTAGGTGAAGCCGCGGATGATGTTCATGGTGCCGAGGGTCGCAATGATGGGCAAGACGTTGAAGCGGGCCACGAGGAGCCCGATGAGCACGCCCGCCGCGGTCCCCACGGCAACCGCCTCCAGGATCGAGACGACCGGGGAGATGCCCCGGAAGTACTGCACCGTGAGCGCGCTGACCATGCCCGCCAGGGCGACGACGGCCCCGACGGAGAGATCGATTCCTCGAGTCAGGATGACCATCATCATGCCGACGGACATGATGCTCAGGATGGCCGTGTTCGTCAGGAGGTCCTGGATGTTCTCAAGGGTGAGGAAGTTGCGGTTGCGGACCTGAAAAATCGCGCAGATCACGACGATGAAGACCAGGAGACCCAGCTCTCGGAAGCTCTCCGTGAACGAAGCGGCCCGCCTCATGCGTGCACCGTCTCCGGCATGGCGGCGCGGAGGATCTGCTCCTGGGTGCTGCCGGCCGTGTCCATGGTGGCGGCGACCCGCCCGTCCCGCATGACGACAATCCTGTCGCTCATGCCCAGCACCTCCGCCATCTCCGAGGAGACCATGATGATTCCATACCCCATCTCTGCAAGATCGTTCATGATATTGAAGATGGCGGTCTTGGCTCCCACGTCCACGCCCTTGGTCGGCTCATCAAGGATGATGACCTTCATGGTGCCGGCAAGAAGCTTGGCGACGATGATCTTCTGCTGGTTCCCGCCAGACAGCGTGGCGGCCAGGTCGAAGACGCTGCCCGCGCGCACCTCCAGCTTTTCCGCGAGCTCCTTGGTGACCTCGTTTTCCTTCTTCGGATGGAGCCAGCCCAGCGTGGCGAACTGTTTCAGGGTCGGAAGCGTCACGTTCTTGGAAAGCTCCCACTCCAGCACGAGGCCCTGGCGCAGACGGTCCTCCGGAAGGTAGCCGATGCCCAGCTCGATTGCCTGGGCGGGATTGGCGATGTGCAGCTCCCTGCCGTTCAGGATGATGCGTCCCTTGTCGGGGTGCGTGACACCGTAGATGGATTCACACACCTCGGTGCGGCCAGCCCCGATCAGGCCCGTCATGGCGAGGATTTCCCCCTTGCGAACGGAAAACGACACGTCCTTGAAGTACCCGGTGCGGGAGAGTCCTTCCACGCGGAAGATCTCCTCTCCGATGGCGACCTTGCGTTTCGGGAAGAACTGCGTGATCTCGCGGCCCACCATGGCCATGATGAGCTCTTCCCGCTTCACCTCGTTCAGGTTCCACGTGCCCACGTAGCGGGCATCCCGGAACACGGTCACCCGGCTCGGCAAGGCGGTACATGTCCTCCATGCGGTGGGAGATGAAGATGATGGAGACTCCCTTGTCGCGCAGCCCTTCCGTGGTCCGGTAAAGGTCCTCGCTCTCGCGGGCAGTCAGAGGCGCAGTCGGTTCGTCCATGATGATGATGCGCGCGTTCGTTGAAAGCGCTTTGGCGATCTCAACGATCTGCTGCTGCGCCACGGAAAGGTTCCCCATGGGCGCACGGGGATCGAAATCCGCATCCAGTTGCGCGAGCAGCTCTCCCGCCCTCTGGTGAAGGTCCTTCCAGTCGATCTTTCGGGTCAGGGGCTGGATTTTCTCATGGCCGATGAAGATGTTCTCCGTGACGGACAGGTCCGGGTAGCAGGTGACGTGCTGATAAATAGCGGCGATCCCGAGCTTCTGCGAATCAGCGGTGCTGTGGATCTCCACCGGTGCCCCGTCCAGGAGTATCTGGCCGGAGTCCGGCTGGTAGACGCCGGTGATCACCTTGATGAGGGTGGACTTGCCGGCCCCGTTCTCCCCGATGAGCGCATGGATCTCCCCGCGCAGCAGATCGAAATGCACGTCGTCCAGGGCTTTCACTCCCGGAAAGGTCTTTGTGATGTGCGCAAGCTCAAGGATGCGGTCAGCCACTTTGATGGACTCCTGTCAACAGACCTTCAGACACTCGATTTTGAGGAGATGCGCGAGCTTGTCAACCCTGTCGGCGAGGTGCCCGACGCCGATGGCGCAGTGGTGCGCCGGCCCCGCCCTCGACCAGCGGTCCGTGAACGCGCGGGCCGACAGCGGGAACCTGTACCTGCTGTTGGTATTCCCGATCTGCAGGGTCGGACCGGGAACCGCCTCTCCTTCCGCCGTGAGAAGGAATGTCGTACCGCCCCTTCCCTGCACCACCGAAAGGAGAGTCACCGGCCCGTGACGCACGCTCATCTGGATGGACAGACCCTTGCCCGGCTTCCCATGGTACACCGGCAGCGGCACAAGGCCCACGGGCCCCTCTGCGATTGCCGAATGAGCGGGCCCGTCATGGCCCCAGAGCACCACGTCGTCGTTGAAGTCTACGGCGTAGAGCTCGGAGAAGGAACCCCCGGCTCCAAAGCAATCCATGATCTTCATCGCCATGACATTCTTGACCTCGCATTCGCCCGCGATCGGGACGTTGTGGGACGTGAGCAGCGTGTTGCCCGCGATGACGGACGTCACGATGTCCTCATGATCGTTTCCCCCGGCTCCCTCATAATAATATGCCATTGCGCCCAGGCGGGAGTCTGCAACCAGGGAGTCCAGCGCGCACGAGGTCCTGGCGGCGCGTTCAAGCTCGGAGGTCTCGCATTCCGGTGACACGCGGAACTCCTTCTGGAACTGGGTGAGCTTGTCGCGGATTGCCACTGGTCCCACGCGGTCGCGATGACTCTTGAGCGTGTCCATTTCGATGAGCTCGAAGTGGGTGCCGAATACCGAGGCAAGACGCGTCACATCGGTATAGACGTCCAGCATCCCTTCGTAGTAATGCCCCAGGATGCCCACCCGCGCGTCGCGGATCTCCGCGCGGACCGCGATGGCGTCCACCCAGGAGGTGATCTGCTCCCACGCGGACTCCTCTTTCAGCCACCCGGTCACGAGGTTGTAGTCGATCCCGCAGGTGTTGAACACGTTGGCGATTTCAGGAGCGCAGCAGGCCTGGCAGTGAGCGAGCCACTCTCCTGTCATGACGCCGCGGTCACCGAGGGAGTTGAACTTCTCGTAGTCGATGGCGGGCACCGGCTGGAGGTTCAAGACGATGATCGGGACGCCGGCCTGCTGCGCCACGGGAAGCACGGTATGCGACAGGGCGTATGTCGAGATGTAGAGGAAGATCGCCTCCACGTTGCGCTCGGTGAAAAGCCGCGCCGCGGCCCGGGCCTTGTCCGGTGAGTCGACCAGCCCGGCGTCAACCACCTCGACGTGAAGCGATGAGATGCGTCCCGCGATGTACTCCTGGTATCCCTGCAGGCGTTCCTTCAGCCCTTTGAACTGCGGCCAATACGTGTCCAGGCCAATGCCAAAAAGCCCGATCCTGCCTCGTGCCCCGCGCTCGTGCATCTGGCTCCAGTATCCAACGGGGACTCCGCTGCTCGGAATGGACTATTCAGTCCACGGGATGGAACAAAAATCCGCGGATGGACAAAACTTGTCCGGGAAAGGAAAAAGAGGTATAAGGAGCTTGATGGGCCAGATCGAGCCGAACGGCCGAAACGCCTTCTTTCGCTACCTCACCTGCAGTGAGGAAGACGAGAAATGGCAGCTGGTGTGCACCGACGCCGGGTACAGCGAGGTGCCTCCGCATACACGGTACCCGCCCAACAAGGAAGGCCACCCGCAGGCGTTCAAGTCGGTGGCGGTCGGGCGGACCCTCGTCGAATACCAGATCGTCTACATCACGAAGGGCCGCGGCGTGTTCGAAACGAGCCAGAAGACGCACGTGGTCGTCCCGGGAACGGTCATGATGATCTTCCCGGGAATCCGTCATCATTACAAGCCGGACTTCGACGTCGGGTGGACCGAGTACTGGGTCGGATTCAAGGGCCCCCACGCGGACACGCTGCGGGATCAGGGTTTCCTCTCGCCCCGGAAGCCCACCTACGAAGTGGGACTTCAGAACAGCCTTCTCGACATCTATGGAAGGATCTTCGAGCTCGTGAGAAACCAGCAGCCCCTGTACCAGATCAGGGCAAGCTCGCTCGTGCTCACCCTGATTGCCGAGGTGCTTGCCCACGAACGGAAAACAGTGCAGCATTCCAGCTCCGAGGGGCTCGTTGAGAAGGCAAAGTTCCTGATGGAAGAAAACATCGACCGCGAAGTGAACCTGGTCCGCATTGGGGGAACCCTCGGGGTGAGCACGTCCCACCTCAACGCGGTGTTCAAGTCCTACACCGCCATGACCCCCTACCAGTATTTCATCAGCATCAAGATCAGGAAGGCGAAGGAGCTCCTGGAGGCCGGCTCGCTGCCGATCAAGGAAGTGGCCTTTCGCCTCGGATTCGATGACCAGTACTATTTTTCCCGGTTGTTCCGCAAGAAGACAGGCATAGCCCCGTCGCGGTGGAGCGCCTTCGTCCACCAGTAGAAGGATCTGCAACAGGAGTGCCCATGACACGTGCCGCATTCACAATGAAGCTCAAGAAGGGATTCGAAGCCGAGTACCGGCGCCGCCATGACGAGATCTGGCCCGAGCTTCTCACGGAGCTGGAGGCGGCTGGCGTGTCCGACTACTCCATCTACCTCGACGCGTCCACCCTCACGCTCTTTGCATTCCAGAAGCTCATGGACCACAACACGTCGGCTCTCCTGCCCGAAACCCCGATCGTGAAGAAGTGGTGGAAATACATGGCGGACATCATGGAGACCAACCCGGACAATTCACCCGTCCAGGTCCAGCTCGCGGAAGTCTTCCACATGGATTAAGAGGAGAAGCCGAACTCGTAGGCCGCGTCGAAAAGCGCCACGATGTTCTCCACGGGGACTCCGTGCTGGATGTTATGGACGTTGTTGAAGACGTAGCCCCCGCCGGTCTTGAAGATGTCCAGGTTGCGATGAACCTCGTCTCTCACGTCCCGCGGCGAGCCAAAGGGCAGGACGCGCTGCGCGTCGATACCGCCGCCCCAGAACGTGATGCGCGCCCCGAACCTCTGCTTCAGGCTCCGGGGGTCCATGTCTTTTGCGCTGATCTGCACGGGGTTCAGGATGTCAGCGCCGTTGTCGATCAGGTCCGGAATATATTCGACGCACGAGCCGCAGGTGTGGTACCAGATCCGGGCCCGTGTCAGCGTCTTGATGTGCTGGACGAGCGCTTTCTGCCGCGGCTTTACGATCTTTCGGTAGAAAGCGGGGGAGAAAAGGGGCCCGTTCTGCCCGGCAAGATCATCCCCGATCATCACGACATCAACCAGGTCACCGACCTCTCCCAGGAAGCCGTCATAGAAGCCCAGCCAGTACTCGAGGACCCGGTCAAGGAGGGCCTCGCAGAAGCCCGGGTTCTCCAGCATGTCCATGAACCAGCGCTCCAGGCCCCTCATGTACCAGCAGGTTTCATAAACCACGCCGCCGATTGCCGTGCAGATTGCCGCATCCGAGGAGCCCCGCAAGGTGAGGGCCTGCTCGCGGACACCCGTGAACCGGGTGGGATCGTTGCCCGTGGGAAAAGGATACCGGGCGATGTCCTGGACGGTCGCTTCCGCCAGGGGATGATGCGAAATGTCCATGAACAGCATCTGGTCCTCCGGCATGGACCAGACCACGCCAAACTCGTCGCGAAGGTCGTGCCACTGTTTCCCCCCGCGCGTGTTTTTCCTGATCCCGCCGGCAAAGCTGTCCGGACCATGGGCGCCGAGGTAGCGCGTGTCCACGTGGAAGCGCTGCAGGACCTGCTCTGACGGCCGGGCAAGCTGCTGGACCGGGTCCAGGATGGTGATCTCTTCCGTGATGCCGAGGTGCCGCAGCAGCGCCTCGTAGGCTTTCCTGTGGATGCCGGTCTGGAAACCGCCCAGATCTATGGGCACGCGATCCGGCGTCGTGTGGTCGAGGGCTCTCAGAACCCGCTCACGGGAGGTCAACGTTTCTCTTGCCATGTCCACACCTCGGTGGCCAATCATACCACCGCGAAAGCGCGCCAGAAATGGACAAAAGGGCCGGCCGCATCAGCTCATTGCGGCGCTGACCTCCTGGATCGCGGCGCGCGGGTCGGTTGCTCGCGTGACGTAGCCGCCCACAATGATGATTTCCGGCCCGGCCGGCTTCAGCAGGCCGATTCTCTGCGGCGTGATGCCCCCTGCCGCGGCGATCCGCGCGCCGGGGAGCGCGGCGCGCACCTCGGAGAGCTCACGCGCGGGGTCTGCCCCCGAGAGCTGCATGTCGAAAGCCGTGTGACAGCACAGGTAGGTCACCCCCGCGGATGCGATCTCCACGGCGCGCCGCGCGGGGTGCGCGACGGCAATGAGGTCCGCCATGACTTCGCGGCCGGCGTCGGCGGCGATGTCGCAGGCCCGCTGGATCGTGACAGTCTCCGCGGCGGCGAGCACCGTGACAATGTCTGCCCCGGCGTCGAAGGCGATTGCCGCCTCCTCCGCGCCGGCATCCATGATCTTGAAGTCCGCGAGGACCAGGAGGTGCGGGTACTCTTTCTTCAGCGCTCGGATGGCCGCGGCCCCCTCCCGCAGCACCAGCGGGGTTCCCACTTCCGCGATGTCGACGAGGTCCGCGGTCTTCTCCAGCAGGGCGCGCGCCGCCGCAAGGGAATCCATGTCCAGGGCAAGCTGCAGCTTCATGGTGTTTAAAGGTATACTTTGTCTCATGGTCCGGATGGAAGAGCATCCCTTCGCGTCAACCCTTGCCCAGGAGCTGACCCTGCAGCGCGCGCCCTCGGGGGTCTGCCTGAACTGGCTCGGCCAGGCCGGCTTTGCCCTGCGCGGGGGCGGTCATCTCCTCCTCATCGATCCATACCTTTCGGACTCCCTTGCTGAAAAGTACCGGGGCAAGGAGCTCCCCCACACCCGCATGATGCCGTCCCCCCTGGAGCCGACGGCAGCGCGCGGAATCGACCTGGTGTTGTGCACGCATCGCCACTCCGATCACATGGACCCGGGGACGCTTCCCGCCATCGCACGAGCCAATCCCTCGTGCGCGTTCATCGTTCCGCGCGCGGAGACCGCGCGTGCCGTCTCTCTCGGCATCCCGGAGCCGCGACTTCTCGCCATGGATGCCGGAGAAACCCGGGAGCCCGAAGATGGTGTGCAGGTGGATGCGGTCGCGGCCGCTCACGAGCAGCTTGCGCGCAACGAGCGCGGGGAGCTCCTGCACCTCGGGTACATCGTGACCCTTGGCGGCGTCCGTATCTATCATTCGGGTGACTGCGTCCCTTACGAAGGACTGGAAGAAACACTGCGCGCCAGCGCAATCGACGTGGCGCTCTTGCCGGTCAACGGCAGGAGCGAATACCTGACATCACGGGGAGTGCTCGGGAACTTCCACCTGGAGGAGGCCATCCAGCTTTGCCGCAGTGCCGGCATAGGCCTTCTGTTCTGCCATCATTGGGGTCTCTTCGACTTCAACACAATCGACCCGCAGACGGCGGCAGAAAAGATTGCCCGCCTGGGCGGACCCGTGCGCTGCGTGATGCCGCGCGTGGGGGTCACCTATCGTGTGAGGAAACATGAGCTACGAGCAGATCCGGTTCACCGCGGTTGAGGAAATCCGTTCCGTCATCTCCCAGGTCGACGCGGCGGAAGTGGGCCGTCTCGCCACGGCCATTCGAGCGGCAAGCGGGGTGTTTGTTGCCGGCGCTGGAAGGTCCGGCCTTGCCATGCGCGGTTTTGCGATGCGCCTCATGCACATGCGAATCCCGGCATACGTTGTCGGAGATGCCACCACGCCGGCGCTGACGCCGGGAGAAATCCTGGTGGTGGGCTCGGGCTCAGGGAGCACGTCCAGCCTGGTTGCCGTTGCGGAGCAGGCCAGAAAGCGCGGCGGCGCGGTTGCCCTTTTGACCATTGACCCAGGGTCCCCTCTCGGGAAAATAGCCGGCACCGTGGTGCGAATACCCGCCCCTTCTCCGAAAGCCGCCGCGGTCAGCGGCTCTCACTCTGCTCAGCCCATGGCGACGCTGTTCGAGCAGGCTCTCGGGATTCTGCTGGATTCCTGCGTCCTGCTCCTGATGGAAGAAACAGGCGTCAGCGAGCAGAAGATGTTCGAGCGTCACGCGAACCTGGAATAGGAGCCGGGGCCGCGCCGGGGTCCCGCAGCCACCTCACGGACCTTCGAAACGCCTCTTCGCGGGACACGATGGGACGGTAACCCAGCTCATGGGCCGCCTTTGTGTCCACGAAGGTATGATCCACGCAGGTCTGAATGACCGCGAAGCGGTTGAAGTTCGAATGCGGGGCAACCACCTCGGCAAGCGCGGCAAGCGCGTAGGCCAGCCGATAGGGGATGGAACGGCGCGGAACGGGCAGATCCAGCGCCCGCAGAAACGGCTCCATGAAATCGAAGAGGTTCTCCGCCGGGTAGTGATCGCAGATGAAATAGCACTGCCCGCACACCGGTCCGCCCGGCTGCAGGCGCTCTGCGGCAAGGAGGTGGGCGTGCGCCACATTCTCCGAATAGGCATGACTGAACCGGGCTGACCCGTTGCCCAGACGGAGAGACACACCCTTGCGCGCCATGGCGATGATGTTGCCCAGGTGGTACTTGTCCCGCGGCCCGTACATCCCCACCGGCCGAAGCACGCACGTGCAAAGCTGCCGGCCATTGGCCGCCAGCACCATTTGCTCGGCCACGATCTTTGACCTGCTGTACGCGTCCTTCGGCATCCGTGCCGGATAGGGAAGGGATTCATCGCCATCCCTGATCGGCTTTCTCCCGTCAACGACGACGTCCATGGAGCTGGTGTAGACAAGACGCGGCACGCCCAGGCGCAGGCAGGAGTCGATGACGAGCCGGTTCCCGCCAACGTTCACCTGGTCGTAGAGGCTTCGCGGGGTGCGCACGTTCCAGACAGAGGCCGCGGTCTGGATCACCACGTCCATGCCTTCACAGGCCCGCTCGACGGCCCGAGGATCACGGATGTCGCCGACTATTGACTCGGGTCGACTGTCAGCAAGCGGCTGGAGGTCCAGCACGCGAACGTCTTTGCCGCGATCCAGGAGCTGGCGCACGATCTCGTACCCGAGCATTCCCGCGCCGCCCATGACCAGGTATTTTTGCGGCGATGCCGCGCGGTCGCTCATGCGGAATGTCTCACCCTGATGGCACCCGGGGGACAGGATAGCACGCACTTCATGCAGCCGGTGCACAGGGACTGCCACAGCGGGGTGACGCGCCAGGTCTGTGGGTCCAGCGGATCAGGCTGGAGGGCTCCGATGGTTTGATGGAGCAGGAAAACGGCGGGTTCGCAGGCGCGCAGGCAGAGGCAGCAGACCCGCGGGTCCACGCCCCGGCCGTCCCCGCACAGGGAATAGTCGATGCTGATTCGTGTCCTTCGGAGCATGCCGGTCAGTACCTGCCGGCAACCGCCGCGCGGCTGGCGCGCGGGACAAGGAACAGGGCACGCGTGTCGCAGGCGTGGCGGCAAACTCCGCAGCCGAAGCACTTCTCCTGGTTGACGCGGGGCCTGCCGGTCTTCCTGTCTCCATCGATTGCCTTGAACGGGCAGCGCTGCACGCACTGGAGACATCCACGGCAAAGGGTGTCATGGATATCGGCAACGTATTCCGCCTTGTGGATGGACATGATGCCGAAGTCCATGCGCGGCCGGATGCCCGCACATTCGGGGCTCTTGCAGGAGCACAGGTTATTGATGTACGGGTACGGGCCGTACCAGATGGTCCCGATGTAGCCCTTCTGGTTGTGCTCCGTGAACCTGCGAACGGCCTCTTCCCGGCTCAGGTGGTACTTCTCTTTCTCCGGGATGAACCGGGGCAGCTTGTCGATGATCTCCGACATGACGCCGAAGTTGATGCAGCAGGCCTCCTTCTCACCGCGCGTCATGTAGCGGCACATGCAGTTCTTCTCGATGATGGGCTCCGCTGCGCAGGTTTCCAGAATGGCCACCGCATCCTCCAGGGGGACCACCTGGCCGATGTGCCCTTCCGGGCGAAAGGGGTTCCTGGGCGGCCGGGTGCTGTGCAGGAGCCCTTGGTCCGTCGCACGATCCTTCCGATGATGGGCATTCTGAAAAGATGGTCGTTGCCCACCGGGCTGAAGCCGGCTACCTTGCGCACGGAGATCTGCTCGAAGTTCTTGTACTGCTCCAGCAGGAACTCGCGGAGATTGTACTTGCTCGCGACCTCTTCCGAGTAGCTTTTCGCGTTGAGATACCACTTGCCCCCGGCTCCGTGTTTCATGCAGTGATCGCACATCGAAAAGGCTCCTCGCCAGCGTTTATGGAGGGCGCCTTCAGCATCGGCACCCTATGCTTACAATGGAAGAAGGCGCTTTTGTTGTCAACGACAGCGCTCGTGAGCGCCGGCCGCCTTGACGCTGTCACATTGATAGTGATAGAAACGATTTCAAAAGCATCGAATCGTTTTTTCTCTTGAGGCACAGCCATGACATCTGAATCCCTGACGAAGGAGCTTCTCGGCTTCTTCCGTGCCCTTGCCGACATGAATCGGGACTGGGCGGGTCAACGGTATCCCACCACCTTTCGCGCCGGGCCTCCGGTACAAGGAAGCGGCCGTGAACGAGATGCTCACTCGATTCAGCGATGACACGGCGATGCTCCGACACAGCCTCGTGGAGCTCGGGCTCATGGAGAGAGAGGGCGGCGGAGGCGACGACTGGATAGCGGAGGCCTCCGGATCGTGAGCACGGCCAACGGGACGCTTCACGCCGGCATCGACATCGGCTCAACGACGGTCAAGCTTGCGGTCCTGGACGCCAGTGACGCGCTTGTCTTCAGCACCTACGAGCGTCACCACGCCGACATCCGGGGCGCGTTGATCGAGATCGTGGAGGCTGCCCATGATGAGCTTTGCCGGGCGGCCCCGGGGCAGTCACTCAGCGTGGCAATCACCGGCTCCGGCGGCCTCTCGGTCTCCCGATGGCTCGATCTCCCCTTTGTGCAGGAGGTGATCGCCGGCACGCGCGCGGTCTCCCGATTTCTGCCGGACACGGATGTCGCGATCGAGCTGGGCGGAGAGGACGCCAAGATCACGTATTTCACGGGCGGCCTGGAGCAGCGCATGAATGGCACGTGCGCGGGGGGCACCGGGGCGTTCATCGACCAGATGGCGAGCCTCCTGCAGACCGACGCCGCGGGGCTCAACGAGCTTGCCCGGGCCCATACGACCATCTACCCCATTGCCGCCCGTTGTGGAGTGTTCGCAAAGTCCGACGTGCAACCCCTCATCAACGAGGGCGCGCGCCGGGAGGACATCGCGGCCAGCGTGCTGCAGGCGGTGGTGAACCAGACGATCTCGGGGCTCGCCTGCGGGAAGCCCATCCGCGGCCGGGTCGCCTTCCTCGGCGGTCCGCTGCATTTCCTTCCCGAAACGAGGAAGCTCTTCGTGAAGACTCTCGGCCTGGCTCCCGAGCACGTTCGAACCCCCGCTCGCGCCGAGCTCTTCGTGGCCATGGGGGCCGCGCTTGCCTCGGAGAAAGAGAACGTCGTTGGCCTCATGGAGCTTCGGGACCGTGTGCGCGGACTGTGCGGTGAGAGGGAGCCCGAGGTGCAGCGCATGCGCCCGCTGTTCCGGGACGGGAGCGAGCTTGCGGCGTTCCGTGACCGGCACGGGAAAGCCCGCGCGCTGAGGACGGAGATTGCGGGGGCGCGCGGACCTCTGTTCTTCGGGCTGGATGCAGGCTCGACGACCACCAAGGCGGTCGTGATCGATGCCAAGGGGGCCATTGCGTGGTCAGCGTACCGGGGCAACGGCGGGGATCCTCTGGGAGTCGCCACAGCAATGGTCACCGAGGTGCTTCGCGCCATTCCCCCTGGCGCCTGGGTCTCCCGCGCGTGTTCCACGGGGTACGGGGAAGCCCTGGTCAGGGAGGCGTTCCGTCTCGATGATGGAGAGGTGGAGACCGTCGCGCACCAGGCGGCCGCATCGGAGTTCCTCCCCGGGGTCCAATCCATCCTGGACATCGGCGGGCAGGACATGAAGTTCCTCCGCGTCAACGACGGGACCATCTCCACCGTACTGTTGAACGAGGCGTGCTCGTCCGGCTGCGGCTCGTTCCTGGAAACCTTCGCCCAGTCCCTGGGAATGCCGGTGGAGCGGTTCGGCTGCGAAGCGCTGCGCGCCGCGGCCCCGGTGGACCTGGGATCGCGCTGCACGGTGTTCATGAACTCACGGGTCAAGCAGGCGCAGAAGGAAGGCGCGGGGGTCGGAGACATCTCGGCCGGCCTTTCCTACTCCGTGATCCGCAATGCGCTGCAGAAAGTGATCCGCCTGAAGAGCCCGGATGAGCTCGGGGAGAAGGTGGTCGTCCAGGGAGGCACTTTCCTGAACGACGCCGTCCTGCGCGCATTCGAGCTCGTCGCGGGTCGCACCGCGGTCCGGCCCGACGTGGCCGGTCTCATGGGAGCATTCGGGGCCGCCCTCCTTGCGCGGCGCAGGGCCTCCGGCGTTGAGCGCAGCGGAATGCTCGGCCTTCAGGAGGTATGCGCCCTGCGCACCAGCGTGTCCATGGAAAGGTGCAGGTCGTGCCAGAACGCCTGCATGCTCACGATCACGCGGTTCTCCGACACCCGATCATACGTTTCGGGGAATCGCTGCGAGCGGGGAGCCCGTCTCGGCGGTGACCGGGCTGCCACAGGAGGCCCGGCAACCGCGCAGATCCCCAACCTCTTTGCGTGGAAGCTTGCCCGCCTGTTCCGCTATCGGCCCCTGGCCCCCGGTGATGCCCCTCGCGGCGTGGTGGGCATCCCCCGGGTCCTGAACATCTACGAAGACTACCCGTTCTGGTTCACGTTCTTTACGCACCTGGGGTTCTCCGTCCGCCTGTCGCCGCGCTCCAGCAAGTCGGTATACGAGGCGGGCATGGAGACCATCCCGTCCGAGTCCGTCTGCTATCCGGGGAAGCTGGTGCACGGGCATATCACCCGTCTGGTGCGGGATGGCCTCAATTTCATTTTCTATCCCTGCGTGCCGTACAGCCCGCGAGAAGACAGAGGACGCGGCCAACCATTTCAACTGCCCCATCGTGACCTCCTACCCCGAGGTGATCCTCAACAACGTGGAAGGGCTGAGGAGCGCCGCACCCGGCCACCGCGGTGTCCGCTACGCAAATCCGTTTCTTCCCCTCCACCACCCCAGGCGCTTGAAGGAGCGACTCGCGGAGGAGCTCGCATGGGCAGGCATTTCGCGAACTGATATCGACGGCGCCGTGGAAGCCGCCTTTGCAGAGCAGGCCCGCTTCAAGGGGGAAGTCAGGGCAAAGGGGGAAGAGGTCCTGAAAGAGATCGAAGAGCGGCGCCTTCGCGGCGTGATCCTTGCCGGCAGACCCTATCACCTGGACCCGGAGATCCATCACGGCGTTCCCGAGCTCATCGTTTCCCTCGGCATGGCTGTCCTCACGGAGGACTCGGTCTCCCACCTGGGCCGGATCCAGCGTCCCCTTCGGGTGATAGACCAGTGGGTCTACCATACCCGCCTGTACGCGGCGGCCTCCTTTGCCGCGGATCGGAGAGACCTGGCCCTCGTGCAGCTCACCTCCTTCGGGTGCGGCCTGGATGCCGTGACCACCGACCAGGTGCAGGAGATACTGTCCCGGCATGGCAGGGCATCCGCGCTGCTGAAGATCGATGAGCAGTCGAACCTCGGAGCGGCGCGCATCCGCCTGCGCTCGCTCAAGGCGGCGCTGGATGCGCGGGGCCCGGACCTCGGCCACCGTCCCGCGCGGTCGGGGGAGTCGCGTCCGGTTTTCACTGCCGGCATGAAGCAGACCCACACGATCCTGGCCCCGCAGATGTCGCCAATCCACTTCCGCATCCTGGAGCGCGCCTTTCGGCTCTCCGGCTTCAACCTGGAGATCCTTCCCGAGGTGGACAGAAAGGCCGTGGACGTGGGACTCACCTACGTCAACAACGACGCCTGCTATCCCTCCATCCTCGTGGTCGGCCAGATGATGTCGGCTCTCCGCTCGGGACGCTACGACCCGTCGCGCACCGCGCTCCTTATCTCGCAGACAGGCGGCGGCTGCAGGGCCACCAACTACATCGCCTTCATTCGCAAGGCGCTGGCGGACGCCGGGATGGGCCACGTGCCGGTCATATCCGTCAACGCGCTTGGCCTGGAGAAGAATCCCGGTTTCCGCCTGACCTTGCCCTTTCTGGCCCGGGCGATGATGGCGCTCGTGTACGGCGACCTTCTCATGAGGATGCTCTACCGGGTGCGTCCGTACGAGGTCGAACCGGGAGCGGCTGACCGCCTCTGCGCGCTCTGGAGCGAGACCTGCGCGCAGGCGCTCGCTCGTCCGCGCCTGCGGACCTTCCACCGCACCATATCGCTCATGGTCAAGGCCTTCGATGAGCTGCCTGTCAGAAACGAGAGCAAGCTCAGGGTCGGAGTTGTCGGGGAGATCCTGGTCAAGTTCCACCCCACGGCCAATAATGAGATAGTTCGGGTGATCGAATCAGAAGGGGCGGAAGCCGTCGTCCCTGACCTGGTGGACTTCCTTCTGTACTCCTCCTCGGGGAACCTGTTCCGCCGCAGGAAGCTGGCCGGCAGCCTCCGCGGCGCGCTGCTGGCCAGGCTCGCGATCGCCCTGATCGAGCTGTTCCGTGTGCGCATGAAGCGTGAGCTTGCGGCGTCAAAGAGGTTCGATCCTCCTCAGGGCTTCCGGCGGCTCGCTGAGGGAGTGGACGGGATCGTCCAGCTGGGGAACATGACGGGCGAAGGATGGTTCCTCACCGCTGAAATGGTGGAGCTCATCGGAAGCGGCGTGAATGCCATTGCGTGCATCCAGCCCTTCGCGTGCCTGCCCAACCACGTGACCGGCAAGGGCATGATCCGCGAGCTCCGCAGGCGTCACCCGGAGGTGACCATCGCCCCCATAGACTATGACCCGGGCGCCAGCGAAGTGAACCAGCTCAACAGGCTGAAGCTCCTGCTCACCGGGCCGCACCTCTAGTGTAATGTCACAGAAATAGCGTGACAATCGCCGCGGGCGCCAGCGGCTACTGGCCAGCCGCCAGCAGCCATCCCACCGCAGCGTTGTAGTCCGGTGTCTTCCCATCCCACTGCGGCACGTTGACGTCAGGGCCAAGGTCCAGCTCGTGCTCATCAGCCCACTCGCGCAGCCAGTCCAGCGTGTCATCAACCAGCTCGCGCGGCGGCTCGGGCGCGAGCAGCTTGCCGGCAGGCGAGTGAAAGGCAAAAGCGCCGTCGGTTGCGGAGGTTACGGTCCACCCGCCTTCGTGAACCAGGTGATGATGGAGGCTGCACAGCAGGACAACATTGACCAGGCTGGTTTCCCCGCCGTGCAGCCAGTGCCGGATGTGGTGCCCGTGAAGGAAGGCCGTGTGGGTGCACCCCGGAAAGGCGCAGCCGCGGTCACGCAGCATCAGGGCGCGACGGATGGCGGGCGGAATACTGCGGGCGCGGCGACCGATGTTCAGTGCCTCCCCATCGCCACCTGTGGCCACGAGGCCGCAATCGCAGGCCACCCGGCGCAACGTTTCCGCGGAAATGCGCGTTCCGTCCTCCAGGGTGGCCGCCCAAGCACTGTCTGGCCCAAGCACCTCCTGATCCAGGTGAACCATGACCTGGAAGCGCTCCCCGCCGGTTCCCGTCACGGGATTGCCTGCCAGGAACGACTCGGCGAGCTTCACCGCGCCGTCAGCCCGCGAGGGCCAGCACGTTTCCGCGGAAACGCCGGCGGCTTCAACTGCCTCCGCCTCCCCCCGCGCCGCAGGTACCGGAGGCACGCAGGTCGGCAGGCGCTCCGGGAGCCTCTGTCTCCAGCGGCTCTGCCCTGCGGGCGTGCACCTCCCGGGCGCGCTCGATGGCGCGCAGGATCAAATCCGCCTCGTCGGGCTCAAGCACCAACTCCAGCTTGACCATCCCCCCCGCCAGCAGCCGCTGGCGTACCGAACGCTCCTCCGGCGCCGGCGTCCTTTCAGAGTCCAGTACCCCTCGATAGCCTCGGCACAGCCGCTCAAGCTGCGCCCCGGTTGCGATAAGCGCCATCTCCAGCAGCTTCGCTTCGTTCTCGGGGGTCGCCACCCGAGTGAGCGCGCGAACCTTGGCGTAGGATAGCCTGGCGGTGCGCAACGATTCGTTGATGGCGGGCAGCCTACCCAGCGCGCGTGCCACCCGTACCTTCTCGCGGGCGGTGGCCAGGTCCCATCCGAGGCGCCACGCCAGCCAGTGCGCGCAGGACACCGCGCCCTGCTCGTGCCAGCCGCAGGCCTCATCGAAGCGTCGGATGCATTCCAGCAGACGATGGGCGGCTGCATCCAGGTGGGCGGACAAGCTGGCGATCTCCTGACCGAGTTCCTCGAGGTTCTCCATGGCAGGTACTATACATTTGTTTAGTTATTACTGCAAGTGTTTTTTCGCCCCTCGGATGCTTGCCGTTTTCCGCCGATAGCTGCATCCAGGTGCTCTCCAAGTTCGCGCGTTGTAAAGAAGCGCTACTTACACCACACCAGCGCGATGCGCTTCAGGACCCAGTTGCCATTCTTTTCAATATCCCCGGCAGCGGATGCGGGTGCCCTGTCCTGATCGTTTTCCTCACCCTTCATCTCGAGGACCAGCGCCCTCCGATTTGCAAGGCGGACAAGATACCCGGGCTCAAACTGGTGACCCGTGCCTTCGTACGCGTAGGGAATCAGCAGGAACGGCCTGTCATTCTGTCTGCTCCCAGGAGCTGTCCAGCACGGCCGCGTTCAGGTGGGAATGAGCCGTGCTATGCACATTCCTCTTCGTCGTAAAGAAAAAAATGATGGTCGCTTAGAAGCGACGCGGCCTCTTCTTGCGAAGCTTGTTGACAAGCGCTGTGGTAAGCCGCGCCCCCCACCCCAAGCTTGACAAGTTCCGGATATTGGAACGCATATGTCTTATGAATGGTCTCCCGCCTGTCGGCTCTGCGCGGCCCCGCCTCCTCATTCTTGGTTCCTTCCCTTCGGCAATGTCACTCGAAAAGGGGCAGTATTACGGCAACGCGAGAAACCACTTCTGGGAGGTTCTCCGCATCGTCCTGGACGCACCGTTTCCCGAGGAGTATCGCGCCAGGCTGGCTCTGCTCGAACGACACGGGATCGCAGTCTGGGACGTGCTGGCTTCATGTGAACGCGCAGGGAGCCTTGACAAGGACATCAGAAATGGGCGGCCGAATCTTCTGATCGACTATGTTCTTGATCACCCATCGATCGAACGGATCGCCCTCAATGGCGGCAGAGCCGCTTCGTCGTTCATTCAGCATTTCGGCCACGGGCAAATGAGAAAGGACCCTCCGATCGGATCGGAAATCGAATGGAGGCCTCCGGAATTGGAGGGGCACAGTGTCCTCATCGCCCGCCTCCCTTCCACGAGCCCAATACCGACGCAAGAGTGCAAAACCGCGAAGGAAAAAGTGGGGATGGCCTTCCTCCGACCTGCGATCTCAGAAGCTTGATCCACCGGCCTCCCGGAACCCCAATCCGGTTCTCGACCTTCGGTGTAGGAGAAAGCATGGAGGTTCTCATGAAGCTCAGGCTTTGTGTTCTTGCTTGTGTTATCGTCGTCGCTGCGCTGGCGGGCGCCCCGGCCGCCTTCAGCGACCAGATATTCTTCGTGCAGCTCTCGGATACTCATTGGGGCTTCGACAATCCGAAGGTCAACCCGGACTACGCGGGGACTTTGAAAAAGGCGATTGCCCAGGTGAACGGGCTGCCCGCGACGCCGGACTTCATCGTCTTCACGGGAGACGAGACTCACACGACGAATGACGCCGCGGTCCGGCAGCAGCGCATGACGGAGTTCAAGGACATCATCAGGGCACTCAAGGTGCAGAACATCAGGTTCCTGCCCGGGGAGCACGACGCCGGCCTGGACGCGGCCGCGGCGTACGAGAAGAACTTCGGCAAGAGGTACTACGCGTTTGACCTGAAGGGCGTCCATTTCATCGCGCTGGACAACGTGACCGCTGGCAGCAGCCTGGGGGATGTCCAACTTTCATGGCTGGAGCAGACCCTCAAGGGTTTCGACAGGAGCTCGCAGGTCATCGTCTTTGCGCACCGGCCGCTCCTGGAGGTCTACTCGCAGTGGGACTGGAGAACCAAGGACGGAGACAAAGCCCTGGCGCTGCTGAAGCCGTTTTCGAATGTGACCCTTTTCTATGGCCACATCCACCAGGAGCGTGAAGATACCGAGGGCTCTTTCACCCAGTACGCAGCAAAGGGAATGATGTTCCCGCTGCCTGCGCCGGGCTCGGTGGCAAAGCCCGGACCGGTGCCCTGGGACCCCGAGCACCCCTACCAGGGGCTCGGGTTTCGGACCGTGCGCATCGACCTTCCCACGCACAAGGTCTCCGTCACCGAATACTCGATTGACGTTGTCCCCAGCGCCGCAGAGACCATCAAGGTCAGCGCCCACCTGGGTGGGTTTGAGCCGGATGTCATCCGCGTGAAGAAGGGAGAGCCAGTCACGCTGGAGATTTCTTCAGCTGACGCGACGCATGGCTTCGCATGCCCGGACCTGGGAATCGATGCGATGATAGTTCCGGGACGTCCCGTTGCAATCCCCGTGAGCCTGAACGCAGCGGGGGAGCATGCCTTCTTCTGCAGCGTCTTCTGCGGCGAAGGTCATGAGACACATGCTTGGCAAGATCGTCGTGGAATAGGGGTCAGGAGCGCTCAGGCGTCGACGCGGAAGAGCTTGCGGACGATTCTTTCGGCAGTCCGGTCCGGCAGATGCTTCAAGAGGAAGCCCATGAGGCGCGCGTTTCTGCCCACGGGATAGAATGCGCGCGGGCTCCTTGCGGCCAGGACACGCTCCACCTTTCGAGCAACCAGTGAGGGACCAGGGGCTTCCCTGAGAGACCGGTCCCTTACTTCCTTTACCCGAAGAAGCGCGGCCTTGTACGGTGAGTCGTCCCCGAATTGCAGGTCAAGGGGAATGGTTGTGCGGATGTCGAACGGCGCAATGACGGAAACCCATACTCCGTCAGCCATGACTTCCTGACGAAGACCCCGGGCCAGCGCTGTCAGAGCGGCCTTTGTCGACGCATACGCCGACAGGAAGGGGACCGGGGATACACCGGCGTACGAGCTGACGAAGATGATCCGGCCGCTTCGCCGTGCGCGCATGCCGGGAAGGACGCCCTGCGTGAGGCGCAGGGAGCCGAAGAGATTCCGCTGGAAGAGACGGCGGACCGCCTCAATGGGGACCTCCTCCACGGGTCCGATCTGGCTTCCTCCGGCATTGTTGATCAGGACATCGAGTGCACCGGCGCGCGCGATGACGGAGTCGATGCTTTCTTCATCTTCCAGGTCCAGCGCGATGTACTGCACCCCGGGGACCTTCTGGTCCCCGACCACGGAGGAGGGATTGCGGGCAGTGCCGAGCACCTCGAAGCCGTGGCTCGCGAGGGCCGCGGCAATTGCGCGGCCTATCCCGCGGGAGGCTCCGGTGACGAGAGCCCGGGCTGTCATGGCCCCGGGCTACCTGTTGACGAGAGAGGGCTTCTGCGAGAGATCCAGGGAGAGCCTGTCCCGCATTTTTCGAAACGCATCAAGGGTCTTCTCGACGTCCTCCTCGCTGTGCGCGGCCGTCGGGATCATGCGGAAGAGTACCACACCGGGCGGCACAACGGGGAATGTCACACCGGAGACGAAGATGCCGTAGTCCTCCCGCAGCATGGAGATCATGCCCATGGCGGATTTCTCATCTCCCGACGGCACATACACGGGCGTTATGGGAGACTCGGTGTCCCCGATGTCGTAGCCCAGGTCCGCAAGACCCTGCTGGAGCATCCGTGCGATGTGCCACATCTTCTCCCGCGGCTCGGGGTCCTTGACGACCGCGAGCGCCTTCTCAACGGTCTTCACGTACGAAAGCGGGAGCGCCTTGGCAAAGACGTTGGTGCGCGCGTTGTAGCGGATGTATTCGATCACGTCCTCTTCACCCGCCGTCACCCCGCCAATGGCGGCGAACGCCTTTGCGAATGTGCCGAAGTACAGATCGATCCTGTCCTGCACTCCGAAGTGCTCGCCGGTCCCCTGTCCGCTCGGGCCCATCACCCCGAAGGCATGCGCGTCATCAACGAACAGGCGCGCGTTGTATTTCTCCTTGAGGTCACAGATCTCGGGGAGGCGGGCCAGGTTGCCCTTCATGCCGAACACTCCCTCCGTCACGACAAGGATCCCTCCTTTGCGATCCCTGTTCGCGCCGCGGAGGTGGAACTCCAGGTTCTCCATGTTGTTGTGCTTGAAGGGTCGAAAACGCCTCCCCGCGGAGGCGAGGATGGTGGCATCTATCATGGATGCATGGGAAAGGGAATCTATGACCACCACGTCATCCTTGCCGATGAGGGCAGAGATGGTGCCGAGAACGCCGAGATAGCCATAGTTGAAGAGGATTGCCGCCGGCTTGCCGAGGAAATCCGCCAGGGCGCGTTCCAGCTGGATGTGGTGCTTCGTATTGCCGGTGAGAAGACGGGAGCCCATGGGAGAGCCGGGGCCGAACTCCTTCATCGCTTCCACGCCGGCCTGCTTCACGTCTTCCCGGGCGGCAATCCCGAGGTAGTTGTTGATGGCCCACATGATCACGTTCTTGCCCTGGAACATCATGTGCGGTCCGGGAGCGCCCTCCAGGACAGGCTGCGTGAAATACATGTCCCGGCGCGCGCGGAAGGCGCCGAAGTAGCCGGAGTCAGTTCGGCACTTGTCGAAAAGGTCGCTCACCCCGCCGCCTCCATCAACTCCCTGATGCGCGACTCCGGTTCCTGGTGCCCCAGGTCCGCCAGGGAGAAGCGGACGTCAGGAGCAAGGGGCTCGATTGCCCGGGCTGCCTCCAGCTTGCTTCTTCCGCCGCCGGTAATGTTCAGCGCAACCACGTCCCCTGACCCGAGTCTGCCCGCGGCCCGCGCCTGCAGGAGGGAGGCAACCGCCACCTCCGCCGCCGCGTCAATGTCGCACCTCTCCTGCTCCACGAACAGCCGCCCCGCCCTCGCGGACTCGTCGTTTGTCACGCGGTACATGAATCCGCCCGTGTCGCGAAGCGCATCGTGGAGCCCGCCCGCAATTGCGTACGGAGGGTTCCTGTTGGCAAGGACCTGGGCGCGGATGGAGCGGACCCTCGTGCGGGCGCCGGCGTCATCCGTTCCCGTGAGCGTCCTGGCACCCGCTTCCCATGCGTCCACCATCGGGGTGAAAGGGCGCGTTCTGCGCCAGGTGAAGCCGGGTTTTCCGTGACCCGAACCGCCCGTCCTCGACGAGGCGCTGGTTCATCTCCCATGCTGCGATGGCCCCCGTGCCGCTGCCAACCGCCTGGAAGTAGTGGTGGGGAATCTCACCTGCTTCCTCCACCATGCTCAGCATGGCGGTCCCCATCCCGTCACGACGTGCGGCGTTCTTTGCCCCGCCTTCGGAGTAGTAACCCTCCAGGTTCGCGATACCGTTGCCCAGGGCAATTGCATCGCTGTAGTCTGCATCCCCCTCCAGGACGGCAAGGCGCACGGAGGGTCCCGGCCGCCGGGTGCTCCACAGGAGCGGAAGCGAATTGCCGGGGACCACGACGAGAGCCGGCACGCTGTAGCGCGAGCACGCCTGGAGAAAAGCGCGCGCCGTGTTTCCTGCCGAAGAGACCACCAGGCAGGACTCCCACTCGGGAACCACGCGCCCGCACACCGCCTGCGCTTCCAGCTCCTTGAACGTGCAGGTCTCCATGAGCGCGCCCTTCTCAGGCCAGTACCCATTGAAGATGATGAAGAGGTTTTCCAGGCCAAGGTGAGGACCAAGGTTCCTGCTTCGAAAAACCACCGGCCCGGGGGCTCCCTGCAGCCGCCGCCTGATGGGGAGCCACTCGGAGAAACGGAAGACTCCCGTGTGCTCGGGGTGCACAACGAGCCGCTTCTGCCGATACACCGCCCTCAGGAGCGCCGGGGCGTGCGGCTCGGGACAGGACAGAAGGAAGTCGCTGGGAGAATCCTCGAATTGTCTGCCGCAGACTGGACAGGCCAGATGGTAGTGGCGCTCCATGTGGGCCCCCTTGGCATGCGCTTTCTCTTCTGCTTTCATACTGTCACGGTACAGACTGTTTTTCGCGCCGCGCAATGTCAACGGCAACGGCATGCCGAGCGGCGAAAACGCGCCGGGGAGCGGCCTTTTCAGCGAAAAACGGCGCGGTCCGAGGGGACAGGAGAGAAGAAAACCGGATAATTGACCGCCAGATCCGGTCCTTTTCCAGGGAGAAACGGGTGGAATACAACCGCAAGGACACCCTCCTCAAGGTCGGCGAAAGGCTTTTTGCCCGCAACGGCTACCGTGACGTCAGCATCCAGGACATCACGAACGCCGCGGGGCTCGGGATGGGAAGCTTCTACACCTATTTCGACAGCAAGGAAGAGTTCTACTCCGCGATCCTTGACGCCATTGAGCAGCGGGGGGTGAAAGAGGTGGAGAAGCGCGTCAACAGCTTCAGATCTCCGCTCTTTCGACTGAAAGCCCTGTTCCGCTATGCCACGCTGAGCCTTCGCAACAACGACATCCTCCGCGGTATCTATGGAAGAGAAAAAAGATTCACCTATCCCGGATTGGAGTCCCGCGCCGCCCAGGGCAACACCCTCTTCTCCCGCATCGAGTCGCTGATCGAAGAGATCCTGGCGGAAGGCACCCGCAAGGGAGTCTTCCGAACCAGTCTTTTTCGCAATCCGAAACGGATGCTCATGGCGATCTTCACAACAATTCCCCTGGGCGCGCGGGATCAGTCCTCGGAGGACCTGATTGACGACGTGATGATGCTCATTGAGCGGGGCCTCAAGCGCTGGCTGCGCTTCCGCAGGCAGGAGCGCCTGGACTGGCGGGCGCGCCGAAGGACGGGAACCCCGTCCCCGAAGCAGGAGCCCTGACCGGATATTCCGTTCAAAGATTCGGATGGCGCGTCCCCCCCTCGCTGAATCTGCCTCGCCGCGGTTAATAATTCGTTAATAACAGGACGAAACGACGGTTTCCGTTGACTCCTCCCCAGGCGGCGCGGAGAATCCAACGCGATGGGAGGACGGACATGGAACAGAAGAGAAGCGGGATTGGTCTGGACTGGTGGACGGTGATTGTCGCCTTTGCGCTCGCGGCGCTCGTGCTGGCCGGCGTGCTGCCGAATCTCCCCTGGTAGGTGCGCGAGATGAAAAAACTTTTCCAGGCTGTTCTCGACTACCTGCCCGGCGTTGCCCTCATCGTTGCGCTCGCCATCGGGGGCAAGATCCTCTCCAACTGGCTGCAGACCGTCATCGCGGTGGCATGGGTGCGCTCCCTGGCGTCCAACGTCATCATCGCGATCATCGGAGGCATGCTGATCGGGAACCTGGTTCCCCTGCCGCGTGTTCTTTGCCAGGGGAATCAACTCGTACGAGTTTTTCCTGAAGGTCGGTATTGTCCTGATGGGCGCCCGGTTTCTCATCACGGACGTCGCGCGGCTGGGCGGAATCGGCCTGGCCATTGTCGTGGTGGAGATCCTCTTCTCCATCGTGTTTGTCAGCCTGTTTTCCCGGCTCTTCCAGTTGCCCCAGAAGCTGGGGAGCCTCATCTCGGTCGGCGTCGGCATCTGCGGTGTGTCCGCCATCATCGGCGCCGCGGGCTCCATCGAGGCCAGGAAGGAAGAAACGGGGTATGCCATCGCCGTCATCCTTGTTTTCGGCGCGCTTGCGCTCATCGCCTATCCGCTCCTGGGCCGGCTCATGGGCATGTCGGACAAGGCCTTCGGGGTGTGGGCGGGTCTCGCCGTGGACAACACCGCCGAAGCCGTGGCCACGGGAGCAATCTATTCGAAGGCCGCCCTTGCCTACACGACGCTTGCCAAGCTGTGCCGAAACGCGCTCATGGGGTTCGTGATCCTGGGCTTCGCCATCTATTATTCCCGGCGCGGGCTTGCGAAGGAAGTGACGCGCAAGGGCCTCTTCCTCTGGCAGAAGTTCCCGAAGTTCGTCCTGGGCTTCCTCTGTCTTTCCGTGCTGTTCAGCATCCTCTTCGCCGCGGCGCGCGGAGCGGAGGCACGGTCATTCCTGGCCGCGAAGACAACCGGGCCTGAAAAACCTCTCCGAGTGGGCATTCCAGCTGACGTTCATAGGGGTGGGCCTGCGTACCAGCTTCCGTGACATGGCACGCACGGGGATCTCTCCGCTGGTTGTCGGAGTGGCTGCCGAGGCCGCCGTTGCCGCCTTCACCCTCGGAATGGTGTTCGTGGTGCAGGGGGCGCTGCCGACGCTGTAGTCCTACAGGGCGTCCATGTTGCGCCACATGCGCTGGGCGGCCTCGCGGGCGGCTGCGTACGCCGCGGAGGTGTCCATGCGGAAAGTGCGCGCTTCCATCACGATCTTTCCGTTCACCATGACGGTGTGGACGTCCCGGCTCCCCATGCCGAAAATGGCGTGCCCGGCGACGTTTTCCCGCACCATGGGCGTGGGAGAGTCGTAGTCCAGGATCACGAGGTCCGCCTTGTAGCCTTTCTCCACCCGGCCGAAGCTCTCCCCGAATGACCTGTGGAGGATCTCGTTTCCATTCTGCAGGAACCGCGTGAAGGCCCCCGGCGCCAGGCTCCCCCCGGAGTCCCGATGGCGGAAATACGCGAACTTCAGCCTCCAGGAGCATGTCGGAGCCGATGCCATCCGTGCCCAGGGCAACGTTCTTCACGTGCGGCAGCTCGCCGTTGTATCCCACGCTGTTGTTCATGTTCGACCGGCAGTTGTGCGCCAGGAACGCGTTGCGGGCGTTCAGGAGCTCGCGGTCCTCCTGGGTCAGGTACAGCCCATGGGCAACGATGGACCGTTCCGAAACCAGGCCGAACCCATCCAGCCTCTTGAGCGCATCCTTCCCGTGGAACCTGTGAGAGTAGGAGGGATCGAACCCATCCTCCGCCACGTGGACGTGGAAGCCCCTGCCGGTTTCCCTGGCCACATCTCCCAGCTTCGCGAGGGCATCGTCTCCGAGGGTAAAAGGGGCATGGCCGCCGATCATGGCTTCCACGAGGCGCTGCTTGCCCTTGCTCTTGCGCTCCTCCTCCACGCTGCGGGCGAAGGTCCTGTTCTCCCGCACCCCCTGCTCCATTCCCTGCGCGCCGTTTCTGTCCGTGGTCTCGTAGCACAGCACCCCGCGCAGCCCGACCTTTTCGAAGCACTCCTTGAGCGTCGCAAGCGATCCTTCGATGAATGACGGGGAGGCATGGTGGTCTATGACGGCCGTGCAGCCGGCCTTGACCGCCTCCAGCGCGCATACAGTGCCGCCGGCGCGCAGGATCTGCCTGTCGATTGCCCTGTCCAGGCGCCACCAGAGGTTGTCAGCGTGGAGACGAAATCCGTGCTCGGGGCGATGCGGGCCATGATTCCCCGTGAGAGGCCCGAATAGAAGTGGTCATGGCTGCAGACCAGGCCGGGCATCAGGACCCGGCCGTCCAGGTCGATGGTCCGCTCCGCCTGCACGCCTTCCGCCGCCCCCTTGCCCACGGCGGCGATCTCCGTGCCCTCGATCAGCACGTCGACCCCTGAGGTCACTTCGGCGGGGTTCAGGTGCACAAGGGTGGCGTTCTTCAGCGCGATCATGAGACACCTCCTCAGGCGAACAGGTAGGGGTGTGTTTTCACCACGGTCTGCATGACAGCGCGCGACCGACTCGTCGCCGATGTCGCCGGGAACGTTCCCCGCCGCATCCAGGACAAACTCGCGAACCGAGGGGCCGAGCCGCAGGAGCCCTTTGCCGCTGCTCAGGAAGAACCCCGGGTTGGTGCTCTTTTGGAATTCCTCAGCGGTTGCAAAGATAGTGAGCTTGTCCCGGTACGGCTTGCCGTCCCACGGGCAGAAAGTGGCGCAGTTGCCGCATTCGTTGCACAACGCGTCCAGGTGGAGGATCTGCCACTCGTCGCGAAAACCGTTGGCCACGCGGATCATCGTATTGGCGCGGTTGGGACATACCTCCACGCACTTGGTGCACAGGGCGCGGCAGCCCAGGCATCGCCGGGACTCCTTGTCCATGGTTTGCTCGTCATCCGTGGACGAGGTTGAGGCGGGAATCAGCCGATCCCGCCGGCTGCGGAGCACCAGCGTGTCCTCCGCCGGCAGCTTGCCGTTCCTGTACCTGCTGCCACCCTCCCTCACGCTGATGGCATCCGCGGCCCTCTGCGCCGAGGCAATTGCCTTCACGATGGTCTCCGCCCCCTGGGCGGCATCTCCAATGAGGAAGACACCCGCAATCCTCGTCTCCTGGGTTGACGGATCCACGGCCGCTTCCGCGTCGGAGAGACCCATGCGGGAAAGGGTTTCTTTCTCGATGTCCACCCCGACCGCCGTGATGAGCGTGTCGGCGTGGAACGTCTCCGTCTCTTTCGTCGCAACGGGGCGGGAACGACCTGATTCATCCGGCGTCCCAAGCTCCATGACGCGGCAGACCAGCTCTGTCCCGGGCCCCTTCGACCAGCCCTCGGGGGCCCTGAGGAAATGGAAAAGAATCCCCTCCTCACGGGCGGACTCGTACTCCTCCGGAGAGGCAGGCATCTCCTTCTCCGTCCTTCGATAGACCACCCGGACCTCTTTCACCCCGATGCAGCGCTTGGCCGCCCGCGCGGCGTCCATGGCGGTGTCACCCGCTCCCATGACCACCACGGACGTCCCGAGTGAAAGCAGCGTCGCGTCCTCCTTGAACTGGCGAAGGAATGCAAGGACGGGGCGTGCCCCGGGGATGCCCGTGTCCCTGTCTCCCTGGGCGCCGATGCCTGCGAGCACGTAGCGGTAGCCGTGCGCCTGGAGGTCACGGACTGCCGGCGTCTGCCGCTCTCCGAAGTGGAACTGGACGCCCTGGTCCCGGAGGAGCGACACGTCCTTCTCAACGGCATCCGCGGGCATGCGGAAACCCGGCAGGAGGTATCTGACCACGCCGCCGGGATCCTGTTCCCGCTCGAAGACGTGCACCTCGAAACCTTCCCGGGCAAGAAAGCAGGAAGCGGCCATGCCCGGCAGGCCCGGCCCCGACAATGGCAGCCTTTATCCCGCGCGCCGCGGCCTTTCGGGCCCCCGGGGTCCCGCTGCGGCGGAACGCCGCATACCCGCGCTCAGCCGCTATCCTCTTCATCTCCCTGATCCGCACGGCGCCTTCCCAGTCCATGCGCGTGCAGTTGCCCATGCATTGGTGGTCGCAGAGATACCCGGTGATGAACGGCAGCGGGTTGCGCGCGTAGATGGCGTCGAAGGCCTCCTCGAACCGCCCTTCCCCGGCAAGGTGGATGTACTCCGGCACGTCCTGGTGGATGGGACACGTCACGAGGCACGGAGCGACAAAGCAGTCAAAGAGAGGCAACGGGCCGTCAACGTGGACCTTGTCCGTGCCCCGGTACTCCTTTCGGAAATGCTCGACGGTCCGGGCGGAGTCGGCCGCGGCCCGTGCTCTTTGCGGGTCCACCCGGGAGGCGTTCCACGTCTCCGCGTGGTTCTCCGTGATCTCGGCCATCTCCTTGAGCCGGGCGTATCCGCCCGGTTTCAGAAGGTCCGTCGCAAGGGTAAGAGGCCGGATGCCGGCGCCCAGGACTTCCGCGACGTTCCAGGCGGACACGCCACCGGAGAATGACAGGGGCAGCGACCCGTCGAACTGGACGGCAAGCTCGGCGGCCAGGCCCATGGTCAGGGGATAGAGCGCGCGTCCGGACATGTACATCTCCTTGCCGGGGAGCACTCCTCTCACGTTTCCCGCGGCAAGCGTGTTGGAAAGCTTTGCGCCGAAATGCTTTCCACCCTGCCGTGCCATGTCCATCAGCCGCGTGAGCATGGGTACCGCGGCCGAATACTGCAGGTCTTTCTGGAACCCGTGCGGGTCCAGCTCGATGTACCCGTAGCCGAGGCCAGAGAGGGTCTCTCTGACACGGTCGTAGCCGAGCAGCGTCGGGTTGAGCTTGACCAGTGTGTCCAGCTTCTTGGCGGTCAACATGTAGGCGCATATGGACTCGATCTCACCGGGAGGGCATCCATGCATGGTGGAGAGGGTGACCGAGGCGCAGATCCGCGGGGATATGCGCGACGGCAGGGCCTTGAGCAGCGCGGTCCGGTCCCTCCAGGGCGTCCCCGCCAGGAACGAGGGATCATCCGCAAGCTCCGCGAGCTGCCCCACGTAGTCCTGGAACGTCTTTTCCTTCGAGGAATCGATGAGACGGTTGATGAACCGGTCCATCTTTTCCGTCCTGATCCCTTCCAGGTCGTAGCCCACGCTCATGTTGAAAAGAAAGGACGGCGGCGTTGGGGAGGCGCCGATCAGCGTGTCGAACAGGTGCAGGACGATCCACGCCTTCAGGTACTCGTCGTAGGCCTGGTCCAGGCTGAGCTCGGTTGACCACTCGACGTTGTAGCCTTCGTCGGAGGCGTCGATGCAGGGCTTCTCGATAGTCAGGGAATCCAGCTTTTGAACGGTCTTCAGCTCGAAGTAGCGCCCGCCGGGCAAGCCATGCCGCAATGATGTTCTGCGCGAGCTGGGTATGGGGTCCAGCGGCCGGCCCGATGGGGTTCTCCGCCCCGGAGGAGAACACCACGGCCCTTCGGACGGCAGACGGCTTCCAGAAATGGCGCGCGGAAATGTCGAAAATGGAGGCCTTTGCCCGGTATTCCCCCAGGCAGTGCAACACAAGCTGCCGGAAAGGGATTGGTCGCATGCTGTCACTCATTGATCGTTGATTTTATCCTGTATTCGACCGCCTGTCCATTTTTTTCGGGCCTCAGGAGAATCACTGCGAAGAAAATTGCGTTGACATTGGGGTATGGCGCGTCACTCGCTCCTCGTTGCGCTCCTCCTGGCCCTTGCATCATGCTCGACGCTGCAGGAACAGGCGGAGCCGGGCGTCGGGGGGCCCGCGGATCACGTCATTGTTTTCGGCTCAGTGCGGCTCGAAGGGCTGCTTCTGGACGAGCCGCTGGAGCTTGCCCGCGTGGTGCAGGTGGATCCCGCTTTCCCGGGGATGGAGGTGGAGCCGGCCGATCCGGGGGAACATGTTCTTCACGGATCCCCTGCCCGTAGGGTCCCGCTGGAGGATCACCTCGCTCAGCTTCGGCCAGGAAGAGCTTGCGGTTTCCATTGACGTCCGCCTGGACCAGCCCGGTCTCCTTTTCCTTGGAAGCCTCGAGATCCCCGGTGACGCGTCGCGGGCGGCCGCGGTCCGCGTGCTTTCAGTCCCGTCAGAGAGAGAGCTGCTGCTGGACCTCCTGGATGCGTGGAAGGGGACGGCGTGGGAACGCCCCATCACAGACCAGATGCGTCGGAAGTGACGTCTCTAATCGCCCATTTGATCGCGAATTCCGTATCGTGAAAAAAACCGCTTGACACCTTCTATGGACAGCCGTATAACATGGTTTAGGGTCACCTAAAAGCCATGGAATCACCCATCGTCCAGGAGTACCTGGAGGCCATCTACAAGCTCCATCAGGAGGGCAGGAAGCTGGGCACCACGGAGCTGGGGAAAGAGCTCGCCGTCTCCCCTGCCTCGGCAGCGGAAATGATGGATCGGCTCGCTGACAAGGGGCTCGCGGAGAAAAGCAGGGACCGGGGCATCGTTTTGACGCCCAAGGGGAGAAAGGCCGCGCTGGAGCTCATCCGCAAGCACCGCATCTCGGAGCGTTTCCTCGTTGACGTGCTGGGAATGGACTGGAAGGACGTCCACGAGGAGGCATGCAAGCTGGAGCACGTGCTTTCCCCCGAGGTGGAGTCCCGCATGGAGGCGCTTCTGAAGAACGCGGACACCTGCCCGCACGGGCACCCCATCCCCGACAGGATGGGCCGGACCGCGGAAGCCCCCGCGCGCCGCCTGAGCACCCTGCGGCGAAACGAGAGCGGAGTGATTGCGAAGATCGCCGAAGAGCGAAGGGACCTCCTGGAGTACCTCGCGACCCTTGGCATGATGCCGCAGGCGGCCGTTCGCGTGGAACAGGTTGCCCCCTTCGACGGGCCGCTCCTGGTGCGGATCAACGGGGCAAGCTACGCGATCGGGCGGGAAGTCGCTGAGAAGATCTGGGTGAAGGAGCCTTCCCGGTGAGCATCTCCTGCTGCGGCGCGGTGAACGAGATACGCGGCCGAACCGATTTCGTTTTCGCCCTTGCCGGCAACCCCAACGTCGGCAAGTCTTCCATATTCAACACGCTGACCGGCACGGGGGCCGTCACGGCCAACTACCCGGGCAAGACGGTGGAGATAAACGTTGCGGCCACGCGGCTGGGGGAGCTTCGCATCGGCCTCGTGGACCTGCCGGGAACGTATGCGCTGGGGGCTGTCTCCGAAGACCAGTGGGTCGCGCGGCAGGGGATCCTGGACGGCAACCCGGACGCGGTGATCGTGATCCTGGACGCGACGAACCTTGCGCGCAACCTCTACATGCTCCTGCAGCTGCTCGACATGGGGTTTCCCGTGGTCGCTGCCCTCAACCTGTTCGACCAGGCGCGAAAGAAAGGAATAGAGATAGACGTGGCGGCGCTTTCGCGCCTCCTGGGAATCCCGGTGATCCCCACGGTGGCCACGCACGGAGAAGGACTGGAAACGCTCCTTGCCGCAGCCGTCGCCGCGGTTCGACGCTCCAGAAAATGTCGTGAGCCCGGACCGGGGGCAGGCGGCTCACCGACTCGCCACGTATCATACGGGGCCGACGTGGAGAAAATCGTGGGGGACATCTCCGTCCATGTTTCCGCCCTCCTGAACGGGGATGCCCCGCGTGTCAGCCCGCGCGGGCTGGCGCTGCTGCTCCTGGAGAACGACGCCGAGTTCAAGCGGCTCGTCCGAGGTGTCGACAGGGGGCCGGAGCTTCTCTCGTTTGTCGACGAGGCGGCGGTGCGTATTCACGACGAGCACGGAGAGGATGCGCCCCTTCGCATCATCCGCGAGCGCCACGGACTTGCCGGCGCGATAGTTGACGAAGTTCAGCGCAGGGGCGCAGACAAGGAGCTGCTCTCCCAGCGGCTCTGGCGTCTCACCACCTCGCCTCTTACAGGGCTGCCCATCCTGGCAGTTGCCCTGGGAGGGATCTTCGCCTTCCTTTTTGTTGTCGGGGACTTCCTGGCCCGCACGTTCAGCACGCTGTGGGCGGTTGCTCTCTCTCCGCTCATCCAGGGAGCCATCCACCTCATCGCGGGCAACGGCGTGGTCGCCAAGATCCTGATATGGGGCCCGGATGCCGGCATCGAGGCCTCACTCGCGGTCGGGATTCCCTACGTCCTCACCTTCTATTTCCTCCTGGCCTTCCTGGAAGACAGCGGCTACCTCAACTCGGTCGCCTTCCTGACCGACCGGATCATGCACCGCTTCGGCCTGCACGGACGCTCCATCATTCCGCTGGTGGCCGGCGCCGGCTGCAACGTGCCTGCCATCATCGGCACGCGTGTGCTCACCACCATGAGGGAGCGGACCATCGCGAGCACGCTCATCGTTCTCATCCCGTGCAGCGCCCGGACCGCGGTCATCCTCGGCGCGCTGGCCAGCCTGGCGGGCTGGCAGTGGGGGATCGCCGTGTTCCTTCTCATGGGCCTGCTGGTGGCGGCGGTCGGCGTCGGGCTCAACAAGGTGATGCCCGGTGAGTCGAGCGGGCTGGTCATGGAAATGTTTCCCTTCCGCATGCCGTCCTTGAGGTCCATCGCCATCAAGACCTGGTTCAGGTTCAAGGATTTCATCTTCGTGGCCACACCCATCGTCCTCGGCGGGAGCCTGCTGCTGGGCGCCCTCTACGAGACGGGGCTGATCTGGAAGCTCTCCGCTCCGCTTGCTCCGGTCATGGAGGGATGGCTCGGACTTCCGGCCGTGGCGGGGCTCACTCTCATCTTCGCGATCTTGAGGAAAGAGCTTGCCCTCCAGCTCCTGCTGACTCTGGCCATCGTGCGCTACGGCCCGCACACGAAGAGCCTCCTGGACTTCATGGTGCCGTCCCAGCTGTTCGTCTATGCGCTTGTCAACACGATCTACATCCCCTGCGTCGCCACGGTGGCGGTGCTCGGCAGAGAGCTTGGCTGGAAGCGGGCTGCTGCCATCATGGGGTTCACCATCGCCCTCGCTTTGGCGGCAGGCGGAGGAGCACGCTGGGTCATGCACGCCCTGGGTATCGGGTAGGGGGGGACTGAATGAGGGGCAAGAGAGCCGGGGCAGCCGAGCCGGCCGCGAAGACGGCGCAGGACGTCCAGTGTCCGCTGTGCGGCAACCGCTTCGACGCAGCCCAGGGCGAGGGTTGCGCCCAGTGCCCGCGGCTCTTTCGAAGCTGCGGCATGGTCGCGTGCCCCCGCTGTTCGCATGAGTTCGTGAAATAGGATCAGGGCGCCCTAAAAGACCACTTTTTCCATGTACAGCAGGGTCACGCGATCGCTCAGGGGTTCCTTCCTGAGCTCGCGGTAACCGAAGGAACTGTACAAGGAGATGTTCTTGACGCTCTTTTCGCCCGTGAACAGCTCGAACCGTCGAGCGCTGAGGAAGATCGACTCGACCGAGCCCAGGAGCTTCTTCCCGATCCCCTTGTTCTGGAAATCGGGATGGACGATGAGCCTTTCGACATGACATGTATCGTCTTTCACGTGAGCCCGGACAGATCCGACTATCCTTCCTGACTCCACTGCCTTGAGGACGATCTTTTTCTCGAACTCATCCCGGAGGCTCTCAAGGGATTGCCGCAAGGGAGGAATCGAATAGTCATCATACAGCGCAGCCTCGGACTGGTAGCACTGCTTCTGGAGCTCCAGGATTGTCTGGGCGTCTGCCACGTCTGCAAGCGTTATCTTCACGTGACGTTCCTTTTCCAGGGTAGATTCCGCGATCTGGCGCGCATTGTCTACTGGGCCGCGCGAACTTTCCCTGGTCTGCAGTCGTATCCTTGACATCGGCCACGGGGTGAGTTTTCATCGTTGCATGATCACACTCGACAGGCATCCCGAGGCGCGCTCCAGGAACATCCGTCGCTGCAGAGAGAAAGGCATCGTCCTCCCGACATTCGCCCAGATGAAGGAGCCCGAAAAGGCCCCCTCCCGCATCAGAGACGGCCTGAAGAAGACAGGGCTCTGGGACGTGAACCCGCTGAACCTCTTTCGCATCACGTGGCGCAACCAGCCGGTGGAGAGGGGGGGGCTTTTCGGAGAGGTGAACTTCCTGGAGTTCCCCCGCTCGCTCACGGGGGTTCCCGCGCGCATCATCGCGCTGGTGGGCAAATGGTTCCCCACCGGCGCGCACAAGGTGGGCGCCACCTACGGCTGCCTCGCGCCCGCGCTGGTCACCGGCTCATTCGATTCCACGACGCAGAAGGCGGCGTGGCCCTCCACCGGCAACTACTGCCGCGGCGGCGCCTTCAACTCCGCGCTGCTGGGCTGCCAGTCCATCGCCATTCTCCCGGAGGGGATGAGCAAGGAACGCTTCCAGTGGCTCTCGAAGATCGCCGGGGAGGTGATCACGACGCCCGGCAGCGAAAGCAACGTGAAGGAGATCTTCGACAAGTGCCACGAGCTTTCCCGCGACCGGGGAGACGACATCGTGATCTTCAACCAGTTCGAGGAGTTCGGCAACTACCTCTGGCACTACGAAGTCACCGGTGCGGCCATCGCGCGGGTGATGGAGCGCGCCCTGGGCCCGCGGGACGCAGCTTGCCGGTTTCGTCTCCTCCACGGGCTCCGCCGGCACCATTGCGGCGGGGGACAACCTGAAGAAGAGGTTCCCCGGCGTGAGGATCGGCGCGGCGGAAGCCCTGCAGTGCCCCACCCTGCTTCGCAACGGGTTCGGCGCCCACAGGATCGAAGGCATCGGGGACAAGCACGTGCCCTGGATCCACAACGTCCGAAACACCGACGCGGTGATCGCGGTGGATGACGACGACTGCATGGACCTGCTTCGCCTCTTCAACGAGAAGGAGGGCAAGGCGCTCCTCTCCTCCCGCGGCGTGCCCGGGACGCTGATTGAATCCCTGCCGCTCCTGGGGATATCGGGAATCGGCAACCTCCTGGCGTCCATCAAGCTTGCCCGATACTACGAGATGACGGAGAAGGACGTGGTGGTCACCATCCTCACGGACTCCATGGAGCTGTACGGGTCACGGGTGCGCGAGCTGGGGGAGCAGGAAGGCCCGTTTGACCAGGCGGCAGCCGTGCGGGCGCACGCCGTTTCCCTGGAAGGGCAGCGCTCGGACAATGTCCTGGAGCTCACCTATCCGGAGAGGAAGCGGGTGCACAACCTCAAGTACTACACCTGGGTCGAGCAGCAGGGCAAAACCGTCCAGGAGCTCAACGCGCAGTGGGAAGACCCCGGGTACTGGAAAGGCATCCAGGAGCAGGCCCCCCGAATCGACGAGCTGATCGAGGAGTTCAACCGCGAGGTCGGGCTCTAACTGATGGTCATCCGGTACGTGTGCACCGACTGCGGACGGGAGATCTCCACAGACGAGGTGGTCTATCGCTGCCCTGCCTGCGCCCCACCCGCCGGGGGTGCGGTGCAGACAGGTTTCCAGAGGGGCAACCTCTCCGTGGTTTTCGAGCCCACCACGTCGTTTGAACGGGGAAACCCGGTTGATCCCCTTGCCTTCCTTCCGCTGCCGGTGCGCAACGCTGCCGGCTTTCCCGTGGGCGAAACTCCCCTGGTCCCCGTCGGTCGGCTTCGGGCAAAAACGGGCTTCCCCCGGCTCTTCCTGAAGAACGACAGCCTGAACCCGTCCGGCTCCCTCAAGGACAGGGCCTCGCTCCTGGTGGCGGAGCAGGCGAAGGTGCATGCGGCTGACACCGTCACGCTTGCCTCCACGGGGAATGCGGGGGCGTCCATGGCGTGCGCCGGCGCCGCCTGCGGGCTCGAGGTGGTCTTGTTCGTTCCGGGCGCCGCCCCCCGGGCCAAGCTCCTTCAGTCCCTCCTGTATGGAGCCCGCGTTGTGCCCATCCAGGGCACTTATGACGACGCCTTCTCGCTCTCCATCGCGTACACGCGGGCGTTCGGAGGAATCAACCGCAATACGGGCTTCAACCCGTTCACCGTGGAGGGGAAGAAGACCGTCTCCATCGAGCTGTACAACCAGCTGGGCTGCCGGGTGCCGGACGTGGTCTATGTCCCTGTCGGAGACGGCGTCATCATTTCAGGCGCCTGCAAGGGATTCGCGGACCTCGTGCAGGCAGGCCTCGCCGAAAAAATGCCGGTGATGGTCGCGGTTCAGGCGGAAGGCAGCAATGCCATCGCCAGGAGCTGGCGGGAGAAGCGGGAGGTGGTGCTCACGCGCGCCTCCACCATCGCTGATTCCCTTTCTGTCGCCTCACCCGCGTGCGGCCGGATGGCGCTGGACTGGCTCGCGCGGACGGGCGGCAGAGCAGTCGAGGTCAGCGATGAGGAGATCAGCGGCGCCCAGGCCGAGCTGGGCAGGGAGTCGGGGAGCTTCGTCGAACCGTCCTCCGCCGCGGCGTGGGCCGGATTCCTGAAAGACCGCGCGAACGTGGAACCCTCCGCAACTGTCGTCGTTCTTCTCACGGGCACCGGGTTCAAGGACACGGGGGCCGCGGAAAAGCTCGTTTCCATGCCCCAGCCCTGTCCCGCTGACCTGGCGAGTGCGGGTGAGTTGCTGGAAAAGCAGTACGGCGCGGGCGGCAGGAGCGGCCGGTCGTGAACCGCTCCGGTCATGAACCGCTGCCGGTCATGAACCGCTGCCGGTCATAAGCCGCCGCCGGTCATAGCCGCCGCTCATGAGCCGCGGCTGATCTCTTTCTCTATTCCCGTCACGAGTCGCTGGATATAGGCCTCGAAGTCCGGGACCTCCGTCCGCGGCACGCGGAACCCGATTGCCCCCTCGTGCCCTCCCCCGTTCTGAATGGTGAAGACCGTCAGGAGGTTTCGCAGGTCGTACTCTTTCCAGACGCTGGACCTGCGCAGGCGGAACTGGTAAAGAGAGCTTCTCTCCGGATTGTCGCTGTAGGCAACCAGCCCCAGCTTCCCGCTTTCCTCGGCAAGCTTGTCCGCAACCGCGCGGGCGGTAGAGACAACCGTGTCTTCATCAGAGACGGTGAACAGCGGCGCGGACTCCTTCTCATCCAGCGCCACATAGGAGATGGAGCGGCTGGAGCGTTTTCGGGACATCATGTAGTCGAACCAGCCCGCTTCATTGGTGGAAAGCTTCTGCAGCTCGCTGAAGAGCTGGTCCGCCGTGAAGAAGTTCGTCTTCTTCGTGGTGCGCCGGGAGAGGATGTCGTTGAACATCGTGCTGAACACGCCGTAGTAGCGCTTCTCACGGTGAGACTTCAGGTACTGGCCCATGTTCGAGTCCCCGATGATCCCCGTCAGGATGGCCAGCACCAGGTTGCGCGGGAAAAGCTCCGTGACCTGGTGACGTTCAAGAAGGTCCTTGCGGCCCTGGAGCTTCAGGAGGATGTGCCCGACCAGCTCGCTGGCGGAAGAAGCCTCTGTGACCAGCCGATACCCTTCGTCACCGAAGTAGCCGCTGTCTCCGCCCATGTGGTGGTCTATCTCGATGCGAAGCACCCCGGGATCCGCGATGACCGCGCGCAGCCCCGGGCTGGCGTCTATCATTGCCGGCTTCGGCGTGTCGCACAGCACCACCGTGTCCACTCCGCTCGGGGCGGCTTCCGCTCCCGCGAGGATGGGTATGGAGTTGTAGCGGCAGATCTCCAGCAGGTAGCGAAACCGCTCGTGAACCTGCCCGCCGATGTACAGGAAGACTTCCCGGTAGAACATGTGGAGGATCAGGGCGAAGGAGATCATGGAGGAGATGCAGTCGTCGTCCGGGCTCTGGTGGCCAAGGACGACGAAGCGCTTGCGGGAAGTGATGGCTTCGATGATGTTGGCGATGACCCTGTTCTTCTGGCCGATTCCGTGGATGGGAGCTTTGGGACCCGCGCGACGCGGCGGGGATGCGCACACCACCCGGTTCCGTCCCCCCTCCTTGGCCCGGTAGAGCGCGGCATCCGCCGCGGCGCGCAGAGTGCTCAGGTCCGTGGCGTGCTCGGGATAGGAGGCCACACCCATGCTCGACGTCACCCGGGTGAGCGGCCCCTTCAGGTCCTTGAGAATCTCCAGGCGGGCCACTTCCCGGCACACCCCCGCCATGAGCTGCGTTGCTTCCGCAGACCCCATGTGCGGCAGGATGATGACGAACTCGTCCCCGCCGTAGCGCGCAATGGCTCCCCTGTCCTGCAGCAGTGAACGGAATATCGCCGAGGCGGAGCGTATGGCCTCGTCTCCCTTCTGGTGTCCATACAGCTCGTTGATTTCCCGGAAATGATCGAGGTCCACCATGACGAGGGAGAGCGGTTGGTTCTTCTCCCCTGCCTCCGATACATAGCCTCCCAGGGAATCCTCCAGGAACCGCCGGTTGTACACGCCGGTGAGCTCGTCCGTGATGGCCCGCTTGCGCGCGCTTTCCCCCCAGAGCACCATCTCGGAGACGAACTGGCTGGTGTCCCGCAGGCGCTGTGTGGTCACATTGAGCATGCGGTACATGAGCTTCAAAGCGATGCGGGGGTGCCGCGCGATGATGTCCGAGAACGCGTCCTTGGAAAGACTGAAAACAACGCTGTGGATGAGCGCGCGGCAGGTCGCCGAGCGCGGCGCATTGTCGAAGATGGACATCTCTCCGAAAAAATCCCCGGGCGCAAACTGGGCAATCTGCTGCTCCGCCCCGTCCGGGAGACTGATGCTGATGGCGACTTTTCCCTCCGCCAGGATGTACAGCTCCGTCCCCGGTTCGCCTTCCCGGAAGAGAGTCTGCCCTTCGGCCAGCTCCACCGAGGTGAGGTGCGCCGTTACGCGCTCCACGTCATCCCGCGACAGGAGGGAAAAGACCCTGACTCGTTCCAGGAAGGCCGGAGCGATCGCTTCCATCAGCCGTTCCCTTCCGCCAGGGGGCCTTCTCCCAGCACCCGGTTGCCGCCGTCTGCCCGGGCCTTCAGCATCCTTTCAAAGCCCCCGGCGATCAGGCTCTTCGCGTCAGTGGCGGAATCAGGCCACGTGCAGGCCCCGACGCTTGCGGGAAGCGAGGCCACGGCCCCGCCGGTGACCTGGGCCACGTCCACCCTGCCGACAGCCAACCGGACGCACTCCGCAAGCCGCGCCGCCTCAGGGGCGGGATGCCCGGGAAGCACGGCGCAGTATTCATCCCCGCGGTAGCGCACGCCCAGGTCCCCTTCGGCAAGGCAGGATTTCAGGGCGTCCGCGATGAGCACCAGCGTCTTGTCCCCGGCTTCGTGACCGCAGGTGTCGTTGATGGTCTTGAAATTGTCCGGCTTCACGACAAGGAGGCTCACCGGCCGCCCCGCGGCCAGGAGACGGGGAAGCTCCTCCTCCAGGAACGCCCTGTTGTACAGCCCGCTGAGCTTGTCCCGAAGGAGCTGGCGTTTGAGCTCCTCTATCCAGGGGGACTTTTCCGAAACGAGCCTGTCAATTGCGCGGATCCGCCCGGCAATCTCTCCCAGGAGCTTGCGGAGTATTCGGGCAAATACGTACGGATGCTTTTCGAGGAGCTCCTGGAAGGGGACTTCGTGGGGAAACACGAGGAGGGTCGTCGATTCTTCGGCGAACGCGGACGCGCTGCGCGGGGCCGAGTCCAGGAGATCCATCTCCCCGAACACCTCACCGGCCACGAAGCGGGCAATGTCCTGCCCTTCCCCGTTCCCGCCCCGGCGTATCACGACCCTGCCGTTCTTGATCAGATACAGCTCTTCCCGGTGGCTTCCTTCCGGAAAGATCAGCTCTCCCTCCGCAAAGGTTCGATAGCCGCTGTAGCGGGAAATTGTGCGAAGCTCGGCCTCACGAAGCTGCGAGAACAGTCCCGCCTTGCTGAGCAGAGCCAACTTCCCCGTTCGTCTGATGGCGTTCGTGCTCATCGCTTGTCAGGAAAATACCTCGAAGCCGGAGTTTCATCAAGGAGCGGGCGAATCAGGGAGAATGCAGATCAAAGCCCACCAGCAGGGTGGCAAAGCTGTTCGACGGCGGAAATCCGCAGATCTGACGCAGATAGCCGTCCGAGACCAGGGATGGGCTGATGGAAAGAATCTCCCTGATGCCCAGATGGTCCTTCACTCTTTCGAGCTCCGGGAAGGGCAACGGCGGCAGGAGGAAAAAGCAGGGGACCTGGGGGCCGCTCCTCCTCTGCGGGAAAATGACGAAAGACTCATCCAGGGGGATGACGGGCTCAGTATACCTGCCCACGCCGCCCCCCGTCATCTCTTCCCCGACGATCGTGTATCCCTTTCCTGCCACCGTGAGCGCGTGGTTGCCCGCCGGTGACCCACCCTCCTCCACGAGGTAGACGCTCGGGGCCGACGGGGGACGGAAGCTTCCTGTTTTCAGCACCACGAAGCACGCCTCACGGGCCGCCAGGAGGCTGACCCCCAGGTTCCTGACCGGAAGCGAAAGCTGCCTTTCGTGGTGCGACTCGAGGTCCACGACCTTTTGCTTCTGCGCCTGGTCCAGGGTAGAAACGGCACGCACTCCCGGGAGCCCTCTCAGAACTTCAGCAGCCTTGTCCAGGACCTCGCCCTTCACGTCGCTGGCCCGCCCTGCGCCTGGCCGTGAAGGAGGACGGGCAACTGCGCGATCATCATCCCGGCAAATATCAGCGCGCAGCCCGCCGAGCCGCGCGGCCCCAGGCGCTCGCCCAGGAAAATGCTTCCCCCGACGGCTGCAAACACACTTTCCATTGAAAGCAGGATGGCGGCGTGCGCCGGTTTTGATCTGCGCTGCGCCACCACCTGCAGGGTATACGCAACCCCGACTGACAGGAGCCCTCCGTAGAGATTGGGTCCGGCGGCTTCCATGATGCCCTGCGTGGTTGGCCGCTCCACCGCAAGCGCCGTCCCGGCGCTGAGGAGGGCGCACGCGGCGAACTGGATGCACGCAAGCTGCACGGGATTTGTCCGGGGAGAAAGCCAGCCAAGGAGCTGAACGTGCCCCGCCCAGAAGAAAGCCCCCAGGAGCACCAGGAGATCACCGCGCTCTATTCCGAGGCTCTCACTGAAGCTCAGCACGAAAAGGCCGGCCACACAGGCAAGGGCGCCCGCCCAGGCGCTCCACCCCGCCCGCTGGCCCCAGAGCAGGCCCGCCAGCGGCACAAGCACCACGTACAGGCCGGTGATGAAGCCTGCCTTGCCGGCCGTCGTGGAGACGAGGCCGATCTGCTGCAGTGAAGCGCCGCAGAAAAGGATGGCACCGGCAAGGATCCCCGCCGGCACGGGAGATACCGCTGACGCGGTGCGCGAAACCGGGGGCGAGCCTGAACGTCTGCGAAAGGCAAGCACGGGCAGGAGGGACACGGCCCCGAGGGCAAAGCGCGCCGCGTTGTAGGTGAAAGGCCCCACGTGGTCCATCCCGACGCGCTGGGCGACGAACGCCACGCCCCAGATCAGGGAGGTAAGGAGGAGAAGGGAATCGTTTGCAAGAACCGCCGGCCTGCCTTTCATGGGCGCTACCGTAGTCCGCGGGGACCGATAGGGCAAGGGGCGGTCAATAGATGAGGGGCGAGGCGCTCCCGTTGAGGAAGAGCTTCTCTATGAACCAGTCCTGCCCTTCCTTGCTCATGACGAAAACAGCATTCACGGCAAGCCCGGTGGCGCCGTTGAAGGCAGGGGGCCCGGTGATCGTGGCAATCACGTTGGCAGGGTTCGAATAGTCGATGAGGGAGATGGAATAGAGATGATTGGCATCCGGCGGAACCGGGAAGTTCCCCGCCCACCAGGCGGCGTTCATGGCGGCCAGGTTCTGCGTCAGGGCAGAATCGAAGTTCGCATTGATGCCGGACCTGTCCGAGTTGTTCAGGCCGCTCGCGAACATGTTGATCCGGTCCATGATGTCGGTATTCAGGAGGTTGCATGTGTCGAAGATGAAAGCCAGGGACGCGAAAAGAACAATCAGCAGGAAAACGTGTCGCCTCTTCATTGTTGCTGGATTCCCGTGATTGTGGCGGTCAGGCTGCCCGAGGTGACAGCAACTCCGATCCAGATGGCGGCACCTGTATTGCCGTTCACGCCTGCAAGGCTCCCCCCTTTCAACTGCGCCAGGGTATAGCCGCTGAATGTGGAGGTCGAGCTGACGACGAGCGAGGTCCCCGAAGATGCGGGACCGACCAGGGACTGGTCACCCCCGAGGCCGGAAATTGCATTCCCGTTCCAGGCAAAGAAATCTCCATCATTGTTGATGTCCAGCCAGAGGTTCACCGAAACCGTCCCGGACCCCGCGCCAAGGGTCGCCGCCAGAGAGTTGAGCGATGACAGCGTCCCGACCTTGAAATAGAAGCCGTTGTCCTCGGAGCCCGGGGAGGCTGTAATCGCCAGGGTAATGGTGCCGTCCGGGTTGACGGTCTGCGACAGGGTGTTGCCGCCGCTTGTGAAGGTTACGGGTCCCCCATAGCGGGAGAAGGGGGCCGGAATGAAAGTGGCCGTATAGAACAGCAGCTGTGGCACAACTGTCAGCCCCGTTGTGAAGGTCCACGTGTAATTCGCGGCCATGGGGCTGCCGGAGGTGTCCTTGGCCGCGGCGGTAATGATGGCGGTGATGGCAGCGCCGGGCAGGGAGGGTACTCGCCGGCTGGAAAGCGGCAGTGTTTCCGGAGTACGTCACGGTGCCAGTGACCGGTGCGGAGCCGTTGTACACCAGGAACGAGGCTGTCGTGATCGAAGAGCTGTCCATTGGCCTGGTAAAAACTGCCGTTATGGGCCCCGCGAGGGGGAAGGTCGCTGTTCCGCCCGCGGGGTTGGTGTAGGAAACGGCGGGCGGGAGACCGCCGCCGAGCTGGCACCCTGAGACGAGTCCGGCGATGACCAGAAGGAGCGCTGCCATCGCCCCCAAGCCATTCTTCCCGAGAATTTGGTCTCTCATTGCCTTCCAAGACATTATAGCCCCCGTGCCGGCCTGGTTCCAGTTCTCGACGGCGCCTCCGGTGCTGTACATAACCGCCGTTTACTTCTATGATTTGTCCCGATCATGAACACCGGGAAGCTCGTGCGACTCAACAGGCTCTTCTCTCATTCGTCGGGGCGCTTGTGCTCCGTGGCAATCGACCACTTCATCACGTACCAGGAGGGAATGCCCGAGGGACTTCGTGATGTGCCCGGCACGCTGAAAGCGGTTGCCAAAGGAAGGCCGGACGCCGTGACCATGCACATCGGGTGGGCACGGTCAGTGTGGCAGGACTATGCGGGGTCCATCCCCCTGATCCTGCAGAGCTCGCTCCTGCGCGTTGATGAAAGCGAGATGGCCCAGTCCGTGACACCGCAAGACGCGGTCGTCATGGGTGCGGATGCATTCGCCGTGGTCTGCTTCGTGAGGGGGGCCACGGAGTTCCGTCACCTCCAGAAGGTTGCCGACTGCGTTCGCCAGGCGGCCCGCTACGAGATGCCCGTCGTGTGCCACGTCTACCCGCGCATCCTCTCGGACGGAAAGCCCCGCATCTCCTTCGCCCCGGAGGACATTGCATGGGCAGTCCGCTGCGCCGCGGAGCTGGGTGTGGACGTCATCAAGGTCCCGTACTGCGGCGACGTGGCCGCCTATGCGCAGATCGTCTCTGAGAGCCCTGTCCGCGTGGTCGCGGCCGGCGGCCCCAAGGCGGAGGACCTGCGGAGCGCGCTGGCCATGGTCGCTGACGTCGTGAAAAGCGGCGCGTACGGCGCGGTCATCGGACGCAACGTCTGGGGATTCGAGAACGTCACCGCGTCCGTGAAGGCATTCAAGGCCGTGGTCCACGACGGTGCAAGCCCCGAGGATGCCCTCAGGAAAGCCGGGCTCTGAAAAGGAGCTCACCTCCAGGTTCCGCTTCCCCCATGCCGGCAACGCGGACGCCGACGGGTTCCTCGCCGTGGGGGGAGACCTCTCACCCGGCACTCTCCTCCTGGCATACCGCAATGGAATCTTCCCCTGGACCACACACCCGGTGACCTGGTGGTCACCGGACCCGAGGGCGGTCATCCCGCTTGACGGCGTTCACGTGTCGCGCAGCCTCGGCAGGCTGATGCGCCGCGGCGTCTTTCGAACTACGTTCGACCGGGATTTCCGGGCTGTCATGGAAGGCTGCGCAGCGCCGCGACCGCACCGTGAAGAAACGTGGATCAGCCCGCAATTCATCGCGGCGTACTGCAGGCTGCACGAGCTCGGGCACGCCCATTCGGTGGAGGTGTGGCTCGGCGAAAGCCTGGCGGGCGGGCTCTACGGTGTATCCGTGGGCGGCTTTTTCGCCGGGGAGTCGATGTTTTCAGTGGCGCGAGACGCTTCCAAGGTGGCCCTCGTGTCTATGGTTGAAAGGCTTGCCGCTTCGGGGTTCGCCCTCTTCGACGTGCAGCTCATGACGCCGCATCTGCAGTCCCTGGGCGCCGTGGAAATCCCCCGAGAGGAATACCTGCGCCGCCTGGCCGCTGCAACGCAGCTCCCCGCAAGCTTCTGACTGCGCTGACCCACGGGAGGGGTGGTCGGACAGGCGAGGGTCGTCGTCAGGAAGCTCCGCTCTTGACGACTGAAATGACTGCCTCGTCCCCCTGCGCGTCGGCCCGGGCGTGTCCGCCTCCGGCCAGGCGGCCGAAGAGCACTTCGTCCACGAAGAAGTCCTTGATCCTGGACGATACCAGCCGGGCGATCTCCCGGGCGCCGAACTCCTCCGAGTACCCCTTCCTGGCAAGCCAGTCCATGCAGTCGGGCGTTACTTCCAGCGTGACATTCTTCACGGCAAGCTCTGCCTGGAACTGGCGGATGGCCTTGCCGACGATCTGAAGCACGATGGCGTGGTCCAGGTTGTTGAACTTCACCACGGCATCCAGGCGGTTTCTGAACTCGGGGGCAAAGATCCGCTCGACTGCATCGAACAGGGCATCCTCGCGAACCATCCTCTCGCCAAAGCCCACAAGAGGCTTGCCGATCTCCCGGGCGCCCGCGTTCGAGGTCATGATGAGCACCACGTTGCGGAAATCCGCCTTCTTGCCGTTGTTGTCCGTGAGGGTGGCGTAATCCATGATCTGCAGGAGCATGTTGTAGATGTCCTGGTGCGCCTTTTCGATCTCATCCAGGAGCAGCACCGCGTGGGGGTTCTTGCGGATGGCGTCCGTCAGCAGACCCCCGTCATCGTAGCCGACGTAGCCCGGGGGCGCGCCGATGAGCCGGGAGACGGTGTGCTTCTCCTGGTACTCGCTCATGTCGAACCGGAGCAGGCTCACGCCAAGGATTTCCGCAAGCTGCCGCGCAAGCTCCGTCTTGCCCACGCCCGTCGGGCCGACGAACAGCAGCGAGGCGACAGGCTTGTCCCGCTCGCCGAAGCCCGCGCGCGACTTGCGGATTGCGCGCACCACGAGCTCCACGGCGTGGTCCTGGCCGAAGATCTGCGACTTCAGCCGCGCGTCCAGGTCCTTCAAGCGCTCGCGCTCCCGGCTGGAGACGCTGGCGGCCGGGATCCGCGCGATCCGCGCCACCACCTCCTCGATCACCCGGGTGCTCACCGGCCGCGGCCCCGCGTCTTCATCGTTTCCACCATAGATGCGAACCCAGGCGCCCGCCTCGTCCAGCACGTCGATGGCCTTGTCCGGAAGGTGGCGGTCGTTGATGAACTTCGCGGAGAGCTCGGCGGCCGCCTTCAGCGCCTCCTCCTCGTAACGGACTTCGTGGTAGCTCTCGTACTTCTCCCGCAAGCCGCGGAGGATCAGCTCCGTCTGCGCCACGGTGGGCTCCGGCACCTCGATCTTCTGGAACCGGCGCGAGAGGGCCCGGTCCTTGTCGAAGAACTTCCTGTAGTCCTCGTAGGTGGTGGAGCCGATGCAGCGCAGCTTCCCCGAGGTGAGGACCGGCTTGAGGATGTTGGAGGCATCCATGGAACCGCCGGATACCGAGCCCGCGCCGACGACCGTGTGGATCTCATCGATGAAGAGGATGGCGTGATCCTGCCTTTCCAGCTCCTTGATCACCCTCTTCAGCCGCTCCTCGAAATCCCCGCGGAACTTGGTGCCGGCAAGAAGGGCCCCCATGTCCAGGGCAAAGATGCGGGAGTCCCGCAGCGCCCGCGGCACCTTCCCCTCCACGATCATCTGGGCCAGGCCTTCGGTGATGGCGGTCTTCCCGACGCCCGGTTCTCCCACGTGGATGGGGTTGTTCTTCAGCCTGCGGCAGAGCACCTGGATGGTGCGCTGGAGGATCTCCTCCCTGCCGATGAGCGGGTCAATGCCCCCGGACCGGGCTTTTTCCGTGAGGTCGACGGTGTAAGCCGCGAGAGCGCGCGCGGCCCTCCTCTCCTCACGGGTCTCTGCCTTCTCCGCGGGGCTTTCCTCCCCCTCTTCTTCTTCCTCGTCCGCCGCTGCGTCAGCGTCCGGAAAGACGGTCACGCCGTGGGAGATGTAGGTGAGGAGTGCAAGGCGATCGATTCCCTGGCTGGCAAGGAAATGGGCCGCATAGGATTCCTTCTCCTCCAGCATGGAGACGAGAATCTCGTCGATCTCCACCGATTCCTTTTCCGAGGAGGCGCTGTGCAGGATGGCGTTCTCCATGATGGACTGGAACCCCGCGGATTGAATGGGCTTCGAGTCGTCCACCACGGGGACCCGCGTCCGGAAGTACTCCTCCAGGTCCTTGGCAAGAGAATCCACGTTCCCTCCGCAGGAAATGATGATCTCCCTTGCCTCGATCGAAGAAGAGGGACGCATACAGGACATGCTCCGGGGTGAGATACTCGTGCCGCCGGGACTCTGCCTCCCTGTAGGCGGCCAGGATGATATGGTTCAGCTCTGCGGAAATCTCCATCCATGCCTCTTCGCAGCTCGCGCGGAGGGGGAACTCGCTCTGGCGGGCCATCTCGTGCACCTGGGACACCTTGGTCACGGCGATATCGTAGGTGTAGACGCCCACCACTCCGTGCCCTTTCTGGTGCACGTCCAGCATGATCTTCGTCGCCTCTGCCGCCGGCTTGTGGAAAACCGCGACGATGACCTTCACGACGAAATCCATGGTCGTGTAGTTGTCGTTGTGCAGGAGCACGCGATACAGCTTCGGCTCCTGGAGACGAGGCTTCTGCTGTACACCGACATCCTCCTGGAGGACGCCGGAGGGATCTCGAGAGGCGGACATGTGTGCTGCTCCTTCCTTATATAATACTTAATCCGGCCCCTTCTTCAACGCATCGCCCGCCGTGCTCACGACGCGCGTCTCAATGGCAAAGCGTGTTGGTTCCGACTATACTTGGGAGCGGAAGCTGACATGCCGCTGCTCTCACGGTACCTCGCGCCCGACCTCATACGGACCCTGCGCAGCCATGCAAAAGACGGCGCAATCCGTGAATTGGCGGCCGTCCTTGCGGCATCCATCGGGAGCGTCGACGTGGACGTGGTCAACCGCGCCGTCCTGCAACGGGAGAAGATGGTGAGCTCCTGGATCGCCCCGGGGATCGCCATCCCGCACGCGCGCCTGCCGGATTGGGACGGCATTGCGCTTGCGGTGGGCAGGAGCCGCAAGGGCGTGTCGTGGGATTCCAGCGACGGCAATCCAGTCAACCTGATATTCCTGATCGTGAGCGGGGAAAACGACCCCGACCAGCACGTCATGCTGCTGGCCGAGATTGCGCGCACGCTGCGGGACCGCGCCCTCACGCAGCTCATCCTCACCGCGCGGACGCCGGAAGACTTGCCGGCTTCTCATCTCGCACGGGCACGTGGAAGAGGCCGGCAAGCCCGCTTCCTCCGCCAAGCTGCGGCTTTCCCGCCTGCTTTTTGCCCACGCCCTGTCCGTTGCTGAAGAGGTCAAGGCCAGGGCGCTCCTGCTCCACGGAGACGCGGTGGGCAATCTGCGCTTCATCGAGGACATCCCATCCAGCGTCGAGCTGATCCTCGTCACCTCCACCAAGACCGAGTTCGCCCTGGACAATGTAGAGGTCTCCCACGTGCTCCAGGTCCCGTTTCCCACGCTGGACAGGTCGGACCAGGTGGAGCTTGCCCTGCTGTTCGCGGTGTCCCGCGGCCTCCTGGCACGGGGAGACCTGGTGATAAGCCTCTCCGGGGTTCCGAACTCCGGCGCGCTGGACACGCTCCTGGTCATCGACCTCGGGCATGAGTTCCCCACCATGCTTTCCCGGCCCTCGGAAACCCCTTTGGGCGATGTCGAGCCGCAGGTGCTGGAAAAGGTGCTGCAGATTGCCACCGACATCTCCCGGGAAGGGCGCGAAGGCAGGCCCGGTGGGCACCGCGTTCGTGATCGGGGACTACCCTCGCGTCCTGCAATACTGCCGGCAGATGGTGATCAATCCTTTCCATGGGTACCGGGAGGAGGAGAAGAACATCCTCGACCCGAGCCTGGAGGAGACCATCAAGGAGTTCTCCACCATTGACGGGGCGTTCATCATCCGCGGTGATGGCGTCATCATGTCCGCCGGCACATTCCTGCGTCCCGAAAAGAGCGCGGTCAACCTCCCTTCCGGCCTGGGCGCGCGCCACGCGGCGGCCGCCGCGCTCAGCGCATTCACCTCCAGCCTTGCTGTCGTGGTTTCGCAGTCCACCGGGAGCGTGACGCTGTTCAAGGGCGGCGGGCTCCTGATGAGCATGGAAAAGCCGGGCCCGCCGGAGATCCCCAAGCAGTACTGACTTGAGTGAGCTCCCGATCGCGCCGGGTTGACACGGCGGATTGGAGCATGTAGTACATTCTCGAGGAGTGAGGGTGCTCGTCATCTTCAGGGGGCTTCCAGGGACCGGGAAAGACCCATCTCGCGCGGCGACTCCTGGAGCGGCGTCCGGATCTGCTCGTCCTGAGCAGGGACACCCTGAGGACCGGCATTTTCACCCGCCCCGCATTCACTGATGAGGAAAAGAGCCTCGTGGATGACCTCATGGTGGTCATGGCGGGCTACCTCCTGAGCCGCGGCAAATCAGCAGTCATAGACGGCATGGCCCTGTCTTCTGCGCGCCGCCTGGAAGAGTTCGCAAGGACAGCGGCCTCTCACCGCAGAGGGGTCCGGATCATCGAGTGCATCTGCTCGGAGCAGACCGCTCTTGCCCGAATTGCCGCGGACCAGGGAGACCACCCCGCCGCGGACAGAGGCGCTGACCTCTACTATCGCGTCCGTGATCGCTTCGAGCCCACCGAGCTGCCCCTCCTCAGGGTAGACACGGACGGGGACACGGCAGACAACCTCGACGCGGTCCTGGGCTACATCGAGAATCCGCCCGTCTGATGGACAAGGGATTCATCGTCCACGCAAAGGAGCAGACCCGGGCCGGCCAGACAGAGATTCATCTCTTCGGGAGGCTGGAGTCCGGAGAGACATTTGCGGTTGTCGAGAAGCGATGGAAGCCGTTCTTCCACGTGCTCGCCGAAGACGCTGCCAGCGCTCGCCGGCTCGCGGAGCAGGAGGGCTCGGGCATCGAGATCCTGGAGAGCTCCCGGCATTCCATGGACGGTGCTCCCCTGGTCCGGATCGAGCTTCCGGGCTCCGCAGCGCTTCAGAGATTCCGGGACTCCCTGCATCGGGCGGGGATCCGCACCTACGAAGCGGACGTGAAGCTCTCCACCCAGCTCCTCATGGACCTTGGCGCCCATGGCTCCATCTGCATCGACGGGCAGCGACGGGACGGCCGCCGAGTGACGCGCATCTACGAGAACCCTTCTCTTGCCGCATGCGTTTTCGAGCCCCCGCTGTCGGTCCTCTCCCTGGACATCGAGACAGACGCGCGCGCGCAGAAAGTCTACGCGGTCTCCCTGGCCTTCTGGGATCCGGCCTCCGGCACGGAGACCGGCGAGGTGCTTTTCAACGGGGCCGCCGGCGGAGAGCCCGAAGATCCGCGGGTGAGAGGCTATCCTGATGAAAAACAGATGCTCACTGAGCTGAGGCGCAGGATCATCGAGTGCGATCCCGACGTGATCACCGGGTGGAATGTCGTGGACTTCGACCTCCGCGTGCTTGACAGGCGGTTTGCAGCGCTGGGAGTCCCCTTCGACATCGGACGGTCGGATGAGCAGGCGTCCTTCCTGGACCGTGAGGACAGCGACGGCATCACGCGCTGGAAGCGCAGCAAGGCCATTGTCCCCGGCCGCCAGGTGCTCGACGGACTGTGGCTTGTTCGATTTGCCGGCATGGGGCTGGAAGACTACCGGCTGGAAACGGTGGCGCAGAGCGTCCTGGGAAGGGGCAAGAGAATCGACGAAAAGCCCGGGGAATCCCGCACAGCCGCGGTGGAGCGGCTGTACCGGGAGGAGCCGACAACCTCTGCCTGTACTGCCTGGAGGACTCCCGGCTGGTGCTCGACATCCTGAGAAAGGAAGGGCTCCTGGAGCTCGCGCTGCAGAAGTCCCTCCTGATCGGGACCTCCCTGGAACAGACGTCCATGAGCGTGGCCGCGTTCGAGTTTCTCTACATGGAGCACCTGCATCGGCGGGGAGTCGTTGCCCCGACCCTCGGCGTGGACCAGGACTCGATCGAGCGGGTCGCCGGCGGAGGGATCATCACCCCGCGGGCCGGCCTGTATCGAGAACGTCCTGGCCTTCGACTTCAAGAGCCTGTACCCTTCGATCATCAGGACCTTCAACATCGATCCGCTCTCTCGGGTCACCCGCGGCGAGGTTCCCGGGGCGATTGTCGCCCCCAACGGCGCGGCATTTCGCAGGCAGCCGGGGATCCTGCCGGGAATCCTGGACCGATTCTTCGAAAGCAGGGACGCCGCAAAGAAGGCCGGCAACGCGCGGGCAGTGTACGCGTACAAGATCGTGATGAACTCGTTCTATGGCGTGTTGGGCACGCCGGGGTGCCGGTTTGCCGCTTCTGCGCTGGCCGGCGCAATCACGAGCCTGGGCCAGCATATCCTGTATTGGACGCGGGACCTTGTCTCAGCCCGGGGCCGGGAGGTCATCTACGGGGACACAGACTCCCTGTTCGTGCGGATTGATGAACGCGGGTCACCGTCGGGCCTGGAGCTGCCGGAGCTTGGAGCGGAGCTCGCACGGTTTGTGAATCAGAGCCTCGCGGATCACGTGCGCGCTGACTACGGAGTGGAATCCCGCCTGGAGCTCGAGTTCGAAGCGATCTACAGGAAGTTCTTCCTGCCGCCCATGCGGGGGCCGGGAGCAGGTGACGACTCCGAGGAGGATGGTGAAGGCCGCGGACGGGCAAAGGGGTACGCGGGACTGCGCTCGAGCCCCGACGGCGCCGGGCCTGACACGCTCGACATCGTGGGATTGGAGGCCGTTCGGCACGACTGGACGCCGCTCGCCCAGGGGCTGCAGAAGGAGCTCCTGGCGCGGGTATTTCGCGGCGAGCCGGAGGGCAGTCTCTCCGAGCTGGTGCGGTCTCTCATTCGGGACCTTCGCGCCGGAAGGATGGATTCCCGACTCGTATATCGGAAATCCCTTCGCAA